>JALHNB010000041.1 GCA_022843745.1 Anaerolineae bacterium | reverse complement strand
GAGCCCCGCCGGTGATGGGATTTTGATGGGGTTGATGCTGCTGGAAATTATGGCGGAAACTCGCGCCCCACTCCACGAAATCATCGCCGATTTGCAGGCGAATTTTGGCCCAGCGCATTATGGCCGCATTGATACTCACCTGACGCGGCAAGTCCCTAAAAAGCAAATCGTTGCCATGCTTGTAGACTCCGCGCCCACTCAGCTGAACGGTGAAACGGTCAGCCGCGTTGATACGCTGGACGGCGTAAAATTTTATATGACCGATCATAGTTGGTTGTTGATCCGTCCGAGTGGTACAGAGCCACTTTTACGTATTTATGCCGAAGCACACACGCCAGAAGCCATGAACGCGCTTTTGAAAGCGGGCAGCGAAATGGGCGAACACGCCATTGCTTAGGCGAAAGCCCCTATGCAATAACGTGTGATTATCTGGGTAAGCGTGCGATTATCTGGGTAAGTGTGTGATTGTTTAAGTGGAGGAAAACACAGCCGATGACGGGTAATCGCTGGACAGAGGACAATTCAAAAACTTATCGCCTGCTCGCGCAGATTGCCGTCCCGCAGCGTACCGAGCAAATCGCGACCCTGCTCACGCTGCTGCCCTTCGATCAGGATCAGGCGTTTCGCGTGGTCGAGTTGGCATCCGGCGAAGGCAGATTAGCGGCGGCAATTTTGCAAAGCTTTCCCCAATCGACCCTTCTGGCGCTCGATATTTCGGAAGATATGCGAACGCAAACGGCACAGCGATTAAGTGCATTCGGTGAACGGGCCACAGTCGCGCCATTTGATATGCAATCGGATGACTGGCATCCCCTTATGCAGGGCGCTGACTGCGTGATTTCATCGCTGTGTATCCACCATCTCACCGGAAATGGAAAAGCAGCGTTATTTAAAGCCGTCAACCAGCAGCTTTCAGAGCGCGGCGCGTTTTTGATCGCCGATCTGGTTCTGCCACAGCGCCAGGAAGCGAACGAATTATTCGCTGCCACCTGGGATCGTGCCGCGCTGCAACAGTCGATTGACATTGGCGCAGGTCAGGAATTTTTTGACACTCAATTCGTCGCAACGGGCTGGAATTACTATAAATTCCCTGACGATTTTGATAAACCTTCATCGCTGATTGACCAGCTTTTGTGGCTGCGCGAGGCTGGTTTCGCCAGTGTCGATTGCTTCTGGATGCAGGCCGGACACGCCATTTTCGGCGGTTATAAATCTGCCCAAAATCCAGCCTATACCAAACGCATCACATTTGACGAAGCCTTACATACAGCGCAGATCGCACTTACCGACTAAAAGGAACATCATGAAAAAAGCGGTTATCCTCGGCGAACGCCAGGGTGGAGTAATCGAAGTTCCGACACCAAAACCCGTTGAGAATTGGGCGTTGGTAAAAGTGCATTCCACGCCGATGTGTACAGAGTACAAAGGATTTTTAGCCGGGAAGCCGTCGGAATTTCTCGGTCACGAAGCGGCGGGCGAAGTGGTTGAAATCGCATCGGCGGGGCGTGTGAAAGTTGGGGATCGCGTGGTCGTGATGCCAACTTATCCTTGCGGAAAATGCGCGTTGTGCCTCGCTGGAGATTATATTCACTGCCAGAATGGCCCTGATTTTGTCGAATTTACAGGTGGGCAGGAAGGCCGTGCAACAATGGCGCAGTATCTGCTCAAAAATGACTGGCTGCTCGTCCCAATCCCCGATGATATTTCTTACGACCACGCCTCGATGCTGTGCTGTGGACTGGGGCCGACTTTTGGCGCGTTCGAAAGTATGAAAGTCGATGCCTTTGATACGGTGCTGATCGCGGGTTTAGGGCCAGTCGGCCTGGGCGGGGTTATCAATGCGCGTTATCGCGGTGCGCGGGTGATCGGCATCGAATCGCACCCCTGGCGCACACAGCGGGCGCTTGATCTGGGCGCGGAAGCCGTCATCAACCCGAACGATCCCGATGCGCTGGAACAAATTATGAGCCTCACAAACGGTCTGGGCATTGATAAAGCGGTTGATTGCTCCGGCGTAGTGGCGGCACATCGCCTGTGCATTGATGCGGCGCGGCGGCGTGGAATGGTCGCGTTTGTCGGCGAGTCCGGTGCGGATACACCCCTTCGCATTAGCCCCGATATGATCCGCAAAGGGCTGACATTGCTCGGCTCGTGGCATTATAATCTGAAGGACACGCCGAAACTGATGCGGATTGTCCGCGATACCCGCGACAGCCTGGATCAACTCATCAGCCACAAATTTCCGCTGGAACAGATTCAACAGGCGTGGGAAACACAGGTTTCCGGCAACTGTGCCAAAGTCATTTTAAAACCCTGGGAAGGATTGTCCTGAATTTATGCGTAAAAAAGTCATTCTCATCACTGGTGCGAACGGTGAAGTCGGTCACGGTCTGATCGAGCAGATGCACGCGCTGGAAGATAAGCCCAACGTCGTCGTGCTGGATATTCGCGGCATGGATGAAGAAAAATCGAAGCTGATCGACACCTGCATCGTCGGCGATATACTTGATACCGATCTGCTCGACAACCTGATGAGCGAGTACGAGATCGACACGATTTATCACCTCGCCGCGCTGCTTTCGACTCACTCCGAGTTCAGACCAGAGGCAGCCCACCGCGTCAATGTGCAAGGGACGGTCAATTTGCTGCAACTGGCGATTGAGCAAGCCCGCTGGCGTGCAAAACCCGTGAAATTCATTTTCCCAAGTTCGATTGCCGTCTATGGCGTACCGGACTTAGAAACGAAAGCCATACTCGCGCCCGTTACAGAAGACCAATACACCATGCCGACCACGATGTACGGCTGCAACAAGCTGTATTGTGAACACCTGGGTCGCTACTACACCAGCCATTATCGCCAGCTTGCCGTAACACCAGAGCCGCACGGTGTAGATTTCCGCAGTGTGCGCTTCCCCGGTCTCATCAGTGCCATCACCATGCCCAGCGGTGGGACGAGCGATTACGCGCCAGAAATGCTCCATGCCGCCGCGCAGGGTTTGCCTTACACATCATTCGTGCGCCCGGACACGACTATTCCGTTTATGGCGATGCCAGACGCGATCAAAGCACTGCTGATGCTGGCGGATGCCCCGCGCGAAAAACTGACGCAGGCGGTCTATAACGTCAGCAGCTTCAGTTTATCGGCTGCCGAAGTCGCTGAACTGGTTCAAAAATCATTTCCGGGAACGGAGATCACCTATGAGCCAAGCAGTGGACGGCAAAATATTGTCGATAGCTGGCCTGCGGACATTGACGACAGCGCCGCCCGCCGCGATTGGAACTGGTCAGCGGAATACGACGTGAACCGCGCATTTAACGAATACCTGATCCCAATGATTCGGCAACATTACCAGACTTAGATTTCTACCCTTTAGTACAGGCTGTATCTCCCACTTTGGTTCATTTCCGAACGAGCATCTTTATGTCATAGTAGAGGTGATCGAAGGGAGAGCAGCCGATGTACATTAACGAACTACGCCTATTCACCAATAAACTGGAGAAACAGCGCGATTTTTACACGCGGATCCTCGAAATTCCGCTTCACGACGCAGGAAACGATTGGTTCACGCTGAATATTGGCGAATCAAAACTCACATTTACCGCACTTGCCGAGCCTGCTCCCGCCTATCACCATTTCGCCTTTAATGTGCCTGAGCATCTTTTCGCCGAGGCCAAAGCATGGCTGGAATCGCGAGTCGATTTGCTGGCATCACCGGACGGGCAAACTGAATTTTCGTTTGAGTCGTGGAATGCCCACGCCGTTTATTTTGCCGACCCTGAAGGTAATATCGACGAATTTATCGCCCGACACGACATTCCCAATCGGCAGTCTACACCGTTTAACAGCGCAAGTTTACTGAGTATCAGCGAGATCGGGCTGGCACTGGACGATGTGCCGGGTTTCGCGAAGATGCTTCAGAAGCAGATTGGCTGTCCTCTGTATCACATCACATTCAACGAAATGTTTATGTCGATGGGCGATGAACATGGCTTATTTATCCTCGTTAAGAAAGGGCGCGGCTGGTATCCCGATAACACGATGCCCGCAATTGACGCACGGTTGGAAGTGAAATTTTCGACACGTGGAGGGGCAAATTTTCGGATCGTCGGGCCACCCTACCACATTACAGCCTTGTGATAAGGTCAAGTTTATTGTCTTTATTCTCCATCATTTATTTTGACCCTTTAATAACCCTAAAGGCTCATAAATATCGTTATTGACCATTTCTATTGGATCGAAATGGGTATATAATGGTTCATCTAGGTCAAGTATAATGACCTATGGCCTGGAAAACCCCGGCTTTTTTTTCACGCCGATAGCACAAAGGGGGAGGTCATTTCCTTTGCAACAAACACCAACATACGATTTGAAAAATGCCATATCGGATAACCGTTTACAGGGCTTGTGGCGGTTATTAACTGGATTTCGGGTGCCATATGTCGGCGCTATTTTTTCGTTGGTACTCGCGACCATCGCAAAAACAGCGTCATTTTTACTATTGGCATATTTTGTCGATACCGTCCTGGGTGGCGACACCGCGCCGATGGATATTCTGCTGACGATTGCCCTGCTCTTTATTGTGCTGGCGCTGCTGGAAGGCGCATTCACGTTTCAAAGCGGCAAGCTGTCTGCGAAGTCATCCGAAGGGGTATCGCTCCGGCTCCGTAACTACATTTACGATCATTTACAACGGCTTCACTTCACCTATCACGACAAAACACAAACGGGTGAATTGATTCAGCGCTCCACCTCGGACGTTGATGCCATCCGGCGCTTTTATGCCGAGCAGATCATCGGCGCGGCGCGAATTCTGACGCTTTTTGTCATCAATTTCACGGCGATTTTGCTGTTAAATGTGAAGCTTGCTCTGCTGTCGGTCATCGCGATTCCGATCATGCTCATCATGTCGTTCGTTTTCTTCAAAAAGATCGAAAAAGTTTATGAGTCGTTCCAGGTGCAGGACGCGGTGCTTTCGACACGGCTGCAAGAAAACCTGACAGGTGTGCGCGTGGTCAAGGCGTTCGCCCGCCAGGAATTCGAAATCGAGAAATTCGACCAGGAAAACTGGAAACGCTTCACATTGGGGCGCAACATGCTCAAAATGATGGCGATCTACTGGCCGGTTTCCGATAGCATCGGCTTTGTCCAGATGTTGGGCGGCCTGACACTCGGCGCGGTCATGGCGATTAACGGCGAGATCAGCGTTGGTGTCTACATTGCCTATGCAGGTATGGTGACGCGCATTATCTGGCCGATGCGTGAATTGGGTCGCCTCATCACGCAGATGTCTACCGCGCTGGTCTCTTACGGGCGTGTAATGGAAATGCTGCGCGAGATTCGCGAACCACTGGACGAAGGTCAACGCCTCCCACAGCAGACACGCGGCGAAATCGTCTTTGATGATGTTTCGTTCGAGTACAAAGATGGCGAACCTGTACTGCAAGACATCAGCTTCCGCTGTGAGCCAGGTCAATCCATCGCGCTCCTGGGGTCTACAGGTTCGGGCAAAACATCGCTCATCAACTTGCTACCCCGCTACTATGAATATACCAGCGGCAGTATTAAGCTGGATGGCGTGGAACTCAACACCATCGCACGGCGCTACCTGCGCGAAGAAATCGGCATGGTCGAGCAGGAACCATTCCTGTTTTCGCGGAGCATTCGCGAGAATATCACCTATGGCGTGAGCCGCGAGGTGACGGATGAGGAAGTCGAAGTGGCTGCCCGCGCGGCGGCGGTGCATGAGGTCATTCTATCGTTTCCCGAAGGCTACAAGACGCTGGTCGGCGAACGTGGTGTGACGCTTTCCGGCGGTCAAAAACAGCGTGTCGCCCTGGCGCGAACGCTGCTGAAAAATCCGCGCATTCTGATTTTGGATGACTCGACTTCATCCGTAGACACCGAAACCGAGGCGGACATCCGCGCGGCGCTTCAGAAAATGATGCGCAATCGAACGACGTTTATCATCGCGCATCGTATCCAGAGCCTGATGAACGCCGATCTGATTCTGGTGATGGACAAAGGCCGCATCGTACAGCGCGGCACACACGACGAATTGATGTATGAACCGGGCATCTACCGCCAGGTTTACGACGTACAAGCTCGCATTGAAGATGAGCTGGAAAGGGAAACGACCCTTGTCTGAAACGTATCACGACGAAGAAGAGTTTGACAGTAAATTTGACGGCAGGACGCTCATGCGCATCCTGGGTCTGGTGAGGCCGCACTGGAAATGGGTCGCGAGCTTCCTGGCCGCGATTGGCGTTGTGTCAATTATGGAGTCTTATCTCACATTTTTGACCAAGCGCATCATCGACGAGGCCATCATTCCCCGCAATGCCGACGCTTTGTGGAGCATTATCGCGGTCTATGGCGTGATCGTGGTGATCTTCGCCATCATGGTGTTTTCGTTCATCTATCTGGCAGGCATCCTGGGGCATCGCGTTCAATATGACCTGCGCCAGAAATTGTTTAACCACCTGCAAAAGCTCTCGTTCTCGTATTATGACCGGACACCTGTGGGCTGGATCATGTCGCGCCTTACCTCCGATACCGAGCGTATCGCCGAGTTGGTGACGTGGGGTATGCTCGACAGCGCCTGGGCGGTCATGAACATCACGACTTCGCTGGTTTTCATGCTGTCGATCAACTGGCAGTTAGGGCTGATCGTTTTCGTCCTGATTCCGATTTTGATCGGTGTCGCCTACTGGTTCAAGCAGAAGATCATCATTCAGTACCGTCTGGTGCGTAAGATCAACTCGAAAATCACGGGTTCGTATAACGAAAACATCACGGGTGTACGTGTGGTCAAGGGGCTGGGACGCGAAGATAAAAATCTGGAAGAATTTGGCGTTCTGACCAGTGATATGTATAGGGCTTCGTACCGCGCATCCTGGCTTTCGGCGCTGTTTTTGCCTGTCGTGCAGTTAATCAGCGCATTCGCTTTGGGCGCGATTATCGTCAACGGCGGTATTCAGGCGCAGGTCGGCGCGATCACCATCGGCGGTATTCAGGCGTTTATCTCCTACGTGACATTCATGCTGTGGCCGATCCAGGACATCGCGCGTATATACGCCTCGATGCAGCAGGCGATTGCTTCTGCAGAGCGCACCTTCTCGCTGATCGATGCTGTGCCGGAAGTGGTCGATAAACCGGGCGCGATTGAAGCGCCGTCGATTGCAGGTGACATCGAGTTCGACCATGTAGAATTTCATTATGACCCGGAAAAACCCGTTCTGCGCGATTTTTCCGTGACAGTCAAACAGGGTGAGACGATTGCGCTGGTCGGGCCAACGGGCGCGGGTAAATCGACCATCGTGAATCTGATCTGCCGCTTCTATGAACCGAAAAGCGGCGTGATCCGCATCAATGGGCGCGACTACACCGACCTGACGATGCACACGATTCAATCGCATATCGGCATGGTGCTGCAAACACCGCATCTCTTCTCCGGTACGATTCGCGAAAATCTACGCTATGGTCGGCTGGAGGCAACGGATGCCGAAGTGGAAGAAGGCGCGAAACTGGCAGGCGCTCATGACTTCATCATTACGCTTGAGGGTGGCTATGAGGCGCAGGTCGGCGAAGGCGGGAATCTGCTCTCGGTAGGCCAGAAACAGCTCATCAGTCTGGCACGTGCGGTGCTGGCAAAGCCTGAAATTTTCATCATGGACGAGGCGACCAGTTCCGTCGATACATTGACAGAAGCGCTGATCCAACGCGGTATGGAAAATCTGATGCAAGGCCGCACCAGCTTCGTCATCGCGCATCGACTTTCGACCATCAAACGCGCGGATCGCATCTTCGTCATCAACGCCGGACGCATCGAAGAAATGGGTTCTCACGCCGAACTGATGCGGGCGAAAGGCCATTACTACCGCCTGTATACCAAGCAGTTCCGTGAACAGCGAGAACAGGAATACGATCCATTCAAGACGATGGAAAACGAACCTGTCGCCTAAGCCTGGAATCCAATATTAACCACAGAGGCACAGAGAACACAGAGGAATTTTCAAAAATCTCTGTGTTCTTTGTGCCTGAACCAAGCCTCCCAGCGAGACTGAAGTTTGTTTTTCTCCTCGTGCATACTCCCTCTCAACAGGTTATACTTTAGCGAAATTTTTCACCTTCTCAATATTTTAGAGGACTCAACATGCAAGAAAAAATTCGATGGGGAATCATCGGCCCCGGTGGAATCGCGAAAAAATTTGCGACTGGCCTGACAGTTGTGCCGGATGCCGAACTGGTCGCGGTGGGGTCGCGCACGCAGGCAAACGCCGATAAATTTGGCGACGAATTTAACATACCGCGCCGATATGCGTCCTACGAGCAACTGGCAGAAGACCCCGAAGTCGATGCGGTCTATGTCGCAACTCCCCACCCCTTCCACAAAGAAAATACGCTGCTGTGTTTGAAAAACGGTAAAGCCGTACTGTGCGAAAAGCCGTTTACCATCAACCTGAAAGAAGCCACCGAAGTTGTCAATTTCGCCCGTGAAAAAGGCATCCTTCTGGTGGAAGCGATGTGGACGCGCTACATCCCGGCGATGGTGAAAGTACGCGAACTGATCGCGCAGGGTGCAATTGGCGAAGTGCGCATGATTACATCCGATTTCGGCTTTCGCGCCGGATTCGACCCAAAAAGCCGCGCTTTTGACCCTGCGCTGGGCGGTGGCGGGATGCTCGACGTGGGCATTTACTGCCTCTCGCTGTCGTCGATGATTTTCGGCAACGCATCACGTGTTACCGGGATGGCGCACCTGGGCGAAACCAATGTCGATGAGCAGGCAGCGGTAATCCTCGGTTACGACAAAGGAAAACTTTCCCTGTTTTCGACGGCTGTTCGCACCAATACACCAATGGAAGCCTTTATCCTCGGCACAGAAGGCCGCATCAAGATTCACTCCCTGTTCTGGAAACCCACCAAGCTCACGCTGACCGTTTACGGGAAAGAAGAAACCGACATCGACGTTCCGCATGAAGGCAACGGTTACAACTACGAAGCGATTGAAGTTGGGAACTGCCTGCGTGCCGGAAAGCTCGAAAGCGATGTGATGCCGCTGGACGAAACACTAGCGATCATGAAAACGATGGACGAAATCCGCGCCCAATGGGGCCTTAAATATCCGATGGAATAGCGACAATAAAACGCAAATTGAATAGCAATACTAGAAGACAACAGGAATAAAAAATTATGCAATACGGAAAATTAGCAGGCGTTGATAAGCCGATTTCGCGCATTGTGCATGGCACAATTCTGGCGAGTTCGAAAGAAGAGCAAAAAAGTTTTGAACTGCTCGATGCGGTTTTGGAACTGGGCATCACAACATTCGACACCGCCCACGTTTATGGTGGTGGTGATAACGAGCGCACCGTTGGTAAGTGGATTCGTGAAAATCGCCTGCGCGATCAGGTCGTCATTGTCGGAAAAGGGGCGCACCTCAACCAGGATCGTAAACGCGTGACACCTTTTGACATCACTGCAGATATTCACGACTCACTGGCGCGTTTTCAAACCGATTATATCGACATTTACCTGCTGCACCGTGACGATCCGAGCGTTCCGGTGGGGCCGATTGTCGAAATCCTGAATGAGCATCATAAAGCCGGGAAAATTGGGCCATTTGGTGGCTCAAACTGGAGTTATGAGCGCGTCCGTGAAGCCAATGAATATGCCGCCGCACACGGCCTCATCCCATTCGCCGCCAGCAGTCCAAATCTGAGTCTCGCGGAAATGATTCACGAACCATGGTCGGGCTGCGTCAGCGTCAGCGGGCCAGCACATGAGGCAGACCGCGCCTGGTACGGTCAACAAAATATGGCGCTGTTTACCTGGTCAAGTCTGGCGGGTGGATTTTTCTCTGGACGCTTCCGGCGCGACAATCTCGATACGTTTGAGGCTTATTTCGATAAAGTCGTCGTCAATTCGTACATTTCCGAGGACAACTTCCGACGGCTGGATCGTGCAGAGGAATTGGCAAAAGAAAAAGGCCTGACGCTGGCACAGATCGCCGTCGCCTTTGTCACCAGCCAACCGTTGAACATTTTCGCGCTGCTTGCCCCGCAAACGCCGGAAGAAGTGCGCCTCAATGTCGAAGCGTCCGAGGTCAAGCTGACACCCGCTGAACTCGCCTGGCTCGATTTGAAAAGCGAGAGCCGTTAAAAAATTCAGTCCCCGCCCCAAACCCCTCCCCATAGCAATAGGGAGGGGCTTCAGATCAGTCTAACTCCCTCTCCAAGTCATTGGTTGACCAACGGAAATGCCTGTAGCAGAGGGGCAAGGAGGTTAGAATTCCAGCCCTTAGAATTTCGGCGCGGCGGTGTAGGACGGCGAATTCACAAACCGTTCCACCTTCAAATCCAATGTAATCTCCATCGCTGGTGGCATATGAATGCGCAGATAACGATCATTGATCGCGACCTCGCGCGTTTTTGTTTGGAGAGCAGGCGCGGCATAGCGGCTGAGGTCGCCGGGATAATCACTGGCGCGTTCCTGATAGGTGGCGGAAACAAATTGATGTTCGCCCAGACCGCCTGCCTGAATGATGACATTTCGCGCATGGAACGGGCTGAGATTGACCAGCCGTACCACGACACGATCCGCTTCCAGTTTTTCCACAAGCGCGGCGACATCCTGCGGCAAGCCGGGACGTTGACGCTCGGCGTCGAAATAGCGCAGGCGCGAAATGAGCATCCCGCCGTAGTAAATCACCTGCGGCGCACCCAATATCAACTGTACCAACGCTTCCGTGATAACCGGGTTCAGCTGCTGCCAGTGGTGAATATTGACCTGCGTCAAATCGGCTTGATCGACGCGAATAAGTTCCAGACGGCGGCACACCTGCCCATAAGTCCCGGCCAGCATCGTTTCGGGATAGGTCGGATTTTCGCCCATCAGGTAGGCAAGCCAGGGTTCTTCGTGGCCTTGATCGCCTTTATCGCGGAAGGGGGTCACTGTGCGCCAATCGTAGCCACTTTTTTCGCGAATTTCCTTGATGCGTGTCCAGTCCGCATCAGCCATCGAGATATTCCAGAGCGCTGCTGGCTGGGGCATCGGCACAGGCTGGTAATCGAACCAACCGGAATCGGCATAGCGATTCGGAACAACGAACAGCTTACGATCTTCACCTAATGAAGCGAAAAGCCCAATATAGTGATGATAGAGGCTCATGTCTTCGAGGCTGTCCAGGTCGAGAACCTTGCCCAGCCCAATGATTTTGTCCATTTGGATGCGCGGCAGATCGAGATAGGACGGGTCTTTCGTCATCAGATAGGCATCCTGGGCGGCGACCAATGCAGCGTAACCGATGTTGTAAAAGCCATGCGGCCACGTCCAACCGTACAGCCCACCATACCATTTGCCGTCAATATACTCGCCTACCTTGCCGGACAAGCCAATGTTATCCGGCACCAAACCATCATTCTGGCGGGTACGTTCAATCCACGCACCGAGATATTCCAGCACCCATTCTTTGTATTTCTCATCGCCTGTGAGCATATAGGCGTTGGTGACGAGGCTTATTGCGAATAGGTTATTGGCGACATCGCCCTCGCGCATCCGTTTCTGCATGGCCTGTCCCATCCGCAGCGCCAGTTCCGGGTCTTTGAGATCGTCGTAGGTATTCACACCCGGCACGTCCTCGAAAGGCAGCCCATACGGACGCATCCCGGCTGACCAGCCATAGGACGCTTCTTCGTCGCCATCGCTGAAGCCCAGTCGCGGCCCAGCGCTGCCATTGTGTGGCGCGCGAATGATTTTGTGTTCGGGATCGTAGTTGGGCGCTTCAGGGTCTTCGTTGAGGTAGAAGCCTGCGAAACGCCGTGCGCGTTCGATCAACTTGGGATTGGTCGGATCAGCGAGACATAAAAAATAAAAATAAATATAACTTTCACTTTGATGGAACTGATCATAGCCGCGCTCATATTCTTTATGAACGAGGCCGTATTCGGTCAACTGACGTGTGACCGCATCCCATTGCCGATGCGCCAGCAAAAGCAAATGATCGCCGCCACCAAGCAGATAGAACAGCGGCCAGTTATAGAAGCTTTCGTAAAAATCGTCTGCCCCATCGCGCGTGTCCGGGTAGGTATCGCGCCAGATGAGTGTGCCGTCCTTTCGAGTATATTTTTCGAGATAGGGATACACCGACTCGTTCATAATGTCGATGAGTTTGCGCTCCAGCACAGCCCAGGCGGGAGGCGAAGCGCAGGGAATCGAAGCCTTGATAGTAATCATGATTGTCCTTAACATGAAGCGATTACAAAAATACTGTCTATACTATATTCGATTTGAAATGACCGAGGGGAGTCCAATTATGCGAACACGAATCACAGGCGGTCAATTGGTCACGCCGCAGGAGATCATTACGGGTCAAACATTAGTCTTCGAAAATGGCAAAATCAGCGCGATTGAGCCTGATTCAAGCACGATGTCCGCAGATACGGTGATTGATGCGCGGGGTATGTGGGTCGCCCCCGGCCTGATTGATGTTCACGTTCACGGCGGCAGTGGTCATGACACGATGGATGCCACGCCGGAAGCGATTCACGGCATGGCGCGTTTTTTTGCCGAGCATGGCGTGACCAGCTATTTCCCAACCACGATGACCGCGCCGCCAGATGCCATTATCAATGCAATTGAGAATGTCGCCCGCTGTCCGCAGCCCGCCGACGGCGCACAGCATCTTGGAGTGCATGTCGAAGGCCCGTATATCAACACGGCGTTTCCAGGTGCGCAGCCCTCGTCCGATATTCGCTTGCCCGATCCGGCGGAATATAGACGCTGGCTGGAAAGCGGTGTCGTGAAGCTCATCACCGTCGCGCCGGAAATCAAAGGCGCTGCCGAATTGATTGAACTCGCAGTCAGCCAGGGAATCGAATTTGCGGCAGGGCATACAGGCGCGAGTTATGAAGAAATTACTGAGGCTGCCGATCATGGTGTACGGCAGGCAACACACACCTTTAACGCCATGCTCGGCCTGCATCACCGCAATCCCGGTACGCTCGGCGGCGTATTAACCGATGACCAAATCTACGCGCAAATCATTGGCGATGGAATCCACGTTCACCCGGCGATGGTTAAGCTGCTCGTGCGGGCGAAAGGCGCAAAACGCACGATTCTCATCACTGATTCGATGCGAGCAGCCGGGTTACAAGACGGTTTATATACGCTCGGTGCGCAGCCGATCACGGTTACTGAAGGCGTTGCCCGGACTGCTTCAGGCGCATTAGCAGGCAGCACCGCCACACTGGACGCGGTTTTACGGAATGTGATTCAATTTGCGGGGATTTCGCTGCCGGAAGCATTGGCGATGGGAACGGCAACCCCCGCTGAAGCGATGGGTTTGACATCGAAAGGCCGACTCGTAGCAGGAGCAGATGCCGACATAATTCTGCTCGATGAGAATCTGAACGTGCGAATGACCATCATTGGTGGGCGTGTGATATATAGGTCGTGAGGACTTTCTTCTGGCGTCACAGCCTGTCTTTTGCTACACTATCCAAACGAACAAGCAAAAAAACTATAACTTACAGACGAAAGGGGTGAAACCAACCTAAACGCCTGGCATTTAATGACCACATTTTGATTATTATTTTTGAAAGGTTTTACGAACAATGTTTAAAACCAAATCGCTCTCAAAAGCCCTCATCGTTCTTCTCGCCATCGGAATGCTGACGCTCTCGCTGATGCCCGTCACCGCGCAGGACAAGCCCAACCTGTCAATCGTCTGGTTCGCCTGGCCGCCGTGCGATCTGCTGACCTCGCTGGTCGCGGAATATCCCGATGCCAATGTCACCGTAAGCTGCGTCCCTCTCGATCAATGGCACGATCAGATTTTCGCGGATTTCGCGGCACAAGGTGGCGCTGATCTACCCATCCTCGACAGCCAGTTTATGGGTGAAGCCGTCGCAGGTGGCCATCTGGTTGATCTCACCGCCTGGATGCAGGAAACCCTACCGTTCGACGACTACAACCAGACCGCATTGAGCTACTATGCCGAAATCCCCGGTGGAAGCGGCAATTATTTCTCAGTTCCGGTCATCACCGACACGCGGATGCTCGTCTACCGCAAAGACCTGTTTGAGAATGCCGATGTGATGGCAGCCTACACCGCAGCGACGAGTGCTGATCTGGCTGTGCCTGCCACCTGGACGGAACTTCTGCAAATTGCCCAATTCTTCAAAGATACCGATTTCATCGACTCCGGCTATGCTTCGCACTGGATTAACAGCGGCGACCTCGTAGCGACAGCCTGGAATCATATTCTGTGGTCATTCGGCGGCGAATTGTGGGATCCCGCGACCTATCAGGTCGAAGGTGTGCTGAACAACGAGATTGGTCTACAGGCCATCGAACTCGCACAGGGTTTGGTCAATGCTGGCCCAACCGGTGTCGGCAGCTTCGGCTTTGACGAAACCGTCGGCACGATTTGCAACGGCACAACTGCCATGATCGAAATCTGGTACGGCTTCGGTGGCGCGTTCACCAATGCCGAAACCTGCGCTGAAGCACCCAACCTCGGCTTTGCGGTTGTCCCCGGCGAAACCAAACACTTCATCAGCCTGGGTGGTCAAGGCATGAGCATCAGCGCCTACTCGCAGAATCCAGAAGCTGCCCAAGCTTTTGTCGCGTGGCTGCAATCGGATGAAACCCAGACCAAGTGGGTTGAAGGCGGCGGTTTCCCTGGTCGTAACTCGATCCTCGCCAGCGATGCCTTCCTGAACGCCGCACCCTATAACCCGACATTCGCTGACGCATTCCAATATGTCAAGGACTTCTGGAACATCCCTGAATACAACGAACTGCTCGAAATTCAGGGCGAATACCTGAATCTGGCAGTATCAGGCCAGATGGATGCCAAAGAAGCGCTGGACGCAATTGCCGCCGAACAGCAAGAAGTGTTGGACGATGCCTATCCTGATGGGCCGCCAGCGTCGTAAATAAATAAAAGCAAGAATCCTTTGTAGGGGCGACACATGTGTCGCCCCTACGGATGCCTCATCAGGAGTTCGTCATGGCTGATACCCAATTGGCGCAGCGTACACGCACCGCACAATTCGAAGGTCAAATTCGCCCACGCTTTAGCTGGTTTACGGATCGCTGGATCGCGATTTCGTTTCTGACACCAACCATGCTTTTGCTGCTGTTCATTTCGATTTTTCCGCTGGTGTGGTCACTCTATCTCAGCTTCACTGATTGGTCGGTGATTAAGGACGCAAACACAGCACCGCAGTGGATCGGCACAGCCAATTATCTAGAACTCCTGACCGATAACCGCACCTGGCAGCGTTTTGTCGTCACCGGGCAGTTTGTCGTTCCCGCAGTCGTGATTGAGCTTTTGCTGGGATTCGGCATCGCGCTGCTCCTGAACCGTAAATTCACCGGGCGCGGCGCGATTATGACGCTGCTGCTGATTCCGATGATGCTATCGCCCATTGTCGTTGCGCTGTTCTGGCGCTTTATGATGCAGGGCGATGGTGTGCTGAATTATTATGTGGTTAATCTCTTTGGGCTTGAGCCGATCTTATGGCTTTCAGATCGCTATGTCGCACCCTGGTCGCTGGTGATCGTGGATGTGTGGATGTGGACACCGTTTATGATGCTCATTTCGCTGGCGGGACTGTCGGCTGTACCCAATTATCTGTACGAAGCAGCGGCAGTTGACCGCGCCGGGACATGGTTCCGCTTCCGGCACATTACCCTGCCAATGGTGATGCCGCTTTTGCTCATTGCGATCATCTTCCGCACGATGGACGCATATAAATTGTTCGATCAGGCAGTCGTGCTGACAGGTGGTGGACCGGGACGCTTCACGCAAACAGCCTCGATGTATCTTTACGATGTTGCTTTCGGCCAATTCAATACGGGCGAAGGTTCCGCGCTTGGCTACATCATGCTCATCGTGATTACGGCTCTGGCGAACCTTCTCATTCGCGCGTTGAATGCCACAAAATCCACGTGATGGCAGAAAATTGATATGAATTACGAAAAAAAATCATTAGCAAATCGCATCGGCTTCTGGGTTGTACTGGGAATCGTGTTCTTCTTCTTTATGTTCCCGCTTTACTGGATCGCCGTATCCTCGATTAAAACGCGCACCGATGTCATTAGCCGTGTGCCGTCCTATATCCCCTACACACAATTTCAGCCAACGCTCGACAATTACACGTCGATTCTGCTGGGGACGACAATAGAGAGCGACACGGGTGTCCGTGCCTCCGCCGATCTGAGTGTATTCCGTGATCGCCTGACGAACAGCGTGATTATCGCGGGCTTATCGACCCTGCTGGCGGTTATTCTGGGAACGCTGGCGGCCTATGCCGTGTCGCGTTTC
This sequence comes from Anaerolineae bacterium, assembly GCA_022843745.1. GTDB lineage: Bacteria > Chloroflexota > Anaerolineae > Aggregatilineales > Phototrophicaceae > JALHNB01. The sequence continues at coordinate 46,931 of JALHNB010000041.1, read as the reverse complement.
CATATTCGCGGCGAAAGCGACCTCATGTTTTTCATACTCAGTACGCGCATGTTACCGCCGATTGTCGTGCTGATCCCGATTTTCCTGTTGTTCAGCAATTTGAATTTACGCGACAGCTACCCCGGCATCATCCTGCTCTACACGACGGTCAATTTACCGTTTGTGGTGTGGATGATGAAAGGCTTTTTTGACGAAATCCCGGTGGAGTACGAAGAAGCGGCGATGATTGATGGCTACTCACGCCTGCAAGCCATCTGGAAAATCGTCATCCCCGAAGCAATCCCGGCGATGGCGGCAACGGCTGTTTTTTCGGCTATCGTCGCCTGGAACGAGTTCGTTTTTGCCAATCTGCTCAACCGTACCTATGGCGCAACGGTCCCGCCCTGGCTCAACAGCATCATCGGCGTGGGCGCGGTGGAATGGGGGCGGCTGGCGGCGGCTTCGGTGATCTTTGTGTTACCCATCGTTATTTTCACGTTTTTAGTTCGCAATTATTTACTGCGCGGCGTGACTTTCGGCGCAGTCCGGCGCTAAAGAGACAAGATTAGAGACATCATTATGATTAGAGACGTTATTTATGGCTGATGTTCGTTTAAAAAATGTCAGCAAACGCTTTGGCGAAAGCAAAAAAAATGACGCGGTTATGGCGGTCAAAGACCTTGATCTGGACGTAGCCGACGGCGAGTTTCTGGTGCTGCTTGGCCCCAGCGGGTGCGGCAAAACGACGACTCTGCGCATGGTCGCGGGGTTAGAACGCGCCACCTCCGGCGAAATATTCATCGGAGATCGATCCGTCAATGACCTGCCGCCGGGAGATCGGGACATCGCCTTCGTGTTCCAGTTTTACGCGCTTTATCCACACCTGAGCGTGTACGATAACATCTCATTTCCGCTGCGTGCGCAAAATATGTCCAAATCGGAAGTCGATGAGCAGGTTCGGCGGGTCGCCAGCCGTCTGAAAATTGAGCATGTTCTCAACCGTCGCCCGAACCGCCTGCCAAGTGGTGAGCAGCAGCGTGTGGCGCTGGGACGCGCGATCGTGCGCCAACCACAGGTCTTTCTGATGGATGAGCCGTTGACCAATCTTGATGCAAGCCTGCGCTCAGAAATGCGGGTCGAACTCAAGCATCTTCAGCAGGAGCTTGGCACGACCATGCTCTATGTCACGCACGATCAGGTCGAGGCGATGTCCATGAGCCACCGTATCGCCGTGATGAGCATGGGCGTTTTACAACAGGTCGATACGCCGCTGGAAATTTACAATCATCCCAAAACGCTGTTTGTCGCGACCTTTATCGGCAGCCCGCCGATGAACACTGTCGCTTGCAAAGTTGTCGATGGGCATCACTTACAGGGAATCGAGAACACTTTTCGGCTGACACTCGATCCGTCCTACGCGAACCGTCTCGCAAATACCAAAGAAGTCGTTTTCGGCATCCGGTCAGAAGATGCGCGGCTAGTCAATGACGACAGCGCCCAACTACGCGGAACAGTCGCCGTCCGCGAACCGCTGGGCGATGAAACCATCTATGATATGGATATGGGACAATATCGCATGGCAGTCAAGACTCCACCGCGCCAGATTTTCCGTCCCGGTGAGCCTGTCGGAGTCGCCATCAACCTCAATCGCATCCACCTGTTTGACCGGGTGACTGGACAGGCGGTGTAATATGGCGGGTTTAGTTATCGAGAAACTTTCGAAAAATTTTGGCAAGACCGCCGCCCTCTCAAACGTCTCGCTGACGATTAAGGACAGCGAATTTTTGATCTTGCTTGGGCCAACGGGCGCGGGAAAAACAACGACTCTGCGCTGCGTAGCGGGCCTGGAAAAGCCCAATCAGGGTACGATTGAGATGGATGGCAGACTGATTACTAAGCTTTCTCCGGCAGAGCGCGATGTGGCGTTTGTGTTCCAGAGTTACGCGCTCTACCCGCGCAAAACGGTTTTTCAAAATATGTCCTTTCCGCTGGAAGCCCGCAAGCTCTCGCAGACAGAAATCGAACAGCGTGTCAACGAAATCGCGCGAAAGCTGGCAATCGACGGTCTGCTTAACCGCCGTCCGGCGCAGCTTTCCGGCGGCCAGCAGCAGCGTGTCGCTTTGGGTCGGGCGATGGTGCGGCAGCCGCGTCTGTTTTTGATGGACGAGCCGCTGACCAATCTGGATTTTACCCTACGAGTCGAAATGCGCGCCGAACTCAAACGGCTGCAAAACGAGCTTGCCGCAACATTTTTTTATGTCACCAACGATCAGGTTGAAGCGATGTCGATGGCAGACCGGATCGCCATCCTCGATCACGGGGTTTTGCAGCAGGTCGATACGCCGGAAAATGTCTATAACCACCCGGCGAATCTGTTCGTAGCGGGATTCGTCGGCAACCCACGTATGAATTTTCTGGACTGCCGCATCGACAAAAACGCCCGCGTCATCGTTGGCAAAGACGATTTGTGGCGCATTTCGCTGACACGCAGCCTGTTTGAAAAGGTAGCACAGCACAAAGGCGGCGGAGAAGCGGTATTCGGCATTCGCCCCGAAGATGTCGAGCTATCAAACGAAGCTGAAACGGATATGATTCGTGCTGAAGTTTACGTGGTCGAGCCGTTAGGGGATCGCACAATTGTCGATATGCGCCTGGGCAGCGAAATTATCAAAGTCAAAGTCGCGCCAAATTTTGAGGCTGCCAGTGGAGATTCACTCGGAATGCAATTCGACTCTGAGCGATTCCATGTGTTTGATAAGTCGTCTGGCGAGATTATTATTTAAGCGTCACCGCTACCGCAGAAGAGAGAAAATAAATTTTATTATGAGGATAGCCAAATTATAGAAAATTCATTGCGTTACTTTGCGTGTTTGCGTTAAATTCTTATTCTTACTGATTAACCATTACAAGCGGCCTGATAACCGCTGAAGCAAAATGCTTATTTCAAAGGAGAAATTTCCATCATGTCGAGACCTGTTACGCTCTTTACCGGACAATGGGCGGATCTTCCACTGGAAAAATTGGCCGAGAAAGCCAAAAGCTTTGGCTATGACGGCCTGGAACTGGCCTGCTGGGGCGATCATTTTGAAGTTGACAAAGCCCTATCGCAGGATGGCTATGTCAAAAGTCGTTGGGATATTCTGGAAAAACATGGCCTGAAGTGCTTCGCGATCAGCAACCACCTTGTTGGTCAATGCGTCGCCGATGCCATCATCGACGGACGGCACAAGGCTATTCTGCCAGCGCGACTCTGGGACGATGGCGATCCCGAAGGTGTGAGAAAACGCGCTGCTGAGGAAATCGCAAACACGGCACGGGCGGCCAAATTGTTCGGTGTGAATGTCGTCAATGGCTTCACGGGCAGCCCGGTCTGGCACATGCTGTACCCCTTCCCCCCGACCTCACAGGATATGATTGACGCGGGTTTCCGCGAATTCGCGGATCGCTGGAATCCGATTCTCGATGTTTTCGACCAAAGCGGCATCCGCTTCGCTCTGGAAGCTCATCCAGCCGAAATTGCCTATGACATCTATACCGCGCAGCGAACGTTGGAAGCTCTCAACAATCGTACAACATTCGGTTTTAACTTCGATCCCAGCCACTTCGTTCACCAGTTGTTCGATCCGGTTAATTTCATCAACGCTTTCCCAGAGCGCATTTATCACGTCCACGTCAAGGACTCGAAAGTGAACCTGGATGGACACAGCAGCATTCTGGGTTCGCACCTTTCCTTCGGCGATCATCGTCGTGGTTGGGATTTCATCTCGCCCGGTCATGGTGATATCAACCTCGAAAGAATCATTCGCGCGTTGAACCGTATTCTTTATACTGGCCCGTTGTCAGTGGAATGGGAAGACAGCGGCATGGATCGCGAACATGGCGCGACAGAAGCTGTTCAAATCATCAAAAAGACCGATTTCAAGTCGTCGTCGTTGGCATTTGACGCGGCCTTCGCATCGAAAGATTAAATATTCAATGGTAGGGGCGAGGCGCATCCCAAAGGGATTTCCGTTGGTCGCTTCGCCCTGTACAACCCCACATTTAAGGAGAAAAATTTAAATGAGCGATCAAGTCGGTTTTGTTACGATGGCTGGCGCGAAAGCCAGCGGAGACGCACCTACCCTCGGCATCGGGATTCTCGGTTATGCCTTTATGGGAAAAGCGCACTCCAACGCTTTCAAGAAACTGCCCTACATGATGTATCCCCCTGTCGCGATCCCGCGTTTGGTGGGCATCGCCGGACGTAATGTCGAAGCAGTCAAAGAAGCAGCTAAACGCTATGGCTACGAAAAGGCCTATACGGATTGGCGCGAGATGATTGCCGATCCTGATATTCAGGTTTTCGATAACGGCGGCCCCAACGATGCCCATGCTGAACCCTGCATCGCGGCAGCCGAGGCCGGGAAGCACGTTTTCTGCGAGAAGCCACTGGCGCGTACCGCTGAAGAATCAAAGGCGATGCTCGATGCCGTGCAAAAGGCAGGCGTTAAGCACATGGTCGCCTATAACTATCGCTTCGTTCCTGCCATCGTGCAGGCACGCAAAATTATTGAGAGTGGTGCGCTCGGACGCATTTTCCACTTCCGCGCGACCTATCTGCAAGAATGGATTATTGACCCGAATTTCCCGATGACCTGGCGCTTTGATAAGAAAGTCGCAGGCAGCGGCTCATTAGGCGATCTGGGTTCGCACATTCTCGACCTGGCACGCTTCCTGGTCGGCGAACCGAAAAAAGTCATGGGTATGACCAAAACATTTATCGAAGAACGTCCTGACGGCAAAGGCGGCATGGGCAAAGTCGATGTCGATGATGCCGTTGTCTCGCTGCTGGAATTCGAAAATGGCGCGCTCGGCACTGTCGAGGCGACACGCTATGCGCATGGACGCAAAAACGGCCAGACTTGGGAGATCAACGGCGAAAATGGCAGCATTAGCTTCAACCTGGAACGCCTTAACGAACTTCAGGTCTACTGGGCGCACGAGGAGCCGAAGGAAACACGCGGTTTCCACAACGTTCTCGTCAGCGAAAGTTATCACCCGTATTGGGAAAATTGGTGGCCGCAGGGTCATATAATCGGCTGGGAGCATTCGTTCGTCCACGAATTCCACCATTTCTTTGATGCCATCGTCAACAACAAAGACGTTGCCCCCTACGGCGCGGATTTTGTGGATGGTTACAAGAATGCCGTCATCTGCGACGCGATTATGCAGTCCGCGCAGACAGGCCGTATCGTAGACATCAAGTATTAAAAACGCTCTGAAAATTCGCTCAACCTCACCCCCCACCCCCTCTCCAATGCGTTGGAGAGGGGGAATAAAGATTTATTTCTCGTGCAATGAGGTGAAAACGAATAATCGGACGACCTATTAACGGAGACAATCATGCCCCAGCGTATCCACCAGATCATCGAACGGATTGTCATTGCTGTGATGCTTTTGGGCATTGTGGCAATGTTCCAACCCTGGCAGATTGAATTTTATACCTGGGGCTTCCATATGGTGCTGTTCGGCACGCTGGCCTTTATCGTCATTTCGCACTGGCCGGTACGCGAAACCGAGAGTTAAATTTTCTCACCACAGAGTCACAGAGGTCACTGAGCAATTCTTAAATCTCTGTGTTCTCTGTGCCTATGTGGTTCATATTCATTCTGCCTTGTAACTCGCCTTCAGATATTCGATCAGGCCGCCAGCTTCGACAATCCCCTGCACCGATTCCGGCAAACGTGGAAATTCGAACGTCCCCGCCGCACATGTCAGCGTCGCATTTTCAATGTCAAGCGTAATGACATCGCCCGTTTGCAGATGCGGCACAATTGCCGGACATTCGATCAACAAAAGACCACTGTTGATGGCGTTGCGATAATAAATACGCGCGAATGACGAGGCGATCACCGCACGAACGCCGGATGCAATCAAACACGTGACAGCCTGTTCACGACTGCTGCCATTGCCCCAATTGCGTCCAGCGAGAATCACGTCCCCACGCTGCACCTGTCCGGCAAACTGCGGGTCGAGGTCTTCCAGCGCATGTTTCGCCAATTCCAACGGATCATGGCTGACCGTATAGGTGTATCTGCCGGGGAAAATCACATCGGTGTTGACGTTATCGCTGTATTTCCAGACTCGATGTTCAGACATTCGCTTCCATTTCCTCTCGAAAAATCAGATGGCTCACCACGTTTGCGGGCAGCGCGAAGTAGAGAGCCAGTAAAATATTCAGGCCGATGCTCAACGGCACACTGACGAGCGCTAAAAGCAACGCCGCGAGATAATACAATGGGCCGTACCGATATTGGCGGCTGGTGATCTGCACAATCCGCAAACTTTCTCCGGTCATATCTAGCCAGTTGTGCCGCGCCGCATACCACCACATCAGATTGAAAAAGATGGCGATGACCACGAACACGCCGCTGTAGACCATCGCGGCAACCTGTTCACCCTCATGACCAATATATTCCCCCAAAAGCGCACTGGTAAACGGCACGAGCGTAATTCCCAAAAGCAATAACGTATTCAAAATTAAAAAATTATGATCGACTCGTTTGATGACCGTGAACAGGCGATGGTGGTTAATCCACATAATGCCGATGGTGGCGAAGCTCAACAAAAATGCCAGATAAATCGGCCACTGTTCAAGCAAGCTGGCTAACAATGCACCGCCTTCATCTACGGGTGGCACGTGGATTTCCAGCACCAGCAGCGTAATGGCAATCGCGATCACACCATCGCTGAAGGCTTCGAGCCGCCCTGTTTCCTTCGCTTCCGTTTTGATCTCATTCGCGCTCATGTGTCGTTTCCCCAAATTGATGTGTTGAGAATTTCGATTCAACTATATCAATTTGAGGCTCACAAAAACCCACCCAAAAGCATAGGATCAACCTCATCTTTCGGGCTATGTGATTATATCGGCGGGGTGAACGATGTAGCCCGCAACTGCGCTAGCCGCGACAACGGCTGGATTCGCCAGATAAATTTCGGCGTTGCGTTCGCCCATGCGCCCCTGGAAATTGCGATTCGCACTGCTGATGCAGACTTCACCCGGCGCGAGAACTCCCATATGATTGCCCATACACGGGCCGCACCCCGGTGTGCCAATCGTCGCGCCCGCAGTAACCAGATCGAGTATGTAGCCCTGCGCGAGAGCGTCCTGTAACACCTGCGCCGATGCCGGAATGACCAGCAAACGCGCTTGCAAATGTTTCCCACGCACGACTTCGGCAGCGGCGGCGATGTCTTCTAAGCGCCCGTTGGTGCATGTTCCGAGAAACGCAAAATCGACATGCGTCCCGGCGATTTCGGAAATTTTTGCCGTGTTATCGACGCTGTGTGGGCGGGCAACCATTGGCTCAATCGTACTCAAATCGACGGTGTGCTGTTCAGCGTAGTTCGCATCAGCATCGGGATAGAGTACACGTTCGCGGAAATAGGCGATTCGTTCATCAACCGTTTCTGGTCGACTGCGACGAAGCTGCATCTCAATCCATGCCCACGTCACATCGTCCGGCGCGATATAGGCATTTTTCGCGCCCATTTCGGCCATCATATTCGGCAGCACCATGCGCGATTCCGGTGTCATGGTCGCGATTCCAGGGCCATCGAACTCGACAGCCATGTAATTCGCGCCCTCGGCGGAAAGCTGACCGATGAGCGCAATCGTAAAGTCTTTGGACATCACGCCAGGGTTCAGCCGTCCGGTGAGCGTCACGCGCACCGTCTCCGGCACACGCAGCCACAACTGTCCTGTCGCCCAGATCGCGGCAATTTCGGTTCGCCCTACACCCGCACCGAATGCACCAAGCCAGCCGGGATGAGTGCTGTGGCTGTCCGCGCCGAGCAAAATCATGCCAGGGCCGATCACGCCTTCTTCGCTAAAGACCTGATGGCAGATGCCGCGCCCGACTTCAAAAAAATTCTTCACACCCTGCGCTTTCACGAACGCCCGCACATCGGCGTGATTTTGCGCGTGTTTGGGCGTGGGTGGTGGCGCGGCGTGGTCGAGCGTGATTGCCAGCCGTTCGGGATATTTGACGCGCCCGTGTGGAAGCTGCGCGAATGTTTTGGCAATCGCGGCGCTGTTATCGTGGCTCAGGACAACATCCGGCTCAATATCCAGCACATCCCCCGGCTGAACTGATTGACGACCTGCGCTGCGAGCTAAAATTTTTTCGGTGAAGGTTGCGCCCATCAGCCAACCTCCTGCGTCACCATTCCACGAAGCACGGCATCCACATCATCGAGCGTGATACGTCCGGCATCAGCCAGCGTTTTAATCTGAGTCGTCGCGCTGCGCAGGTCAGCCTCAGAAAGCGCCAAACCCAACGTTGCGGCGCGATCACGAACGGCGTTCCAGCCGACCAGGCGATGCGCCAGATCAATCGAGCGCCCGATGCCGAAATCCAGCGGATTGATGGCCTCATAGCTGGTCGGATTTTGCAGAACCGCGTTGGTGTGTACGCCTGCTTTGTGATGAAACGCTGTCCGGCCTGTGATCGGCGTGTTGAAAGGCACCTCAATTCCAACTTTAGAAGCGACCAATTCTTCGATCTCGCGCAACAGCGGCAGGTCATATTTTTTGACCAGTTCAGGATCCATCGTGTACAAACGCGCGATCAGACCGCCGAGTGCCGTGATGCCGTTACGCTCACCGATGCCGAGAACAGTGGTGTCGATATGAGTCGCGCCCGCTTGCAGCGCACACAGCGCATTGGCAATCGCGCAGCCACTGTCGTTATGACCATGAAATTCGATGTCGCAGTGAACTGCCTGCCGCAAACTGCTAATCAGGCTGTAGGTTCGCATCGGGTCAGCTACACCAACGGTATCCGCCACACCGACACGATGAACCCCTTCCAAGTCCATCGCGCGGTAGACAGTAAAGGTATCCGCCAGATTACTACGGAAGGTATCCTCGGTACTGAAGCGCGTCTCTATTCCGTGATCTTTGAGGTAGCGCACAACCTCCCGACTGACTTCGATGATTTCCTGCAAACTTTTGCCGTGACTGTAGGCACGCATATAGGCGGATGTGCCGATGTAAATATCGACACCATCAACGCCGCAGTCAACGGCTAATTTTGCTTCTTCCATGCGGGCGCGGATGTGCGTCAGTACGCGAAAGCGGCGCGGCATGGCAGCTACCGTGCGCAGATCAGCTTCGCTTTGTTTACTCGCAATCGGGGTCGATAACTCGAGATATTCCACGCCAAAGGCATCAAGCGCCTGAGCGATTTCAATTTTATCCGCAGTCGAAAAATGTGCGCCCTGAAACTGCTCCCCTTCGCGCAAAGTAGATTCAATAATGTGGAAATCGTGAATCGGGTGTTGTTGTCTGTGCATCATGCCTCTTGGTTATCAAAATAAAAAACGCCGTCCAATCGTATCTGGACGGCGCAGCGCGATTTTTTCTCGACGCAGGGCAGCTATCCAGACGTGTGTTCCGTCTGCTTGGTCTGCTTGATCTGCTTCTGCTTATCTTCAAAAACTTGCATTGCTTTCCCTAAACAAAATTTAAAAACTGTAAACAAAATTAAAAAAACCTGCTCCGGTTGTCCGGGCAGGTTTCGTTGGCGCATGATCTGTTGCAGCAAAAAAGCCCGGACTATCAGTCAGGTTTGTTCTTCTTATCCTTTTTGCTGAACAGGTTAATTGAAATGACCATAATTCTCACTCAAAATTACTGAGGGTATCATACCCGCTAAGGTATCCCCAGGCCAAGAGCCAACTTATACGAACTTTTTTGTGCAGAGTATCTTAGAATCAAGCATCACTCGACACATGCTTCTGGCTTACAAGAACGATCCAGAGCTATCCATCGTGAAAAGCAACATATGATTTCGCATGTTATAGTTACTCCTATGTTTTCTCCGTTGAAAGGAGCTTTTAGTTGAAAATCTTTGTCCCAGGGCGCATCTGCCTCTTTGGTGAACACTCGGATTGGGCAGGTGGTTATCGCCGCATTAACGCGGAAATTGAACAGGGTTATGCCCTGATTGCAGGCACGAATCAAGGCATCCATGCCGAAATCGAGCAGCACCCTACTGCGCTTATATTGAGTTCTACAACGCCAGATGGAATCACGCACGGCCCCTACGAAATTCCGATGGAACCCAAAGCACTACTGGCGGAAGCCCAGCGCGGCGGCTTCTGGAGCTATATTGCCGGAACCGCTTATCAGGTTTTGACGCATTACCGTGTGCGCGGCTTGACCATCCACAATTACCACACGGATATGCCGGTCAAAAAAGGTCTTTCATCCAGCGCGGCGATTTGTGTGTTGACGGCACGGGCTTTCAATCGCGCCTACGATCTCAAAATGACGGTTCGCGGCGAGATGGAAATGGCCTATCAGGGCGAAATCGTCACACCCTCGCGCTGCGGACGTATGGATCAGGGCTGCGCGTTTGGGGATCGCCCGGTTTTGATGACTTTTGACGGGGATCGCCTGGATACGACTGAACTGCGCGTGAATCAGGATTTGCACTTCGTGATTGTCGATCTGCACGCCCGCAAAGACACGATGGAAATCCTGGCTCGATTGAATAAAGCCTATCCTTTTGCCGAAAACGAGATCGAGCGCGGGGTACAGGAATTGCTTGGCCCGATCAACAAACGCATCACCCATGAAGCACTGGAAGCCCTGCAAAATTCTGATGCGAAGCGCCTCGGTGAATTGATGACCGAAGCGCAAACCTATTTTGATCTCTACGCCACGCCCGCCTGTCCCGAAGAATTAACCGCGCCTGTGCTGCATCAGGTTTTAAATTATGAGCCTCTCAAGCCTCACATATATGGCGGAAAAGGCGTTGGCTCACAAGGTGACGGCACAGCGCAGTTTATCGTCCGCAGCGAAGCCGACCAGCAAGCGGTCATTGAGATCATCGAGCGAGATTTAAAAATGAGCACCCTCAAGTTAACGCTGCACGCTGGTACGCAGGTGCGCAAAGCAGTCATCCCCGCAGCGGGTTTTGGCACACGGCTTTTCCCAGCCACCAAAGCCACCAAGAAAGAGCTTTTCCCGGTGGTGGATCGCGATGGGATCGCCAAGCCCGCCATTTTGCTGATCGTTGAAGAAGCCCTGGATGCCGGAATGGACGAAGTGATTATCATTGTCCAGGAAGACGACCTGGACGAGTTTAAGCATTTCTTCAATACGCAGGTGTCGATTGAAAATTTCAACAAACTGCCACGCCATTTTCAGGAGTATTCGCTGCGCCTGCTGGAAATGGGACAGCGCGTCAAATTCGCGATCCAGCGAACACAGGAAGGGCTGGGACACGCGATTTATTCGGCACGTGATCTGATCGGCAACGAGCCATTTTTGCTGATGCTCGGCGATCATCTCTATCGTTCAGACAGTGAACGCTCGTGCGCACGTCAATTAGTCGATGCTTACAACCAGCACGGCACAAGCGTGATTGGCCTCCGCAGTACGCCGGAGAATATGCTGGCAAATTTTGGAACGGTCACAGGCGTATGGCTGGAAGACACGCTGCTGAATATCACCGAATTTGCCGAAAAACCGACGGTAGACTATGCGCGCGCCAATCTGCGGGTATCGAATATACCGGATGGCGAATATCTGACCGTCTTCGGCCAATACATTATTAAGCCCCAGTTGTTCAGCTATCTCGAAGAACATATCAATAATAATGTTCGGGAGCGTGGTGAATTTCAATTAACGTCCGCGCTGGATCGTCTGCGGCGAGAAGATGGCTTTATGGGCCTGATGATCGACGGGCAGCGCTTCGACATCGGCCTGCCGGATTATTATCTGGAAACGCTGCAAGCCTTCCGCCAGGGCTAAAGAAAATTAAACCACAGAGACACAGAGGACACAGAGAAATTATTCAAATAATCTTTGTGTTCTTTGTGTCTCTGTGGTTCTCATAAAATCATGGTCTGTTATGGCATGATATAGTAGCGTTATAATTGCGAACTTATTCGCCCAAATACAGGAGGAATCATATGAAATACACGGCGTTGGTGGGCTGCGCTCACATCCACACGCCCGGTTTTATTAAGCGGCTCAACGCACGTTCCGATGTCAAAGTCAAGCTCGTCTGGGATCATGATGCCGAACGCGCTGCTAAATACGCCGCCGACATCAACGCGCCGACAACCAGCGACCTGAATGCCATCTGGTCAGATCCGGAAATCGATTCCGTGATTGTCTGCTCGGAAACGGATGGGCATGAAAAGCTGGTATTGGATGCCGCCGCCGCTAAAAAGCACCTGTTTGTCGAAAAACCATTGGGAATGGGCGCGAAAGATGCTTACGCGATGGCGCGGGAGATCGACCAGGCTGGTGTGCTGTTCCAGACGGGTTATTTCATGCGTGGCAACCCGCTTCATCTGTTTTTGCGCGAGCAAATTCAAAAAGGCAGTTTCGGCAAAATTACACGTATTCGCCACACCAACTGCCATTCCGGTTCGCTCGGCGGCTGGTTCGATACCGAATGGCGCTGGATGACCGATGTCAAGCAATCAGGCGTTGGCGCATTTGGCGACCTGGGAACTCACTCGCTCGATATTCTGATGTGGCTGATGGGCGATGTCGAATGGGTCACGGCGGATATTGCCGTCGTCACCGGACGCTATGGAGACTGTGACGAAACAGGCGAAGGTTTACTCAAATTCGCGAACGGCGTTATCGGCAGTCTGGCAGCAGGATGGGTCGATGTCGCCCACCCCATAAGCACCATTTTAAGCGGAACGATGGGTCACGCTTATGTCGCCAACGGCAAGCTGTACTTCAAGAGCAGCCTTGTTGAAGGCGCGGACGGTAACGAACCCTGGACAGCACTCCCGGCAGAACTGCCACATGCTTTTGACTTATTTTTTGATGCCGTTACAGGCAAGCCCAATGTGCCGCTGGTCAGCGCTCATGAAGCCGCCGCCCGCAGCGCCGTTATGGAAGCGTTTTACCAGAGTGCCAGGCAGCAAGGCTGGGCTGAGCCTGCCAAACCTTAAAAATTTCGTTAAACCTAATAGGAGATCAATAATAACATGGCAAAAACATTAAAGGTTGGGGTTATTGGCGTGGGCGGGATCGCCAATACACACATGCCCGGCTGGAAGGACTCACCCTACACAGAAGTCGTAGCCGGGAGCGACATCAGCGATGCCGCGCTGCACAAATGGGGAACACAGTGGAGCGTCCCACAGCTCTCCAACAAACCCGATGACCTGATTAACGATCCTGACATCGACATTATCGACATCTGCACACCCAATAATTACCATGCGCCGCTGGCAATCGCCGCGATGAAAGCCGGAAAGCACGTCATCTGCGAAAAACCGCTTGGCCCAAATCCCGAATCCATTCGTCAGATGATTGAAGCACGCGACGAAACCGGAAAAACGCTGATGACCGCACAGCATTTCCGCTTTAGCGGGCAGGCCAAAGCGATGAAAGCCGAAATTGATACAGGCTCTTTGGGCGAAATTTATCATGCGAGAAGCTGGATGCTCCGGCGTTCGGGCGCACCGACACGCCCCGGCTTTATCCTCAAATCCCATGCGACAGGTGGCCCTTGCATTGACATCGGCGTGCATATCCTCGACCTGACGCTGTGGTTCATGGGCAATCCGAAGCCCGTTGCTGTCACAGGCGTGTCACGTGCGGAGCTTGCCCACCAAAAAGGCGCGTTCAGTGTCTGGGGCGGGCCGATCCCGAAGGAATTTGATGTCGAAGATTTTGCAGCCGCGTTTGTCCGCTTTGAAAACGGTGCAACCCTGATTCTCGAAGTCAGTTGGATGCTGCACCATGACACAAACAGCGAAGATATGCAGATGTGGTTGTATGGCAAAAATGGTGGCAGCCATTGGCCGAAATGCGAAGTCTACAGCACCAACTATGCCACACAACAGCACTACAACACAACGCTCCAGATCGCGAAGGACATCCGCGAACCACACGCGCAGGAATGTGTCGAGTTCGCCCAGGCCATCATTGATGGTGCGCCCTCGCCCGTCCCCGCCGAGCAATCGCTGCAAGTGCTGACCATCCTTGACGGCGTATATCGCAGCCAGGATACCGGCGCGGAAGTTTTGCTGGATTAGCTTACCGAGCTACTGAGCTTACCCATGTCAGCTTTTCAGCAAAAGAAGCTGGCTGATTATTATTTTTAACAGGAGTCAAAATTAACATGTCAAAAACACTCAAGATCGGTGTCATCGGCACCGGCGGCATTGTCAACACGCATATGCCCGGTTGGGCAGCGTCGGGAATCACCGAGGTCGTCGCCGGGAGTGATGTCAGCGAAGAGGCGATGCTGAAATGGGGTGAGCGTTACGGTGTCACCAAGCTTTCGACCAAAGCCGAGGACATCATCAATGACCCCGACATCGACATTATCGACATTTGCACACCCAATAATTACCACGCGCCACTGGCAATCGCCGCGATGAAAGCTGGAAAAAACGTCATCTGCGAAAAACCGCTGGCTCCCAATCCACAAGCGATCCGCGATATGATCGCCGCGCGGGACGAATCCGGCAAGCTGCTGATGACCGCGCAACATCAGCGTTTTCGCGGTATCTCCAAGGCGATGAAGGCCGAAATCAATGCGGGTGCGCTGGGTGATGTCTATCACGCACGTGGTTGGATGCTTCGGCGTTCCGCTTTACTGCCACGCCCCGGCTTTGTCTATAAGCGGCACGCTGGCGGCGGCGCTTGCATCGACATCGGTGTGCATATCCTCGATCTGACGCTGTGGTTCATGGGCAACCCGAATCCCATCGCGGTCAGCGGTGTCTCACGCAGCGAGTTGGCCTATCACAAGGGCGGATTCAGCATTTGGTCAGCCGACCCGATCCCAGCGGATATGGATGTCGAAGAATTCGCGGCGGCATTTGTGCGCTTCGATAATGGCGCAACCCTGATCCTTGAGGTCAGTTGGATTTTGCACCACGACACGCCGACTGAAGATATGCAGATGTGGCTGTACGGCACCAACGGCGGCAGCCATTGGCCGAAATGCGAAATTTACAGCACCAATTATGAAACCCAGCAGCACTACAACCGCACACTGCAAATCACCAAAGACGCGGCTGAAGCCCATGCACAGGAGTGCATCGAGTTCGCGCAGGCCGTTGCCAAAGGTGCGCCATCGCCTGTCCCCGCCGAACAATCGCTGCAAGTGCAGATGATTCTCGACGGTATTTACCGCAGCCAGGAAAGCGGCAGAGAAGTCCGCCTGGTTTAAGACCTCGTTTAACACCACTCTGAAGCCCTGGCTATTGCTGGGGCTTCTGTGCAATAATGAGTGGTACCAACAACCATTTTCATTGTTGCAGAATACTATCAGCAACTATTTTGAGCAGATGTGATGCAGACCGAGGCTTCTCAGATCATCGGTAAGCGTTACCAACTCTCCGGCCTCATCGGTGAGGGCGGCATGGGTTCGGTTTATCGCGCCCTGGATCGGCTCACCGGGAAAATGGTCGCGCTCAAGCGGGTCAATGTCGAGCCAGTGACGTTCGCATCGACAGACTCGCAATCCAGCTTCAGGCTGGCGCTGGCGCTGGAATTTAAGACTCTCGCATCGCTCCGCCACCCCAATATCATCAGCGTGCTGGATTACGGCTTTGACGACGACCAGCAGCCCTTTTTCACGATGGATTTGCTGGAAAACAGCCAGACGATTTTAGAGGCCGGGCAAGGCAAGCCACCCCGTTTCCAGTTGGGCTTGCTGATACAGATGATCCAGGCTCTCGCCTATCTGCATCGTCGTGGCATTCTGCACCGTGACCTCAAGCCGGATAATGTGCAGGTCGTCAACGGTCAGGTGAAACTCGTCGATTTTGGCCTGTCACTGGTGCGCGACCAGATCAACATGGACAACGAGTATCATGAGGTCGCTGGTACGCTTTTTTACCTCGCGCCCGAACTGCTTAAGAGCGATCCGCCGAGCGAATCCACAGACCTTTATGCGGCAGGTGTGATCGCTTATGAGCTATTTGGCGGCGCCCACCCCTTCCAGATCAGCGATGTTTCGCGGTTTATTGACGACACGTTGAATGCAGCGCCGGATATTCAGTCGCTCGATATTGATGAGCGATTGGCAAGCGCACTGGGGCGGATGCTGGCGAAAAAACCGTCTGAGCGTTTTAGCAGCGCCAACGAAATCATTGTCCTCTACAGCCAATCAGTAGGTCAGGATATTCCGGCGGAAACTGCCGCGACCCGCGAAAGTTTTTTGCAATCGGCGCGATTCATCGGACGCGAAAACGAATTACAACGTCTCACCGAAGCCTTAAACTGCATCACCGCACCGCGCTCCCGAACAGACCTTACGCTGGATCGTGAGGGCAGCGCATGGTTGGTAGCGGGTGAAAGCGGCGTGGGCAAATCGCGCTTGATGGACGAACTGCGAACACTGGCGCTGGTCAATGGTGCACAGGTTGTACGTGGACAGGCTGTGAGCGAAGGCAGCAGCCCGTATCAAATCTGGTCGGAAGCCATTCACTGGTTGGCTTTACAGACACTTCTCAGCCCGTTAGAAGTGCGTGTTTTGAAAACACTCGTGCCGGATATTCAGGATTTAGTCGGTTATCCGGTCATTGACGCGCTCAATCTCGATCCACAGGCGACTCAAGATCGTTTGATGACGGTTATCGAGCAGATTTTCCGTCGTCAGCGCCAGCCCATCGTCGTGCTTTTAGAAGATATTCACTGGGCAGGTGATGAAAGCCTCACCCTGCTGCGGCGACTTCAGCGTTACGTGCCTTCACTGCCCCTGCTCATCATCGCCAGCTACCGCGATGACGAATATCCGCAAATGGCACAACAGCTACCCGGCATGAACACGCTCAAACTGGAACGCCTGAGCGCAGACCACATCGCAGCTCTCAGCGAGTCGATGCTTGGCGCGGCGGGCCGTCAAAAAGAAGTCGTGGATTTATTGCAGCGCGAAACGGAAGGTAATGTTTTTTTCATGGTCGAGGTAGTACGGGCGCTGGCGGAAGAAGCCGGTCAGCTTGACCAGATCGGCAAAACGACTCTGCCCAAACAGGTTTTCGCGGGCGGAATCGAACGGGTGATCCGACGGCGATTAGACCGGGTAACGCAAACCGCGCGGCCTTTGCTGGGTCTGGCTGCCATCGCCGGACGACAGCTTGATTTAACCCTCATGCAAGCCCTTGCGCCGGGAATCAATGTGGATAACTGGTTAGCTGCCTGCGCAAACGCGGCGGTATTGGAAGTGCAGGACGGCCATTGGCGCTTTACGCACGACAAACTGCGTGAAGTGATTTTGAACGATATGCAGGCCGATACACGACGAGCATTTCACAAGCAGGTCGCCAGCACTATCGAATCGATTTATCCCGATGACAAGGAACACGTGGCGGCATTAGCCCACCATTGGGGTGAAGCGGGCGATTCTAACAAACGCATTCACTACACGGCGCTGGCAGGCGAACAGGCCCTGCGTAGCGGCGCGTATCGCGAGGCGCTGAATTATCTGCGGGAAACGCTCGCCAATCCCAAGCAGTTTTCCTCGGAGCGATTAGCCGCCATCGAGCTTCAGATCGGCGAAGTTTATTACGCGGTAGGCGATTTTCATCAAAGTTTAGAGCATCTCACGCACGTCCCGGCCTTATTAGGGCAGCCCTTGCCATCGACAACAGGCGCAGCCGTTCGAGGCCTTCTGGGGCAGGTCTTTCGCCAGATCGGACATTGGGTAAAAGCCCCTGTCCCCGATCGGCCCCGCGATGAACGGCTGTCTAATCTAGCGCTGGCCTATGAGCGTTCAGCGCAGATTTACGTGCTGACCAACAAGAGCATCATGAGCGTTTTTACATCTTTGAGTATGCTCAATATGGCGCAGCACGCGGAGCCATCGCCGGAACTTGCACGTGCTTACGTCAATGTGGGCTTCATCATGGGTGTGATTCCACAGCGCAAATGGGCAGATGCTTATCACCAGTGTGCATGGGAAGTGGCGCAGCAGGTTCAGGATCCCTCCGCGTTGGCCTGGGTGCTGGAAATCCGCAGTATGTACCGCATCGGAGTCTGTCGATGGGACGAGGCCTACGAATCACTGACGCGCGGCATGGAAATCACCGAGCAGATTGGCGATTTGCGGAAGCGCGACGAATGCCGGGGGCTGCGCACCGTCATCGACCACCATATGGGGCGCTTTCAGAAAGACCGCGAAACCAGCGATATTATTTACGCTTCGGCACTGGCACGTGGCGATGATTACATTCGCACGACAACGCTTTTGCGCAAAACCGAGGGTGTACTGCGATTAGGTGACGACGGCCATATCTCGGAAGCTGGCGAACTGCTCAAGGAAGTACGTTCGCTGCTGAAAGATACGACAGGCATTGAAATCGAAATTCAGACTTATGGGCTAACCGCGCTCACGGCTTTACGCGCAGGAGATCGCCAGCAAACGCGCGAATTTGCAGATAAAGCGTTGGAACGCACACAGAAATCCCGCCCTGCTCTATGTTACGCGATGGAAGGTTATGCCTGTACTGCCGAAATTTATCTGACACTGTGGGAAGAGTCGCCGCAGAATCGTGAACTAGCCCAACACGCACAACGCGCCTGCCGCGCACTCACCCGGTATTCCCGTGTGTTTTTTCACGCCCGTCCACGCGCATGGTTGTATCAGGGTGTCTATGATTGGATGAGTGGCAAGCCGGACGCTGCCCAAAGAGCGTGGTCATGCAGCCTTGCCGAAGCGCAAAAATTCAATATGATTTACGAGCAGGCACTCACCCATTACGAATGGGGTCGCCACCTGCCCGATGGTGATCCTGCGCGACGCGACCACCTGACTCAGGCACGGCAAATATTCGACCAATTGCAGGCAAAATATGATCTGGAGCGTGTCCATGTGCTGCTGGATGATATGCTTTAGTCGCAGCATTTCTTGTGACCATCCATACCATGTTTATTTTCCACGCAAGACGAGTGCGTTATTATCAGGGTTAGAAAACGCACCTTTGTGACTTGGTAAACGCACCTTTGTGACTTGGTAAACGCACCTTTAAAATTTTGAGAGGCTATCTAAACTTGAAACGCTCACAAATTAACGCCATTATCCGTGAAGGCGATGCTTTCATCAAAAAACATCACTTTTATTTACCACCATTTGCCCATTGGACACCGGATGATTGGGCGAAAAAAGGGCCAGAGGCTGCTGAAATTGCCCTGAATCATCTCGGCTGGGACGTTACCGATTTTGGTCGGGGCGATTATGTCAGCTATGGTTTATCGCTATTCACCATCCGTAACGGCAGCGCCGAAAATCTGAAAACAGCGCGTGGCAAGGTTTACTGCGAAAAACTGCTGCTCGTCGGCATCAACCAAATGAATCCACTGCATTTTCACTGGATCAAAACTGAGGACATCATCAATCGCGGCGGCGGCACACTGATGATTCAGATTTATAACTCCAACGAGGACGAAAAATTAGCCGACACCGACGTGACGGTGAGCCTGGATGGGGTTCAGCACACTTTTCCGTCAGGGCATATTGTGGCGCTCAAGCCTGGCGAGAGCATCACCCTGACCACTGGCATCTATCACAACTTCTGGGCAGAAGGCGAGAAAGTGCTGTGCGGTGAGGTATCGTTGGTGAACGACGACTACACCGACAACTGCTTCCTGGAAACGCTGGAACGTTTTTCCGAGATCGAAGAAGATGAGCCGCCGCTGCATTTACTGGTCGGCGATTATCCGAAATACTATGCTTACGCGAAATAGTTAATTTTTCGTAATCTGGATGTCAAACGATTGGGACTTTTCTCTATCAATACATGAGTTCATCATCCCAATGCTACATCCAGCACCATCATCACCGTGAAGCCTAGCAGCACACCCATCGTTGCCAAATCTGTGTTACCTTCACGGTGAGATTCCGGGATTACTTCTTCAACGACGACAAAAATCATAGCACCAGCGGCAAAACTCAAGGCATAAGGCAAAAGAGGTCGCGCGACCAGCACCGCAGCAGCGCCGATTACCCCCGCTACTGGCTCGACCAATGCCGAGAGCTGCCCATACCAGAAGCTTTTTAAGCGCGACATCCCCTCACGGCGCAGCGGCATGGCGACAGCAACACCTTCGGGGAAATTTTGCAAACCGATGCCAATTGCTAGGGATACCGCCCCGGCAAGGCTGGCAGATTCCAGGCCGATTGCCGCCGCACCAAAGGCCACACCAACAGCCAACCCTTCGGGGATGTTATGAAGCGTAATCGCAAGCACCAACAGAATTGAGCGCTGCCAGGTGGTCTTGATACCCTCCGATTCCTGGATAGGTGCGCCAATATGAAGATGGGGTAATATCAAATCTATCCCCCGCAAGCACAAACCACCCAGCAAAAACCCCACAGCAGGGGGAAGCCAAGGTATAGCACCTTGAGCCTGAGCCATTTCAATCGCTGGTGAGAGAAGCGACCAAAAACTTGCCGCGATCATAACGCCTCCGGCAAATCCCAGCATCCAGTCCAGCAGTTTTTGATTCAATCCTTTGACCAAAAAGACAGAGGTCGCTCCAAGCGCTGTCACCCCCCAGGTAAACAGTGTTGCTAAAAACGCTTGATGCACAGGTGATAAGTTGGCTAGAGCGTCAACCATGATTGCCTCTATAGAATAAGTTTCGAAGTTTAGCGTAACAGTTTTCCAGTAACTTTCCGCGTACCAAACGTTATCCAGCGACATTACAAAAAACACAAGCTCCACCCGTGATCGTATTATGTTTGAACTACTCAGTTTTCACTGTCCGGCCTGCACAGATGTCGAAAAGTTGATCCGGCAGCCAAGAAAAACATCGACCAGAAACAAACATCGCCGGAAGAACAGGTCTCTCGGCGATGCTTTCACACATTCATCAATTATGGGTCACGCGCTGCTGCTAACGTTTACGGCTGATTGACGACAATCGTGATGCGGTCAGAAGCCAGAACACTGCCGTCGCTGGGTGATGCCACAAAGACGTAAATTTCGACTTCGGCTTGCGTACCGAGTGTAGGCACGGTCAGCGCAGCCTGCCATACTCCGATTCCGTCAGCATCCGCAGCATTGATTGCCGACGGCTGCGACACCAGCACATTACCTTGCAGATCGCGAATTTGAATGGTGATTTCTCCATCAAATGCGCCTGCTGCACGACCCGCGATAATCAGGCCATTTTCGAGCATAACCGGGGTGTTTGGCAGCGGTGTGCTGATGCTGACAAAACGATCATTTGCAGCCGGGTCGCCAAAGACAACCTGGGTATGGGCTGAGGCATTCACGCTGCCATCCGCTGCTGAGGTCGCGAAAGCATAGATCACGCCGCGTGTGCCGGGCTTCACGCTCACTTGCAGAGTCGCCTGCCAGTCGCCTTCACCGCCGACTTCTGTCGCGTTGATGGTCACAGGTTCTTCGTCCAGGATGTTGCCTTGATTATCTAGCGCGCGGACGACGAGTGCGCCTTCGAACAAGCCGCCACCACGCCCGGATACGAGAATGTCTTCTTCAATATCCAGCGTCGCATAGGGCAGCGGATCCGTGATCGTCACGAAAGGCCCTGCAACGGCCTGACCGAAAATCACGTTCACCCCATCAGATACATCAATGCTGCCATCCAGCGGCGATGTCGAATAAGCGAAGATCATGCCACGCGTACCGGGCGCAACCGCCAGCGGCATATCCAGCAGCCAATTTCCGTTGGCATCGGCTGTCGTGACCGCTTCGGCCAGCACATTACCGTTATTATCGAGTATGCGGATGACGATCATGTTCTCGTACAAGCCCGCGCTCGTGCCGGAAATATTGATCGCATTTCCGAGATTCAGCGTTGAATTCGCCGTCGGGTTGATAATCGTGATCGACGATTCTCCCGTCACCTGTCCATAAACCACGTCCACAACCGCATCCGCCACAACAGAGTTATCATTCGGTGAAGTCGCGAAAACGTAGATGCTGCCGATTGTGCCGGGAGTCGTCGTCACCATCAGACTAGCCTGCCAGCTACCCGCGCCGCCAATATTCGGCGCATTTACGACTGCCGACTGCTGCGCCAATACAACGCCATTCAAATCCAGCGCCCGTACTGTCACATTCCCTTGTGGAAGGCCGCTGGCAGTGCCGCTGACCGCGACAGGGCTGTTAAGACCCAGCACGGTGCCGGATTGGGGCGCGGCAATCGTGATCGCTGGGCTGCCCACCGGTGGCGTACCGGGGAGACGCGGTATCCGCAGAACCTGCCCCGCGAATAAAAGATTGGCATCGCTCAGGCAGTTCGCCGCCGTCAGTTCAGCGACGGTGCTGTTGGTGCGTCGGGCAATTCCCGAAAGGGTGTCGCCACGAACGACGACATAAGTCGGCCAATCGTTACGCAGCACACATGGGCCACCGTAAGTGACGCTGATGCGCGTTTCAGCTTCCAAAGCGCCATCCAGCGAGCGTGTGATAAAGGCGTAGATCGTTCCGCGTGTATTTGGCGCGACATTCAAGGCCGGGAGATCGACCTGCCAACCGCTGATCGCCTGTGCATTGGGCGCGGATGCACGTGTCATCTGTTCGGCCAGAATATTGCCATTAGCATCTAGCGCACGCACGAAAATCCGATTTTCCAGCAAGTTGATGCCGATACCGTTCACGCGAATGCCGCGATCTGTGTAGACAATCGAATTATTCAATGGGCTGTTGATTTGCAGAATCGGCCCACCCTGACCAAAAATCACGTTAACGTGCGATATTATCTCTACGCTCCCATTCGCGTTATTTGAATAGGCGCTGATACGTCCCGATGTACCGCGTGGTACATTTTGCAGATTCAGATCAACCTGCCAGCCACCTGCGCCGTTCGCGCTTATATCCGAGGCCGTTGTTGATTGCTGCGCCAAAACGTTACCATTCGCATCATAAGCGGCGACAGTCACATTACCCTGAAATAAGCTCCGGCTCGACCCGCTGACACGCACCGGAGTCCGTGTATCGAGTACCTGGTTTGGCTGTGGGTTAACGATAATGATCTGCGGCGCGTTGTTCACATCGCCATAAGTCACACTAATCTGATCGGACGTGACCTGTGTTCTGGAAGTGGCAGAATAAGCATAAATGTATCCCCGCAAGCCAAACTCCACACCCGTCACGGTCAATTGCGCAGTCCAATTGCCCGATTCATCCAGAAAAACGGTCTGCTCATTCAACACGCGGGTACTCAAGTCCAATGCCTGAACAATGATGCGGTTTTCAAAGATTGAGAGGCCGCTGCCCGTCACGGTAAACGATGAATCTATGGGCAGCACCACACCATCTGCGGGTGTCAGAATGTCCACACGAGACTCGACAATAACAGGTGGCATAAAAACCACGTTTATTCTGGCTTCGGCAACCACACGACCATCTTCGGGCGAAGTCGCGAAGGCATAAACCTGCCCCTCGGTGGGAGTCAGAATACCATCGAGCGTAAACGTGACCTGCCAGTTTCCTGTGCCACCCACTTCCGGTGCGTTCGTGGTGGTCGGCTGTCCGGCGAGAACTCCACCGCCCGAATTCAGAAGTTGGACAACCAGGCTGTTTTCAAACAGGGCTGATCCTGTTCCGGCGACGGTTATAACCGTGCTGGTATCCAGTTCCTGATTGGCTGCTGGATTGGTAATCGTAATTGCTGCGCCTTCCTGAGCGCCAGCCGGTAGCCCGACAAGTGACACCCAAAAGAGCGCAATCAATAGGATGATATAGCGCTTAAGCATTTCAATTCTCCTTACAGAAGTGATTTTAATATATTAAATCATAAATGGGATAGGCGAGATTAGACGGACATCCTACGCTCGCCCTATGATAAGGTTTCGCGATTCATACTGATGCGAAAATGGATTCAAGTCAAGGGTGATGGGATGATAGAATCAGTCAAGACTAATGGGGATATGGTGAGGGCTAAAAAATATCCTTTCGAATTTTGATTTTTCATTTCCCAATTCTATTGAGATTTTCCGCATTTTCGTATTTCTAAGTTATGTTTATTTATGCAATATTCACCAAATTTCACCGTTTAACGCAAAAACCGTATACAATTGCAAAAAGCATCTGCGTGGGCATCCTGTTTGACAAACAGATGATGTTTTTGTTATGATTTGCTTCAGTCTTGGGATCGCTCCCAGAATATTGAAGGATGTAGTGTACAATAATATTGATTTTAAATATTGCTTTGATTTTAAACCTTTACACAACTCTGTTGACATGAGCGACTAGCAACGCTGCTGCCTTCATCGCATTCATTGATCCCTCATCCTAGATAGAGCGTCTGCTTCTGCATTTCTGATAGAGAAAAAGAGTCGATATTTGTCTCTCGATGAGTTTCCCGTCCACACACAATAGCTTGTACTTCCTTCAATAATTAGACCTGAGCAGATTAGGGATCTGGTTAGGTTATCAATGGACTATACGCTGATCTCAAGCCAACGCCCTCAATAAGAAGTAAAGGAGTTTGTATTCCTAAAACGCCGTTGAACGCTTATAGAAACAGGGAATTTGGAAAAAGCGCTGTTCGTTTCGCTTTCCAAATGTTATTTAAAGAAAATTCTATTCAGGAGATTAGGAATTATGAACAAAAAGACAATGACCCGTAGAGATTTCCTGCGGGCTGCGGCTGGTACAAGCGCAGCAATGCTGGCAGCAACCAGCGGACTCGCGCTAGCGCAAGATGCCCCCACCCCGACACCGCTGCCTCTACCCGAAGGCGCTGCTGGTACGCTCACGGTCATCCACCGCACCGAGTACTTTGAAGAGGCTCAGACTCTGTTCCGCGAGACTGTTACCCGGTTTGCAGCGGATAAAGGGGTCGATCTCGACATTTCTACAACCAATCCTGAATCGTTTGGTGATTTTATGGGGAAACTTCAGGCTGCTGTTGCTGCCGGTAATCCTCCCGACCTCGCCTACACCAGTAACGTCAGTATCTCGCAGATGCACGTGCTGGGCTTGCTGGAAGATGTCACGGATGTTGTTGATGAAGCCGTCAGCAGTTATGGTCAGATCATGCCGGGCACAAACGCAGCGAAAGTTGCCCAATTCGATGGCGCATGGGAAGCGGTTCCGCTTATCGCCAACACCACCGGATATTTTGTTCGTGGTGATAAGCTTGCAGAAATCGGCGTCGATCCTGCCACTGACCTCGTAACCTACGATCAACGCCGTGATGCAGCTCTCGCCATGTCCGACCCGGATAATGAATTCTGGGGCTGGGGTCTCACGCCTAACCAAAGTGGCGATGGCTTTGGTTTCCTGATGAGCGTTATCAACTCATTTGGAGGTCACTTCACCGATGAAACCGGGCAGATTGTCCAATTCGATTCGCCGGAAACGCTTGCGGCGGTTGAGTGGCTGGCAGAAACCTACACCAGTGAAATGTATGCACCTATGATCCCTCCCGGTGTCCTCAGTTGGACAGACATCAGCAACAATGAAGCCTACCTTGCCAGTACCATTGGTTATACCCATAACGCCTTCAGCGTGTATGCGGCATCCAAGCTCAATGACCCCGAACTCTTTGCCAATACATTACTGCTGGTCGCGCCGTTCGGCCCTGCCAACATTGATCAACGCGGCGGTGGTATTGGTGGTTGGTTGACTGTCTTTAAAGGTGCGCCAAACGCCGACCTAGCGAAAGAATTGAGCCTGAACCTCCTCGATCCAGTGAACTTCACTCCAATGTCTGCTGTAGCAGGAGGTTTGTTCATGCCTGCCTACGAGAATCTGTGGACTGAAGAACTGCTGGCAGCCGATCCCAACTTTGCGATCATTAAGGAACAGGTCAGCATTGAAAATCCATTTATTGGCTCTTCATGGCCTGCCAATCCGAATGCCGCGATTGATGCCATTCGCGCACAGGGTATTGTCGAGCAGATGGTTGCGAATATTACCTCTGGCCGCATGAACCCTGCCGATGCCGTAAAAGATGCTCATCAGAAAATCGTGGACATCTTTGAAGAAGGTGGTATTGCCCAGCCCTAATTCAAGGCTGAATCTACGAGAGGGTAACACGAGTTGCCCTCTTGCCCTCTCCATTAATCGAAGCGTGGCATTTTACGGTAGAAGACAAATTATTATTCACGAAATTTGGGCGATGTTTCGCCAATTCTTTTAATTTAAACCGTTTTAGTGAGTTGTCCCTCTCGGAAAGCGATTATCCAGGTGGGGCATGTGATACAAATCTTTTGTGTATAGTTTGAAAGAGATCGTTCATGGCTAATCGAGTTTTGTTGAGTAGACCAGCCATCCAACCCACACCTGTTAATTTTTCCAGGCGGCTGGCAAAGATTTTGGGGCGGGATTGGAAAGTGGCGCTGTTATTCGTGCTACCAATGGTGGTGATAATGGGGGGGCTAATCGTCTACCCGTTCATCAACGCCATCACCCTCAGCACAACCTCGCTGAATTTTCTAACAGGCGAGACAGTGTACGTCGGCATGAGGAACTATGAAAAACTGTTTACCAACAGTGATTACCTGTTGTCGATGCAGAATACTATTCAGTTCACGCTTATATCGCTCGCGGTCAAGTTTGCCGTCGGGATGATTATCGCCCTCGTGCTGAACAGCCGCCTGCCGATGCGCAATATTCTGACTGGCATCATGCTGCTGCCCTGGATTGTCCCGGAAATTGTGACTGCACTGGCCTGGAAAAGCATTTATGATCCCATTTTCGGCGGTTTGAACCCCATCCTGATGGGACTCGGACTCATTGATAAGCCGCTTGGATGGCTTTCTGATCCCTATCTAGCGATGTCTAGTGTCATCACGGTCAATGTTTGGAAAGGCATTCCTTTCTATACCATACTCCTGCTGTCCGGGCTTAAGGCGATTGACCGTGAGCAACTGGAAGCCGCAGAGGTGGATGGCGCGAATGTGATCAAACGCTTTCAGCACATTACCCTGCCCGGACTTCGCTATGTGATTGTGGTGACGCTCCTGCTGTCATTTATCTCAACATTCAACTCGTTTGGCCTGATCTTCTTGATGACAGGTGGTGGCCCAGGCGGTGCGACCCGTGTCTACTCGATTCTGGCCTACGAAAAAGCCGTTCGATCTCTGCAATATGGCCCAGGCGTAGCTATTGCACTCAGTGTTGCGCCACTCATGGCGGTGTTAATCTGGTTGCTATCAAAATTCATGCGACGGGACGATAGCAATGCCGCTGAAAGCCGAAAAGCCAGCATCAGTGATCGGATTTTGGAGCTAGCCGGACGTTTCATCGCGTGGGCAATGGATTTGTTCTTCCTGCCGTTCGAACTGGTTCTGAAAGGCTTCGAAGCGCTGTCTAAAGCAATCGCTAAAAGGGTCAAAACAGATGGTAGGGGACTCTTTAAGCAAGCAGAACGCGAACGCATGAGTCTGGTTATGCGCCTACTGATTCTATTGCCAATCCTGATATTTGTGGTTTTTCCATTCTATTGGGTCATCATAACGTCGTTTAAAACCACGCCACAGATCAGCCAACGTGTATCCATTTTCTGGCCTGATCCCTGGACAGCCGAACAATATACATCCCTGCTACAGGCTACTCCATTTCTGACCTGGTTCCGTAATACGGTCATTGTTGCCTTGTCCAGCACCGTCGTATCCGTTTCATTAGCGGCACTATCGGCTTACGCGCTGGCTCGTCTCAAATTCCTGGGGTCTGGTTTACTCACAACATTCCTGCTCATCACGTATCTATTGCCAGGAACGTTGTTATTCATCCCGCTTTACCAAACTCTGACCAGCCTGAACCTCATTAACAGTTATGGGGCATTGATTGCGACCTATCCCACATTCCTCCTGCCCTTTGCGACGTGGGTAATGCTCGGTTATTTCAGGTCGATTCCAGTTGATCTGGAAGAAGCCGCCATGATCGATGGAGCCAGCCGGATCGTTGCTTTCTGGAAGATCACGCTGCCGTTAGCCGCCCCTGCGCTGCTATCAGTGACGCTCTTTGCTTTCACCAACGCCTGGAATGAGTTCCTGTTCGCGTTTGTATTTATCACCAGCGAATCACTCAGAACCTTGCCTATCGGACTTCAATCATTGGTCGTGGGCGATATTCTCCCCTGGGGTCAGCTCATGGCCGCGTCGATCCTGATGGCAGTCCCAGTCGTGATTATCTACATCTACGCACAGCGTTATCTGGTCGAAGGTTTGACCGCAGGCAGCCTAAAAGGCTAATACAGAAAAAGCCAACAAATTCAATATTACAACGAGCGTGTAGCTAGGAAAGACTACACTCTCGTTTTTTATTGCATCTTCAAGCGCTTCTGACTACGCCAGAAGCGTTTGATCCCGATATTTCCACTTCAAATTGTTTGCTTATTTTTCGTCACCAACAAAACACTTTCTTTTCACCGACGCGCGTACCAAGCAGTTCTACAAAAACTGGGTTTCGCACATTTTGAACCGCACCAACACTCTGACCGGCATCAAGTACAAAGACGACCCGACCATCTTCGCCTGGGACTTGATGAACGAGCCGGAAATGGCTGGAACAGGGATCGGTCAGGCCTGGATTTCGGAAATGTCTGCCTATGTGAAGTCTAGTGATCCCAATCACATGGTTGCTTCTGGCAATGAAGGCTTTGTCGATGGTCGCGCCGGCAGCAGTGTGCAGCATGAGATTAGATACAATTCATGGCAATACCAATTGCGCAGGTTGGTTATTCTGGCAGATGCTCAATACGTTGTTATATGCCACCAACGAGCCTGGGGTCATCAATTTGAATCAGGTCATTCCTAACAGGACAATCGTTTGTACTTCCGGACGATGGAAAATTGGGTATCAAACCGACGGCCCTGAAATCTGGTTCTTGAAGGGTCGCAAGCCGCCTCAGGAGTGGGCGATCTCGCCCTGAGCGCGTGGCAACGTTATGGCCCATACACCGTGACCGTTAACGACAGCCAGCTCACTGTGAATTTGGTGGGCGTGACTGGGCTTGCCATGATAATGGGTATGGAAATCTACTCATACAGATAAGCTGAATCGAAGACATTCGAGGAAAAATTATCTGACGGAACGGGAACACCTAAAAAATGTTCCCGTTTCCAAAATATTGGGGTGATCTATGTTGTCGCGCTGACCTCACGGTCTTTCACAAGCACATCGTGCGCACCGCCTTCAACAATGCTGACCGACGAGACCAGCGTCAGACACGCATTTTGCTGGAAGTGCTGGATATTCAGGCTGCCGCAGTTGCACATCGCCGACTTGACCTTGCTCAGGCTGATGGCGAGATTGTCGTGCAGGTTGCCAGCATACGGCACGTAGGAGTCCACGCCTTCTTCAAACGAGAGCTTGGCATCCCCACCGGAATCATAGCGCTGCCAGTTGCGGGCGCGGGCGCTGCCCTCGCCCCAGTATTCCTTCATGTAATTGCCGTTGACGACGACCTTGTTGGACGGGCTTTCATCGAAGCGGGCGAAGTAGCGACCCAACATACAGAAATCGCTGCCCATCGCCAGCGCCAGCGTAATATGATAGTCGTGGACGATACCACCGTCGGAGCAGATGGGGACGTAAATGCCCGTCTCCTCGAAATATTCATCGCGGGCTTTGGCGACCTCAATCACGGCAGTAGCCTGACCGCGACCAATACCCTTTGCCTCGCGCGTGATACAGATCGCACCGCCACCAATCCCCACCTTAACGAAATCCGCGCCGGAATCGGCCAAAAAGCGGAAACCTGCACGGTCTACAATGTTGCCCGCGCCGATTTTCACCGTATCGCCATATTTCTCGCGCACGAACGCCAGCGTGCGCTTCTGCCA
The DNA here is from genome assembly GCA_022843745.1 of Anaerolineae bacterium. Lineage (GTDB taxonomy): Bacteria > Chloroflexota > Anaerolineae > Aggregatilineales > Phototrophicaceae > JALHNB01. The sequence continues at coordinate 17,205 of JALHNB010000041.1, read as the reverse complement.
CTCGGAAAATCCCTCCGAAGAGTCGATGCACAGCACGTCTACACCAGCCTCGACCAGCGCCGGAATCCGCTTTTCGTAATCCCGCGTATTGACACCTGCACCGACGATATACCGTTTCGATTCGTCTTGCAGCGCGTGGACATGCTCCTTGTCCGAGTCGTAATCCTTGCGGAACACGAACGAGATGAGGCGCTGATTGTCGTCAATGATCGGCAGCACATTGATTTTATGCTCCCAGATGATGTCATTGGCTTCCTTCAGGCTGATGCCGTCATGCCCATAGATGATCTTGTCTAGGGGAGTCATAAAGCTGGACACTTTCGTGTCGCGTTCCATCCGGCTGACGCGATAGTCGCGGCTGGTGATGATGCCGATAAACCTGCCACTCGGTGTACCGTCTTCGGTGACGGCGACTGTGGAATGACCCGTTTTTTCTTTCAGGCGCAGAATGTCACCCAGCGTATGATCAGAGTGGACAGCCGAGTCCGTGACGACGAACCCCGCCTTGTAGTTCTTTACGCGGCGCACCATCTCCGCCTGCTTCTCGATGGGCTGCGAGCAGTAAATGAACGAGACACCGCCCTCACGCGCCAGAGCAATCGCCATGCCATCGTCCGAGACGGACTGCATGATCGCCGAAACAAGCGGCGTATTGAGCGACAGCGCCGGCGTTTCGCCCTTTTTGAACCGGACGAGCGGCGTTTTCAGCGAGACATTCGCCGGTATGCACTCCGCTGATGAATAGCCTGGAACCAATAGGTACTCGCTGAAGGTGCGAGACGGCTGATCGTAGTAAAATGCCATTTGCCTCCCCTTTGATAATCACCTCATCATATCATGACAACCCTGGAAGGTTGAGATGAAATGGACTGATTGCTTTCAACTTTATTGAGCTGATGATAAGCGTTAACTCGAAGCAAAAACGGCGCACAATGTCACGCCACATCTTAAAAAAGGAGAAAGGATAATGAGAAAATATCCAGGTCGGCCTAAAAGCCTTCTTCTAAAGCTGGTCTTCTGTCGCCTGTCGGGGCTGGCAGCAACCTGCTCTGCCAGATCGGACAGATGCTCATGGCTGAGACTTAAGGGTGTTTCCTTGTCTGAGAGACTGTCTAAAAAGGTCAATGAGCGAGGCGGCGGAGCATGAGATGGGTCATAGCGACCCTGACTGACTCGTGGTAAGACTTCGTAGTCTTTACTCAACCGCTGGTAGCCGCCTAACCAAGCGAAAGTGCGCTCAACCACCCAACGACGCGGCAAGATCTGAAAGCCTTCGACATCTCAGTCATTCTGATGTACACCGTCGGAAGTCTGCCCTCCGACAGATTTATCAATCGATTATCCTGCCAATCGGCAGTCCTGCGATTTTAACGTTAGGCATCCTGAATTTCCTTAGTATGTGAAATAAACCGATCCTGGCGTTGATGCTACCCGATGAAAGCAAACGCACGATCACTTCAACGGTGTCGATGGTCGTTGGGCGCTTCACCACTAATCAACCGCTGCTGATGATCGGTTTACTCATGTCCTCACTACCAACTCTTATCGTGCAGATCGTGTTCTCAAGGTATATTGTTAAGGGAATTTCGGCGGGCATTGGCAAATAATTCTATAGCCTGCTTCATCTGGGGGAGCCTCCGATTATGAATACAGCCGCGACACCATCACACATTACCCTGTCAACTGCCATGCTTGATCTCGTTTTTAGCCGCGATGAACAGCTTCTCTCACTGACTCGCTATGCTGGGGAGAGGCAGTCATGGCTGCATTCGGGCACAGAGAGCGAGTTGTTTGCCCTGACAATTGACGGTCAGCGCTATACCAGTCGCATCTTGGAATTAGCTGGAATTGAAATGGATTTCTCGGTGGCTGGCGTACAACACATGATCGCGTGCTTCGATGGAAACGGTTTTGAAGTCGAGCATCACCTTAAGGTGTATCAGGATACGGCGCTGACCGAAGCCTGGCAGGTGATTCGCTGCACAAGCAGCCACTCTATTCAAGTGTCACGGGCTGATTCATTCACGCTGGATATTCCCGCATCAGAGTACGAACTGCTCTACTACACGAGCGACTGGGGAGATGAATTTAATCCTGTTCGAGAGCGTCTCGCAGGAGAGAAAATCCTCGAAACTCGTTTTGGGCGCTCCTCGAAAGGGCAGCATCCCTGGTTTGCGCTGACACACAGCAGTGGCGCGGTGCTTTCCGGGTCCGTAGCCTGGTCGGGGAATTGGGTCTTTCGTTTTGAACCGATTAAAGGCGGCTATCGTCTCAGCGGCGGACTGCATGATTGGGAATTTTCAAGAGATTTAGCGCCCAACGGCACGATGGAAACGCCCATCGTTGTGCTGGGACTGGGTAAAGACCTCAACGCAGTTTCGCAGCAGTACGCGCGCATCGGGCGGCGCTATTGGTATCCACGCACATCATTATCCGCAAAGGTGCCTGTAGAATGGAATCATTGGTGGTCTTATGAGGATGACCACATCAACGAAGCACGATTCCTTGAAAATGTCGCTGTTGCCCAGAGGATGGGCGTTGAGGTTTGCGTGCTGGATGCCGGCTGGTTCGGCCCCAGTGATGCGGACACATTCTGGTACGATTATCGTGGCGATTGGGATTTGGTGAACAGCGAACGTTTCCCGCGAGGCGCCCGTCCCCTCTCAGATGATTGCCACGCACGCGGCATGAAATTTGGCATGTGGTGTGAAATTGAAGCGTTGGGTGTCAAGGCGCGATTGGCTGAAACCCGTCCCGAACTGGTGGCGCTGCGCGACAGCAAACGGTTGGGATACATTTGTTTCGGCAGCCCGGAAACCCAGGAACATGCCTACCAAACACTCGCGCGCCTGATACGCGAAAATAATCTCGATTGGATCAAGCTTGATTTCAATCTCGATCCCGGCGCTGGCTGCAACCGCACCGATCATGGTCATGGTGCTGGTGATGGCCTCTACACGCATTATATGGGCTACTATCACACGCTGGATCGTGTTCGGCGTGATTTTCCAGAAGTCGTGCTGGAAAGCTGCTCATCGGGTGGCCTGAGAATCGATTTAGGCCTGATGCGCCGTACCGATATAACATTTTTAAGCGACCCTGATTATCCGGTACACGATTTACAGTTGTTCTGGGGCGCGACAACCATGTTAGCCCCCAATGCTTGTTTACATTGGAGTTTTGGCGAGTGGATCAATAAGAATCCGCCACCACCGCAGAATTTCAACCCGCGTGATCCCAAGCTCAAGCCGCATCAACTCGATTATTACACACGCATCTCCATGCTCAACGTGTTCGGATTCTCGCAAAAGCTCCCAGAACTGCCCGCCTGGGTGGAAAGCCGCTTGAGCGACCATGCGCGAATTTATAAACAGCACGTTCGCCGTTTTGTAAAGGATGCCGAGCTTTATCGATTGACTGATCAACCGAGGCGTGACGGGAGCGGTGATCGCTGGAGTGCTTTTCAATATCGCCTGCCTGACGAAACCGAAAGCCTGTTGTTTGTATTCCGCCTGCCAGGGGGCGAAGAATCACGGACGATTCGATTATCTGATTTGCAGTCGGGTCGCCTCTATCGCATCGTAGGGTTTGAAGGCGAGGATTTGGGCGCGCAACGTGGGAGTGATCTGATGGAGACCGGCGTTCATTTTAATACGCTACCGGAAGAAGGGTCATTGCTGCTGCGAATTCTGTAGTTCCTTAATTTTTCTGGTCGCGATTAACAGTGATTTGATATTCCTTCCTCAACATAACGTTAAATCAAACTTAAATCAACTTAACCTCGCTCTTTAATTCATACCTTTAAAATAGCCCAGCGTTGGTGAAAGTCACCAATACACAGGACGAGTTACTTACGTTTGCCGGCTGTACAGCTTGTACCAGCCTCACTTCTCACTTTCCCTATTAATTAGTGCTCATGAAAGGTATGTTACGAATGAAACTATTGAGTCGTGTTTCTTTAGTCGTCGCTGCCCTGATGCTGGTCGTCGTCCCGACGCTGGCGGTCCAGGATGCAGTGACATGCGAGGCATATAACGAAGCACCAATGCTGGCGGAACGGGTCGCCAGCGGCGAGTTGCCACCCGTTGCCGAGCGCTTGCCTGTCAACCCTCGTGTCGTTGAACCCTACGAACAAATTGGTGAGTACGGCGGTCAGATGTTTGACTTTTATAATGGGGGACGGCTGGCTGAATTCCGCCAATTCGGGTATGAAAACCTGGTGCGCTGGAACGCTGAGGGCAGTGAAGTGATCCCGAACATTGCCGAAGGTTGGGAAGTCAACGAAGACGGCACAACCTATACTTTCTCCCTGCGCGAAGGCCTGAAGTGGTCGGACGGTGAACTTTTCACCGCAGATGACATCCTTTTCTGGTGGGAACAGGTTGAAACCAACACCGACATTTATCCCAACGGCCCGTACCCCTATTTTGTGACCGGTGGTGAACCTGCAACTGTTACCAAGATTGACGACCTGACTGTCGAATTCAGTTTCACCGAACCGAATGGTCTGTTCCTGCAAAATCTGTCCGCATCCTACGGTGTCCGCATCACCCAGTTCCCGGAACACTACCTGAGCCAGTTCAGCATGGAACTGAATCCGGACGGTGTCGCCGAAATGATGGCTGAAGCGAGTGCTTCCGAATATGGCCCCTGGTGGATTGGCCGTGTCGGTTCGTATGGTCAGGACGCTGAATACAATGATCCGGCCCGCCCGACCCTCCAGCCCTGGATGCCAACCGAACCATTCCTGGGAGGTAAAGAGCGCTTCACCTTTGTCCGTAATCCTTACTACTTCAAAATAGATCCATCGTGCAACCAACTGCCCTACATTGACGAACGTGTCTTCACTCTCGTGACCGACCCTGAGGTTGCCCTGCTGAAGACGATTGATGGTGAAGACAGCCTCTCCAATGATGAAATTAGCACGCCACCCAACCGTGCTGTGTTCTTTGACAACATGGAAACTGGCAACTATCGCTTCGTGGATGCGGTAAGCAGCAACTTCGAGACGATGCGGTTGCACATGAAGTTCAATCATCCCGATCCTGTTCAGGCTGAAATCATCCAGAATAAGGATTTCCGCATTGGTCTCTCGCACGCGCTGGATCGCCAGACAATCCTGGACACTGTCTACATCGGTCAGGGTATTCCGTTCCAAGACGGGCCTCGTCCAGAATCACCGCTCTACAATGAACAGCTCTCAACCCAGTACCTTGAGTACAGTGTGAACCTTGCCAACGAACATCTGGACAAGGTGATGCCGGAAAAAGATGCCGACGGCTTCCGCCTGCGCCCCGATGGTGAGCGCTTCAGTTTCACCGTACTGGCGAACCAGGATTTCCGCCCGGAATGGATTGACATCCTCCAGTTCTACGAACGCTATTGGGAAGAGGTTGGCATTGAAACGATGATTTTCCCGGCTTCAAATGACATCTGGCGTGAACGTAAACACGAAGATGACATTGATGCCTTTGTCTGGGTCGGTGAAAATGCCCTCGGTTTACAGCCGATGTTGGATAACAACACCTTCACGCCGGAATTTGCCAATGGCTGGCGCACCTGGGCCAATGAGGAGTTCGGTCTCGGTTATGGCGATCTCGCGACTGCCGAAGCAGCCGAACCACCGGCAGGTTTACAACGTCAGTACGAAATCTATAATGAAGTTCGCCGCACTGTTGACCCCGAAGCGCAAATTGCTCTGTTCCAAGAACTGTTGCAAATCGCTGCGGACGAGTTCTACTCGATCGGTCTGAGCCTGCCTTCAGGCGAATACTTCGTGGTTAATAACAGCCTGCGTAACGTGCCGGACACACTGATGCGTGGTTGGCTCTACCCCGGACCAGCTCCGGTCAACTTTGAAACGTTCTACGTTGACAGCAGCGCCAACTAACAGATCGCGCGACAACTCCAGAGATCAGGAAAATACTGATCTTTAGGGTCTGATTTCACAGAATTCACCAGCAGGGTAACAGCCACAATTTGCTGCCCCTGCTGGTCCTGTATAGGCTATTATCTGGAAGCATGTGCTATGGCGCAGTACATTATCAAACGCTTTTTGTATATGATTCCCACTGTGATTGCCATCTCAATCGTCTCTTTCATCATTATCAACTTACCGCCTGGTGATTTTGTTGACCGATTGGTTGTAGAACGGCAGCAGTCGGGAGAAGTCATTACGGAGGAAGAAGAAGAGGGTTTCCGCGAAATTTATGGGCTGGACAAACCGCTGCCAATCCAATATGTCGACTGGATTTCGGATGTTGTGCTGCGTGGCGAATTTGGCTATTCGTTTCGGTGGAATCGCCCGGTTGAAGAACTGATCTGGCAGCGCCTCTTGTTGACTTTCTTCCTATCACTCTCAACGCTCGCGTTTATATGGGCGGTTGCGATCCCCATCGGTGTTTACTCAGCAGTACGCAAATATTCCCTGGGCGATTACTTTGTGACATTTCTCGGCTTCATTGGCCTGGCGACGCCGAGCTTCTTGATCGCACTGGTCTTACTGTATATCTCGTTCAAATACTTCGGGCAGAGCGTTGGCGGCCTGTTTTCACCGGAATATGTGGACGCTCCATGGAGTATCGATAAATTTCTCGACTTGCTCAGTCATTTATGGATACCGATAGTCATATTGGGCACGGCAGGCACTGCCGGACTCATCCGCACACTGCGGGCGAACCTGCTTGATGAGCTGCGCCGACCCTATGTCACGACTGCCCGCACCAAAGGGCTGCCGGAATACTGGCTTCTCATCAAATACCCACTACGGCATGCCCTCAATCCGTTTGTCAGCAGCCTGAACGATGTGTTCGTTGGTCTGGTATCTGGCGAAACGATTGTTGCTATTGTCCTCAGTTTGCAGACCACTGGACCGCTGCTGCTGGATGCACTGCGCACCCAGGATATGTATCTAGCGGGCAGCTTCATCCTGCTGCTGAGTTTGCTGGCAGTGATCGGCACCTTGTTTTCTGACCTGCTGCTAGCCTGGCTTGATCCGCGAATCCGGTTCCCTTAAAGGACAAATCTGATGACAGAGGCACAATTTCCGATCAATACCCCGGAAGCAGTGGGGGCGATCAAGGTCGATCATGGCTATGTTGCAGCCAGCCAGCGGAAGCTCATCTGGTGGAAGTTTCGCAAACACCGCCTGGCGATGCTCGGTGGCATCGTGACGTTTATGTTCTACTTTGTCGCACTGTTCGCCGAGTTCTTTGCTCCCTCTGCGCCCGATCAATACGCATCAAACTACACCTACGCCCCGCCACAAACGCTGCACCTGTTTAACGATGGCAAGTTCAGCCCCTATGTTAACGGCTATACCATCGAGATCGACTACAATGCAGGTCGGCGTAACTTCGTCGTTGACCCTGAAATTCAGCATCCGGTTGGCTTCTTTGTCAAAGGCAGCCCTTACAAAATCCTGGGATTGATTGAAACCAACATCCGACTGCTCGGCCCGATCAACGAGGGTGACCCCATGTATTTGATGGGTGCAGACAGACTCGGCCAGGATGTCCTGTCGCGTACGATCTACGGTTCGCGCATTTCGATGACAATTGGTCTGGTTGGTGTGACGTTCAGCCTGTTCTTCGGGATACTGCTAGGTGGCATTTCTGGTTACTTCGGCGGCTGGATTGACAATGTAATCCAACGGTTGATCGAGTTCCTGCAATCGATCCCATCCATTCCACTCTGGATCGGACTGGCCGCCGCGATTCCAGTAGATGTACCACCACTGTATGTTTACTTTCTGATTACGGTCATTTTATCGGTCATCGGCTGGACCGGGTTGGCCCGGGTGGTACGTGGCAAGTTCTACGCGCTCAAAACCGAAGATTTCGTCAAGGCCGCGCGATTGGATGGATGCAGCAGCCTGCGGATCATTTTCCACCACATGGTGCCCTCATTCACGAGTCATATTATTGCCGTCGTCACCCTGGCGATCCCAGGCATGATTATCGCCGAAACATCCCTCAGCTTTCTCGGTATCGGTCTGCGTCCACCGATCAATAGCTGGGGCGTACTGCTTCAGGAAGCGCAGAATATCCGATCCATCTCAACAGCGCCCTGGCTGCTGTTCGTACCCGGCATAGCAGTAGTCATTTCGGTACTGGCCTTAAATTTTCTGGGCGACGGCCTGCGCGATGCCGCCGATCCTTACACGTAAGTTGAGCGAAAAGATGTCTGATAACCTGATCGAAGTCAAAAATCTACAGACACACTTCTTCACGAATGAAGGGGTAATCAAAGCCATTGACGGTGTAGACTTCAACATTCCACGCGGAAAGACGTTGTGCGTTGTGGGTGAATCGGGCTGTGGAAAATCAGTCACAGCGCGTTCCATTTTGCAAATCGTTGATCCGCCGGGGCGAATTGTAGGTGGTGACATTTTGTTTCATCCCACGCCAGATCGGGAGATCAATCTGGCGCAGTTGAACCCGCGTGGTGCTGAAATCCGCGATATTCGTGGCAAAGACATCACCATGATCTTTCAGGAGCCAATGACAGCGCTCTCACCGCTATATACGATTGGCAATCAGATCATTGAAGCTGTTCGCTGGCATCTCCCGTTGACGAAACAGGAAGCCCGCGAACGCGCGATTGAGGCATTAGGGGTCGTGGGAATCCCGCGCCCACACGAATTGATCGATGCTTACACATTTGAGCTTTCGGGAGGGATGCGCCAGCGTGCGATGATCGCGATGGCCCTTGTTTGCGAACCGAAACTCCTCATCGCCGATGAGCCGACCACAGCCCTTGATGTGACGACTCAGGCCAACATTCTTGACCTCATTGCCAACTTACAACGCGACATGGGCATGTCGGTCATGTTTATCACGCATGATCTGGGTGTTGTCGCTGAGGTCGCCCATGAGGTAGCAGTCATGTACCTCGGGACAATTGTCGAGTACGGCCCTGTCGAGACTATTTTTAGCGACCCCAAACATCCTTATACACGTGCCCTCCTGCGCTCAATCCCGCACCTGAACCCACGTCGCAAAACACGTTTGGCTGCCATTCGCGGCATGGTTCCTCATCCACTTAACCGTCCTGGCGGGTGTTCGTTTCATACACGCTGCAATTATGCCGTTGCGGGCGTCTGCGACAGTTTTGTGCCGCCTTGGACTCCGATTGATCGCACCCGTTTCGTGCGCTGCTTCCTCTACGATTCCGAGCATCCGATCAAGTCGCAAGTCATTGAAACTCCGCCTGACACGTCAGGTGACCTTACCCGTGAGACAGCACAGAATCGCCAACCGCTGCTCGATGTGCATGATCTGAAAATGCATTTCCCCATTACAAGTGGCTTTTTCAACCGGGTCGTCGGTCACGTCAAAGCCGTAGACGGCGTATCCTTCACCATTCATGAAGGCGAAACGTTGGGACTGGTTGGCGAGTCCGGATGCGGAAAAACAACACTCGGACACGCTATCATGCGCCTCTACACCCCTACGGCGGGCGAGGTGCATTATTACGGTGACAAACCCGCCGATCTGGCAAAACTGAACAACCGTGAATTAAAGCTCTATCACCGCGAAATCCGAATGATTTTTCAAGACCCTCATTCGTCGCTGAACCCGCGTCTGCCCGTACTGGAAATTGTTGGGGAAGCGCTGAAGGTTAACGGATTGGCGCAAGGCAGGGAACTGGAAACGCGCGTACGCGATCTGCTCGCCAAGGTGGGGCTGCGACCAGAATATATCCGCCGCTATCCTCATGCGTTCAGCGGCGGTGAACGCCAGCGTATTGGCATCGCCCGCGCCCTGGCGCCCAATCCCCGCCTGGTAGTCGCCGACGAACCTGTTTCGGCGCTTGATGTGTCGGTACAGGCGCAGATTTTGAACTTGCTCAAAGACCTTCAGACTGAGTTTGGGCTTACTTACCTGTTCATTTCGCACGATCTCAACGTCGTATCACACATCAGTGATCGTGTGGCGGTCATGTATGTCGGTAAAATTGTGGAGCTTGCACCAACGCAGACGTTGTTCGAGCGCCCACGACATCCTTACACCGAAGCGCTGCTATCAGCGGTGCTCAAACCCGACCCTTCTCTACGGCGCAGCAGCCAACGCATTCACCTCGAAGGAGATGTCGCTGACCCCGCCAACCCACCACCCGGCTGTGCGTTTCACCCACGCTGCCGTTATGCCAAGGATCTCTGCCGCATCGAGACGCCCGCGCTGCGCCCCATCGGTGATGGTCAACTCGCCGCCTGCCACTTTGCCGATGAACTAGCCCTGGCAGGCGCTCATATTCCCGAACACATTACACCATAGGAGATATCATCTTGAATTTTAATTTCGAAGGTACACTAACACCTGCTGACAATCGCCGCGCCATCCCCCACACGTTCGATGTGCCAGCGGGAACGACGCAGATCCGCATGACACTGGATTTTGCCCCACGCCATACAGAAGGCCAGCCCTATCCCCAGCAGATCAGTGTGTATTTCATGGATCCAAATGGGCCGCGCGGGGAATGGTCGGTTCCCAAAGCTGAAGGCTGGTTTGTCAATGAGGCTCAAGCAACACCCGGCACGATGCCTGGGCCAATTCCTGCTGGTCAATGGGTTGTGTTTATCTTATCGCACCGCATCCAGCCAGACATTCCGGTACGCTACACGGTGCATCTGGAATGTTCAGATGAGCCTATAACCGAATTAGCGTCAGATTGGAAACCAGGCAGCACTGCGCCGCGTGGCGCGGGCTGGTATCGCGGTGATTTGCATGGTCACACCATCCACTCGGATGGAAGTTGGGATATTCCCGAATTTGTTGAATATATGAAGAGCAACAATCTGGATTTCGTTACCCTCAGCGATCACAACACGATCTCCGGACTGGCACAGCATCGCAGCCTGTCTACCGACAAGTTGGTGACAATCGGAGGCGTGGAACTATCGACTTTTTGCGGTCATGCGCTGGCGCTGGGCGCGCACCAGTGGTTTGACTGGCGTTTAGACATCAACGGATGGCTGACCGCTCCGCAGTTGGCGAAACAAGTGCTTGATGCTGGCGCGTTTTTCGTCATCGCTCACCCGATGGCTCCCGGCGACCCGGAATGCTGTGGCTGTCACTGGGAACATGAAGACATGATGCCCGGCAATGCGCCCGCTGTTGAAATATGGAATGGATGGTGGGCGGACTATAACGAACAGGGGTTGGCGCTTTACTATTACTGGCTGAATCGCGGCCACCATCTGGTGGCTACGTCCGGCACAGATATTCATGGTCGTCCGCCAGTCGATGCTACGGGTCGCGCAGCAGCAAATGTGGTTTACGCTGAGGAATTCAGCGAAGCCGCTATTTTACAGGCTGTCCGCCAGGGTCATTCGTACATTTCTGCTGGGCCGGAATTACTGCTTCAGGCGCGTTCGCAAGCTGGGGATGAAGCCATGATGGGCGATAGACTGCCCGCAAGCACCGCCACCATCACCGCTCGTTGGAACGGCGTGCCCGATGACGGCAGCGTTGTGCGCTTAATCGTTGAAGGGCGTGTTTTCGAAGAACTTCCAGCGCAACAGAGTGGTGAAAACTCATGGACGCTCGACGGCGTGAAATGGTGTACTGCGGAACTCCGCGACGCCAGCGGCATCCCCTGGGCGATCACCAATCCGATTTTCTTGGAGGCGGGCTGACCTTCTCCCCCAAATTCAAGGGACAGGGGGCTAAATGCGCGGGAGTCTGTTCCCTCCCCGAATTCGGATGACGGAAGGAAATCTCCGTGGGAGATGGCTGTACGTGGCGGTGTTGTTGGCTGGCGAGGTGGCGTTGTACGCGCATCGCCCGGTTTTGCAGCACGACAGCCAGCAAGAGAGCCGGGTGCGCTGGATTGAACGCTTGCTCGGGGCGGCCTTTATGACGCCTGAACGGGTCTACCAGCCAATCTTGGAGTACGCCTTGCAAGACGGTGGGGGACGAAACCCTTCTACCGAGACTACAAATCGGCGGGATGGGAGGTGACCGCTTCCCGCTTGAAAAGCCCCACCCGTCAGAAGGACTTGCTTATCGTTCTAGCTTTAGCCTATCTGTGGTCGTTGTGTCGGGGGCGCTGGCTGTGCAAAACCAGTCAGCGCCGTCACGTAGACAGCAAAGCTACCCGCCATCTGAGCTTATTTCGATTAGGCTGGGATTGGCTCCTTCATCGATTAAGATGCAACCTTCCTTGCCCATCTTTCTTAACTAGGGTGGGGTTTTTAAACAGTCGCTTAGAGAATTGATAGGAGATTGAGAAGCCGACGCATTTGTTTTTCAGCGACCCGGTGGCGGCAAATGGAGCACTCACGGTTTTACCAGGGCTTTTCACAACCACGTCGAAAACTGTGATTTGAGCCAGCCTAATATCGCACCCCATATATTACATCACACTTTTGCAACCCGTCTCACGATGGAGGATGTTCGAATTGAGGTGGTTCAGGAGTTGCTAGGCCATCAGGACATTAAAAAAACGCTCATATACACCCACGTCAACACCGGGCGGAAACGTCGGGCAATGTGCCGTAATGTGTTAAACAAGAAGGAGAAGAAATGATGAAAAAATATCCAGGTCGGCCTATAAGCCGCCTTCCAAAGTTGGTCTTCTGTCGCGTTTTGGCTTTTTGGTAGTATATCATGACCGATCAAGCGACCAAATTAGCAACTTATTCGAATTGGGAATCAGTACCCAGCCACCTCAAAACCCGCAGCGCCCTGAAAAAGATGGGATTGCGCCCACGTCGAGGGCAAAAGCGTGTTGCCATCAAAACCCACTGGCATTGGAAAACCCCCGATTATGATCTCTACGACCTGAATCGGTGCGTCCCCAATATCATTTCGGATAAGCAGCGGGCCGCATTGGACAAAGCGAAACAGCAGTCTTTAGAAAGTCGTACCTGCCATCGCTGCGGCTGGGTTCAGGAGTTAAGCCGCCATTACCGAGGGAAACAGTATCTACAAGGCGGTCACTGCCCAAATTGCTGGGATGATATTCGCAGGAAAAGTGACCGAGCCGAGGCCATCGAATGGGCGGGGGAAACTCTAAAACAAGAAGGTGTCCTGATTCTGGACAGCGAAACCACCGACTTTGAAGGCGAGATTATTGAATTAGCTGTCATCAATTTGCAGGGCGAAACGCTTTATAACCGACGCTTTAAACCCTCATTGGAGATTCACCCCGGAGCAACCGCAGCACACGGAATAAAGGCTGAAGATTTAGCAAACGAACCTACTTTTGAGAGCGAATATGCCGCTATCAGGGATTTATTGGCAAGCGCTAAGTTAGTCCTGATTTACAACGCGGATTTCGATTATCACGCCCTTTTGCGCACCTGCCGCCTTTACAACTGTGAAACTCTTATATTTGAGCATGACTGCCTTATGGAATGGTACGCCGCCTATTGCAATCAATGGTCATATCACCATAGGTCTTATCGCTGGCAACCCCTGAATGGCGATCATTCTGCATTAGGCGATTGCCGGGCAGCGCTGGCAGTCCTGAAAGAAATGTCCGAAGCCGATAAAGAAGATTCTGTGAGGTGAGTGAAATGAGAGAGCTAAAAGATATTCGAGTTAACCGCACCGATGTTGAACTGACTGAGGAAAATATTCAACCGGACATGCCAGATATGCCCCAATTCCCGCTTATTAAAGCGACCTGTCGGCATTGTGGAGCGCATCTATCTTTTGTTGATGGCGTGGTGACGTGCCTCAATGCCTGTTATTTGAGCGTTGGGGCTTATCGCAGATTCCAAGCCGGATTAACTGAGGCGAGAAATCAGGTCAAATAATAACAGTTATCAGCCCTGGTCAATACTGGGGCTTTTTGTTAAGTATAGCCACTTGGCTCATGCACTCATCACGGAAACGTGCAAGAATGTCGTGGAAAATGGATATATTTTCTATTAGGTGAAAACATCCACGCTTTCTTAAAGCTCTAGCACACCTGCTGGGGCTTTTCATTAGGGCAGCAACGCATACAAATCAGGAATCTCATACACCCTATAGAGGATGCTAAAACCCATCAGAAACACCACCGCGAAAAATATCATTGTTTCGATAATGCCCCCGGTTGAAATTCTCAGAGGACGTGGTAAGAGGTGCAGATGCCGCCGATAAAGCGGCCATAATATCGGCAAGCCATTACGAGTCACCATATCAGCCACCAGATGCGACAAATAGCCCAGCGCAACAGCCAGGGCCAGCGCGTAGGGCAGGAAATAAAACGCCGAAAGCTCGACAACGGCCAGCGCCAGGAGCGTATGGGTTATGCCCCGATGTGACAGCCAGAATAAACCGATATGCCCCAAAAAGCCCATTTTTTGGCGTATAGAGCCGTTGGGGTGATCTATGTCAGGCAGCAGGGCCGCCAGCGCCGCCACCCCCGTTAAAATCAACATATCGCGCCAATCCGCGCCCATCGCGACCCCGACACCCAGCCCAGCCGCCGCGCCAATCACCAGATGCGTTTTACCCATCATTCGGGATATGCCTTGTTAAGAACCGTCCACCACGCGAGACTAAAGCCTATCGCCGCGCCGAATCCGAGCGCCAGCCCGATCACAACACCGATCAAAAAGCCAAAATCAAACATGGCTACACCTGAGTATCAATCGTAGGCCGAGGGCGAGGCCGCGAACGGGGCCGATCAATAATGTCAGATTCAGACGTGTAATTTAATGAAGGCTGGGCCGCGCGTTCAGGCGAGACGATCATGATACGCTTGCCAGCCATCGCACCTTTAGCGGCCCAGCCCAGCGCGAACATAGCGAAGGGCAGGCCGCAAAAGCCCATAATCATCAGGCCCCCCGACGCACTAAAAGCCCCGCTGATTAGCGCGAAAATAAGCCCCACCACCATCACCACCGCGATAATTAGAGTCCTCATTGTTCATCCTTTCATTGCTCAAAAACAGGAAAAACTCAAAAAATGGCAAAAAACACGCTTAAAAACATAGACATGGGAGGGTATTGTTTTTGTGTTTTTATGTTTTTGGCGTGTTTTTGATTTCTAAAGCCATTTCAGCCTTAATCAGCTTGTGGCCGTTCCTATAGCGCTCGAAATAGTAATAGTCCCCTTTATGCTGGATTTGATTGCCATTCGTGCCACGCGCAACGAGGCCTTGCATTTGCTCAGACAATTGGCTAAAGGTGATGTTGATCGAGTCTTTCAGCACATCGTAAATAGCCCGCGTCGAGGTTGCGCCGCCGAAATCGTTTAGCATAATGCGGATTAGCTCATCATCTGAAAAGGCGATCAGATCAGCCGCGACAGGTAAATCAATCCTGTCAGCCTCAGTCATCTCATAGGCCCGCGCCGTCGCAATAGCTCTATGCTTATCCTCATCAAGGCAATGGGGCGTTTGTATTTGCCAGATTTTAGAGCCGCACATTGCCAGCATACGGCCCTTAATATCGGGCAGCTTCGCAGCATCACCCACGCCTAAAATGGTGCTAGAGGCCGCATGGGTAGGCATTGGCCCAGCGACCCGAAAGGCCATATTAGCCTTAGAGGGGCCGGGAACTATTTCAACGCTGGGATTTTGGGTACATATCACCAGATGAATCCCGCAGGCCCGGCCCTTAGCGCTTAATTGCATAACAATATCCTGAATGGAGCGCTCAGAATCACGCCGGGCCTTAATCGCCGCGTACTCATCAAAAATAACCACAATGCGCGGCATGGGCTTTTCACTTTTCGCGTTGAATTGGTCAATATCGCGCACACCTGCGCGGGCCAAATCCAGCGCACGGCGCTTGCGTTCAGCCTCTAATTGACGCAAAACCGCCTCAGCTTCCTCAACCTCTTTTACGACAGGCCGTAAGAGGTGAGGCACGTTTTCAAAGTCCTGAAATTCGAGACCCTCTTTTAGATCAATCAGGCAGAAACGAACCTCTTGCGGGCTATGTTTGAGCAGCAGAGAGCAGATAATCACATTGATGATATTGGATTTACCCGCGCCCGTTGTGCCACCGATCAGGAAATGGGGATGTTTCGCCAGATGCACCCAGGAGATAACCCGGCCTTCCTCTACACCGAACCCGATAGGCAAGAGGGCCTTATCAGCCGTAGGGTAATTGTTTAGCACCTGATTCAGCGTCACATAATCTAAAAGGCCGTCCGTTGTGCCAATTCGATTGACCTTTATCCAGGCCCCATTGGTGAAGGTATGGCGGGCCATAACCTGACGCTGGCAGGCAAAGGATAGCTCTTGCAGCGTCTCATCTTTAATCAGATCAAGCACCCGCACCCCATTAGGCAGCGTGGATTTAAAGCCAAAATAGGCTTTGCGCGAGACCGATATTTTTAAGAAAATAGCATCAGGAGTCACCTCACAGGCCGCAAATTGCACCTTATCGACCCGGCGCTTATTGCCAATCATGTATTCATGTTTTTGGCCCAATTGCGCCCAGCGCTCAATAATGATTTCAGCGAACTTTAGAGCCTCTTTTGATAGCCCTTTGGTGAGGCTGTTATGGAGCCGTTGACGTTCTACGGCCATGTGGTGATCCTGAATCAGTTCCTTGATGGTTTTATGTTGCTGGGCCATAGAGCGTAAGGGCCGCAGATCAGCATATACCACCGCGAGACGTTCGCTAACCGCCGCTAAACGGCGCTCAATATCCTCTTTTTGCTCACGTTCAAGGGGCGGCTCATCAGGATTGCCCACATATTCAAGCTGATAGGTTTCAAAGCGCCGGGCCAGCAATTTACCCTCAGATAGCAGCTCATAATAGCCAGCCTCATTAAGCGCCATATCGAGCGCCCGCGCTTGCTTTACATAGGCCCTTAATTGGCGACCTGACAGCATACGCGCATTATCGCGCCGGGCCTCTAATGCGATGTTCTTAGGATGGATTATTTTGTTGGTAAAGGTCTCACTAGGGCCGGGTATGTTGCCGCCTAAACTTTCATCGCGACCAGAGACCACAATTTCTTTATCCACCATCCGACACCTTTTGAAATTCTATGATCGACTTTTCTAGGGCCGCGTCGTATATATCCTCAATAACCGGATAATTGCCGGAGCGCAGCGCCGCTATAAAATCCACATGGCTAACCCCGGCCAAATCGCGGGCCTTGTGGAAAAAGACGGACTGGCTAGAGCCTACCAACTGATGCCACGCCATGCCTTTAGGCCATTCGTTAGGGCGTTCGCGCGTGGCATTAGCTTCATTCAGCAGCTTTTTAGCCAGGGCCAATTGGAGCCTATAGGCCCATTCAAAATATT
>JALHNB010000040.1 GCA_022843745.1 Anaerolineae bacterium | reverse complement strand
CGGCCACTTATTCAGAAGGAGGAACAAGTACCATGGAGATTTATATCTTGCCGGATGGGACAAATTTTTCTGTTCAGGCTAGATATTGGGGAACAGAGGAGGGATATTTAATGCTTTTTAAACCGACATTACGCGCACCTCGTTCTAGCTTAGGAGCAGGCGGATATTTTTATACACCGACAGGTATCGTGCCAGATTTTGGCGATCCCAAAGACGAGGTTACACATTTAAGCGGCAACTTTTATTGTTATACGCTTCACGACCCCGGTTAATTATATAGGGACAGGTTGCCATCCTGCCCCTATGGAAGTATACGATTGGATTGTTTACGCTTTGACCGCGCCGCTGGTGATACCCCGAATGTAGTAGCGCATCCCGAACATGAACAGAATCAGTAAGGGAATGGTTGCGACGACGTAAGCCGCCATGCGTGGCCCCCAATCCGTAACGCCGAACTGCGTCGTGAACTGAGTCAGACCTACCGAAACAACCTGCATTTCCGAACTGCTGATGGTGAGCAGCGGCCAGATGAAGTCGTTATAGGTGCCGACGAGGTGCATGATTGCCAGCGTCACAATGATCGGCCATGAGAGTGGCAGCGCGATTCGGTAATACAACTGGAACTCCGTTGCACCGTCCAGCCTCCCGGATTCGAATAATTCCTGCGGAAGGGTTGAAAAGAACGTGCGACACAGTAAGATACCGAATACCTGACCGCCCGCTGTCCAGGGCAAAATCACTGCCCAGGGGGTATTGAGGAGGCCGAGCTGCTTAACCCACACGAATGATGGGATCAGCGTCAGAACGCCGGGGATCATCAGCAGCGCGAGGATCAGCAGATATAACTGATTTTTCAGTGGGAAACGATGCCGCGCGAACACATAGCCTGTGAGTGACGAGAGAAACACGACACCCAAAACGGAAATGCTCGAATAGGTCAGAGTGTTGGTGATATAGCGCGACATGGCAGCGTAGCCAGACGAATAGTTTTCCCAGCGGACGGGATTGGGCATTCCCCAAAAGCGTCCGTAAATTTGCCCATTGTCTTTCAATGAGAAGAAGATCATCAGAACAATTGGAACCAGTGTCAGCGCCAACAGCACGATCAGGCTGAGAAGGATCAGAAATTGACCGAAAGCTTCACGTCGTCGGGCATCGCCGCTGGCGACAATCGGCATTTCGCTGTTTAAAGGTTTGCTAGGGGAAGTGGTCGTTGCCATCTAGAACGTCTCCGGTTACGCCTCATACTCAGTTTGCGAGCGCACATAGCGCAAATTGATAATTGTGCCGCCCAAAATTACGATAAACAGCACCGTTCCCATCGCTGAAGCCAGGCCATAGTTATTGAAACGAGTCGCCTGATAATACAATTCAAGCGCAGGCGTATAGGTCGAACTACCTGGCCCGCCGCCTGTGGTTAAGAATATACTCTGGAACTCCTGAACACTGCCAATAAACGCCAGAATAACCAAAAGTTTAACCTGACTCATCAACAGCGGTAAGTCGATACGCCAGAAGCGAGTCCACCAGGTTGCGCCATCGACTTTGGCAGCATCAAATAATTCCTGTGGGATAGAAATCAGGCCGCCATAAAAGATCAGCAAGGCAAACGGGCCGACCCAGGGTAAGCCAATCGCGATGATTGCAGGCAGGGCAGTTGTTTTATCGCCTAGCCAGGAGCGCGTAAGGTCATCGAGACCTAAAAGTGTCAGGGTTTGATTGAGCAGGCCGATATTGGGGTCATAGATATTGACCCACAAGAGAATGCCGACCACGCCGGGAACGACCAGCGGGATAATAAACATTGTACGGATGGCGTATTGCAGGCTGGTGCTGCGAATGTGAAAGATCAACTCCGCGACAAACAGCGGCACACACAGTTTAACGAAGGCCGCTATCGCCAGAATCAGCGCATTCTGAACACCAATCCAGAAATACTGGCTGTTGAGAAGCGCTTGGAATTGGGACAAACCCGCCCATTCGGTTTTGACACCATCCCATTCAGTAAATGAATGGTAAAGGCCAGAAGCGGCTGGGTAATAATTGAATATCAGTAAGAGAATAATTGTTGGCGCGATGAGGATATAGGAAGTTCGGCTGCGCCAGACACGGACTAAAAATTCTCGCGGCTCACGAATTTGTACAGTCCAAAAATTTCGTCCGGTTTCAGTGCCGCGCACCCATCCGGTAAATACGGCCAGTACGAGCAAAAGTGCGACAGGGATACCAATAGTCAGGTTGCGCTGGCGCTCCTGGGCAGCAGCGAATTCAGCAGCAGCGACGGCGGTGTTGGTTGAGTTGACGATCCCTTCACGGGTAGCAAACATCAGCGTTTGCCCATCGCGTGAAATCGAGACAGAAGTCACCGGAGCGCCTGCGGTCTGTGTCTGAACAATCGAACCATCTGTGCCATTGAGCAGGTAGACATCCCCATTGATCGTGCCAACCAGAATTCGGCTGGCATCTGCGGAGATCGCGACCTTGACGCAGTTTGACGATTCGCGCGTATTGCAGACCACCTCGTTCGGCAGTTCAATCTGCCAGACTGTATCGGAATTTGCACCGTTGATGAGTGTGACTTTGCCGTCGAGCGTGCCTGCCACAACGCTTGTGCCGTTGCCGTTCACACCAACGCTCAAAACGCTGTCAGAAAGCTGTTTTTGCCAAAGCTGCTTGCCATCCGGCCCGAACAGGATCACTTGCGAATCGCGGTTGCCTGCAATGGCACGGATGGTACTGCCACCGTAGATTGTTACTCGATCAGCAATATTGCTCAGGGTGGCTTGCCAGAGAGGTTCGCCTGTTTCACGATCCAGAAAATAGACTATCCGGCCTTCATCGCTAGCGAAAATGCGAGAACCATCGCGCGAAACGGCGACATCCAGCATGATGCGCGTCGAACGAAAGGCCCAGACCTGCTCCCCCTGGGCATTTAGAAGATAAACATTGCGATCTTCACTGGCAACTGCTGTCCATTGCCCATCTTCGGATGTGGAAACGCCCCAGACAGTGCTGCCTGGTTTGAATTCCCAGAGCAGATTGCCCTGTGCGTCATAAGCGGCGGCACGATTGTTACGACTGCCAACGATTTGAACGCTTCCATCGGCAGAAAGCGCCGTGCTGTAGACGACATCGCCAATTTGTTGTTCCCATTGTCCGCTTTGCGCCAACGCTGGAAGGGAGAATATCGCCGCACACGCGATGAAAATCAGCGATAGCGTAATATGCCTTAAACGAGGAAGGCCGGGCATATCTCGACTCCTTTAATTTTTGAGACAGGGGTTGTATGGTGGTAGGGACACGGTGCGCCGTGTCCCTATCATTGGATTGATGTTATTGATTGACAGGTTTCTTGGTCGGGTCTTCGAGATCCTCAGGGGTGATGTTACTATGTTCAAGGATTCCGTCGAAGTTATTGGTCAGGGATTGCTGGTAGCCTTCCAGAAATTGATCCAGCGTGATTTCATTCGTGAAATATTGCTGTGCCAGGTCTACCCATTCGCGAACGGATGGCTGGAAGTCATTGACACCGCGTGAACGATACGAACCTGCTGTATCTTTCTCGGTATTGCCAATCAGACGTAAACCAGCGAAGCGAGCCGCTAAATCTTCGGGAAGTTGTGCATTGCGAACTGCTGGTGGGCCGTTCACGCCACCGTTCGGGTTATTAGCATCCAGCCTGTTTTGCAGGTAAAGGCCATAACCCTCTGGGCTGGTTACGAACATCAGGAAGTCCATTTCCAGATCGTTTTGCGCCTGATCCTTCTTCGGAACGCCCCAGAAGCCGATATTGACTTCAATGGTACGCGCCGGTGAATCCACTTCTGGGCCTTCCATGCTGGGGTTGTTGAACGAGCCGATTTCAAACACGGTTGCTGCCTGGTCATCTGCCGACGGGGTGGGGGTCGGAGCGCCTTCTTCGGCGGCTGTGTAATAGGTACCTTCGGCGAGACTTTGAATATTCTTTTCGAATTGGCTCAACAGCCATGCGCCATCAAGACGGATAGCCGCTTTCTGAGTCAGGAATAGTGGGTAGGCATCTTTGGTGCCGATCCAGCCATCGGGTGCGCAGCGATCACTAAAGGCTTTGAAGTTTTCGTACATAGCCCGCCATGCTGGCCCGCTAACCGATTGCACGCCATCGCGCAGGGCGATCATCTTGCGAACAGGATTGAAGGTGATATCGGTATTATCATCGTTGAATGGATCGGTGGGGTCGTATACCCATTGGTCATCGACACCTTCACGGAAGCAGTAATCGCCGGGTTGGCACCGGACGATTTCGGCCTCAT
Source organism: Anaerolineae bacterium (assembly GCA_022843745.1). Classification (GTDB taxonomy): domain Bacteria; phylum Chloroflexota; class Anaerolineae; order Aggregatilineales; family Phototrophicaceae; genus JALHNB01. Next base: position 60,609 of record JALHNB010000040.1, on the reverse strand, counting down.
CACGGGTGTATTGGTCGGCGTACATACGGGCAATCCAGCCGAAAGCGCCTGCCCAGAACGAGTCATAATCACCTGCGATAGCAACTGGGGTATAACCAGCCGTTTTCAGCGCATCACACCAGTTCAGGAATTGTTCCCAGGTAGGTTGATTAGCTTCGGTTGCTGCAACTGCTTCAGCGTCTTCCAGGATACCAGCTTTGGCGAATGCATCTTTATTGTAGAACCACAACACCTGTACAGTTTCCAGGTTCAGTACCGGAAGTTCGCCTGTGAGAGGGTTGCGCATATTGCCGAGAGCGGCCTCGTCCATATCATCACGCCAGGGGTTGCCGGTATAGGGGCTAACCTTGTCGAGATAAGCGCTCATATCGAGGAATGCTTTGTCATTAATCAGATCGGCGACGACGTTGGCGTTAACCAGTGAGAAGGTAGGATCGCCGCCCGCAAACTGGGCGCGGATAAATTCCTGATAACCTTCGCCGGGACGCAGTTCTACGACGCAGCTCACCGCAGGATGAAGTTCCTGGTAGGCTGCGCACATCGATTCCCAGGTTTGAGTGTCATTGCCCTGGAAGCTGATCGTAATCGTGCCAGAGAGTTCGGCTGCTGCGCCGCTGTCACTGCCTTCGATTTCAACAACATCGGCTTCTTCGGTAGCGTCCTGAGCAAGTGTCAGGCTGCCAAACGAAGCGACCAGCATGATGCCGATCAACATAAGAGCTAATAAAAATCGCACTCGATGAAGCATGTTTTTTTCTCCCTAAAAGTGTTTTTGATCTAATCATTTAAATGTGAAGCGAGAGTTGTGTAAAGCTGCGTACCTCCTTACTCTCTATCTGTTTTTCCAGGAATCAGTACAATAGATTTACACGTGTCACTTACACGTGTACATTAACACTTAGTATAAGGCATGTCAAATTTTTTAGAAAGTGGATTTTTATGAAGCGGCCTACTCAAATCGACGTTGCACGGTTGGCGGGTGTTTCCCGTGCGACTGTATCCTATGTGGTTAATGGTCTGACTGAAGGGCCGATCTCGATTACCGAAGAAACGCGGCAGCGTGTTCTTCACGCGATTAATGAATTGGGCTATCAGCCGGACGCGATGGCACAATCGCTGCGTTCCGGTACGACAAACACGATTGGACTGCTGATACCCGATATGCACAATCCGCATTACTGGCAAATCGCTTCGGGGGTTGAGCAGGAAGCGCAGAGCGAAGGCTACGATTTGCTGCTCATCAGCACATCACTTGACCCGGATCGCGAACTTCACAGCGTCCGTTCCTTATCGCGGCGGCGTATTGATGGCTTGATTTTGGTGCTTACCTATGAAAATCAGGTCAATGATGAAATCGAGCAGTTGGTACAGCGCCGTAAACCGTTGGTGATGATGAATGCAGGTATCGGAAATGTGGATGGCATAGATGTCGTCGCCACGAGCTTCCAAAAGGGCGCGACGCAGTTGATGGAGTATCTGCTCTCATTAGGACATCGCTGCATCGGCCTGATTTATGGGGTAGCCCACGATCAGATGGGCTGGGATCGTTTGACGGCGTATCAGGCCGCATTGCAAAAGGCGAGCTTGCCCACTGAAGATAATTTAATCGAATACTGCGGCACAACGCTTGAAGAGGGCTATCAGGCGGCTGGACGGCTGCTGGATCGCTCCCCGCGTGTGACAGCACTGGTCGTTATCAATGACTTATTGGCGATTGGAGCGCTGCGGGCGATTGCCGAACGTGGGTTACGTGTACCAGAAGATATTTCTATCGCCAGTTTCGACGACATTGCTTTAGCAAGTTATGTCAACCCACCGCTGACGACCGTGCGGATGGATGCTGAAGAATTGGGGCGGACATCAGCGCGGCTTGTTTTCTCCCGCCTTGTGAATCCCAAACTCGCGCCACAAAATGTACATATCACCGGTCAGCTTGTCATTCGTTCATCCACTGGCCCCGCGCCAAATCATTGAGCCGCCAGATGAGAAGTTCAAAAGCTGTAACATAAAACTAAACATCTTTACGATTTTTCGAATAATTTTCGATCATCATAGATAGAGCATTAACGGAGATAGATAGAGCATTTATTTGAGGCGTTTATTTTATGCGTCAATTGACGATTGAGCGTGCAGCGGTCATTATTTTGTTTTCTCTGCTGTTCGCGCTGGCGACCCGCATCCCAACCGATACCGATACCTGGTGGCATATCCGCAGCGGTGAATATACGCTGACTCAGGGCATGATTTATGCTGATCCATTTTCGTTTACAAAAGCGGGCGAACCCTGGATTAACCATAGCTGGGGCGCACAGATTATTCTGTATGCTGCGTGGCAGCTCGCGGGAAATTTTGGGCTGGCAATCTACACGGCAGCGTTAGCGACGGCAGGCATGTACCTCATTTATCGCATGTGCGCAGGTAATGTTTATCTCCGCGCGTTTGCCCTGGTGGTTGGCGCGGCGACGGCGGCGGTATTCTGGTCGCCACGCCCGCAAATGCTGTCATTTTTCCTCAGTACCCTCATTTTATATCTGCTGTTTTTGTACAAGCGCAAACAAATTGACCGACTCTGGCTAATTCCGGTTATTATGCTGATGTGGGGGAATCTCCACGCCGGGTTTTCGATTGGCTTTATTTTGCTTGGCGGCACAATCGCGGGCGAAATCCTCGGTAATATTTTTAACCCAAAATCCGAAACGGTCATTTCGTGGGCGCGATTACGTAAATTGGTGATCGTTTCGCTGGTTTCCATCGCGGCGCTGGTTGTGAACCCCTATGGGTTGCAAATGCTGCAAGTCCCGTTCCAGACGGTGAGTATTGGCGCGTTGCAGGAGTTTATCCAGGAATGGAACTCACCCAATTTTCATGAGCGTCAAACATGGCCGTTTATCGCGCTGATTTTGGGCGTTTTGGGTGCGATAGGGGCGAGTCCGAAGCGGTTGGATTGGACAGATTTTGTGCTGCTTTCCGGGACTGCGTTTATGGCGCTGCTGGCGGGGCGCAATATCGCCGTGTTTGCGGTTGTCGCGACACCTGTTTTGACGATTCACCTGGACGCGGTTTTAGCCGAACGCGGTTGGGTGCTGCAAACAATCAAACGTCCGACCCGGAGTATGGCGCGGATCAATGCGATTCTGGTCGGCGTGGTGATGCTCGGTTCGCTGGCGAAAGTGCTGCTGGTACTTGATCAGGAAACTGTTCACGAGGGGCAGGCCATGTTTTTGCCGCTGGATGCCGCCGAATATCTCAACGAAAAACATCCTGATGGGCCAATGTTCAATAGCTATAACTGGGGTGGCTATCTGATGTTCGCCGCGCCGGAATATCCAGTGTTTGTCGATGGACGCACCGACCTGTATGGCGACGAACTCCTGACCACCTATCTGAACACAGCGCGTGGTGGCGAGGGTTGGCGCGAAACGCTCGAACAGTACAATATTAAAATGGTCGTTGTCGAAACCCAAAGTGGGTTGGCGCAGCATTTGCGCGAAGAACCCGATTGGAAAGCCGATTATGAAGATGATCTGGCGGTTGTGTTTACAAAGGAAACATAATTTGAAGCATAGAGTCACAGAAAATCCAGAGAAACATGACTGACTCACGTTCCGAACTCAAACTCACAACACTTCTGGCGGACTTTCGTCTGCTGCTGATTTTATTCGCCAGCTTCCGGCTGATGCTGCTGCTGGTTTACCAACCGCTGGTGATTAATGATGTTGAGCGCGGCGTTGGTGCTGGCGGGGATCGCCTGTATCACTATGCGCTGTCGGAATTAACCGGACAGGATCAATGGCCGTTTCGCGACTGGTGGAGTGAATTCCCGCCTGTCTGGTACTTCCTTACATCATTTGTCTATCAGCTCCAGGGCGCGAATGCCAATTACAGCAATTGGTCGATGCTGATAGGGCTGATCGTGCTGGCATTTGATGTTGGCAATCTTATCCTGATTCGCAAAATCGGGACGCGACTGCATGGCACGAATACGGGTATGTCACTCTGCTGGATTTATGCCGTAACGCTCGCGCCGATGATTTTCATCTGGTGGAACTTTGAGACGATTGTCGCGTTTTTTCTGCTGCTTGGTTTGTGGTGGCTGCTCGAAAAGCGCGATTCGCGGTCAGCGGTGGCAGCAGCAATTGGCGCACTGACCAAGTTTACGCCAGCGTTGATCCTCGGTGCGGTCTGGCGTTTTCGTGATCGTAACGCTGCCTCGCGATATTCTGTTATAATAATTGGATTGTTTGTGCTGGTTTATTTGCCATTCTTTGCACAAAATGCCGAGATGACCCTTCCGTCGCTGACCGCGCAGTTTGGAAAATCGTCCTATCAAACGGTGTGGGCGCTGATTGATGGCAACATGACCACCGGAAATTTTGGCACAGTGCAGAGCCATTTTGACCCTGCGCAAGCGTCGGCATTGACCGGAAACCCGGCGGTTATTCCGGGGTGGCTGCGATTGGCGGCGGCAGCGGGAATCGGCCTGTTCGTATTTGTGCGCTCGCGCCGTTTCGATGATAAAGGGTTGGTGGCGTTTGTCGGCATCACGCTGTTGATTTTCTTCTTGCAGGCGCAAGGATGGAGTCCGCAGTGGCTGGTGCAGATTATCCCACTGGTGCTGTTGGCGTTTCCGACCCGCAATGGTGTTCTGACAATCGTGATGTTAAGCCTCGTGACATTTGTCGAGTATCCGCTGCTGTTTATCCGAACAGGCGATACGGGTGGGCAAATCACGGGTACGCTGGTGATGCCGTTTACGGTGCTGGTGCTGACGCGAACGGGTATTTTGATTGCACTTTGTGTGGCGTTTTATCAGCGCTTGCGGCAAGAGCCAATAAACGTACTATAGTTACAAAGAGGCGATCATGCGCCGTCTGGTGTTTAAGCGTTTAAAACGAAATTAGAGGGAACTAAGCCATATGACGAATCAACCAGGGACAAAACCGCTTGTTCCAGCACAAGCCCGTATTCCGCGCTGGGAGTATATGACCATGAGCTACAATTACTCTTACGGTTCAACGACCTATGAGATCAACGGCGAAAAAGAGACGGGACTGAAGAATAAGCCGCTCCACGAGACGTTGAATCAATTTGGTCTGCAAGGCTGGGATTTGATGACGATTGCCGGGGCGGACGCGAAGCTGTATGTCTTCAAACGTCAATTAGTGAGACCGCCGGAGGCTACGGGCAACGGCAGCACTTAGCCAAAATAGGGTGGGGACATCCCTGCAAAACGATCACTCAGGGTAGATGATGAGCGAGCTGGGGCAAACAGGGGGAACGTATGGTGAATAACACACGAGTGACAGATCACCACCTAACAGACGCGGATCGAGCGCTGTTTCGCAAACATGCCAGAAAAATCCTGAAAAGCGGCTATAACCTGTTTGCGGAGATCACGCTCCGCCTGCTGGATGGCTATGAAGTGTTAGCGGTACAGCATGATAATTTGCTTCGCGCCCAGGCTGACCGTGTGCTTGAGTTCGAATTCCTTGCCCGTGAGAATCATGAACTGCGTGAGACGTTAGCCGATTCGGAAGTTGAGCGCCGCCGTCTGGCGGAACGGATCAAGCAGCAGCAGGAAGAAATCGCCGTGCTGAAGAAGCAAAAATTGCAGATGCCGCCGTCCTGGGATCAGTAAATTGCTCAGGTTTCCGAAAATTGATTTGCTTTCGTTCGCCCTTCTGCGAAAATAGGGTAAATTAGGTTAACGACCCTCATTTTGATTAGGTTAACGATCCTCATTTTTAACAGGAGGGATTGATGTCAAATCCAAAATTAGAAGCAGCGCGGGAATTTATCGTATCTGAGGATTATCAGGTCGCGCGAGTGATTTTGACCACGATGAAGTCCAGCCCGACTGCGAAAAAATGGCTCACGAAACTACAGGAAATCGCGCCCCAGGAGTGTACAATGAACCAATGGGAATATCTTGAGGTGTATGTCAAGGCGATTGAGAAAATCCCCAGTGACCTGCAAGCGATTCTGGAAGATAACAACTTCACGACGGTTGAGCATTTTTATTCGCGCCTGCTCAATGACTACGGCGCTCAGGGCTGGGAACTTTTTGCCGAGGATGCACATGGCGGCGATCTGATCCGGTTGTTATTCAAGCGTATGAAGCCAAAATATTAAAAATCAGCCTGACTCTTTACGCAATTCGGTTGCTAATCGCTGTAAGCTAAAAACTGATTATCGTCCTATCAGGAAATTCAATGATACGTCCTCAGTTTATTGTGATAGCAGCCTTGCTGGTGGCATTGGTTGTCGGGAATGTGATTCTGACCCACAACCTGCTGACTGCGCCATACCCAGGACATAACGATTTTATGTCTCGCTGGGAGGGCGCACGTTCATTCTGGGTAGATGGTCTGAATCCTTATGGTGAGCAGGCCAGTTTGAATATCCAGATGGAGATTTTTGGCCGCGCCAGCGTCGAAGGCGAAGACCCCGGATTTTTCGTTTACCCGTTTTATATCAACTTCTTTTTGCTGCCTGTCGTTTATATGTCCTATGCCTGGGCATCGGCGATTTGGATGGTGCTGCTCGAAGTCTGCCTCATCGCTTCGATCTTCCTGTTGTTGAGCGTGTATCAATGGCGGCCTCGCCCCTGGCTGCTGGCGCTGCTGGTGCTGTGGAATATCCTCGAATATTATGCGGGTCGCGGTTTGCTTCTGGGGCAGGTTGGTATCACGGTTTATCTGTGTGAAGTGTTGACGCTGTGGGCGCTGGCGAAAGATCGCGATACATTAGCTGGAGTCGCGCTGGCACTTTCGACCTTTAAGCCGCAGATGGGCTTTTTGCTTCTGCCGTTCCTCTTATTATGGGGATTGCGTACCCGCCGCTGGTCATTTGTGATGTCGTTTACGGTGACACTTGGCATTTTCGCGGCGCTATCGTTCGCGCTTCAGCCATCGTGGTTGGGCGATTGGATCGCGCAGATGCGGTTATACCCCGAATATACCTCCGCCGCCTACCCGGATACAGGATCGCCGGTGTGGATTGTCATGCAGCATTATCTCGGACTTGGCACGGTTGGCGAGTGGGTCTTGAATATCGTTTTACTTGTGCCGATGCTGTGGGGCTGGTTTACGGTGTTGGTTCAGCGGCGCGATGAGCGTTTTATGTGGGTGCTGATGCTGACGCTTACGGTGACGCATCTGGTCGCACTGCGCACCGCCACGACTCATTTTGTCGTCTTTATCATCCCGCTGGTTTTTTACTTTAAGCTCATCACGCAGCGCAGTCGTTGGGGGAGTTTGTGGGTTGCGCTGATTTTGCTGGCACTGCTGATTCTCCCCTGGTTGCAATTTTTAATCACCGTGCAGGGGCGCAATTCGCTGGAGCATCCGGCGATGTTTTTGCCGCCGACATTTGGCCTCTATCTGCTGCTGTGGCTGACACGCCGCTTGTGGTGGCAGGCTGCCCCCGTCATTCGATCTGAGCCTGTTCAAGCTGTGAGTGTTCAGACTGTATGAAGCGTACCGATATTATTTTCGTTTTAGTGGCGTTGGTCGGCGCTTTTCTCATAACGCGCGGGCTGGTCGCACAGCCGGGGTTCACGGATGCGTTTTATCACTTTAACGCTGCCGAGAGGCTGGTCACGGGTCAAGGATTAACCGAAGACTATCTATGGATGTATATCGGTGCGCCGCAATCGCTGCCCGCGCCTTCTCATCTATACTGGATGCCGATGACCTCGCTCACGGCTGCATTTGGCATGTGGCTTTTCAACGCGCCGGGTGATTATGCCGCCGCACAAATTCCGCTGGCGGTTATGCTGGCGGGGACGGCCTGTGTCGGTTACTGGTTGGGTTTAAAATTCGGCGGAAAACGTCGCCACGCCTGGGTTGCCGGACTCGTAACCCTTTTTAGCGGATTTTTTATGCGCTTCTGGGGCGCGACAGATACATTCGCTCCTTATGCGTTGTTTGGGTCGCTGAGTCTGGTGTTTATGGGGCTGGGGGTTGGCGGCAAAGAGGGCGACTCGCCGAGTCGCCCCTACGTGTGGTTTGCGCTGTGTGGGGCGATGGCTGCGCTCGGACATCTGACACGCGCCGATGGAGTTTTGCTGCTAATGGTAGCGTGGGTGATCGTAGGGGCGCAGCGCCGTGCGCCCCTACAACGGCGTATATTTTCGATTCTCATCATGACGGCAGCCTATTTGATAATCATGTCGCCCTGGATCATTCGCAACCTGAATACGATTGGCTCACCGCTGCCAGTCGGCGGCACACAGGGTATGTGGTACACCGCTTACGACGATATTTTCAATTACCCGCCGGATTCGAGTCCGCAGACATTTTTCGCGGATGGAATCGGCGTGTTGATTTCGTCGCGGTGGGATGCGCTGCGCGAAAATCTGGGGACGTTTGTCGCCGTCGAAGGCATGGTTGTCCTCGCGCCGCTGATGCTGATTGGCCTGTGGGCGCGGCGGCGAGATGCTTTTTTGCGCGGATTCTGGCTGTACGCGCTTGGCCTGCATCTGGCGATGACGTTCGTGTTCACATTTCCCGGCGTGCGCGGTGGGTTATTTCACTCGGCGGCGGCGTTACTACCCTGGTGGGCGGCGCTTGGTGCTGCGGGGCTGGACGACGTGGTTGAGTGGATCGCGAAACGGCGGCGCAAATGGAACGCCACTACCGCCAAATGGATTTTTTCGAGTGCGCTGGTGGTCTTTGTCGCGTTTTTGAGCCTGTCGATTGCGCTTCCCCGCCGCGTGGCTACTACTGGAACGCCCCGACTTTATACGCTGCTATCTGAACAGCTACCCGCTGGTTCGCGCGTATTGATTAACGATCCGGCGCAGCTTTATTATTTTACGGGATTGGGTGGCGTGGTGCTGCCGAATGAATCGCCGGATGTGCTGCTCGAAATTGCGCAAAAATATGATGTTCGCTACCTGCTGCTGGAAGGCGTGACTGATGACGGAAAGGCCGCAGCGTCGCGCAAATTGTGGTCGATTCTTTTAACAAACCCTGAATTTTTGACTCCTGTTCCCCTCGACTATCCCGGTGTAAAGCTCTATGAAATTCGTGACGACGCGCTTTAAACGCTACGATGCCCTCTTTTTAATCATCGCTGCTGGACTTGTGCTGCTCAATGTGGCGACTGCGGGCAGCGGTTTTCCACTGGATGATAGCTGGATTCATCAGGTGTATGGGCGCAATCTGGCGGAAACGGGACAGTGGGCATTTGTGCCGGGTGTACCGAGCGCGGCTTCGACCTCGCCGTTATACACGGTGCTTTTGTCGATTGGCTATAAATTCGGCGTACCCTATGCGCTCTGGACTCATGCTCTGGGTGTGTTAGCGCTGACAGCAGGCGCAATGGTCGGTGCGCGGATGGGAGAACGACTTTCGGACTCCAAATATGCCGGATTATTGACCGGGCTGGCGCTGGTTGGCTCATGGCATCTGGTTTGGGCATCATCAGCGGGCATGGAAACGATGATTTTTTGCATGTGGACGCTGGCCTTGATCGCGCTTGCATGGCGTGAACAAGACTCTCTCAACCCTGCGATTCGAAATGTGGTTTTACGCGGTGCCGCTTTTGGCGTGGTCGCGGCACTGACCACTCTGACTCGTCCTGAAGGCCTGATGCTTATCGGCCTCGCGGGATTAACCATGCTCATTGTGCGCCCACAGGGATCAATTCAAAAATCTTTTATCTGGGGAGTCGGCGCGGGTGTGAGCTTTTTGATCGTGCTTGCGCCCTATTTGCTGCTGAATTTGCAACTGACAGGCGGCCTCCTGCCAGATACCGCCGCCGCGAAAATGGCGAAAATCGTGCCACATCTCGCTGCCAGCTATCCAGCACGTGTGATAGATATGGCTTTTCCGCTGATTGCAGGCGGCCAACTGCTCTTGATTCCGGGAATCATCTATTTTGCGATTTCGGCCTCGCGCCGTCGCCAATTGTTCAATTTACTCCCGCTGTTGTGGGCAGCTGGTCTGGTTTTGCTCTATGCCGCGCGGCTGCCAGCCCCTTATCAACATGGACGTTATGTAATTCCGGCGCTGCCTTCGCTGATCGTCATCGGAGTTGCCGGATCAATCACGCTGTTTCGGTTGTCACAAAAATCTATGATTGGGCGTGTCGTCACGCGCACAGTGGCGGCCTCGGCAGCGTTATTATTCGCTTATTTTGCGCTGCTCGTTGGCCCGTCAGTGAATAGGGTAGACGTGAGCATTATTAATGAGGAGATGGTCGCCTCTGCACATTGGATCGCCGCAAACGTCCCACCAAGCCAACTGCTGGCGATTCACGACATTGGCGCAGTCGGCTATTTTGCACCACGTCCGATTCTGGATATTGCCGGGTTGGTCAGCCCGGAAGTTGTCCCGATTATCCTTGATAAAGACGGACTCTATGCGCTGATGAAAGAACGGAATGCGCGTTATCTGATGGCTTTTCCCGACCAGGTTCCTGGCGTTGATTTGAGTGATCCACGCCTTTGCCCGGTTTTTACGACACATGGCGAGACCTCACCCCGGCAGGGCGGTTATAATATGACGGTTTATGCTCTTGCGTGGGATGGGATTTGTACGCAGCAATAATTAAGAAATTTTCTGTGCAATAATTTGTGAAAAGTGTAAAATTAGAGTCATGGCAGACTTTTTTAAGAAACTCAACGTATTGGTGAAGGCAAGTGTAAATGATCTGCTCGGAGATGAGCGAGCAATCGGTGGCGCACGTCACAAACCTCTGACCCCGGACAAGCTGGGCAAAGATGTGGATCGCGAGATCGAGTCGCTGCGCCAGCGGATTAATGAAGCACTTGATTATGAAGATCAATTGCAGGCGCGTGTGCAAACGCTGCAAGCCGAAGTCGGGAAATGGGATGAACAGGCCGACAGTGCGGTTGCCCGGAATGACAGCGAAATGGCGCGGTATGACATTGAGCAAATGCAGAGGGCGCAGCAGCATCTGGCGATGGCTGAGGCTGACTTGCATGACCATCAGCGGGTCACACAGGAGTTGATTCTGCGGGTAAATGAACTGGATGCGGCTGTTGCGGATGCACGCCGCGCCAAGTCGTCACCGGAGGAAACTCAGGAGAATGAAGCACCAGCCGAGCGCTCCACCGGGGCAGTTCTTGCTGATGTGCTGCGTGAGATGCGCGAAAAAATTAACGAAATGGGCGATCTCATTGCGGCAAAAGATGAAGTACAGCAACCTTCGTCCCATGCAGCAGATGATATAGACGAACAAACGGTTGATGACGATCTCACTCAACGACGTGACCGATTGAGCAAAAAATGACGCAGGAAAGAAAACGACATCAGATTTTAGTTGTTGGTGGCGATTTTGACCTCACGCAGCAGGTAAAACAGGCGCTGTCGGGTAATGGTTTTGTTGTTCAGACCGCCTACAGCCACCGCGACGCGATCTTTGCGCTTGAAAATGAGGTCTATAACGCGGCGCTGGTGGATGGGGCGATGTTTGATCGTATTTCCGGTGAGCCGACGATCAGCGCCCTGAAGCGTTTCCAGCATGTGCCAATGATTCTGTTCTCAGGTAATGGAAAACCGCCGATTGACTCATCTCCCGTGCAGATGGTGATTGGCGGGTTGGATAAGCGAACCCTGGCCAACAGCGTCAGGGGAGTTTTGGGCATCGAGCAGCAGGCCGCCCAAACGAAGGTAGCGGCACGTGTGGACGAGGTGCAAACCCTGTTCGCGTTGGGCAGGACACTGACCGAAGTTCTTGAATTGAGCGAGGTTTTGAATCGTATCGTCGAGGCCGCGCGTAATCTCGCCCACGCTGAAGAAGGCATGATTTTGCTGCCGGACGACGAAATCGGTCAATTGTATCTGCGGGCGAAAGTTGGCATTGACGAAGCCGCCGCCCGCAACTTCCGCATCAAAACCGATGATACGCTGGCAGGACACGTGTTTAGCAGCGGAAAACCAGCGTTGATCGGTGCGCAAGGGCCGCAAAAGGTCAAAACCGAGTATTTCGTTAATTCGCTGCTGTACGTGCCGATTTTGCTTAAAAACAAAACCATCGGTGTTTTGGGTGTCAACAACAAGAATACGGAAGATGTATTTGACGAACACCAGCAAGAACTGCTGATGAATCTGGCATCCTACGCGGCTATCGCGATTGAGAATGCACGGATCCACGAAGAAAGCCTGCGCAAAACACGCGAATTGCAAAGTCTGGTGGAAGCCAGCCAGGTGGTGAACTCATCAGTATCGCTGGATCGAACGCTTCCGAATATCTGTGAGCAGCTTGTTCAGCTTTTGCGCGTCAACTGGTCGGAAATTTACGATTGGCATCACGAGAGCAACCAGCTTCGTTTACTGGCGCGTTATCAGCATACGTTGTGGCGGCCTGGACGTGGCCCGACCATCAAGCTGGAACGCTATCCGGCGCTGCGGGCAGCCTTAGAAGAAAATCGTTATTTACAAGTGAGCCGTGATGGTCAGCGTAGCGAAGAAACTGATTCGCTGGAACGTGGCGGTATTCACACCCTGCTCACGCTGCCAATCCAGACAGATAAACAAGTGCTTGGTGTCGTTCGTGCGTTTTTTATCCACCCGCCTGCTAAATCATTCGATACCGAAACCATGCAGCGCCTCCATACGCTGGGGTTGGAAAGCCTGATGATGGTAGCAGGCGCGACCAGCCAATATGCCTCTCAGCATGTGTTCCGCCTGGCTGAGGAGATCAATCGTGTGGTCGAGGCGGATTGGTGCGAGATGGCGCTTCTATCACCGAACAGCCAGTCACTCAATGTGCAGGCATCGGTGGGCAGAGGTGTTTGGCTCGAATCACCCCGTCCGGCAATTGACCTGAACAGTTTCCCGGATTTACAGGAAGCGGTTGTTAACCAGATTCCGATCAACCAACGCTCGGATGGTGAGAAATTGGGTAAGGGCGCACGTGCTGTCCTTGATGTCGCCAGCAGTCAGATTTTATTGGGCTTGCCATTGGTTCAGCGTGGTCAGGCACAAGGGCTGGTGCTGTTTGGCGATGCCCGCAGCAGCCGCCTCTTTACGGATCGTGAAATTGATCTGGGACGGGCGATTGTGGGGCAAGCCGCCACCGCACTGGAAAATGCGCACCTGGTTCATGATCTGGAATTGAGCCTTGAGGAGTTGAAAGATACGCATGATCGGTTGATCCAGACCGCGCGACTTTCGGCAATGGGCGAGCTGGCAGCCGCAGTCGCGCATCAGATTAATAACCCATTGACGACGATTCTGGTCGATACAGAAATGATGATTCAGGATGAGCCAGAAAATTCGCGCAATTTTCGCTCTCTATTGGCGATTTCACGCGCTGGCAAACGCGCGGCGGGTGTCGTGCGCCGTCTTTTGGCGACAGCGAGGCCGACGGAAGAAAATGCACCAATTGAAGCAATTGACGTTGTAGATACAATTGAGGGGATACTTTCGTTGGTGCGGCAGCATATCGAGCGCGATCATATTAAGGTTATCGGGCACTGGCCGGAAATAAAACTCCCGCCTGTCTATACGGTACAGGGGCAGCTTGATGACATCTGGCTTAATATGCTGTTAAATGCGCATGATGCGTTAATTGGTCGTCCGGACGCTGAGGTGGGTATTGAAGTTCTTTACCAGCCTGACGATCTTTATATTGATGTGGTAATTTGGGATAATGGGCCGGGTATTCCGGAACATATCCAGTCCGAAATTTTTAAACCGTTTTTTACAACCAAGCCGGTGGGGCAGGGAACCGGACTGGGCTTGCATATCAGCCGCCAGGTTGTTGAACGTGTGGGCGGCAGCATTACTTTACAGAGCGCGGCGAATAAAGGTACGCGCTTCATAGTCCGTTTGCCTGTCAAGAAAGGTGAAAAATAATGTCTCATGTGATGGCTGTTGACGACGATCTGGAAGTTCTGGAGACGCTTGGGCGAGTCCTTGAACGTGAGAATTTTGAGGTCACGCTTGCGCGATCTGGTTCTCAGGCGCTTTCTTTGATTGATCGTCGCGTCCCCGATTTAGTGATTCTGGATATTATCATGCCAGAAATGGACGGCATTACTGTCTGCCGCAGGCTGCGTGCCAATGCGCGCTATATCACCCTGCCCGTTTTGTTCCTGACCGCTAAAGGTAGCACGGATGATATTGTCGATGGGCTGGATGCCGGGGCGGATGATTATGTGATCAAGCCGTTTGAGCTTCCAGAACTGCGGGCACGTGTTCATGCTTTGCTGCGCCGAGGCGCACGGGAAAAGATGCCGCCGAGCAACGCCGTTCTGCAAATCAATGACCTCAAGCTCGATTCTGATACCTATCAGGTCTATCTTGACGATGAAACGATTCAATTGACATCGACAGAGCATCGTCTGCTGCGCTATCTAATGGAACATGTTAATCAGGCCCTCTCCCCAGGACATCTCCTGCAAGCGGTATGGGAATATCCACCGAATACGGGCGATCCTGATCTGGTGCGGGCGCATGTTCGTAATTTACGCGCCAAAATCGAAAATGAGCCGGATCGTAAGTACATCCGCACCATTCATGGCGTGGGGTATATGATCGCAACTTAATCTAGTGCTTAGTAGGCCTATGTCAGGGTATCTCATTTGCGATTTCATAAAACATTCATAGAAACCTACATCTTCATGGGCTTTCTATGGATATAATTGTTCTTATGAACTGAAATATGCAAATGGATGCCTGAACATGCACAAAATTCTTGTAGTCGATGACGATATTCAAATGCTAGGCCTGATCTCACAATTGTTGGAACGGGAAGGTTATGAGGTCATAACAGCCTCGTCAACACATCAACTGCTTCGGTTGATCGAAAATGAAGTACCTGATCTGTTTTTGATTGATGCTTCGCTGCCTGTTGTGGATGGCCTCGCGCTGTGTCGCCAGTTGCGCAAGAATCCCAAAGTTTCTGCGCTGCCCATTGTATTTATTACAGGTCATGACTCACGGTATACCGTGGCGGACGCTTTGGAAGCAGGCGGCGATGATTACATCCGCAAACCATTTGCGGTACGGGAACTAACAGCCCGGCTGCGTGCCCACCTGCGACGTACAGCAAAAGCTGAGATTGAAGACGAATTTCCAACCATTGAGATTTTCGCGGATACACGCACGGTTCTGGTCGATAAGCGCACGGTTGATCTCACACAGGTTGAATTCGAGCTGTTGACCTACCTGTGTGCAGCGCCCTCGCGGATGCACTCTACCCAGGACTTGCTCATCCACGTGTGGCAATATCCTCCGAATACGGGCGACACCGCCCTGGTACGCAACCACATTCGCAATCTGCGTCGCAAGCTGGAAGACAGCCCGGAACGTCCGGCCATTATTCAATCACGTCATGGGCGCGGCTACACCATTAAGGCTCATATTCAGTTGGTCAAAGAGGCGTACTACCAATCTGCCTGATCGCCCTGAAAAGTTGAAAACGCTGCGTGATAAATAATGAGTGGAGAATTTTGTTCTTCGCTCATTTTTATTTGTTGTACATGCCTCACTTCATATAATTAAGGAGCAAGTCAGCAGGGAAGGGAAAAAGCACGGTTTTCTGTAAATCGCTTTACAAAACCCGTACAATTTCTCACACTTGCTGCACGAAATAAAAACTGGCTTATATGGTATGATCGAATTGCCAGATTATATTGGCAGCAATTATTTCTTAATTGTGGGGTTGTGCGATGCGACGTGTATTCAAAAAGCTACTGGACATCCTGGACGGAACACCCGCCGAGTATGGTATCCGTCAGCGGGGGCAAAGCGTGGTCGAACTCGCGCTGATCTCGCCGCTGCTGGTGATCCTGATCGCCGGGTTAGCGGAGATTGGCTGGTTCGCGCAGAATTACCTGACGCTGCTGGAAGTGACCCGTGTGGGGGCGCGTACAGGCACGGTGCAGCAAAACGAAACATCCCCCCTGTACTGGGAAGACCCTGCAAATGGTTTTCTGGCGGGCGCGGTCATGCGTCCCTCAACCGATCCAACTTATGCCAGCTTTCTGGCGCAATACCGCAACTGTAATGCGGCGGATCCCAATGCCCGCATCGGCTTTTACAACTTCCTGGCTTGCGTGATGCTCAACTCGATGAACCCACTGCGGTCAGAGAGTTTTGAGGCGGGAACGATTGATCCAGACACGGGCGCAGTATTCCCGGATGACATCATTGTCTCGGCATTCGCGGTTCAAGCGATTACTCCGGCAGATCTGCCTACCGCAGAACGCAATAGAGTACAGTGGCCTTTATTGGATCCCAGCCTCGTGACCTATGGAAACGCACCAGACGGGGATGCGCCGCAGGGTGTCGTTGTTGGTCGTTATCCGAGCAACGCGAACGAATGCAGCGCTACGCTTGAGCGTGATCCCTTCGATTATATTGTCAGTGACGATCTGTCATCAATCGTGTCAGGTGGGAAGCGCTATGATCTGGAATTGACTGTCACCGATCAGGCATCGGGCAATATCGATTTGTTTGGTTATGATGTTGCAGCGGAAACGCAAGTGGGATTTGCCTGGAACGGTCAGCATGTCAATCTTCAAACGGGCTGCACTGGCTCGGATTGGTCTGTGAAAGATGTCGAACGGCTGATTAACCTGCAAGGATTCGGCTTGAAGGCACTTGACCCGAGTGTCGCCTCGAATTATCAAGATCAGCGCAGATTTGTCCCCAGCCAGGGCTTGGTTCTGGTAGAACTGCACTGGAAGCACGAAACGATCAGCCAATTTGTGGGACTGGCACCGGTGGTATCGCCTGTGTTCGCGATATTGGGTACCAGCACAACCATCACAGTCTGGGCAGTATTCCCACTGCCGACAGTTGAACCACGTATTGATTTCCCTTAATGAGCGAGGGTATAGAAAAATGACGGCATTACCCCTTGTAAGACGCTTCACCCGGCGCGGCCAGACCGGGCAATCTATTGTTATTCTGGCGCTGGGTTTTATCGCGCTGCTGGCATTTGTCGGCATCGTCACGGATGTTTCGCTGATGTTCGTGCGCTTTAGCCAGTTGACCCGCGCTGTGGACAGCGCCTCGATTGCTGCTGCCGGTCAGGTTAGGCGTCAGCTTCCGAATACCGAAGAACTCGCTGCCTGCCCAGCTGGACAACAGACAGCCGAAACCGCCTGCGACAGCGCGAAAAATAAGGCGTTTGCACGCAGCTTTGCCACGATTGGTATTGCCGCCCGACAATTTGTCGAGTTTTATGGTCTCAATCCGCAGTCGGTAAAAGTGGATATGTGCGCGACGGTGAGTATGCTCGATACCGCGCCAGATCCTGATGTTTTGGCACCGATTAATGCTGATTTTCAGGAAGATTTTGACGAACTGTGTACCGATGACCAGCGTAAACTGATTAAGGTGACGGCGCAGGTGAATTCGCCGACGGTATTTCTGCGGTTGTTGGGTTTCTCGGATATTCCGCTGACGGCATCCTCCATTTCTGAGACGGCTGTCCTGGATGTGGTATTGATTATGGACGTTTCGGAATCGATGTTGAACGAAACAACGTTCGAAACGTGGGCGGATCGAGGCTACACCAAAATTTACGTTCCACCCTATGCTGATGAAACAATGGCCTCGCGTGTCAATATACCGACTACCTACGTTAATTCACCAGCGGGTTTTGCTGCTTTCTGGCAGGAGTTGGTGCATCCTTCAGTGCCGGGTACGAATCCACAGACAGAGGTGAATGCTCGCCTGGGGACAACCGACACCAACAGCCCTTACTATGTGCGAAAAGTTGACGCTCCAGGCTATCCAGTCCAAACATTACCAGAGGTTCAACCGCAGTGTCGGGTAGCATTCTACCCAAATGCACAGAATACGGGCAATCCGCCTGCCGCTTGGCGTACCGCTACGGGCTGGACAGGTGGGTTTAAGGGTTTTGTTCCGACCTATAATTATTATGGCTGCTGCAATGACCCGAACCAGGATGGCAGTTTTGCTGACCTACTATGCGAGCCATTTAAGCAGGCGCGTGATGCAACGGAGGATTTTATCCGCCGTATCGACTTCCTGCGCGGAGATCGTGTAGCTTTCGTGACCTTTGACCGCCGCGCCTTCATCATGTATGTGGACGCGGGTGGTACAGATCCAACGCAGATGATCGAAAGCGAGGCGCTGGCGATTCAAACGCTGCGCCAAAGTGTAGGGGTGCGCGCCGAATCCAGTTTCTATGAGCCAAGTGAAGGCGTTGATATGAATGGTGACGGCGCGGATGACACCAACGCGGGTGTTGTCCCCTGGGCTGGCCCATCCAGCTCACTGACTATTCACGATTATCCGGTACGTGGCAGTTGCCCATTCTATGATGCCGTGCTGGAATACCCATATGGCGCTGAAAGCTCGCCGACGCTTGCGATGTCTGGATATTACGAATATACCTATGATCCACTGGTTGATGATGCCCGTGCGCCGTTCCCGTTGAATCATATGAAATACCCCTATGGTGGGGCATGGGATACTCTGGCGGGTTATGATGCCAGCATCAGCTACGACCTGTGGGCATCGTGCAATGGTACAAACATGGGCGCTGCGCTGCGTGAAGGTAGTAACGCGCTGCTTCAACCCCAAACACGACGTACTGAAGGTTCGGTTTGGGTCATGGTTCTTCTGAGCGATGGCGCGGCAGGCGCAAGTGACCCCATCGGCAACGGCGGCAACACCGTTTTGCCTGACCCGATTGATTATCCTTATACCCGCATCGGCCTTGTGCCACCCTATCGTGTGACCTACGGCGCGTTTGGAGCTTGTCCGCGCGGCGTACCAGGCAGAAGTGAACTGGTTGATACGAGTGAACTCACGTATGGTTTTCCCTTCTGTTCGGATGAACTGCCGGAGACCCGCCATTTCTGCTTTAACCCACTCACGGATGATCCGACGGACATCGACGTGCGTAACGCGGGCTATGGCAATTGTGAAGATGAATATGATGTCGATGATTACGCGCGTGATTGGGCTGAATTTGTCACGGGTATTCGCAGTGTGACGGGTGGGTCTTCGCAGTCCGGCCTTTCGCAACTGCCGACGATCTTCTCCATTGGCTTTGGCCTTCGCTTCCCATATGGTACGACACGCTGTATGGCGGGTTCAATCCAGGTTGATCCTGTCCCCAGCGGTTTTAACAACCCGTCGAATACCAGCCGCAGCGATGTGCCGGACTGCCTGGGTGAAGAACTGCTGCGCTATATCGCGGATGTCGGCGATAACTTCCAGATCGACACCGATTATCAGCAGGCGATCCGCGATAACCAGAATGTTGACCTGCCGCCGGTGGTGGAGCGCGAAGAATTTTTCGGTGTGCGTGGCCCATGCGAAGAACCGGAAGACCTGCTGCCGATTGCACGTGAGAGTGCCACCGATATTTATCAACTGATTATGCCCAAACCAGCCGGTGAAAACTGCGGTAATTATTTCAATGCACCAAGCGGCGATGAGCTGAATAAGGTGTTTGATGAAATTACGTCGCGCATGTTCACTCGTCTAACTCGTTAATATTTAGTTCTCACCAGCCTGGTATGTGCCAGGTTAGTTGATTATGAGGGGGGTGTTGATGGAAACACCAGAGATCAGAGTCAAGGAACACCAGAGACGAAAAGGCCAGACTTTGGCCGAATTCGCCATCACACTGCCGATTTTGCTGATACTTGTATTTGGTATCATCGAGTTCGGACGTGTATTCCAGGCGTGGGTCACGCTGCAAAACGCAGCACGCACCGCCGCCCGTTATGCCAGCACGGGTTCGTTTGATACAGCACGTTTCCCACTGATTACAGACGGACGCGAAGACCCGGATTCAATCGTGCCATGTATGTATAATACAGACGCGAGTGGTGCAGAAATTGGCGTTCACGCCAGGCGCAACGACAACTATTATCCCAACGACAGCGGTAGCCCCAGTGACCGTATGCAAATCTATGATGGGGATAATTTGTCGGGTGATGAGAGTCTGTTTGCGACATGGTGGAATGGGACGAACTGCGATCCAACGAACCCGCAGCATCAGGACTTGCGGAAAGATATCGCGCGTATCTTCTCAATCATCGATCAGGCATTCATTGGCGCATCGGGGTTGTCATTACCAGCAAGCCCGATCAGTAACGCCACTTATAACACTGAGTGGGCGAAAAACGTGTTATACGATGTCTGGAGAAGACCGCTTCCAGGAAATGGTGTTTACTACAATCGTCGCGGATTTAATGAGCCATCCTTCTTTGATGTCATGATTTGTAGTTCGCGCGCGATGCAGAACGAAGAATCTACCGAATTCTTTAATGGAGGTGGTGGGCGGCGTTATATCAGCCTGCGCGATGTCAATGAGGCGCGTGATCTTAATACCAGCCCGCTTGTCCCCGCTCCGGAACGTGCGCCGATCTGCGTCCTTAACGAAGTCCCACCGCCGACCTCTGACAGCACGGTCAACACAGGCAAACCCTGGTATGACCCCGGTAATGCAGGTGATACCGTGACAGTGATTGTCACGTTCAATCATCCGCTGATTACGCCGCTGGGTTTAGCGCCCTACATTCCGCTGCAAGCACGTCGCTCGGCTGTAAACGAGTCTTTCCGCGTTGCAAATGCGACGGATGCGCTCCTCGGTGCTTCACCAACGGGGCCGCGCCGTAACCGTCCGCCACGTGCCGATGTGCGTGGGGTTGACCCCAGTAACGCATTGATGGCCGAAAATGCGCCGGTTACACGGCTGACTGATGCCGCAGGGACGATGCTTTTCATCACGCTGGATGGTCGGCAAGGCGTTACCAATACCAATGACCCGGATGGCCAAATCGTCCGTTACCTCTGGACGATAGGCGGTGTGACTTATGCGGATGGCGATGCGGCTACCGCTGGCAGACCGTCACTCCAACTGGGGCCGGGAACATATACCGTTGTTCTGACAGTATATGATAATGATGGGGCGACGGATGAAGACGAAATTATCGTCACCATCAACACGCCTGCGACGTTCACGCCAGTGCCGCCAACGAATACACCGCTTCCCAGCACTACACCGCTGCCACCGTTCTCGTGTTCACTCATTACAGCGAGTGACATAACCTTCTTTGCCAACCGTGTATTCGTCCAGTTCCACAACGCGAATGTTCAGGATGTGGTACTGACACGCGCCGATATGCACTGGCGCTTGAACGGCAGTTACCCGGATATGTATGTGTCGGCGTTTGCGATGGATGGAATTATCCATTGGCAGGGACAGGATCGTAATCCTTCAACGGACACGAATGCGGATGTCCCGTCACCGTCGGATATATTCCTGAATGCAGAGCGAACGCTGTACGCCGACAGCACGATCACCTGGGAAGCCGTGTTCGCAAACGGCCCGAACCCACTGAATGCGGGTATGACGATCTATGATTTTGCTGGAAGTGTCTTCTACTTCAGCAATCCGACAGGTCAGCAGCCGAATCCTTGCCCGGTGCCGTTGTTCATGCCGACGCCGACACCCAGCCCGACCTTTAGCGCCAATCAACCGACCAACACGGTAACGTGGACACCCGATTGCGCCAGCAGCCAGGTGAGTGTGAGCTTTGTGCGCTGGGATACCTTTGGTGTGGTCGTACTGCAAGTAGCAAATCGCCGCAATACGACAGCAATCATGACCGATTTCGGCATATCATGGGTACAGCGTGCTCCAGGAGTAATGACTTTAGAAAGGGTGACTGTCGGTGGCGCTGGGCCAGCGGATTCGGTCACGCCAACTGTTCAGGTCTGGAACTCCGGCAGCGCGTCCCAGGACGCAAGCCCACCCACAATCGGTGGTACCACGGCTGCCAGCGCCACTGGACGCGAGGGCAACTGGCTGACGAACTATACCTTCCCGCCGAACAGCGTTACGCCACTGTATATCGACTTTGGCGGAACGACGACCACGCTGCCATCAGGCTTTGGCGCGGTGCCATCCGATTTCAACGGAACCTGGTTCCAGATCGGCTGTAACACTGGCGGCGGTGGTAGTGGTGGTGGTGGTGGTGGCAACAACGATGGTCGCATCAACCTGTTCAATGAGGCGACACCTGTGCCAACCAATACGAGAGGGCCGACGCAGCCCCCGCCGCCAACGTTTACGCCTTCACGGACGTTCACGCCTGGCCCGCCGACGCGGACACCGACACCGCGTCCGCCGACGAATACACCGTCTGCGTCCAATACGCCGCTGCCTTCGCCGACGAATACGCTCCCGCCGACATCGACGCCGCGTGTTCAAGGGCCATCAGATTAACATCAAGGCCGCGATCTGAATAAATGATAAACGCCCCTGGTTAGAAAGCCGGGGGCGTTTTTCGTGACTGTAGAAAATCGAGCTTGCTTTATTTCTGAATTCCGGCGCATTGGAGCTTGTCTTCAATATCCTCGCGTGTCTCGCGCATCGACATTTCCAGATAGGGCAGTCCCAGCCAGGCATTCATAATCCCGAAAAGCGCACCGGTCACGACACGAAATATCGGTGTTGTTTCACGTGGCGGCCACAAGTTAAAAGGTGGATAGCCGAGTAATTGGCTGACACCATCGAGCGCAATCGGGCCAAGTCCTAGAATAGCGTAGAGGATGATCGGCACAGGCCGCAGCCGATGGCGAATGCGCGTGAAAATGAGGCCGCCGATGAGCAGCGCAATATAAATCGCCATATCGCGTTCACAGAGGGTCGTTTTATAACCCATCTGATCGTTTCCGTGAAAATCTCTCGCGGCGAACTGCACCCAGGGCGAAAAAATCGTTAAATCGGCGCGAGTTATCGTTTCAGGCGCTGTTCCGCTGTGCGAACGTGCATAATAGTAACGATACGAATCGAGATATTGCGGCGATTCAATCGCGTAATCCTCAAAGGGTTTGACCTGCATATTGGTGATTTCGCGCGGATAGTAGGGCTGTTCGCCATAGAGAAAAAACGAGCGAAACGCAAACTGATGGCAAAACGGGCTGTAGAGCGTGTAAAGAAATTGGCCGGGGCCAGTCAATCCCAGGCGCATAAACGTCGGCGCAGCAATCGGCAGGCTGACATAGATGGCTAGAATTGTGATGGCGATTCGCAGCCAGTTGCGGGTAATGCGCAGCAAAAACAGGTTGGCGCGTAGGGCAAAACGCTTATTACGGGCTTTTTTTTCGGTCATTCCATCCTCTGTGCGCCCAACGCCGCTGTGAGCATACTCTCGCTGGTCGGGCCATAAAAAATATTCGCGATAATGCCATTTGGCGAAACGACATAGGTTGAAGGCTGGCCTCGAAGATGATAGAGCGCTGCTACCGACTGCCGTTCGTCCACCAGCATATCATACGTTAACCCCATGCTGGTCTGCCAGTCTCGAATGAGTTCCGGTGGTTCACCCAGGTTAATAGCCAGAATGCGCAGGCCTTCGTCTTTTCGCGTTTCGTAGAGAGTCTGCAAAATGGGCATTTCGATGCGGCAGGGTTCGCACCATGTCGCCCAAAAGTTGATAATCACGGGTGAGCCACGTAAATCCGACAGGCGAATGATTTGCCCGTTGATGTCAGAACGTTCAAATGCCGGGGCAACCGCATTGATTTCAGGGGCAATTGGCAGTTGGCCGGGGATCATCTGCCCGGTAAATTCCGCCCGATCTGGCAACCCTGCGGCAATGACAACGGCAAGCGCGGCAACTAAGGCGATGACCGCGCCAGATAACAGTAGAAAACGAGAAGAATTATTTGCGGTCAAACCAATAAAATCTCTTGTGTGAGCGTGTTTTTGTGATGGCTATTGTGCCAGCGCCTCGCTAACCAACTGCTGAATCTGCTCGGCTGTCAGTGGGCCGAAATGACGCGCGGTGATGTAACCCTCGCGATTCAGCACATAGGTGCTTGGATAGCTGATGATGTTATACAGGCGCTGAAGTGATCCGGTTTCGTCCATCAAAAGCGGAAAAGTCACGTCCATTTCATTTCGAAATTCCTGCACATCGGCGACAGTTTCCAAGTTGTTGATGGCGAGAATGGTGAAACCCTCGTCCTTGTAAGCCGCATAAGCTTTCTCAAATTCCGGCATTTCGATACGGCACGGCCCGCACCATGTCGCCCAAAAATTGAGCAGCACAATTTGCCCGCGCAGATCAGCCAGGCGCACAGGCAGCCCATTTTCGTTCACGGTTTCAAACACAGGTGCGTAACTGCCCACCGTTGTCCCGATTATGGGAGCATTCGAGGCAAGGTCGGCGATGCTGCTGATCGCGCTGGGAGCTTCGGCTGTTGCATCCAATGGTGCTGTTTGTGAGGTGTCTGGATTTGTGATAATGAGCGAAGATGCTTCCGGGGTTGCCTCGGCAGGTTCACCAGCGCCCAGAAAGTTGACCACCGATTCCTCAACATTATATGAAAATTCAGCAAATTGTCCTGCGAACTGCTGGCTCAGGCTTTGGAGTTGACCGCTGGCGATAAAAACGCCGACCAGAACGAGAAATGCGCCACTGACGAGTTCAATGGTGTGCATTTGTTTTTGCAAACGGCGCAGCATCCCTTGAGCGCTGTCGAGCATGAGCGCGGTGATTAAGAAGGGGATGCCCAGGCCGAGCGAATAGGCTGTCAGCAAAATGCCTGCCTGCCCGACATCGCCGCCGTTGGCAGCTAACGTCAACACAGCACCGTAAACCGGGCCGATGCAGGGTGTCCAGCCTGCCGAAAAAATGACGCCCATAATGGCTGAACTGGCGTAACCACCTTCGCCCGGAGCATTCATCTGACGGCGAGTATCGGCATAGAGCGCCTGTTGAATGGTATTCAAGAATCGTGTCCAGAAAGCTTTCGCGTTGGTGAATGCGCCGCTCAGGAACAACCATAGCAGAAAAACTGTGACCAGCACGAGCGCGATAATAGATGCCCAAAACGGCACGAATTGCATACGAGTGTTGTCCCACAACGCAAGCGTACCGATGAATCCCCAGATAATGATAATGGAGCCTACGAGCGCGAAACCAACGCTGAGGATGGGGCTGCTCCAGGTGCGTAGTTGGTTGAAAATTTTCGGCAAAACGCCCATAAAATGGAGGCCGAAGAAGATAATTACCACACCACCGATTCGTCCGATGATGCCGGTGACAGTCGTGATATTCTCGCCACCGATAAGGCTGATAAAGGCGGTTGAAAAAAGCCCAAGTGTGACAAAAACGAAGGTAAAGCCTGCGACAAACGCCAGCCCGTGTGTCACCGTCATGAAGCGACGGCTCGGAGCTGGCGCGGATTTGATATTGACGCCGCTGCTTACGGCGGTCACGTAAGTCATGCGTCCGCCCATGTAGCCAATATAGGCTGGCACAAGAGGCAGAACACACGGCGAAATAAACGATACGATTCCGGCGATAAACGCCAGCCATACGGTTAACTGCATGACTCAAAACCCCCAAGCCTACACCACAAGCGATTCTAACATCTCACAATATGCTGTAACGGATTCTAATATCTCAAAATTACATCACAACTGATTCTAGCATCTCACACAATCGTTACGAATCCATTATCGTCCATATTTTGATACAGCCAGCGTGCCAGAATCGGCGTGACCTGCACAGCCGGGCCAGGACGCGCCGTGCCAAATTGGTTGTGCCAGTAGACACCGTTGAGGTTGTAATCCGCGCCGATGCGAATCTGCCAGGGGACGCCGTGAAACTCATGATTCACTACACTGCCCATTTGACCGCGTTGAAGCGGATAAGTGCCGGGCACAAGCGCTTGCCCAATCGAAATTGGAGTAGTGAGCGCGGCAA
The DNA here is from genome assembly GCA_022843745.1 of Anaerolineae bacterium. GTDB lineage: Bacteria > Chloroflexota > Anaerolineae > Aggregatilineales > Phototrophicaceae > JALHNB01. Next base: position 34,913 of record JALHNB010000040.1, on the reverse strand, counting down.
TTCGATCCTGGTACACCGTTAATGTTTGCTGCTGCTGGTCGATTTCCAGACGCAGTGGCGATACAGGTGTCTTTTCGGACGAGACTCGTCGCCAATGAATCGTCTGTGACCAGCCTAATAAATCGCCATTTTCGGCGGCGATCCCATACCATGAAGTCGTTTTGTCGGGAAGAAAGTCGATAATCTGCGCGACACCGCCGTGACCAATGCGCGTCACAAATGGCGCATCTGCCGCACACCACTGGCGTATTGCTGCCACTGGCCCTGCAACTTCTGCCCAAAAAATCGGCTTTTCGATCTGTGCCGGAGTTTCATCAAGTGCCATCGGTTGCAAGGCAGTTTTCAAAACATAGCCTTGCGGTACCTTATACCACAGACCTTTTGAGGCGTGAATCGGAGTCACGCTGTCCGGCCATAGGTGCGCGATCACCGGGGCGTTGGGTGCGCTGTGAATTGGTGCGGCAAACAATGCGCGTCCCATGTGCGTTAAGGGTACGTTTTGAGGCGCGGCATGGAAAAGTCGTGCAGGGTCGATTTGTGTACCCACCAGCGCGATCCCGGCGAGTTTTAAAAATTGGCGGCGTGAAAAAATCTTCATCCGATTGCCCGCACGATAATGTTGTGAATGGCGGTTGAGCCGTTGGGAAAAACAGGCGAATTACCGGACTGCGTAAAGCCTGTATCGTCTGTGGCGCGCACACTTACTTCGTAATCGCCGGGTGTATAGGGTGTCCAATCGATTGACCACTGCGCCCAATGCCCTGCGTTCTCTTGCTGAAAGGGTACGGGCATCCAGTTACCCTCATCAATGCTGATTTCAACATTAGTGATCGCGCGATTGCCCGCATAAGCGATCCCGGAAAATATGATTGTGCCGCTGACCGTTTCGAGATGGCGCGGGCTGAAAATCGCGGATGTGGTTTGCACCTCACCGACAGCCGACCAGCCGCGTTGTTCCCACAGTCCGATAATCGGATCAGCGGCTAACTCGACACGTTGAATCCACTTCGGCATTTTATAGCCATAAAGTCCAGGCACGATCAGGCGGGCTGGGAAGCCATGTTCCTGTGAAAGCCTCTCGCCATTTATGCTGTATGCCAGAACCGCTCCCGGCAGTTTATCGATTGAAAAACTGGTTGCATAGCCATCGGCGGCGTAAAAATTGGCGTAACGGGCGGTTGTGTGAACGGTCACTTCATCAAGAAGGGTCTGGAAGGACACCCCATGCCAGATTGCGCTGCTCATTAACGAGGCATCCGCCGGACTGCCGATGCAGCCAATCGTGCAGGGCATTTCGACGGAAGGGAAGGCCAGTATGTCGTTATAGGACAGGAATAACGGTAGATCAACCAGACCACGCAGCGTGAATGACCAGTAAGCGGCGTTGATCGGCATCAGTTGGTGGATTTGTTGGCGGAAAAGGTGATTAGACAACATAGCCTTCATTATATATCAGGTTGATTGGATGATGAGCATCGCTCAGGAAATCTTTAGCTTTGGGGATGAAAAAACCGGGTATCTTGTAGACACCCGGCGAGTTTTGCAAGTTGGAAAGGTTGGTGTTTAGCGGCGGGCGACAGAAGCCTCGACGCATTTTGCCCCGCCAGTGCCGACAATGGTTCCATGTCGGATGCCAGCCGGAATATCAACCCGATCCCCAGCGCGCAAACGCATCGCCTGGTTGCTATCGGGCAGCGTGATTTCGACCATGCCTTCGATAACATACATCACCTTGTCATAGCCGTGACTGCGCACCGCATAGCGATGGTTCGGTGTGTTCATCCACATATAAGGGCGTAAGCCTTGTTGTTTCATCATTCGGGTGATAGCGGATAATGTGGGGTGTTGGCCGCCGCTCCAGCGGGTGAGTTGAACAGTTTCATTTTTGATAGCCATAAGCGTTTAGCCTCAGCTCCTCTGTGATTTTTTATACAAACGACTCGTCTATCATAACTTGGATTTAAACAAATACAACAAGAAATTCCCTAAGAACGTATATTTGTAACAAAATTCTATCGCAATCTTAACTGTTTTTGCAACATCCAACATGGTTCATTAACGTGACGTGCGATGCCTTTATGGTCAAGATAGCTCCAACGGCCAGAATCTTCGCTGTAAATTCGATAGCCAATGCGTTCATACAACCGCCGTGCGCCATGATTATCTTTTGCGACGGCGATAGTTGCCCATTCCAGACCGCGATCTAATGTGATGTTTTCGGCCTCTTGCAGCAGCCATGTGCCGACTCCATGCCCGCGAAACATCTCCATGACGCGAAATGAATACAGATAGGCGCGTCCAGTATTTTTTAAGTCATCATCCGGGTCTTTGAACTGGATGAACACATGACCGATGGGGAAACTGTTGCTATCTGCCACGAGCATGAGGCGGCGTCCGGCTTCCTGTTCGCGATAGGTGCGGCGAAACAGGTTGCGAAAATGCTTATATTGCCCATACCATTCCAGTTTTGGCAGGTCTTCCAGCGTTGCCGCCCGTAAAATGATCGGCATTTCGAGCTGAAGTGATCGCTGCTCAAGAATTGTCATGACAAAAATCCTTGTCCAGAATGAGCGATTGGAGCAATCTCTGCTCCCCGGTATCGTCGCTAATCTCACCATCCAAACGGGCTGTCCGAAGTCGTTTAAGAATGAGACTGTAACATGGCCCCGGTGGCAAGCCCAATGTGCGAAGTGTGTGACCGTTGGCAATGATTTGGATATGTCGCCATTCCAACATATAACGCTGAATGTAAGATTGCGCCAGAGGCTGGTTGGTCATTAACCACCCGGTAAGTAGGGCTATTTCAGTCCGATTTTCCAGTCGCTCGACAATCTGACTGGGGGGCATATTTGGCTGGATGAGCGAATCGATCTGCTGTACGAGTTGAGCAGCTTCGATCAATGAATCAGATATTTTACGCCCAAACAGCAGCCGTTCGCACCAGTCCGGCAAGTCGCTGACCGGAATTGTGCTGGCGAGGATATGCCAATAGAGGATTGGAAGTTCGAAATTTTCAATCGGCCAGGGAGACTGTTGCGTTCGCGCCGCATAAAAATGCTCAACCAATTTCTTATCAAGCCGGAACGCCGGGTGAATAGCCTCGAGCGCCCCACGTTTTTGCAGATTCAATAGACCCTGTTCCGGTTCATTTTCACGCAGCAGCAAATCCAATTCGTTGCGGATTCGTTCGCCCGTGATGCGCCGCAGCATGGGCAGTGCGCTGTCGATGAGTTCGGCTGTGCGCGGCTCAATCGTGAATTTTAAGCGTCTTTCGAAACGAATGGCCCGTAGAATACGGGTCGGGTCTTCGACAAAGCTGAGGCTGTGCAGCACCCGAATCAGACCATCGCGCAAATCGTTCATACCGCCGTAATAATCGAGAATTTCCCCAGATTGCGGGCTGAGTTGAACTGCCAGCGTATTGATCGTAAAATCGCGCCGCTGCAAATCGAGCTTGATCGAACTAGTGTAGACGGTGGGCAGGGCGGTGGGGTGCTCATAAAATTCGTTACGGGCAGTTGCAAAATCAATATGTGTGGGCAGCGCGGCAAAATCGACGTTCAGTTTTTCGGCGATTTGCGCGTCCAGCACCCATTTGGCTGTGCCGAAGGGTTGAAAACTGTGAACTTCGCCCCCATAACGCGCCTGTAAAGCACTGGCGAGATCAATCGCGTTGGTTTCGACCACAAAATCGAGATCGAGATTGGGCCGCTTCAGCAGCAGATCGCGCACCACGCCGCCGACCATATACAGATTTAAGTCCATCGCCTGAGCTTGCCATGCAACGGCTTCGATCAGCGTGGAAACAGGTTTGCCCAGAACTTCCGCGATCTGCTGGTTTGAGATGTTATTTTTGACGGGCTGCGCGGTGGGATGGGTATGCGCCCAATGTTTAATCAGATCGGTGCGTGTCACAATGCCGATTAAGCGGTCATGATCGTTGAGCACTGGAATCTGGCCCCAGCCGCTTTCGACCATGCGTTGTTCGAGCATCGCGACAGAATCATCGGGGCGCAGCGTAATCTCACCGCTGGACATGATTTCGCGCAGGGTTAGATTGCCTAGGCCATGCTCCATCGCCCGATCTGCCTCGCGCCGCGTCAACAGACCAATGACACGCCCATTTTCCAGCACCGGGAAGCCCTCGTGACCGATGCGCCGGATATGCTGGATAATTTCGCTCACTTGTTTTCCAGCTTCAACGGTTTGTATGCTATAGGACATCAGATCAGCTACACGAGTCATCGGACGCACATGCTGGGGAATTTGCTGCCAAAGCACGGTCACGACCTCGTTCAAGGATTTATCATAAACGGTAGCTGCCGCTGCCCGCGCATGACCGCCGCCGCCAAATAATCGCGCGATTTCGCCTACATCAATCGAATCAGCAGTCGAACGGCAGACGAGCAGCAGATTGTCCGGCATTTTTACGGCGATAAACAGCGCCGAAGAATCGAGCGTGTCGCGCAGTCGATGGACGACGCTGCTGATTTCCGACACATGCGAATCAATTTTTGTCGCGCCAACGGTAATGATATGGCCGTCTATATCCCGGCTTACGGACTCAATGATGAGTTTATCATAAAGTGCCTGCTGTTCTTCGTTTAAGGGAGGCGCGAGAAAACGCCGAACCGTATCCAATGCCGCGTTTTGCTCCAACAGCCAGGCCGCCGCGCGGATGTCGCGAGGGGTGGTCGTGCCGTAGGAGAGCGAACCCGTGTCTTCGTAAATGCCAAGCATCAACAGTGTGGCTTCCAGCGACGTTAAGCGCGTTTCTTGCTGCTGAAGGCGTTCGATCAGCATGGTTGTCGTTGCTCCAACGGGTTCACTCACAAACATGTGATCGGCGGGTATATCGTTGCGTGTGAAAGGCTGGTGATGGTCAATGATGTCAAATGGTGTATTATTTTTGACACCGCGCACGCTGGGGAGGCGCTGCGTATCTACCAGGATCACTCGCTCAACGCTTTTTGCACGTAAATCCTGTTGATGGATAAACGTGAAGCCGTTGTGATAGAGCAGCATGAAATTATCCACATTACGATTTAGGCGCTCTGATAGCACGGGAATCGCGTCGGGATAAAGCTTATGCGCGGCCAGTGTGGAAGCGACGGCATCGAAATCGGCATTGGGATGGGTGAGAATCAGTTTCACGAGTTTTAAGGGCGCTGGTTAACAATGAAAACGAATTATACTGCGATAATCTAAAAGCGGTATGTTGCCCGTTGGCTAAACGTCGAGTGTCCATGGTAAGTTTGCTATAATCTGAAGTCATACGATAAGACGAAAAGTAAATGTTATATGGAACTGTCACCGCTGACTCTTGATAATAAATCTGAGTGGTCGGAACTGCTTGGTATCTCATTTGATCGATCTGTCGGTGATATGGCTCACCTGCTGGAATGGTTTCACAAGGGGCATACCGTTATCGCCTGGGGCGCTTGGGATGGTACGCGCCTCGTCGCCCAATATGCGTGTCTGCTCTTGAAATTGTGTTTGCCACATACACCGTCTCCGGTTTCGGTTGGCATGAGCTTAAATATGGCTGTGCATCCCGATTATCGTGGACAGGGTATTATCAAGGAGGTATCCAGACCCGTTTACGAGACCATTGCTGAACGGCAAGGTGTTGCAGGGATTGGTTTCTCCAATTCTGCTGGCGTCAAAGTGGATCGTCGCAGTAAAGGATATGGCTATCGCGTCATCGGGCGAATGCAGCCGTCGTTGGTGTGTTTATCGCATAGTCATTCACAACCACTTGAACTTACCGATGCCTGGCCGGAAGGTTTGTGGAACGAAATTCCATCACACCGTGCGACTATACATCTTCCCATTTCTCGTGAGAATTTGCAGCATCGCTATGCCCAGCACCCTTTTCGGCGCTATCACTATGGCGTTTGGCGCGAAAATTCGGAGATTCATGGGATTGTGATTTATCGGCCTATTCGTATTGGTGGTTTTCCTGCCGCCGCGCTTCTGGGAGCCTACAGCGCTGATCTGCCGGAACTGCTTTTGCGCTGGGCGCGGACGATGCGCGACTCCGGTATACATTTCATCCATACTCTGACAACACCTTCCTCGCAGCTTCGCGATGCGTTATCGCATGTAGGGAAGTGCGTGAATTTGCCCTACTCGCGCTCACCCTATTTTCTGACGGTGAAAGCCCTGGATAATCACCTGCCGGATTTATTTTTCCAGTTTTCCGCCTGGGATTTTATGGGAGGCGATATACTGTGAAACGCCCGCTGGAAGGCCTTCGGATTCTCGATTTTACGCGCGTTTACAGCGGCCCATATGCCACGCTGCTGCTCTCGGATATGGGCGCGGAGGTCATTAAAGTTGAGCATCCGCGCTATGGCGATGACAGCCGCGCTTTTGGCCCGTTTGTTGGCGGAAAAAGCGGCTATTTTGAAACGGTGAATCGCGGGAAAAAGTCGATTGCTGTGGATTATCGGCTTCCCGAAGGACAAGCGCTTTTGCGGCGATTGACCGCTAATTTTGATGTGCTGATCGAGAATTTTCGCCCCGGTCAGATGGCGCGTTTTGGTTTGGATTACGAGTCATTGAAGGCTGAATATACTCGGCTGATCTACGTCAGCATCAGCGGTTTTGGGCAATCTGAATCAAGCGCAGGCTGTTATGACGTGGTGGCACAGGCTATGTCTGGCTTGATGAGTCTGACGGGCTTGCCGGAATTGCCCATCAAAACTGGCCCCGCGATTGCCGACGCGATTACGGGCTTAACGGCTGCTGTCGGACTCTTAGGCGTGTTATGGGGGCGAGAGCGAAGTGGTTGCGGCGCTTATATTGACGTAGCGATGGTCGATTCCGTTTTCGCCTGCCTCGAAAATGCTTTAGCAGATTACAGCGTGAATGGACGGACGCAGCCCCGCCAGGGAAATATTGACTCGGCAATTGCACCCTTCGACAGCTTTCAGACCTGTGACGGCTGGATTGTCATCGGTATCGGCAATGATCGCTTATGGCAGGCACTTGCCCGGCAAATCAATTCGAATTTAGCGTCTGATCCACGTTTTTTGACCAATGAGAATCGGGTGGCAAATTACCACATCCTGCGTCCGATCCTCGATGTGTGGTGTCGTGCGCAACCGACGGAAATTTTATTGGCATGTCTGCACGCGGCTGGGATTCCGTCGGGGACGATTCGCTCGATGGACGAATTGGCGTGTGATCCTCAATTGGAAGCACGTGGAATGCTGGCGCGGCTGGAACTGCCGAATGGTGAAAATCTTCTCGTTCCAGGCTCACCGATTCATATTGCAGATGTGGAACTGCCTCCTATCAGACGCGGGCCTCATCTCGGCGAGCATACCCGATGCGTGCTGCTTGAAACAGGAATGGGGCTGCATGAAATTGACCAATTGGCGGCAGGTAAGATTATCGCCTGCTAGTGTTACTTTTTAGCGTGTCGCTATCGGCCAGCCACCGGATGTAAACGTGATCGACAAATCGGGTGCCGCCCAATAGCTGATCGGCAGCGTGAACAGGTCAATCACATTTTCGTCGCCAGCACGTTCAACCCATTCTGCGCGTTGTTCTGGAGATGTCCAGGTTATGATCGCGATGTGAGTGTGTTCCCATGTCGAATTTGAGAGCGATGTCGGCTGTCCGATAATTCCAACTGCCGCGAGTTGGCTGGTGATTTCCGCGATGCCGGGAATAGGTGTGTAGGCCAAAATTGCGTCAAAGCCATCCGGCCAGCCTGCGTTCGCCAATTCCGTTCGCAGGGTAATCGCAGCGGCGGTATCAAGAGGGGATGCTTCCGCACCAGGAATTTCTAAGGTCGCCAGTATTCCCGCTGGATCAACTGCTCGTCGCACAGCATTAATTACTGCTGGATCATCGAAAGGTGGCAACGTTGAGTTGATGACCAGTGCTACTCTCGACAAAACAGGCGATTCGGCAGCGCCCGGCCATTTCCCATAAGCGGCGATCAAGTCGAAACGCTCTCCAATGTCGGCTGGATTTGGGTCTTCGGTAAGCTGCTCGATGCTGCCCGATGCAGCGATCAAATCCAGATCAGGCACGAATCCAGCCGTATTCGCCGCCAAAGCATAGCGAATCTGTGTGGGCAGTGCGCCGGGGACAGGTGTCGTGGTTGGCGTTGGAGGAATATCGACTGGAAACGGTGTTGCTGTTGGTTCACAGGCCGACAACAATAACAAAATTGCGACCAATAAACACGGAAATAAAAAATTAACCACAGAGACACAGAGGTCACGGAGATATTGCCCTAAAGTCTCTGTGTTCTTTGTGTTTCTGTGGTTTAAACGGATCACTTCGCGACAGCCATTGCCATTTTGGGACTGAGGAAGTACGGTGGCAAATAGGCCGGAATGTTGCTGAACGGCAGCACCTCCGGTTTCAGCTTGATGCCAATTTTCTCAGTCAGGAATTTCCGTCGCGCCTGGATGCGTCCCCAGGCTTCAGGATATTTCGCGGCAAATTCTGCGCGTAAACCTTCGTCCGCCAGCGCGATTCCGTCTTCGATATTGCTCGTATAGTAGGGTGTGCCTGTTGCCGGAATCACATCTACCTGAATCGCCATGCCCGAACGCAGGCGAATTTGCGAATTTTTGTAGATGGGGGAATGTACCCACTCATCTAAATGAATCAAGTGACCGGGATTCAGGCCGACACCGAAAAACGGATCGCCGATGTTGCGATGAATGATGTCAAAAAGTTCGCCGCCGGGTACGCCGATGCCGATATGCTCGTACCATTCGACGACGGCGCGGAAATAAGGCGCGACCAATTTATCGACGTAATCGCGAATATTTGCCGGAAGCTCGTCCGCATTATGCACGGCGAATCCCGCACGCGCAGTCAATGCGCCCCACAGCCCCAACGCCATCGTTACTGGGTCGCCCTGATTAATCACGCGCATGGACGGACTGGGTAGACCCATTTTCGCGCGATCCCCAGCGGAGAGCATCAAATGTGCTGAAAGCGGGATGCCGTTGTATTGCATCAGCCGCACTGCGTCGTACTCTGTCATGCCAGGGCGCAGGCCAAAGAACACGTTGCGCAGCGCTTGCGAACTGTGCGAAGCCGCGAACTCGAAAACTGCCAGTTGATCGACTTCGTTATTCGCACGAAGGCCATCGTCTTCATTCATAAACTCATATGTCATATTCTGGACGAGCGCCGTTTGACCTGTCAGTGCCCGCAGCGTATCGGCGATGTAAGAGGGAATTTCTAGCAGAGTTCTTGATTCTTCACCGCCGTAATATTTCCAGCCAACGACACCGACAGAACTGCCTTCCTTAATGCCAGTTTCCCGGAAAATGTCTTCTAACGATGCGCTGCTGCCACGTGGTTGAGCCAGTAAGCTGAAATCCTGATATAAAACGCGATTCAACTGCAACGGGCTGATCGGCACATAGCCCCAGCCCTCGTTGCCGACCACCAGAGTAGCTTTTGTAGCTGGGTATTCGGCTGGAATGATGAGCATGGCTTCTTCAAAGCGTGGATCAAAGCCCGTCAGATAGGTGATATTAGCGAAATGTTCGCGATCTCCGTAGATGACGATCGCGGCATGTGTTCCGAAACGGGAACGCGCCGCAAGCATACGTTTTTCGTAGGTTTGCACCGGGATATTTGGCTCAACGGTAGGCAGGCCAAATTCCGGCAGGTCGAGTTGCGTGAGGTGAACTTGAGTCATAAAAATTTTCCTTAAAGTGTATCAAGTCATGGAAGTATATCAGGTCATCAAAGAGTATCAGGCCATTAGAGCGCGTCGGGTATCATCCAGGGGCCGATGACCTGGCGCTGAATCATGCTGAATGAGGTCGCCGCGTTAAAAAACGCCAATATTGAAAAGGCGGCTGCGGCGCTGCGATCATCGCGCCCGCGCAGAAGGGTGAACAGGCCGGGCATGATGATGACCAGCCACAGCATATAGAGATAATAAATCAAGATACGTTGGGGGCGTAATCCCTGTAAGGTCATGGCGATGCCAACCAGCATAACGATGCCTGCCAGAATAGCGCTGGTAGCAACCGCGCCCCAAAAATTGCCGGAAATCGATTCGTTACGGGCTGATGTGACCGCTGCCCATACGCCGAGGGCGAAACAATACAGAATATGGGCGTTGAACAGGATATTATGGATGTCGTTTAAATTCATGCCTACTGCATGGCCTCGTTTTTGGGCAATGTGAAGAAGAAAATGCTGCCTTCGTTGAGACGGCTCTTGACCCCGATTTTCCCGCTGTGGCCTTCGATAATGAGTTTCGCTACGGCTAATCCCAGCCCTGTGCCACCAAAAGTTCGGGTTGCACTGCCATCAACCTGATAGAAGCGCTGAAATATTTTCTCATGCTCGGAAGAATCGATACCGATGCCATAATCTCGAACGGCGACCTGGATCATGGGGCCATCGGTGTCGCGCACCATCACTTCGATCCGCCCACCGCTTCGACCAAATTTGAGCGCGTTATCGAGGATTTTCTCAAAAGCTTCGATAACCTTTTGTGAATCAGCCAACACAGCCGGGGCTTTCGGTGGGAAATGGCGAATGAGTTTCAGGCCGGATTCGCGGATTTTTTGCTCGTTGGTGTTCAATGCCTGACTCAGCAGCGCCAATAAATCGACGGGCTGGCGATTAAAGGATTGGGCTTCCTGGGCATGAGATGAAACCATATCGGCGACAATATCCGCCACGCGATGCCCTTTTTCGCTGATCGTTTGCAGGGCATCACGCTGCTCCGGCGTGGTTGGCCCAAACGTTTCGTCAATCATCAGCTCGGCATAGCCCAGAGCGTGCATCAGGGGGGTGCGCAGTTCGTGCGAGATGTTGCGAATGAAAGCGTCTTTCGCTTCATCGGCGGCTTTTAGTTCTTCATAGGCGCTTTCGAGTGCTTTGGCGCGGCTTTCCAATGATTGGTAGAGGCGCGCATTTTCCATGGCGTTACTGACCACATTGGCGATGCCCTGCGCCAGATTAATGTTTTCGCTGTCGAAAGCGCGTTCGTCAATGTCAATAAGCATGACGATGCCAATGGCCTGACCATGTGACACCAGCGGAACCATCAGGCATGTTTTTCCGCCGCGATAGAGCAGCCAATCACGTTCGTCAGGATATTCCTCTAACAAATCGAGCGCCATCACCTGGAAATGTTTTTCCTGGATGACGGTGTGCATAATGGGATAATTTTCGAGTGGGAGCCGTGCGCCCGTGCGCCGTGTCCATTCCGCGAAGCCAATTTCACGCACAACGCGCGTGGATTGAGAACGAGCATTCCCAGTTTGGAGCGTGATCCAACAGGTTTTGCCGACGGTCATGAGCTGCTCGATCAGACGGTTGAGCGTGTCTTCGTCAATTTGGGATAAGCTGCTGCCCTCTTGTACATCATATTGCCATGTTTCCAGCAGTCCCGCGACGCGCACCACATCGGCGTTAGTGTAGCTGATGAGGTTGCTGGACAATACGACAAGCCCAACCACCACGCCATGCAACCGGACGGGTGCTGCGAGAAGGCTGAACATGCCTGTTGTTTCCAGGACACCCTTGTCTGATTGGCTGATATTAACGTCCTGAAGCGATGTCGTGGTAGGTCGCCCGGATGCGAGTGCGGCTTGAATGACCGAATCGCGTTCCAGCAGGCGAACGGGGCCATAATCTTCTGCCCAGGTTGCCTCAGAAACTTCGGCCAGCGATTCAAGTTCATTTTTCGTGTTGTTCCACGACATAATGATACATTGCTCGACCTTCAGGCTGGCAGCGAGGCTTTGCGCGATCTGGTTAAGGACGCTGGTGAAATCGAGCGTTGACGAAGCCGCTTCACTGGCATCCAGCAGCGTGCCCAATTCCACCACGCGGCGCTGCGATTCATCAAACAGCCGCGCATTGACAATTGAAACGGCGGCTGTCCCAGCCATACTTTCCAACAATTGCATGTCGGCTTCATCGAAAACATCGTCATTGAGTTTGTTGACGACTTCGATAATGCCGATGACTTCTTCCGCGTGGATCAGCGGGACGGCGATCAACGATTCAGTATCCATGCCCGTTTGCTCGTCCACAACGGTGTAAAAACGCTCGTCCTTTTTGAGATCGACTACAAGCTGCGACTGGGCATTGCGGGCGACCCAACCTGCCAGCCCTTTGCCCATCGGTACACGCAAATTGATGAGGTCATCGGCACGATAACCAACCGCCGCGACGACAATTAACTCCTCATGATTGTCACGATTGACCAGGAATAAGGATGCGCCCTGTGCTTCGACAACCTGCGTCGCTGAGTGCAGAATATCCTTGAGCGTGTCGTGCAGCGATAAATTTGCAGCAATGGTTTGCGCGGCTTTGTTCAGCGCTTTCAAGCGGCTGGTCTGTCGTTCCAGCATGATCGCCTGTTGCTCAAGGTCGCGCTCACGTTCTTTTTGTTCCGTCTGGTCAGTGAGGACGATCACCTGATTATCGAGCGATTGTGACCGGGAACGTGCCAGCAAAACCGGGATAATTTTTTCTTCAAAAGTGATGAGGCGCTGATCGAATTTCATGGTTGTGGCTTTTTCCGCCAGCAAGCCCGTCATGATCTCCTGTCGATCTTCGGGATGAAACAGGTCGCCCACAATCTTGCCTTCAAGATAGCTGGGCGGATAACCGGACATGCGCAGCATCCGGCGATTGACATATTTAATGACACCCCTCGAATTGATGACGACCAGAGCATCACTCATCGTGTCCAGGATCATTTTGCGGAAAGCCTGATCGGTCTGGCGTTCGTCTTCGCGGCGGTTGAGGTCGCTCATCAGCCGCGAATATTCCAGAGCCGTTGCCGCCTGACTGCCAAATGAGGCCAAAATCTGCCGCGCACGGGGTGATTCCATGTTCTGTAGCTGATAATTGCCGAGCGCCATGACTCCGGCAGTTTTACCCGCCGCGATCAATGGCACAATGGAAATGAAATTGAGTTGAAGCTGCTCAACGGCCTCAGCTAGTCCTCTTGTGGAAGGCTCGTCCTGTAATCGCTTGATGGGAATGTTGATGCTCATCTGGCGTCTGATGACGGTTCCACAGAGTGGATTATGGATGTCTTCTAATGAAAACTCCGGTACTGATTGATTGTTGCCTGCCTTGAGGAGAAATTGAGTTTCTTCGCGCGAACCGCTGTTGGTCACGAGTGTGCGGCTGACCAGCGTATTATTGACGGTATCCAGTGATAAGACCCAGACCATCGCGCTCCCCAGAATGGCGAGGGCAGTATGCGAGATTTCTTCCAGCAAGCGCTGCACATCAACAGGCGATTCGCGGTCTGCTGCCAGTACCGTCTCAACTCTCGTCGTGAGGTCTTGCAAATTGACGGGCTTGGTAATGTAATCAATCGCACCTGCGATCATACCCTCGGCGCGAGCATCGCTGGGATCTTTAGCTGTCACCAGAATAATAGGAATGCTGGCTGTCTGATGATTGGCCTTTAGCTGGCGGCAGGTTTCAATGCCATCCATTTTGGGCATCATCACGTCCAGCAAAATGAGATCGGGCCGGTGTTCCGCAGCCATATCGAGCGCTTGTTTGCCGCTGGTCGCCTTGATGGTGCTGAAATTATGAAGTTCGAGCCAGTTTGCTAATAAGTCCAGGGTATCAGGTATATCATCTACAACCAGTATCAGGGCAGATTTATTGTCACCATTGGTCATTGCCGACTACACTTTTCATTTGATCGAATATGCTCACGCATAATTGTAATGAGAACCCGCCGCCTGCGCCAATAGTTGGTTGCCAACTTCGCAATAAAAAACCAGACTTCTAGCGGAGTCTGGTTTTGATGCAAACTTAGATACGAATCAGGTTCAGACCAGAAAAACCTGCGCGTAAAGTACCTGTGCCAGCCAGACAGCCATTGTCAGGTTGATGACGATGATGCCCTGGACTTGCGCCGCGCCGCTGCTATCCGTCGCGATTGTGCCGCGCATATCGGTTCGCGGACGGAAGAACATGCTGACGACAATACTCAAAAGCAGGACTAGTCCCAACCACAGCGGAAAGATTCCCTGCACAATTGCAGCTAATAAGCACGCCACGGCCAGCGCAATTGCCAGATACATCGCCCAGCGGGTGTTATTTTCGCCCAGAATGATCGCCGTGTTGCGCAATCCAGCCGCTTTATCCATGTCATAGTCGCGAAGCTGGTTATAAAGCTGACCGTAGACCGAAACCAATGTCACAGCCGCAGCCACAAACCAGACAATTCCTGGCTGATTATCGTAAATGTAGTAGCCTGCGACGAGGAGCAGCCCGCTTAACATGAGAGAATGCGAGACAATATCGGTCACGGGCCAGGCTTTAAGCCGGACAGGTCGCCAGGAATAGAGATGCGAGAGTAGAAGGGTGCCAACGCCGATGAGAAAAACGGAAAGTCCACCAAAAGCGTAACAAATCAGAGTGGCAACCGCGACGACGCGGCAGGCGTTGTAGCCGAAACGAATGCCAATCTCACCCATTGTAATGGGGTTACGGGCAGCGCGATCCGGGTCGCGGGCATCATCGGGCGCATCCTCGATGTCATTAATCATGAAAGCGTAAGCAACCGCCAGGATATTTGCCAGTGTCACAACGACCAGCCGCCAATCGAGGTTAATATTGTGGGGGCGGGCAGCCAGCAGTGCGCCTAATACGGTCAATGGAACGACAAAGGGTACATATTCTTTCCAGCGTGTTAACCGAACTAAACCCTGTAGTTGACCGCTCAAAGTGTTTTGACTCAAGTTTCCCCCTCAAATATTGGGCATTTATGTGCATCATTGCTGAACTGATAAAACCGTCAAAGATCATATCATGATTTGGTGAAGGCGAAAAGCACTTTCTATGAAGACTGATAGATGCCGCTTGGCAATTTCTTGATGCGCGGTGTATCATGCGCGATATGATGATTCGCTACGCTCTCCTCCTGCTTTGGCTCATTTTGACTGCTTGTGATTCCAATGCTGCTGACGCATTGCCGCCGACAGCGACAAGTATTCGCGTTGTCCCGTCCACCCTAGTGCCAACGATTGACAGGCATATTCAGGAAATCCCCAGTGTTGAGCCAGAGGCGACGGCGACTCCGGTCTTGTCGGATTGCCTGCCCGTTGATGCACAAAGCGCGTCACAGCAGCATACAGTTGTCGCCAATGTGAATTATTCGGAACGCGCGTTAGTCGCTCGCCAGAATATCCGCTATGCGAATCTTGCAAACGAATCATTACCGGAAATTATTTTAAATGTAGAAGCGAATCAATGGCCGGGCGCGTTCACTATAGAATCAGTCAGATTTGGTCGCGATTCGCTCGAAGTAGCCTATGAACTTACCGGACGGCGCTTGACAGTGGAGCTGCCACAGCCGCTTGAGCCGGAATGTGCGCTGACTCTGGATTTGGCATTTCAACTCAATGTGCCAGTCGTTGGGCAGGGCATGAATGCCTTCAAGGGATTTTTTGGCCACAGTGAGCGCCAGTTAAACCTCGGAAATTGGCTTCCAGTCGTCGCGCCGCATATGAATGGTCGCTGGATTACAGAGGAAGCCTCTCTCATCGGCGAGCAGACAGTAATGGACGCGGCTGATTGGGATGTGACAGTTAACGTGTCGGGTGCATCCGATGCGTTACAGATCGCTGGCCCCGGCGAAGTGACCCATGTCAGCCCCCGAACCTGGCAGTTTGTCCTGCCGAGTTCGCGTGATTTTACACTGAGTCTGAGCGAAGAATTTCAGGTTATCAGCCAACAGGCGACTAACGGTGTCCAGGTCGATGTCTACGCTTTTGCCGATGCGCAAGTGACAACTGATTCCGGTAGCATCATTGACAGCGCCGATTATGCATTGAAAACGGCTTCCACAGCCGTTGCGATGTTCAGTGATTTGTATGGCGCATACCCCTACTCGCGGATGGTCGTCGTTCAGGGCGATTTTCCCGATGGCATGGAATTTACAGGGCTTGTATTTGTCAGCGGTGACTGGTTCCGGCGCTTTGTCGGCAGCCCGGCCTCGTATTTGATGCTGATTACGGTGCATGAAGTCGCGCACCAATGGTGGTACGCACACGTTGGAAACGATCAGGCGCAATACCCTTGGTTGGATGAAGCACTGGCAACCTACAGCGAGTATGTCTTCATTGAAGAGTATTATCCTGAACTACGTGATTGGTGGTGGGATTTCCGCGTCAACAACTATACACCGCAAGGCTTCGTGGACAGCAACGTTTACGAGTTTGCGTCGATTCGCGATTATATCAACGCGATCTATCTCCTCGGCGCACGGATGATGAATGACCTGCGCGACGATCTGGGTACAGATGCGTTTTTCGATATATTACGTCGATACGCCGAAACAGGTGCAGGGAAAATCGTCACGCCGGATTTGTTCTGGTCGCTGCTGACACCGGAACAGCTAGAGGCAACGCTGGCGACTCGGCAAAAGTATCTGCGAGTACCAGGATAGAAGCCTGTCAGCGCTTCAGCATTTATTTTGGCTGACTGGCTGAAGTGCTGACAAGCTGAAACGCTTATTTTCCCGCTGCTTGCTTGATGCGTTCGACAACGCCTTCTTCTTGCACGGCGGCTTGAATTTTCTTGAGCGCGTTCACCACATCATCCACACCCTGCTTGCCGGAACGGAAAACACCTTCATTCAACCACATCGACTCACCATTATAAAGGCACTCGGCTTCAGCAAAATTCATTTTCTCGAATTCGAAGCGTTCGGGGAAGGCGCTTGGCACGGGCAGGCGCGAGTTTTGCGGTTGGAACAGATCATATTTGTTCATGGGTGAGTAGCCCGGTGAGGCTGAAATCCCCTCGGCATGGAGCGCAGCACAGACCACGTGGTTAGTTGCACCAAATTTTTCCGGGTCGATGGCGAATGTGTAGCAATAGACGGCGCGGGCGGTATGGCGCGGGTCACGCCGCAGAATCCGAATACCAGTGACTTCGCTCAACGCCTCATCCATATAGGCGGCTGTTTCTTCGCGTTCCGCAAACTGCGCCGGGAAGCGTTCGACAGCGACGACACCCAGCGCACAGTGAAGTTCGCTCATGCGGAAGTTCGCACCCATTGTCACGAGTTCGCCGTTTGCGTCATGAGGCCGTCCACAGTCGATAATGCTGGTCGCTTTGAGCGCCAGTTCTTCGGTGCGACACAGCAAAACGCCACCCTCGCCAGTCGTGAGGCTTTTGGACGATTGCAGGCTGAACGATCCAAAATGCCCGATTGTCCCCGCACCCATACCGCGCCACTTTGCGCCGTGCGCGTGGGCGCAGTCCTCGACCACAATAAGGTTATGGCGTTCGGCAATATCCATAATCGCGTCCATATCGGCCATTTGCGAGGCCAGATGCACGGGAATGATGGCGCGAGTGCGCGGCGTGATAGCCGCTTCAACCCCTTTTGGGTCAATACAAAAAGTTTCGCGGTCAATATCGACAATCACCGGAATCGCTCCGGCTGCCATCGGCGCGGCGGCGGTGGCCTGAAACGTAGCGGCAGGGACGATAACTTCATCTCCCCAGCCGATGCCCGCAGCCCGCAGCGCGACTTCCATCGTAATCGTGCCATTTGCCATCGCGACAGCATATTTCCCACCCTGAAGTTCAGCGAATCGGCGGCAAAATTCGGCGGTTTGTGGGCCAGGGTAGGGATGTCCGCCCCAATTGCCGGATCGAACGACATTGGATACGGCCTCGACATCGCGCTCGTCGTGGACAGGCCATGCGGGATACGGCTCGGTGCGGGTCGGCTTCCCGCCTAGAATTGCTAAGTCAGACATCTATAGCCTCCAAGAAATAAGCTGTCGCGAAAATCAACACTTAACGCAAAGACACGAAGATGCAAAGGGCGCTAAGAAACGAAAAGAAAAATCTTGACTTCTCAGTGACCTCTGTGGCTCTGTGGTTCGTATTTCAAATTAAATCACTTCCAGCCCGTTGCGGTCTGGCAAAGTCGGGAACGGTGCATGTGGCTCGGCCTGATACCAGAATGACGTTGAGGCGATGTCGTCTTGCAGCGGCAGGTAGCGCCCCTCGGAGCGCCATCCAATTGCCTGCATCGTCACGCGCAGGTCTTGCTGGAATCGAACCGGATCCATGATATGCCAGCGGTAAAGACCGAAACGCTGCTGACTCTGGTAGAGGCCATTGGGCTTAATCACCTGTGGCATCCCGCAAAATGGCGAACTGAAAACACCGTATTCGCCCTGCGGCATTTCAAAGCCCCATGCACCGCCGAAATAATCTTCCGTGCCAGTGCCGCAAATGGTCGGATAATCGGTATCGCCGTCCATGAAGAACTTGATTTCGCCTTCGCCCCACCAGCCGCTATTATGCGATCCCCATGCCATGTATGTGCCGACGAAATGTCCCTGGCCTTTGACTCCATCGAGCAGGGTATGGTCGGTCATGTAGGGGAGGGGGTTATTGCGCCGCCATTGGGCATGGAAATAGGCCGCGTTATCCGGTACATCGGTCAGGGTATAGTTAATTTGATAGAAAAAGCCATTACAGGGTTCATCCACGAGGTTTTCAACAGTGATACGGGCGCTTTTGCGGAAAGGCATCTCCCAATAGGAATTGAATCCGCCCGCTGGATTGACCGCCAGCGGCAGCGAGGTGATATTGCAGCGAACACCCCAGCCATTGCAGAAAAAGTCGCCAAGCGGCACTTCAATCGAGGGTGTCGGCTCGTCATCCCAATAAAAGCGAATGACTAATCTGCGCCACCATGTCGGGAAAACGGTTATCCAGATTTGCTGGATCGCGCCGGGGCCAGTAATTTCCGCGATGGTGCGCGTCTCTTTGGACTGGAGCGTGATGCACGGCGATATTTTCCAGGGACGGCCAAGTTCGCGGGCGGCACCTGCGCCTGCGCCCTCGGTTGCCATGCCGCCTTTGCCTTTTTCGCCATTAAAATTTTCTGCGCTGATCGAACGTGTCTGGGCGTTGGATAGCGTCGAGAGATTACCTAACCCCATATTCAAGCCGTTGAAACTTGTCATAAGATTTTCCCTCAAAGTGATTATTAATTTCGTGCCAGTATAACGTGAATCGGCGAATAAAAATGGATGATTTGGTCTCATTGGACTTTCCTTGATGTCATAATAAGGGTAAATTCTGAGCATCAAGTAGTCACCATAGAGATAGAGGTGATATTCTGTTGTTTATATCAATTTGACTCAAATATTTTCTCCGAAAAGGATAATCTAATGGCAATTACCGCAGTAAAAGTAATTTTGACTTGCCCAGGACGCAATTACACGCTGGTGAAGATCGAAACCGACCAGGGCGTTTATGGGGTTGGCGATGGGACGCTTAATGGTAACGAAGCGACGGTTGCTTCGATGCTCCAGCATATGGGCGAACTTATTATCGGTCATGACGAAGACCGCGTTGGCGACATTTGGCAGCTTTTATACCACTGGGGCTACTGGCGTAACGGCCCGATTTTTAAGTCGGCGTTGTCGGCAATTGATATTGCTCTGTGGGACATCAAAGGCAAAAAAGCCGGGATGCCCGTTTATCAACTGCTCGGTGGCAAGGCGCGTGAAGGCGCGATGGTTTACGGTCACGCACATGGTAAAGATCATGTAGAAGTTGAGGACAGCGTTCGCAGCTTTATGGAACGTGGGTATAAGGCCATCCGCGCACAGCCAGGGCCATATGGTGGCGCGGGTATGCTCGCGCGAAGTTCGCCCCGCCGCCCCGATCTCCCACCAACGGACACTTTTGAGCCTACCCCATATATGCTGCAAGTCGCGCCGCTGTTCGATCACCTCCGCAACACCGTTGGCCTGGAAATTGAACTGCTCCACGACGTTCACGAGCAGTTGACCCCGATTCAGGCCGCGCGGGTCGCCAAAGACCTTGAACCGTATCGCCTGTTTTATCTCGAAGATGCGCTGCGCCCGGAATATCTCGAAGGCTTCCGGCTGATTCGTGCGCAATCGACGACGGCACTGGCGATTGGCGAGATTATTACCGCGCGTGAGCAGTATCTGATGCTGTTCCGCGAACAGTTAATTGATTACATTCGTTGTGCGCCCATTCACATTGGTGGCATTACCGAAGCCTACAAAATGATGACTCTGGCTGAACCTTACCAGATCAAGAGCGCGTTTCATGGCGCGGCGGATATTGGGCCGATTGGGCAGGCGGCGGCGGTCAGTGTGGATGTCGTCATCCCGAATTTCGGCGTACAGGAATGGACACGCTTCCCTGACCAGACCTATGAAGTTATTCCCGGCGCGTATGAAATGCGCGATGGCTATGCTTATCCAAACGAAACACCGGGCATCGGCCTGGATATACGCGAAGATTTGGCGGCGAAGTACCCCTATAATCCGGCCTGGATGCCGTTGGTGCGCCGCGCCGATGGTACTGTCCACGTCTATTAGTTGATATGTATCCTGGCGCTGCTATTCGTTGACAGCGCCAGGATGGTTGGTCAAACAAGTGGCTGTGGATTTTGAATATTTCTCAATTAGTTTTCAATTTAGGAGATAATTATGCCTGATCGTCCGATTGTTCACCTGTTTTGTCAGGCGCATATCGACCCGGTGTGGATGTGGGGCTGGGAAGAAGGGGCGCGTGAGGCCATTTCGACTTTTCGCACGGCGGCTAATCTGCTCGATGAATACCCCGAATTTATTTTTAACCACAATGAAAGTCTGATTTACGAATGGGTCGAGGAGTATGACCCGACGCTGTTTGAGCGCATTCGCAAGCACGTCAAGGCCGGACGCTGGAATATCACAGGTGGCTGGTATTTGCAGCCGGATTTGAATCTGTCCGGCGGCGAAACAGTGGTGAGGCTGATTATGGAAGGCCGGCGCTATTTTCAGCAGAAATTCGGTGTGCGTCCTACCGTGTCCTACAATTTTGATACGTTTGGGCATCCCGGCACAATCCCGCAACTTCTGAAAGAGTCGGGATTTGAAATGTATATTCACTGCCGTCCGACGATTAGCCAAATGGAACTACCCGGCCCGGTTTACCGCTGGCAGGGGGTTGACGGCACGGAAATTATCACCGTTCGCCCCAACGCGGGCTGGTACTGCACCCCCGGCGACGGTCAGGCGCAAATGCAGGCGCGGGCGGGTGTCAATATTGCCCGTGAAACAGGTGAGGATGTGCTCGTCACATGGGGATTAGGCGATCATGGCGGTGGTGCGACACGCGGCGACCTCGATAAATTTCGCGAGATTATTGCCGAATTTGCGGGCAGCGACATCGAAGTACGCCACAGTACGCCGGAAGCCTATCTCGCGCGAATCAAGCAAAATTTCGCCAAATATCCGGTACATCGCGGTGAACTTCAGCGCACGCTGGCCGGATGCTATACCTCTGTCGCGCCGATCAAGCGGGAACTGCGCGAGGGTGAAGCGCTGCTGGCCTCAGCGGAGCGCTGGGCTGCTATCGCGTGGTGGCGTTACGGACAGGCTTATCCTGCTGATGATTTTCGTCTGGCCTGGAAACGCCTGATGTTCAACACCTTCCACGATGTTTTATGCGGCTCGCTTCTGGAGGATGCGCTCCCCGGCGTAATGGATATGTACGGCTATGCGCATGATGTTGCCCGTCGGGTTATCACGCGGTCACAACACGCGATTTTGCCAAACGTGCCACCGAAAGAAGGCACAATCCCAATTTATGTTTTGAATCCGCACAGCACGCCGATGCGCTCGTATGTCGGCTTAAATTTCATGCGCTCCTACAGCCAGGTTGCGCCCAAATTGCCTTATACGCTTTACGACGATAGCAACACCCAGGTGACAAAACAGGATAACGGCGGTCATTCGATTGTGCTGGACAACAGTTTATGGCAGCCTTACGTTGGTTTTATCGCCGATATTCCACCGCTGACGGCTCGGCGTTATGAACTCCGTTATGAAGAACCCAAACCGGATACTTCGGGTGTGCTTACCGTTGAAAATCAGGAAGATGGAATTGTTGTCGAGAACGAGTGGTGGAAAGCGAGTTTTTCGCACGATCAGGATGCGCTGATTAGCCTGATTGACAAGGGTAGCGGACACAACTTGCTCACCGCACCCGTGCAGTTGTTCGCGATGCAGGATATTGCACATGCCTGGGGCGGCGAGAATAATGCGATTTTTAATGTGCCTGTCAGCGCTTTCAAAGGCCTGACCGCGCAGGAAGTCGGCGATTTTGTCGGCATGGAAGGCTATTTTGGCCCATCCACACGCATTATCGCGCAGGGGCCTGTTTCTGTGACGGTGGAATGTCTGGTCGGCTGGCAGCACTCCCGTGCGTCGATCCGATTTACGTTTTATGACGATCTCCCCTATATCGACCTTGATGTGCGGCTTTACATGCAAGCACGACGAAAAATGATTAAGCTGGTGTTCCCATTTAATCTTCCTGAAGCGCGGGCCATTGTCGAAGTTCCTTATGGCACAGCCGAGCGACCAACCGATGCCACCGAATACCCCTATGCGCGTTGGGTTCGACTTGAATCACCCTCATTGACTGTCGGGATCGCCAATAACGGTCAGAATGGGCTGGATATTGCGGCGGATGGCACATTGGGTTTAAGCATCAGCCGAGGCGGGGTTCACTGCCATTGGGACGAGGAGCCACCCGGACTGGACACAGCGAAATCTTATACGTTTATGGATCAGACGCAGATTGATACGCGCTTCCGGCTGCTGGCTGGCGCAAATGGTGAAGGCGTTGCCAAACAGCTTATCCCCGCAGCGCTGGAATTGAATCAGCCACTAGAGCGAATTTTCACCTTTTTCCCGCCTTCGTCGCCGGAAAATGCGCCTGCTCAACCCGCGCCATTTTTACAGATCGCGCCAGCGACGGTTATCCTAAGTGCGCTGAAAAAAGCCGAACGCGATAACACGCTCATCATCCGGCTGGCGGAGACGATTGGGCAGACTGTAACGACACAGGTCAGCATGGAAGGCAGCGCTGTGCAGACCTTCGAGTTCCAGCCCTATGAGATCAAAACATTTAAAATCAAAAAACAAAATGACGAAGTGACGTGGCAGTCCTGCAATATTCTTGAGGAACGAAAAGGGCAGAGTCGGCGCAAAAAGTAAGATAGCGCATAAGATCGTCAATTTGGTGCATATTGCTTGCCGAGCCGGAATTCTAGCGCTACAATGCGTCGTAATATTCTCAAGTGAAAGGGGTATTCTATCAACTGAACAAGGTATTTGATTTTTTGAAACTTACATCGTGAATTTGTATATGAAGGGGTCAAAAATGCGTCGTTTAGCGCTTCTCATAAGCACTATTATGTTGGTCGTGCTGGTTGGCACAGTTGCCGCCCAGGAAGAAATTACACTGGTTATCTGGGGTGAGGGTGGGATTACACAGTGCGCTGCGGATATGACCGCTGATGCCTGCACTCCCTATGGCCGCACCGTTATCGAAGGCTGGGAAGCCGCGCATCCCAATATCAAGCTTCAAATTGAAGATCATGGTTGGGACGAAGAACTGCGCCAGAACATCGTGACCGCGCAGCTTGGCGGTACAGCACCAGACATCATCACGGGCGAATCGTTCATGCCGTCGCTGGTTGCGAATGGATCACTGGCTCCGTTGGCGATTTCAGAAGAAGTCATGGCAAACCAGGTCGCTGGCCCGCTGCTTCCGGTTACGGATGCTGAAGGTACCGTGTATGGTATTGCTGCTTTCACAGCGGTGTTCGCTCTTGAAGTGAACGCCGATGTCGTTCGTAAAGCCGGACTCGATCCTGATACACTCGACCTCTCGACCTGGAATAAGGTGACGGAAGTCGCGCGCCAGATCAGCGCCGCAGGCAGTGGTGAATATTACGGTTTCTCGCTGCTTGGCCCGACTCAGTGGCCTGTGGCAGCGCAGTTCCGTGTCGCTCCCTATGTTTACCAGACGGGTGCGGACTTCTGCGATGAAGGCTGCGTGAACCCAACATGGAACGACGAAGCTTCAATCAAGGTCTACGAATGGTTCCGTGAATTGTATCAGTTGACCCCTCCTGGGTTGGCTTTCAATGGTGATGAAGGCTTCGTCTTCAGCCAATTGTTCGCAGGCCTCGATGCTATGCAAACTGCTGGCGCATGGCACCCCGCCTGGGCAGCCAGCAGTGGTTGCGCCGACTGCCGTTACTTCCCCCTGCCAGTACCGGATGAAGGTGGAGCGCGTGCGAACGTGGTCGTCGGTAATGCGAATTACGCCGTCCTCGAAAGCAGCACACAAAAAGCTGAAGCCATGATGTTCCTGGAATGGCTGGTCAGTGACGAAGTGCAGAATGACGCTTTCTGGGCATATGGTCGTCTGCCCTCGACCCAGAGCGCCTTGCAAACGATTGCTGCTGTCGCTGATGGCGATACCTCATCGGTTCCAGAATACTGGGACGGTGAAGAGCCAACCGCCTTCACTGGACGTTTCCTGGGTTACATGGACGAATTGCTGAACGGTGACGTTCGCAAGCTGCCAGCCTGGGCCAATAACTATCCAGAACTGAATGCCCTGTGGAATACGATGTTCGGCGAGATTTTGACCTCTGATCGTTCGGTCAAGGAAATTCTCGATGACTATCAGGCACAGGCTGAGGCGATAGCGGCTTCGTAAGCTGTTTTATCGAAAATCATCATCCAGGACTATAACATGGTCTCTGGATGATGCTCATTTTCGGGGAGCGCACAACTATTGGCGCTCCCTGAGATAAAAATATCCACTGCAAAAATAAATGGAATAGGTAATGTTTTATGGAACGAACAGTTGCGCTTCAATCTGCACCGTCGTCATCGCGTGAACGCTTCAACCTGTTTTATTCGCGCCACCGCCATACGATGGAAGCCTGGATTATCCTCACTCCCATCCTTATTTACTACGTGATTTTTTATGTTGCGCCGGTTATTGCCAATCTGTTCGTCAGCTTTATAGATTGGAATGGTCTTCAAGAGGCTAAATGGGTTGGCCTCGCCAATTTTGAGGCATTTATCAGAACGCCGCTTTATATCCAGGTCTTGGTGAATACGCTGTTTTTTGCAATAACTATCCTTCTGGTGAGCGCGTTACTGGGCTTTCTGGTGGCGATGGCGCTCAATGAAAAAGTGAAGGGGCTGGGGATCTACCGGACGATGTGGTACGTGCCGACCCTGACTTCGGCGGCGGTGACAGCGCAGGTTGCCAACGTGTTTATCGCGCCAGGGACGGGTGTTATCAGCGGCATCATGAAAAGCCTGGGACAGCCTGAACTTATCTGGCAAATTAATACGGATTTCGCGCGTGTTTTTATTATCGTGTTTGCGATCTGGCGCGGTGTCGGCTCTTCGATGCTGCTGTTTCTGGCAGGGCTGCAAGGTATCTCGACAGAAGTCATTGACGCGGCCAAAGTTGATGGCGCTTCTGGTTGGAGACTCATCCGCCATATTATTCTGCCGCTGCTGCGTCCGATGACGGTTTTTGTTCTGGTGACAGGGCTTATCAACGGCTTTCAGATTTTTGAGCCGATCCTGTTGATTACCAACGGTCAACCTGGAAACACGACCAACGTCATGATGACGCAGATTTATAAGGATGCTTTCCAAAATCAGGATTTTGGTATGGCAGCGACCCAGGCGACCATCATGCTCCTGATCCTCCTGTGGGCAAGTTTTCTCAACCTGCGCCTGATGGGGCAGTCATCGACGGATGAGGCATAAAAATGGCGACAATTACACAAGACAAACCGACACGCTCCCCAATCCGCATCGGACGGATACTGCTTTATCTTTTTCTCATCAGCACCAGTCTGGTCATGTTCTACCCGCTGTTGTTTGCGCTCGTTGGCGGCCTTTCGAGCCAGGCAGATTATTTTCGCAGCACATGGTTTCCGACTCCAAGCGCGTTGTACTTCGATAACTGGATCAACTTTTTTGCTGGCAGGGATTTGTGGCAGTGGGTGATCAATACGATGATCCGCGTGGCGTGGTATATCATTGTCCCCGCGACAGTCGCCATTCTGTGCGGTTATGTCTTTACGCGCTTGAAATTTCGCGGACGCGACCTCGTTTTCATGTTTTTGCTTTCGTCCATGATGGTTCCCGGAATTGTTTATCTTCTGCCGACCTTTATTGGATTCGCTCGGTTTCCAGGCGTGGGTGGAAATGATATTTTCGGACAGGGTGGTAGTGGTTTTATCAATACCTGGCCAGCGCTGTTACTGCCGGGGTTGGTGAACGCCTTCTATATCTTTCTGATGCGGCAGGTTTATCAAACCATCCCGCGCGATTATGAAGAAGCGGCACGGGTGGATGGTGCAAATACGATTCAAATTCTTGTGCGTATTTATTTCCCACTGCTGCGCTCGGCGTTAATCGTGCTGGTGATCTTCCAGTTCGTCGCCGTGTGGAATGATTATCTGAACCCGCTGGTTTTCGCAGGCGGGAATAAAGAAATCGCACCGATTGCTCTGGGTGCGCAGCGTTTCATCAAGGGTACGGCGATCCAGCTTGGGCGGCCCGATTATCCGCGTATGTTTGCTGTCGCGACGATTGTTACGCTGCCGATCATGGCGCTTTTCATCGTTTTACAGCGTTATTTTGTGCAGGGTGTGCAGGGCTTCGGACTTAAAGGGTAATATGAGCGTTCTGGAATCGTTTCGTTTAGATAATAAAGTCGCGCTGGTCACGGGCTGCGGACGCGGTATTGGTCAGGCGATTGCGGTAGGATTAGCAGAGGCGGGCGCGGACATCGCCGGGATGTATACGACCCGCTACGAGGAAACACAGCAGCAGGTCGAAGCGCTCGGCAGGCGATTTTTGCCCATCGAATGCGATTTGCTGGAAGCTCCCGTCGCGAAATTGAATGAGATTGTCGGACAGGTTGTAGGCGAAATGGGGCGGTTGGATATTCTCGTTAATAATGCGGGCATTGTCCGGCGTGCGCCCTCATTGGAATTCAGCGAGGAAGATTGGGACGCTGTTATTCAAGTGAATCTGAAAGCCATTTTTTTCCTCTCGCAGGCGGCTGGTCGGATTATGAACAAGCAGGGTAGTGGCAAAATTATCAACGTTGCCTCATTAATTTCCTTCCAGGGTGGTATTCTCATTCCCGCCTATTCTGCTGCCAAACATGCCGTTGCGGGAATTACCAAAACGATGGCGAATGAATGGTCATCGCTCAATATCAACGTCAACGCTATCGCCCCCGGCTATTTTGAAACCGATAACACAACGGCGCTCCGCAATGATCCGGTACGCAGTAAATCGCTCATGGATCGCATCCCGGCGGGGCGATGGGGCGTACCAGATGACTTGAAGGGTGTCGCTGTGTTTCTCGCATCGGATGCGTCACGTTATGTGCATGGCGCGATCATCCCTGTTGATGGGGCGTGGCTAGCACGATAGGTGCAATTTCGATGAGTCTCGACATTTTGACATTTGGCGAGGCGTTGGTTGAGATCATGCGTACCGGGAGTGATCAACCCTTAGATCGTCCAGGGACATTTTTAGGGCCTTATCCAAGCGGTGCGCCGTTGATTTTTGCGGCTCAGGCAGCCCGTTTGGGCGCGAGCGTGATGGCGGTAGGCTGTGTGGGTGATGATGCGTTTGGGCGATGCCTGCTGAACCAATTGCACGATGATGGTGTTGATCCGCGCGGTCTGCATGTCCTCTCGACTTATGCGACAGGCGTGGCGTTTATCGCCTATGACTCCGATGGCTCTCGCGATTTTGTGTTTCATGTCGCGCAGGCAGCGGCAGGACAGATAACGCCAGACATGCTGGAAGAATCACTTTTTGAAGGACTGCGCTGTTTGCATATCAGCGGTTCGAGCCTTTCGGTCAATGATAATGCGCTGAAAACTGGTCTTCGTGCGCTGGAAATCGCCCAAAAAGTTGGTGCGAAAATCAGCTTTGACCCTAATATACGCCCACAGTTGATGTCTGCTGAACGGGCGCGAGATGCTTTTCAGCCATTTATTGAGGCGGCAAATATCATTCTCCCGACAGCGCAGGAAGTCATAAATCTGACCGGAATTTCGGATTTGAATACTGCCGTTTTGTCATGGTTAGAGGCAAAACCAGAGCGCATCGTTGTTGTGACCGACGGCGCAAATGGCTGCACTGTTTTCACCCAATCAGGCTCAGAGCATATCCCCGGTTTCGCAGTCAACGAGGTTGATCCTACCGGAGCAGGCGACTCGTTTGACGCGGGATTCCTGCTGCGCTGGTTGGCGGGTGACTCCCCGGCGGAAGCGGCAAGATTTGCGAACGCCTGCGGCGCGATGGCGGTCATGGAGCAAGGGCCGATGGCAGGTGCGAGATCAGTTGATGATGTGAGGGCATTTACCAGTAAGCTATAGCCTGCAAGACCCACAAACTTCACTATAATAAATTTGTCGTCAATTAATCTCATCAAAAAAGTGGACATTTTATGCTTGCTATCGCCCATGCCTGCGCTGTTGTTGGACTTGAAGGTTCGATTGTTGACGTTGAAGTTGATTTCAACCCACGTGTCGGCATTCCCAGTTTTACGATAGTTGGCCTGCCGGATTCGGCGGTGCGCGAAAGCCGCGAACGGGTGCGGGCAGCGATTAAAAACAGCGGCTTACAGTTTGTTTACAGAATGTGCGTATTTTTCGTCGGGTGTCAGTGTATGTTTTAACTACTATGATCCAGATGTGCAATGAATTCTCTAATTTAGAGCAATTTAGCAAATATTAGCTAAAATAAATATAATGTGTTACGCTAATTTGTTGAGTTATACTTACTTATAGAAATCTGTTGAATACAGTTACTCCAATAAGTTTAGTTATTTTATAATATCAAAATTAGTATCTATTTCTATACATGCCATTTGGATTTCTTAAGAAGAAATTTTAATCAAACTCTACAGAGTCAAAATAACAAGAACGAGAGGGCAATAATTCATGGAGAGCCTTAACCTTCTTCAGAAGTTGAATGATGAAATGGACAGTAGCTTTGATACTGTCGATGTGCTTGAATCCGCTCTCAAAGTTTTGATTAGTTTTACTACTGCGGATCAAGCAGTGGTTGTGATATCAAATACATATTTTCCAATTGCTTGGTATCCTGATCCCACTCCGCAATATTTGCAAACACTCGATTACTTTAGAGAAAAGTTATCGCAAACAAACTATCACAACAGCACTTTTGACACGTTTTTAATCGAACACGTATTCTATCGTATGCCCATCGATGACTTTGATTATACTATTCTGCTCTTTACTAACCAAAAACACTCTCCCTCGGACAGCGAAATCGAATTCTGTGAGCTAATAGGCAAAAAACTCCTCATTTCATTAAATAAGAATAACGAAATAGGTCGTAATAGAATATTAAATGTGCTATTGGAACAGACTGCAGAGCTATTTTCTGCAAAACGCGCCTGTATTCATAGGTATGATCGAAATAGAAATATTTTAGTTTTTATGGGTGGATACAAACATAATTTGAGTGTCTCTCTAAAGGTCGGGGAAGGCCTTGCCGGACATTTAATTCGGATCACAGATGATTATATTATTCATCCAAATTATAATGCATCTCTTCATGGACTGAAATATTACGGTGGAAAACGTGTATTCCCTTCCATACTCAAAGTCAAACTAAAGTGGCTAGGTGAGATTATCGGCGTTTTGTCACTTGATCGCGAGCTTGGTCACAACTTTACTGAAGAAGAGGCTCAACAGTTACTCGAGTTTGGGGAAAATCGTATTGTTGGCGAAGTTGTTAGATCAGATATTTTAGAGAACCTAGTTAAAATTACTGAAAAGTCAACTGATCTTGCCAGGGTTGTATTAAATGGTGACATTAACTCTACTTTAGATAAAATCGTTCAAGATATTCGCCACATAACAGGTTGTGATTCCGCAACGCTTTATTACTATGATAATCGTACTGATGAACTTGTACTAAGGTCAGTAGCCGGTCTGCATGATGAAGACATGATGAATGAAAGCCTCTTAGATCTGCCAAGAAATCGTATATTTCGAGAGTTGGAAGGTGGGAAGGAGTATATCAGAAACGAAATAGAGGGCGACGCACATGCAAAAACGAGTGAGTTCATCCTGTCGAATAATATTCAATCCTATGCTGCATTTGCCCTTGATCTTCACTCAGTCAATAATAGGAAAGCAATCTTGTTTGTGAATTATTTATACAGACATGAGTTTGGACATAGTGAATTGGATGCAATAAGATTATTTGTTAACTTAGCGAATGTAGCAATAAATCATTATGAAAAAGAAATTGATACAAACAAAAATCTTAGATTATTGCTTGAAAAAAATCTTGATTTCCTAGCGAGAAAGATTAGTCATAAAGTTCTGTTTAAAGAAATTGTACAGCGTGCTGCCGAACTGTTAGGAGCACCACGCGCAGGATTGCGCGAATATGATGAAGATCAAGGTATTTTATTCCTCGTGGCTTCATGGCACAGAAATACAATAGTAAAACACAT
Organism: Anaerolineae bacterium; assembly: GCA_022843745.1. Lineage (GTDB taxonomy): Bacteria > Chloroflexota > Anaerolineae > Aggregatilineales > Phototrophicaceae > JALHNB01. The sequence goes on along the minus strand of JALHNB010000040.1, from coordinate 4,508 downwards.
GCCAGTTGGGGAAGGATTCGCGGGAAGATTAGTGGAAGCCAACGCCCCTCCTTATTACATTATAGATGATTATGAAAAGTGGATTATAGATCGAGAGCCTCATTTAAGAAGAATTCAGAAAGGGGCTGTACTTGCTGTGCCTGTGCGTTTTGCTGGTAAACCCATTGGTGTACTATTTGTAAACGATGATTTAGGAAGAAAGTTTGATCACACACATGCGGAAGTCCTAATTTCTTACGCCGAACAAGCCGCACTCGCACTACAGAATTATAAACTATTTGAACGTCGAAAAAACGTTCAGAATATATTTGAGAAGGTTGCACCAGCAATCTTATCAGGCAGTTTAGAAACAGCACTTAAAGTAATAGTCAAACTGACTAAAGATGTGATGAGATGTGATGCTGTCGTGCTCTACATTATCGACCCCGCTGTAGGACTACTAGCAAATCCTGCAATCCATATCGGCCTTAAATATCCGAATCAAATGATTGCTACAGGGCATGTAAGGAAGAAATCTAAAATTTATAAGATATTCACCCGTGCAAAACATATTGTGAGAGATGTTAATATTGATGGTTTATTTTATCGTAAGAAGTTTATTGTGAATGAAGATATTAAATCATATGTAGCTGTTCCGTTGGTGGATGGCACTACAAGAGTGGCACTAATTTTTGCGCATTACAGATATATCAATAGATTTGATGATCTCATCCTAGAGAAGTTTCGGCTGCTTGCTCATCAGACTGCATTAGCTATTCAATTTATTCGGTCTCGAGAAGCAGAAGCTCAACGAGCTGACATGTTGAATGAGTTAAATGCTAGTAGCAGTGAAATCACCAAAACAAGAATGCTCGAAGAAACCTTTCAAATGATTGTTGATAGCGCAGCGAAAATAACTGAGAAAACCGGAATTACGGACAAAGCCATTGGGGTTATCCACCAAATAATCGAAACATCACCTGAAACTTTTTATGCGCCAATTACAAAGACATATCCAACTAGTAAGATGGATTTTGTCAAACCAAGATTAGATAACCCTAATGGGATCACGAGAACGGTAATCAGAGAAAAAGATAAAGTTATAATAAAAAACATTGGAATAAAAGATCGACGAGTTAATCCGGCGCTCTACCCTGAGGGTATACGTGCACTCATAGCTTTACCTTTGACATTCGACAGCAAAGTTTTGGGAGTCCTATTTATCTATAGCATGAGGCCAGATAACTTTGCAAGGGTCGAGGATTTTCTGATACAAATGGCCAACCATACCACTATAGCAATAAATAATACCAATCAATACAACCAAGTACAATCTCTTGAACAAAGGCAAAAGGACTTCCTTTTATTTGCAGCTCATCAATTACGTGACACCATATTCGCTATTGATAGTAGCCTGGATATGTTAAACCGACCGACTTTATCACTCGAATATAAGGATATGTGGCTAAAAATAATTCGCAAAGAATTAGAATCTATGAGATTTGTTGATTTTAATTTCTTAGACTATTACAAGATTGAATTTGGTAATGGCGTGATTGATCCAATCATGAAGAATTTATCCTTAAAAAACATTGTTGTAGAGAGTATTGAGGCCCTTAGTCCTCTAAAAGAAACTACTGTTAAGATTCAGGTAAATATATCCAATGATGATTTGGAAGTTATTTGTGATCAACATATGATTACGCAGATTGTTAAAAATATTTTTCATAATGCAATTAAATTCACTTATCAAGGAAAAATTACGGTAAACTTAGAAAGAGTTGAGTCAAAAATTCTTGTCAGTATCGAGGACACAGGGATTGGTATCGATCAAACTGTTCGTGAGAAGATCTTCGACTTGCATAAGACTGGAGCGAGCAATCGAAAAGGTATGGGAGTTGGTTTATATTTGGCTCAGACATTTGCGAAATCGCACGGATCCAGAATTTTTGTAGATAGTAAACCTGGAATAGGGTCTAAGTTCTATTTCTTATTATGATATACAAATGAGTGTAAAAATAAAATTTATTAAATTAATTTGCTAATTTATTCGCTTGTTTTACCAAAACTATCTATTGCCGAAGAAAACATAACTGAATTATGTGGAGTAACTATGGTTGGATCGAAATTAAGAGTGTTAATCCTAGAAGATAACATCACTACAGCTACAACCTTGGAAAAAATATTAGAATTTGAGGGTTTTGAGGTTATTACGTCATATAGAGGGGACGAATGTATTCTAAAAGCGAAAGATGATCAGCCGCACATCATTATTTTAGATGTAATTTTGAGTGCTACAGATACATTTAGAGACGGTTTCAAAGTTCACGATAAATTGAAAAGTGACCCTAAAACTTCTCATATCAAAGTGGTGTTTTTAACAGGCGAAGCTATAAGTGACGATGATGCTGCACGAGGAGTTGAAGTTGCTGATGATTATGTAAGAAAGGGTGACCAATATACAAAAGAGATCGTCGCAAGAATCAAGAAGATTGCTAAAACTATCGTTAATTATCCCGTCTTGAAGAATCCAATCCGAATTCTACACCTTAGTGATTTACACTTCGCTGCTGATTCTTCTCCAGATACAAAATTACGCTGGCTTGCCGATGATCTTACAAAAGGTGAGGATCTAGGAGTTGATCACTTAAATTATCTTGTGGTTTCTGGCGATCTTACAGACAAAGGTAGTAACGAAGGATTTGAAAAAGCAGCAAGTTTTATTTCCTCACTAATTGACGAATTTAGAATATCTCCAGATTGTTGTATTTTGGTACCTGGTAATCATGATATTCAAGATATTGATGAAGCTTATCATCGTGTACGCCAACAGCCATCGAGTAACGAAGCAGATGAGTTTGTTCAGCAAGGTAACATTTGGCTAGGACGCGACGAACAACAATATCCATTGCGATTTCGGCGATTTTCTGAAGTCTTTCAAAAATTACTTAAGCAACCATATCCGCTGCCTTTCAAAGAGCAGGGAATTGCATATCTTTTCCCGGAAGATCGCCTTCAGTTTCTCACTTTAAATTCATCATGGCGGATCGATGAGTTCAATCGTAAAAGGTCAGATATTCATCCAGACGCCGTCGCTTTTGCCGTAACCAGTGGCAATAGGCAAGTTATTCAAGCAATCGAGCAAGCGAAATTGCAGCCCAATGAACGCGTTCTACGCATAGGTGTTTGGCATCATGCTATAGCAGGCCCTGAGCAAATTAAGGATACTTATTTTCTTGAGCATCTACAGAATCATGACGTAAGTCTCGCGTTGCATGGCGATATACATGAATTACGACGGGACCTCGTTAGCTATTGGGATAATAGGAGAAGATTGCGAATTATAGGTGCTGGTAGTTTTGGGGCAAACGCACAAGCTCGGCCCGAAGCAACTCCTCGTCTGTACAATCTTTTAGAAATACAACGCGATTTTATGAGTTTCAGAGTTCATACTCGTTATCAGCCTGAAGCTAATAGTACGTGGAGTGGATGGACTATGTGGCCACGAGCAGATGGTCAGCCAGGTCGTTTACCTTATTACGATGAAGTCCTGAGTTAATTCTTGCTTGTCTTACAAATTAGTTGGTCAATACACCGAATGAGCCTGGGTCATTGAATTGGCGAATGTCAATTGAGGACGAAATATCACGTTCAGCAAAGCGACTACGTTAAATGCTCGTGTGGTAACGATAATCGTCGACTTTGATCCCAGTTCGTCAGCAAAGGCTATGTCGTCAATCTTTCTCCGGCTGATCTCCCCAAACATGGCCCGGCCTATGATTTAGCGATTGCCGTTGGTGTGTTGGCGGCAACCGATCAAATCCCCATCGCAGCGCTGGCAAAAGCAATATATATAGGCGAGGTATCGCTGGACGGGGATATTCGGCATGTTAAAGGCATCATGCCGATGATTTACACTGCGCAACAGGAGGGGTATCAGACCGCTTATGTCCCGGCTGTAGATGCGCCAGAGGCAGGATTGGTTGAGGGCATTCAGATTATTCCTGTCGAGACTATCGGTCAGCTTGTTGAGCATCTGTATAACCTGAAGCCGATTCCGCCTTATGTGCCTGAGCCTATCGAGACGGATCATAATGCGGCGCTTCCCGATGGCATTACGGATTTTGCCGACATCAAAGGTCAGCAGCATATTAAGCGAGCTTTAGAAGTAGCCGCCGCTGGAAACCATCATGTTTTGATGCAAGGCCCACCTGGATCGGGCAAGACACTTTTAGCGCGGGCGCTGCCGGGTATTTTGCCCCGTTTGTCAATGGATGAGGCGCTGGAAGTCACGCGCGTTTACTCGGTGGCGGATGTGATTCAGAGTCATCAACCTTTGATGCGTGTCCGCGCATTTCGCTCTCCACATCATACGATCAGCTTGGTATGTTCTCAAATTCGCGCTTTTCTGAACTGAGCGATGATGATTGTATAGCCTCTGCCTGATCGGATATGGCTAAGGTACGGGATTTGGGTGGCGTGGGTTCAAAATCTGGAGTGATGACAACGGTAGGAATATAACCCGTTAG
>JALHNB010000039.1 GCA_022843745.1 Anaerolineae bacterium | reverse complement strand
CGCTCTTCCGATCTTAATAAACCCTTTCACCGAAGCGCTTGCGTATGAAACCTTTAATATTTTCCCCGGCCATAAGGCTGTGGGTCAGGCTGAATAGCACCATTGCGAATATGATTTCTGTCATGATTTTCATTCTTTAGGAGCGTAAAAGATGCGCGCAGTCGATCTGATCGCCAAAAAACGGGATGGCATGTCCTTAACATCCGACGAGATTACCTGGTTTATTGACGCATATACGGCAGGAAACTTACCCGATTATCAGGCGGCGGCATTTTTGATGGCAGTCTGTATCCGAGGTATGGAGCGTGAGGAAATTGTAGCACTGACATTGGCAATGGCACACTCCGGCGAAGTTTTGAAGCTTTCTGATATTCTGGGTGGTTATGCCATAGATAAGCATTCATCCGGTGGTGTCGGCGATAAAACGACGTTGGTCGTTCTGCCGCTGGTGGCTTCCTGCGGGGTACCTGTGGCGAAGATGAGTGGGCGCGGGCTTGGGTTTTCCGGCGGTACGCTCGATAAACTGGAATCCATTGCTGGCTATGATGTGAACCTGACAACGGAACGTTTTGAAGCGCTGGCAAAGCAGAATGGGATTGTGTTATCCGGTCAGACAGCACAGCTTGCCCCCGCCGACGGCAAACTCTATGCGCTGCGTGACGTGACGGCGACGGTGCCGAGCCTGCCTTTGATCGCCAGCAGTATTATGAGCAAAAAAATCGCGGCGGGCGCGAACGGTATTGTACTGGATGTCAAAATGGGCGAAGGCGCGTTTATGACGAATCTTGAGGATGCTCGTCAGCTTGCCCGCATGATGGTCGAAATTGGTGTGGATGTTGGTCGCGATATGATCGCTGTTATTTCGGATATGAATCAGCCGCTAGGTGAGGCGATTGGCAACGCGCTCGAAGTGGCGGAGGCGATTGAAACGCTCAACGGTGGCGGCCCAATGGATTTTCGCGCACACTGCCTGGAAGTTGCGGGTTATATGCTGCGGCTGGCGGGGCAGGGCAAAAAATGGACTGAACCAGAAGCAGTACGTGAATTGCTGGTCAGCCATCTTGATGGCGGGCAGGCGTTAGCGAAATTCCGCTTACTTGTCGAGGCACAGGGTGGCGATGTCCGCATGGTTGATGACCCTTCCAGGCTGCCGCAAGCCCGCTTCGTCGAAACAGTCAATGCCGATCAGCAAGGCTATATTGCCAATGTCGCAGCCCTTGAGGTCGCAGTAGCGGCATTTGAACTGGGTGCGGGACGTGAGAAAAAAGGCGATGCGATTGATCTGGCTGTGGGCATTAAGGTGCATGTCAAAGTAGGCGATCAAACCGAAGCAGGCGCGAAACTGGCGACCATCTATGCCAACGATGCTGTGAAAATCGCCACCGCCCGTGAGCATATTGTGCAGGCGATAAAATTCACCGACGCTCCAGTAGACCCGCTGCCGTTATTTTATGATGTCATTGACGGGAATTAGCTGGCGATCCGCATTGTAGCCATATTCGTAAATCGGCGCGTCACGCCAGCAGCCATTTTCAAAGGCGATGCTGCCGTTTAAACCTGTATAAGTGGCGCTGCCAAGTGAAAGTTGTATATCCACGCGCGTCTTCACATCATTGACTGCTTGTATTGCCATGCTTGTCGCGTCATAGGTCAACGTTGCCAGTAAGCCCGGCTCTGGTGCGAATTGATCGCTCTGCGCATAGCGCTCGGCAAAATCGGCATCTGGCAGCGACGCACTGGATACAACTGTGATTCCATCCAGCGACTCCCGTAGTTTGGGGAATTGTTCGAGCGTAAAAACCTCCCCACCGATGACAAAACTGTTTAATTGCGCGGCATCAGTCACTTCGATACGCGGCGGTGTAACAATAAAGTCGTCCAGTTCGCAGCTTGAGAGCATAAAAATAGTTTCCGACTGTGGCTGCGTTCCCCAATGCCCAACGATCAAAACCGGAATATCACCAAATGCTACCTGTGTATCGGCATCAGTCGCGGCATATCCCAGCACAATCGCCGCTTTGACGAGTGGATCAGTCGCTAATGCTTGGGCGCGATCTACGGCACTTTCCGCCGTTCCGCCGTCGTCAATCGGCAAAAGCTCGACATTTGTCACTCCCGAATCCTGCATCGCCAACCGTGCCGCATAGAGCGCGTTGTAACCGATCTCTCGGTAGCGCCCCTCGAACGGTGCAACCAACGCGATTCGGACAACTCCTTCAGATCGGACAACAGCGCAGGCGCTGGTTAAAAACAGTATTATGACCCATAAGGTGGTTTTTAAGCCCCTCGCCCCTTGTGGGAGAGGGGTTGGGGTGAGGGGTGATAAAACCTCTTTGTTAGCAGCCATTGGCGACGTGTTCTTCGAATGTTCGCGCGAAATTATGGTAACCACTGCCATCGCAGGCTGCGCGGAAATAGAGGAAATCCGATGTTTCGGGATAGACGGCAGCGCGAATCGCCGAAAGCCCAGGATTGGCGATGGGGCCGGGGGGTAGCCCAATATTGAGATAGGTGTTGTATTCCGAGATCACACCTGTGTAATCATCCTGCGTGATTTGCGGCCACCATGTCCCATTTTGAAAGCCAATGGCATACTGCACCGTTGGGTCGGCATCCAATTTCATGCCAATATCGAATCGGTTGCGATATGCGCTGGCAATCATCGGATTTTCGTCGCTGTTGACCGATTCGCGCTGGACAATAGATGCCAATGTCGTGATTTGATACAGTGAGAAACCCTGAGCCGCAGCATCAGCGGCAACCTGAGTCCCCACCTGTGCGAGAAAGGCCTGAGTCAGCAGATCGCGCAGGCCAACAGGCGTGATTTCCGGCGGGAGTTGGTAGGTATCGGGAAACAAAAAGCCTTCTACCGACGCGCCCGCTGGCAAACCCACTGTCGCTGCAAACGTTGGATCAGGCGGACTACCGCGTCCGGCTGCCGCCAAAAAGTCCGCGCCAGTGAAGCCAAATAGATGATTATTGTCAATCGCGGCGGCGACTTCTTCGATGCGCCAACCCTCCAGAATACGGAAGGGGATAAAACTTTTGCTCGAATCCGTCAGCATCAACGCTATTTCTGGGATAGTTTGCGTCTGATTGGGGAAATACGTTCCGGCCTCAAGCTGCACATCCAGATCGCTGATACGCACATAATCCACGAATAAATCCGAGTCGCTAATCAGGCTGGCATTAAACAGATTTTCGCTAATCACGCGCGGGGAGTCACCCAGATTGACGGTAAATCGGATCGGTGAATTATCGCTGCCTACAGGACGATTCAAGTCATCCTGACGGGATCGCATCGAAAAACGTGTAATTTCGGTCTGGATAAAATCGACAGGCCGTCCGCCGGAGATCAGGAAGAAGACCCCCAGGCACATCGCGGCGAGAAGCCCGAATCCGAAGGCAGCGAGAATGAGAATTTTGATGATGCGTCCCAAGCGCGGTAACTCCATGTAATATTGCTCTAAATCAAAACGGCGTTAGTATATCAAAAAATTTGAACCATCGCCCCGCCAAGGAGAATACTTTGGATAATCTACGTTTTGGAATCATCAGCTTTGCGCATGGTCATGTCAATATGTACGCTGACGTGATGAAGGATTTTACGGATGCAAAAATTATCGCCGCCTGGGATGATAATCATGAGCGCGGAACGACTCAGTGCGCCAAATTCGGCATCGACTTTGAGACGGATTTGGATGCTTTGCTACGGCGCGAGGATATTGACGCGGTGTTTATCACCAGCCCGACCAACCAGCACGCGCGGCATGTGATCGCCGCTGCCCAGGCAGGCAAAAACGTCCTGCTGCAAAAGCCTATGGCGCTCACGTTAGCAGACTGCGACGCGATTATCGCTTCGGTCAAGCAGTATGGCATCAAATTCAGCATGTGTTACCAGATGCGTGCCGACCCCATCAATCAGAAAATGAAGGCGCTTATTGACGAGGGTGCAGTCGGTAAAATCGCTGTGATGCGCCGCCGTCATGCCATTGGAGGCCTGCTCAACCCGGATTTCGCCAAACCTGGCAACTGGCACATCGACCCCGTGCAAAATATGGGCATGTTCATGGACGACGCTTCACACGCTGCCGATTGGTTCTATTGGATGCTCGGCAAGCCCGTAAGCGTCATGGCGGAGATTGACAATATCGTCACGGACATCGCGCCGGACGACAACGGCGTGGCGGTTTTCCGCTTCGCCAACAAAGAGATGGGCATTTTGCTGAACAGTTCGACCATGCTGGCTGCCGAAGCGACGACGGAAATTTACGGTGACAAAGGCGTGATCGTCCAGAATTACGGCGATGCGCCATCAAGCTTTTTTCCACCGCCAGCAGGTGCAAGCAGCTTGAAAATTTTCCATGCCGGTGCAAGCGAGTGGGAACATTTCGATTTTCCATTTGTCCCGCATGGCTCACGGATTCGCGCTGTGCCGCGCCCGCTGGTTGATTATCTCAAAGGGCAGGGACAGCCTTTAGCGACAGCGGAAGAAGGCAAAATCGTTATCGAGATGATTCTGGCATCGTATGAGTCCGCGCGTGAGGGAAAACGGGTATATTTTGGCTGAAAAACTTGAGATGGAAGTAAGGAATCCAACTGACAAGTCAACATTGTTCAAAAAGAAGGCGAGAGTGATTGTTTTTCTGCTACTTTTGCTTACTTTCTTTTCGGTAGAATATGTGAGATATATTCGAACCGATGATGCTTGCGAACAACGGAAATTATTCAAAGTGAATTCTTGGCAAATTGTTGCTCCAGACCCAGATGTAGAAATCCTTTGGCAACTTTCTGAACAAAAACCTCGCGCAACGGTGCTGATTGGACAACCTAATAGCGGAATCACCGCCTCTGACAAACAGCTAATCTATTTGAGCGAGTCATATGATGATGTATGCTAACCCGACCCTGATTTGATTGCATTTAATTTGCTTACCGGAGACGAAATATGGAGACTGCCTTCTCCTCCCACACATCTCGGTTACTTAAACTTCCTAGCTTCGAGTTATGTATCCAATTTTCGAAGGATTAGGTCACTTTCTGATGGTTATGTATTTATATCAGTAGACTACCTTGTGCTCAAACTGGATTTTGACGGGCAAATCAAATGGTGGAATAACCTGCTGCCATCTCGCTCACTTCAAACAATTTTTGCAATACAAGATAAACTCTACTTGCCGTCCTATTCAAAGGTTTATGAACTCGATCCAAATTCGGGAAACCTGATTGCAACAATAGATATGCCGAACGTACTTGGCTTATTTGGCGAATTTGTTTTTCAAGGCAATTTAGAGAATCAGCGGATAGAAGTATCTAATTGGGCAACAGGTGCTCAACAAAGCATAATACAGTTACGAAATTCCGCGCCTTTGCCAAGTGCCATTCAAAATCTTTGGCCTTTTATTGACGTGTCTGGAAATGTTTTATTAGTCTACAACTCCTCTTTTTTTCCAACAAATATTGATGCCTACAATATTATTACTGGTGAATTGCTATGGTCTTTGAGAAAAAACTTTTTGGGTTTTCCAATGCTCTTGAGCAATCGAATGATTGGTTACACTTCTGAAGGTCTAGAGATATATGATTTACAAACGGGCGAAATTCTCGATCAGATTGTGATGAGTCGAACTGCAAATGGTGCGATTGACGTTAATTTACCGACCAGTGTTTGGCTCACAGGTTACGGAAATAGGGTAATTATTAACTTTCGAGATGTTTATGAATTAGTTGTCTTACGCCTCAATTCACTGAATGTCGATTAGGGTACTGTGCCCCTATTTGACTATTGCGTTTTCACTCTCTGTTAGGATCATTCTCGTCATTGGTATGTATTGGCGGCGCTTCCGCCAGCCCATCCCGCAGCGCGTCGATATAGCTTTGCAAAATGATTCGTGCGGCCAGATCGTCAACTGGTGCATCAATTTTTCGCCGTTTTTGTCGCGCGAGTTCGTGAGCATCCTCGCTCGTCAACTGTTCGTCCCACAGCACAATCGGTAGGGTGGTCGTTTCTTTCAGATGGGCGACCCATGTGCGAATTTTATCGGCTTGCGAATATGCCCCTGCTGCGCCTTCGTAATTAGTGGGGATGCCGACAACAAACGCGACGACTCGCTGCTCGGCGGCGAGGTGGTTAATTCGCGCGAAATCTTCAGCTTTGGATTTGCGGTTGATGATCGTTAATTCACGCGCGATCAGGCGCGATTCATCGCAGACCGCCAGCCCGATGCGCTTCATGCCATGATCGATTCCGAGCAATTTCCCGGATGTCATGGCGTGGCTTCTTCAAGCCGGATGCTAATGCGCAGCGGTAGAAGGGGCATTTGTCCGAACCAGTCGGGAGATATGGTAATTTTCGGCAATGATTCCGCCGCCAGATCGACCTCACTGACGAGGTATGCCATCGCGTCGTTGACCGCGCGACCCGCCAATCGCTCCTGCAAAAGCCCGATGTTGATCTGCCCGGCGACGATGCCTGTGCCGATCATCGTGAAGGTGACTTGCCCATTTTGAAAGACTTGCTGGACTGGGCCGCGTTCGTAGCTGATGGATTCGGGTCGAATTTCGCGTCCGCGCGGGATTTGCTGTGCCAGCCGTGCGAACGCGATTTGCTGGCCGAAGCGCTCATTCACGGCAATGGCTTCGACAACTGCGCGCATGGTCAGCGTCAATGAGTCGGTCACTTCGCCGGGGTTAGCGCTGAACGTTGTCCAGTCCGTGCGCTCCTCGGCGATATGGACGGTTTCGAGGATCAAAAATTGCGCTTCATCCAGCCGGGGCAGCATCTCGACATAGGCGCGTGATTGCAACTGCTGGCGCACGGTTGCGAGAAGTCGATCCTGATCTTCCTGGCTGACGGCGTTCAGTGAACGGCTTTCGCCACCCGTTGTTGGATTAATATTGCGCACGGTCACGCTGTCGGCAAGTGATCCAATCACCGTGTTAATCAGCCCACTATCGACGTTGCCGATGTCACCCGCCGAACCTTGCAGCGCCTCAATCGGTACTTCAAGCTGCTGGCCGATTCCGTCTTCGAGACGGCCCTCGCCAATCGTTCGGAACAGTATCGGCGTTCCGGCGCTGGTGCTAAGAGTCGTTCCAATCGGAATATCTACCGCGCTGGCATTCTGGTTAACGAAAACCACGCTGCCTTGTGCGGGAATATCGGCTAACTGCTGCTTACCGCTGGTAGGAAGCGTTCCAGTTTCTTCGATGGTAACGCTGAGGCGTGTGGCGGGGATGATGCCATTTTCAATATCCACATTCGTCGCGCTGGGGTCTGCGGTCAAGGAGACATCCGCGCTGACAGCATTCTGCGCGGGGATAATCGTTACCGTCGCGCCGGGAACAACGGCGTAAGCAGCACCCAACATGACCACGATCAGCAGCAAAAGCACGAGGACGCGCGTGAAATTGAATCGCCGTTTGGAGTCTTCAGCTTCTTCTATGCGTATCCGGCTGGCGACAGGCTTCAATTCGTCAGGATCAGGCGTGTCCTCTGGTCGCTGGAAACGCGCTGCAAAAACTTTTGAGCGCCCCCGCCGCCAGCGTGACTTTTCACTTGCGCCGATGGTTTCGAAAGTGCTGATGTTGAGTTCGTCAGCGTACTTGATGATTTGCGGGTCATGCGTTACAAGCGCGAGGCGAATCGCACGTCGCATCGCCTCGCGCTGAATCAACACCAGATCAAGCTTGCGCGTGAGTACCGTGCCTTCTTCCGGCCAGATCAGCAGGACACGCTTGCCCTGGATAAAGGATAAGCGATCCCGCACGGATGGCACGTCATCGCTTTTTTCAAGCTGTATGAACTCTGGTCTTTCCGACATAGGCTTATTTGCTTTGCTCTTTAGCGTATCGGTGTATCAGCGATAAGCTGCCGGGCAGTTTCCAGCGCAGCGGGCAATTTACCGCTGTCTTTGCCGCCAGCCTGCGCCATTGTCGGTTTGCCACCACCGCCGCCGCCGATGACTCCCGCGATAGGCTTAATCAGATTGCCTGCGTGAACGCCTCTTTTTGTGAGATCGTCGGTCACGGCTACCAAGACCTGCGGACGGCTATCAACCACAGTGCCGATGACCATCACGCCGCTGTCCACTTTATTGCGGAACCAGTCGGACATCTCGCGCAGATTATCCATCGAAATGTCGTTGACCTGTGCGATCAGCGCACGAACGCCGTTGACATTTTCCATCTGCTCGATCAGGCGGTTGAAGTTATCACGAGCAATATCGTGGCGCAGCGCCGCGATTTCCTTACGCGCCGTTGCCAGTTCATCCTGCAAAGCGATGACACGTGCTTCCGCGTTTTCCGGGGTCGCGCCCAGCCGCGCAGCAATATGATTGAGCTTGTTCAGATTTTCCTGTATATATTCGCGTGCGCCCCGTCCGGTAAGTGCTTCCACACGCCGAATGCCCGCGCTCACGCTGCCTTCACTGACGATCACGATCAGGCCGATTTCCGCCGTTTCGCGCACATGGACACCGCCGCATAGTTCATAGCTGTAGCGATCTCCGTTTTCGGCGATGGTGATGGTACGAACCCTATCACCGTATTTTTCGCCGAACAGCGCCATCGCGCCTTCCTGCCGCGCCTGCGACTGTGATTTTTCCTCGGATTTGACAGGATAATTCTTCAGGATTACATCGTTAATTTCGGCTTCAATGGCGCTCATTTCGGCAGGTGATACTTTGCCGTCGTGAACGAAGTCGAAACGCAGGCGATCCGGCGCGACCAGTGAACCACGCTGCTGGACATGCGTTCCGAGGTGGTTGCGCAGCGCTGCATGTAGGAGGTGTGTGCCTGTATGGTTGCGCGTGATGTCACCTCGACGAGTGGCATCTACTTCCGCGCGAACGGTATCACCCTCGTGCGGTGTGCCTTCGATCACTTCACCGATGTGGACGACTAATCCGCCAATAGGCTTCGCCATATCTTCAACTTCGATCAGCCAGCCGCTGCCGCTGATCGTACCTGTGTCGCTGACCTGACCGCCTGCTTCGACATAGAAGGGGGTTGTGTTCAGCACAACCTCGACTTTTTCGCCGACAATCGGGTTTTCGACCCGCTTACCGTTTTGCAGCAGCGCCAGCACTTTCGCATCCAAAGCCGTTGGCCCATAGGGCGCGTAAGTCACGCCTTCGCTGCCAAGCTGATTAGACTTTTTCAGTTGATTGAGCAGATCAGTATAAACTTCTGCTGAAGCGATTTCGCCCATTGCCTGACCGCCACCGCTGACCTCGGAGTGGCGTTCTTCCTCTGCCTGGAAACCGGGCAGATCGAGGCTAAAACCGCGCTCCTCAACGATATCCTTGATGACTTCCTGTGGCAGACCGAGCGTGGCTTTCAAATAAAACGCCTGTGTACCGGGAAGCTGACCGCCCTCTGGAAGCGCGTCGAGCATCGCATCAAGTTCGCTCAAGCCGCGATCCAGCGTGCGCCGGAAGCGAATTTCTTCCTGGGTGATGACTTTCTTGATCGCGCTTGCCCGTTCGACCAGATCGGTATAATGCCCGCCCATCACGTCGATAACCGCGTCGGCAACTTTCGCTAAAAACGGCTCATTGAAACCGATTTTTGAGCCAAATCGCGCCGCGCGCCGGATCACCAGACGGCAGACCGAATCGCGGCCTTTCGCGCCCGGCAGCACGCCGTCGGCGATCAAAAACACTGCTGCACGAACATGGTCAGCGATGACGCGATAGGGAACATAGTTAGCCTCGCGCTCGGCATCGGTGTGACCTGTAAGCCGCTGTGTTGCTTCGATAATAGGCATAAACAGGTCGGTGTCATAATTCGCTTTCACGTCCTGGACGACACTGACGATGCGCTCAAGCCCCATGCCCGTGTCAACACCGGGTGCGGGAAGGGGAACATCAAACTTGCCAGTATGTTCAGGATCGGCCTGGGTGCGGTTGAACTGCATGAACACCAGATTCCAGAGTTCGAGAAAGCGGTCATCTTCCTCAATCAACGATGGAATAATGCCATCCTCACCCTGGTCAGGATATTTGTCCCAATGAATCTCACTGGTCGGGCCACAAGGGCCAGTATCCGCCATCTGCCAGAAATTCGTTTTTGGCCCCATACGCGCGACCCGCTTTGGATCAACGCCAATTTCATTGACCCATATGTTATAGGCCTCGTCGTCGTTCTGATAAACTGTAAACACGAGGCGCTCTGGTGGCAGCTCATATACCTGTGTCAGCAGCGTATAGCCATATCTGATCGCGTCACGTTTGAAATAATCACCGAAGCTGAAATTGCCAAGCATTTCGAAAAATGTATGGTGACGTGGTGACGGCCCAACATTTTCTAAATCAGAATGCTTGCCTGCGACCCGCATAACTTTTTGAGAAGTTGTCGCGCGTTTATAGGGGCGTTGATCCAGCCCCAAAAATACATCTTTAAATTGCACCATACCTGCGTTAGTGAATAGCAGCGTTGGGTCATTAGCAGGAACAAGCGATGATGATGGAACTTGCTTGTGTCCCATTTCTTCAAAAAAGTCCAGAAATGCCTCGCGCACTTCTGCGCTGGTCATGCGTTTCATGGGGGTTATTTCCTTACGTCGTGAATTTTGTTGCGAATTATATTCGTGATGGATAGCTTGAACAAGTGCGGCGTAGAGATAGCTTGAACAAGTGCAGCCTGTAAATAGCCGGAACAATTGAAGTGTAGAGATTGTTTCAGTAAGTGTGGTGTAAAAACTTGAATCTGATTTATTCCTGGTGTTTACTAGAGAGCAGGTAGGCTACCGGAAAGGACAATTCAATGGCTGAGTCACGACCCGTAAATATTTTGCTGAATTATTTACGCCCATACAACCTGACGCTCGATCAAAATTATGTACGGGAGGCGCTGCGCACGGTGATGCAGTCGTTGATGGAATTAGAAGTTGGTGCGTTGACAGGCGCGGATCGCCATGAGCGCAACGATGAACGTCAAACATACCGCAACGGCTATCGTCGGCGGCGCTGGGAAACCTCGAATGGTGTGATTCCGATTGATATTCCGAAGCTTCGTAAGGGAACATACTACCCCGGCTTTATCGAGTCACCAGAGCAAACGGAAAAAGTTTTGCGTGATTTGGTGACGAGCGCCTACGTCGAGGGTGTTGAGATCGAATCCATTAAAACGGCTGTCGATCAATTAGATCTTCCACCTGTACACAGCAGCCAGTTAGCGGACATCAGTGAGCAGCTTGATGATCTGGCGCGGGAATTTAAAGAGCGCCCATTGCAAGATATTTATCGCGAAATTCACCTTGATCTGCTGGATGTGCGCGTGGAGCGCCGAGGCCGTCATTTTGACCGTTTGCTGGCGGTTGGCCTGGGTGAGAAGGAAGATGGAAGTCATGAACTCCTGTCACACGAAATTATCACCGGGGTTGATGACCGCTTCTGGCCGGACTTTTTAGGTGATTTGCGTCGGCGTGGGGCCAGAAATGTTGAGCGCGTGAACAGCTATTCCGATTATCGCATTCATTTTGCTGTTCAGGAAGTGATGAGCAATGCGCTCTGGCAGCCGGTGAATATCCTCTCAGTCTATGGACTTAACTACGAAAACCCTGTTTTAGATGATTTTGAGTTTGCATTGGATTGGCCGTTGATGCTGGCTGCCTAGAAAGGCTTGACGATGTTTTTGTGTGGCTTATTGGAAGATGGAAAAGAGGGAAATATGCAGTTAGGCAGTGTCATTCCGATGGTGATCGAACGCGGTACGCAGGGCGAGCGTGCCTATGATATTTATTCTCTGCTGCTGAAAGAGCGTATTATTGTACTCGGTTCCCAGATTAACGACCAGAGCGCGAATCTCATTGTCGCCCAATTGCTGTTTTTGGATCGTGAGGATTCTGAGCAGCCGATTCAGCTTTATGTACATTCTCCCGGCGGCGAAGTTTATGCTGGGCTGGCGATTTATGATGCCATGCAGCAAGTTACCGCGCCTGTGAGTACAGCGGCGATTGGGCGAACGGCCAGCTTCGGGACGGTCATCCTTACAGGCGGCAAAAAAGGTTTGCGATACGCTTTGCCGCATTCCACCATTCATATGCACCAGCCGTTCGGTGGCACTCAGGGGCAGGTGACGGATATGATGATTATGGTGAAAGAGTATCAGCGTCTCAAAGAGGAACTTTTGAGCATTTTCATGCTGCATACTGGACAGCCCAAAGAGCGTTTGGAACGGGATATGGAGCGCGATATTTTCCTCAACCCCCAAGAAGCTGTCGAATACGGCCTGATCGACTCGGTGCTGAATGATCGAAAACTGCCTGAGTAAATTGGGAATGGAGTAAAATGAAGCTATAATTTGGATATACTTCATTAACGTTTGCTGTATAGGCGCACGGCAGTGCGCCCGTTTTATCTGAGGTTCAAATGGCAGTTGCACAAAGAACACCTCATCAGGAATTTGCGGAATTTATCACATCCTCGCCAACGCTAGTTCAGATTGCTGAGTATCGCCTTTCAGATGCCAGCGAAGCACGTATCAGCTATTTGTTAGAAATGAATCGCAATGGGACACTCAGTGCGCAAGAGGAAGATGAGTTAAACGACTATACACGTTTGGAACACATCATGCGCCTCGTCAAGATTCGAGCTTTCGAGAAATTGGGATAGCCGTGACTTATATCCCTGAAGCGCTTCGCCGTTTAGTTCAGGAACGTGCTGAAGAATGTTGTGAATACTGTCTGATAAATCAGAAATACACCATCAAACGTCATGAAATTGATCACATTCGTGCTGAGAAACATGGTGGGGAAACTGTTGCATCGAATTTGTGTTTGTCTTGTTACGATTGCAATCGCAATAAGGGCAGTGACTTATCTTCGATTGACCCCGAAACAGAAGAAGGCGAATTTTTGTTTCACCCGCTACTTGATGAATGGTCAGATCATTTTGCACTTGAGGGTGCGCTGATTAAATCATTAACATCAAAAGGGCGTGTTACAGTTTTTCTTCTGCGATTCAATGACCAGATACGTGTTCTTGAACGCGAAATCCTCATGAAAAAAGGTCGCTACCCCTAAAACACGCATCTTTGTATCTTTATTTTGGCTGGAAATTCCCTGTACGCTTTATGGTATAATCCCCGCGTCTTTACCCACCGCAACAGGAATCATCTTATGGCGACCATTGACGAGCAAGTCGAAGTTCTCATGTCCGGCGCGGAATATGGCGACCCGGAAACCCGACAAACTATGAAGCGCGAACTGCGCGAACGGCTAATTGAGGCGGAAAAAGAAGGCCGCCCATTGCGCGTGTACTGCGGCTATGATCCACGCACGGCTGATTTGCATCTCGGCCACACCATTACGATGCGAAAGCTGCGCCAATTTCAGGAATTCGGCCACGATGTAACCTTCCTGGTCGGCACATTCACCAGCTTGATTGGCGACCCATCTGATAAGGATACGGCGCGGACGCAGTTGACTCGCGAAGAAGTCGAAAATAACGCGCGGACATATGCGGAACAGGCCTTCAAAATTCTGGATCGCGATCTGACTCGTGTACGCTTCAATGACGAATGGCTCTCGACACTCGACTTTGCTGACATTATCCGGCTGGCGAGTAATTTCACCGTACAGCAGTTTTTAGTGCGCGAAAACTTCAGAAAGCGTCTGGATGCAGGCGAGGCCATTTACCTGCACGAGTTATTTTATGGCCTGATGCAGGGTTATGATGCTGTGGCTCAGGAAGCGGATGTGCAGGTCGGTGGGCAGGATCAACTGTTCAATATTCTGATCGCCGGACGTAAATTGCAGCAAGGCTTAGGCCAAAAGCCGCAGATTGCCATCATTATGGGCGAGAGCCTGCCGGGTACGGACGGCGACATCAAGATGAGCAAGAGCCTGGGCAATCACATTCCGCTGCTGGCGGAACCCTGGGATATGTACGGCAAGGTGATGAGCCTCCCGGACAAAACGCTGCCAGTTTTCCACCGTCTGATTTTGGGCTGGTCGCCTGCGCATGTCAAAGAGCTGGAAGAGGGATTAGCTTCGAGCAAGCTGCACCCGAACGAAGAGAAGATGCGGATGGCGCGCGAAATCGTCGCGATATTCCACAGTCCGGAAGATGCTGTCGCGGCACAAAAACGCTGGGATGATGTTTTCCGCAGTCATGGCGGGATTCCAGAAGATATTCCCGAAGAAAAGCTGGCCGCTGAAGAAAAAATCGTCGATATTTTACGACGATTGGAGATGGTTGGCAGCGGCGGTGAGGCGAAACGCCTGATGCAGCAAAATGGTATTCGCCTCAACGAGCAGGCTGTGACCGACCCATTTGCGGTCATTACGCTTGATATGCTGCCCGTTGTGCTCCAGGTCGGCAAGCGGAAATTCGTGCGCCTCGTCAGCGCAAATTAATCTGCTTGGTTGATTCAGTATTTTCGGTATTTCATGAGACGGGTACGAAAATTAAATAGAGGCTGACGGCAAACAGCAGCACCAGCATCAGGCGTTCAAAGAATACGGGATCGACTTTATTTACGAATCGCCGCCCGACCCAGACTCCGGCGGGTACTAGCGGAACGCACCAGATGATGCTGGCGAGTACGTGAAAATCGAGCAACCCGGCGACAATCGTACCTGGCAGTTTCATGATGTTGATCGAAGCAAACATGAAAGTTGTCGTCCCGATAAATGTCTTCGGTGGCACACGACGGAGCAGCATGTAAATCGTCCAGGGTGGTGCGCCAGCATTGGCGACAGCCGAGGATAAACCTGTTGCTCCGCCAACGAAAATGCTGTGCCATTGGCGCGGTTGATATTCAATGCTTTTGATATGGTCGCTGGCAACTTTGTAAACGACAAATATGAGTGTGAATAACCCCAGCAGCGGACGCAAAGTCGCGTTTGATAGATGCGCCAGCAAAAATAGCCCTGCGATAACCCCAACAGCGGCGGCGGGAAGCATCACCCGAATATAACTCATATCCCATTTACGCCAGTAGGCATATACAGCAAACATATCCCCGATCATTAACAAGGGCAGCGCCAGGCTCACCGCATGGGATACGGGCATAAACTGGCTTAAAAGTGTCGTTGTGAGCATCGGCGGCATTGGCCCACCCAGCCCGCCTTTTGATAACCCAATCAATATACAGGCAAGAATAATAACAGCGGTAAATTGCGGTGACATGCAAGACCTTTCCATTGGGGAGGCACAAAAAACACACAATGATCGGGCATTGTGTGTGAGTCATCCTCTGAAGTTCATCCACTTGAAAGGATGACTCATCTAAAGTGGGGATTTAAACGAAAATGCCTTTAGCTTTCCTCGCGCGGATCCCAGGTGAGATGTTCACGCACCTGCAAATCGGTGTTGCGAATCTTCATCGCCAGGTCAGCAGCGAGGTTGCGCATTAAGCGATAACCAAGCTGGGGATAGGTGTCACACAGAAGCATCAGCTTTTCGCGTGGGATAACCACCAGGCGTGTATCCTGCTGTGAGCAGCGCGCTCCCGCAGAGCGCAGGCCTTCATCGACCAGCGAAATTTCCCCGAAGGATTGACCACGCCGCAGCGTTGTGATGGTTTGTGGTACGCCGCTGTCTCTGCCGAGTAATGAAGGATTCAACTGAATTTCAACTTCGCCATTCGCGATAATATAGAGTTCGTCGCCGGGTGTATTTTCCTCAAACACACTATCTCCAGCTTGATAGTGTCGTTCGTTGCAGATCGACGCTACGAGTTCAAGCTGCGTGTTCGTGAGTTCATAGAAAATGTCTGCTTGTTTCAGTACGGTGATGACAGACATTGAAAATCTCCTGTTTGGTATGCTGACAGAATGCTGAAAGTAAATTTATGAGTTTCAAGCAATTTTATCATAGTTGTCCTTTATACTGCCACTTTAGGTAAAGTATTGCGGATTTGTCATTCAAAAATGCAACTTCTGGCTTCTCAATTGGCGACTGATCTTTTATGATGAATTGTGAACCGTTAAAAACTTTTATGAGACGATGAAGTGCTGCTAAACGATCAAACCATTCATGCCGAACCTTTGCCTTACCCGATTTGGGGAAAGGAACAGATTGATTCTGAGACAATTAATCAGATGAACGCTTCGATGCGGCTGCCGATTTCCGTTGCAGGTGCGCTGATGCCGGATGCCCATGTCGGCTATGGCCTGCCGATTGGCGGCGTACTGGCAACCGAGGGCGCGGTGATCCCCTATGCTGTCGGTGTTGATATTGCTTGCCGGATGCGCCTGAGTATTTTCCCAGTCAGCCCGATTGTGATTGGTCAAAAATCCGGCCAATTCAAGAAATCGCTGACCGAACAGACTAAATTCGGCATTGGGCGCGGGGGTGAGTGGCGGCACAACGAGCAGGCTGAACACGAAGTTCTCGATGATCCTGACTGGGATGCGACAAAATACCTGAAGTCGCTGAAGGATACTGCTTTCAATCAATTGGGTACAAGTGGATCGGGCAATCATTTTGTCGAATGGTGTGCCTTCACACTGGAAAAAGCCGACGATGACGTAGATTTAAAGGCCGGGGAATATCTGGCGCTGCTCTCACACAGTGGGTCGCGCGGTGTTGGCTATAGAATTGCCAATCATTATTCGGAACTGGCAGCGAAATTTCACCCCAATCTTGATAAGAGTATCGCCCATCTGGCGTGGCTGCCGCTGGATTGGCATGAAGGTCAGGAATACTGGATTTCGATGGAACTGGCCGGGCGTTTCGCCGCCGCCAATCACGCCGTTATTCACCAGCGTATGGCAAAAGCGGTGGGGCTGAAACCTGCATACTCGGCTGAAAATCATCATAATTTCGCCTGGAAAGAGCGCATTCCCGCGCCATCCGGTTTCGCTAGTGCCGAGCGTGAGGTCATCGTTCACCGTAAGGGCGCGACTCCGGCGGGCAAAGGTGTGATGGGCATTATCCCCGGCTCGATGGGCGACACAGGGTATCTGGTTCGCGGCAAAGGCGTTGTCGATTCGCTCAATTCTGCTTCTCATGGGGCAGGTCGTGCGATGAGCCGCAAAGAAGCGCTGCACACCATCACCAAAACGGAGCGAGATCGTTATCTCAACGCGCGGAACGTCACGCTCATTGGTGGCAGCCTGGATGAATCACCGCAGGCCTACAAGCCAATAGACGAGGTGATCGCCGCGCAGCAGGATTTGGTCGAAATTGTTGGGCGTATCCAGCCGCGTATGGTGCGCATGGCAACCGAGTGACACTAATGGCAGCAGTGACCGTGTTCTGCATGGTGATCTGTATCATGACCATGATCTGCATGATGTCCTGAATCATGCCCTACGTGATGGCCCATGTTGTGTCCGGCGGCAGCGCAGAAGCACGATGCCGTAATTTCGACATCGGTACGCGCTAAGGCCAGATTGAGTTGTGCTCTCATCATCGCAGCGTCCGTCTGTTTGCCGAGCCGTTCGAGGCAGGTGACATAACCATGCAGACTCCAAACATTGTTAGGATGCTGCATCGGGCGATAAATTGAACCATCCAATCCCAAATCAGCGCGGTATACGGCCTCCGCTTCTTCAAGATGACCTTGCTCAAGCAAGAGCGCACCCAACGCATGGCGAATCGGCATCATCCACGCCCAGGGTTCGCCGTAGAGTAGATGATCGTCCAGATATACGGCCCGGCGCAGGTGGTCAAAAGCGATTTCGTAATTGCCTTTGTGATATTCGACCTCGCCATTCATCATCGCCTCAGCCACTTTGAAAATATCTTCGCAGGGGTTATTCTGGAAAAAGTAGCGCTCTGGTGGGATTTTAACCTGCGCTTTTTTGAACGCTTCTCGCTCGGCATCGGCTTCCTCAAAACGATGCAGGGTTGCAAATGCAATCGCCCGTGCATAGTGGAGCATCAGTGTCGTATTCATGTAGAGGTCTGTATCTTCGGGAAACGACTCCTCCAAAA
This sequence comes from Anaerolineae bacterium, assembly GCA_022843745.1. Lineage (GTDB taxonomy): Bacteria > Chloroflexota > Anaerolineae > Aggregatilineales > Phototrophicaceae > JALHNB01. Next base: position 47,799 of record JALHNB010000039.1, on the reverse strand, counting down.
TCTCGTGCCATTTTCCGAAGCGTATCAGCACGTGCGATTTCATCGAGTACATCGCTTCCAGCACATCGGTTAGCCACGCCATTTCCCCTTTCACGCGGATCAAATCTTTGCGTGCCAGGATTGCCATTTCTTCGACAGCTTCCATCGCAGGTTTATATTGACCGAGTAACATGGCGGAATACATTTTGAAGTGGATATTATGGGCGCGATACATGCTGTATTCGTTCATGTCGCCGTCACGTTCCATAAATTTCATATCCACATCAATGGCGCGTTGATTTGCCACCACTGAGTTGTAGTAATCCCCGCAGAGGATGTCGATATGCGAGGGCATGTGTTTGAGATGCCCCGCGTCAGGAACCAATTCTCGCAATTGATCGCCAGCCCGTAAAGCGCGTTCAGGGTAGGGCGACATTTCCATTGTGTGGATGTAGATGTGCAATAAGCCGGGGTGGGGCTGGGCATTAGCATCTTCGACCTGCTGTATGGCATGTTCCAGTACCGCGACTGCTTCAAGTGTATCTGCGCCGTCAGCGGGCTGACCTGTTTGCAGATTCCACAACAGCCAGGGTGTGCGGTTGATGAGGGCTTCGGCAAAAAGCGCGGCAACATCCCAATCACCCGGAAATTGCTGATACACTTCGCGCATGGCAGCGGCATACTCGGTGTTCCAGCTTTCAAGCAGCTCTTCTTCATGCTGACCTTCGCGCTGGAAGCGTTTTTCAAGTGTTTTGATGAGGGCAGCTTCAACAGGGGTGACTTTATCGAGGTATTTATAAGCCGTCAGGATGGCGGCGCGTGCCTGTAACATCGTATCCACGACCATTTCCGGCAGGAAAACGACCCAGGGCTTGTTATAATTACAGCCAATACCGTAGGCGATGCCCCAATACGCCATCACGCAAGTTGGATCATATTCGACGGCATTTCGAAAACATTTGACCGCTTCCTGATGGTTGTAGCCGTACAGCCACAAGAGGCCGCGATCAAACCACACTTGAGCATCGGGCGAATCGGTGGTGACTTTGCGTGTATATGTACCAAGATCATAATAGTCGCTCATTATTTCCCCCTTGTTCAGACCAAATTTGAGCTGTGAAAATACAAATTATAGCGGTATTTTGGATAATGTAGACTACAATTGAAGTCAGATACTCAGCTTGCTATTGTTAAAATGCTGCGTATACAAAGCGCTGACGAAAGAATCCAAATGGCCGATTTTACGATTGACGAACTCATTTCCGTTTGCATCTCCCGCCAGGTTGTGGATGGCGAAGTGCTGGCGCAGGGGATCAACACGCCGCTGGTGATGGCGGGGTTTATCCTCGCCCAGTGTACCCACGCGCCCAATGTACGTTTCGCCTCGGCTATCGGGCAATCGTTGTGCCGCGAATGGGCACCGCTTGGGGTAGGGCGCATCGAAGATTTGTGGCTGGGAAAAGCGCTAATTCATGTCGGTTTTGCGGCGGCGGCAGCGGATTTACTGCCCAGCTATAACCCGAAAGAGTTTTTTCGTCCGGCACAGGTGGATGCTTGCGGCAATTTCAACAATGTCGCTTTCGGGCACGATTATCACCGTCCACGTTTGCGTCTGCCGGGAACAGGCGGTATCCCCGATGTCACGACGACCTCCGATCATATTTATCTGTACGTGCCGCGCCATTCAAAAATCACGTTTGTCGAAAAGCTGGATTTCATCAGCGGCATGGGACATACACCGGAACGCAAACATGGACATGGCGTTAATTATCTGATTAGCGATTATGGGCAGTTTGATTGGGCGAATGGTCGGATGCGGCTCACCAGCTATCATCCTGGTGTGAGCATCGAGCAAATTCAGAAAAAGACTGCTTTTCAACTGGAAATCGCGCCGGACGTTCATGAAACCCCGCCGCCGAGTGATGAAGAAATTCGCCTCTTGCGCGAGGACATTGATCCGCTTAATGTGCGTAAGCTGGAAACTTTAGGTGGAGGCGCTCGTAAAGACCTGCTGCGCGAGATTCTGGCGCAGGAAAATGCGCTCTAATATTTTGTTTTGCGCATTATCCGACCTATTTAACCTTGCCGGATGCTCCAATTGTTGATCGTTTGAAAGCGATCCGATGGGGAGCCGATAAATCCTAACTGAACGCCGTCAACATCTGCTGCCGTCACGTAGGTGAACAGCGGATAATACAATGGCAACGCAATCGCCCGATCCACAAAATCCTTCTGAAATTTCTCATAATAGATGTCGCGGTTGATGCCGCTGGGTTCCTGCCGTCCACGCTCCAAAGCCTCGCTGATGCGGCGATCATCAACCCCGCCATAATTTTCGCCATCAGGATATTGCCCCTGATGCCAGAATGTGTAAACATCCGGGTCGGCGCTGTCGCCAAGCGATAACTCCACCAGTGCGGCATCAAAATCACCGGAATCTAACCGTGCCTGATAAGCGGCTGGTTCTTGCGGGTCAACTGTCACGTTGAGGTTAAGTTGTGACCATTGAGTCGCGATCTCGCCAACCATATTCACCAGCGCGGGATTATTCGGCGTTAACACGGTAAATGTGAGCAGATAGGGTGATGGCTCTTCCGTTGAATCGGTATCTGTGCTTGCTGTGCGCAGATTTGCCGTATCCAGAAGCGTTTGCGCAGTAAGCTGGTCATAGGGTGCCCAGGGGAGTCCGGCGATATAAGCCCATGAGCCGGGAAAAAGCGGACTATCGGCTTGAACGGCTGAATTAAGAAGCCAGCGCTCAATGACTGATGACCGGTTAACGCCCGTTTCGAGCGCGAGCCGGACACGCTGTTCGCGGAAAAAGCGGGTGCTGTCTTTTTGCCAGTTGAAAATTATTACGCCCAATGTGGATTCGAGCGCTGTATGAGCGTTGAGATTCGCCGCATCAACGATGCCTAATAATGGGCTGCGCTGCGTGCTGCTGGATGCGGCCAATCCATCGACTTCACCGTTACGCAGCGCTTGTGAGGCCGCATCGAATGAGTCGTAGAGTTGAAAGCGCATCCGGCTAATGGCATAGCCATCCTGTCCTTCAGGACGCTGGCGATAGACGGGTGCGGTACGAAGGTCAATTTCGGTGATGCTGCTGCCATCCGTGCGCACACCCTCAAGCTGATAGGGGCCAGTGCCAACGGGCGAGAGATTAAATGGATGCGTGGGCAGTTGCGCGGCAGTTGTGCCTTGCAGGGCATGATAGGGCAAAATTCCGATACGCATTTTATCGGGGAAGCTGCCAAGAGGCTGCGTGAGCCGGAAGCGTACCAAATGATCGCCAAGCTGCTCAGTCTCGACTGTGCGCCAGAACGCGCCGAGTTCCGCAGTGCCAGAAAAATCTGGTGCACGGAGCAGCGACATCGTGTATACCACATCGGCTGCTGTAAACGGAATGCCATCCTGCCAGAGAACGTCCTCACGCAAACGGACAACATATTCCAGGCCATCGGACGACGTAACCCAGTTGAGCGCTAAGGCAGGCTCCGGCTCACCATAAGTATTGATGCGGGTCAGGCCCTCAAAAATAAGCGATGTAATATCCTGATCAACTGGATTTAAATTGGCGTAGAGGGGGTTGAGCCGCTGTACTGTGCCGACCACGCCTTCGCGGTATGTGACCACGCCGGAAGCGGGAATCTGTGGCGCGATAACCACGCCGGGATCCGGTGTGATTGTTGCAGGAGTATCCAAAACAGCCTCTATGGAAGGCTGAAGGGTAACTTCTGGGGGAGGCTCAATTTCCTGGCGTGTTGATAAGCTGGCTGCAAATAATACAGCCGCCATTACCAGAGCTATGACTTGCCAGCGGAAGCCGCGCAGCATGAAGTAGGCCGACTACCCAAACGCAATAACGGCGAGGATCGAAATGCCAAGAAACAAAGCCGCCATCACGATTGTGATTTGAAACAGGGTTTTTTCCAGGCCGCGCCGGGTACGAGCAATGCCACCGCCTGCGTCACCACCGAGCAAATTGCTCAAACCGCCGCCTTTAACTTGCAGCAAAATCAAAACGATCAATAAAACGGATACAAGAACGGATGCGATTTGCAGGGCAGATTCCATGCCGCGTACTCCTCAGTGGTTTTTCGAAAAGCCACCGCAGTATAGCATCGCCATTGGAACAGGTCAACTGTGCAAAGATGGTCGTCCTTATCGCGCGAGGGAGATACAGGCATTCGCGGACAATACAGAAACATATGTGCCGGAATCCCGACACATATGTTTCGATAGGTGAAATCCACAAACGGATTATTGCTGCGTTTCTTCGGCTTCCGTCTGCGAACCCTGTGCGGTGGATTGTAAAAAATCTAACGCCGCTGATAGCTGCGGATCGGTAGGATCATCAAAGGATTCGGGTGTCCATTCGATAATCACATCGGGTGTGATGCCAGCGCCATGAATCCAATTGTGGTTGGGAGTCATCCAGCGGGCGATGGTGAGGCGTACACCGCCGCCATTGCCAAGATCGCGCCAGGTCTGTACCGTGCCTTTGCCGAGGGTAATTTCGCCCATAATTGTTGCCTGATCGCGGTCTTGCAGCGCACCCGCTACCAATTCCGAGGCGCTGGCACTGCTTTCATCGACCAGCACGACAATCGGTACTTTAATGCCGCTGTAATCGCCAGTGGCATTGAAAGTCTGTTCGTTGCCGCCGCCAAAGTCCTCAATGAGGATTGGCCCGGTTTTGATGAACGCGCTGGCGACATCAATGGCGCTGTTGAGCAGGCCGCCGGGGTTGCCACGCAGGTCAAAAATCAGCCCTGAACGCGCGTTTACATCTAGGTCTTCAATGGCCTGGTCGATCTGCTGGCGTGCTTCGCTGCTGAACTGGTTGAGCTTGATATAGGCGACATTGCCTTCTTCCAGCACTTTTGACTCGATGTTGGGAATTTCGATTCGGGCGCGGGTGATGATAAAGTCTACCAATTCCTCACCACGCATCATCGTCAGCTTGACATCACTGCCAGCGGGGCCGCGCACTTTTGCAGCAAGTTCTAACTGGGTTGCGCTGGTGACATCGACATCATCGACCTGATTGAAAATATCGCCGATGCGCAGGCCAGCATTGGCAGCAGGCGTACCACCCATAACATTGACAACTTCGATCCCGCCATCTTCCAGACTGCGAATGACAACGCCGATACCTTCAATCGCGCCGGAGAGGTCATCGTTGAGCAGCGGGTAAATATCCGGCGACATATAGCCGCTGAATTGGTCGCCAAGCGAATCGACCATACCGCCAATTGCCCCATCAACCAGTTTTTCGGGGTCAAATGGTGCATCATTGGGATCGACGTATTGTGATTCGATCAGGTTATAAACTTCCCACATCGGCTCAAACAGCTTTTCAGTCTCCGCCGAAATGTTGCTTTGTGCTGTCGAGACTCCAGAGTGATTGCCCATCGCGAAGCCAGCCGCAAAGATCAGCGCTGTGATCACCGCGATTTGCAGGGGACGTGAACGCTCCAAAAAGGTGCGCATCGAATTCATAGCGAGACTCCAAAAATAAACCTCTGTTGGTTGCTATTATAGTATAGTCCTTCTAAAATCGGTTGAGGTGAACAGGTTATGAGTTTCGGGTAAGAAATTACATGGATATTGAAACGATCAAAGATTACTGCGCCGCGAAAAAGGCTGTAACGAGCGATTTTCCGTTTGGCGAGGATACGCTGGTGTATCGCGTCATGGGCAAGATTTTTGCCTTACTTCCGATCAGAGGCTCGCTAAGTATAAATTTGAAATGTGATCCGGCGTTTGCGGAAATTTTACGGCAGACACACCCCGCTGTGACACCAGGTTATCATATGAACAAGAAACACTGGAATACCGTTTTGATCGACGGCAGCATCTCCGACGACGAAATTCTGGATTTCATTGACCATTCATATGATGTGGTGGTGAAGGGGCTGTCGAAGGCTGAGCGCGAGAAATTGAAGGCGATATGATTCTGGCAGAATTCTGACCAGCTATCAAAGCTTATTGGCATCAACATCATACTTGAGATCTTTTAGCTCTTTTGTTAGTTTAAGTCTCCAAGTGCCATTCGCACCATCATATTGCTTAAAAAGCACTCCCGAATAGTCTGAAGGTATCTCAAAATTTTCTACGTCCCGATAAAGTGTCAATACGTGGTCACGTCCAAGTTTACCAAGAAAAAATCCTAATTCGAGAATTGCGTTTTGACGAGCGCGTAATTTCGTTGTAGATGGGCCAGTCTTAGCTGAGTATGCGAGATCGTCGGGTGAAAGCAATACGATAGCAAATGAAGCATCATTAGCATGGTCAAAAAACTTCTCAATAATAGTTTTTCCTCTGTCAGTTTGTTCATCTAAAATAATTGGCTCCAAGCCTAATTTCATAAGTGTTCGAGCTATGGCTTCTCGCATTTCTGTGTCATGACCATGAACCACAAATATCTTATTTGAAAGAGGCTGTTCGATCTTGTTGGTGTATGAAGATATAGAGGGGAGGATATTTAGGCAGTAATCTATTTGATTCATTAAAGCCCGTAGTGTTGTGGCATGGATTTGGTCATGATCTTGATTAATATGCGCTGCAATATTCCAGTCGCGTAGGTTAAAAGTTAGGTCGGGATAATGGGTTTTTAACGTCTTACTCTGCTGAGAATAGCTATCAAAAATTGACTTCACATCTTCAAGCAAAAAGGATGTCCTACCATCACGATGGGCATCAGCGAGCATTACGTCTATCAGTTGCCGCATTGCGTAAAGGTTTTTAGTTATCTGTTTTGGATCCAACGACTATACCTCCGAAATCCATATTCAGGTGTTTGTGAAACCGCCTTTAGAAAACATTTGATAATATAGTTTAGCATTGAATGCTCAAGGTGAAGTATCATGTGCCGGACTTGTTAACCATTAGCCGTTGTAAGTACAATTAGCTGATATATCTCTACAATACATTTAGGAATATTCTTGTATCAATCCATTCCTCTCTCCGAAGCCGCCAATCTCATCCAAGACTCGCAAACCATCGCGCTGGGCGGGATGACCGTTTATCGCCGACCTGTCGCGTTCGTGCGCGAACTGCTGCGCCGCCCGAATCGCCCGCGTGATTTGACGCTGCTGTGCTTCACGGCTGGATACGAATCCGATTTGCTGGTGGGGGCGGGGTGCGTCGGCACGATGCGCAGCGTCTATTTCGGCCTAGAATCGTTCGGACTCGCGCCGATGTTCACCGAAGCCGCGCAAAAAGGCATGATCAATATCCTCGAAGAAACGGAAGCCAGTATTGTCATGGGGATGCGGGCGACGATGGGCGGAGTCGGTTTCATGCCGTCACGCGCCTGGATCGGCACGGATTTGCCGAAGCTGCGACCCGATGTCAAGACGATTATCGACCCCTACACCAATGAAGAACTCATGGCGTTTCCGGCGATCCCTTGCGATGTCGCCATCCTGCATGGGCTGGAAGCCGACTCATACGGCAACGTCAAGTTGAACAACAACCTCGGAATCGACATGGAACTCGTCTATATCGCCAAAACGGTGATCGTGACGGTTGAGCGCATGGTCGAACAAGTTGAAAAATCGACGGATTCGTTTCTGCTGCCCGCGCCGGGTGCCGATTATATCGTTCATGCGCCTAGCGGGGCGTGGCCGACAAGCTGCTATCCCGCATATCCAGTAGCAGGTGGCGAATTTATGCGTTATGTGGATGCCTGCAATGCCGGAAAATTTGATGAGTATTTAACTGAGTTCATCGCCGATAGGCGCTCGGATTTGGGATAAACTTGCGATAATTTGCGTTTTCCGCTGCCGCCGATTATACTGATTATCACAACTGACAACGTACCAGGGGAGTCCGCGCAAGTGGGCTGAGAGGATGCGTATCGCCGCATCGACCCTTAACCTGATCCAGATCATACTGGCGTAGGGAGTGCATTTTGCTATGAGCATTTACACCACCCCTACGGCTATCCAACGGGGTGGTTTTTATTTAGGAAGCTCCCCCTGGGACGTTCATATACTTGGAGGAGAAGACATGCTGCGACGAATGGCAATTTTAGCCATACTCTTGTTGATGATCGCGCCTGTGCTGGCACAGGATAATGTATTGACGCTGGTCACGCACGACAGCTTTAATGTCAGCGAGGATGTGCTGGCACAGTTCCAGGACGAAACAGGGATCACCGTGCAGATTTTGCGCAGTGGTGATGCTGGGACGATGCTCAACCAGTCCATTTTGAGCAAGGAAAATCCGCTTGGCGATGTGATGTTCGGCGTGGACAACACCTTTTTGAGCCGTGCGCTGGACAATGATCTGTTCGTTCCCTACGAGTCGCCGCTGCTCGAAAACGTGCCGGATGAATTCAAGCTCGACCCGGAAAATCGCGTTACGCCGATTGATTTTGGCGATGTGTGCCTGAATTATGATGTCAGCTACTTTGAAGAAAATAGTCTGGCACTGCCGGAGAGTCTGGAAGAATTGACCGACCCGACTTACAAAAGCCTGCTGGTGGTCGAAAATCCCGCCACATCGTCACCGGGATTGGCGTTCTTGCTAGCGACCATCCAATCATTTGGCACGGAAGGCGATACCACTTATCTCAATTACTGGGCTGATCTGGTCGACAATGACGTGCTGGTGGTCGATGATTGGTCAACCGCATATTATGCCGAATTTAGCGGCAGCAGTGGCAGTGAAGGTACACGTCCGCTGGTCGTGAGCTATGCCAGCAGCCCGCCCGTTGAGGTCTACTTTATGGAAGCGCCGCCGGAAAGTGCTCCTACCGGGAGCATCGTCGCTGACGATATGTGCTTCCGGCAGATCGAGTTCGCAGGCGTTCTTGCAAACGCGCAAAACCCCGAAGCCGCGCAGAAATTCATCGACTTTATGCTGGATGTGCCGTTCCAGGAGGATGTGCCGCTGCAAATGTTCGTCTATCCGGTGAACACAGAGGCGGCGATACCCGAAATTTTCACGGAATACAGCGCGATACCGGAAAAATCGGTCACGGTTGACCCGGCGAAAATCGACGCGAATCGCGAGGAATGGATTCAGGCGTGGACAGAAACCGTCCTGCGGTGAGGTGGGGACGTAAGAATACGGGCGGGTCTCAGACCCGCCCCTACAGAATCCTGCTTTTGATCCCGCTGATTTTTCTGGCGCTGTTTTTTTTCTATCCGCTGCTGACGATATTTGGCATCAGTCTTGCGCCGGAGGGACAGCTTAATCTGAGCGCGTTCGCGACGGTGGTCATGTCGGATTATTATCGCGAGACGCTGTGGTTTACGGTTGTACAGGCGGTGCTATCGACGGTTTTGACGCTGGTTCTGGCGCTGCCGGGAGCGTATGTTTTCGCGCGATATGATTTTCCGGGCAAGTCTTTGTTATCATCACTTTCGACGCTGGCGTTTGTGCTGCCAACCGTCGTGGTCGCGGCGGCGTTTTCGGCGCTCATCGGCCCGCGCGGTGTGGTGAATGACGCGCTAACGGCTATTTTTAGGTTGGAATCGCCACCCATTCAGCTTGAGCGCACGCTGGTCATTATTTTGATCGTCCACGTGTTTTATAACTACTCTGTCGCGCTGCGTATCATCGGCGGGTTCTGGGCGACACAGAGCTTGCGCATGGAAGAAGTCGCACGGGTGTTGGGCGCGTCCGGGTGGCGTTTGTGGTGGCATATTCGGCTTCCGATTTTGCGTCCGGCGATTCTGGCAGCGGCGGTGCTGGTATTTATTTTCACGTTCACGAGTTTTGGCGTAATTTTGATTCTTGGCGGCCCGCGATTCGCCACCCTAGAAGTCGAAATTTATCGGCAGGCGACCAGTCTTTTTAATTTGCCTGTTGCGGCGGCGCTGTCGTTAGTGCAGATTATTTTGATGTTCGCCTTGATGTTGATTTATACGCGATTGCAGCGACAGACGGCGACGGAATTGCAGGGGTGGGTTGCGCGGCGGCCCCGCAATCGGCGTGAATGGGGATTTGTTATCGCCAATGTCATTGTGATGGCGATATTGTTGTTTGCGCCGCTGCTGGCACTGGTGATTCGTTCGCTGACCGGACACGACGGCCTGACGACGCAATTTTATCAACTGCTTTCGAGCAATCCACGTGGATCGGTCTTGTTCGTGCCGCCCGTTCAGGCGATAGGCAACTCGCTTATTTTTGCCATTGTCACGACGGTGATGGCGGTGTTACTTGGCACAATGGCGGCTTATTTGCTGGCGCAGCGTCAATCGCGGCTGTCACGATGGCTCGATCCAGTGTTTATGCTGCCATTAGCGACCAGTGCCGTGACCCTCGGCTTTGGCTATATCATCGCACTTGATGAGCCGCCACTGAATCTTCGCGCCTCGCCATTGCTGATCCCGATAGCGCATACGCTGGTAGCCATGCCATTTGTCGTGCGCAGTGTGCTGCCTGCGCTGCGGGCTATCGCGCCAGGGATTCAGGAATCCGCCAGCGTGTTGGGCGCGTCGGGTTGGCAAATATGGCGCTTGATCGATTTGCCGCTGATTAGTCGCGGCTTGATCGTGGGCGCGACGTTCGCGTTTACGGTCAGCATGGGCGAATTTGGCGCATCGTCGTTTATCGCCCGCCCGGATACGCCGACGATGCCGTTGGTGATTTATCGCTTGCTCGGACAACCCGGCGCGACCAATTACGGGCAGGCGATGGCGATGAGTGTGCTGCTGATGGCTGTATGCGCGGTCAGTTTTGTATTGATTGAACGCCTGCGTTCGGCAGGAATTGGAGAATTTTGATGCTGACGGTGCAGGGCGTTACGCGGGCGTTTGATGGCAAGCCCGTTTTGCGAAGCGTCGATCTGGAAGTCGAGCGCGGCGAGATTATGTGCCTATTGGGGCCAAGCGGGTGTGGTAAAACAACACTTTTGCGGATTATCGCGGGACTGGAACAGGCCGATTCCGGCAATGTGCTGGTTGATGGTCAGTCAATTCTAAATACGCCCGTCCATCAGCGCGGTTTTGGTTTCATGTTTCAGGATTTCGCGCTGTTTCCGCACATGGATGTCGAAAAAAATGTGGCCTTTGGGCTGAAAATGCGCGGCGAATCGCAGGTTCAGGAGCGCATCAACGAAGTGCTTGAGTTGGTCGGCATGGCGGGATTCGAACGGCGTGATGTGACCAGGCTTTCCGGCGGTGAACGGCAGCGGGTAGCCTTAGCGCGAAGTTTAGCGCCGAATCCATGCCTGCTGATGCTGGATGAGCCTTTGGGTTCGCTGGATGCTACGCTGCGTGAACGGCTGGCGCTGGATTTACGCGCGATTATCAAGCGGGTGAATCTGACGGCGATTTATGTAACCCACGACCAGGAGGAGGCGTTTGCGATTGCGGATCGAATCGCAGTGATGAATGCGGGCGTGATCGAACAAATCGGAGCGCCGGAAACCATTTACAGCCGACCACGTTCCGTTTTCGTGGCGCGATTTTTCGGCCTGAACAATATTGTGCCTGTCGTTCGGCGCTATGCGGGACAGGTCGAAACGGCGCTAGGTACATTTACGGTGAATGATGCGGCGAATACGATTTTATTGCATCCGCTGGGCATTCAATTGGCTGACGGAGATACGCCCGATGCGATCTTGGGCCAGATCACCGAGCGCACATTTTTAGGTGATGCTTACCGTTTGGAAATGCGGCATCACACAGGGATTAAGCTGACATTTCGGATTTCGGCACGTGATTCACAGATTCCGGTGGTTGGTGATTCGGCGGCGGTGATGATCGCGCCAGAGATGATTATTCCGCTGGCTGATGAGGGTGTAGGAAATTAGGCAAATTGGGGCGATACATGTTGTATCGCCCCTACGAAGATGAGCTTTACGAATTCCCGATCTCTGGACGGAAGATATTGGAAAGTACGCGCTCGTAGATGAGTGCGACTTGCTGTAGAACAAAATCGGTGCTGGGGTAATCTGCCGGAAGTGAAACTTCTACTGCCGTCAGAAAATGACCGCGCTGGAGATAAAACATGCTTGTGGTGACATCACTATCGCAGGCGGTTGCACTGGTGCTATACACATTTGCGCCATCAAGTGCTTCCGACGCGGCTGAAGCTGTAAAGCCATTTGCCAATGTGAGGCGTGATAAATCCTCATCTGCTAACGCCGCTGCTGCATCCTCGGCTGTCGCAAAGGAGTCAACCTGATAGCTCATCGATGTGAAGGGCAGATTCTGGAGATCGCAACTGGTGTTCAGGAGCGTGTTGCTCTCACGATACTGGTGATTGTGACGGCTGAGGAAATCCGCTAAATCCGTTTGAATGTCTGCCGGAGCAGCGGCCACAACTTCTTCTGTGGTCGAAATGCCGCTGTTGGCTTCGTCAAACGACATGAGTTCAGACGGAATAAATTGGGTCATTGCTTCGGGCAAGCTGGTGAATGCTGCACCAACTTCTTCTTGAGTCAATGATACAGGCGCTTCGTAGGCCGATGTGACGGTGTTGGGGTCCGTGATGATGACGACTGTTTGCAGGATGGTGCCGGGTTCGCTGGCAGTCGATGGTTCGCGAATCTCAATATTGGTGACATTTTCTTGACCTTCAAGCACTTCGCCGAAAATCGTGTGGCGATAGTCGAGGTGTGGCGTGGGAACGGTGGTGATAAAGAATTGGCTGCCGTTTGTACCGACAATTCCCTGGTCAGGCTGATTGGCGTTTGCCATTGCCAGTAAATTAGGCCTATCGAAATAGAGGAAGCCAACAAATTCATCCTTAAACTGGTAGCCGGGGCCACCCGCGCCTGTACCTTCGGGGTCGCCACCTTGCGCCATAAAATCCTGAATGACACGGTGGAACATGGTGTTGTTATAAAAACCCTGGTCAGCCAGGAAAACAAAGCTGTTGACCGTCACCGGGGCATAGGCTTCGAAGAGATCAACATAAATCGGACCGGCTTCGGTGCAGAAAATGGCGCGATAATCGACACCCGCTTCGAGAACTTGCTCAGATGCGGAGAAACTGCGCGTTGCGGGTTCAGCAGCGGGGGCAGCGGCAGCACAAATCTCGGCTGGCGTTTGGGCATCCTGGGCGGCGACGGAAGATACGATCAGCATCGCCAGCAGGACGAAAATTAACAGTCTAAGATTTTTCATTCGAATAGTCCTTCAGGTTATTAGGCTCTCAACATATTCTACACGCGCAAATTCGGTGCTGGTATAGGAAATTGTTGAGAGGTTGATTAAGGCCGCTTGTTTGCGTTTGAGGGTTCTGGTGGTTAAGCTAGAGAGTGTATAGGCGAAATCTCATGCGTGTATGGTTAAGCTATAGAAGTGTATTTGTTTTCGGCAGGAAGGTGATGCGATGCTGGCAGCAAGGCTATATGGGGCGCGTGATATTCGGATTGATACCGTTCCCGAACCTGCCGCGCCCGGCTCCGGTCAGGTGATGATTCAGGTAAAGGCAGTAGGGGTTTGCGGTTCTGACCTGCATACCTATCTCGATGGTCGGATTGGCGATACAGCCGTGCAAGCGCCGCTGATTTTGGGGCATGAGTTTGGCGGTGAGGTGATTGCGGTTGGCCCAGACGCACTCGATGGTCATGGTGAGCCGCTGCGGCCAGGTCAACGAGTCGCGGTAGACCCGGCGACACCCTGTTTGCGCTGCGAAATGTGCGAAGCAGGACATCCGAATTTATGCCGCCGTTTGCATTTTTGCGGTTTGTGGCCGGACGACGGTTCGCTGCAAGAGAAAATGATTTGTTCGGTGCATAGCTGCTTTCCCGTTCCCGACTCGATCAGCGACGCTGGCACTGCTCTGTTAGAACCGTTAGGCGTGGCGATTCATGCGGTTGACCTGGGCAAATTGCAGGTGGCGCGGAGTGTGGCGATTCTCGGCTGTGGGCCGATTGGCTTGCTGATTTTGCGACTGGCGCGGCTTTCCGGCGCAGACCCGATTTATGCGTTTGATTGCTATCCCTGGCGTGCTGAAAAGGCCAAAGCCTGGGGCGCGACGGATGCCTGGACGCTCGACGCTGACAGCCCGGTAGACATTATTAAGCAGCAAACAGATGGGCGCGGCGTAGATGTGGTTTTTGAGGCGGCCTGGGCGGATCATTCCGTCGAGCAGGCAGCGGAGATGGCGCGGCTTGGTGGGCGTGTTATCCTCGTCGGCATCCCATCGGATGATCAAATTCTGATGAAGCACTCGGTTGCGCGTCGCAAAGGGCTGACGATCAAAATGTCACGTCGGATGAAGCATACATATCCACGCGCCATTCATCTGGCGACAACCGAGCGCATCGCGGTTGATCTCGATGGGTTGGTTTCGCACCGTTTTCCACTTAAAGATACGGCTCAGGCTTTCGCGATGAACACCGCTTATGAAGCAGGTATCCACAAAATTGTGATTGATATTTAGAGGAACGGGAATCTCGTTTCTATAATTTTTGGGCGCATCACGCTGCGCCTTTACATTTATTTGACAATAAAGGGGAAAAACATGGCTTTTTTTGATATGCCGCTTGAGCAGTTGGTGACGTATAAACCAACACGCGATGAGCAATCGGATTTTGATGCGTTTTGGAAGGATACGCTCGATCAGGCACGCCAGCATCCACTGAATGCACAGTTTGATCTGGTCGATTATGGCATCAAGACCGTCGAAATTTATGACGTGACATTTTCCGGTTACGGCGGACAGCCGGTAAAAGGCTGGTACGTCGTGCCGAAGCAGCGCCAGGATAAGCTGCCGTGCGTGGTCGAGTATATCGGCTATGGCGGCGGACGTGGTTTTGGCTGGGAGCATATTTTGTGGGCCAGCGCGGGTTTTGCTTATTTGATTATGGATACACGTGGGCAGGGTAGTGTGTGGCGGCAGGGTGATACGGCGGATATTCCGTCCGAAGGCGCGAATCCGTCTGTACCCGGTTTCATGACTCAGGGTATTCTCGACCCCAAGACATATTACTATCGCCGCGTTTTTACGGATGCGGTACGTGCGGTTGAAGCAGCGTCCAGCCGTTCGGAAGTTGACCCTGACCGCATTGCCGCAACGGGTGGCAGCCAGGGCGGAGGCATTACACTTGCGGCGGCAGCGCTGGAAAGCAAGATCAAGGTCATTATGCCGGATGTGCCGTTCCTGTGCCATTATCGCCGTTCGACGACGATTATTGACACGATGCCCTACGCGGAGATCAGCAATTACTGCAAAATTCACCGTGATAAGATTGACCGCGTCTATAAGACCTTGAGCTATTTTGATGGTGTGAATTTTTCCAGCCGCATCAGTGCGCAAGCATTGTTCTCTGTCGGCCTGATGGACACGATTTGCCCACCATCGACGATTTATGCGGCCTACAATCATCTCAAGAGCATTAACAAAGAGATTCGAATCTACGAATTCAATAATCACGAAGGCGGCGGCAATTACCAGATCATTGAGAAGGTTAAGTTTTTGCAGCAAGTTTGGGGATGACATCACCTCTAAATAGTTTTTCCGGAAGTGCTAATCAACCTCACCCCTCGCGATGCGTCCCCTCTCCAATGCTTTGGGGAGGGGAGCAAAATGCAGAGAGTTAGGGGTGTGGATGCAGGTAAAAGGAACTTTAATGCGCCTGCGCCCTATAGTTTGTAAGCTTTTTTCGCCAGACCGTAAGCGGAGTCCTGGATCATCGCCTCCGCGTCGTCCATATCGACAATGCCGCGCACGACCAACCCGGCAATCCAATTCGCTGCTGCCCGCCGCCAGAGATCATGACGCGCCGGAATTGACGGAAATGCGCGTGTATCGTCATTAAAGCCCGCTGTGTTATACAAGCCCGCCGTCTCCATCACCTGATCGAAATAGCGATTCATCCCGTTGAGGCTGTCGAAAAACCACCATGGTGGCCCCAATTTGACTGATGGATAATGCCCGGCTATCGGTGCAAGTTCGCGCCCGTAGGTCGTTTCGTCCAGCGTGAATAAGATCAAATTCAGGCGTGTGTCGTTGCCAAAAGCATTGAGAAGCGGGTGCAGGCCGCGCGTAAATTCGCCCTGAATCGGAATATCGTCGCCTTTATCCTTTCCGAAACGTTCAGAAATCTGGCGGTTATGTCCACGATGCGAGCCTACATGGAGCTGCATCACCAGCCCATCGTCGATGCTCATACGTGCCATTTGCATGAGCATGTGTCCGGTAAATTGTGTGGCATCTGCCGCTGTTGCGTCGCCTTTGAGCGCCCGCTGAAAAATAGTTTCGGCTTCCTGGTCGGAAAGTGCGTTTGTGTAAGCAGTAACGGCAGCGTGGTCTGTAGCTGTCGCACCCATCGACTTGAAAAAAGCGCGGCGGTTTTCAAGTGCCTGAACCAGTGTACGGTAACTGCTGACTTCGACTCCAAACAGATTGCTTAAAGACTGGATATTTTCACGCCAGCCAGCCGCGTCGATATTCACGACTCCATCAGGGCGGAAAGTTGGGATGATGTTCCCGTCCCAACCGGAGTCTCGTATGGCACGGTGATAATCGAGAGGGTCAGTGGCGGCATCGGTGGTCGCCAACACCTCGACGTTGAAACGCTCGAAAAGTTTGCGCGGGCGAAAATCAGGATATTCCAGGCTGTCGGCGATGCGATCATATATCGCCTGGGCGGTCTCGCTCGTCAGTTTTTCGTCGATGCCGAAGATAAAGTGCAGCGAATAATTCAGCCACATCCCGGTTGGCGTGCCGCGAAACAGATAAAAATTGTCTGCGAAAATTTGCCAGATTTTGCGGTGATCCTGCTCAACCGCGCCACCATCCACGCGGGGAACGCCAAGCGATTCAAGTTGGATGCCTTGAGAATAGAGCATCCGAAAAATATAGTGGTCGGGGATGATAAACAGGTCAGCGGGTGAACCAAATGAATAATCGGGATCGGCGAACAGGCGTGGATCAACATGACCGTGCGGGCAGATCAGCGGCGCGTCGGCAATCTGTATATAAAGTTGCTGGGCAACATCTTTTTGACGTGGGTCTGGGCCAAAATAGCGATCATCAGGCAAATAGATGTCGGGCATGAATAAACTCCTCAAAAAATCGGAAAGTCAGAGTTTATCCATGCGCCGCGAAATGTGAAAGAGTCAGGGGCGTAATGATTTGCGCCCCTACGAGGGGTTTTCGAGCTTGGCAGTGGGCGTTTTGCGCACACCCTGAACGAGACGGGCGGATAGATCGCGAACCTGGCTGAAGGTTGTTGGCTTGAGCAGCACCAGGTCAGCCTGTGCGCGGACGCTTTCACCCATGCGAGAGTCGGCAGTCGTGACGATGACGCGTGTGTTGTTGAAGCGTTCATTGGCGCGGATACCTGCCAGAATTTCAGTGCCTACAACACGCGGTAGGTGGAGATCGAGCAGGATCAGGGCGGGCGTGATGGTTTCCAGGCGGGTGACGGCTGCCGCACCATCTCCAACCACTTCGGTTTCGAAACCCGCTTTGCTTAATGCGGTGGCGAAGATCATGGATGCGTCGAAATCGTCCTCGATAATCAGAGCAAGTTTATTGGTTATCATGCGGTTTCTACCTCATTGAGAGCTAATTTGTTGGTTGTCATGCAGTTTCTGCCTCTTGTATTGGTACGAGTGGGAGAATGACGGTGAATGTGCTGCCCTGCCCGACCTGGCTTTCGAGATGTATATCGCCGCCGAGCAGGTGGGTAAGCTGTTTCACGATGGATAGCCCCAATCCAGAGCCGATATTATTGCGGGTGATAGGATCATCGACCTGGCGGAACGGCTCGAAAATATAGGATTGGGCTTCCGATGGGATGCCAGCGCCCGTGTCGGATACCGCCAGCGCCCAATGATTGGCATCCGGCAAAAAGACGCGCACCCCTACAGCGCCTTTTTGAGTAAATTTGACGGCGTTACCGACCAGATTCAGCAAAATCTGATGTAAGCGTTGGGAGTCACTGGCGAGCATCGTAGGCACATCTGGCTCTATCGTGGAGGTCAATTCCAGACCTTTATTTTCGGCTAACACGGTTGTCACGGAACGCAGATCGTCAATGAGATTTTCAATGGCGAACGGCTCAACATGAATCGAGAGCTTTCCGGCTTCGATCTGCGCTTGGTCGAGCAGGTTGTTGACCATTCCTAACATGCGCGAGGTATTGGCGGTAATGCGGCGAAGTGTGCCGCTTTGTTCGCTGGTCAATGAGCCATAGACTTCTTCCTGGAGCATATCGGTATAGCCGAGAATCGCGTTGAGAGGTGTGCGGAGTTCGTGCGAAGTCATCGAAAGAAAAGCGCTTTTCATGCGATCCAGCTCGGCTTCACGGGTGAAATCGCGGCAGACCATGACGTTGCCGATGATGCCAGTAGCGCCCCGAACAGTCGCAAAACTGACCGAAAGTGTTTTCTCGCGCCAGCGGAATTTAAAGCTAGGCGTGCGCTGGCTTTCATCCCGAAGCAGTTTAATCGTAATATCACGATCTGCCTCGTCCACATCTTTTGCCATGAGCGTTTGGATATCATTGTGCAGAATTTCATCCAGTGAATGTCCCATCAAAAGCGCAGCGGAGGCGTTGGCGACGATAGCCTTACCTCGGTTATCGAATACGATTACGCCATCGGCAATCGATTCCAGAATAGCTTGGTTTTTGCCCGATTCAGCTTGTTCGCGGGATAGCGCTTCACTCAAGTCCTGGGTTCGCTGGGCGACACGCTGATCGAGTTCGTGGTTAATGACACGCAAATCGTTCAAGGCATGTTCCAGGCTGCGTGCTGAGAGCCATGCAACGAGCGCTAAAATTACAAAACTCAAAATCGCGGGGGTGTTGGGGATAATGTTAATGCTGATGGCAATGGCGGATATGAGTACAGCCGTGACACCCGCCATGATAAAGCTGGCGTAGGGGCGAATGAGCACGCTTGCCATCGTGATCGGAATGGCGAACATAAACAGGCTTCGTCCGGCAACAACTTCACGTGCGTCATCACCAAACGTAATGACGGCGGTCAGCAAAATCAAAAACAGCGCACTGGCGATCCACCCGGCGCGATAACGGTTGATCGCAAAAATGACCGCCACGCCGACCAACGCGCCTACCGCCATACCGAACAGCAGCATAACTTCCCAGGGTTCGCCCGCGACACCTATAAGCGCACTTACGCTAATGACCGCAAGCGCAATCAACGTGATAATCATCACGCCGACGAGCAGAATATTGAGAAGTTTTCGGCGGCGGGCATCTTCCGGGTCGGTAGCGCGAACGGTCAAAAGTGGCTGAAATGGCCTGGCAATTGAACTCAACATACGGATACCCTTAATTGCTCGGAAACAAGCATCAGGGCGCTCAAAATCGTCGAGCGCACCACGAGCGTGGGTGAATACAAACACTTGCCGATCCACAGCGGCGGATAGGGCGGCTTCATGTGCTCAACCAGCCATTCGCTGCCGCGCCTCAAAACGTCATAGGGAATGTCGTGACCAGAATCAAGCCAAACTGAGAGCGCCTGCAAGCAATAAGCGGTTTCCTCTGCCGTCGGTAAATAATAGCCCCATGAGCCATCGCGATTTTGAGTCTGCAAAATCCAGGGAATAGCATCGGCGACGACATCGTCGGCATAGCCTGCGCAGGCTATGATGGCATGGGCAGTGGGATAGTAGGGTGAGGAATGCCATTTGTCGAACCAGAAAGCGGTACTGTGGAGGAAATTCAGGACTTTTTGTACAGAAGGATGTGAGGCCGGGAATCCGGCGCTGCGCAACGCACCCAAGACATGAATATTGGCGCTCACCGATGGGTTAGCTTCTAATGGGAAGCAGCGGAAATGATCCTCTTGTTCGTAACTCAAGACGGCTTCGATATTGACTGAACGCCCGTAGCGCGTCAAAACTTCGTAGGTTACGCCTGTGTCGTCAGCATCTTTGACGGTGTAGCCATCGGCCCAGCCCGCGCCCTGTTTGGGTTTCCAGGCGCGTTCCAGAAAATCGAGATGCGGCTGGCAGCGCTGCAAGACATCCGAATCAAGTGATTGAGTCAGGCTGAGATTCCATAAAGCCCATGAACGCTCGAAATTGTCGAATGGCGCGACATCAGGAATGCCGCCATTTGGTTGGGCGATTTTATGCAGGTAGGATAGAGCATCCTGGTCACCGGGACATATGGACAACGCATAATAAGCGGTGGCTGATGGGCTGTGACCGATTGAGCCGTTGTCTTCTTGCAGCCTGGGAATATCCAGAAGACGGAGGCCATCTGCACCTGCCATTTCTGCCGAAAATGCCAGAGTAACGTAACGGTTAATCACACCGCCGGGAAGAGAGGACAATTTGGCGGCGCGTTTCTGGTGCAGGCGTGGCAGGTCGGCAAAATCGCTCTGGCGGATCAAGCCCAACGCTTCGGCCTCCCGGAACAGCGTAGGGATAATCATTTCAAATCCGATGGTTTCGATCACGGATTCATTGGCTAACTCGCTGACCACCGTTTCCAGTGCAAATCGCGCTCTTTGGAGACGAATCTCATCGCGTGGATTTCGACTTTTGGCAAGCGCTATCGCGGCAGCCAGCGTACAGATCAAACGGTCATGGAAATATTTGGGGCTTTCCGCGCCCCAGCTTCCATCGGGCAGTTGATGTTCCCGCAGCCAGTCCAACGCACGCATACCAATGGGATCGTCCAGCCGGGCTACCCAGGCAGTATCGTAAGCCGTACTCATCATGCGCCCAGGGCCGATAATGTTTAACAAGTCGCGCAGGCTGTCTTGGATACTCATCGTTTAATCCTGTAGGACGGGTTCGAGAAATTCTTCCGGTAATGTGACCTGGGGCAGGGGATACCAAAATTCTCCATGCTCCTGTTTTGCGCCGACCCCAAGTGTTTTGCCCCGGTTGACATCGTAAAAGCGCCCCATGATGTCCCAATCTTTCCGCGTCATGGCGGAATAATCAGTTTCTTCAGCACGGCGCGTATGAAGATGGTCGTAAAGAATTTCACGTAACTGCGTTTCGGTAAAATAAAGAGAAGGACTGACGGTGAAATACAGGTCTTCGTTGCCGGTTGTCACCAACGGGGTATCGAAGGCACAGAATTTGTCGAAGCCGATGAAAAGGTCGAGGGGCGGCACAAATTCGCCATAATACATTTCGATCAGCTTGTTTTTATCCGGCACACGCCCGTTTTTCAGATAATGGTGGATGCTCAACTCGGCGGTTGTCTGGACAGCATCCTGAGCACACACGCCGTAAAAGAGGCGATGACGTTGATGACCCTCGGTTGCTTCGGTTACGCTGTCGAACAAATCGCCGAGATATTCAAACTCTGTTCCCGTGAAGAACTTGCGATAATCACCGTAGAAACGTACACGCACATCATATCTCTCATAGAAGCTCAAAAAATCCGGGTGATTCGCCAGACGCGCCAGACCTGCGCCAGCAATTTGCGTATAGTCATTACCACGCTCGATTAAATCCGGGCCAAAAGCTGGTGTCAGTAAGGTATGGACACCATGATCGAAAAACATGCGATAAAGGCCAATATGAGTCTGGCACATCACATCCAGATAATCCCCGGCAGGCTGCTCCAGCATGAACCAACGGCGTGTCCCGTTGATCGGAAAAGCGCAGACTTTGGGCGGTAAGCGATGCAGATAATGTGCAATCGCAGCAGTCGGCAGGTTCATAAAGCGTTCTTTTTTCATGTTATTTGGCTCCAAATTTCGGAAAAAAGGGAGGTGTCTGATTCATATAGTCGGCATAGCCGGGTACATCCTGGCTGAGGAGTTCTTCCTCCTGTCTGGCAGCCCGCGAAAAATCCCAGAAGGTGTAGATGACCATCAGCGCTGTCGGCAGCGCCGGGTTGACCAGAAACAGGCCGATGATGAGCATGAAAAATGATGTGAAAACGGGATGCCGCACATGAGCATAAGGGCCAGTGTTCACTACACAATGCCCGGGCTGGCGCTCGACACGCTCGGCATAGAAGTGTTGCAGGTGGAGGCGCGACCAGGTGTGCAGGATCAACCCGCCGACTGCAAAGGCAAGACCGGCAATCTGCACCGAAAAGCCCCACGCAGCTTCGGTTCTAAAGCTCAGGGTTGGCAGGAGAATGGGCTGCAAAATCATGGCTGAGACGGCGGCGAAGATCATGAGGGTGTAATCCCAACTACGTCCGCTGCCCTCGGCTTTACGCTGGCGGTCATAACGAGAGATGAGCCAGAAATCCAGCAGATAGTAGGCGGTGACGACAGCCAGAATCAGACCTGACTGGTAGATGCCAGTGAACATGGCGCTTCTCTCCTGATAGCGGGCTGAGTCGCAAAGGATGCCCATAAGCGGCGAATGAGCAGCACGTAAAATGCCAGGGTGACGATCATGATGATGGGTAGGTAAATACTCGGATCGGTCAGGATATATGGGCCGGGCGCAACCACATCCGGGCCAAACATCAGAAAACTCAGAATCTGCCAGCAATCGACCAGCGCATAGGGTAGAAATATCGCCCAGATTGCCAATCGAACTTTTCGGTTGGAATGGGTTGCCAGAAGATATGTGAAAAGGACGATTCCGAGCGACAACTCCCAGACGACATCCAGCCAGATAAAAGCGGCGAGATATAAGGCAAAGGCCAGATCGAGACGCGCTTGATTGCTAATGGCGGGCTGGCGCAGAAAACGTAGCCCGATGAGTGTCAGCGGGAGCAGGATCAAAAATTTAGCGAGTGTCGCCAGCCGAATGACATCAGGATTTGCGCCGAAGGCATAGACGGCGACCTGCATGATCGAATGGTTGTAACCCAGGAATGGCATTTCCGGCCCGCGCCAGGGATATTGAGCGCTGATGCCAGTCAGCAAGCGGAAATAATCGCCGTATTGTGTCCAGCCGTAATCGACACCGATAAAAGCGATGGTTAGCGCCGCGATTCCGATATAACTTGCTATTGCCAGCCACGTTAATCGCAGGAAGAAGCGATAATTTCCCAGCAAAAGTGGCAGCGCGGCGGCAAATACCCACTGCGGCTTGGTCTGGAGGATGAGCGAGAGCCAGATGGCGGAGGCACAGAGATCATCGGCTAAAATCGCGTCAATGAGCAGCGTAGCGAGCAAGGCCATCAAAATATAGATATTCAAGTAGCCAAGATCGCTCCAAAAGCTCGAAAATATCAACCAGACAGGCAGCGTCCACGCCAGCATGACATTCACCTGTGGCATGTCCAGCCGATGAAAAATGCGCCCCCACATAAAATAGAGCAGGGCATAAATGGCGATGTGCAGGAAGGTGTGAATAAAGGCGGCTGTGATCGGCGTGACCCATCGGAAAGGTGCGAAGGCCAGCGCATAGGCCGGACTGTATTGGTAAAACTCCATGCGCTCCAGTGGAAGCGAGGGATAGAGGCTTTTGCCTTCCTGAATATTTTGCGCAGCTTCGAGGTAAATGCGCAGGTCATCGGGCAGAGATAAATCCGCGTTTTCTTCGGGGAATAGTGCGCCGCTTAAAAGCACGATTTGCAACAGCAGGCGCAGGACAGTGTAGATTGCAACACCCGTTAACAAACGACGATACAGTCGGGATTCTGACCATAGCTGGCGCACATCGCTGGCTTGAGAAAAATTTCCAGGCAAAGTTGACATCTCCCGCTGACTAACTGGCGATCAAGCGCTGCATAACCTGCCGCAAAACACCATTGGTGGCGGCGACGGCGATGTTGTTGTTGGTTTCCAGTTGGAAGCCAAGCCGCCCCTTAAATTCATAAGCGCCGCTGCCTCCACGCAGGTTTTTCGCTCCGGCCTCGATTGCCACACGGATGGCAGAATAAACCAATTGGAAATAGACGTATTCGACTTCGTAATCCATGCCAAGCACTGCCAGGGAGTAGGTGCCGTTATCGCCCACGAGCAAGCCGCAGCCTACCAGACGATCTCCGATTTTCGCGGTCAGCCAGATGGCATCGACCTGATGAGCATTTTCCAGAATCGAGCGAGTATGGGGGTCATGGGGCGTTTTGTGATGGTCATAGACATTGCGGATCAGGCGCATTGCCTCTTCTAGATCGGTAACGCTGCGGTGTGCCTGAACCTGAATGCCCAATTTTTCGGCGTGATTGAAGTGTCTGCGATAATCCTTTTTAGCGGATTTTCCAAGCTGTTCAATATAAGTGCCAAAACTGTTGAAATTCAGATGCAGACATGTTCCCGGTTCTGGGACGGCCAGACTGGTAAATTGTGCCGGAGTGAGCGCATGAGGTTCGAGATAGTCATACAGGACAAATGAAATGCTATTCTGCCGAGCGAAATCTCGTGCTGCATGAGTGATTAATTTCAGTGTTGAAGCTGCCGTTTGCGGATTGTCGGGCAGGAGTAGGCCCGATGTTTTTGCCAGCGGCGCACGACAGATGAGCAGCGGCCAGCGACGCAGAGCAGCCTGCATGACCGAGCGGGTTGGGTTGGATAGGACAGGGATAGGTTCGTCAGGTGTCAGCCAGAACGTGGCAGTCGCTACTGGCTCATAGCAGCGCATGACCATCATGTAAACAGGCAGATTGCCCTTTAAGACCGTCTCGCCAAAACTATTCCAGCGATAACTGGAGAAGGGCCGCCCCTGGTGCAATTGATCCCAGTTTGTCTGCCCGATCTCGTTAATGCGGTGTGCGACTTGAATATCGAAATCGAGTTCCATGCGATCACCAATCCCCTCAATACTCGAAAAGACGAATCGAAATTAATCTTTTACGTTAGATTGATTATATGATGGTGATTATTGGTGAAGAATTGAGATTTATACGTGTTTAGTTTGTAAATTGATGTTTTATTTACGTTATTCACAAAATAGGAGACAAAAGAGTTCTCCCATTATCGATTGATGCGTGGAATGACGCACAATCGTTAAGCAAAAATCAATGGTTTTATTGAATGGGCGGTGGCGCAAGTTGCGTGAATTCTGAGGCGGCAACCGTTGGTGTTTGAATACCCATAATGCCGCTTCCCAGAAAAATGAGTCCCATCAGAATCAGACCAGCGGCGAGTAAACCTGCGCCATTCAAAAAGCGCGGGCGATTCTGACCGATAAAAAATCCGCCAGCCGCTAATGCCATTACACCGATCAGCATCAAGGCGAGGACGCGACTTGAGAGGGGCGGATTGGGATCAACCAGCGTGATTTTAGCTGGGGCAGGCGGTAAAGACATTTGCGGGTGAAAGTCTACCACTGCATCAAATTTATCCGGGCGCTGAATGGTGATGCGCAGCCGCCATTCTCCAGTCAGGCTGAGATTATCACCTGAAATAGTGTAAAGACCATCGGCAACATGCTCTGGACGCAGCTCACTTTCGCCAATATTCTGTGTAACACTGTTGAGACGTAAACGAATTCGGCTGACGTCGGTTACAGGCTGACCAGCGGCGTCCGTCAATATCAGATTAAAGGCGTTATTGCCAATCCAACCCGGCGTGATTTCTAACTGGATGTTTAGATCATCGACAGTTTTTGTATCGATAATCGGGCTGGGAAGGGCGGGTGGGGGGACACTGGCACGCACCGCCAAAGTGCTGCGGGATGGGCTGATGGCGGTCATCGCGCCCACCGCGCCGAGAATAGCTATCGTGAGGGCGATTTCTGCGCCGACCATCCCACGCAGGCGTTCAATCCAAGTCTGATTGCCGGACTTTAATTCGCGATGGGTGATCCATAGGTTGATTGCGGCGATTCCGAGCAGTGGCAGGAACAGGATCAATTTGATGAGAAGCGCTTGCCCATACAGGGTCGTTAACAGGCCGTCTATGCTGCCGACTTGCAGCCAGGTGGCATAGAGGCCGGTAATCACAAGGATCGCGACGGTGACACGCGCGAAGTTTGAAAAATATCCGACCAATGCGCTGACTGTTGGTGTTGGGGGCGAAACGTAACGGCGTACAGCTCCAATGACCGCGATGAATTGCACCAGGCCGCCAATCCAGAGGCTTGAGGCGATTAAATGTAGCCAGTCGGCGGCAATTGCTGGTGTGCTGTCCAGTGCGCCCGCTGCGTGGCTGAAAAGGCTGTTCGTGAGCAGAATAGCAAAGCCTAAGCCCATCCCAACCGTGTAGAACCAGCGATCCGTCCGCGCAAAAACGAGCGCGAGTGCTAACCCGAACCATAAGGCGGTGCGCGTTAACCATAAATTGCCGTAGCGAGTACCCGCGACAATTCTGCCTAATGCTGGATCACCGATGGCATTTAAGAGGGGTATACCAGCCGCCAGTGAAACCTGAAGCAGCAGCGCTAAACCGCCAGCGATGCCCAGAAGCAGCCACCCCACCCACATGATAAGCCGGACGCGGCGCTCGGCATTGGGTTGGCCTTCCGGCACAGATGGGTGCCATACAAATAACATAAATCCGAGGCCGCCGACAGCCAGCGACATACTCAGTAAATTGAACCAACGAATGAAGGCGCTGTCGGCAGGGATTGATTCGTAAGAAATCACAGAGGCGGTGGGCAGTTGAATCCCTTCACCGATGGCAATCGGAAAGCTGCCAATGGTCTGATGCCCATCCGTTGTGGAAACCGCGCGCCACGAAACTGTATACAGACCATCGGGTATTGTTCCTGGCGTAATAAACATCAATTTTTCATCTGTCGGATCAATTTGCGACGTTGGTGTTTGAACGATGTTGCCATCGACATCGCGCAGATTGATATGGCTGAAATTTGGCTCTAGCGGCTCGGTAAACCAGAGGCGAATGACCGCTGGTGGATCGACAAGAGTGGAATTTTGCTCAGGGTCGGCGCGTTCCAGGTTGGCATGTGCTGAGACCGCGCTGAAGGGAATCAACGCTATCAAAACCAACACGGTCACAGTTATCAATCGTCGCCAGAAACGCATATTGCCACCTCAGAAAATCGTTATCTAGGCAAGAATAGCCTACCTGATCATACCTAAATTGCATCGCGTCGAAATCTTAAGAGCGTAAAAATCCACCCTATTATACGGCCTGAGTATCATGATACGACTAGGAAATGAGTTTATGCCTGATGGGAAAGCCGAAGTTTAATGTTTCGCTCATCTGCCAGAGATTTTCCTTCATTAAGAAATTAATCTCCCAGCGCAGCCTTCGTTTTCACCAATGGGCTGATCTGGCGCACGCTGGCGAGTTGATACAGCACAAGCATAATTACGCAAACGACAACGATGAATGGCGCAATTGACTCAATGCTGATACGTTCTGCCAGAACACCTGCCAGTGCTGGCAAAACGGCGATTCCCAGGCTGGCGGCGCTGACCTGGATGCCAACCGCGTTGTTGGCGTGTATGCCCAGGCGATCAGGCGTGGTCGAAATCAAAAGTGGGAAGATCGGTCCGACCATGAAACCAACGACAGCGAGTCCGACCAGGCTGGCAACATCCCCTAAATTCGCCCACATGAGGATTGCGCCGAGGATCGTAAATAGCATCACAACCGTAATTGAACGGTGTATCGGCAGGCGATTGGCGATGATGCCAAAGACAACTCGTCCGGCGGTAAAAGCTGCCCAGTAGATGCTGACCCACTGACCAGCGGTGTTGATGTCGATGCCGCGTGCCTGAGTAAAGAAGGTATAAACCCATTGCCCGACGACTAACTCCGACCCCGCAGCAAAGGTAAATAAAAGCACGCTTAACCACACGAGTGGCTGCCGGATCGTATCGGCAAGTGGAACATCGGCTGCGCGAGGGGTTTCAGGCGTGTCGGTTACAGCGCCAAAATTCTGCCAATGGCGTATGGTGATGGCAAATGAGGCCGCCATGATGAGTTGAAGTACGCCAACAATGAGATAGCCGATGCGCCATGAGAGCTGGTTATTCAGCAGGGCAGTGATGATTAACGGGCCTACCGCCGCGCCCAACCCAAAGGCGGCGTGCAGCCAGTTCATGAGGCGAGGGCCGTAGACACGGGCGAAGTAGAGGTTTAATCCAGCATCAATGGTGCCTGTTCCAAATCCGCCGCCCAACGCAACCAAAATCATAAAACCCCAGGATGGCGCTACACCATATCCCACAAGGCCGACTGCCGAAACCAGGCTGCTCAGGGCGAGGGCGAGACCTGTTCCGAGACGGGCAATCACACGCCCACTGAAAAAGCTGGACACCAGATAGCCAATCGTCGAAGCGGCAAGCAGAATGCCGACTGCATCCAGGCTGATGCCAAAAGTTTCGCGAATCGACGGCCAGGCTACACCTAAGATAGCGCCTGGTAGACCTAAAACAATGAAGCTGGCGTATGACAGCCCGACGACCTGGATTTCAGATGTTCGATTGGATTGGAGCATTGCGAACCTTACATCATTGAAGGTGAATTAAAACGCTCTTATTCTCCCAGAGACGTGCCACTTTGTCTATTACCACGACTTGACGCTTGGCGAAGGCGTGATACAACTAATCCATGACTCAAGAACCAGGAGCAAAATTGTGGCAAACAAACGACCCGTCATGCTGATTATTCTTGATGGATGGGGTATCCGTGAGATGGAACATGGTAACGCTGTCAAGCAGGCGCATACCCCGAATTATGACCGCTGGCTTAATATGTTGGAACGTTCGATTGTAGACGCATCGGGTGAAGCAGTCGGACTCGTGCCTGACCAGATGGGCAATTCCGAAGTAGGGCATCTCAATCTGGGCGCAGGGCGCATTGTCTACCAGGATATTACCCGCATCGACAACGCCATCAAGACAAGTACACTGGCGCACCTCCCGGCATTGGTGAACGCTATCGAAACCGTTAAACAAAGCGGGGCGAATATTCATTTGATTGGCTTGCTAGGGTCAGGCGGCGTTCACAGCCATGAGCGTCACCTGTTCGCGCTGCTGGAGATGGCTTCGCAAGAGGGCGTGAATCCCATCATTCATGTGATTACCGATGGGCGAGATACACCACCCAACAGCGGCATTGATTTTTTTCAGAAACTTGAACGAGTCGTGCAAAAAACAAGCGTTGGTCGGGTTGCGACAGTCAGCGGACGTTATTATGCGATGGATCGTGATAAGCGCTGGGAGCGGACTCAGAAAGCCTATGACGCGATGGTTCATCGCCAGGGTGAAACTGCTGCATCCGCTAATGAAGCTATACAACAGTCGTATGCTAAAAACCTGACCGATGAATTTGTCCTGCCAACGGTGATTGGCAGCGACGAAAGCCTCCGGATCAAGCAAGGCGATATTTTGATATTCTACAATTTCCGCGCTGACCGGATGCGCCAGATCGTCCAGGCATTCGGGCAAGTGGATTTTGCAGGTTTTGAAACCACACTAAAGCCTGAAGATGTACAGCGCATTACCTTTACGGAATATGTTGATAATGTTGGTGCTCAGGTGCTTTTCGGTAAAGACTCATTGGTGAATACGTTGGCTGAGGTGTTGAGCAAGGAGGGATTGAAGCAATATCACTCCGCTGAGACCGAAAAATATCCGCACGTAACCTTTTTCTTTAATGGCCGGACTGAAACGCCGTATCCAGGGGAAGATCGCGCGATTATCCCTTCGCCGAAAGTGGCGACCTATGATCTGAAGCCGGAAATGAGCGCTCAGGAATTGACCGATACGACGCTGGAGCGCTTAAAAACCCACGACGATGATTTTATTCTCATTAATTATGCCAACCCGGATATGGTCGGGCATACAGGCTCGCTCGAAGCGGCTATGAAAGCGGTATCCTTCGTGGATGGGTGCGCCGCGAAGCTCGTAGAAGCAGTGAATCAAAAGGGCGGGGTCGCGATAGTCACTGCCGATCATGGCAACGCCGAGCGCATGATTGAGGAATTAACAGGCCAAGCGCATACATACCACACGACGAATCCAGTTTCGCTGTTTGTGATCGGCAATGAATACACCAAGCTGCGTCCGCGCGGGATTCTGGCGGATGTTGCGCCAACGATTCTTGATTTGTTGGGAGTAACGCAGCCGGAGGAGATGACCGGGCGCAGCCTGATTGAACGTGCTGCGGACAGCGAATAGCTTTCTGGAAGGTCCGGTTTGCGGTACAATTGAATGTAATATTTTTCACAGATGAAAGGGTAATTACAATGAAAAAAGCACTCGTGGTTCAAGGTGGATGGGACGGACATGATCCTAAAGGCATGTCGGCGCTTCTTGCGGCGCAACTTCGCAAAAATGATTTTGATGTGACGGTTTCCGACACGCTGGACGCTTTCAAAGACCTTGATCTCACGCAATTTGACCTGCTCGTGCCGATCTGGACGATGGGAAAAATTGAAAGGGAACAACTGACCCCCATGCTTGAAGCTGTTAAAAGCGGTATCGGGATCGCGGGCGTGCATGGCGGCATGGGTGATGCTTTCCGCAATGACACCGAATATCAGTTTATGGTTGGCGGGCAGTGGGTCGCGCATCCTGGTAATTCCGGTGTGACCTATGAAGTTCGCATGGACGGCGTACCTAGCCCGATCACCGCAGGCTTAGAAAATTTCTCGGTGACAACCGAGCAATACTATATGCACGTGGATCCTGGTATCACGGTGCTGGCGACCACGCAGTTTAAAAATGGTGTGGTGATGCCTGTAACCTGGACGAAGCATTATGGGCAGGGGCGTGTGTTTTACTGCTCACTGGGCCATACAGTGGATATTATCGAGCATCCTGTAGCGCTGGAAATGGTCACACGGGGGATGATGTGGGCATCCGAGCGCGAAACTGAGCTTATACCTGTTCTATGATCACAGATTTGATGGGGTAGGGGCAAGTGCCTCTACCTCAAATTAAATGAGAATACCTTGCCAGATTTGATAATATGTGTTAATTTTTAAGTCGTAGCGCAGGTAAAAAGAATCAGATTATTAGTTATATCGTTAAAAATTCTTGATGAATCAGTCATTCAGAAAATATGATCCTAGAACGAAGTTCTTGATCTTAAATTGCAGTGCCTTATAATGTGCCACAGGACTGTATTTGAGCTATCTGCGCATTTAACGACTCAATTTTATATGACCTCACCCCAATGCTAGCTCTTCGGAGAACCCGACGATTTAATTTTTTGCTGTCTGAATAAAAGGGGGTAAAAATCGTAGCCAAATATATTAGGACAGATGTCGCCTCATTCAAAATAACATTAATTAGGAGAGAGTACCCATGAACTTGCGTAATTTTAGAATTCTTGCCCTCATAACGATCGTTATTCTGACGCTCGGTGTGGTGGTCTTTGCTGCTGTCGCGCAGGATGTCCCGCGCGAAGAAACAGCAATTTTTGATATTGACGGTGGCCGCGTGGTCGATCCCGAATTGTGGAATCCATTTGTTCCCGGCAACCGCCGCGATCATGGTTTGCACCAAGCTATGATGGAACCACTGTTCATCCTCAATTATGAAACGGGTGAATTTGTCCCCTGGTTGGGCGTCAGCTTTACTGCCAATGAGACGCTTGATCTGTGGACTCTGACACTGCGCGATGGAGTCAAGTGGAGCGATGGCGAAGCTTATAATGCTGATGACATTGTTTTCACCATCAATATGCTGCTGGATCCCGCGAATGTCACGCTTTCGAACGCTGCTGATTTGCAGACCTGGGTTGATACCGTCACCAAAGTGGACGATTTAACTGTCGAATTCAAACTTCTAAGACCGAATCCCCGTTTCCAACTCGACTATTTCGCAGTGAAAATCTGGGGCGGCGTCAATATTATGCCCGAGCATATCTGGAATGGTCAGGACCCGCTGACGTTCAAGAACTATGACCCAGAACAAGGTTGGCCTGTCTTCACTGGCCCCTACAAAGTTACATCGGTCAGTGAAAATGAAATGATCTATGATCGTGATGATAACTATTGGGGTGCAGACGTTGAAGGCATTGGTCTGCCTGCGCCGAAACGCCTGATCTGGACATGGGCTGGCCCCGAAGAAGCTCGCGCTGCCTTGATGGGTGACAATGGCCTCGACAGCCTGATGGATATCACGCTTGGTACGTTCGAAGCGCTCAAAGAGCAAAACCCGAACGTCATTGCCTGGTTGCCCAGCTTGCCTTATGCGACGCTCGATCCCTGCGCACGCAACTTCGAATTCAATACGGTAAAAGCTCCCTGGGACAGCGCTGATATGCGCCAGGCTGTGAACCGCGCTATTGATCGTGACGAAATCGTGCGTATCGCCTATGAAGGCTCGACTGTTCCCTCACGCACGTTCTTCCCGGCTTATGCCCCGATGAATCGTTACACCGACATGCTTGATTATGAGGCTCACCCCGTCTGGAACTTTAATGCTGACGAGGCCAAAGCGATGATCGAAGGCATGGGATACACGATGGGCGCCGATGGTTACTATGCTCTGGAAGATGGCACCCAATTGACCATGGACATCACCACCCACGAAGCATTCATTGAGAAACAGCGTATTGCTGCTGTTCTCGTTGAGCAGTTCCAGCGTGTCGGCATTAATGCCTCGACCCGTAATGAAGCTGGCGGTACGTGGGATGATAACCTGTTCAACGGTAATTTCGACACCCGCATGGCCTGGTACAATTGCGGCTCTGTAAGCGAACCCTGGGCATCAATGGACACGCTGAACAAGCGTTGGGTCAAGCCTGTGGGCGAACGCGCCAGCACCAATGGTTGGCGCTGGAGCAATGACCGTTACAGCGAACTGGTGGATCAGATTGGTACACTGCCGCTGGGCAGCCCCGAAATTGACCCCCTGTTTATTGAGGCGATGCACATTTACCTCGATGAACTCCCGACTATTCCGGTAACACAGGCTCGTAAGCTGATTCCTCTCAATAACACCTATTGGACGAATTGGCCGACGGCTGAAAATAACTACACCTCATCCTGGACGTGGTGGCAAAGTACACACATTGTCATCCACAACATCCAGCCAGCAGGTGGCAGCTAGACTCCTGGTATCCTAGACGAACAGAGGTGCGAATATGCCTCTGTTCGTCGTTTGAAAATGGGTGGGTCTCAGACCCACCCTTACGAACAGCGATCTGATAAATTTGTAATCATTTTTGCAGCTTATTTCAAGGCAACCGATTTATGCGTGGTTTAACTAGAGGGTATGTCATTCGTCGGATTGGGATGTTTTTCCTGACGATCTGGCTTGGCGCAACGATTATTTATATTATTCCTAGACTAATGCCCGGTGACCCGGTGAGCGCGATGATTAGCCGGATGATGGCCCAGGCGGGACGAATCGAAAACACAGAGCAGATTATCGCAGCATGGCGTGAAAAATTTGGCCTAGATGATCCCCCACTGACGCAATATTTACGTTATATGGGTAATTTACTGACATTTGACCTGGATTATTCGCTCTCGTCTTTCCCGGCGCGGGTGAACGAATTGATCGCGCGGAGCATACCCTGGACGCTTGGATTGCTGACGATGGCGACCATTATTTCGTTTGTTGCGGGCAATGCGATAGGTGCGCTTATGGGTTGGCGGAACACACCAAAAACGCTAAAAGCCATCTTACCCTTTTCACTGACATTTACCTCAGTGCCATTCTTTATGCTGGGCATGCTGCTCATCTATATTTTTGCGTATGGGCTGCGCTGGTTTTCGCCGGGTGGCTCGGCTGCACGAGGTATCCCACAAGGATTGACGTGGGATTATATTATGACCGTTATCCATCACGGGATGCTGCCAGCATTTGCCATCGTACTGGCCTCAATGGGTGGTTGGGCGCTGGGAATGCGTGGGATGATGATTACCAGCGCAGGTGAGGATTACCTCATTCTTGCCCAGGCGAAAGGGCTGCGGTTGGGGCGTATTTTCTGGCGCTACTCGGTTCGCAATGCCATTTTGCCGCAGGTCACAGCGCTAGCTCTGAGCATGGGCAGTATTGTGGCTGGCTCTATCCTGGTTGAATACCTGTTCTCATATCCTGGCACAGGCTATTTACTTTACCTCGGTATTGTCAACAGCGATTTTACGCTCATTCAAGGGGTTGTATTTGTTTTGATCGTCGCAACCTCATTTGCTGTTTTGCTGATCGACCTGCTTTATCCGTTGATCGACCCTCGTATCACTTACCAGAAGCGATGAGATTAAGTTATGACGACACAAACTGCTGATTCAAAATCTGCAACGCCCCAGAAAACAGCCGGTTTTAACCGATTTGATTCGCCCTGGTTTAATCCACGCTTTATTACTGGCGTTGTTATGATCGGATTGATTGTCGGTCTTGGTATCATAGGGCCTTTGTTTTGGGATACACGGTTGGCGCTGGTTGCCAGCTCACCACTGAATTTGCCACCTGCATGGGTTGGTAGCGAGAGCAATCCAGCCGAGGAGCAAATCAGTAACTCGAATGCAGCGCCAACGGTTGCTGTTACCGCAACGCAAAATAGCGGCTTCGGTTCAGGCGGTCTGGGTGGAAGTGGCCTGACGACGTTGATGACGACACAGACTGTCCCGGCTGCCGAAGTGACACCAACCACTAACAGCGGTTTCGGTTCAGGTGGTCTTGGCGGAAGTGGCCTGACGACTCTGATGACGACACAAACTGTCCCGGCTGCTGAAGTGACACCAACCACTAACAGCGGCTTCGGCTCAGGTGGTCTGGGCGGAAGTGGCCTGACGACTCTGATGACCACGCAAACGACAACCCCAGCAGCAGCAGCTACACCCACGCCCGCGTCTTCATCGAGCAATAGTGTGGCAGTTGCACCAAGTACATCATCGAAGCCTATCGGTGATCCTGCGCATCCGTTAGGTACGGATAACAGTGGGCGTGATATGCTGGCTGTGCTGATTGTCGGCGCTCCCGCATCGCTCCGTGTTGGTGTAATTGCTGCCTCAATCGGTATGTTTATCGGGATTGTCCTCGGTTTTGCAGCGGGCTTTCTAGGCGGGTGGGTGGACAATGTCGTCCGTACCGCCTCCGATGTAGCCTTTACCATTCCATCGCTGGCTGTTTTGCTGGTAATTTCGGCTTATCTGCGGCGGGTAGACTTGGACACGATGGCGATTTTGCTATCGCTTTTCTCCTGGCCTGTACCGACTCGCCTGATTCGTGCGCAGGTACTGACGCTGCGTGAACGTGGCTATATTCGTATGGCCCAGCTTTCTGGTCTTTCGACATTTGATATTATGTTCCGCGAGATGATGCCTAATTTATTACCATATCTGGCAGCAAGTCTGGCAGGCAATATTTCCGGCGCGATTTTGGCGGCAACCAGCCTGGAAGCGCTTGGCCTCGGCCCAACGCGCTACCCGACGCTGGGAACGACTATTTTTAATGCGCTGCGGGCGACGGCGATCATGCGCAATATGTGGTGGTGGTGGGGTTTGCCCGTATTGGTGCTGATGTTTATTTTTACAGGTTTGTTCCAGCTTGCTACGGGTCTTGATGAAATCGCTAATCCCCGCTTAAGAGGAGCGCAAGGTAAATGACCGTTACGCAAAACAGGGCAGTCGAGAGTGAAACATCTGCTGCCCGCGAAAAAGTTCTCGAAGTCAAGAACCTGCGTATCCACTATGAAACCCCACGTGGTGATGTCATCGCAGTGAATGGGATCAATTTCCATGTCTACAAGGGCGAGACGCTGGGGTTGGTGGGAGAATCAGGATGCGGTAAGAGTACGGCAACCGCAGGTATTTTACGTCTGGTTCAGCCGCCGGGACGCATCGTAGACGGAGAAGTGCTGCTGAATGGCGTGGATTTGTTGAAATTGAACGAGTCCGAACTGCGACAAAAACGCTGGCGTGATGCTTCCCTCATACCCCAGGGAGCAATGAATTCGCTCAATCCTGTGATGAAGGTCAAGGAACAAATTGGCGATGGCATCACGACGCATGAACCGGGTATGTCCAGACAGGCGGTCAAAGAGCGTATTCTGGAACTCCTTACGCTTGTCGGGCTGCCGAGCCGCGTTTATGATCTGTATCCGCACGAATTAAGCGGCGGCATGAAACAGCGCGTGTGTATCGCGATGGGGATCGCGCTCAATCCTTCGATGATTATCGCTGATGAGCCGACCAGCGCCCTTGACGTGGTTGTGCAGCGGGTAGTCGCGCAGACGCTGCTGGACGTGAAAAAGAAACTGGGCGTGTCGATGATTCTGATCGGTCACGATATGGGCTTACAGGCTCAATTGGTGGATCGCATCGCGGTCATGTATGCCGGAAATATCGTCGAAATTGCACCAGTTCGTTCGCTATTTGAAGAACCGATGCACCCATATACACAGCTTTTGA
Organism: Anaerolineae bacterium; assembly: GCA_022843745.1. Lineage (GTDB taxonomy): Bacteria > Chloroflexota > Anaerolineae > Aggregatilineales > Phototrophicaceae > JALHNB01. The sequence goes on along the minus strand of JALHNB010000039.1, from coordinate 11,763 downwards.
TCGCCTCAATCCCGTCGATCAAGGAACGCAAGCCGCTGAAGATCACGGAAGGGCTGACGCATGACCTGCGAAATCCGCCACCAGGGTGTATTTTCCAGTTCCGCTGCCCACAGGTGATGGAACATTGCCGCAAGATCACGCCGCCGCTGCGTGAGTTAAAACCCGAACATTACGTCGCCTGCCATTTGTACGAATAAATTAAAGAGTTGTTTTATGTCACAACCCCTTCTCCAAATTATCAACGCAACCAAAATTTACGGTAATGCCTCAAGCTTCCTGAGCGCAAATACGCAAACTGTTGCGCTCCAGGATTTTAATTTGACTATTGACGAGCATCCCGCGACGATCACAACGATTGCGGGGGAAAGCGGCAGCGGCAAGACGACGCTGGCAAATGCTGTCCTGGGCTTCGTTAATCTCTCGTCAGGGCAAATTTTGTATAAAGGGCGGGACATTGCCACCTTGCAGCGATCAAAAATGCTGGAATATCGCCGTGAAGTGCAGGCGATTTTTCAAGACCCTTACGAGGTCTACAATCCGTTTTATCGGGTGCGGCATATTTTTGATATGGTGATCCGGCGTTTCAAGCTGGCTCGGAATAAAGCTGAAGAACGAGAAGTGATTCAACAGGCATTGAAAATTGTCGGGCTGCGCGACGAAGAAGTGCTCGAAAAATACCCGCATCAACTCAGCGGCGGACAGCGCCAGCGTATGATGATCGCGCGGGCTTACCTGCTGAAGCCGGGCCTGATCGTCGCCGACGAACCCGTTTCGATGGTTGATGCGTCGCTTCGAGCCATGATTCTGGATATTATGATGCGCTTGCGCGATGAGCATAATATCTCGTTCCTCTATATCACGCATGATCTGAGTACCGCTTATCAGATCGGTAACGACATTCACATTTTGTATCAAGGGTCGATTGCCGAAAGAGGCGAAACGACACAGGTAATCGAAAATCCTAAACACCCTTATGTCCAACTCCTGATCGATTCAATACCTGTTCCTGACCCTGATATTAAGTGGGGTGAAGATGTCGAGGCTGCTGGTGACGAGAAAATGCGCAGTCAGGCCAACAGTGGTTGTCGATTTTATCCGCGCTGCCCGCATGGTATGGATCGCTGTCTGGAAAAACAACCGCCGATTTATCAGCTTAACGGAAGCGATCATGAGGCAGCCTGTTATCTGTATGATGAAATGCCAGTTGCCGAAAAAAGAAATTAACCTTTTGCCAGGCATATGATGACAAGCTGGAAACTCTGGTCTGCGTTACAGAACCCTCCGGCGCTGAACCCTGTTTTTCGCCGGACTGCCAACGTAGAGTATCTTTTCAGCTTGCGTTTTCCTGCCTTCAACAGGCTGCGTCGCCTCGTGCTGGTTGGTTTGTTCGTGTTCATCCTTCTGTTGTTAATAACCTATCCTCGATATGTGCTGCTTTTTATTTTAATCGTTCCCATGTCGATCATGTTCGTTTTGCTGGTTGTGCCAATTTTGCTGGTGATTGGCAGCAATCTAATGGGAGTGATCTGGTCGTCGTCAGTAAGCACGACGATTGTCCGCGAACGCGAGCACAGTACATATGATCTGCTGTGCCTGCTGCCGGATGGTGTTTTCGGGGCGACCTGGGCGATTGGCAGTGGGTGTATCCACCGGGGCGCATTTTTTGAACTGCTGCAATTAGGTGTTCGCACCTTTGCCTTATTTGGCATAATTATCCTGGGAATCATGGTCATTGTTACACTGGGGATTGCTGCCAGCCCTCCTTTTTATGATGGTGAAGCCGATTTGATTCGCGCAATCACGACGGTGCTTGATATGATTGCGATCATCATCGGTTATTACGCTCACCATATACAAAGTGTGGTATTAAGCCCTCTGACAGGTATTTTGACCTCGATCTATGTGCGCAACCAGCTAGAGGCTCGGTTATTTGCCCCGATCATATTCCTGGCACTGCAAGTTGGAAGCTATGCGCTGACATTCCTTATCGCGTTCAGGATCATCCCAGACATCTATCACTATTTCGCTTTGACGGATTCTTTGACTCATATGACGCTGCCATTTGCACAGTTGGCTATTTTTTACGCCATTCGTGAAGGTATACTCTTTGCTGTGTGGACATTGGTCAAGCAAGAGTTAAATATTCACCCCTCAGAATTTAACCGTTTGGTAAGCCTGCCGTAGTGAGTCGATGGAAAATTGATGGAAAACCGAGTCGCAATTGGTATTGATATTGGCGGCACAAAAATCGCTGTTGGGTTGGTGAGTGAGGATGGCGCAGTTCTCCTTTCGCAAACCGCGCCTACACCAGCGCGGGACGGCGCAGATGCCATTATCCAGCGGGTCATTAGCCTGAGTCGCGATTTGCTGGTTGAAGCGCGAACACGAGATTTCGTTGTTGTGGGGGCTGGTGTGGGAACAGCCGGACAAGTTGACTCGAAAGCGGGTGTTATCCGCTACGCGAACGAAAATCTACCGGGATGGACGGGTACACCTGTTGCGCAGACGCTAAGTGACGCGCTTTCACTGCGTGTCACCGTCGACAATGATGTGAAAACGATGGCGTTAGGTGAAGGACGCTACGGCGCAGGCTCGGGTTTTAACGAGATTTTTTATATCACCGTTGGCACAGGCATCGGGGGCGCGATTGTTCATGGTGGGAAAATCTGGCGCGGGGCGACTGGCAGCGCGGGCGAAGTCGGCTATATCGTCTCAGGCTGGGACGGTAAACGCCCACTGATTGTTGAACAGCAGGTTGGTGGTCCGGCCTTAGCTGCGCACTATCGACAGATAACAGGTGAGACGAGGGATTTGACGTTGGCTGAGGTAGCGCGGAAAGCGCTCAACGGCGATGAGCTTGCCCGGCATGTCATTCGTGAAGGCGCTCAGATACTCGGTCAGATTTTTCAGCCCATTATTAACCTGCTTGATCCACAAATTTTTATTATTGGCGGTGGGGTGAGTACAATTGGTGATCTGTGGTGGCGACCCTTTGAAGAAGCATTGCGCGATACACCGCTCCCTACGCCAGCGCATGTCAAATTGGCGGCAGCACACTTAGGAGTACAGGCGGTTATGGTGGGGGCGGCTTGTCTGGCATTTGATGCCAGAGAATGATGAACATACAGCACAAACAGCGCACAGAGTGAGCACATAGAAGCTTTGGAGTAATTTGTCATGCGAATTGGACTGATCCCATTGGATGAACGCCCGGTCAATACGCGCTACCCGGCGATGATAGGCGAAATCGCTGGCGTGGAATTAATCGAGCCACCGTTGTCGATGTTGAGTGTGCGTCGGACACCTGCTTCGTGTGATCAATTGGCGGATTGGCTGCGCGACCAAGCCCCAAAACTAGATGTATTGATCGTCTCGATTCAAATGTTGGGCTATGGTGGGCTAATCGCTTCCCGCACAACAGATGATCTCACAGGCGAGGTCATCGCACGGTTGGATGTACTGCGAGAAATCAAGCGCGAATATCCCGCTTTGTCTATTTTCGGCTTTGACCTCATTACGCGCATTTCAAATGCCGATAGCAATACGGAAGAACCGCTTTACTGGAAAGACTTTGGCGTCAGTTTCTACCGCTATTCGCAGCTTGTGGATCGACAGTTGCAGGGGCAGGATGTGTCTGGTGAATTGGAGAGGCTGGAAGCGAAAATTCCGCCAGAATATCGCCGCGATTTTTTGATGCGTCGGCTGCGCAACCACACAGTCAACCTGACTGTGATCCAGATGCTTGCAGAGGGCGTGTTCGATTTGCTGGTTCTAAGTTCGGATGATACCAGTGAATATGGCTTTGGCACCCGCGAGAAACGTTGGCTGCGCGAGTGGGCGGATCGCATTGTCGGCGATGATGGCCGTTTGCTGATGTACCCTGGTGCGGATGAAGTCGGCTGTGCGCTGCTGGGCCGTGCGCTCAATCGACGGCATAATCGAATGCCTGGTTTCGCTATCGAATATGCGATCCCTGGCGATGACGAGATTGTGGCACCATTTGAAGATGGGCCAGTCCACGTAACCGTTGAACGGCAGGTGCGGGCGGTAGGTGGGACGACGACACCTCACCTCGAAAATGCGGATTTTGTGATTGCGGTGAATACCCCTTCGCCCAGCCGCGTAATGATTTTTGATGCGGCATTGGCGGAAAGTGAGCGTACTTATCGCCTGCCTTTCCTCGAATCATTTGTCGAGAAAATCCGAGCTTGGGTTAATGAAGGCAAAAAAGTGATTGTAGCGGATGTCGCTTACCCGAATGGGGCTGATCCGGTGCTGGTTGACCTGATGCGAGAGCGAGTCGATCTGACCCGGTTGGCAGCATATGGCGCGTGGAATACAGCGGGTAATACGATAGGTGTCGCGTTGGCGCAGGGCGTGGCACTGCTTTCGGCAAAAGATGCTGATTCACAGACACGATTTTTGCTGCATCGTTTTGTCGAGGACTGGGGTTATCAACACGTGACGCGCAACGTAATCGGCCTGTCACTGGTGGCGCAGATCGGAAATTCGGCGATCACACCAGAGAATGCCGATCATGTTAATCAAGCCATTGAAACGGACTTGCAAGAGCGAATTCGTGAGCTGCCAGGATTTGCGGGGAATTGGCGCGTTGTTCCGGGCAGTATCCGTTTACCCTGGGAACGATTATTTGAGGTCGATTTTGATCTGGAAAAGAGTGTACCATGATCGATATTTCAGGCTTTGTTGAGCAGGTTCGCGGACGATTGATCGTCTCATGTCAGGCACTCGCGCATGAACCGCTGCATAGTTCGCATATCATGGCGCGGATGGCGGTGGCTGCCCAAGAAGGTGGGGCGGTAGCCATTCGTGCGAATAGCCCAGAGGATATTTACGCCATCAAGCAGGTTGTCAATCTGCCTGTTATCGGGCTTTTCAAAGATGGTGACTCGGGTGTTTTTATCACGCCGACTTTTCGACATGCACAGGCTATCGCGGAGGCTGGCGCGGACATTATCGCGCTTGATGCCACAAGCCGCCCGCGTCCAGATGGTCGCACACTGGCCGAATTGATCGCTGATATACATAGTCAGCTTGGAAAACCCATTTTGGCAGATGTCTCGACGCTCGAAGAAGGGATTGCCGCTGAAAATTTCGGGGCGGATTTGGTCGCGCCAACGCTTTCCGGCTATACCGCTTACAGCCCCAAACTGGATGGGCCAGATTTCACGTTGATTCGCGCGTTGGTCGAGAAGCTCAAAGTACCAGTCATTGCCGAGGGGCGCATCCGCACGCCAGAAGAAGCGCGTACTGCGTTGGACACTGGGGTTCTGACTGTCGTGGTCGGTTCGGCGATCACACGTCCACAGTGGATTACGGCACAGTTCGCAGCATATATCAAAGGGGCGAAATCATGAAAAAATGGGCGCTGGGCGATACAGGTGTTGATGTCAGCGCGTTATGCCTGGGTGCGATGTTTTTCGGCAGTCGAAATGATAAAAATGTGTCGTATGCGATGCTCGACCAATATGTTGACGCAGGTGGCATGTTTATCGACACCGCGAATATTTACGCACATTGGGTCGGCGGTTTTCACGGTGGAGAGAGCGAAACATTATTGGGGGAGTGGATGCGTGAGCGTGGCAATCGAGCAGACGTATTTATTGCCAGTAAGGTAGGTTTTCAATATCCGGGGGTTGAGCGTGGTCTTACGGCGTGGCAGATCGAAGCGGAATGCGACAAGAGTCTGCGCCGGATGGGAATCGATACCATCGATTTATATTATGCGCATGTCGATGATCGCAATACAGCACTCGAAGAATCGCTTGAGGCGTTTAACCGGATGATCCAGGCGGGAAAAGTGCGCTTTATCGGCGCGAGTAATTTCCTGGCGTGGCGGCTGGAAAAAGCACGTTGGGTCAGCAAGACGAATGGTTGGGCGCAATACTGCTGCATCCAGCAGCGGCATACATATCTACGCCCCAGACCCGGAACAAACTTTGACCCACAAATTGCCGCTAATGACGAGTTGTTAGACTGCTGCCGGGAGAACAACGTCACGGTTCTGGCTTATTCCGCGCTTTTAGCTGGTGCATACACGCGCAATGACCGCAAGCCGTGGCAGCAGTACATCGGCACGGACAGCGATGCCCGTTTGAATGTTTTGAGTGAAGTTGCATCGGAGATTGGTGTGACACCTAATCAGGTCGTGCTTGCCTGGATGCTGCACAGCAATGTTTTGCCATTAATTGCCGCAAGCACCCGCGAACAAATGCAGGAAAATCTGGATGCTCTGGATGTAAAATTAACAGCAGAGCAATTAAAACGGCTGGATGAGGCCGGAGCATAAATCGAAAACTTGGGGGGAATGCGTGTCTATACATTACGATCTGGTCGTGATTGGTTCTGGGCCTGCGGGTGAAAAAGGCGCGGCGCAAGCGGCCTATTTTGGCAAGAAAGTAGCTATTATCGAACGCGCTCAATTTTTGGGCGGATCGGGCATTAACACGGGTACTGTGCCTTCAAAAACGCTGCGAGAAACGGCGCTGTATTTCTCTGGCTTGCTTCAACGTGGTTTGTTCGGCATCGACTATTCGCTGAAGGACAATCTGACCGTGAATGACTTCATGCACCGTGAGCAGGTTGTCGTTGAACGCGAACGTGAGATCATCCAGAATAATCTTGATCGCCATAAAATCGAGTTGTTCTGGGGAGAAGGCTCGATCAAAGATGCCCATACGGTGCGGGTGCATACGCACGAAGGAACGGATATTGATCTGAAAACAGACAATATTCTGATCGCGACAGGCTCATCGCCGTACCATCCTCCAGACATTCCGTTCGATGAGCGGTTGATTTTCGATTCTGATTCGATTTTGCGGATGAGCTTTATCCCCAAGAAGATGGTGGTTGTAGGCGGCGGGGTTATCGGTTGTGAATACGCTTCCGTTTTCGCGGCGATTGGGGTACAGGTGACACTGGTCGAAACTCGTGACCGGATTTTGCCGTTTGTCGATCAGGAAATTGCCGCGCGGCTGATTCAACAGCTTGGCGACATCGGCCTGCGTTTTCTTCTAAACGAAAAGATGTTGAAAACAGAGAAAACAGACGATCATGTTCACCTTTCGCTTAGTTCCGGCGAGGAATTGGTCGTGGATTGTGCGCTTTTTGCGGCAGGCCGACAGAGTAATATCAGCAGCCTGGGGCTAGAGGCATTGGGCATCGAATTGGGCAAGCGCGGCCTGATCGTGGTGAACGAGAAATATCAAACCACGATTCCCAATATCTATGCAGTGGGCGACGTGATCGGCTTTCCGGCGCTGGCTTCCACGTCGATGGAGCAGGGACGTGTCGCGATGACCCATGCCTTCAATTTACGTTACAAGGAGCGCGTATCGCCCGTTTTGCCGCTGGCGGTTTATACCGTGCCGGAAATTGCGATGGTGGGCTTATCCGAAGAAGACTGCAAAGCCCAGAACATCCCTTATCTTGTTGGACGCGCCTACAGCGAATATAACGCGCGTGGGCTGATTATTGGCGATAAAGGGATGCTTAAACTCATTTTTTCCCCTACCGATAAAAAGCTGCTCGGCGTACATCTGATTGGGGAAATGGCGGCGGAGATGGTGCATCTGGGGGCGCAGGTGATCGTCGATAAAGGCAATATTGATGAATTTATTTATGCCGTCTATAACTATCCCTCGCTGACAGATATGTACAAATACGCGGCCTATGATGGGCTGGCTCAGTGGAACAAGTGGCAGCAGGAAAACAGCCAGTCATAAACCTGCGGCATATGACGCAAAAATTTAATCGTGCTATCATCAGTCCCAGCGATATAACATAATCGTGTTATGAATCCCAGCGATATGGGGAGAATTTGCCTTGCGTACAAAAATTTCACTCGTAATTATTTTTGCGCTGTTTATCACAGGCTCAGCGACACTGGCGCAAACTGATCTGGGATTCTGGGCATGTCCGCATGGTTTCGAAGGCCAGGAACTGCATATCTATAACTGGACAACGTATATCGCAGAAGACACGATCTCGAATTTCGAAGAACTCTGCGGCGTGAGTCTCATCTATGACACGTTTGGCGGCGATGATGAGATGCTGGAATTTTTACGCGCCGGGAATACCGTTTACGATGTGGTTGTACCCTCGGACACAACCGTGTACGCACTGATCGCTGAGAGCCTTATTCAGCCTTTAAATTTTAACAACATTCTCAACTTTGAAAATGTGAGCGCCGACCTGAAAAACCCGCTTTACGACCCTGACAATGTGTATACCGTTCCGTATCAGTGGGGTACGGTGGGGATTGGCTACAACCGGACGATTGTGGGCAAAGACATTACGAGTTGGTTGGATATGTTCAACTACAGCGGTAATGTCGCGTGGCTCGATCATGACCGGGCGATGCTGGGTGTTGCGCTGCTGATTCTGGGCTATGACCCGAATACGAACAATGCGGCTCAAGTGGCGGAAGCGCGTCAATATCTGGTCGCCAACAGCGCGAATGTCATGGATATTGCCGAAGATGACGGACAGGATCAACTGCGTGCGGGGACAGTAGACATCGCTGTCGAATTCAACGGCGATATTTTCCAGGTGATGAGCGAGTGCGAATGCGACGATTACGCTTACGCCATCCCGCAAGAGGGAGCGCTGCTGTGGGTGGATAATCTGGCGATTCCGGTTGGCGCACCGAACAAAGCGCTTGCGGAAGTCTTTATTGATTATATTCTGGATCAGCAGGTCGGTGCGGATATTAGCAATTACACAGCCTATGCTTCGCCCAATCAAGCGTCGATTGATGCCGGACTGATTAACGAGGAATACCTCAACAACACAGCGATTTACCCCGATCCGGCAGCGATGGAAAATTTATTTTCGGCTGTCTCGAATGAAGAACTTGCGACGATCTATGGCGGCGAATGGAAGATTATCAAGGCGAGTGTCGGGTCATAACATGAGGTCAATCCGCGTAGCCTCATAGCATGCGGCTAAAAATCGGACGCAGCGCCGGATAGAGTTCGCGAAACAATCCATATTGGTGATCGAACAAGTCTCGGTGCTGACTATTGGGCTGCAACGTAGTTTTCATCGGAAAAAAGCCCTGCGGTTTATAGCTGCTTAAATCGCCGGAAGCAACTCGCGCAGCAATTACCGCCCCACGCACACCGACATTTTCGGCATCCTCTGCAATTGAAACGGGCAAATTGAGAATATCCGCAAATAACTGACACCACAGTTCAGACCGTGTGCCACCGCCTGTCAAAACGAGCGCGTTGGGCGGGGAGGTCAGCAGCGAATCAAGCGCGTGTCGATAAGCAAAAATAATGCCTTCGAGGACAGCACGATAAAAATCATCGCGTTCTGTGCGGGGGTCGATGCCGATGAACGTGCCACGCGCCAGCGGATCGCGAAAGGGCGAACGTTCACCATTGAGATAGGGCAGATAAATAAGATTGGAAGGCGGACGCGCGTAGGCTCGTTCAATAATCGTATCATAATCGTCTCCGCCAAAAACGCCCCGCGCCCATTCTAAATTGCCTCCGGCTGTGAGCAGTGGTGCGACCTGAATATAGGCTGTCGGTTGTGGATGGGCGAGCGTGAATGCGCCGTGATCGGGAAGGGCGCGGTAAGCTGATGTAAACGCGATCCAGCCGCTTGTCCCCAAATAGGCATAAACCCATCCTGATTCGCCGCTGCCTGCGCCGATAGTGGTCGCGCCTGCGTCGCCAGGGCCGTGATGGACGGGTAAGCCAGATTTTAACCCCAATGCCGCAGCCATTTTTTGGGACAATTCGCCTATTTTCACTCCTCCGGCAGCGATAGTCGGCAGCAATTTTGACACCTCACCAATACCTATTTCATCCAATATCGGCTGGGAAAGTAATGTTCGGGTATTTATCTGCATCAGGCCTGTGGTGGAAGCGGTTGTCGTGTCAGTGATGGCCGTACCCGTCATTTTGAAGGCGATAAAATCTGCTGCACCCAACAAAAGATGTTGTGCGGATTTTAATGCGCTCGGTTCGTGACGCTTGAGCCACAGCAGCTTGGCTAATAAGCTGTCCGCGCCCTGGTCGTTGCCCGTCAGCGTTTGCAGTCGTTCGCCGCCGCTGCGCCGGGTGATTTCGTCGGCTTCTCCCCGCGCCCGCATATCACTGTAGAGGATGACTGGTCGGATCGGAGTGCCTTCAGAATCGATCAAAATCAGGTTTTGCATCTGTCCGGTGATCGCGATGGCTTCAATTTCGTTACCGCCATCGGCTAATTCATGGCTGGTTTCCACGACGGCTTGCCACCAATCAGCGGCGTTTTGCTCGACGATGCCATTTTCGGCGGTGTGTGTTGGGTAATCGCGGTAGGCGCTGCGGATGATTTGCCCATTTTCGTCGATCAGTGCCGCTTTTGTGCGCGTCGTGCCGATGTCAAATGCTAGCCAGAGTTTGGTTGTGGTCGTTGATTTAGTTTTCAAGGCTTTTAAATCCGTTCTTTACCCATTCTCGAATCTCAATATTCGAGTCGTACCTGCATTCTTCGATCATCCAGACTGGAAGGGCATTGATGGAGTGTAAAGACTCAACCAGGAATAATCTGCAAAATGAACATGGTGTTCTATTATAGACGTTGATAAGGCTATTCACTGCATCTTTCGAGGGATGCACTTTGAATAGACCTATGATACCCATCCCCATCCCATGATAATCATAGGCATCCATTTCTCTGGTTGTGATCGGCTCAAGATATTGCCAATCCTTTTCCTGATAATTATTTTCCAACAGATCAACAGCCCAACCAATCCGGTTTGAATCCTCAATCATCTTCAAGGCCATCGCTCGTACATGCGGATGCGTGATCTTTTTCAGAGCAGAAAAGGCTGCGATCACGACACGATCAACTGTAGAAAGGTGTCCGTTCTCCCAGGAGGGATAGCTTGTTTTCCTGACTGCTAGATTGATGAGCTTGTCAGGATTGAGAGGGAAGGGGCGCATTTTAAATATTTGAAGATAAATATGAAGCATGTCGAGATCATCTTCGGGAAGGTTCAGAAAGTCTCTAGCGGCCTGTTCGAAATCGCCATCCTCGGCATCGCGACCCCAAATAGTGAATTGATAATCTCTCAATTCTCGATCTGGATCATACAAAAGTTTTTTGATTTCCGCGTAATGACCCTTCAAAGGTTTTGACCGCTTGATGGTTCGCGATTTTTCCTCGCTTCGGTATTGGATGATGCCTTTCGCGTAGACTTTTATGCGAGGATTTTCGACGGATGCCTCATGAATGGCCTGCCAAACAGCATCTTTGCCAAATTTCTCCTCAAGATCACCCACTAATCTATTGTAATAATACCAGGTGTCGTTTTCAGCAACCTGGACTTTGTCCGCGACGAAAAGAAACCCTTCGATTCCATCTAACGCAATAATTTCATCTGCACCGCGCCGTGAACCCGCTTTGATGTTTGAAGCGAATTTGTCGAAAATGGCCTGACGAGCCTCTTGGCTGCCCTGTTCCGCGAAAAACTGTGCCAGATCAAATATCTGCTGGTCGTTTTTGTCTTCATTGTCTGCGGGCGAAGCAAGTAATGCTGCCAGCAGAGGATCGTGATAGTATTCCGGCTCACCCGTAGCCCGAAGAACATCCCGTAGATAATTGCCGTGTCCGCCCTCGATTTGAGTATGAACTGATTCAAACTAATTTGCGAAAAGATGCCTGAGATTAATCATGGCAAATACAAGATGATGCCCGCCTAAGAAATAAGCATCTTTATGGTCATCTCGTAATCTCAAAGCCCGA
>JALHNB010000038.1:42082-68052 GCA_022843745.1 Anaerolineae bacterium | reverse complement strand
AGCAGCGTTTGCACCTGTTGGGGTAAATCCGTTATTGTTATCATCGAGAAGGGTTTCCTTTCTTTGGTTTTGTATCCACTTCAGGATACCCTTCTTTTCTTAAGTTGGTGCATATGGGACGCAGCGCGCTGCGTCCCTACCTTCGCGCGGCAAAATGTCACGCTTTGATGTTGAGATATGGCGTGATCTGCGCTTCGATTTTCTGGCGCGGCACATATCCCATAATGCGCTTGACGGGTTCGCCGTTCTGGAACAGGATCAACGTCGGCAAACCCATGATGCCATACGCCTCCTGAATATCGGGATACGCATCCACATCCACGCTGGCGACGCGCATCTGCCCGACATAAGCGCCTGCGATGTCGGCGACAATCGGCGCAAGCATCTTGCATGGCGGACACCAATCCGCTGTAAAATCAACCAGCACCGGAAGCGTCGAATCCAGGACCAACTCCTGAAAATTGCCTTCGGTCAGTTCGGAGATATTGTCGTTGTGCTTCATGAAATTTGTCCTCACTTCTATAGAAAGTTTTACCCACGCTGAACTGTCTAGATCATGTCATTTACTGAATGTGACTATACAAGTTCCAGCGTACTGGAAGTCAAGAGGCGAAAATGGCGGAAAATCTGAGCATCAGTGAGGTCGCGCGGCGGGTGGGGATGCTGCCGACGACGCTGCGCTATTACGAGAGCATCGACTTATTACCGCCTCCCGTGCGCCAAAACGGACGACGACGCTACGATGCCAGCATTTTTCAACGTCTCGAAATGATCCACACCGCGCAGCAGGCCGGATTTACCCTCGCCGAAATTCGCGTGCTGCTCAACGAGATTCTGTGGAGCGACTCACCCGCACCCAAATGGAACGCCCTGATGCAGCGCAAATTGCAGGAAGTCAGCGACAGGCTGGCGAATATCCAGAGCATGAAAAATCTGCTTGAGGACATCCTGCACTGCGACGACTCGCAGCTTGCCGAGTGCATGTACCAGACCGGGCAGAAATATCGGCGCTTGCGGTAACTCTCTAGCTTATCGTCACCCTACACCCGCAACCACCTTCGCTTTTTCCGTTGAACCTCCCCTGGTTGGTCAATCACTCCGCGTAGCGGATTACGCGCAATACGGTCTCGACGTTCCCCATACAACACTAAGATCATACAGACACTTATTGTAATGACTATGATAGCCATGACCACCGGAAGTGGCAGTCGGTGCCACAGAGCTAACGCTGCAAACACAAAAATCAAGGGCATCCATGCAGCAGCAAGGCCTGTGATAATACTAAAAAATATAAATGATCCGACAAAGTTCCATGTCACATTTCCCGTAATTTCTACTGGGTGGTTATTTATTACTGCACGAATTACGCCTAGAGGCCCTAGGAAAAGAAAGCTAAGTACCATATCAGTGTAAGTATCTCTTACGTTTGCTAAAAGCAACACAATTGGAATCCCTAGAATTCCGGCGACCAACCAAGCATTGTGCCAACTAAGCAGCGAAGGTGTAGTGCGAATAATCGAAATCATCTGTATAACGGCCACTAGTGATGTAAATATGTAAATTGCATTTACTAGCCGAAAGTGCCAACTTTTAGAGAATTGATACTCATCTGGTTTAAAGAGGTTCAACCAGTCTCCGCGTGTCACCGCACGGCTTGAGGTCAGTAACCTTTCAATAAGTCGATCTTGAATGTCAACGTTTAGCAACCTGAATAGTGACAGGCGTGGAAATTTATCGAGTAGCTCATAGCCACTAACGAATTGCTTAGCTTGATAATATTTGAGCCAGATCTCTCCACTAGCAACCAAATCTATCCTACCTATTACAGTGTCTGTAGTCCGCTCAATATTATCTAGCGAAGGAAAATGTTTGAGCATAGAGAACTTGGCAAGTTCTTTGGCAAATTCCTCCTTTTTGTCATCTTTGACAATCCACCTGATATTCAATTTGATTCTTTCTTTGTCCAAGCCTTCTGCCCATAGCGGCACAACGATCCTCGCGTCAATTGTTCCTACATTCGGTATATCTACTTCGGGTGTTTCGTTGATCAAATAAGCAACCCGTGCTGCGATTACAGGTAACGCCGAATTTTCCGGTTCGTATGGTTCGAACGGTGTCCAGATATAGTTGAGAAAGGGAGCTTTACGCTGCGTCTCTGTCAGAGGGTAACGGCGCAAATCATCTTCAATAATTGGGTTTTGCAGCATAGTAGCCAGATTCCATGCCGCCCTGGAGAGATGCCCTGCAAAAGTACGAGTCACAGCGACTTTACCAACGAAAGTTGGATAGGTCCAACCTTGGTGCCAGAGTAAATCCGCCAATGCACGTGCAGCCTTTGGCGTTCCGATTTGCAGCAAATCATCGATAATGAGCAAGTTATCGCTAAGAATATTTAAAGCTGGCGACAGATCGAAAGACTCATTATTAACCGCTGTCTCGTCGGTAACAATCACACGGTCAACTACCAATCGTTTTGCCAATTCAGGAACAGCTAAGTCTCCCATTCTTAGGAGCGCCATCGACGCATAAGTAAGATCATAATATTCTGCTAGGATTTTAGCCGCCTCAGGCAAATTTGTCAGTGATAAAGCACGAGCAGCAGCCTTTGCTATTGCTTCGTTTTCATTATCTTGCAGCGTATTAACCAGAAAATTAAATACTGGCTTCCCCTGCCCGCCGGGGCGTGCATCGGCAGCCACTGCTCCAAACGCTTTTAATATCACCTCTTCACCACTTCCCAATTGTGAGCGGAAATGATCGACAATCATCTTCACCGTCTTTGGGTCAATCTCAACCGCATCAGCCAAACAATCAAATGCTGTGATTGGATCAATCTCAAAAACCTGCTCTACAAAATGAGTACTGTTGCCCGTTATTCCACACCATAACTTAATGGTTTCCCGCCATGTTTGAGGATCATTTTTGAACTGAGCAATTAACTCTTCTGGCTTTTGTAACATGTGAATAGCAGCAAAATATTCTTGTAGCGTCAAGTGCGTAAATTGCATACGTTGAGGTTTTTCTGGAAGGATTTGCATCAATCCGCTGGCGACCACAATTTCGTCTATCAAAGGAATAATCTCTTTGTCCTCTAGACTTAATCCACTCTTAAATTCCTTTACCCATTCGATCATCGTGAAATATTCGACAGTGCGGCGGTCATGTCCCTTTTGCTCTTGGAATCGAACTGCCAAGTGCCTTAGCGCCCGCTCTTTCACTTCCACCGTAAATTGATTCTGGGTTTTATCACGTCGTCGATTGCGCAGCAATTCATCTGTAGCCTGACGGTAGAACTCGGTACGTGACTTCGGCAAGATGTGGGGGGTATCAGTGTACAGATAGGTAATCATAGTCAGCATTAGTGGGCTACGCGCCATCTCTTTAAGTTTTGGGCTTTCGTCCAGTAGCTCCCTCAACTGGCCCATAGGCTTACCACGTCGCATCTCGACTTGTCTGTTTCGCTGCTCAACCGATAATTGTGCCTCGTAACCTTCCAACTCTTTGTCCCATGCCAGCAAAAACTGCTGAATCTGCTGATCGACAAATCCGACAATTTCAAGCTGCTTGTTCACGAGATCGTTAAACTCGTTGTAATAGGCTGCGGTGCGTGAAGTGATGACCATCCGACATTCCGGATATTGTTCTCCGAAATCAATAACGTCCTTCGCTACATCTGCGCGCTCATCCTTGCCAACTTCGTCAAATCCATCGAACAACAAGATCAATTTGTTATCGTTCAACATTATCACAGCCAAATCTTTTGCATCTTTAAACTGGCTATTTTCCAATGCCTTCACGATATGTTCGTTAACGCTCCAATTCCTTCGTTCGCTATCGCTGAAACGGCTCAAAGGTACAATCACTGGAATACTCACTTTGAGTTCATCATTCAGAAAATTGCGTTTAGCGAATCCCAGCGCAATGTATTCAAGAAGTTTCGATTTTCCCGATCCTGGTTCACCCGTAATCACTAATCTCGGAAAGTGCTGCATCGCTTCGATTACGTCAATTTGTTCGGTATCTGTGCCTCCTAAGAATTTTAGCGGTATATAAACATCGTCCATGTTTAACTCTCGTTCGCCAAACGGCGGCTTGAAACGTGTATAGGCATTCGCTAAACTATTTTTATAGCGCTCTAAGCTATGATGCAGCTTCCGTTGATTTGACATACGCGCGGTTATCGATTCGCCCACACGATCAATCAATGCTGTAACTTTTTTCTTGATGTATTCTTGGAAAATGAAGACTATCACCAGAAGCCCTGTAGCAATCCAGCCCGCACTCGGCAGAAGCTCATCACGAAGCTCTTCCCAGGACGTTTTCTTGTTGGCCTTCTGTGCTATTGTATAAGCGGCATCATAGGCATCTTCGATCTGATTGCGCGTGAGAATACCGTTCGCATTTGGTAAGATGCGATCAATAACCAGCGGCAGGCTGGCCTCATAGGACGTGTCACGTTGCACATATCGCGCCGCCAGCGTCTCAATTTCAGCAAGCAAAGCTTCATGTGGCGTGAGAGTGGGAGTCGGTTGCTGGGCGTTAGCTATCTCACCAACCAGCAACGAAACAGTTAAAAATAGCCAAAATCTTAATCTCATTTGTGTAACCTCACCAACAAACTTTTTTCTTATTATAGAGATTTTAGTTTAATAGCGAAACACACACAAATGAGAGGTAAATCTAACTTGCCTTTAGTGCCGCCTTCAGCACCTCGCCGAGCCGCGTGATCCCTTCGACAATCATTTCCTCACGCGCGTTGCTGAAATTCAGCCGGAAGGTATTTTTCCCCATGCCGTCGCCGATGTAAAAGCCCTCACCCGGCACGAACGCCACGTCGCGCTTGATCGCCCGCTGCAAAATATCTGTCGCGTCCAGGTGCGGCGGGAGCGTCACCATCAGGAAGAGGCCGCCTTCAGGTCGCGTCCATTTCACTTCCGATGGGAAATGTTCGTCCATCGTTTTCAGCATCAGATCGCGCCGTTGGCGATACACGTCGCGCAGCACGGTCACATGATCGCGAAGCAGGTCTTCGTCACGAGCCATCTCATACGAAATAAACTGGTTGAGCGTGCTGGTGTGCAAATCCGTCGCCTGCTTCACCTGCACCAGCTTGTCGATCACGGGCAGCGCCGCCGCCACCCAGCCGATGCGCAAACCCGGTGTCAGAATTTTCGAGAATGTGCCGCAGTACATGACGCTGCCGTCCACCGTCGTCGATCCACGCCGCGCCGCTTCCAGTTGCAGCACCGTCGGCATTTCTTCGCCACTGTAGCGCAGTTCGCCATAGGGGTCATCCTCCACAAATGGCAGATTGTGCCGCACCAGAATATCGGCCAGTTTTTCACGCCGTTCCAGAGTCAGCGATGTGCCTTGCGGATTTTGAAACGTCGGGATGGCGTACATCATTTTGTGCGGATCGCCACTTTCGAGCAGCGCTTCGAGTTCATCCACGCACATGCCATCGTCGTCGGTTGGCACGGGTGAGAATCGCAGGTGAAACGGCTTCCACGAAGTCAGCATCCCCACATATGTCGGGTTTTCGACCATCACGCGATCCCCTTCGTCCAGCAGAATCCGCGCGATCATATCGACGGCCTGTTGCGATCCGCTGGTGATGAGGATGTTGTCGGGGCTGATCTGGAATTTTCCCGCCGAAAGCCGTTTGGCGATCAGGGCGCGGAGTTCCGGCATCCCTTCGGTGGTGCTGTATTGCAGCGCTTCCTGCCCACGTTCTGCCAATACGGTATCGGCGGCCTCGCGGATACGCTGAATCGGAAAGAGTTCCGGCGCTGGCAAACCACCCGCGAATGAAATCACTTCCGGGCGGGCGGTCAATTTGAGAATTTCGCGCACCGTCGAGCGTTTCATCTGCTGCATCCGTGTGGCAAAAAGCGAGTCCCAATTCATCATGTGTGGCCTTTCTCGAATATGTTTTCAACAGTGTATGACATCAAAGGTGTGCATGGCTATGCTCACTTCAGTCCACGTAACCGCCCTATCCGCGAATCATTCGTGAAGCAGCGCATTGTCGGCCGATAGGGGAGGGCGAAACGCTGCTGGCGATGATGGTCAGATACGTTCAGTTTGAGGGGGTGTGCGACAACGAAGTAAGGTTACATCTACACAGGGGATTGTCTGTTACACGTGGGTAGCGGCTGCATCTGAAAATCATGAGGTACACCCCCTGCCCTGGCAAATTGCTATCATGACGCTACACGCATTCTCAATATGACTATGCGAATTAATCGTTGATAAGCGATTATTCCGGTTAGCGCGATGTTCCGCTTCGGCGGCTTTCCATTTCTTCGCGTACCTTTGGCTCCCACGGTGTCAGCGGCAGCTCAATTGTGAAGGTCGTCCCTTTGCCCACTTCGCTCGTAAAATAAATCAGGCCGCCGTGCATCTCCACCGATGATTTCGCAATCGCCAATCCCAGGCCTGTCCCTGGAATTTCCTGCGTATTGCTCCCCCGGTAAAAGCTGTCGAACAGCCGTGCCTGATCCGCCTCCGGGATGCCGATCCCATGATCGCGCACGGCAATCACCGCCACATCTTCCTCGCACTCCAGCGTGACCTCGACTCGGCTCTCGTTCGGCGAATATTTGACGGCGTTCATGACGATGTTGTTGATGATTTGCCGCAGCAGCTTCATATCCACCATCGCCGAGTTGCACAGGCTGCTGGACTCGAACCGAAGTTCATGCTGGGACTTCAGCGTCAGGCTCATCTCCTGGATCATTTCGTAGCAGACTTTTTCCAGGTCCATCAGCACGGGTTCGAACGGCATTCGATCCGCTTCCATCTTGCCCATCATCAAAACGTCGTCCATCAGCCCAGTCATGTGGACAACCGCCCGCTGGATGCGCTCCAGATGTTCCATCTTGCGGTCTTCCGTTAGACGTTCACTATAGAGGCGCATCACCTCGCTGGAACTGAAAATTATTGTCAGCGGTGTACGGAATTCATGCGAGGCCATCGAGATAAAGCGCGATTTTAATTCGTTCAATTCGCGTTCTTTTTCCAGTTCGATCTCCAACCGCTTGGTTTCCAGTAGCGCCTCCCGCGCCCGTTTCTCCGCCTCGATCCGCGCCGTGATGTCACGCACAATACCTTCAGTGGCGATCAACCGCCCCTGCTCGTCATATTCGCCAATGCTGTAATCTTCGATCCAGATGATCGTGCCATCTTTACGCACACAGCGCACCCGGATTGGCTGCTCGAATCCCTGTTCCGCCCGCAACCTCACAAGCTCCGGCAAATCCTCGGCATAAATAAAGTTCTGAAATAAAAATGGATCGGCATAAAATTCTTCGGGGGTGTACCCAAAAACCCGAATCGCCGCATCATTGATATATTCATAACGGCGTTCCGGCAGCCACACATAGCGAAAGATCACGTCCGGGACGCGATCCGCCAGCCGCCGGAAACGTGCTTCACTGGCTTCCAGTGCCGCCAGCGTTCGCCGTTTTTCGTCGCGCAGCGCCTTTTCGCGCAGTGCTGCCTGCACCGCTGCGCACAGCCGCGCCAGACGGTCTTTAAAGAGATAATCCGTCGCCCCGCGTTTCAGCGCCTCAACAGCAACCACATCCGTCAGGCTGCCGGAGACGATGATAAACGGCACATCCATCTCGCTTTCCTTCAGGATGTCAAGCGCCCGCAGGGCATTAAATTGTGGCAGCGAAAAATCTGCCAGAATGACATCATATGTTTGTGTGATCTCACGCCGAAATTCCGTCTCGGTCTCCACGCGCGTCCACAGGGGGTTAAATCCGCCGCGCTTTAATTCCAGCAGCGTCAATTCCGCATCGCTGATTCGGTCTTCAAGGATAAGAACGCGCAGATCCATCTTCAGTCCTACCTATTCTTTACTGGGCTGCTCATTCAGAACCAGCCAATACATGCCGATTTGCCGCACCGATTGGAGAAACTGGTCAAAATCGACAGGCTTCACAATATAGCTGTTGACTCCCAGCCGGTAGCTCTCCACCAGATCGCGCTCCTCCCGCGACGAGGTGAGCATCACCACCGGGATGGCTCGCGTCCGCTCATCCAGTTTCAGCCGTCGCAGCACTTCCAGGCCGTCAATTTTCGGCAGCTTCAGGTCAAGCAGAATCAGGCGTGGCTGCGTCAGCGGTCTATTCGGGCCTAATAAATACTCTAAAGCTTCTGCCCCGTCCCGCAGCACTGTAATCTCATTGCCCAGGTTATTCTGCTGAAGCGCCAACAGCGCCAATTCCTCATCATCGCGGTTATCTTCGACCAGGATAATATCGACTTCATTCCCGTTGCCCATATTTTTGCCTTGTCTTTCTGTATCGAATATCGCTTTCCAGAAATCCGCGTTTTTGTAGTCGTTAGCTTTTAGTCGATAGTCGTTAGCTGTTAAGTTTCGATAAGAACCGTCAAAATTATTGTGTGTTTCCCAACAGGGGCGCAATAATGATGTTCTAAGAAAATAATCGGATAACAGAAACGCGGGCAAGGCGCGCCTTGCCCCTACATTTCGAGGGTTTCATAGGCGTTTGGCGTGCCAAACCCTGAATCCCGTTACCCGTTTAAATTTTTAATCCGCATTATTGCGCCCCTACAACGCCGATTCTTTTCGATGACCGCTTTGTCTTTAACTATCGACTAATGACTGCTGACAATCGACTTTCGGCTATTCCGATTCACTCAGCGTAAAATAGAATGCCGCGCCCGCGTCGATTCCGGCATCCGCCCATATCCTGCCGCTGTGTCGCTGAATGATTCGCTGGACAGTCGCTAACCCTACGCCGGTTCCCTCGTACTCTGCCTGATTATGCAGCCGTTGAAAAACCCCAAAGATTTTGTCAACATAGGTCATATCGAATCCTACACCATTATCTTTAACATAAT
Organism: Anaerolineae bacterium; assembly: GCA_022843745.1. Lineage (GTDB taxonomy): Bacteria > Chloroflexota > Anaerolineae > Aggregatilineales > Phototrophicaceae > JALHNB01. The sequence continues at coordinate 59,175 of JALHNB010000038.1, read as the reverse complement.
AAATTAATTCGCCGTTAGATTGTTGATAACCAACGTGGATCAGCGGCTTATCCTGCTTCCGGGTGAACTTGACCGCGTTGCCGATCAGGTTAGCATAGACCTGCTTCACCAGCGTCCCGTCCGCCTCACACTTCGGCAAGTCGTCTATGATAACCTCCGCCGTCATGTTTGGCTGCTGTTCGCGGATTTCAGTCACCACCTGCGCGGCAATCTGCTGGGGTGAAATCGGCGTCTTGTTGATAGCGCGGCGGCTCATGCGCGAAAAATCCAGCAAATCGTCGATCAGTTGTCCCATCCGTCCGGCATTCTCGCGCACACGGCGCAGATAATGCTGCCCCTGTTCCGGTAAGGCATCACCGTAGCTTTCGATCACGACCCGCGAAAAGCCGTCAATCGCCCGCAGCGGTGCGCGTAAATCGTGCGAAACCGAATAACTGAAGGATTCGAGTTCCTTATTGGCGCTTTCCAGCATCAGCGCCCGTTCTTCCAGATGTTGATTGAGTTCCATGATGATGTCCTGCGCTTTCCGCAGTTCGCTCATATCAAACATCGTCGAGCGCGTCCGCACAAATTCGCCATTTTCATCATACACCACTGATGAGTTAATCAGGACAGGCAGCGAACTTCCATCCTTGCATTGGACGACGGTCTCGATATCGCGCACCGAGCCTGTCGTTCGCAGAATCTCAAAGCGTTCAACCGCCGCTGGCAGTCGGTCCGGCGCGTACAGATCATAAATTTTCATGCGGCCTACCACTTCCTCACGGCTGTAGCCCAGCATTTTCAGTTGAGTTTCGTTGATGCGGACAAATACGCCGTTCGCATCCAATGAATAATAGCCGCAGGGTGCGTTGTCGTAGAGGTCCGCCAGTTCATCGCTGGTTTCCTGAAGCAGCGCGTCCGTCTTTTTGCGCTCGGTAATATCCACCAGCGTCACACGGATAGACTCCATATGCCCTTTCGCACCCACGATGGCCTGTCCGCTGAACAGCATCGGGATTTTTCGGCCATTTTTGCAGACCACTGTCAATTCCAGGTTTTCCACCCAGCCGCGTTCGCGAAACTGAGGAGTATGCTGTTGGGCGATAGCCACACTTTCCGGCGTGAGCAAGTCATACATATTGACTTTGCCCACCAGTTCCTCGCGGGTATAGCCCAGCCACTTCAGTTCCGTATCATTAATGCGGCTAAAAATGCCTCGCGCATCCACCGTATGATAGCCAAACGGCGCGGTGTTATACAATTCCTCGAATTCGGCGGCGTATTTTTGCAGCAGCGCGTCGGCTTTCTTGCGCTCGGTCATATCAAAGACCGTCGAGCGCGTATGTGTAAATTGTCCGTTCGCGTCATAGGCCGCTGTCGAGTTCAGCAATATCGGCAGCCGTGTGCCGTCCTTCAGCAGAAAAACGCCTTCTACGTCGCGAACGACATGCGTCGCCTTCAGTTCGGCAAAACCTTTTCGAAACTGATCCAGGTCTTCCGGCGGGATCAGATCAATCAGCCCCATCTTGCCGATCACTTCTTCGCGGGTGTAACCGAGCATCTTCAGTTCGGTATCATTCATGCGGATAAACATGCCGTTCTCATCGAGTGAGTGATACCCGCACGGCGCATTGTTATACAGGTCGGCCAATTCGTTCGCGAATGTTTGCAGCAGCGCATCCGCTTTCTTGCGCTCGGTCATATCGAACATGGTGGTGCGGCTGCTCAAAAAATTGCCGTTTTCATCGCGCATCGCTGTCGAGTTAATCAGCACCGGCATCATGCTGCCATCTTTACGGATGAGCGTCATTTCGACATCCGTGAGCCAACCCTGTGCTTTAAACAGATCAAACGTATCCTTCAAAACTTCCCGGCTCTCGGGTGTCATCAGATCAGCAATCCGTTTTTTGCCGACGATCTCCTCGCGGGTATAGCCCAACCACGTCAATTCGGTGTTATTAATGCGTATTATTGTGCCGTTTTCATCGACGGAGTGATAGCCGCATGGCGCATTGTTATAGAGATCAGTAATTTCATCCGCGTACTGCTGGACAAGCTCCTGACTCTGGATACTCTCGATAATCTGGTCTTGTAAGATGTGATTGATCTGCTCGATCTCACCCGTTCGCTCCTCGACGCGCCGTTCCAGTTCCGCATTCAGGCGACGAATCTCCTGCTCGGCCTGGACACGCGGTGTCACCTCCACGCCCAATGTCCAGCGCTCCCATCCCTTTACCGGATGCTGCTTACTGACATTCGACCAGGCGATAATCTTCTGACGACCATCTTTATCCGTCAGCTCCATCTCCCAGCCGCGATATTCGCCGGATCGCTCCTGCGCTTCTGCCATCAGTGCAGCACGATAGGCTTCATCGGGATACAGGAGTTCCATAAAGTCACCTCTGCCCATCATCTCCTCTGCGCTGTAGCCAGTGACTCGCTCACATTCGCGATTCCACAACGTAATCTGGCGATTGGTGTCGGCAGCAATCATCATCATTGGCATGTTATCGACAACCGTTTGCAGCCGTTTTTCGCTTTCTCGCAGCGCCGCCTCAGCCTGTTTACGATCTTCAATATCAATAAAGAGGATGGCACAGTGGCCTTCCTGCGGCCCGTAGCCGATCACATCGAACCTGCGCTGGTGAACTTTGGAGAAATATTCGAATCGCGCCGATTCACCTTTGGCTGTTGCCTCGCTGACTATACGAAGCCAGCTAATATCGCCTTCAGGGGAGGCTTCATAATAACGCTTGCCCAGAAATGCCTCGCGATTCCGTCCAAGCATTTGCTCATTCAGCGCGTTGGTCTGCAAATAGCGCAGGTCAACAGGGTCGCCATTATCATCATAAATAGGCTCATACAGCACAAACCCGGCAGGCATATGTTCGATAATCTGACTATAGAGATCGTAGCTTTTTTGGAGTTCCAGGTTCTCAGATTCGAGTGTTGTATTTCTGGCTTTAAGTTGGCCGTTCTCCGCTTCGAGTTCCGCGATCCGCCGGCGCAGCATATCGGCTTCAGTTACCATCAATAAATCCCATAAATCCTAGTAACATCACTGTAACAATTATTAACAGCCTATCACATGAGACACATCAGGAGTCTATAGCTTTCATAGACAGGCCGCCTCATACCGGGTGAAAATATGATTCTATCACCATATGGCCTATTTCATTTCCACCACCTATCCTATTTGTAAATTGACGTTGATCCGCCCATATATGTTTGATTTTCGACACTAAGATTTTCTTCTGGCAGGTCGTCGCACGACAAAATGCAAGTGGTTAGCCATGTCTCTGAAGGGCGCAATTTCCGATGTATCGACGGCCAGTTGAGCCAGGTTTTCATAAGCGGCGGGGTTCGTGGATGCCAGTTCCTCGACCAATTGCCGCGCACCTCCTGCACAGCCCTCTGCACCCGCATAGCTCATTACGCCGAATCCCGCCTGCTCAATCTCCGCCTGAGCGCGTCCAGGATTAGACCAGTACCAGATACCAATGCCACCTTCATCCAGCATCCCGCGTAAGAAGGTCGCATCCGCATAATTTGAAGGAAAATCTGCCATGCCTGTCTGGATCAAACCCCAGGCATTCAGGTAAGCGACAATCCCTATCGCCCCAGGTTTGAGAATCCGGTAGAAACCTTGCAGCACCTTCATCCGATCCGACTGGTCTGCCAGATGGTAAAGCGGCCCCATCAATAGCCCAGCATCGAATGTGCTGTCCATAAAAAGGCTGAGGTCGCGGGCATCGCCTTGCACAATCTGACTTGCCATAAGATTCAATGCGCCTAATTGCTCTTTCGCGAGATCAAGATTTTCCTGAGCGAGGTCAAACAAAGCTGCTTGATAACCACGTTTCAACAGTTCAATCGTATAGCGTCCTGGTCCGCCACCGACATCAATCACCGTACCACGCGGCGAAAAATACTTCTCAATGAGACGCATCGTCGTCATAAACTCCAAACGCGAGTACGGGGTTTCGAGGCGCTGCCATTCTATAAGCGGCTGGCTGTCGTAAAAGTTCTGAACGCTTTGAGTCATGTTGTTTCCTATACCATTTTGGTCTCCATTAGCCCGGACTTATGATTTCCATATGAGTGAGTAGAGATGCCATGAAAGAGTTCGTGAGTCAATAATCGGCTGCCCAATATTTTATAAGGTTATCGACTATAACAAGGTTTTCGACTCGAATCGCCACATCCTCAAATCATATTTTTTTGTCGATCATAGCGATTTGGCGGTTTAATCTCATTTCGAAATATGTGTCGGAATTCCGACACTTAATGCACATTTCAGCTTATTTATGATCGGTCAATTCCAATTCATGCACATACCAGCAGCGAAGTATGCGCTATGTGTCGGAATTCCGACACTTAATTTTGTTTAAACACCTGTTTTCCCATTCCGACACTTATTTTCGACTTCCGTCGCCAACCATCCGGAATCCATTTTCGCCGCATCCTTTGCACGATTTCTACTTCCGCAACCGACAGAAAAACCTTGTGATGAGTGAGAAACAAATCGGGAGCAATGTCACTGGTCGATCCTCACCCACAGAACGTAAGCTGTACTTAAAGTGCATTATCACAATGGATTGAAACGCTGGAGGGATTACGGCTTTGACTCATTTCAACATCACTCAACGGGTTTATGATTGGTTATACCAGGACAAGCGACCCAATTGGATGGCGCAGATTCTAAACAGATTTTGGGCGGCAGTTCATGCCACAGGCATCGCCTCCAATTACCTTGTTACGCTGGACGTAACCGGGCGAAAATCAGGAAAAATTGTCTCGCTCCCGCTGGTCATGGTCGTCCACGATCAGCAGCGCTACCTGGTGTCTATGCTGGGCGATAACGTGCAGTGGGTTCAAAATGTTCGGGCTGCCGGAGGACGGGCAATCCTCCGCAGCGGGTATCGTGAGGAGATCCAGCTTGAAGAAATCCCTACCGCCCAGCGTGCGCCCATTTTGAAGGCTTACCTGCAACGAGCGCCGGGAGCGCGGCCCCACATACTCGTGAATAAGGACGCTCCACTCGCGGAATTCGAGCAGGTCGCCGTAGACTATCCGGTCTTCCGCGTCGCCTCGTATACCAAACCGATAGGCTGACGGGTAAATCAGTCGCCTGAGATTACCGTGAAAGCCGCTTGAATCCGCAGCCGGGCGCACTCTGCCCGTAGGCGTTCGCTAAGTGTCGGAATTCCGACACTTATTGACGGTGTACCAACCAACGCCACTATCTCCTTAGCAACAGCATCCGACATGAGGCATCATGCCCAGTCAAATCGGGCAGCGAAAAAGGGTTTGATGCCTCAAACCCCTACGAAGACGGTTAACCGCGTTTAATTCTTCATCGGCAGCGCCTTGCTTCCACCTCCCACGCACACATCTCAGAACGCCTTTTATCGGGCGTTGGGCAGGTCTGAGACCTACCCCTACAATACCCGCCGACCCGCCGACATGCTGACCCGCTGACCCGCTGACAAGCTCTTCCGCCGCCCTGCCCTATCCAATAAAAACGGGTACGATTGCTCGTACCCGTGTCCACATTTTGAAAGCTGAAATGCTGACTTGCTGACCCGCTGATTAGCTCTTTTTTACCGCGCTTTCGATCTCGTCCAACCAGCGCCGAGCATTCTCAATTTCGCTAATGACCGTCTCCTTGGTTTGGGTATCCGCCTCCCCTACCCCATCGCGGACTCCCATCAGCCAGCGAACTCGCAGCTTCATATCCCCGGAAATCAGCCGTTTTCCGGCCTTATGGGGGCCATTCTCCGGTAGGGGAGGGGGGTTTTTGGGATTTGACACGGATTTGGGTGTCGAAGTTCCGACACTTAGCCCGTCCTTGATGGCTTCCCGACGCGCCAGTTCGACCAGCAGTTTTTCGTCTTTTCCGGCTCGCTGGATCAACTGCCGGAGACGACCCTGCGCCCAGTTGAGATCGTCTGCCCACTGCCAAACGGGGTCGGGAATGTCGAGCAGTTGGCGATATTCGCGCAGCAGACTCTTGCTGCCAAAACCCATCGCGTTGAGCAGTCGATCACCCGCGCCGCGCGGAATCGGGTAGGTGTCGCCATCCGAAACCTGCGCGTAAAAAGCGCGGTCACAGTTGTTCGAGGACACCAGTTCCACGTAATCCTTGAACATGCTCCCGCGCCGCGCGTAGAGGTCGATAATCAGCAGCGAAAGCTGGCGGGCTTTAGCAATCGCGTTCAGGTCGGCGCGGACATTATTCTCGTTCGCCATGCGCCAAACGCTGGCCTCACCGACATTCCGCGCCGGGATTTTGCGCCAGAAATCGCGCTCGTCGGGGCGACCATCCTTGCCATCAAAAAAGGCGTGGAGGAGATGATAAGCCAGCCAGCGGCGTTCGCCCGTTTCCAGGCGATAGGCATCCATACCCAGCGGCGCGACGGTAATCGGGTTCGTCAGGCCATCGCGCCGGATGCTGGCGGCCAGCGTGACAATGCGCAAAAAGCTGGTTTCAATCGGGCCGCGACGATAATCATCGCCAGCGACATCGCCTTCGCCTTCCAGATAGCCGCGCAGATCAAATTGCGCGTGACGACGGCGATCTTTTTCCTCGATCAGTTCGGAAATCCCGGCATAGCGCTCCCGGACAACAGCCCGAAACCATTCGTCGAGAAGGGCATGAATCGTGTCCGGCTTGCCGTTCCATAAGTGTCGGATTTCCGACACCACCGTGCGGCGCGGCTGGATAATATCGGCGTGAATCGTGAAAATATCCGTTGGTATGGCCTCAATGCGCTGGGCATCGACAGCGGCGATCTCGCCATAAACGGCATCGGTGAGTTCCTGCACTGTCAGCGGGGACTGCGTGCTGCCGAAGCTTTGTTTGAGTTGATTACGGTCAGGGCGCGGCATTGAAAACGACCTCCTCAGTGCGGTTTACCATTTTCCAGGCATCTTTGGCGGCGGTTGTACCTGGCGCGTAGCTGAAAACGGGACGATAAGCACGGGCGGCTTCGGTCCACAAAATGCGATCCGGGATCGGTGTCCAGACGACATCGCCAAAAGCCGCCTTGAGTTGTTCGAGCATATCCGGGTGTTCAAGCGTCTGGCTCTTGAAGCGCGTCGGCACGATTCCCCAGAGTTCGATCCCCGGCAGGTTGAGCGACTGCTTGTGTTTGACGAAAACTTCGCGATGCAGCAGGCTCTCGCGCACACCGTCAAAAGCCAGCATTTCGCAAAGTGTCGGAATTACGACACCATCCGTCGCCACGCCGATCCAGGCATGAAGCGGCGAGGGCGTGGGCGAAGTATCAAAAACGATCACGTCCAGGGCGCTTTCAAGCTGGCGAAACTTGTCGCGGATCGTGCGCAGATCGGTCAATTCGCGGCTGATCTCGCGCGTGAGCAGGTTTCCCGGCAGCAGGAACAGCCGTCCGCCAACCGTTTCGCCAGGAATTTCGATCTGTTCCGGTGGGATGACTTTGAGCACTTTCTGAAACGGTGCGCCTTTGACGAGCAGGTCATGTAAACCCGGCTCTTTGGGCAGCCCAAACAGCAGCGTGGCGTGTCCCTGCGGATCGGCATCCACCAGCAGGACGCGGTAGCCCTTGATCGCAAGCCCAGCGGCAAGATGGACACTCATCGTGGTTTTGCCCACGCCGCCTTTTTCGTTCGATAACGTTATGACTTTCATGAAAATCTCTTTCGTTTAAGCGGGTCAGCATTTCAGCGTCTCAGCTTGTCAGCTTTTGGTTTTAGCTGACTGGCTGACTAGCTGACTGGCTATTTCAGGGCGCGATAGGCGTATTCGTAACCAATAGGCGTGGGGTTGGGGCGTTTGCCGATCTCCGCAGCGCCGACATCACACAGGCGTTGCAGCAGTTCGATGTCATAGGGTGTCAATCGGCGGCGGCCCATCAACTCAGCAATGTCTTTTCGCTTCAACCACTCGCCGGGACGGGTCTGTAAAGCTTCTAATATTTTGACGGCGTGGTCGGTCATGGGTGCGGCCCGGTACTGCGGTTCTAAAATTTTCATCATTTTTCCCACCATGCACTATGTAAGCATAAATAACTTTACAGCGTTTGATTCGCCGTTGCAAATTTTTGATAGCTTTTAGTCATTAGTCATTAGCTTTTGGCTAAAATGCGTTTACTCGCAAACTCGACGAGAAATATTTCATCGTCAGGTAATCGCCATAAACTATTCATCATACCGATCCATGAGTCACTATCGGCGAAAAGCTAATGACTAAAAGCTAACGACTTGCTACCTCGGCTCTGCGCGGAATCGCGGTGCGGAGTCGCCCAGGCCGGACTTGCGATTCTGGACGCGCCAACTGATTCGGCTGGCGGTGACGATGAAGCCGCCGGGGTTATTGATTTTCCCATTTGCCTGCAAGAACAGCATTTTCTTCAAAGCCGCCTCGACGGGTTCGATGCCGTAGGTCGTTACCAGCCGCCGCGCATTCGGGACACTGAAGTCCTTAATCGTCGCCCACAGACGGTTGGCGAGGCGTTCCGCACGTTCGTCGGCAAGCGGTTGACGATATTTGCGCTTGCTTTCGCGGGGAATCGGCGATTTCGCGAGGATTCCGGCGTTTTGCCGGGTAACACCTATCTTTGGCGTGATTCGCGGCGCTAAAGCGCCTTCCTGCGCGAATAACGGCATTTGCTGGGGCAACAGAGAAGGGTGCGTTTTGACCAGCAGCGATTCGCCCGCGATGTTCACATGCGTGTAGCCGGGGACAGTAAACGACACAGGTTGTGCAGGCGACGGTTGCAATTGTAGGGGCGCAGCGTGCTGCGCCCTTATAGGAAATGTGGATGTTTGTGCGTGTGCGGACATTGTGGGCGTATGTGTCGGAATTCCGACGCTTAGGTCGCGCGACATGGAACGATTGGGCGCAATATATTGCGCCCCTACAGGTATTGCGGCGGTTGTAGGGGCAGGTCTCAGACCTGCCTCTACAGAAGCGTTTACGGCAGGTTCGACCCAATAGTAGCTGCATTTCTGCTCCATATGCGAGACGCGACGGCCACGCTTGAGCAGCCATGCGGCGATCTCGCGCTTCAGCGGCCATTTTTCACCCGCGCTGTCCATCAGAAATTGCCCGCCGACGTTGAGCATCATTCGGCTGATGTCCGCGCCGCTGGGGATACGGTGCAGGTTATGGCTGGAAATCGGTGTCTCGTCATAAGTCTTGCTGGACTGGATAGGCATCTGGCGATGGTAGCGGCGAATAGTACGCGCCGTGACACCCAACCGAGCGCCAAGCATGATTTGCGAATACACACCGGGTCGCCGGGTCAGCAGATCAGCATGAAGCGCCTGACGGTAGCCGCGCGAACTGCTCAGATCGGTCATCGTAACCGGGCTGCTGACAGTCATTTTCACACCGAGTCCTGCGCAGATTGCTTTGATCGTCGGCATCACAAAATAGCGCGGCGGACGGTGCGCGACTTTTGTCCCATCCTGTCCGAGTGACAAAAGCGCATTTTTTTGTCTATAGAGTTTTTCTACGTCCGTATCAACAGGCGTTTGGGGGGTCTGGGGGACATCCAGCTGAAATCCCGCCTGGAAAAAGATCGGCTGCGAATCGTCATACGTGGCTCCCAGCGCTTTGCGGATCGTCTTGCGGCTGATGATATGTGCGAGTCGGCGGCAGAGTTCTGGTTCGGTGACGAGTGCGGTTTCCGAGATACCGGAGAGCAGCGCACCCTCAAAAGTTCGCAGGATCGCCGCGCCATCGGGTCGTGCCAGAAGGCGCTCACGGGCGGTGTTCGGCAGGAAACGAGCCGCATGTATGCCATGTATGCTTGAATCAAAGGGCGTATGCAAATGAGTCTGATCGGAAGCGCTTGTGGATTCTCCTGTTGAAGCACCGACTATGCTTGAATCAAAGGGCATATACAAATGAGTCTGATCGGAAGCGCTTGTAGCATCACCCGATGAAACATTTACACTACCCGAATGAGCCGGATGCGTATAGACACTCTGGATGGTACGGGCAGCTTCAGCGAGACGCGCCTTCTCCGATTCACGAGGATGACCTGTTGGCGGCTTTGCAGCGGCATGAGCTTGGGACAGCATTTCGAGCGTATCTGATTCTGAGTAACCAGAGTCACGAGCGAGACGGGCCGTATCAAACAACGCTTTGTTACGACCAGAGCCGGAATCAACGCGACGGTTGTAGTAGGCGATGAGGTCAGCCGCAGTAACGATAACAGGCGTGATAGCGCGACTATCATCAACCGGAAGATCGGGGACAGAAGTGTTCGTTACCCTATTTTTCGATGATGTCGGAATTCCGACACATAGATTGGCAGCAGGTACAATAGGGACGAGGAAAGCAAGGACATCCGAAAGTTCAGCGTGGGAAATCGAGCGAATCGGCTTGTCCGAGGCGATGCTCCAGGTCGCGCCTGCGATCATCGAGCCGGGGCCGACCACATAGCCACCTTCAGCTTTGAGATCGCCACCAGGAAAAGCACGAGACTCGACTCGAAAATCTGTTCGCCAGTAGATATGAGGTGTCCCACGCAGCCCGGATTTGACGACAAGCGTTTCCATCAGATGTGGGAACTGCTTTGCGAACGCATCTGCCAGACTGGGCTTATCCAGGTCAAGCACGACCAGCCGGGAAACCGAGCCGCAGACCACGCCATACGCCGAAAATCGACCATCACCGAACCAGGCGCTCAACTCGTCAGGGTAGGGGAGACGAGTCTGATAGGTTGACCAGCGCAGAGCCGGGCGTTTGCCTGCGTGACGATCATCGCCGCCCAAGAGCGGAATGACCGCACAGCCCAATTCTCGCAAAGCCAAAGCCACAGGAAGAAGATTAGAAACATTAGAATTTCTGAAAACAGGCAAATTTAACCCTATCTTGGGCAATTTCCTGTTGCTATTTGAGAATTTTTGCGCTATAATACTGATTATAAGCAACACAAATTCATCTGGTAGCTCAGATGAGACTGCCCATTCAAAGCCCCCCTCCTGGTTCGGCGCGGAAACCATTACAGGACTGAGGGCTGTTTCCTTTTATGTCAGGAAATCATCGAACGATAAAAAATCCCCTTACGCTTCACAACAAGTCAGCATGTCGGCCAATCATCGGAAAAAGTTGTCTTAGCGGCATCGCTGGTATAAACGGTCACTTTATCCACAGCGCGATGTGTTCCATAAAATTCCTGAAACACAGCCTGACTCTCGACACCAATTCTCTCTAGAAACCCTTTTTCAGATGATCGTGGTGGTTAAACCAGAACTTCTTGTGAAACCTTAACGAACTAATCTGCTCCAAGTATTTGAGTTTGCGCCACTTTTATGTTATACTTGCCTTATATCAAACCTGGAGCAGGGTTTCTGATACTATCAGCTTTTGCGGGTACTAATCTTTTAAGTACCCGCAATTTGTTTTTAAAGGCAGCGACGTATTTGCATTGTATATCACTTTTTCGTAACCTGCAACTAGATTCCCACACGAAATTCAAACTTTTCCGTAAATTTAATCTCCTGTAACTCGCACTCAATACTATGGAATATGATTATAGCACAAGTGTGCGATTTTGGAAGTAGACAAATGTCTACATTTTCCTTAATTGGCAACCAGCAAAGCAAGGCATCCCAACCCAAAATTAGAAAAACAAAAATACCTCAGCATTTACCGAGGTATTTGAGCGTTCCCTAATATTACTGCTAATTTTTGCAGCAGATCCACGCATCTTGCTGGCCGAGAAACCCGGATGTTGTGGCTGCCGAGTTTCAATAACAAAGCAAGTGAGATAAAAATATGAGAATCCCTATTTTTTCGCCATTGTCTCATTAAGTTTCTTTAATTCATCGAGCATTTTTTCTTCAGTGCTTGGACCGGGAGCTGGTGGCTCAGGCGGAGGGGGCATGATTTTGTTCATGGCTCGTACAATCAAGAACAGTACAAAGCCGATAATCAGGAAGTTGATGACCGCTTGAGCAAAATTTCCCGTACCGATTTCAACAGTACCGATTTTAAGCGTCTGACCTGCTAGATTAACACCGCCCAGAACTGCACCGATAATCGGTCCAATCAGGTCATTAACCACTGACGTGATCACGGCACCGAAGGCAAGACCAATGATGACAGCGACGGCGAGGTCAATCACGTTGCCACGCATTATGAATTTCTTGAATTCACCGAACATACGCTCTCCTTTTATTGTGATTCCAATAGATTATAGCACACTATTATTGCCCTTAAGTAATTACTCAAGATTTGGAGACTGTCGTAGCCATCGTTTCCAACTCACTTTGTACATCTATCGTGTCGTCTCTCACGTCTATACAACCGTTACTCTTATTAATGCACGTCTCGCTCAAGGTAGACAGTGTGGAATGTCACATTTTACCTCAATGAACAGGACATACTTTAAATCCTGAGAAATCATGTAACATAGTGATAGAAAGATAGCGCCTAATTTCTTACCCTTGGGATTTGCATCATGTCACAGCAACCACCGCCTCAACAGCAGTCAGGTCTTACTAATCCACAAATTTTAGTCGCTGTGATCGGCGCGATCACGACGGTCATCGTTACAGCGATTGGCGTGCTTCCAAACGTTATCAGCAGTATGCAGCCACCAACGCCGACTGTCGCCCCGATTGTGGTCACGGCGACTCCGATCCCACCAACCGAGACACCTGTGATTCTGGAAATTTTCCCAGAGACTTCCACACCACAAGAAGCGACAACGATACCAACGCAGATCACCGTTGTGTCGAGCAGCATGGCGACCCCAGTGCCGGAAACACCAACGCCGCTGCCAGTCATTTTGCCGACAACCGTATCCGCGCCTGTAAATACCCAAAACATGCAGCCGAACGTGCGCCTCATCTATGATGGCGTTTCATTCACGCTGGTGAATGAGAGTGGCGCTGTGCTTTCATTAGAGGGCGTGTTATTTCGCAGCGGCAATCGCCAATGGGAGGCGCGGAATTGGGGGCCGTCGATTCACAACAGCGTTCCAAACGGAAAATGTGTGCGCCTGCGCGATGCAGCGGCGGGTCAACGGCAGCCACCCGCGCCATGCCAGAATAATATCTATGGGCTGATCGAAGTCGGGACCTTAGCGTTTTTCTGGCGCGACGTGACATCGTTTGAAGTCGTGCGGAATGGCAGCGTGATCGCGACCTGCGCGGCGGTGGATGGCGTGGGCGAGTGTGGGGTGTATGTTGGGAGCTAGATAGCGTCTCAGCCAGTCAGCAGTTCAGCTTGTCAGACCAATATTTCGTCGCCAACGATTGCCACATCTCGAAAATAAATCGGAAATCGCGAATCGTTTTCGTGGGGACGTACAGACAAATTATCTGGCAGAAGCATGTAAATCGCGGATAAAGGCCAGCGCGTCATCGAGTGTGCGGGTCGCCTCAAAATTTTTCATCAGGTTGGGCACGGCTTTGGCGACCATATGCGCTAATCCAGTGAGAAAAGGGTTCATACCCACCGCAACGCTGTACCGCAGATTTGCGGGTGTGAGATGCTCGACAGAACGCAGCGAGGCCAACATCCGATGGGGAATAGTGGTCGAATCGATCATATCAAAGATGGCATCCACGATATGAGGTTCAGCCGTAACCATCTCCCGTCCGGTATTGATAGCCGCGAACAACTCCTCTAACTCCCACAATTTATCAAACTTGTAGTAGAGAATCGTGTGTTCGTCATCATACCAAGAGACCTGAACAGGCATACTTTTTACCTCAACCACCAGTTGTTTAACCATTATTAAATTATAACTGTCGATCTCGAAATGATGGAATCTGGCACGTTAAAATTGGTATCGCTTGGTTTTATAGGAGGCGATACGGGGTACAATAAACGCTTATTTTTATACAGCGAGAAAAAATTATGACGACACAAAGTACACAAAATACACATCAAACAGGATTACGGGCAGGCGTGGCGCGAGTGGATATTACACCGCCGATTGGGATCGCTCATGCAAACTGGGGTGCGCAGACTCATCAGCGGGCGGCGGGCGTGGATTTGCCGCTGTGGGCGACGGCGCTGGCCTTGAGCGATGATGCTGAGACAGTGGTGATCATCGATGTGGATGTGCTGTATCTCTGGAAGAATGAAGCAGCAGCGGCGCTGGATGCCGTTGAAAACCTGACGGGGCTGCCGAAGTCGCGCATCCGCCTGTCATGGACACATACGCATTCGGGGCCAACGATTGGCAGCGATTGGACATCCTGGACGAGCGAAGGCGGCGAAATGGTCGCGCCCTATACCGAAAATCTGATTCAGCAGATCGCCGGGGTCGCATGGAAGGCACTTCAGAATTTGCGTCCGGTGCGGGCGAGCGCCGGGAAGGGGAGTTGCAAAATCGGCGTGAATCGGCGGCTGCAACGTCCAGAGGATGGCGCGGTCATCGTTGGGCGCAATTGGGACGGCTTGGTGGACGACTCGGTGCAGGTGGTGCGGATTGACGAAACGGACGGCACACCGCTGGCAACGATTGTGAATTATGCCTGCCATCCGATCACCGTTGGGCCGGACGGTCAACTGATTACGCCCGATTATCCCGGCATGATGAAACGGGTGGTCGAGGAGGCTACCGGATCGACCTGTCTGTTTTTGCAGGGCGCGACGGGTGACATTGGGCCGATCCGAGGCGTGGCGCGGGACGGGCTGATCGAGTACAAGCGGCTGGGGCGCATTCTGGGGCATGAGGCTAGCAAAGTATGGTGGGAGATCGAATCGCGTCCGGCGCGGGCGGAATACCTGGGGACTCAGGAATCCGGCGCACCGCTGGCGATTTATAATGACCGGGCGCATGACCCTGACACAATTCAAAAATTGCGCGTGAAAATTCAGCCGATGAAGCTGCCCATCCGGGAACTGCCGTCGCCTGCGGAATACGAGGTTGAGCTTGAAAAAAGTGTTGCGCGGCTGAATGAGCTGCGTGTGAACGGGAGCGAGGCCGATATTCGCTGGCAGACGATGCTCTCCAAGCGGGCGGCGATGCGGGCTGACCTGGCGCGGGAATATCAGGGACGGACGCACCACACGTATGATCTGCAAATTTTCACGATTGGCGACGAGATCGCGCTGGCGGCGATGCCAGGTGAGCCATTTGTCGAGATCGGGCTGCGGATTAAAGAGAAGTCGCCGTTTAAGCACACGCTTTTCTCCGGCTATTCCAATGTCGGCTGGGCATATATCCCGACACCGCAGGCTTACGAACTCGGCGGTTACGAGGTCGAGGTGACACCGTTCGAGCCGGGGGCATCATTGCAAGTCGTGGATGAGAGCTTACGGGCGTTGGGGGAGATGGCGGGGAACAAGGACTGAGGACTGAGCAGGGAGTGCTGAGTGCTGAGTCAAAGGCGGGCATAAAGGCTAAAGACCAACGACTAATGACTAGGGACTAAATCATGACGACTAGATTTTACCAACTAGCGCTCAACTATTACGTGAACGATGTAGAAACCTCCGTGCGTTTTTACACTGAGCATTTTGGATTCGTCGAGACGTTTCGCACGCCTAAAGAGGGCAAGCCAGATTATGCCGAAGTCACGCTCGATGGGCTGATTGTGTGGCTGGTATCGAAGGAAGCCGGAAAATCCGTGCACGGGCTTCCGCTGGGGGATGGCGGGTTTCCGAAGGCCGTAATGGTGATGTGGACGGAGGATGTAGATGCGGCCTACGCGATGCTGATCAAAAAGGGTGTTCCGAGCGTCAGCCACCCGCATGATTTCCTGTGGATGCACCGTTCCGCGTGGGTGATGGATCCCGACGGCAATCCGGTGGAAATCGTGTCGCGGCTGGCGACAAGTTCGTAAGTTTTCCAAGCGAATCGGATAGCGTGATAAAATAAAACAAAATGCAGATGAGGATAAGCGATCATGAACGCAATTCGAGCGATTTACGAAGACGGACGGCTGCGGCTGCTCGAACCACTTGACCTACAAGAAGGGCAAGAGGTAGAGGTAGTGATACGGCTCAAAGCAGACGAAGCGGCTCTCAGAGCAGCGCTAGCCGACCTCGATATTCAATGGTCTAACCCTGACGCTGACGATGGGTCTGTTGACGACGATTCACTTTTGCGAGAGGTCGAAACGGCATTTCAAGGTGATCCACCACTGTCGCAATACATCATCGAAGATCGGGGCGAGGCGTGAGCGTATACTTTTTCGATAGCAGTGGCCTAGTCAAGCGTTACATCATTGAGAAGGGTACAGGATGGGTACGGATGACAACAGGGCCAAGCGGTCAAAACAAAATTTTCGTATCCGCTATCGCGCGAGCTGAAGTTATGTCCGCGCTTGCACGCCGTAAACGGGAACAAAGTTTGTTGCCACGCTCGGCGAAAGCAGCACATTTATTGTTGAAACGGCATTTTATGCGTGAGTACGAAGTTATTCCGGTTAGCAACACCATTTTGGAAAGGGCGGAAGACTTGCTGGATACACATCCGCTGCGAGCAATGGATGCGATTCAGCTTGCTTCTGCCCTGGAAATTCAATTGCGATTATCTAATGCAGGATTACCACCCCTGCAATTTGTTTGCGCTGATAGTCGATTGCTGACGGTAGCGACTTCTGAAGGCCTGTTAATCGAAGACCCAAATCAATATCCTTAGCTTTTTGAACCTTTCGCTTCAAAACATAACGACCATTTAAATTTACCCCACATTTGCCCTCAGCAGAGTCTTGACTCTCTCCTCCAGCGGCAGCATCGGCGCGTGGTCGTAGCCGACGTGTTCCTGATACCAGTAAAAAGTCGTCGCGTAGTCTACCCATCCGCGATCACTATCCCGCAAGGCCGCAATCTCACGCTGAAATTTTTCGTTGCGCGTCCACTCATATGACCAATTGATGCGCCAGTCCAGGCTGGTATTGAAGCGGATCGGGTTGTCGCGCCGGAAGCGATAAATACTCAGCAGCGACGGTTTTGCCGTTTGGATGACGTTCATGCCGCCATATGGCCCGCTGTACAGGTCGCGAAATCCCCAACTGAAGCTGAACGAATCTTCCGTGCCGAGATAATCGACGGTGGGGCGGGTGTCGCCGTCGATGCGAACCTCGTTGTTGCCCTCCATCACGAAATGAAACGTGTCGAAAAATGGCTCGTCCGTCGAAACGCTCCACGC
>JALHNB010000038.1:0-42072 GCA_022843745.1 Anaerolineae bacterium | reverse complement strand
TCCACATGAAAAAAGGGCTGATTCGACTGCCCGTGAAGCTGAAACGCCGTCCGATTCCAGGTCGCGTGAAAATAGCCGAGGTCGTTTTCCCATTTCGGCAGGCGTTCAAATTCGACAAAACTGTAATTCATCAGGCTGTGCGGCGTGTCGTTTTTTAATACGACGCGGGCGCTGCGGGCGAAGGGCATCGGGATATAGCAGTTGTACGCGCCGGGGGCTTTCTCGATAAATTGATTGCCGAAATTTTGTCCAAGTCCGTTGCAGCCATCGGCGAAAAAATCAGCCAACGGCACACGAACGGCGCACACCTCGTCAAAATAGATTTCCAGCACCACGCCGCGCGGAACGATTCGTTCATCCGGCGGCAGCCACTTTGCGTCGTTGTTCATGAGGTGCTGCGTCGAGTGAATATGCGTGATGACGGCAGGCCCTTCGATGGCGGCAATCGTGATGGATTTTCCCGCGTCCAGCGTTTCGAGTTCCGGGTAGGCATCATATTTCCAGCCGCCGTTGGTCATGCCAAAGCTGCGATCTCTGTGAATGCGGGCAATCGAGTTCATGGGGTGCGCTCCTGTGGGTAGAGCGCGTGATTTTGGCGCAGGTTCGGGGTAGGCGCAAGAGGATGAAGTTGATTGTACCTCAGCCCATCTTACAGGATGATATTATGATATTGTTTCGTCACTAAAGAGAATGTCCAAAATGGAAATCAAACAGCTCGTTGAGCAATTAGACAACAATGACTTTCAGCAAGTGAATGAGATCGTATTTACCCTTGTAGAGATGGGGGATGCGATAAATGATTGCATATTTGAAAGTTTGAAGGATGAAAATCGCGAGTTCGTGATTCGCAATTTGATACGAATTATTGGATTGCAGAAAAATAGTGACAAAAAGTTTGTCGAGTTAATAATGGAATACGCAAAAAACTCCGAAAGTCGAGTGGTGCGAGAAGCATCTTTCGCTGCACTTGAACAAATCGGTGACTTTGCCTTTGTTTCTGAAACGATAAAAATGTTGCATTTCGAGGAAGACAGCAGCATACGGGAATCAATGATTAATTTGATAGGGGAATTAACTACAAAATATCCCGTGCAAATTCTTATCGAGCGTTTAGTTGACGAGGATAGTTTTGTTCAGGAAGCGGCAGCCGAAGCGATATTGAACATTTATCAACAACCTATCCAGTTGTTAATCTCCCAGCTAGAACAGACTAGTTCTTCAGAACAAAAGGTCGCGATCATTGAGGTACTCAGAATGACTAAAAGCCAGAGCGCTATTACGATTTTGCAGTCAATGATCAATGATGAAGATAAAAATATAAGTTACGCTGCGAAGCTTGCTCTACAAGAAATTAATCAAAAGATTTAGATGCGATCTAAACAACAGATTGTGTAATTCGGAAGAAGATGAAACCTTTGAAAGGGCGAAGCAGCCCCTCGCCCCTACAAAAGCGTGTGATATTACGCCGTCGCCGAGGCTTGGCACGCCTGGATCTGCGCGAAGAAGTCCTGCGGGTCGGTGTCGCCGCCCGGGTTGAAGGGCGGGAGCGCCGCCACGCAGTCGATATAGGCGCGGGTGGCTTGCTCGGCATCCGCCAAATCCGCGTTCAGGTCAACAACTTCACCCGCGACATAGCGATCAAACACGTCAAACAGCCAATTGGTCATGCCAAAATTTCCGGCGTTGATATTGTTCGGGAAAACAAGCGTCGTCGGCTGGTCGATCAGATTTGCCAGGTCGCGATAGAACGCCACCGTATCATCGCCCTGAGCCTGCGCGAGATCGGGATTGTCGATCTGCGAATACCGCGCGGGCATCGAGTCGAAAAGCTCAGTAGATTGCGAAACGGTGCTTATGAAACGATAGCAGGCTTCGGGATTTTCCGCATTTACGCTGATATAGGCCGTGCCGAGGTTGAAGGCGACGGCGTTATATTGATTGCCACGCGGGAATGGGACAATGCCGTCGGAATTTTCGGATTGATTATTCCCACCACCGCCGGGGCCGCCACCGCCAAAGCTGAAGGCATTGATGACATTCGAATACAGCGGAACGGTGTCGTCAGCCTGACCACCGCCGGGGCCAAAACCGCCGCCGGAGAAGGTCAACTCGCCGTTTGCCAGCAGGTCGAGAATTTGCTGCAAAGCGGCTTCCGTCGCCGGGTCGGTGAAGCTCACGGTTGGCGGGCTGGTGCGCGTATCAAACGGGATGCCGCCATAGGCCGCGATGAGCATCAGCAGCGCCGTTTGACCGGAAGCATTCAATTCCAGCGGGAACTGGTCATCGGTGAGGACGAATTTCAATTGACCGAGCGCGTCCTGCAATTCGCTGACCGTCCAGCTGCTCTGGGGGAGTGGGACTCCGGCCTGCGTGAAAATATCGGCATTAAAGCGCAGGACAAGCGGCGAAATTTGCAGCGGGTAGGCGTACATCTGGTTATTGGCGCTCACCTGCGTGAAGACTCCGGCGATAAAGTCGTCGGGATCGAAGGCTGGATCAACCGAAACCAGCGGGTCAAAACTCAGGAGTTGGCTGAGGTCGGCATCGGGGATGAGGTTGGTGCTGGAATAGAAGCAGTCGTAATTTTCCGTCACCGTTGCGAGGTCGTTGGCGTTTTCGGTGTCGAAATTGATAATGCCGACTTCCGCGTCATCCGCGACGAACTGATCGGCGATGCCCTGCCACTGTTGTATAGCTCCAAATCCACCACCACCGCCACCACCGGGGCCACCGCCGCCAAGAATCGCGAAATCGAGCGCGACTTCGCCGGGAGCAAGGACAGGCGCAATTGTAGGCGCGACAACACTGATGCGGGTCGCGGCGTGGGTATCGGCTACGGCCAGGCGTGTCAGAAATGTGTTTTGAATTTCATCGAGCGCAGCACGGGCATCCAGCGCCCCATCCGTCATGAGGTTGAGGGCAGCGGTGATGCCTGTCGAAAAGCGCGTGTCAGAAATTCCGCGTTCGATAGCCGTATCCAGCAGGGGTTGCAGCGCTTCGGGGACAAATCCGCCGCCGCCGGGGCCACCGGGGCCACCACCTGGGCCGCCAAATCCGCCCGCTTCGAGGCCGATCACAGCCGGCGTGGTGCTGAGGTTCGCGGTTACGGCGTTCGGGTGATTAACGAGAAATTTGAGAAAATCGTAAGACTCCTGCGGGTAGAGCGTGCCGCGACTGATGGCATACCCATTGACGCTCAAGCCAGCGCCGCCGCCGGGGAGCAAAGCTGTCGCGCGGACAGGCGCATCCTGATTGCCGCCGCCAAATCCACCGCCACCGCCGCCAAACTGCGGGTTGCCGATAATCAGCGGAATCTGGTTGTTGTTCACGTCGTCAGGCACTTCCATCAGTCCTTCAGCGACGAACGCAAACCAGTTATCGAGATCGGCGGCAAGCTGCGGATTGCTGAAATCAGGGCTGCCGGGGAAAGTCGCGTCGGTGGCGAATCCGCTTCCGGTCAGGCTCATAAACAGCGGCGGGAGCGAGGCGTTGTTGCCCTGGACAATCATGCCGGGGAGGGCGATTGTGCCGTCAGCGTTTTTCTGAGTCAGTGTGCGGGCGGCATTTTCCAGATCGTCCAGCGTCCACGACTCGGTGGGGTAGGCGATTCCGGCGTTGTCAAAAGCCTCTGGAATATACGAGACGACGACGAAACTGGCGGAAATTGGCAGCGCCCATTGGCCGTTATCCCACTGGAAGGCCGAGAGCATCGTCTGGTGAAAGGCCGAGGAGTCGAAATCGACATCGCTGCTCGTCAGGGGCATGAGGTCGAGGACATAGCCGCCGCGCGTGGCTTCCGGCGTGAGGACGGAATTGCTGACGACGAGAATGTCCGCCGAACTAAAGTAGGTCGCCAGATTTGCCTGATAGACTTCGGGATCGTCGTCGTTCTGAACCTGTGCGCCAAAACCCTGATTCAGCACCATCTGGACGGTGATGCCGGGGTGCGCTGCCTAATATTCATCAATGACGGGTTGCAGGATGTCCTCGGCGAAAAACGGCGCGGTGACTTGCAGAATGATGCCGTCCTGTGCATCGGCGGGGAGAGCCGGGAGGATGGACAGGGCGAGAACGGCGAGAAGGAGCAGGAAGGGGGTGTAGCGTTTCATGGTATATACCTTATTTTGACCCCTCCCCCGACCTTTCCTTCGGTCACCCATTTCGCAAGCTCATGGAGAGGGGAGAAAAGGCGGGATAGGATATGTTGGGCGATGGTTCGGTTACAATCTGGCGCATCGTCCCAGGCTTTCCTTTGGCCACTGTGCGCCCTTCGATGATGGTCATATTTTGCCGAGATGACGGGCATGATCCATCATGCCCCTACGAAAATGGCGATCCTGGTTATGCGACAAGTGCGCAACAGGTCTGGAAAGTCCCCTCTCCATGAGCTTGCGAAATGGGGAGGGGATTTAGGGGAGGGGTAAGCTACCACCCCCCTTCGTCTACCAATTATTACGCCTTGCGCCCCTACAATCATGATAAACCAAAATGGGCGCATCACGCTGCGCCTCTACGAAGATTATCTGATTTTAGGATTCCGTTTGCAGCGCGGCGAAGTCGATGGAAAGCGTGACTTCCGGCGTGATATTGGCGACACCGGGGGCGCTGGGCATGGCGATTCCCCAGTCCGTAAAGTTGATGATCGCGGTTGCTGTGCCGTTAAGCTGCGATTCGGAGGCGAGTGTGGCTTCGGCGGTGAAAGTGACTTCGCGAGTCTGACCGACAAGCGTGAGATTACCCGTGATTTCAAAATTGTGGGTTTCGCCGACGTTCACGCTGTCCGGCAGGCCAGTGATGGCAGTTGGGACAAATTCGATAAATTCGTATTCGTCGCTGGCGGATTGCAGAATGCGCGAACGGATAGCGCGGTTGCGCATTTCTTCGTCGGTTGAGAGTGTGCGGGCGTTGATGCGGATCGTGCCGATTTGCGAGGCGGCGGGGTTGGAGAAATCGAGAACAATATCGCCCGCGACTTCGCTGGTCGTGCCGACGACATCAATGCGGCTGCCGCGCAGGTCTTCCTGAAGCACAAATTTCGCTTCAGAATTGGTGGGGTCAATGCGGTAGAGGGTGCGTCCGGCGGTAGGTTCTTCGGTTGCCGCAGCAGCGACGGCGACGGCCTCAGTTGCTTCGATAACCGCAGCTTCGGTGGCTTCGGCGAGAGGTTCCTGTGCAGCGCTTTGATCGGCGATCACGGTTGCCTGTATCGCCGCCATGTTTTCGCTCATCGCATCAATCGTCGCCTGGAGATCGGTCACTTGCGTGTTCAGTTCGGCGACCTGGGTCACGGCTGCGAAAGCCTGGGTCGGGTTGAGGGTGGGGATGGCGTTCACGTCGAGCGTCGGGGCGCTGATCGGCTGGCTGGCTGTGCCGTCGCCGCCGACAAAATAGATAAAGCCAAAAATGCCAATTGCACCGCCGATGATCGCGCCCACCAGAGCGACGATAAGGGTTTTTGCAGTCATATTTCGATCCTTGTGTGAATTTAATCTCATCAAATATAACGGTATCACAGCCTGTCATGGTTATAAACGGCTTAACCCACCTTAAATTTAGCTTAAATGGTCGGGAGAAGTGACCAGTGATCGTCATTAGTCGATAGTCGTTAGTCATTATGCCAAATAATGGAAAGTCGCGATTTCCTGTAGGGGCGCAGCGTGATGCGCTCTCGAAACGTCAATATTCAAGTCAAATAATGAAAAGCCGTGATTTCTGTAGGCGGGACCCGCCGGGTCGCCCTCGCTTATCAAACGAACCAAAGATGCAGGGAGGTTAACAGCGAAAATGAAGGAGGAGACATACAATGCAGAGGCAATAAAAAGGGCGCACAGCCATGCGCCCCTACAATCAATCGCTTTTTACCTCACCCCGCAAACACGATTGTCGCCATTGAGTGCGGCGGGAGTTCGATGCGCCATTGACCAGCGCCGTCCGCTGAAGCCGAAAAATCGACGGCTTTCACACGGTCTGGTGTCTCGACGCTGTTGACCGCGCGTGGGCTGTCGGCGGCGAGTATCCGCGCGGATTTCACGCTGCCAGCTGCGTTGAAGCGGACAGATGCCTCCTGGTCGAAGTGCCGATTGGTGATCGTGATAGCCGTTTCGCCGTTTTGGGTCGAAGCGGTAGCGGTGACAGCGCTGCCGCCGCTGGGGATCGCCGTTGATTGCGCAATTTCGACAGGCAAGGCCGTCGCACCGATATGCGGGATGTGCAGTTGCAGCGCGTAATACGTGGGAGTCAGCCACATGGATTCGCCCTCGGTCATGACAGGCGCGTGCAGCACGTTCACGATCTGCGCCAGATTCGCCAGCGACAGAACGTTACATTGACGATGAAAACCCTCAAGTGCGGCGGCAACGGCTATCGTGTCGCGCATTGTCCCGGCCTGCTCATAGGTAATCGGTTCGCGGTGAATTTCGTTGTCGGGCCCCCAGGCGCGTGCTTCGGGATGCCACACGCCCCATTCATCCAGCGCGATGCCAATTTTATGGGTGCTTGTCCCCAATTTTTCGCGGATAGTGTCGGCGGTGCGGCGCACAAAATTTTCGGTATCGTCGGCCTCTGTCAGCAGGCCGTAATACTGATTCTCGGTGAAGTTGAGTTCTGGCCCGCCATGAATCCAGTAGCGGTGGATCGAAAAATGATCCATCAACGTCAAATGGCGGCTGTTGGTGTCGATAAAGCGCTGATTCCAATTGTCATCATGCCCGCCCGCGACAAGCTGGATAGACGGATCGACATGGCGCAGCATCGTGGCGTAACGGCGATATTCGTTGGCATAGGTGACGGCATCGTAGCTGCCGCCGCAGCCCCAATTTTCATTGCCTACGCCCCACAGCGTCACGCCGAAAGGGGAGGGCGATCCGTTGGCGGCACGTTCCCGCGCGAGTGTCGTGCGAACCGACGTGTTGCAATATTCGACCCAATCGCACATTTCCTGCGGCGATCCGCTGCCGACATTGCCTGCGAGATATGGCTCCGCACCCAACATTTTGCAGAGCGCCAGAAATTCATGCGTCCCCAGGCTGTTATCGTCCTCGACCTGCAAGCCGCACGATAAACCCAGCCGCACCGGGCGATCTTTGCCGATGCCATCGCGCCAGTGATAATGATCGGCGTAACAGCCACCCGGCCAGCGCAGCATCGGCACAGGCATGGCTTTGAGCGCGTCCACCACATCCTTGCGAAATCCGCCATAAGTCGGAATATCCGTGTCCATATGACCGAGCCACAGGCCATCGTAGCAGCAGCGTCCGAGATGCTCGGCGAAATGCCCATACAGGCGCGGCGAGATCGTGCCAATGGGCGAATCGGCGCGGACAGTCAGTGTCGTTTCAATCATGAAATAAGCCTTTTAGGGGAGATTTTAAAGAAGCGGAAATTTACCGCAAAGAGATTACCGATGCAAAGCAGTGAAAGCATACGAATCGGCGGAGAATAGTGATTGTCACCCCAATCGGGTTATTATTTCGGGATAAAGAATTTTTGCGAACGAGGTTTTAATGATGGATGTACAAGCGCAACTGACTGCGGTGATGCAAAAAAAGCGCGTGGAATTTGAGGGGCGGGGCGATCTGGTGGCGTGTGCGCTAACGGGATCGCTGGCGCGTGGGCGCGTGTGGGCAGGCTCTGACCTCGATTTTTGGGGCTTTCGCGCGAATAGTGACGAAGATTTTGAGGACGGCATGGTCGGCGATGTCTATTGGGAGATCGACATTCAACCGCTGGACTGGCTGCGCGGGTGGGATGCCGCACGATTTTTGCAGCCGCCGAAATTTTCGAGTGAAGAATTTGGCGTGACACCGATGGAAGCGCTGTGGGGTGCGCGTGTGCTGTTTGACCGCCAGGGAACGCTGACGCAGGTGACGGCGCTGGTGCAGCAGTTGACGGACGATAAAGCGTGGCTGTGGCAGCGCGGCGAAAATTATGTGCTTTATGGGATGCAATGCCTGGGAACACTCAATTCCAAACCAGCAGAACAGGCGATCCTGGATGCGCGGCGGATTGCCATCGTCTATGGGGTCAGCGCTTACTGGATGCGGCGTTTCGAGCTGCTGTCGAGTGTGATTCGCATTCCCGAACGGTTGAGCAGTCACCCTGAAATCCAAAATCTGCTCCGGGGAATTTTCGCGCTGAATGGGCAGCAGGGATGGGATGATTTTTATGCGACCTACCTGACTCTGCCTGCGTCGCTTCGCGAAGAAGCTGACCCGGACATGAACCGCGAAATTTTGCCAGCGGTGCGGCTGGGCATGGCGGAGGGCGGGATGTGTCATTTCCGGTTTATCGCGGATGGATGGCTGCCGCTGGATGTGGTGCGGCCTATCATGGGGTTCGAGACGGATATTGAAGCGCAAAAAGAGCGCGTCCTGGACGCGACGGATGATCTGCTGAGGTGCGTGGCGGCGATGTGAGTGAAATGAAGGATTGAGGATACAACGGGGCAGGGGAAATTATTGCTGTGTCCCGTAAATAACTCGGCTATCACGAACCATCTTCGTAGGGGCGCAAGGCTTGCGCCCACATGAACCCATTTCCGGCGTAATTATGGGACAGAGCAATTATAGGATTTGACAATATATTCAGGAATTACTATTCTTTAGGCAAATCTCCAGTCAAAGCCAATCACACAAAATCGAAAAAGAGGTCATCGCTGATGGACGCAACTATTTTTGATAATCCGCTGTGGTACCTGCAATGCCATGATTTCGCCGAATTTACGAGTGGAACTGCACTTGCGAAACACTGTGATCCGAATGTGATTCCTGTAGCTGCCACCGCAGATCATAGCGAAGCAGCCTTTGCTGACCTTGCGACTCTGTTCAAAGTCGGCGAGGGCGCTTTTATTCTGGAGGCCGATCCACCGCAGGCCATTCCAGGATTCGCGTTAACCGACAAGTTTTCAGCCTATCAGCTCGTTTGCCAACAGCGCACGCCTATTCCTAAAATGGATGTTGACTTCATCGAACTGACGCAGGCTGACATGCAGGACGCGATACAACTCGTCAGGCTGACAGAGCCGGGGCCATTCATTCCCAGCTTATTTTCAAAGAGACGTTTCGTTGGGATTCGTCAGGCGGGGCAGCTTGTGGCGATGGCGGGTGAGCGCATGATTGCCGGAGGGTATGTCGAAATCAGCGGAGTCTGTACGCACCCGGATTGGCGCGGAAAAGGCTATGCGCGATT
Organism: Anaerolineae bacterium; assembly: GCA_022843745.1. Taxonomy (GTDB): domain Bacteria; phylum Chloroflexota; class Anaerolineae; order Aggregatilineales; family Phototrophicaceae; genus JALHNB01. The sequence goes on along the minus strand of JALHNB010000038.1, from coordinate 32,886 downwards.
TTTGAGCAGTGTGATCGCCGATGGCATATGGGAACGCGGCGAAACCCCATTTTTAAACGTTTATCCGAGCAACGTTTCCGCGTATCGCATTTATCAGGCGCTGCATTTTGTCAAACGAGTCGAATTGATTGGCTATTGGATAACCCGCGTCTGATCGACGGTTGACTGACCCGTATCTGAAAGGGTGTGTATGGAAGCTCATATTCTCGATAATACATTCTGGCATATTCTGTCCCACGAAATCCCCGAACACGCGACTGGAACGGCGCTGGCGAAACGGGGTGATGCGAATCTTCCCGTTGCCGTTTATGCCAATCACAGCGATGCAGCATTTGCTGATCTTGCGGCTCTCTATCAGCCGGGCGAACAGGCGGGTATCCTGGAAGTCAACCCGCCGCTGACAATTCCGGGGTTTGAACTGAGTGATCCACATCCGGGCCATCAGTTGGTTTGCCAGCAGCGCACACCCGTGCCTGAGATGGATGTTGAATTTGTCGAACTGACGCAGGCCGACCTACCCGATATTTTCCAGCTTCTTGAGATCGCGAAGCCAGGGCCATTCATCCCGATCTTGTATCCTCGGCGGCGTTTTGTCGGGATTCGTCAGGCGGGGGAGCTTGTGGCGATGGCAGGCGAACGCCTGAATGTAACCGGATACGGTGAAATCAGCGGGATCTGTACGCATCCCGATTGGCGTGGGCGAGGCTATGCGCGGTTTCTGACCTGTGTGATCGCCGATGGCATATGGGAGCGTGGCGAAACCCCGTATTTGCATGTTGCCCCTGACAACACCGCCGCATATCGTATTTATACCGCGCTGCATTTCGTCAAACGAGCCGAGTCAATCAACTATACCTTAACCCGCGTCTGATCTGGAAAAGCCTTTATCCAGTAACGCATGAAAAGGGTCATAAATAATATGAAAAATAACATCGAATTAATGAATTTATTCTGGACAACCGCCGGGATATTCCCCGTTACAGGCGAGATCAGCCGCTACGATTTCAGAGATCGCGTGGAATCCGCCGCCAGGGCAGGCTTTAAAGGCATCGGCATCTGGCACACCGACCTGGAATGTACGCTCCAGCACAGCACGCTGAAAGAAATGAAGACGATTCTGAGCGACAACGGCATCCAGTATGTCGAGCTTGAATTTCTCACGGATTGGTTTGTCACAGGCGCACGGAGAGCCGAATCGGACAGCCGCAAGCGAAGGCTGTTGAAGGCATCGGAGGCGCTTGGCGCAAAGCATGTCAAAATCGGGGATTTCTACAACACGCCTTATTCGATGCCCCAACTCGTGGAGTCATTTGCGGCTTTGTGCAAAGAGGCGGAGGATTACGGCGCGACCATCGGCTTCGAATTTATGGCCTCGGCGATGATCGGCAACCTCAAGGATTCACTCGCGATGGTGGAAGCGTCCGGCGCTAAAAATGGCGGCGTTATCGTGGATATTGTCCATATCATGATGCTTGGAATTCCCTTTGAGGAAGTCAGCCGTATCCCGCTGCAATATCTCATCAATGTGGAGCTGAACGATGGCGCGCTGCCCGGAAGCCCCAGACATGATCCGTCCAGAGCCAGAAGATTCTGCGGTGAGGGCGATTTCGACATCAAGGGTTTTATCCAGGCCGTCAACCAAACAGGCTATACTGGCCCCTGGGCAGTTGAGGTTTTTTCTGAAGAACTGGTTGATTGGTCACTGGACGAACTCAATATAGAGGCGTTTAACACCACAATGGCGCAGTTCGAAGACTAGCCCATCGCGCTGAAATTTGCTTTGGATGGAGAATTAGGCGGGCAGCGTCATATCGCGATAGGCAAGCACCAGTTGATCTTTCGGAACGCCTCGTGCTGTGAGCGCATCCTCAAGCGGCTTGTTGTTGTGGTCAAGATCAATGACAATCTTGTCGTCATGCAGCCGCGCCACCAATACTGTGCCGATAACACGTTTTCCGCGAACATTGGCGATGTCCACGATTGTATAGAGACTCTCGCTTTCGTTTTCGGTGAGATAGCTGTAGGCGTTAAGCCCTTCACCAGCATATTTTTGCATCTCTTCGACGAGAATCTGTTTTAGAGTTCGGGTATCCATTGAATAATCTCCTCTTGAACCGGGTCGAAAATAAGGAGTGGGATCGCATAACGGCTCATCATCTCTTGACCAAGAACGTGTTGAATAATTTCTTGATAAGCCGTTTCGGGTATAGCAATATAAAGTGGTATTTCGATGAAAAGATAATCCAGCGCAATCTGATAAATCAAATATTGTCCTAGCAGTTCCATCAATTCATGTACAGGTGATCTCTCTAGTCCTTTAACTTCAATAAGAACCAATTGCCTATCATTTCGCCGTGCCTTGATGTCGATATACAAGCGGCGATTTGTATCATTATGTGTTCCAATCGAGATGTATTCTTGCTCTTTTAGAATCGACCAACCTGCCTTTTTCAAACAGCGCAGAACGATATGATGGTAACGATCTTCATTTGGCATAGCGATATTCAGCCAATAAACTTTGACGAGTTTATCTCTATTATAACCTGAGATCGTTGCCACTCGATGGAAATATGCAGTTAACCTAAGTGATGCTGAAATTCGCACCATACTGTACGCCGCCCAATTTCCGCGCGATGGCCTGCGATGCCTTGTTATCCCATGACGTATCGTAGAGTGGCAATCGCCCACTTGAATGGATCGCCGCTGCCCAGCCGCGCACCGCATTTGTGGCGTAACCATGCCCGCGAAAGGCATCTTCGGTGTGGACACCCGCTTCGCACACTTTCGCTGTGATGCGCGAACAAAAGCAAACCGCCACCGCGTTTCCATCCACAATAGTTGCTGAGACGGGCGCATAATCGCCGAGGGTCGTCAGCAGCCAGGGAAAATACGCTTCCAGCAGGCCGATATTCTCCGGCGTAATTATCACGGCATCGTGAGGCAGATCGGTTTCCAGCAGATAATAGGCTGGCCCGGCATCCGTCTCGATAACCGGGGCGTGCTGACTCAGCAGCTCCGCATATTTCGCGGCGTGACGTGGCGCTTCAAGGAGATCGCTGACGACTGGCTCATCCGCCGCCAACCGTTCGATTTGTGCGGCGAGGTCAATGGGCAGGTCATAACGTGTGCGCCAGAGGTTTGTCGATTTTGTGCGGCTTAGAAAAAAGCGTGGGGCAGGGGCATCGTTACCCGGCTCGTTGATGCCCAACAGCTTGCCGTTCGCGTCATGCAAAAAGAGCGCTTCGGCCTGCATCTGAACGAGGTCAGCATCGCTGTAAATCATACCTGTCACCCGCGAACGATATTCGCTTAAAAGAAGCCGACGATTTTTATCAGCTTGCCATCCGGCGCGACTTCACCGTAATCCATCCCCGGCGCTTCCGTCCCATCGGCAAACGTGAGCGTCCAGTAAAAACGGATATGACCATGATGCGCGTCGATTTTATCCCTGAGCGTGAATTTCGCGCCGGGATTTGTACTCAGAACCTTGGCGATGAGTGCATCGAGTTCAGCGCGGTTGGCAGCATGAGCCATAGGATCGGTGTAAGTGCCGTCGGCGCTCCAGACCGCTTCCAGAAGTGCTTTTCGCGCGGCAGCATCCGGTTCGCTCCACGCGGCAAAATATTTTTCGATAGTGGTTTCAAGTGTCATGATTTCTCCTATAAGTGATTTTCGTTTCGCGGCCTTGCGATCAAGCTGAACGGGCTGACGGTTCACGCAGTAAGGAAGCCGTCATCAAAACCAGCCATAAAGTGATGATGTTTTGCGGTCACAGTATAGCATGTTCACGACACCACGATGCCGTTTTCGCTTCTGAACCCCTCCGGCAGCAAAATCGCCGAGCAGCGCCGAACGCTGCGAAATGAGCATGAAAAACTTGTCTTGTAGTAGCAGTATGCAAGCATTATGCAAATAGAACTTTCGACACTCAAAAGTGAATTTCCGGCGGCTCATCAGCGGCTGACAATTCAATATGGAGGGGTAAAGTGGCGGGCAATGCACTTTATTTCAGAATTAATCGGGATCACAAGACAACATTTTTGTAGGGGTGCAGTGGTACATGCCGGGACATTGCTCGAAGTCTTACCAATCGAGATTGTCACGCATCCCTGGCGCGAACATGTGGCGCTGAAAGTGGCGCAGTTTGTCGAGGCGACCTTCGGCGGCTGGCAAAAACCGAATTTGTGAAAGTTGTGATAGTAGTTTCGTGTTAAATCATGATAATATGGGATATACTGGATTCGAATGTATTCCTGAATATGAAAGTGTTTAAACATGGCCGATATGTTCATTTCTTACTCACGTAAGGATATCGAATTTGGTCAACGCCTTCATACAAATCTGGTTGAGGGGAAGCGCGATATATGGATAGATTGGAATAACATCCCACTTGCGGCGGAGTGGTGGGATAAAATATGTGAAGGCATACTGGCTTCTGATAATGTTGTCGTCATCATCAGCCCCAGTTCTCTTGCTTCTCCAATCTGCAATCTGGAAATAGAACACGCTATAAAACTGAATAAACGCATCGTCCCCATCCTGTATCAAAACACGAACGAACAGAAAGCATACGCTGAACTTATTACCGTAGTATTGAACGACTTTCAGCGGGCATTATTGAAAGATCGTGATTTATTGACGATTGCTCGCGACAATTGGCGTGTCCTTTCCGGCTTGAACTGGATTAACTTCACCGATGAAGCGAAATTTCAGGAGAAATTGCAGGCGTTACTCCAGGCAGTTGATACCGATCTCGATTATGTTGACGAGCATACACGGCTTTTAGTGCGTGCTGCCGATTGGGCCAGTATGAAGCATAACCTGAGCCTCTTGCTACAGGGTGATGACCTGACAATGGCAATGAAATGGCTTGAGAATGCAAAGGATAAGCTGCCACAACCTGCACCACTTCAACAACAATATATTCTTAAAAGCCTGCACATTGCCCAGGAGCGTGAAAGGGAAGAAGCGCGTATCCGAAGGCTCATTAGGCGGCTCCGTATAGCACAGATCGTGCTTTTGGTTTTAGCACTCACTGCGTCATTGGCGGCAGGAGGCGCTTATCTATTATACAAAGAAGCTCAGTTCCAGTTCCAGGTTGCCGCCGCGCTGCAAGAACGCGCCATCGCTTCAAATCTGCTGATTATCCATGACTTTGCGGCTGCCAGGGATCGCTACCGAAATGCGTGCCAGATGCTGGAGCCGGATGAGTCCCGCTGGGAGAGACTGAGCGAGCAGCCTTATGTTGATGCAGGGCTAAACGTCGCCGCCTGGTTCAATGACTGGGGGTTGCCTGCGCACAGCTTCGAGAGTACCCCTGTTCGATTGACGCATTCCAGAAGGCTATCAACATTAGCCCGGATTATCCCGATCCCTATATCAATCTCGCCGATGTTTTCCGTGAGAATAGGCAGCTATCAGAAGCTCGCGACACGCTGGATACGCTTCAGGGTAGAGAGATCGGTAATGCAGCCCTCATTGACCGGGTCATTGGTGCAATTGAGTATGACGACGGCAATTATGATGAAGCCGTCAATGCGCTGCTTGAGTGGGTATCGATATTCAAGCCAACGCCTGACCTCACTGAAGTCGAAAGAAGCATCGTGGCAATAGCCTATCTGAATATGACCTATTATCTCGCCCTCAGTTACGAAGGTCTTGAAAACGATGAGGAAGCCTGTGTCTACTGGGGGGAATTTCGCAATACGCTCCTGACCAATCCGCCGAGCATACCACTCCTGTGGAGCAACACAAAAATCGAACGTGCCAACGAGTCCTTTCAACAGTGCGCGGCGTGAGTGGGCAAATGTTGAGGAGATATGTTTTTTTCGTTTATAGCGAAGGAGATGAAAGATGACATGTGATTGCTTGAATCCAGTGACGACAAATTGCAAGTATCTGTGTGCGCAGCGGGCTGCACTAATTGCCAGCGTTCGCTACAGTGTCGGTACTGGTGGCGGTGGTAGTGTTAATCGTGAGCTTGACATGCTTCTGATGGATATCTTCAATTCATCGGGCATCAACTTTGATCGCGTGCCGGAGCTGCTTGAGGCATTAAATACGTCTGGTCGTGGCTCGATTGCGGATCGTGTGACTCAATCGGTTGAGGCATTGCGTCAAATCGAAAACGCCATCACCGATGAGCAGATCGATTTTGACTCGCTTTTCGGCGCGAGTGAACAGCTTGTTGCGAGCCAGTTTTATGGCGCGGCCCTCCAACTGAATCAGTCGTTAGTAGCGGAGCTTGATCGTTTTACAGAAGTCGAGAATGCTAACGCGATACGATCTCGCAGCCTGAGCTTGCAGGCCGATATTTATGAAGCGACTGACAAACCTCTTGAGGCTTTACAGGCTCGCAGTCTGGCAACTTTGTTTGTCAATATGCCAGGAGGTGGATGAACCTATAGGCTGTCATTTGCGAACATCCCGCCTTTGCAGTAATCTCACGGCAACTTAGATTCTTGCGAAGAAAAGGGAATTCGACATGACCTACCAACCGCTTGCTGATGTGCGAAAAACGCTTCGAGTTAACTGGTATCGCTGTCCGATCCCCGGCGCGAAGCTGCGCGAACTTTCGAAACGCAGTGACGCGCAGGGATGGTTTCAGGCCGGGGGACACATCGCCTTGTTTGTGGCGACTGGCACCGTGACCTATCTCTTTTGGGTGCAGCAGGCGTGGCTGGGATTTTTGGTCGCGCTGTGGCTGCACGGCACCGTCGGCAGCTTTTTTGTCGGTGTCGCCCCGCACGAACTCGGTCACGGCACGGTGTTCCGCACCAAGTGGTTGAATAAATTTTTCATGTACTTCTTCAGCCTGTTAAGCTGGTGGGATCCGTTCGACTATGGCAGCAGCCACACCTATCACCACCGCTACACGCTGCATGTCGAGGGGGATCGCGAAAATCTGCTCCCGATTGAGCCGTCGCTGGCCTCGTTCTTTATGCTGCAATTGTTCACGGTCAATCTGTTCACGCAGCCCTATCGTGTTTTTGGCAAGGGCGGCCTGTTCTCGACAATCTGGATTACCATCAAATCCGCGCTGGGGATCGTCGCACCCGCCGATGTGCCGATCAACGAATGGCTGATGAAGCTACATACCGACCAGCCGGAAGAACACCGCAAGTCGATGTGGTGGTCACGCCTGCTGCTGGCCTTTCACGGCTCGATTGTGCTGATCGGGATCGCGACTGGCCTGTGGGTGCTGCCACTTTTGCTCACGTTTTTCCCGTTCATCGCAAACTGGCTGTCCTATTTTGTCGGTCTGCCACAGCACTGCGGTTTGCAGGACAATGTGACGGATTTTCGCAAATGTGTCCGCACGATGACCCTACATCCGCTGGTGAGCTTCCTCTATTGGCGCATGAACTGGCATTGTGAACATCATATGTACGCGGGAGTCCCGTGCTACAACCTCAAAAAACTGCATGAGGCCGTCGCCGATGACATGCCCGCGCCGCGCACACTCATCAGCGCATGGCGGGAAATGCGCGAAATCTGGGAGAAACAGAAAACCGACCCCGGCTACCAGTACGATACGCCGCTGCCACCTACCGCGAAAAGCGTCCGCACCGACACGCCGGATGAGCTGGAAAGCTCCATCGGGGAGTTAGCGCCAGTGGGCTTGCGGTAATTGGGTTCTTTTCAAAATGAAACTGGACTGATGATCAGCACGGAGGTAGGGGCAGCGGTGATGGATTAACACGCTGCCCCTGTTCCCTTGTTCCCCTGTAATCCCCCTGATTGTTACCGCTGCGCCGCGTTCGGTTTAATCACCAGACTATCGACAAATGCCTGCACCTGATGGTCAGTTGAGTGGTCAAGCTGCCATGCATATATCCACAAGGCTTCTTGTGACGACAGACGCACCAGATAAACGGTGAGCAATCTGTCTTTGCTCTGTGCCGCTTGCTGGATTGCCTCAAAGCCAGAGACTGTGAACACTGTAGGTGGATATTGAGTATAGCCCCGGTTGTTGTCGTTGAATGCTTCCCAGAAATTTTCGACTAACGCCTCGTTTGAATTGAACGCAATCAGAAAACTATGCTCACGAACGATATTGAACGCAATGCCAATCCCACTAAAACCTCCAATACAGTCGAGGGTGGAATCGGTCTCGCACACGTCAACATAGTTCTCGACGAAATTCCAGCCCGCCGGATATTGAAAAGCGATATATTCGTCATTGTAGGTTGCTTGTGGGAGAGCGCCTTGTATCCCTGTCATCAGACTCTCGATACTCTGTGTCACAACGCTATAGGCTGGAAAAAGGATCAGAAGTCCCAGAAGAACATAGCCCACACAGCCAGTGCGCCAGAACTGAGGCTTTACCGCCTACTGGCTGACCCTGTCGTTATAGGCCCGTCGATGCCATTCCAGCAAGCCGCCATAGACGGCGATAAGCGTCACCAGTGAGGCACCTGATGCTAGAAGCTCTCGGTTTTCAACAAATGTTGGCACACTTAATAGAAGATAGACCAGCGCAAAATTAAGCACAGGGTAAGCCACCCAACCGATCAGGAGCGTAGCGATTGAACGGTTTAATGAAAAACCCATTCGCCGCCAATTGATAGCGATCAAAAGCGGCACCAATACGGGAACAATGAACAGACTCAAGAACACTGCCCACTTGTTAATCGGTATTCCCTCACCGATTGGCTGATTGTCGTAAACTGGTGTCCAGCCTACCTCTTCGTTCTTGCTCTCATTCAGAGTTCTTGCGCCTATCGGATTGAATTGGTTGTACATTTCACCTTCCTCCTTGCCGAAACACCACCCTTCATTTCATCAGACATGCGGAAGACTTCCATGACGGCGCAACGATGTTGCGCATGGCATGATAAAATCGTTGTTATCACAATAGCACTGAATAATTTATGCGCGGTCACTTAAAAGTGGTGATAGATGTCACCGTTGATGAGCATTCGGCGCATCGGCGCCGTGGCTGGCAGACCAATTGAGCTTATGCTGCTCTATCCGCTACTCAGGCGGCCTTCTACAATCCTTATCAGGTGTTCAGGCCGCCCTCTACAATCCGTTTTTGCTCTCAATACGCCTCTGTACCCACAGAAAGAAGCGCCATGTTGCAATTGATCAAAGGCTATGTGATCGCTTGTCATTCTGTCTGCAACCGACATTCTCATTGGCTATTTGTTCGCCAATGATGCGCTGCCCACCTTGGGGTAACAGAATCCTACGGCAGTGGTTTTAGGGGCGGTTCGCGAGCCACCCCTCTATCTGGCGATCTCACTCCCCGGCGTATTCCGTTAACACCTCGACCAGCGCGTCATAGGCGGGTTTAGGATTGTAATCGTCGTCGAACAGCAGCGGCGCGACGACGGGATTCTCGAAAAAGCCGAGGTTGCTGCCCCGCAGCCAGGTATAGCGATCACTCACACCCCAGGTGATAAACGCGGTGCAGTATTCGCTTTCCAGGCAGGTTTCCATCATCCGGCGATAATCGCTGGCCTGCCGCCGCAGAATCTGGTCGCTCGGTTCGCCCTCAAAGCGCACATCGAGTTCGGTGATCTGCACCTGCATACCCAGTTCGCCCAAACGCTGCATATTTTTAGCGATTCCATAGGGGTCGATCTGCCCCAAAATCATGTGTGACTGCATACCGACTCCGTGAATCGGGATGCCACGCGCCAGAAAATCACTGACCATCGCGTAAACCGCATCTGACTTATCATTGACGCTTTCGATGTTGTAGTCGTTGTAAAAAAGCAGCGCGTCGGGGTCGGCTTCGTGCGCAAACTGGAAGGCGAGTTCGACATAATCATCGCCGATCCACTGCCGCCAGGGGGTATCGCGCAGGCCGGAGCCGTCGTCGGCAATCGTTTCGTTGGCGACATCCCAGATGGCAATGCGGCCTTTGTAGCGCCCAACCACGGTCATAATATGGTCGCGCAGGGCATCAATCGCCTCGTCGCGGCTGAAAGGGCCGTTGGCGAGCCACGATGGGACGCATTGATGCCAGAGCAGCGTGTGTCCGTGAACGGTCATCTCATGTTCTTCGGCAAAATCCATCAGTGTATCAAAATTACGAAAATCAAATTGGCCTAATCTGGGCTGAAGCTCGCAGGCTTTGGCCTCATTTTCCGGCGTGAGCATGTTGAATTGGCTGCCGAGGATGTCAACAAAGAGGGGATCGTTCAGATGGCTGACGTATACGGCTGCGCCAATATAAATATCGTTCTGCTCGGCGAGGTCACGCAGGGTAGGGGCTTCCTCGAACGCAGAAGCACCTAAACTCGGCGCGAGAATGATAAAAAAGAGCATCACACGGGCAAAAATTTTAGGCATTATTGATTCCTGACATCAAAATATTGAAATGATGTTACCGTAACGTTGTGTGACGTTATAGTTACGTAACTGCCGGGATTATGCAAACCGCGCTGTTCACGCCCATACCAATTGAGCTTATGCTGCTCTATCAGGTGTTCAGGCCGCCCTCTACAATCCGCTTTTGCTCTCAATACGCCTCTGCACCTACAGAAAGAAGCGCCATGTCGCAATTGACCAAAGGCTATGTCATCGCCATGACCTCGATTGTCATCCTGTCTACAACGGGGATTCTCATTGGCTATTTGCTCACTAATTATGCACTGCCATCTTTGCTCTTGGCCTTCTGGCGCAACTTCTTCGTCTGCGTGGCACTCGCGCCAGCTTTATTCCTGATACGCCCTTCGTGGCTGCGCATCGAGCCAACGCAGCTTCGATTTTACGCTTCCTTTGGGTTGATTTTGGCACTCTTTAACTCGATCTGGACGCTGTCCGTCGAAACCAATGGTGCTGCCGTCGCGACTGTTCTCGCCTATAGCTCGGCAGGATTTACGGCGGCGCTGGCGTGGTGGATCTTCCGCGAAAGAATGGGACTGCCCAAGATTGCCGCGATTATTTTGAGTCTGGTGGGCTGTGTGCTGGTTTCGAACGCCTTCAGCCCGGCCATGTGGAATCTGAACCCCCTGGGCATTCTGACAGGCCTGACGTCCGGCATGTTATACGCGGGCTACAACGTGATGGGCAAAGAGTCGGCGAAACGAAAGCTCAATACCTGGACGACGTTATTCTATACATTCGCTTTTGCAGCGCTCTTTACGCTGATTTTCAACTTGGTGTCGATGGCACTTCACGCACAGCCGATCAGCGCGATTTTGCCCGCGATGCCTGTGCACGGCTGGTTCATCCTCATCCTGCTTGCGTTTATTCCGACACTGGTAGGATTCGGACTCTATAACACGGCGATGAATTACCTGTCCGCCAGCACGGTCAGCCTTCTCGCGACCTCAGAGCCAGCGATGACGGCGGTTGAAGCCTACATTTTCCTCGATGAACGCATGAGCATCGTGCAGATTGTCGGCAGCCTGATTATTCTCTCAGCCGTCGTCATGGTGCGTTTTGCGAGAGAGTAGGGGAGAGGGCAACGTGAAATCTGTAGGGGCGCAATCATGCGATTCAACAAATTAATACGAAGTACGATGTAGGGGCATGATGCATCATGCCCAGCTTCGCAAACCGAAATGTTCGCCAAAATGTGGGTGTTTCTGGCAATTAGGTCACGATACATCATGTCCCTACAAAAACATCGTCGTGTTATCCATGTTAAATTTCTTAATCCGCGTTACTGCGCCCACCGCTACAGACCGCGAATATCGCACGGTCACGTTCACCCCCGCACGCTCGACAGGCGCAAAAATCGGCTTAGCGCGGCAGAATCACCCTCAACGCGGATAAGTCCGGCGGCGAGGGCGTGGTCGGGCGGAAGCTGACCGGAGAATAAGCCCATAAAAATCTCCATCGTCGTCTGGAAAACCGCGTCGGCCTTCAGCGTTTGTCCTTGCTGGACATGCAGCTTGCCATCCTTCACCTGAATCTGAAGCACTTCGCTGTCGAGATGCAGTTCGAAAATCTCGCGGATATTTTGAGCCTGTTCGGGGTGAAAAAACGCCTTGAGCGCCAGAGTCGCCGCACCGAGGCTGGGCATGGCGACACCTTCCATCGTCGGTGGCAGCAGGCGGCTTCCCCATTTTCCCAGTTCCAGCACGGCGGTTTCCAAATCCTGACCGAAGGGCGTTAATTCGTAAACCGTTGATCCGGCTGGCGGCGGCAGAGTATGGCGGGTGAGAATGCCATCATGTTCCAGGCTTTTGAGGCGTTCGGTGAGCAGGTTGGTGCTGATGTCCGGCAGGCCGTCGATGAGGTCTTTGAAGCGGCGCGGGCCAGTCAGCAGTTCGCGGATGATGAGCAGCGTCCAGCGCTCCCCGATGACATCCAGAGCGTAGGCCAATGCGCAGAATTGATTATAACTTTTCATGTGACCAGTGCGCAGAATTGATTGTAACTTTTCATACGTTCATTATATCAAAAATGTGATATAGGTTCAAGATCAGAAGCGCCTACTTGACTTTTTGAAGTGATGGGGTAAAATTAGAACAAGTGTGCAAAACACGAAAGGAAATACGATGGGAAAAGTGATGGGTGGAATGACGATCTCGCTGGACGGATTCATCAATGATCGCACCGGCAGCGTCAGCAAACTTTATGAAAATTTTGACGAACTCGTCGCGTCGGACATGCTTCAGGAAGCCATGCGGACGACGGGCGCAGTCGTGATGGGTCGGAATACCTACGATATGGCGAACGGCGATTTCACGGGCTACGAATATCAAGCGCCGATTTTCGTCGTGACACATGACGCGCCGGAAACAGTCGCGAAGGGCGAGAATGAAAATCTGAAGTTTCATTTTGTCACCCAAGGTTTTGAGAGCGCCATCCAGCAGGCGAAGGCAGCGGCAGGCGATAAGGACGTGCAGCTTGTCGGCGGCGCGAGTGCCAATCAGCAAGTTCTCAAAGCCGGACTGATGGACGAATTACAGATCGGAATCGTGCCTGTGATTCTGGGTGACGGCGTGCGCTTGTTCGAGAATCTGGAATCGCTGGAAATCGAACTCGAAAAAATCAGGATTATTGAGCTGCCGGCTGGCCGGACGGATATTCTTTTCCGCGTGGTCAAGGCGTAAGTAGGGTGTGTTGATATTTCAATACCTCACACATCCTAAATAGCGTTATCTGGTATTGAAGGTGCATCCCCACCCCAACCCCTCCCCATCGCAATGGGGAGGGGCTTCAGATTGACCTGACTCCCCCTCTCCAATGCTTTGGAGACGCGCAGCGGGTGGGGGGTGAGGATGGACAGATTTCCAAACAGGCTTAATGAGGCATAACGAGGCAATCGCATGAAAAAACAGGTATTGTTTATCCAGGGCGGCGGCGACGGCGCATATGAGGTAGATAGCAAGCTGGCGGCATCGCTGCAAGAGTCGCTCGGTGCGGCTTATGACGTGCATTACCCGGAAATGCCGGACGAGCACAGTCCGGATTACATCGCCTGGAAAAATACAATTGTAAAGGAATATGCCGCACTCGGTAATCAGACGGTGCTGGTCGGGCATTCGTTGGGCGCGTCCATGTTATTGAAATATGTGCTGGAGGCGAATATTCAGACAGTGGGGCTTTTTCTGATCGCCACGCCGTGCTGGAATGCTGACGACTGGGAAGTTGCCGACTACGCGCTGCCCGAAATCTTTACGCCGCCCAAAGCGTCTAAAATGTTCCTGTATCACAGCCGCAATGACGAGATTGTGCCGTTCGAGCATATGGCGATCATCGGCAAAAAGCTCCCGGATGCAATGATTCGCGAATTTGACGGGCGCGATCATCAGTTTAACAACGATTTATCTGAGGTCGCGCGGGATATTAAGCGCCTGTTTGCCTGAAATTCCAGGAAAAGGGTTCGCAGAATTTCGGCGAGGCTTTTCCGTAGGGGCGACGCATGCGTCGCCCCTACAAAGCCAACTCTCTCAACATATTGCCAAAAGAGGAGTCTGAATCATGGATTGGAAGCTCGAAGTCGTGATCGTTCCGGTTACAGACGTGGAACGCGCGAAGCATTTTTATGGCGATCAGCTTGGTTTCGTGGTTGACCATGACACCAAGCTCGGCGAGGACTATCGCGTCGTCCAGTTGACACCGCCGGGTTCGGGATGCTCCATCGTCGTGGGCAGCGATAATCGCGGCATGACGGCGGGGTCACTCAGAGGCTTGCAGCTCGTGGTCTCGGACGTGGATGCCGCCCGTGCACAATTGATCGAACGCGGTGTGACCGTCAGCGTCGTGAAGCATTACGACGGCACTACGCTGGTCGAAGGACGCGGCGGCAGGTGGAACTCATTTATTTTTTTCAGCGATCCCGACGGCAACGAATGGGCTGTGCAGGAACATCCCTAGTGATGGTGACATAGTAAGGGATGAAATGATGCCTGCATAAAGGGCTTCCCGCAGGCAGGTTTCGCGAAAGCGCGACATTAAACGCTTTACCACTGATGATGTAAGCACTATTGATATTGTGATAGAATGTTTGGTCTAATTTTAGAGGAAATGATGAATGAGCCACACTACGCCGCAGCGTTTATATCTGATGCAGGTTGGGGATATGCCGGAATACCAGATTCCGATTGTTTGCTATCTGGTGCAAACGGGTGACGGCAGGAATATTCTGATCGACACTGGTTTGCCGGAAATCATCCCGGAAGATTCGTCGGAGTTCCAGAATGGGCAGGACGTTATCCAGCAGTTGGCGAGCATCGGCTTAAAACCGGACGATATTGATACCGTCATTTCGACGCATTATGACGGCGACCACGCTGGAAGACACGCGGCATTCACGAAGGCGCAATACATTGTTCAGCGTGTGCATCATCTGGATGCGCCGACCAACCCACGTTATGCTTCCATTCTACCCCAATGGGATCAGCCAATGGAGCGCATTCGGTTGGTGGACGGGGATACGGAACTGCTGCCGGGGCTGGAACTGATTGAGACCAGCGGACATGTGCTGGGACATCAATCGGTGCTGGTGCGGCTGCCCAAAACGGGGACGATTTTATTGACGATTGACGCTGTACCCTTCGGCGCTGGCTTCACCCGTGACGAGCCGGACGACTGGAGCAACCCGAACGGCGAAGCAGGCCGCGCCAGTACGATTAAACTGCTCGATCTGGTGGAACGGGAGCATATCGGGCTGGTGATTTTCGGTCATGACAACGAGCAGTGGGAAACACTCAAAAGAGTGCCGGAATTTTACGAGTAGAGCAGTGTTTAAAGTCAATGCGTGGTTAAACGAACTGTTACCATCGGCTACTGCTAAAGGTCTGCTTTCGTGCAAAGAATTCGAAAGGGATCGCGCGACCATGCCGTCTATTGCTGAGAACTAATTCATTGAAGGGAAAGAAAGTCGCATGACGAATACAATTACCCGTGCCGGGCGGCGCGAATGGATCGGCCTCGCGGTTCTACTGCTGCCCACGCTGCTGATCGCGATGGATTTAACGGTGCTGCATCTGGCCGTACCACACCTGAGCGCCGATCTCAAGCCGACCACTTCGCAACTGCTGTGGATTACCGATATTTATGGCTTCGTTATCGCCGGGTCGCTGATTACGATGGGCACGCTGGGCGACAGAATTGGGCGCCGCAAGCTCCTGCTGGCGGGTGCGGCGGCGTTCAGCGTGGCTTCAGTGGTGGCGGCATTTTCCCCCAGCGCCAATATGCTCATTCTCAGCCGCGCACTGCTGGGAGTCGCGGGGGCGACGCTGATGCCATCCACCATGTCGCTGATCCGCAATATGTTTCTCGACCCCAAACAGCGCACCGTCGCGATTGGAATCTGGGTTTCCGGCTTTTCGGCGGGGAGCGCGATTGGCCCGTTGATGGGCGGTTTTCTGCTCGAATATTTCTGGTGGGGATCGGTATTCTTGCTGGGTGTGCCGGTGATGGTGATCCTGCTGATCGCCGGGCCGCTGCTGCTGCCGGAGTATAAAGACCCGCATCCGGGAAGATTTGACCTGCTGAGTGCGGGCATGTCGCTGGTCGCCGTGCTGACGGTCATCTATGGCATTAAACAGGTGGCGCAGTATGGTGTGGATGTGCTGCCGATTCTGTCGATTGTGGTTGGGTTGGCGATTGGCGTCGCGTTCGTGCGCCGCCAGCAAACACTGGAAGACCCTCTGCTAGACCTGCGACTTTTTAAAGTACGCGCCTTCAGCACATCGCTGATTACCTACACTTTTGGCATTTTTGCCATGTCCGGGACATTCCTCTTTATCGCGCAATATTTGCAACTGGTGGTTGGACTCTCGCCATTGGAAGCCGGGTTGTGGTCGGTGCCGGGTGCGGCGACATTCATTATCGGGTCGAATCTGTCACCCAGGCTGGTACGCCGAATCCGTCCGGCTTATCTGATCGCGTCAGGATTGGTGCTGGCGGCGATCAGCTTCGCGATGCTGACCCAGGTGGATGTCAGTTCGCTGGCGGTGGTCGTCATCGCCAACGCACTTATGTCGCTGGGCTTTGGATTCACGTTTACGCTGACGGCGGATATGGTTGTCAGCACTGCGCCGCCGGAGCGAGCAGGGGCGGCGTCGGCCATTTCGGAGACGGGCCTGGAATTTGGTGGTGCGCTCGGTATTGCCGTCCTCGGCAGCCTAGGCATGGCCGTTTATCGTTCTCAGGTGACGGCTGCCATGCCCGCCGGACTCTCGCCGGAAATGGTCGTCTCTGCGCAGGAGACGCTCGGTGGCGCGGTGGTGGCTGCCGGACAGCTTTCCGAGCCGGCGAGTTCCGCGCTTCTCCAGGCGGGGCAAGTGGCATTTGTGCATGGGCTGCAACTGATCGCCACGTTTGGTGCGGTTGGGCTTGCGCTGCTGGCTCTCGTGACCGTGCTGATGCTGCGACACATTGAGCCGCATACCAGCAGCGAGGCTGAAGAGGCTCACGACATTCATACGGTTGTGCCACGTGTTCAGGCGGAAATCGGGGATTAGGCGCATCTGCAAATTCATTTTCTGCATAGAATTTGCCAAGAAAACACCTTCTTGTTCCCCCTCTCTAACGCATTGGAGAGGGGGTTAGGGGGTGAGGTTGAACGCATCGCCGATTCTCGAAAGATTTCTGTACGCCCCCAATGACATAAATACACAACCTCCATTCATAAAAGGACAAGAATATGCTGCTTGAAAATAAAATCGCGGTGATCTACGGGGCGGGCGGCGCTGTCGGCAGTGTGGTCACTCGTACCTTCGCGCGGGAAGGTGCAAAAGTCTTTATGGTCGGGCGCACCGCCAGGACACTCGACGCTGTGGCGAAGGACATCCCCGGCACAGAAGTCGATGAAGTTGATGCGATGGATGAGCAGGCTGTCGCGCAGCATTTGGATGCTGTCGTCGCGAAAGCCGGACGTATTGATATTTCCTTCAACCTGATCGGCCTCGGTGACGAACAGGGAACGCCTATCCACGAATTGACTTATGACGCATTCTCATTTTCGATTGATAACGCCATGAAATCACACTTTTACACAGCTAAAGCGGCGGCGCACCACATGATCCGGCAAAAATCCGGCGTTCTGGTGGCGCTCACGGCGAACGCTTCACGGGGAGCATACCCAAACCTCGGCGGCTTTTCGGTGGCCTGTGCAGCGATTGAAGGTTTGTGGCGGCAGTTTGCGGCGGATTTGGGCGTGCATGGTGTCCGCGCGGTGGTCGTGCGCTCGGCGGGGTCGCCGGATACGCCCGGCCTCAGAGAAGTGTTTGAGCTTCACGCGAAAAATGCGGGCGTCAGCTTTGACGAATTTCTGAAAGAAGCTTCCAGCGGCGCTCTGCTGAAACGGATGCCCATGCTGGCCGAAGTCGCCAACGCGGCGGCATTTCTCGCGTCCGATTACGCCAGCGGGATGACGGCGGCAGTCGCCAACCTGACCTGCGGGCAAATGGTGGATTAGCGCCGAATATTTAAACGAGAGGGCAGAATGAGCGATCAAATTGGAAAATATGCCGACATCAACGGCCTCAAAATGTATTATGAGATTCACGGCACGGGCGAACCGCTGCTCATGCTGCACGGCGGGTTGACGACGATTGAGATGTTCTCCAATATTTTGCCTGTGCTGGTGCAGAAACGTCAGATTATCGCCGTCGAGCAGCAGGGGCATGGGCATACCGCCGATATTGATCGCCCGTTCAGCTTCAAACAGATGGCAGATGACACGGCAGCGCTGCTGGAATATCTCGGCTATGTGCAGGTCGATGTTTTTGGCTACAGTTCCGGCGGGTCTGTCGCGCTGGAACTGGCGGTGCGGCATCCAGAAGGGGTGCGCAGGCTGGCGCTGGCCTCCACGATCTACAATATTCAGGGCTATTTTCCACCGATTGCGGAAGGGCTGAAACATGCCTCGGCGGCGGATTTGCCGGATGAGATGCGCGAAGCTTATGAACGAGTCGCGCCGAACCCGCGTGGTTGGGCCGCGCTGGTGGAAAAAGCGGGAAAATCCGCTGCCGAGCCGGGGAGTGGCCTGACAGCAAAGCAGGTCAAATCAATCCACGTGCCTGCGCTGGTGATCGTGGCGGACGGCGACATTATCCGACCGGAACACAGCGCGGAACTGGCGCGTATGCTGCGCACCGAGGTCGTCGTACTTCCCGACAGCGATCATGCCTCATACATTGTTGGAAATGCTCAAGCGCTGCTTTCCAGGCTGACGGCGTTCCTTGACACGCCCGTCAATTAGCGGGGACGACTCTCATAATGGACGCGCAAATTTCCAGCGCCTCTTTAATCTAATACCTTACAAATGGAATTACAGTATTATCGAATATCGTTCTAAGTAACCAGGAGATGTGTTCATGTTTCGAGATACAAAGGCATTTTCGGGATTCTCAGTCAATGATATCCCCCAGGCAAAGGTGTTTTACGGCGAGACATTGGGGCTGCAAGTCACAGAAGAACATGGCATGTTGAATCTGCACATTGCGGGTGGCAGCCATATCCTGATCTACCCCAAGCCAAACCACGTTCCGGCGACGTTCACGGTTCTCAATTTTCCAGTTGAGGATATTGATCGTGCTGTGGATGACCTTACCAGGCGCGGCGTGAAATTTGAACACTACGAAGGCGAATTGCAGACCGACCAAAAGGGCATCGCCAGAGGCAACGGCCCCAATATCGCCTGGTTTACCGATCCGGCGGGTAATATTTTGTCGGTGCTTGAGGTGGGTTAATCACCTTGAGGAAACCAAAGACACTTTAGGGCGCACGACGTTTGACCCATATGGCATGACTTGCTGCCCATTCGTGCAAATCTATCTCTATTCGCTCGATTAAAAATCAGGATACAGCTATGACCCACGATATTGACAACCAACCGGGAAAATACAGCGCAGCCAACGGGCTGAATATTCACTATAAGGAATATGGCGAGGGATACCCTCTGATTTTGCTGCACGGCGGGACAGCGAATCTGGAATCGTGGGCGGAGCAGGTTCCCGTCTACGCGCAGCATTTCCGGGTCATCGCGGTGGACAGTCGCGGGCATGGCAAAACCGAGAATCCCAGTGGCGAGATGAGCTACCGTCTGATGGCGGACGATGTGGCGGCGTTTATCCAGGCGTTGAAGCTGGAAAAGCCGTTTATTCTGGGCTACAGCGACGGCGGGCAGATCGCGCTGGATTTGGGGATGCGCTATCCCGACCTGTCCGGCGGCTTGATCCTGGGCGGGACGCTGTACAAATTTAAGGACGTTTATTTTAGCTTCCTCAAGGAGATCGGCATTAAAGCGTCTGGCGTTGTCGATTTCGAGCAGATGGAAAAGAGCGATCAAGGCTGGATCGAGTATCTGAAAGACGCACACCCGCGCGAGAATGCGCCGGATTACTGGAAGTCACTGATGCAGCAGATTTCGGTGATGTGGTGGACTCCGCTGGGCTATACCGAAATTGACCTGGAAAAAATCTCCGCTCCAACGCTGATTCTGGTGGGGGATCGCGATGATGGCATCGACCTTGAACAGATATTTGAGATGTATCGCCACATCCCCAACGCGGAACTGGCGATTATTCCGGCTGCCGATCATGGCTCGGCGATGCGCGACCTGTTTAACGACAACGTGCTGGATTTCCTGCTGCGACACAATGCGCGTTAGCCCCTCCCCGTTATGCTATGGTATAAGAACCTGTTTGAACATTCGATTTGTAACGCTTTGAACACTTGCATTTCTCCTAGCGAGTCCACGTTTCCCCCTTACTCCATGCAATGGGGAAATGGGTCGGGGAATAGGGGATGAATTTCCAAACAGGGTATAAATTGTTCATGTTAACCGAAATCCAGAAGGAGTCGTCATGATTAAGTTCAGGGAAGTGCGCTATCTGACGGTTTCGATTGAGCGCGAACCAGAAGCGGTGTATGCGTTTGCCAGTAACCCGGAAAACCTCCCGCTGTGGGCGGCGGGACTCGGACAGGGCGTGAAGCGCGCAGGCGAACACTGGGAGGTCAAGACAGGAGACGGTACGGTTGGCCTGCGTTTTACCCCACAGAATGCCTATGGCGTACTTGACCACACGGTGATGCTGCCAGACGGAACGGAAGTTTATGTGCCGATGCGAGTCATGGCTAACGGCATGGGCAGTGAAGTCACGCTCGTGTTATTTCGGCAGCCCGAAATGGATGATAATGAGTTTGACCGCGACGCAGGCCTCATGCAGAAGGACCTCTCGGCTCTCAAGGCCTTGCTGGAACGCTGAATATGCGCTTGAATTATTTTGTGACCCTGCATCGAATGCCTGAAGGCTAAATATATGCGTCACCCCTATGCGCCAAACATTCCCAGATATTTTTTGTACACGGCGCTCAAGGGGATCGGCTTCGGGCAAATGTCGGCGATCTGGGTGATTTTTCTCCAACAGGAACGCGGCCTGAGTCTGGCGCAGGTGACGCTCATCGACGTGGCCTTCTGGATTGCGATGGCTGTCAGTGAACTGCCAACAGGTGTTGTCGCCGACTCGGTGGGGCGGAAAGCGTCGTTAGCGGTGGGTGCGCTGCTCCTGGGGTTGGGGACATTGGCGTGGGCATTTGCGCCGACTCTGCCGCTGATTCTGGTGACTTATGTGGTCATGGGGCTGGGCATCACGTTTGTTTCTGGCGCGGAAGATGCTTTTTTCTATGAGTCGATCCAGCGTACAGGCCGAGCAAGTGAATATACACGGTTGGTGGGGCTGGCGGGTGCGGTCATGTTAGGGTCGGTGGCGGTGGGAAGCGTGACCAGCGGCCTTCTGGCGACGATTGACCTCAAGCTGCCGCTGATTATCGGCGGATTGTGCGATCTGGTCGCGCTGGTCGTGATCCTGACATTTAAAGAACCACGCGCGGAAGAATCGCCCAATGCGGAAAAATCGAGTGTGCGAAAACCCTACATTATGGTGCTGCGGCAGGCGCTTGCGCTGATCCGGGCGCGTCCCACGCTGCGCTACCCCATATTTTACCTGGCGCTTGTGCCGGTGATCGCCAGCGTTATGGAGTTTATATTTATGCAGCCGCAAGCGCTGGCTTTGGGCGTGCCGATTGCGGCGATTGGCGTGCTGGGGATGCTGGTGCAGATTATGAATATGGCGGGGGCGACCTGGGCAGGCCGGATTAAGGCGCGTTTTGGCGAAACCCGCATTTTATATGCTGCCCCGGCGGTCCTTGTTTTCAGCCTTGTTCTGCTGGCGGCGCTGCAAATCTACCCGGCGCTGGTGCTGATCGCGCTAATGGGTTTTGTGACGGCGGTCTTGCGTCCGCTTCTCATGAGCCGGATTCAGAGCGAAGTGCCGGACGAAATCCGCGCGACGATTATTTCGGTGCAATCGCTGTTGTTCACGCTGCTGCTGGGAACGAGCGAGCCAATTCTGGGCGCTATCGCCGATCATTCGGGGCTTCCGGCGGCCTATGTCGTGCTGGCTGGCGGATTTTCGCTTCTGGTTGCGCTGCTGATGTGGCGGAGTCGGGCGCATTTCCCGGCTGTCGAGATGCAAACCCCCATCACTTGAGATGCTGATGAAAAACCCTCACTCTGACCCTGCCCGAATTCACTTTATGGCACGACATTTTTAGGAAATACGAGATGTTTTTGCGTAGGGGCATGATGCATCATGCCCAGGCAAACCGAGTGCCGAAAAGGGTTTGATACATCAAACCCCTACGAAAGCGGTTATCCGTATTCAATTTTGAAATCTCATGATTGTGCAGTCCCCTCACTGGCGAACAAAGGTTCTAGTTGCTATAATCAACAGACATTTAATCGTTTCATATCAACACGGTGAAAATGCCGATGATAACCCTCTCACAGGATGCCGTGCGGGGACTGATGATCGCCGCACAAGGGTTGCACGATGCCCCACAGCCACCCGCTATCGCGACCAAAGCTGATGTGCGCCGGATGATTCGACAGCTTCACATGCTGCAAATCGACAGCATCAATGTCGTCGCCCGCGCTCCCTATTTTGTGCTGTGGAGCCGCCTCGGTGCGTATGATCCGCTTTGGCTGGACCAACTTTTTGCTGAAGGCGAGTTATTTGAATATTGGGCAAACGCCAACTGCTACCTGCCAATTGAGGATTATCCGCTGCATCTTGTGGAAAGCTGGTACACCGACTGGAAGAACCCCCAGCAATGGCTGGACGAACATCGCGACCTCGCCGAAATGGTGCTGGATTTCATACGCGACAACGGCGGCGCACGTGCTTCCGATTTTAAGAGCATCGACGGTCAGAAGCACACCTGGGATAACCCCAAACAGGAGCAGATCGCGCTGGATTATCTCTTATGTGTCGGCGAATTGATGGTGCGCGAACGGCGCAATTTCCAGCGCGTTTATGATCTGCGCGAACGGATTTACCCCGAAGCCGACAAGCTGCCCAGCGTATCGCGCGACGATGCCACTGACCAGTTCGTCCTGTACACGATTCAGGCGCTCGGCGTGGCGAAAGTCGAGTGGATCGCCCCTTATTTCCGCCTGAAAAAAGACTGGGTCAACGCGGCTCTCAAACGCCTGGAAAAACAGGATCGCGTGATCAAAGTCGCCGTCTCGGGCTGGGGAAAACCCGGCTATATCCATCCCGATAATCTCAAGCAGGTCGAAGCCGCCGCAGATGGTGAAATCCCACACTCCAAAACGACGCTTCTGTCGCCGTTTGATCCGCTGGTGCGCAATCGCGCGATGACGCTTGACCTGTTCAATTTTGACCACCCGATTGAGTTTTATTTTCCCGCCGCCAAGCGAATATATGGTTATTACAGCCTGCCGATCCTGTATGACAATGCGCTGATTGGTCGCCTCGACCCCAGAGCGCATCACAAGGATGGCATTTTTGAAGTGAAGGCGCTGCATATCGAACCCGGCGTGATTCTGGATGATGCGCTGGTCGAGGCCGTGAAAAGTGCGCTGCAAGCCTGCGCCGTGTGGCATCAAACGCCGCAGGTCATCATCCGCGATACCACCGAATCCGGCCTTGCCGAAATCTTTCAGATTGATTAAGGAGGAACGACCATGCGAAAAGTGTTGGTATTTTTAATGACCACCCTGGACGGCTATATCGCTGGGCCGGATGACGATATTGACTGGCACACCGTAGATGAGGAGTTTAATCAATTCGCCATCGAGCAGCTCGATTCTGTCGATACGCTGCTGTTCGGGCGTAAAACGTTTGAAGGGATGGCGAGCTATTGGCCGACCCTGTTCGCGATTGAGAGTGATCCCGAAGTCGCGAACCGGATGAACACGATCTCGAAAATTGTGTTCTCCGCAACGCTTGACAATGCTGACGTGTGGGAGAATTCGCGGCTGATTAAAGACCACATCGCCGAAGAAATCGGCAAGCTCAAGCAGCAGCCGGGGAAAGACCTGATTATTTTCGGTAGTTCCAACCTCGCCGCGTCGATGATCGACCTCGGCCTGATCGACGAATTTCGCATCATGGTCAACCCGGTGCTGATCGGGAAGGGCAAGCCGCTGTTCGAGGGTGTTCAGAATCGCGTGAAATTGAAACTTCTGAATACGCGCGTGTTCGCTTCCGGCAATGTGCTGCATTATTACGGCGTGGATCAGTAGACCCCTCATACGGATTTGTAGGGGCGCACAGCGGTGCGCCCATTTAAGGAGAACCCAATGGACGAAACGACACGCACCAATATCGAAAATATGCACTCGGATGATAAGGATGTGCAGAACGCCGCCTATTACGCGCTCATGACGGCGACGGATCAGCCTGTCGAATGGGCTTATGACGCATGGGAGGGCCTGGTCAGGGATTTGAAGCACAAGGACAACCATGTGCGGGCAATCGCGGCGCAGTTGATTTCCGCGCTGGCGAAAAGCGACCCGGACAAGCGGATACTCAAGGACTTTGATGCGCTGATAGCCGTGACAAAGGATGAACGTTTCGTCACGGCGCGGCACTGTATGCAATCGCTGTGGAAGGTCGGCGCGGCAGGCGAAGCCCAGCGGCAGACCTATCTGAACGGCATGGAGCAGCGTTACAACGAGTGCCTCGCCGAGAAAAACGGGTCGTTGATTCGCTCCGACATCATCCAGAGTCTCAAAAATGTGTACGAAGCGACACAGGACGAAAGCGTCAGCACGAAGGCGCTGGCGTTGATCGAATCGGAAGCGGATGTCAAATATCACAAGAAATATGCAGGCGTGTGGAAAGCAAAAGTAAAATAAAATGAGAAAAGTGATTTTCTTCATCTATCGCCCAGCTATTGATGCGGCTGGACTTGATTGACGATTATCGGATTTACGACTGCCTGCCTGCCTATCTTTGTGCATGAGGGAGAAAATCTTCTGTCATCAAACCGCGAGACAACCGTAAAATCCATGCTTCCGCCGCCCTTTGACTGGTGCGAAATCCCCGCAGGCCATGTCATTCTCGGCGCTGTTTTTAACGATGATTCCGGCGACGAAGAACCGACTTTGAAAGTCAATGTCCCCAGCTTTTCGATGGCGAAGTATCCGGTTACGAATGCCCAATTCGCCCGATTCATTGAAGCGGGTGGTTATCAGAATCAGGGTTATTGGACAAAGGCTGGCTGGAAAGCGCTCCAATCGGGAATGCGCCTGAATGGGCATGAGACGGTGCAAACAGGCCAGGCGTGGACAGAGCCTGTTTTATGGGCGATTGAGCAGTGGAACGGAGCAGATTATCCCGTTGTTGGGATTTCATGGTACGAAGCTTTTGCTTTTTGCCGTTGGTTAAGCGATGCAAGCGGGGCAAAGATTAGCCTGCCAACCGAAACACAGTGGCAGCGTGCCGCACAAGGTGATGATACCTATGTCGATCTGGGGACGATTGGCAGGAGCTTTCCCGGCGATACACTTGGACGCGCTTTTCCCTGGGGAAATGATTGGGATGCCAGCCGCTGTAATCACAATGTCGATGGGCAGGGGATTGGCAGAATAACCCCCGTCAATCAGTATGAAGGCAAGGGCGATAGTCCCTTTGGCGTTGTCGATATGGCAGGCAATGTCTGGGAATGGTGCCTGACAAGCTGGCGCACATCCACGAGTTTGAGAGGCAATAACCGCATCGAAGGCGAGCAAACCCGCGTGTTTCGTGGCGGATCGTGGATGTATGGCACTTATGGGGTTGAAAGCTGCTGGACTTTTAAGGCGACTTCGGCAACGGTCTTCTTTCATACGGATTATCGTAACGCCGCGATGCCATTTTATACGTCACGTGATCTAGGTTTTCGGATTTCGGTTGATGCGATCCAGCAGGACAGCGCGCCAAAAGCCAAAACAAGAGCCACAACCAGGCAAAAGCCCAGAACCAATGAAGCAGGACTTCTCCCAAGCAGCATCGCGACAAAACCGAGCCTCGCACTGCGCGAATCCAAAGCGAAAATGATCCTGCCACCGCCCTTCGAGTGGTGCGAAATCCCCGCTGGCAAAGTGAAATTGACCCAAAAACGTCAGCGGCACAAGGGGGAAATATTTGAAGTTCCCGCCTTTTACATCGCAAAATATCCCATTACCAATGCCCAATTTTCAAAATTCGTTGAAGCGGGTGGCTACAACAATCCACAATGGTGGACAGAGGCGGGTTGGGAAGCGCACAACCAAGACATCCGGTGGGATGCAGCATCGGGGTCATACAGGGCTTCCGGTATCCCCTGGACAGAGCCGCGTGACTGGCAAAATCCCCAGTTTAATGGCGCAGATCAGCCGGTTATCAATCTTTCCTGGTACGAAACTGTTGCCTTCTGCCAATGGTTAAGCGAGATCAGCGGCGAAAAAATAATGCTGCCGACGCACCAGCAGTGGCAGCGCGCCGCACAGGGTGACGATGGACGACCCTATCCCTGGGGCGCTGGCTGGGACGCGGATCGTTGCAATAATGGTGTCGTCAAGCCTGGTATCGGCAGAACAACACCCGTGAATCATTATGAGGGCAAAGGTGATAGCCCCTTTGGTGTCGTCGATATGGCCGGGAACATCAAGGAGTGGGTTTTGACGGAGCATCAGTCAGGCCGCAATGAGTTGGCTGGAACAAATCACCGTAAAATCTGTAGTCGTTCCTGGCTGGCTACGGGGATCAGAGATTTTCGCGTTGATTCTACGAATGATGTAGAGCCAAATCTGCGCGGAAACATGTTTGGTTTCCGCATCGCTCGTGCTTATGTGTAATTCGCAATCCTTGACCGTTGGCGAAGCGTTCGGGCAATGTGCGTCATGTGGCGGAGTCTTTAGGTATCTATTACCTTGATTGCTAGTTACTCTCAGAACCCCCTCATCCCAACCCTTCTCCCCCGAATTCAGGGGGGAAGGGCTAAAAACGCGCTCGATTTTGTTCCCTCCCCGAATTCGGGGAGGGTTAGGGTGGGGTCAAAGGGTAAAATCTCAAACTAGCAATAAAGTATCCAGTAGAAAATTGAATGAAGGGCATGAAATGGCAGTGATAAGCAGTGTGGACTTGACCTGCGATGAGCGACCCTCGGATTCGTCTTTTGTCGAACGAATCTGGCACAGCCACACGGGTGACGGCGGCGGCTCATTTATCTCGATGGCCGAGTCGCATTGGAGCATCGTCGTAACGCGGTTCAGCGGCAGAACCATGCTGACCGTGCGTGGGCCGGAAACCAGAGCAACGCCAGCATTCGCCCCCGATGGCGCTGAATTTTTCGGCATTATGTTCAGACCTGGTGCGTTTATGCCCGATATGCCCGCCGGAATGGTCATGGATCGGCGCGATGTGACCCTGCCCGAAGGCGCGAGTCGATCCTTCTGGCTGAAAGGCCGCGCGTGGCAGTTCCCCGACTATGAAAACGCCGATACTTTCGTGGATTGGCTGGCACGTGAGAATCTGCTGGTTTATGATCCTGTCGTGAGCGCCGTTTTGCAAGGCCAGCCGTTGGAGATGTCGCAGCGCACGGTTCAGCGCCGCGTATTGCAGGCCACTGGGCTGACACATGGCACACTTTCGCAAATCCAGCGGGCGCGTAATGCTCTGACGCTTCTGAAAGAGGGCAAGTCAATTCTCGACGTGGTGGAGCAGGCAGGCTATGCCGATCAACCCCACATGACCAGATCGCTCAAACACTATATCGGCCAGACCCCCGCGCAAATCCTCACTGAAGGCCGCGAAAAGCTGTCGTTTTTGTTCAAGACTACGCCGTTTTGATGGTGTAAGATTCAGATATTGTTAACTCCTCCCCCGACCCCTCCCCATTTCACACGCTCATGGAGACGGGAGCAAGTATGTTGCGAAGGGGAGTCAAATGTACCAAAGGGAGTCTGAAATGAACCAGGATGTCACGAATTTCATTGAGAAATTAAACGAGAAGCCCAAGCAGGTCTGGCAGATCGAGGTCTGCAACCGCGTGCGTGAGGCGGTTTTTCAAGCCATTCCCGATGCCGAGGAACGCATCCAGTATGGCAAGCCGCATTATCGCAAAAACGGCAAATACGCCGCCGTTTTCGGTACGGCGAAGGATTGGGTGAGTGTGACCGTTTTTAATGCCGAATCGCTCCAAGCACCGGATGGCTTTTTCGAGGCGGACGGCCCGCCGGAACGCAAAACGATCAAGATTCTCAAGGATCAGACCGTCGATTACGCGCTGCTCGGCAAGCTGATCCAGCAGGCCGCGAGTACGCTTTAACGGCAACTCGCCCGATCGCGCGACCCGCACCCTCGAAGCACACACATCGCCAACGAGACGATTTCTCGCAGCCCTTTCAAAAAGGGCTTTTTACATTTAGCCGGATGCTTTGAGCATCTGGCGATAGGCTAATAACATCCAAATTGCTCCGATCTCACGAACCCGATGAACAACTCTTCGCGCCGCGCGGCCTCAAGTGCTATCATCGCCTTATGGCTAAAGTTTCGCGAAAGGAACGGACATGCCCAATTATATCTGTGTGACGTGCGGTGTGCAGTACCTCGAAAGCGATGCGCCACCCGCGCACTGCTGGATTTGCGAAGATGATCGACAATATGTGAACGCAAACGGGCAGCAGTGGACGACACTCGACGCGCTGCGGCAGGGACATCGTAATGAGATGCGCACCGTCGAGCCGAATTTGACGGGAATCGCGACAGTGCCGGGTTTTTCGATTGCCCAGCGTCCGTTGCTGATCCAGACACCCAACGGCAATGTGCTGTGGGACTGCATCAGCCTGATCGACGCGGAAACCGCGACAGCCTTGAACGCCCTCGGCGGCGTGGACGCGATTGCCATTTCGCACCCGCATTTTTACGACACGATGGTGGAGTGGAGCGCGGCTTTTGATGACGCGCCGATTTATCTGCATAAAGATAATGAACCCTGGGTGATGCGGCCTGATAAACGTATCGTTTTCTGGGAAACCGAGACATATACGCCGCTGCCGGACGTGACGCTGATCCGCTGCGGTGGGCATTTCCCCGGCTCAAGTGCGCTGCATTGGGGCGCTGGTGCAGGCGGCAAGGGCGTGTTGATGACGGGCGATACGATCATGGTCGTGGCGGATACGCGCTGGGTGACATTTATGTACAGCTATCCCAACACGATCCCGCTGAATCGTCCGGCGGTAGAGGGCATCGTCGCGGCGCTCGAACCCTTCAAATTTGATCGCCTCTACAGCGGGTGGTGGGAAAAAGTCGTGCCGACAGACGCGAAAAATGCCGTCGAACGCTCGGCGGAACGCTATATTCGCGCGATTGGTGGGTGATTTTACCCCTCCCTAAATCCCTCCCCACTTCGCTTCGCTCGTAGAGAGGGACTTGAAGACCCCATGACTCCCCTCTCCATGAGCCTGCGAAATGGGAGGGGCGGGGGAGGGGTTCTGTAAAACGGTGATGTCGTTTTTGTTCAAGACGGTAGTCTGCGGTTGGTTTATGATACAAATGTTCGTTAAACCAACCAAAGGAATAACCCTATGAACTATAAAATCATCACCCGTTTTATCGCCAGCGCCATCGTCCTCAGCCTGGGGTTGGCGACAGTTGCACGGGCGCAGGAAGCCACACCTGTAGCTGGAAATTACGCCTCGGTGAACGGACTCGACATGTATTATGAAGTACACGGCGAAGGCGACCCGCTGATCCTCATTCACGGCGGGCTGGGCGGGATTGTCGAGTTCGCGGTTCTGCTTCCGGCACTCGCTGAAACACATCAGGTGATCGCTGTCGAGATGCAGGGGCATGGTCACACGGCGGATACTGATCGCCCCTTGAGCTACGAATCAATGGCGGATGACGTTGCCGCGCTGATCGAGAATCTTGGCTTCGAAAGTGCCGATATGATGGGCTATTCGATGGGTGGCGGCGTGGCGTTGCAGACGGCGATCCGTCACCCGGAAGTCGTCCGCAAGCTGGTGCTGGTTTCGACGACTTTTAAACGCAGCGGCATCCACGATGAATTTTTAGCAGGTATGTCCGCCATGAGCGCCGAATCGGCCTCACAAATGCTCGAAACGCCGACGTATCAGTTTTATTCGAGCGTCGCGCCGAACCTCGATAATTGGTCTACGCTGGTCGGCAAAATCGGCACGATGATGAGTCAGGATTACGACTGGTCGGAGGACGTGGCGAAAGTTACCGCGCCGACTCTGATCCTCGCGGGCGATTCCGATATGCTTGCTCCCGCCCACGCCGCCGAAATGTTCGGCCTGCTCGGTGGGGGAGTCGCGGGTGGTTTCGCCGCGCCGTCCACTTCGCAACTCGCGATTATCCCAAAAACCATGCACTTCGATATTCTCTACCGCGCCGATGTCCTGCTGCCGATCATCACGCCGTTCCTCAACACGCCGATACCCACCGCCGAATAATTCGCGGTAAATTTGCAACAAGTCCGGAAAGTCCCCTCTCTATGAGCTTGCGAAATGGGGAGGGGATTGAGGGGAGGGGTTAAGGTCAACCTGGGCGCAGGCTTGACATATCAGAACAGGTGGGCTAAATTTGGGCTATAATTACCGTCTGCATTAATAGAGCTTTGAAGCTCAGGCGTTAGGAAAAAACATGCGAAAAATCATTTTACAGATCGACATTACGCTTGACGGCTTCATCGCAGGGCCAAATGGTGAAACGGATTGGGTGACTGAAGATCAGGAAATGAATGAGGATGCCAACGATCTCCTCAGCACGGTTGACACGATTTTATTGGGGCGCGTCATCTATCAGATGTTTGTCGATTATTGGCCGTCCGTCGATACAAGCGGTTCTACGATTGAGAGCAAAATCGCGCAAAATCTCAACGCCGCCACCAAAATCGTCCTGTCAAACACGCTAGATCATGCTGAGTGGGGACAGTGGAATAACGCGCGGGTGATGAAGGGCGATATCGCCGAAGAAATGTCAAAAATAAAGTCGCAACCCGGCAGGAATCTGATCTTATACGGCGGCTCAGATACGGTATCGACCTTCATGCGACTGAACCTTATTGATGACTATCGGCTGAGGATTCATCCGGTTGTTGTCGGCGGTGGAAAACCTTTGTTTAAAGATATTACGCAGCCAGTCGGCCTCAAACTCTTGCGGACAAAGACGTATAAAAACAACGCCGTTATACTGCATTACGAATCGGAAAAGAAATAACGAGGGATTTATCATGGACAATCAACCACACGACTCGCAGGCCAGCGATTTCCCAGAATTTGGCGGCCCCGCAATAGAGGCACTCGCGCTGGCGGGGTACACGCGGCTGGAGCATCTCACGAAAGTGACCGAGAAGGAACTGCTGGCGATTCATGGCGTTGGCCCAAAAGCGGTTCGAATATTGGGCGCTGCGTTGGCGGAAAAAGGCATGGCGTTCGCCGGAAGTGATTTCCCCAAACTGGCCGCGCCTGCCCAACGGGCGCTCATCGGGGCGGGGATTACACAGCTTGAATATCTTACGAAAATGAGCGAAGACGAGGTCAAAAATCTGCACGGCATGGCGCCAAATGCGCTCGATACGCTCCGCAGCGCACTGGAGGCAAAAGGTCTGTCGTTCGCGAAGAAGGTCTAGGGCGCAAGCCTTGCGCCCCTACGAAAATTCTGCGCGTTATTTGAGATGCGTCATGTCCTCGCTTGGGTGGCAAAGCGTTCGCCAAATTCTTGAATGATGCCAACGGCCTGCGCGATCCCGTCTTCGGCGCGGATTTTCGCTCCGATCTGGGCTGCACGCTCGCGCATCGTCTGATCGGTCACAACTTGCTGAATAGCCCCTGCAAGCGCGTCAACGCTCAGGTTTTTACGCGGAATCGGCGCGACACCCGCGCCTAATTCAGCGACACGATGCCCCCAAAAGGGCTGATCGCCAAAGAACGGTGTGATGATCGAAGGCACACCCGCCCGCAATCCAGCCGCAGTCGTTCCCGCGCCGCCATGATGAACGACAGCGGCGACACGCGGGAACAGCCACGAATGGGGAATCGAGTCCACCATAAAAACACTGTCGGGCAAGTTTGCGGAACTTAAACCACCCCAACCGGACATCAGAATGGCGCGCTGCTGCGTCCGCGCCAGCGCTTGCAGAACAAGATCGGCGGTTTCTTCCGGCTTTCGGCTGCCCATGCTGCCAAAGCCAACATAGATAGGGGCAGAGCCATTTTCCAGAAAATTTAGCAAGTCAGCGGGTGGAGTCCAATCGGGCGATTCATCCAGAAACCAATAGCCTGTGACGTGAATATTGTCACCCCAATCGGCAGGTTTTGGGATGACCGATGGGCTGAATCCATACAATATCGGCATATTTTGAAGGCGTTCGGCGTTATATGGCCCCCAGAATGAGGCTGCTGGCAGGCCAAGCACCTGTTGGCGGGCGGCACTATCGGCTGACCGAAACCCTTGCCAGATCGCCTGCCGAGTCAAAGTGTGTGAGGCGTGATTGAACGCGCCTCCGAGCCTCGACATGGACGCGGGCAGCAGAATACTCGGAAAGTCGCGTGTCGGCGTAAACGGGAAAAGATAGGCCTGAAGCAGCGGCAGATTCAACTTTTCAGCCAGCGCAATACCAATATACAGCCCTCCGACTCCGGCGATAATCAGATCACACCCCTGACACGCTTCCAGGCTGTCCTCCGCCCAGTGAATTGCTGCCTGCTTGGCTGCTTTGGCTGTCTGCATCGTGATCGCGATAAAGTTGCCTTTCTCAGTCAGCTCTCGCATCTCTTTGGATTCGACGAAATCCTGCACATTGCCTCTGGCAGAGCAGAACGCCAGACCATTTGACCTGACCAGACTCTCAAAATTTTCATGGGTGATAAGCCGGATGTCGTGACCGGCTTTTTGCAGGCCAACTCCCAAAGCGATATACGGTTGAACATCGCCGCGACTTCCCAGCGCTATGATCGCGATACGCATCATCGTTTGTGTTTCGATCATGATTGCTTGTTCTCCAATCCGTCTAAAATTAAATCGGTTAAAAATTCGGGCAGTTCGTCCCACCGCGCTTCCAGTATTTCGTCACCCATGATGTGCTGTACCATCAGCCCCATGATCATGCCGGAAACAGCCCGCATCGTCAGTCTGATGTCCACTGGCTTGATGGCGTGCTGGTCTG
>JALHNB010000037.1:7687-68075 GCA_022843745.1 Anaerolineae bacterium | reverse complement strand
TGCCAATGATATTGACGCTTTTATGGCGACCTACAGCCCGACGATCCAGCTTTTCAAGTTTCCGAGCGGCGAGATGATTTCGCAGGGCGTGGAAGCGATGCGCGTGAGTTATAGTCGATTTTTCGAGAAGTATAAGCCACATGTTGAAATCGCCAAGCGAATCGTCTCAGGGAATTTGGTGATTGATGAGGAGAAAGGGCAGGATACGGAAGGCCCATTTACCGGGATTGCGATTTACGAAGTAGTTGGTGATCTGATTCAGCGGGTGTGGTTCATTCAAAGCTGACAGATAATGCCTTCATGTGTTTAGTATTGTTTTCGATTGTTAATTTTGTAAAATCTTAATGCTTCATCCACGTTTTGGCGTTATAATGATTGTAACGCAAAGAGGTGATGAGGATAGCCCCATGCAAATAACCGTATTTTGGGAAGACGACGAAAAGACGATTATTCGCTCTGAGAGCAGCGGTCATTGGACATGGGATGACTATCATGAGGCCGTCGAGAAGGTCGTCATGATGGCGAACAGTGTGAATTATCGCGTCGATCTGATTATCAGTGCCCTGCCGGGGGCGGTTGCGCCTTCGGGGAGTTCGATGCCACATTATCAGCGGGCGTGGCGGATCATGCCGAAAAATGTACGCCTGAATATTGTCGTCAACAGCAACACCTTTGGGCGTATGATTATCAACACCTTTACCCGCCTGAACACTGGGAAGGGCGGTCTGAAAGTGATCGCTGCCGGGTCGCTCGACGAAGCCCGCGCCGTGATCGCGCGAGATCGTTCGGCGATGCGTGCCAGAGTCGGCTAGGTTTCCAATTTCTGGATGAGCATGTGTTCATTTTCGGAGTGCCTGTGACACAAGGGACAATCAAGGCCAGATGACCTTGATTGCATGTGGAACAGACCGCATTCAGCCGCTATAAACGTGCTTGTTAGAGCTACATGCGTACTTTGCCGTTGTCAATCACCGATTCCTCATCGCCGGACAGCATCGCCTTGACGACATTGATCGCGTTTCCAATCATGCCATCGGCGATGTCCCAATATTGGGCGGCTTTGGCATCCACTTTAATCAGCACCACTTCGGCATCTTCCGGCCCTTTGCCGTCGAACCAGACGTTTAATTCGGGATTCCAGAGCTGCTTTTTCTTTTTGACATCCGTGACGATGGATGCGTCGCCGGAAAGCGAGATGTAATTTCCATCTTCGCTGTATGACACATTGACGACGGCATTCTTTTCGATTTCCTTGACGACATCGGAATCACTGGAAGCAAAGAACCACACGTCCCCATCAAATTCATGCTGCTGGGTCGTCATCGGACGGCTGCGGAGCATCCCCTTGCTGTCTGTGGTGACGAGCATCGCCACAGGGACTTCGCCAATCATGTCGTTAATTTTCTTGAGCGTTTCTTTTTTGCTGGTCATATTTTCCTCAACTCGTGTGCTAACGATAAAAATGTGTACCCACATATTCGGTATCTGCCACGATCAGTTCATGGCACCAAGTACATGATGTCATCTGCAAATGTGGGTGTCATGAGCAAATCTTAAGATTTTTATTAACGAGGGCGAGATGGGAATTTGAAAATTGGCGAGACACGCGGCGCGGCTTCTAGATTAGCATATATTGAGTGTCGTCAATGTAGGCGACGGCGATGGGTGTTCCAACCACAGGCAGTTTGCGATCAACGAGATCATTGCGCACAATCACAACTTGATCCTCAAGCCTTCGTTCCGGTGATGGCCTGAAGCTGTATTTGAGCATCATTGTGTAGCTGTTTGATGGTCGCCGGAATGCACCGTCACGCCTGGAAACGGATTCAAGGCTGGCAGAAATAGACGTAATTTCGCCAATAATCAACTGCCCGTTGCGGTAAAAATATCGGCGTCGAAACCAATTCACGACTGGTTGGTTGATTAACACATAAACCAAAACCCCGGCAGCAAGAACGGTAATCAAAGCACGAGGCACTGTTGATTCATCAAAATCGGCGTCTCCCAGATGAGACACCGTCGGATCATTCGCGGCATACGTCACGAGGATGGGTGAACCAATTCTTATGCTTCTATAAGTATCGCCGCTGACGCTCTGGTTTCGGGAATAGGTTTCATCATCTACCCTAAATTGATAGCTGATGTAATAATTTGTGCCGCTTCTTCCCTCCGATGTGTATTGATTCGTGACCTTTCCCATAATCGTCTGGTGTGGCATTTGCGAGAGGCGCACTTCGTTAATAGAAGGGGAAAGGAAAAAAGTTAATAAAAATAACAGTACGCCCCCGCCAAGCGTTAATTTAAGCACAAACATGCTTAATGCCCACCAATCTCGTACCCCGGTCACAAAATACAGGTTTTCAGGATGCGCAGCAAAAAGGTGCGGTGGCAGCTTCTTTTTCAAACCTCGATCCTATCATTCCATTTTTATCATTGTAATCTCTTCGAGATCATATATTAACATTGTAATTGCCTCAACGTTTGTAAATGGGTCATGTATAATAGATACGCGTTCCCCAAAATCGGTGAGTCACCATTTACCTCAGGAGCGCGATATGACCGACCATGATCCCCTCGAAGCGATCAAAAATCAGCCAGGCCGATCCCCAACCGACCAGGCCAATTTTGATGCCAGCATCACCACATCCGGCGGGTATATGCTCGGCGCGGATTCGCTGCCGCGAGAGGGCGTGCCGCGCGGTCAACTCAGCCAATATCATCATCGCAGCGAAAATATTTACCCCGGTGTCGAACGTGACTACTGGATTTATGTCCCGGCGCAGTACGACGCATCCAAGCCCGCTTGTTTGATGGTGTTTCAGGATGCAGAGTTTTATATCAAGCTGGTCGTGAATGCGCCGATTGTGTTCGACAACCTGATCCACAAAAAGCACATGCCTGTGACGATTGGGCTTTTCGTCAGTCCCGGCGACAAGGGGCCGGGTGCGCCGATCCGGGGTGGAACGGACAATCGCAGTTTTGAATATGACTCGCTCGGCGACCAGTATGTGCGCTTCCTGCTGGAAGAATTAATCCCTGAAGTCGAGAAAAATTATGCGATTGTTCAGGACGCGGCGGGCAGGGCGATCTGCGGCATGAGTTCGGGCGGCATCTGCGCGTTCACGGCGGCCTGGGAGCGACCTGACGCTTTCAGCAAAGTCGTGAGTCACTGCGGCAGCTTCGCCAATATTCGCGGCGGGCATAATTACCCGACGATGATCCGCCGCGCCGACAAAAAGCCGATTCGCGTGTTTTTGCAAGGCGGCTCGAATGACCTCAACGTCGTTTACGGCGATTGGTCGATTGCCAACCAGGATATGGCATCGGCACTGAAGTATCGCGAATATGATTACCAGTTTGTCTATGGCGAGGGCGGGCATACCCTGCATCACGGCGGCTCGATTTTCCCCGATACGATGCGCTGGCTGTGGCGCGATTACCCGAAAGACGTGATCCCTGAAGAACGCGCAGGCTGGGAAATGATCTGGCGCAGCGGAAGTATCCCGCAGCGTTACCAAAGCCTTGCCGAACCGAATCCAGCGGTGGTCGAGTGGGCGGATACGCTGCCAGCAGGCGGGCATATTTTAGATGTGGGCTGCGGCGTGGGGCGGCACTGTGTTTATCTCGGTGAGCGCGGTTTCCGCATGGCAGGTGTGGATATTTCGCCGAATGGGATTGAGCAGACGGCAGCGGTCTGCGCCGAACGGGGGATCGCGTTCGAGGGGCGATTATCGGATATGACTACGCTCCCCTGGCCCGATGCGACATTTGACGCGGCGCTTTCGACATCCACGATTCACCATCACCTGCGGGCGGATATGGCGCGGGCGATTGGTGAAGTGTGGCGCGTGCTGAAACCCGGCGGCGTGTTTCTGGCGGATTTTCCACGTGTGGACACGCCGAGCTATCAGCAGCAGCGCGAACTGGTGGCTGCCGGGAAAATTCTCGAAGTCGAGCCGAACACGTTTGTCGATGAGCGCGGCGCGGAAGACCCGGACGGCTTTCTGCCGCATCACTTCAGCGACGAAGCCGACCTGCGCGATCTCCTGAGCGCGTTCACGATTATCCGGCTGGAGGCGGCAGACCCAAAAGTCGCTCCTGGCAGAGGCCCGAAGTGGGTGGCGTGGCTGCGCAAGGGACTTTGAAGTCGTTAGCATATCAGCGTGTCAGCATTTCAGCTAAAGACCATCGACTACCGACTAAAGACTAAAAATCGACAGGGCTTGACTCAATTCAAAATATACATATACTTATACGTATATGGTAAAAGTGGATAGGAGGGAATTTGCCAAACAAGACCATCTATGTATCCGAAGATGATTTGCCACTGTTCGAACGTGCGCAGGAATTGGCGGGTTCTAACTTATCGTCGGCAATTGTCCGGGCGCTGCGCCGCTACATTGAAATTGAGGAAGCAAGCCAGCGCGGATTGGACGAAATCACCGTGATCGTCAATGGGGAAGGCTCACACCGCCGCAAGCGTTTCATGGGGACACGGCTGGCAAAGCGGCTTGAGAATAATCCAACGGGCAAAGGGATTCAAATTCAGAACGTGTACCGTACTGCCGGAAAACGTTATGCGCTGCACACCCGCGTCATGTCCGATTGGAATCTGGAGTGGGGTGATCCCGAATATGTGGGCGATCCCAACAGTTGGGGGGTTGGCAGTGGGCTGCTCCAGAAGATCATGAGTTGGGGCCACGACTGGGACAGTTTTAAAGAGTCCGGCGATTATTCGCTTCAGGTTTTTGAGACGCTTGAAGACCTGAAAGCGCATATCTCCAGCGAGCTTTATCGGGCGGTCAGTTTGGCGATGGATGGGCCGGAGATCGAAGAACTGGACATCTGATGGCGTAATTTTCACGACAGCCGACAACACAACGAATACAACGAACACCGTCAATCAACAACCGTATTTTTACCCTGTGATTGCCCCAAAATGGGCAGTCCTCACCTTTAATTTGCCTGTTTCCGATTTTGCTATCGTCCGTTTTCAACGAAATTCACGACTATGAAGGAGATAAAAGTCATGCAATCAACATCACGCGACAGCACAGATACGCCAAACGAGCGAGGGCTAGAAGAAATCACCGTGATCGTCAACGGGAATGGAGCACATCGGCGCAAGCGTTTCATGGGACAACTTCTTGCGCGGCGGCTTCAACCAACCGAAAACGAGGAGGGGACTGAAATTCTGTGCGTGTACCGCACAGCCGGCAAACGCTACGCGTTGCACACGCGAATCATCGCGGATTGGGATTTTTCGGAAGGCGACCCGGATTACTGGGGCAATCCCGAAAATTGGGGCGTTAAAAACGGGTTTCTGCAAAAGCTGATGGGTTTTGGCTGGGACTGGGAGACTTTTAAAGAATCCGGCGACTACAGCCTGCAAGTCTTCGAGACTCTTGAAGCGATGAAGCCCCACATTTCCCGCGAACTCTACCGGGCAGTTAGCGAGGCGATGGAAGGGCCGGAAATCGAAGACCTCGACATCTGACAACCGGATGCCGTTCAGAGCCAGCTTTTAACCAGATAACTCGATAGTCAACCAGAATAGCGGGCGATAGCCAGTCTTTAACGCGCCTGTTATCCGCCGCATTCTCACATCGGATTGCCCACAAACGGGCAACCCTGACCTTAAGTTTGCCTGTTACCGATTCAGATCGAACGAAATTCACAACAAAAAGGATAAAAAAGTCATGCAATCAACAACATCTATTCGCACGGATACGGCTGCGCAGCGCGGCACGGGAACATTCTACGCGCTGGCGGCAGCGCAAACCGTTTCGCAGATCGGCAGCAGCATGAGCTTCCTGGCTGTCGGCATTTACGTGTATCAACAAACTGGGCAAGCCACACCGCTGGCGCTGTTTTCGCTGTTTCTCCTGCTGCCATACATTATTGTGGGCGGGATTGCGGGTGTCCTGGCAGATCGCTATGACCGCCGCACGCTGATGATTATCGGCGATATCGGGGCAGCGCTGGGGTCGTTGGCGCTGGTCATCAGCCTAAGCAGCGGAAATTTTCAATTGTGGCATGTGTATGCGGCGGCGCTATGGCAGGGTGTATTCAGCAACTTGCAGCGTCCAGCCTTTGAAGCGTCGGTCAGCCAGCTCGTGCCGGAGGCGAAGCGTCAAAGTGCCAACGCCATCATGCAGATAAGCAAGCCAGCCTCACTGTTGATTTCTTCGGCTTTGACAGGATTACTGTATGTCAGCATCGGAGTGGTCGGGATTTTCGTGATTGACCTCATCAGCTTTTTGATTGGTGTAGTTGCGACTTTGCTGGTGCGCATTCCTGCACCACTGCGCAGTCAGGGTGATGTCCAGGCACGACCGTCAATGCTGAAGGAATGGAGTGCGGGTCTCGGTTTCCTGTGGTCGCGCCGCCCGTTATTTATTCTGATCGTGCTGGGCGCGGTGTTCGGCTTTCTCATCAGCAGTGCCTTTGCCTTAATGACACCTTATGTGCTGGCGCGAACGGGAAGCGAGCCGACGTTAGGCATCATAACCGCCATCATGAGCGTGGGCGGGATCGTCGGTGCGATTGGGATTGGTGCATGGGGTGGATTTAAACGGCGTATCGACACCATCATCATCGCCATGATTCTGGTACTCATCGCAACCATGTTGTTTGGAACGAATCAGTCGCCAATTGTGATGGGGGCAGCACTGTTTGTCGCAATGATGGGCGTTGCCGCTGCCAATGCGACTTTAATGACATTGCTCCAGTCCAAAGTTCCTGGCGATATGCAGGGACGGGTGTTCGCCATTTTCATGCAGTTGTCGCTGCTTCTAACGCCGTTGGGTTATCTATTGATTGGCCCGCTGGCGGATCAGGTCTTCACGCCGCTGGCAAGTTCTGCTGGATGGGCAGAAGCCGCACCGGGGATGCTGTTCGGCATGAGCGCAGCAGGGGGAATGGGAGTGCTATTCGCCCTCGCTGGAACACTGGGATTGATCGTTACCTTATTCACCTATGCTTTGCCATCGGTGAGGCGGATGGAGGCGACGCTGCCGACTTACAACACTGAGGCCGATGCAGCTACACAGGGTTGAGACCTAGCCATTTAAGGCTTGTCCGGTACTGAAGGCGTATCCCCACCCCAAACCCCTCCCCATAGCAATAGGGAGGGGCTTAAAATCGGTCTGACTCCCCCTCTCTACGGAGTGTAGAGGGGGTTGGGGGGGAGGAAGGGTCAAAGGCAGACGTTGTGATCTTTTGTGACCTCAATATGAGCTGGATAGTAGTACCGGACAACGCAATTTATAGAGGATCAAAAATCCGGCGTTCACAACGTGCGTAAACGCCGGATTATTGAACGGTGAACTTTAACAATTAGGCGACTGTCCAGCCACCGTCGGCGACCAGAACTTCGCCGTTGACGAACGACGAGTCATCCGAGGCGAGGAACAAGGCAACACGCGCCACTTCGTCCGGCTCGGCGGTGCGGACTGCCGACGCGAGTGTCGTTTGCAGCCGTTCAAATCCCAGCGGATTGGGTTGGTGGACGGCGATATTGGTGGCGACTCCGCCGGGGCAGATGACATTGGCGCGAATACCCTTTTGGGCATAATGATAGGCGATGCTGCGCGTCAGGCCGATCAGGGCGTGTTTGGATGTCGTGTAGCTTGCGCCGGAACGCCCGCCGAACAAACCTCCAATCGAACAACGCCCCCTGAGTTCTTGCAGGTTTCTAATGTAATAAAAGTTAGAAATAATGCTATAATAAACTTAACAGGAACAATTTTAGAATTCAATGACTCATAAATTGTATTTATTGTCCTCCCAAGTTTGGTGAAGCCCGCTGAAGCCTTGTTATCGTCTTAAACAGGCTTCACGTATCCCCGCTCACTAAACAAAACCTAGCCAGACGTATCACCGAACATGCCCTATTAGCCACATGAATCGCTGAACGCAGCCCTAGACAGACGCGAATTGTTAAGGGGCAAACCATCATTGGCGATCCCAGTATGGCAATCGCTCTTTTATTTTTCCTGACAGAACGGGCATTACCAAACTGAATAACTGGATAACCGCGTGCATAACTGCATAACTGCGTAAAGGAAGCATGACATGAAGCAAACCCAAAGACCTGCTCAGATTGCTGCGATCCTGAAAACGATGGAACCTGAAACGAGGGCATCGCTGGAAGCTTATATTTCCGGCCTGGAGAATCGCAAGCGGGTTGTAAGGCCCGGTAAAAAGGCCTCGCCTGGCGATCCGTCCTGGTCGCACCAGCGAACAGCAAAACTCGAACAACAGGGCCGGAAACGCGCCTCGCGAGAACGAACTCATGATCAAAGTGTTACCGAACCCTACCTTAGAATCGTGGAGAAAAGATAAGATGGCGAAACAACTGGTTTATAACGAAAACGCACGAATGTACCTCAAGCGGGGTATGGATCAACTGGCGGAGGCCGTGGCGACGACGCTTGGCCCCAAAGGGCGAAATGTCGCGATTGACAAGCAGTACGGCCTGCCGACTGTCACGCATGATGGCGTGTCCGTCGCGAAAGAAATCGAGCTGTCCGATCCCTTTGAAAATATGGGTGCGCAGCTCCTGAAAGAAGCCGCAACCCAGACGGACGATATTGCAGGGGACGGCACAACCACCGCCACCGTTCTGGCGCAGGCGATGGTACATGAAGGCATGAGAAATCTCGGTGCTGGCGCGAATCCCATGCTGTTGAAGCGCGGGATCATGGCGGCTGCCGATGCGGTATGTGAGCATATACTGGAACAATCGATGCCCATTTCCACACATGATGAGATCGCCAGCGTCGCGAGCGTGAGCGCACAGGACGCGCAAATCGGCAAACTCATCGCCGACGTGATGGATAAAGTCGGCAAGGACGGCGCGATCACCGTTGAGAACAGCCAGGGCGTTGAATCCGAGGTCGAATATGTCGAAGGAATGCAGTTTGACCGGGGTTATATCAGCCCATATTTTGTGACCAATGTCGAAGATATGGAAGCGATCATCGAGGACGCGCACATTCTGATCTATGAAAAGAAGATCAGCAACGCTCAGGACCTTGTGCCGCTGCTGGAACTCATGGTCGTCTCTGGCAAGCCGAATCTGGTCATCTTTGCCGAAGATGTGGACAGCGACGCGCTGGCGATGCTGGTGCTGAACAAGCTGCGTGGCGCGATTAATGTCCTGGCGATCAAAGCGCCGGGGTTTGGAGATCGTCGCAAAGCCATGCTGAACGACATCGCGATCCTGACGGGCGGCACGGTCATCAGTGCGGAGACCGGACGCACGCTCGAAAGCGTCACCAAAGAGGATTTGGGACAGGCGGGCAAGGTTTTCAGCACCAAAACCGACACCACGATTGTGGACGGAAAAGGCGATGCGGCAGCTATTCAGGGGCGCATCAAGGAGATTCGCACCCAGATTGAGGATTCGACCAGCGATTATGACGGCGAAAAACTTCAGGAACGCCTCGCCAAACTCGCTGGCGGTGTCGCCGTGATCCGTATGGGCGCGGCAACCGAGACCGAGATGAATGAAAAGAAACACCGCATGGAAGATGCACTCCGGGCAACCCGCGCGGCTGTCGAGGAAGGCATCGTGCCGGGTGGTGGAGTAGCACTCATCAACGCGCGGCAGGCGCTTGAAAGCCTGCGTATGACTTCGGACGATGAGAACACCGGCATTAGCATTGTGCGCCGAGCATTGGAAGCGCCGATGCGCCGGATCGCCCGCAACGCCGGAATGGATGGTGCGGTGGTCATTGATAATGTGCAGCGCATGCAAAAGAGCAGCAAAAATCACCGCATCGGCTATAACGTCATGACGGACGAATATGTCGATATGATTGACGCTGGCATACCCGATCCCGCCAAAGTCACACGTGGCGCGGTCATCAATGCCGCCAGTATCGCCGCCATGATTTTGACAACTGAAGCGCTCGTCACCGATATTGTGCCTAAGAAAGCCAATGGTAACGGCGTGCGACAGGTTGGTGTGGTCACCTAAAGTTATTCGGTAGCTATGTGATCTTTATAGATTGAGCAGGAATAATGATGACTAACTTGTCGCAGAGATTGCCCATGATCCCTAATCTGACTGCGTCACTCGGAAAAGCGGAGAGTCTGGCGCGCGATTATATGGGCTGGGAACTGCTTGAGATGGATGATCGGGCTGAGAAGATTCTGATCTGCAAACCATACACCGATACCTCGACATACACAAGGTCTCAAAGTCTGCTCATTCTATGCGGGGAGGTAGCGGCAGCGTGGGTTGCTGCCGACGTCGTTTCCAGTAAACGCGCAACCTTTTGGAACCCTGCCTCTACCTTGCTGCATAAAGAACACTGACGGCGATTAACGTATTTCATTAGAGGATATTCATGATGTCCGAAAACGTGACCATTCTGATTGCCGACGATCACGCCCTTGTCCGTAGGGGTTTGAAAACACTGCTTGAGCGCCAGAGTCACTTCAAGGTTGTGGCTGAAGCTGAAACGGCCACGGAAGCCATCGAAAAGGCGCAGGAAATTCACCCGGATGTCGCCGTTCTGGACATTCGAATGCCGGGTCTTTCCGGCATCGAAGCCTGTCGCCAGATTGTCAACTCAGTCGAGGGCTGCAAGGTTATCATGCTGACGGCCTATGCTGAAGACGAACTGCTCTTTGCGGCAATCCAGGCGGGGGCTGTTGGTTACGTCCTCAAGTTCGTAGGCAGCAATGAACTCATTCACGCTGTTGATCGCGTTAGTCGCGGAGAAGGCTTCCTCGATTCCGCGTTGACCGTGACTGTCTTTAAGGAAGTGCATAAGGCAGGTCAAGCCCGACACACTGCTGAGTTTGCCCCCCTCACCTCGCAGGAAATGGCGGTGTTGGTGCTCGTAACCAAAGGCCTGACCAACCGCCAGATCGCTACTGAACTCTATCTGGGAGAAGGCACGATACGCAATTACGTCAGCAGTATGCTGACAAAACTCGCGCTCGCCAACCGCGCAGAAGCGGCGGCCTTTGCGGTCAAACATAACATTGATGAGGTCATCGCAACGTATTGAAATTCTGCCTGTAACAGCTCACGCCGTTACAACCGCCTCCAGCACGCTTCTGACATAGGCCTGAGCGCCTTCACCCACGCTGCTGCGATGAAAAGCACGCTGGCCGACAATATGTGCGCCCTTCGCCGTGAGCAACTCGCCGAGTGCTTGCAGGCTGCCGCGTGGGTTAAAGGCGTAGGTGCAGAAGATGCCGACGGGCTTGCCTTGCAGCGAGGGGAGCGCCGGAACCCAGAGTGTCGCTCCGGCGGGTTTAACACCGAACAGGATAAATCCCTGAATCCACGTTCCTATAAACAGGGCATCGGCGTTCTCAATGTCCGACTTTTGAACTTCGATCACCGATTTGGTCGTGACCGTATGGCCTTCGTCACGCGCCGCTTTCGCGACAGCTTCCGCCGCTATACGGGTGTTGCCACCACGACTTTGATACAGCACCAGCACTCTCATCATCCATCTCCTTTTTCCAGAACTTCGCGCATTCGCATCCACAACTGAACTCATTTTCAGCGTATTGGGGTACAACGAGAAGTGAGTAAGCTCACATCTTTCTATGCCACTTTTCGCCCTGCACGGCAAAGTCGGGTCAGGTCTCCACTGAGCGAGTGATGTTTATCACTATTTCGCACACTCCCCGAAGTCTATGCTCGTATTGGGTAACAGGTAAACAAGTAAGTGGAGATTAGAAATGGCTGTTGCAACAAGGACACATCAAGAGAGTGTGCAGGATTTTTTGGCACAAAAACGTATCGCCGTATGCGGATTATCGCGCACCAAAGACAGCGGCGCGGGCGCAATCTACCTGAAACTGCGCGATCATGGCTATCAGGTATTCCCGGTACATCCGACTGCCGAAGCGCTGCATGGGGATAAATGCTATCCCAGCCTGAGCGCGATACCGGGCGGCGTGGATGCCGTGTTCATCATGAACAAGCCGGAAATTTCCGAGAAAATTGTCGATGAGGCGATCAAGCTGGGGATTAAACAGGTGTGGATGCACAACAACACCTTTATGGCATCCAGTGTTTCCGAGGCTGCTGTTGCCAAATGCAAGCAAGCGAATATCAATGTGATCGCGGTGGGC
Organism: Anaerolineae bacterium; assembly: GCA_022843745.1. Taxonomy (GTDB): domain Bacteria; phylum Chloroflexota; class Anaerolineae; order Aggregatilineales; family Phototrophicaceae; genus JALHNB01. Next base: position 55,967 of record JALHNB010000037.1, on the reverse strand, counting down.
TGCCCGATGATGTTTCTGAATCCGGACTTTTTCCACAACGGGATGCGCTGGGTGATCCGCGCAACCGGACGCATGAAAGAAGCGTGATGAGGATTTCTTTCGACGGCTGGTGAATGGAGTGGACCTCACCACAGACCCCTCTCCAATGCTTTAGTGAGGGGCTTTTTCACGTCCTTGCGCAAACGATTATGCGGTGAGCAGGATGCCGTTGCCGGATAGATCGTGAGTCAAAACGCCGTTTTCAGTTTCCTCCAGCGCGATGCTGGCTGACCAAAGGCGTTCGACAACCCGGTCAAGCTCGGCTTTATCCGGCACGATCACGGTGAAATGACGCAAGCCTGTCGCGTTGCTCGGTGGGGGAGGCGCACCCACGCCTTGCCAGACGTTTGTGCCGATATGGTGATGATACGTCCCGGCGGCGAAGAAAATCGCGCTTTCGGCGAATTGTTTTGGCGCGTTCGCCATATCCAGCGGCAAGCCGAAGCCGAGAATATCGCGATAAAAGCGCATGGTCGGCGGCAAGGTCGAAACGTGCAGATGGACGTGTCCGACTGTGGTCGCCGGATTCAGGCCTTCCCAGGCGGCATCGCTGTCGTTCAACGCGCTGAACACTTCCTCCGGCGCGAGTCCACGATTGCGCTGCATCATCTCCTCAAACGATTTCGGCCACTCGGCTTCCGGGCGATCCCAGGCTAACTCGATGCCGTTTCCTTCCGCGTCCGGCAGGTAAATGGCGTGGTGCGTACCGTGATCGGAAGTTCCCTGGATGCGGGTGCGCGTCTGGGCGATGCTTTTGAGGAGCTGCGCCAAATCCCAACGAGTCGGGACGAGAAACGCCGTGTGATAGAGGCCAGTCGTGCCATTGACGCGCCGCGCGTTGCGATTTTCGGTCAGGCGCAGCAAATCCTCGCCGCCCGCGCCGAGTCCGGCGGAGTCGCCTTCGCGCCAATGCACCTTGAAGCCGAGAATGTCCTGATAAAACGCGACCTGCTTGTCCATGTTGTTCACGGTGTAGTGGACGTGTCCGAGTCGGGTCGTGGGCGCGATGTTGGGGATCGCCTCGGTGATGGTTTGTGGTTTTGCGGTCATGTGTTTTTCCTTTTTGATGTTTCTCACGCTCATCCCCACCCCAACCCCTCCCCATAGCAATAGGGAGGGGCTTAAAGAATGATGACTCCCCACCTCCAATGCTTTGGAGACGCGCAGCGGCTGGGGGGTGAGGATTGTTACTGCGTTACTCCAAAACTTCGGTCACGATGCCCGCGCCGACGGTCAGGCCGCCTTCACGGATCGCGAATTTTGAGCCTTTTTCCAGCGCAACCGGGCTGATGAGTTCCACAGACAGGTTGACATTATCCCCCGGCAGAACCATTTCGATGCCTTCCGGCAGGTTGATTGTCCCGGTCACATCCATTGTACGGATGTAGAACTGTGGGCGATAGCCGGGGAAGAAAGCCTTGTGGCGACCCCCTTCCTCACGCTTCAGGACATAGACCTCACTCATGAAGCGCTTGTGTGGGGTGATGCTCCTGGGCTTTGCCAGCACCATGCCGCGCTCGATCTGGTCGCGAGTCAGGCCGCGCAGGAGGATGCCCGCGTTATCGCCCGCTTGCGCCGAGTCGAGTTCCTTGTGGAACATCTCGATCCCGGTGACGATGCTTTTCAGACTCTCGTCGCGCAGGCCGATAATTTCGATTTCCTCGCCCTTCTTGAGGCTGCCTCGCTCGACTCGTCCGGTGACAACCGTGCCGCGCCCCTTGATCGAGTAGACATCTTCGACGGGCATCAGGAAGGGCTTGTCAACCGAGCGCTCCGGCGTGGGAATCCAGGCATCAACCACGTCCATGAGTTGCAAAATCGGCTGATATTCTGGCGCGTTGGTGTCATTGCTGGTCGATTCGTTCGCCAGCATGGCCGAGCCGCGCACGATGGGCGTATCCGGCGAGTAGCCATAAGACTCCAGCAATTCGTGCAGTTCCAGCTCGACCAGTTCCAGAAGTTCAGGGTCGTCCATCTGGTCGATTTTGTTCAGGAACACGACCATCGCCGGGACTTCGACCTGACGCGCCAGCAAAACATGTTCGCGGGTCTGCGGCATCGGGCCATCGGGGGCGCTGACGACGAGAATCGCGCCGTCCATTTGCGCCGCGCCGGTAATCATGTTCTTGATGTAGTCGCGGTGGCCGGGTGTATCGACGTGTGCGTAGTGGCGCTTGTCGGTTTCATACTCGACATGCCGGATGTTGATGGTGATGCCGCGTGCCTTCTCTTCCGGCGCGTTGTCAATGTCCTCGTAATTCATGCGCTCGGCATCGCCCTTCAGCGCCAAAACTTTGGTGATGGCGGCGGTGAGGGTGGTCTTGCCGTGATCGACGTGACCAATCGTGCCGATGTTGACATGTGGCTTGTTGCGTTCAAACTTTGCCATTGTGATTCGCTTTCTATTCCTTGTTGTCCGCCGGGCGATTACGATAAATAGGCAATTCCGGCCCGGCGGGGGGATTACGATATGGATTTGGGTGATGCTTACAATTGGGCGCACGGCTGTGCGCCCCGACGAAATGCGTGTCGGATTGTAGGGGCACGGCGCGCCGTGCCCCTACGGACATATCTGCTAGACGGTACAGGTGTCGTCCGTACACACGCCCGACTCGTCGCTGCCTGCTGAATTGCCAGCGTTGACGATTTCGAGCGTCGGGTGAAATTCGCTCCAGGTGCGTTCCAGCGCTGCGGCGAAGGTTTCGCTGGGCTGTGCGCCGGAGACGCCGTACTTGTTCTCGAAAACGAAGAACGGGACTCCGTTGATGCCAAGCATTTGCCCCTTGCGAACATCCGCATGAACCGCGTCGCTATACTGGTTGCTATTGAGCATCGCGCGAACCTCGTCCGCATTCAGGCCGACATCGGTTGCCAGTTCGACCAGGGTATCGTGATCGCTGAACGACTTGCCCTGCGTGAAATAGGCTTTTTGAATGCGCTCTTTCATCTCGCCCTGCAAGCCGTGATGCGCTGCCAGATGAATCAGGCGGTGGGCATCGAACGAGTTGCCGACGCGGGCTTTTTCGAGATGATATTCCAGCCCTTCGTCAGCGGCTAACTGAGTAACGTGGGCGTTCATCGCCTCGGCACGTTGGCGGCTGATGCGCTTTTTCTCGACCAGCATCTCTGTGACCGTGCCGTCATATTCGTTCGTGGCGGAGGGGTCAAGCTGGAAGCTGCGCCAGATCACCTCGACCTGATCGCGATGCTCAAAATCATCGAGGGCGTGTTCCAGGCGGCGGCGACCAATGTAGCACCAGGGGCAAGCGATGTCCGACCAGATTTCGATTTTCATGTGTTTTCCTTCGTTGTTTAGGTTAGATGGGAAAGCCGAGGCGTTCCTTGACGGCGGGCGCGACTTCGTTGGCGAAAATTTCGATCTGTCGCGCCACATCTTCGCCAGTCGAAAAGATAAAGGTGTCCTGGCGATATTGCTGGTAAAGCTGCGTCAGTTGATCGACCCAATAGTCCGCTGTGCCGTCGATGATATTCGGCTGACCGGAACCGCGCACGCTGCCCGCGCCGGGTCGGATCGTGCCCATGACATTGTAACCGCGCCGAATGGCTTCCGGCGAACGTCCGGCCTCCGCCGCGCCTTCGTCGATTTTGGCATTCACGTCTGGCAGTTGGGCAGGTGGCACATAGGGCATCGAAATCAGCAAGCCATCACCCATGCGCCCGGTCAGTCGGAGCATTTTCGGCCCCATCGCGCCGACCCAGATCGGAATCCGGTGGGCAGGGGCAGGGCCAAATTTCGCGCCTTTGAGCGTGTAAAATTTGCCGTTGAATGTGAACGCTCTGCCAGGGTTATCCCACAGGCCGCGCAAAATTTGCAGCGCTTCCTCAAACGCGCCATAGGCTTCGCCGGGTGGACGTTTGGGGCCGCCAAAAGCTGCAATCGCATCCCAGAAGCCGCCAGCGCCCAGTCCAAGCTCGACTCGGCCATCTGTCAGCACGTCGAGAGTCGCCGCCTGTTTTGCCAGTACAGCAGGCGGACGCAGCGGTAAATTGCCGACGTTGGCACTGACGTGAATATTTTTGGTTGCCATCGCCAGCGCGGTCAGCAGCGTCCAGTTTTCGTAATGGCGTGGCTGGTATGGGTGATCCTGAACCGTGAGCAAATCCAGGCCATTGTCATCGGCGATCTTGGCTAAGGCGAACGGTTCACGCGGGTCGCCGACAGTTGGGTCGAGAAAAATGCCGAAAAGCGGTTTGAGAGTCATCGCATAATCCTGAACTGGGCGAATTTAAATTGCCCGATTGGGAGGGAATTCGTGTAGGGCGCTATGGCCTCGAATGATTTTGATGTGTTGGGTAGGTGTGCACTCATAGACGCACTTTTTTCCTTGAATCTTACGTTTACGGACGCTGAATTTGGTTGCGAAGTTTCAACCTCACCCCAAACCCTCCCTCTGGTCGTCCGCACGCAGAGAGGGGCTTTAATGCCGTTTTGCTCCCCCTCGCCATGTATGGAGAGGGGGCTGGGGGGTAGAGGTTGTCTTAAATCGGCCAGCGCGTCATCATTGCCAGAAATGGACAGACATGTGTTTCCTCATAGGCCAGATGCGCCCGCAGCGCATCGGAAAGTTTTTGCAGATCGCTTTCCAGTACGGCGGGTTCAATCGCCGAATAGTCGTGAATCCCAGCTTCGAACTGGTCAATCAGGTCGGAAATTTCGTCATGGTCGGCATTGAGTTTGTCAACGACGATTGCGTCCAGACCCTCGGCTTCCAGCGCCGGAAACATCATGGAAGTTTCGAGATTGTGATGGGTGTGAAGCATTTGCGTATATTGGTTGCCCGCGCGGATGAGCGAACGGACGCGCCGGGCAGTTTCGTCGCTGGAAAGCTGCTCTTTGCCCGCGATCAGGTCATCCACGAAGCGCAAAATCGTGTTCATTTCGCGCCGGAACATATTGTGAACGCAGAGCAGTTCGCGCACCATCGGGTGGACAAGTTGGTCGGGTGTCGCGCCTTCATAAGGCAGATCGGTCATTATTATCCTCGTGATTCAAACTTGGTGTAGGGGCGACGCATGTGTCGCCCCTACAGATTCGCCGTTAATGGCAGAGCATATACCGGAATTTATTTACACAAACGGCACAAGAACGAAGCGACCATACGCGATGAACGCCGCCAGCGCACCCAGCACGATATTGATGATGATGCCCTGCGTCTCGCCCCGGCGGAAATGAAAAATCGCCGCCAGCAGCATGATAAGCGCGAGGCCAACGCCTGCGAGGGGAGTCAGCACGGGCAGAATATTGGTGAGCGCGGGCAAAATCAGGCCGATGCCGCCGAGAATTTCCGCCACGCCGATGAAGGTGAGCGTCCCGCTGGAAACGGCTTTCATCCAGGCCATTTGCGGCTGCTGTTTGGCCTGCTCCTGGCGGAAAGCGTGGTTGTAGCCTGCGCCGATGAAGGCAATGCCGATCAACACCTGCAAAATCCACAATATGACGTTCATTTGGTTGCCTTTCGTGGGCGATTGCCCAGAATTCGTTAGCGAACAGATGATTGATGTGCTTACGGTTAGCGTGCTAAGAAAGCGTAAAAAAACTTTTAGTCGATAGTCATTAGCTGTTGGCTTAATTTTGTCACTGACCGATTAAATAAGGTTGGTGTTTTGAGTTTGGCATGACATGTCATGCCGCTACATGCACCGCGTTATAAATGAGTGCGTTTGCCTTGCATTTTAGCTATCGACTATCGACTAAAAGCTAAAGACTTATTCGCCCTTCACGCCCATATTGTCGAGCATTTGCCGCAGCAGTTGGCGCAGTTGGATGCGGTGTTCGTGACACATACCCGCGAAAATCTTGCCTTCCAGATTTTGGAACTGCTCGTTGATCGCGCGTTCTTTTTCCCGGCCTTCGTCGGTCAGGTACACGCGCACGAGGCGGTTATCGTCGGCATCGCGGCGGCGGATGACCAGCCCGGATTCCTCCATGCGTTGCAGCATATTGGTGATGGTCGCGCCCTGGACAGACAGCCGTTCGGCAAGCTCTGATTGCGTCATGCCGTCCTGCGCAAAGAGGCTGCACAAAAGCCCAGCCTGCGCACGGTGCATCCCGATCTGATCCATGAAAGCGTCCGAGAGGCTGCGAAACATCAGCGTGACGTGCGTCAAAAGCTGCCAGTCGGACGGTTCAACCTCATTTGACATTTCATTTTCCTGCTAATCATTAGCGTGATAAGTATTTTATGCTTTTTCGCGTGTGTGTCAAGGGGCGAGTTTGGTGATATTCTAGTCGATAGTCGATGGTCATTAGCTTTTAGCCAATACAAAAGGCACATCACAATCCGGCGCGTTTTTCGTAGGGGCGCACAGCGGTGCGCCCTTGCACAGTCAATAGCCATTGCAAAAGATTCAACGCAAAGAAGTAAAGGTCGCAGAATCATGGACACTGAATCAACCCGAAAATTTCACATTCACCCCAAAGTGCTGATCACGCGCATGGCCTTGATCGTGTTGATGATGGCTGTCGTCCCGGTGCTGGTACTGGTCACTGGCGATAGGGTGGGTAAATCAATATTATCTGTCGTGCTCATCATCGAAGCGTCGATCCTGGTGTTCGTCTTCTGGCTGATGTATTCGTATATTTACGTCGCGGTCTCGCCGGAGGGCATCCGTTACCGCAGCCTCGGCTATACCATCACCTCAAGCTGGGAAAATATTGCCGCGATTCAGGAACGCTGGATGACGAATGAGGGAAATGTCGAAGGGCTGGCGCTGCGCGGAGAAGGGACTCAGGTCAACCCGATGCTGCGCGTCGGGGGTTATATCAGCCGCGACTCCAGAGCCGCGCTAAAAGAGGCTCGCGACTTTATCCCGCTTTCCACGCTGTTCACGAGCGAGTGGCGCGGGACGGAAATTGGCGCGGAAATTCGAAAGTATGCACCGCAGGTGTTTGAAACCCCCTAAACGCTCAAATTACTAATCCCCTAAAGCGTAAATTCCACTCAAAATCTACGCAATCTTAACGTTGTTTGCCCTCAAAATGTGATATTGTTACAAGAATTATTAATGACAAAACACATTACGATCATCAAATATATGGATGAGGAGCAAATAATGGCACAGCTCGACCCCAACCTCCCCAATTTTAACCGTCGCGGCGACGACAAAATGGCGCTTGGTCACACCCCCTCGACACGCAGCGCCGAACTGGTCGCAGGCGCACGGGCGGCGCTGCTCAATACCGAGGAAACGATGGCACTGAGCAAAATGTCGGGCCGAATCGTGGCGCGTATTCTTTCGGACATGGATCGCAAAAGTAATATTTTGTGGTTTTTCCCGGCGCGGATGATGGCGATTGAAGCCCTTACCAAGCGCCATTTCCCAGAGGATAAGCCGGGGATGCTGCTGGTCGATGTCGCGGCTGGATTTTCGCCGCGCGGACTGCATATGGCGAAAAATTATCCGCAGGCACAGGTGATTGAGATCGACCTGCCGGAAGTGGTCGCGGAAAAGAAAAAGCGGCTTGAACACGCCCACATTGCGATTCCGGCGAACATGAGCTGGCTCGAAGCTGACCTGGGGAAAGTTAACCTGCACGACATCCTCGAAGGGCGCAAGGCCGATCTGATTACATCGGAAGGGCTGACGCTGTACCTGACGAAAGACGAAAACGCGCGCCTGTTTCAACAAGCATCTTCGAGCCTCAAGCCCGGTGGCGTGTATATGGCGGAGGTTTATTTCAGGGAAAAGCTGGCTCGTTTACGTCAAAATCCCAATGTGAACGCCGTTGCTTCCTTCGTGCTGCGCATGGTCGGCAGCGTGCCGGGGATGATGCCGAGCCTGGATTTCGTGACTCAGCTGATGTTCGAGGCCGGACTCGATCAGATCGCGGAGCATCCTGTCACCGATATGATGGATGAAATCGGGCAGCCCAAGCCAGTCGAGATCATTTCGATCATGGTCGCCCGCAAGCCGACCCTAGCGATGCGGTCTGAAATGCAGCGTGTGCAAGAGGTTGTTGCTGTCGAGCGCGAGGCGACGGATTTGGTGTCATAGTTACAATTTGCCTGAACCCCCAACGCTTTTCAAATCAACCTCACCCCTAACCCCTCTCCAATGCTTTGGAGAGGGGAGTCAAATTCTGGTTATGCCTTCGCACAAAATCACGAAACTCTTGCCTGAAGATGAAAATCGCGCATATGATGAGTGTCATCGACTACATATTGAAACGGATTGCAGATGACTGAAATTCGAGCCTATGTGGACAGTGATGCTGAGGCGGTGAAATGGCTGATCGTCGAACTCCAGGCGTATGAACGGGAGTATGACCCTGACCGCGCCGAGGCGAGTGCGGCCTTTACCGAGTGGTATTTGTCGCGCCTTCTGGATGATGTTCGAGAGGGGCAGGGGATTTTTCTGGTCGCGGAGGAAGACCATGTCGTTCGCGGCTACATCGTGGGACACATTGACGAGGACGTTGAAAATCGGATGGTCTACTTCCGAATCGCCGACGTGGTGGTGTCTGAAAGCCATCGCGGGCAAGGCATCGGCACGATGCTGATGCGAACCGTCGAGGATTTCGCCCGCGCCCAGGGCTATAAACGCCTGTATATCGGCGTACTGGCGGCAAGCAGGGATGTTCACCGGCTTTACAAGGAGCTTGGATATCAGGATTACGTGATTGTGATGAAAAAGGAGTTGTGAAAATGACGCAACTCAACATGCTGTTTTCCGGCTGATGCAGACGGACGAGGATGTTGACCTACCGATTGAGCGATTGTAATGACACAAAGTGCTTGAATTGGGGCTGATGATGGAACAGAACGCCGAGGATTATTTTAAGCAAGCACTGGCGAAATTCCGCAGTCGGGACGTGAAAGCCGGACTGGTTGACCTCGAAGAAGCGATCCGACTAGAGCCGCTGCGGTGGGAATATTATTGGACACGCGGCGCATTCAATCATCGTCGCCGCGCCTGGACATTAGCGCTGGTGGATTTGACGAAAGCCATTGAACTTTGCGCAGATGTGAAGCAGGCCGGAAAAATCTACCAACGGCGCATGTTCTGCTATGGACGCCTCGAACGCTATGACAGCGTGGTTCAGGACGCGACCTGGCTAACCGAACACGGGTTTGACGGTGAGAACGTATACTGGTGGCGCGGGTGGGGCAATTACAAAATGGGCAATATTGACAGTGCGGCTGATGATTATTCACGTGCGATAGAGTCATCACCTGACGATTATAATTTTCGAATGGGTCGAGCGACAATTTATTACTGGTCAAAACGATACGCTGAGGCGCTTCCCGATTTGACCTATCTACTGACGGATGTAGCTTTTGATCCGGTTATTGCCGCCAGCATTCATCAATTTCGCTCCTTAACCTTTTATCAACTTGGGAATTTAGAGAAATCACTCGAAGAATATAAATACTATCAACTCATGGCGAGTCTTAAACCGTTCTCCAGTGTTCAAGAATATGTTGAAGAGATTGAATCACACCTGGAACATCATTTTTCGGGAATGCCCTCCCGACCACATGAGCGTTTCAAGTTGGCTAAACCGTAATCAGCCGCACGCCTCGCAAACCTTCTTTATTTTTCGGCGGCGGCCTCCAGGCTGTAAATCCGTGCCGGATAAATCCACGCCAGCAGCGGCGAGGTCATGAACGTCGTCACCAGCGCCATCAGCACCATCATCGAGAAAAAAGTCGGCGAGATCACGCCAATATCCAGGCCGATATTCAAGAATACCAGCTCGATCAGCCCGCGCGTGTTCATCAGTACACCGAGCGCTCCGGCCTCCCGCCACGACATGCCAAACCAGCGCGATGCCAGAGTCGAGCCGCTGACTTTGCCGAGGATGGCGACCCCGATGATAACCACACAGTAAATCCACAACTGACCGTCGCTCAAAAAGCTGATGCTGGTGCGCAGCCCCGTGAAGGCAAAGAATAGGGGTAGCAGCAGCGTCACCGTAAGCGACTCCAGTTTTTGCGACAGCGCGTGTCCAAAATTGGCATTTCGAGGCATGATCGCGCCCATCAGAAATGCCCCAAAGAGCGCGTGGATACCGAGCGTTTCGGTGATGAAAGCGGAGATCAGCGCCAAGAGCAGGGCAATCGCCAGCATATCCTGCGTGATTTCCCCGCGCTGCTCATAGTATTTGCCCAACGCCCGGAGCATAGGCCGCACCCCGAAAACCATCACGCCGATATAGGCCAGCGAACCGAGAAGCGTCACGACGAAGGATGCCGCCTGATCTGCGGATCGGGTCAGCAGCAGGATCGCCGCCAGCACACACCACGCCGTTACATCGTCTACTGCAGCGCAGGCAATCGCGAGTGCGCCGACTCTGGTGCGCAGCAGATTGCGCTCGGCCAGGATACGCGCCAGCACCGGAAAAGCCGTGATGCTCATCGCCAGCCCGGTGAACAGCGCGAAATGCAGCAGGGGGACGCTGCTCGGCGAGAGTACCGGGTAGAGGAAAATCGCCAGCAGAGCGCCCAGAATGAACGGCACCAGAATGCTGGCGTGACTGGTGACGACGGCGGTATGCCCATGCCCACGCAAAACGCGCGAATCGAATTCCAGCCCCACCAGAAACATAAACAGCACCAGGCCGATCTGACTCAGGGCGTTCAGGTTGTCGAGGCTATCGGCAGGGAATACAGCGGCGGAGACTCCCGGCAGAAGCCAGCCTAAAAGCGTCGGCCCCAGCAGGATACCCGCGATCATTTCGCCGACGACCTGCGGCTGATGGATGCGCCGCAACAGCCAGCCGACCAGCCGTGTCGCGACGAGGATGAGGACGATCTGGACGAGCAGCGTTGAAAAGTGCAAGGCATTACCCTAAGAGCAGCGTTGAAAAGTGCAAGGATGACCTGATGGACTTGAATGATGGCAGCCAGCGACATTATATCACTCGTCCATATCCATTCCCTCATGCGAGGCCTGGGTAAATGTCGCCTGAAAGCCAGTCATGAGCAGCGCTTTTTGCTCATCCGTCAGGTCAGTTTCCGGGTGCATGATGATGTACAGGCGCGGCGGCATGTTGTTATATAGATGATATTCCAAATCTTCCAGGTTGTACTCGGTTGGCGCGTCCTCGGAGAAATTCATCGCCGCACGCCCCTGATTGATGTCGCGCGTGACCAGCCACGAAACCGGCGCGATAAGGGAATACCAGGGATAGACCGTTTCGTTGCTGTGGCAGTCGAAACACGCCATCCGCGCTAACCGGAGCGTTTCCGGCGAATCCCACTCCACAGTCGTGACGACAGGCGGGTTCGCGTCCCGCTGGAACACCGCGCGGATACGCCCGATGGGGATAACCTGTATGATGAGAAATCCCGCCAATAAAATTCCGAATATTCCGACAATAATTTTGCGATTGCGCGACAATTGCGTCTCTCCTTGATGTGTGTTGAGGCGACTATACGCCAGCCGACTTGCACATCCCTAAGACTATACGCGAACTGACTTACAGACCCCTAAACACTTATCAGGTTATTTTTTATGGCGTTTGAGGATAGTTGCCGCGCTCAGGCGATTTACAACGTCAGAATCATGTCCATCGCAGCGAAGTTATCCGAAGTCGTAAACTGCCCCAGCGCCTTGAAGCCGATTTTTTCGTAGTAGCGGATGGCGCGGGGATTATCGACTAGCACGCCGCCCCACAGAATGATCCGACTTTTGCCGAATTTTCGCGCCACGTCGAGGATAAAGGGGGCGACTAGTGTGCCGATCCCCTTACTCTGATAATCGTCGGCGAGTGTTGGCCCGAAGCGGCAGTCCGTCGCCGGGTCGAGGGCAATGTTGTTGGCGGCGTACCGTGCGATGTCCGATTCCATTATGGCGAAGCTGAACTCGATCAGGCCGATGATCCGCCTGGGAGAAGCCGAATTTTCGACCACGAATCGCAGCTTGTCATATTTAGCAATGGCATCGCACATGTCGTGCGCGGCGACAAGGTCGTAGCTGGGGAAGATCGAGAGGTGGCGCGTTCGCGGCGAGAGGGCGCTCAAAAATTCGCCTAATTGAGGCGCGTCGGCGGCTTCCAGCGGGCGGATGACCAGCTTTTCGCCGTCGCGTGTGGTGATTAGCGCGGTGAGCAGGTGCGGGTTTTCGGCGATGTGGGGGAGGGTGAGTGGCATGAAATCTCTCTGTTCTAAAATCGCATCCATTCATCTTGTAGCATGGATGAGATATTGTCAAAGGTGGGCATGAGATGAGCGCGTGAAATTCCCTCTGCCCATAGTAATCTCAGTAGCTCTTTAACTTCTATTTCGGTGGCTGGCATGGTGATCTTTCGTAGAGGCGCATGTTCAAGTGAGTGAGGTGTCGCCTGGACTGCTTGTACAATATCCGGCCAAATCCCATGTTGAATAAAATGATAATCGGCACCTGCATCGTAAGTGAGTACTGCATCTTGAACGTGAAGATAACCCAACTCGCTTCGGAAAAGGCGTGGGTGCCGAAGTCTAGCACCCTCATCAATTATTATTGACCTATGAATTGACCATACTGCAATAAAATCAGGCCGCTTGTCTAATTTCATGACTTCATTCGCCGCAAAATAAGCCGCTATTAGTGGTTTTCTAGTCCAGTCCACCAAGCAAGTAGGTACACTGTGGTGTCGCGCAAGAGCGACAACAGGATCATCTTTAAAAGGCCATATCTGATAATTTGAAGGACACTGCCAATGCAATGACTTTAAATTATTAAGTGTGCCGGAAATTCTAGCTTTCCAATCATAGGCCGTACTCATATCACTTCTTAGTAATGTGGCTTGTGGTACTGGAAAGCCGAGCCGATCAACAAATTCCGCGAAGAGTCGAACAACCTCTATTTCAAAGATGGCTTGTAATAGAACTTGTTCTATATTCGGGTTTTTGGCTTTAGCCTGTTCATATTCTTTTAGCAGGTCTTTATCAGCCTGAATTGCCTGACTGATTGGGTCTTTTAGCTGGCCTAAGACCCAATTTTTCATTTTTTCGGCAGAAGTTTCTGGTTTTCCTGGTTTAGCCTTTCGCCATGCACTCGGCTCTAGGGGCCATTCGGCATCAGCCTGACCTCGAAATAGCCAGGGCGCTTCTCTAGAGTTTGGTGGCAACCAAAGCTTATCTGAGAGTCTCAACTTCGATATAAATTGTTCTGCGGTTGTGCATGAGATTGGTTCGACAACATTTTCGGGATACAACATGGCCTCTTACTTACCGCCCCGCATACGCCGCGAGAATCTTCTCCATATCGGCGTTGACGGCCTCGTCTACCCATTTGCGCGACTCGTCGGCATCATACCACGCGAACGTGCGGCGGATGCCTTCGTGGAAGGGGATCACGGCCTGAAAACCCGGCACGAACGTCTTGATTTTCGTGTTGTCGAAAACCGCGCTCCACGATTTGTCGCCGATCAGCGAGCCGTGAAATGATGGCACGACTTTGGCGATAAAATCGGAGGGGATGTAGACGATATTCGCCTCGACACCCAGCGCGTCGGCAATCGTCTCGTAAATCTGCTTCCACGTCAGCACTTCGTCGGATGTGATATGGAAGGCGTGACCAATAGTTTGCGGGCTGCCAAGAAGCCCCAGCAGTCCGCGCCCAAAATCTTCCGCGTGAGTGACCACCCATAGCGATGAACCGTCGCCGTGAACGATAATCGGCAGGCCTTTTTTGAGGCGATCCGCCAGCGTGTAACACGTCCAGCCGCCTATCGCGATGGGGAAATTGACCTCATAGGTCAGCGAGGGGCGCACAATCGTCACCGGGAAATTTTCGTCGCGATAAGCCTTGAGCAGGCGTTCTTCGGAGGCGATTTTGTTGCGCGAGTATTCCCAGTGGGGGTTATACAGCGGCGTTGACTCGGTGACAAGGTAGTGCGTGGGCGGCTTCTGGTAGGCCGAGGCGGAACTGATAAACACGAACTGCTTGACTTTGCCCCGGAAAAGCGCCAGATCGCGCTCGATGTCTTCCGGCGTGAAGGCAATCCAATCGACCACCACGTCAAAATGTTCGTTTTGCAGCGCCGCGCGGATGCTTTCCGGCTGGTGAATATCGGCGATGATGGTTTTCACGCCGGGTATATTTGTCGCACGTTTGCCGCGATTGAGGTGATAGAGATCGAGTCCACGCTCTACCGCGAGTCGGCTGACCGCCGTGCTAATCACGCCTGTGCCGCCGATGAATAGGATTTTCATGATTGCCCCTTTGTTCGTAAGATTCTAAAGCCTCCCTAACCTCACCCCCCAGCCCCCTCTCCGAATTCAGAGAGGGGGAGAAAACACGTGTGAGTGAGGTGAAAAAATTGACATATTTTAATACGTGGGTTTGTCTACCCAATAGTTAATTTCGGTGACATTGGCGAAGGTGTGGCTGAATTTCCTGCCGATGCTGGTGTGGTCGGGATGTTCGGCGTAGATTTTCAGGCCGTCCTCGCTCAGAAAGATCACGTGTAGGCAGTAATCATACTGACCATCGCTGATATTTTTGCCCCATTCGACGTGGTGGATCGCCGGAATGGTGGTGGGCATGGCGAGAAATTCCCGGCCACATTGGGCGATTTCTTCGGGCGTGGCGACATCGTTAAACTGAAAAAAGACGACGTGGCGGAGAATCTTGTCGGTCATTCAAACTGTCCTTTGGGCGGTAAATGTAATAAGTCGATAGTCATTAGTCATTAGCTTTTAGCTATCGACTAAAAGCTAACGACTAGAAGCTAGAAGCTATCGACTTGCTGCCTAGTTTACTGCGTTCTTCAGCGCCGTCAACGCGGCGACTTCAGCTTTGTACAAATCGAGCAGCTTTTCACCGAGTTCGCTGAACAGGTTGTCAATTTCGGCATCGCTCATCGGAAAATTGCGGTTGTATTCGGCGTGGAGGCTACCGAGTCGCTCGCTCAACGGCTGTGTTTTGTCCGCGCCTTCGCCGCCGTGTGCCATCAGTATATCGTATCGCTGGCAGAGCAGCGCTTTGGTTTCGCGCAGGGGTTCGATGCTGTCCGGCAGGGCGGAGTCGGCGAACGCGCTCCACTGCGCGGCGAGCTTGCGATAAATTGGGGCGACATCGCTCAGGGCGGGATTGACAATCGCCGCAGCCTCATCGAGAAAATCGGCGTACAGACCGCGCATTCCACCGCCGCCCGTGCCGTCCGTTTCGATGCCCTCATAAACGGACTTCAGCGCCCCGTACAGGCCGCGCCGATCCTCAAAAACCACAGGCCAACCTTTGGCGTTTTTGCGATGAGTCATCATTTTGCCCCATTTCTGGAAGGTGGGAAGCGAGAACGAATCGCTCGGCTCGCTGAGGTGTTCGATCTCGTTCTGAATGCCCGCGATAATCGCCGCTGGCAGATCAGGCTCGCCGTTTGGTGTAGCGACGAGGAGACGATTTTTGTACGATCCGATGCGACTACGCGCCGATGCCATCGTCTCAGCCGGGACGCGAAACGGTTTTGCCGCCAGATCATCGACCAGAACGTCACCGTTTTCGATGCCATAAATGGCGATCCAGTGACCGAGATGGCCTTCGAGCGATTTCGGCAGTTGCAGATAGGGCATCTGTGCGCGGTCAACCCAGGCGACGAGAGGAATCCCCGCGTCGAGCGCCTCGTCAAGCTGCTGCGCGGCGGCTTTTTGCGAACCTGTCTCGTGGAAAATCGGCGTAATTTCCAGACGCTTACACAGATTCTCATAATATTGCACGGTATATTGCCAGCGGTTTTGCCAGCCGAAGACGAGAATTTTGGCGTGATGCTCCTTGAATTCCCACAGGATATAACCCGCGCCCAGGCCGCCGCCGATTCCCATAATCATCGCTTCACTCAAGGGCTTGCCATTGGCCTGCAACCCCTGCGCCCGCAGCACATTCGTCAGCGCGGCGGTTTCCGCGTGTACCCCGCCGAAATGAGTGTAAGTTGATATTTTCGACATGCCATCCTCCTGAAAAGACTCGATCATTTGTTCGATTGTAGCATGGAAAATGGCTGGGGGACAAGTTTGGAGGCGATCCTTGAACCCCCAAAGATTTGGGAAATGTGCGTGGGCGCAGTGATGCGATTTAAAAAATTCATACGCATAAAGCGACGATGTTTTCGTAGGGCCACGATGATGGTTTTAAAAAATAAAGACGGAGTACGTTGTAGGGGCATGATGCATCATGCCCTGGCAAATAAGCACCGAAAAGGGTTTGATACATCAAACCCCTACGAACACGGGTATCGTTACCCCGCCTGTTCGCTGGGGATGGCGACCAGATTGCCCGCTGTGCCGCGTTCTTTCGCCAGCAAAATGCCGATCAGTCCGACGACAGCCATGCCAGCCCAAAAAATGAACGGCAGGCCGGGGGCGGTCAGGGCGAGGCTGTTGCCCAGCGGCGGCGCGATCAGGTTGCCGATGCCGCTAAAAATCATGACGAAGCCCACCGCAGTCCCCGCATACGACGGGCCGATGCCGTCGGTTTCCAGAATCATGGTGATAAAAACGGCCATAAATCCGTCGCGCGAAAATCCCGCCAGAATCACCGCCAGCCAGACTGCGCCGCCGGAGACCACCGAGAGCAGGCCGAAGCCGATGATGACCGCAAGCGCGGAAGGGATCAGGATTTTTTTGCGCGATCCGATGCGATCTGAGTAGAGGGCGATGGGGATGACGCAGATCATGCTCACCAGATGGAACAGGGAGAGCGCGGAGTCCGCCTGCGCTTGAGGCCAGCCGACATCGCGTAAAAAGAGGGGCAGGTAGCCGAGCGTACTCTGGATGCTGCCGCTGATGCCGAAAATTGCCAACCCCATCAGCCAGAGTTTGCGGTTGCGCGAGACGTGGGCGAGAGTCTGTATCAGCGATTTTCGCACGATTTCGCCATCGGTGAGCGCTAAAATCGGTGAAGTCCGCGCCAGAAACCAGGGAATGGCGAGAAGGATGACCAGAAAGCCGTAGACCAGCAGCACATTGCGCCAGCCGCCGAGCAGGGGTGAGAGGTAGGTCGCGCTCAAGGCCGCGCCGAGCATGAATCCCAGCGCCATGCCCATCGACAGAAAACCGTTCGCCAGCCCAAGCTGGTGCGGCGGAAACCAGGTGCGGATAATTTTGACCGAGTTCATGGGAACCATCGGGGAGACGAAGCCGAACAGCAGCACCGTGATCGCCAGTGTGATGTAACTGCTCGATAGGCCGCGTGATGCCCCCGCCGCGCCGCCCAGCAAGCAGATGGCAATCAGCACCCGTTTCGCGCCAAAACGGTCACCAATCGCGCCGCCGATCAGAGTCGCCGCGATGCCGGGGAGCGAACTGATGCCCCAGATGATGCCGACCTGCACAATGTCGAGATTGAGATCGCGCGAGATTTCGTCAAACAGCACGGGCATCGCCATTGACGGCATCGCGATGGCGAGCGCGTTGGTTAGCGTGGCGAGAATCAGGATGTACCAGCGGTAATTGGTTTGGGTATCGTTCATCATTTTATGTGGTCAGCCGGGATAATTTTTTAAAGCCCCTGAGTCGGAGAGTTTAGCAGGAACGGGCGGGAATGCCAGTTTAGGATTACCCCACCACATCGGCAATCTGTTCCGCCCAGGCCAACATCTGCTCGTCCTGCATGATGCCAGCGACACATTGCAGGCCAAAGGGTAATCCGGCATCGCTGGTGCCTGCGGGCAGCGAAACGTTGGGAAGGCCAGCGAATGTCCAGGGGAAGCTCATCACCGGGTCGCCCGTGGATGCAATCCCTTCCGGCGCTGTGCCTTTGGCGGATGGGCTGATCCATAGGTCGATGCCTTCGGCCTCCATGCGGTGATGCAAGGTGCGGCGCAGGCTGTGTTGCCCATCACGGCTGGCATTCATTGCATCGGTTGTGACCTGCTGCCCGCGCTGGATCAATTCTGTGGAGTGAGGGCGGTACAGCGATCTATATTGCACGAACCAGTCGCGATGGGTTTGCGCCATTTCGCCCGCCATGAGCGCACGGTGCGCCTGCGTGATTTCGGCAATGTCGGCGAACATCGGAATGCGCTGGATGGTGTAGCCAGCGGCTTCTAATTTTGCGGTTTGCGAATCGAAGGCGTTTGAGGCTTCCGGCGAGGCCTGTTCGAGATAAGCGCCACTGGGGATGCCCAGTACAGGGAGGCGCTCCGTAACCGACGTTTGCCAATCCTTGCACAGCACAGACGCGGCGAGAATCATGCCCTCGACATCCTGCGTAAACAGCCCTACGTGGTCGAGTGAGGGCGCGATAAAAATCACGCCGGAGGGGTTAATCCGCGCGTAGCTGGGCTTGAAGCCGACCACGCCGCAAAATGCCGCTGGCCGGATCACCGACGCAATGGTCTGCGTACCGATGGTCAACGGACACAAACCCGCCGCAACCGCCGCCGCCGAACCGCTGCTCGATCCGCCCGGCGTGTGGTTGATGTTATGCGGATTTCGAGTCGGGCCGGGTTCAAAGTAGGCAAATTCTGTGCTGACCGTTTTTCCGAGGATGAGCGCTCCGGCCTGCCGAAATGCCTGGACGCAAGCCGCCTCCGCACCCTCGAACAGCGCTGGCGGAAGTTCTGAGCCTGCCCGTGTCGCAAACCCATCCACGCGAAAAATATCTTTCACGCCGATGAGTACGCCATAAAGCGCAGGGCGATTTTCCGGCAGCGGATATTGTCGCGCCAGTTTTTCAGCTTCGCTCAGAAGACGGGCGCGGCGGTTGGCCTCTGGCAGGAACGCCTGAATGTGCGGATCAACCGCGTCGAGTCTGTAGCAGATACGCTCGATATGGTCGAACAGGTCAAGTTCGCCGGAGCGCAGTGCCGCCGCGACTGAAGCCAGAGGTGCAGGGGCGATCAAGGGTTCGGAATTCATCGGGTTTGCTGTCCTGAAAAGATGGCTAGGTGGTGATTATAAAAACAGTTGGTCGAAACTCTGAACTGGAGAGTTTAGCAGGAACAGGCGGGAACGCCAGTGCCGGGGACAATCTATTCCAACGGGCGTACCACCGCTGAGGGGATTACTTTTTTCAAACAGTTGATGGCATCCTCGCCTGGATGCCACCGTTAAAGAAAATTGCCGCCTAGCGTGTCTTCTCACCCCAGACCAGAATGGGCATATTGACGACCACGCCCGGCTGTTCGATAACCAGATCGCCCGCGTCCGCCGCTTCCTCGATTTCTGACACACTCATCAACTCACGCGGTTCGGTTCCATCCTGCCACGTGACCAGGCTGATCGCGCGCAGGGGGGTGTAGTCCTCGTCATCCGGCACGCTATCGAAAACATCCGGCTGGAAACCGAGCGGCCCCATGCCTTCGACGCCATTGGTGAAAACATAAACATTGGCGAGCAATTCGGCGGGAATATCGGCAAGGCTAGGAACTGCGAGGACATCGGGTCCCATCATTTCGGTCAAAACACCTGCTACGCCCTCATCCGACGCTTCGGGATGGATAAAATAGATGACTTCGCCCTCGTAGTAGGCCATTGCCATCGGTGCGAGATCATCCACCGAATAGCCAGTATCCATTTCTATTTCCATGCCGCTCATGGCTTCTTCAGTGGGTTCGGTGGTCGCTTCCTGCGCTTGCACACCGAATACGCCAAACAGAACAACTGCTGTAACCACTATGCTGAGATAAATTCGTTTATTCATGCCGAGACTCCCAGGTTTTTAAGATTGACTCTATACCCATAGGGGTATAGCTATTCCATCATTATCTGCAAAGGGCATCCTCAGAGATAGTGACATTCACACCGCATTTTGCAGATAAACGTAACATGGGGAAATTGCGCTCCTGAGTAGGAAAAACTTGAGGATCATTCGCCCGCTGCGTGGAGGGCAATGCTACTTGGGAGAGGATTTTTACTCGTCTTGCTGACAGGCGTAGACACCGAGTTCAACGAGCACATGGCGCTGCCCTACACGTTGGGGTCATTCAAATGCAATACAAAGACCGTTGCGCGTCCTTCCGATGTCAGCGGCTGGATCGTTGCTCCATCTAAGCGAAAATGCTCATCCCAACGATTGCGGCGTGGGTGAAACATGAACGTGGGTTCACCGGTATCGGGGTCTGCGGCAGCAATATTTGTGCCTTTGTAGAGATTGCAGCGGGAACAACTGAACGCGAGATTATTTTCGGTAGTTTGCCCGCCGTGCGCTAGGGCGATGATGAGTTCGATGTGATAGCTCACCGCGTTATCATCTCGATGCACACGGCAGTATTCGCAGCATCCACCAGAACGCTAGATGGTGAGGCGGCGTAAATCTGCCGGGATATAACTCATGCCTGCGCTTTTAGTTTGAGCCGCGCTTTGGCTTTCGCCAGATTCATGACATCCGCAACCGCCAGAATTTTCTCAAGTTCGAGGCGTTCTTCGGGTGACAAACCTGACTCGCGGTTCTTTTCAAGCATCGTGTCGATATGCTCTTGAACGCCTGCCGGAACTTTGTAGGCGGCGATGTCTTCAAGTGTCGGCTGGGAGACGAGAAAATCCGCCAATTCCATGAAGATCGACTGTTGTATATTCAGCGCCATAGGAAATCTCCATCGTTAACTACGGTTATTTTACCATCATTCGCCCGACGCTTGCGCGATTTGAGTGTGCGGTATCAATCTCCTCCACTTGTACAGAATCGGTTAGCGCTTTACAACAAAACTGCGCGGCGTTCGAGGACGCGCGGCCACACTTCCGGGTTGAGCATATCTGGCGGCTGCTCACCGCGCAGGGCGATCAATACACGCTCCATCGCATGGACGACGAGACGCTGGCGACCCACGAGAGTCGCGCTGGCGATGTGCGGCGTGAGAATGACGTTATCCATGTACAACAGTGGATTTCCGGCTACTGGCGGCTCAGGATCGGTCACGTCCAGGCCAGCGCCGAAGAGATAGCCGCTTTCCAGCGCGGGGATCAAGGCCGACTCATCGACGATCCCGCCTCTGGAAACGTTGATAAAAATCGCGCCGCGTTTCATCTGGGCGAAGCGCTCGGCGTTCATCAGGTGGTAGGTCTCCGGCATCAGCGGCACATGGATCGACACCACATCCGACATGCCGAGCAGTTTTTCCAGCGAGTCCACGCGCTCGACACCCAAAGCCGCCGCCCGTTCCGCGTTGATATAGGGATCGTAGGCGGCGACACGCATCCCCATCGCCCCGGCGACCTTCGCGACATGCCCGCCGATGCGTCCCAGTCCGACCAACCCAAGCTGCGTCCCACTGAGTTCCAGCGCGGTATAGCTTCCCCAAATGTTCTTTGGCTCGCCTGTTTCCAGCATCGAGCGTAAATCTTTTTCGATCCGTTTGATATTACGCGCCACGCCCATCATCAGCGTCAGGGCGCATTCGGCTGTCGAGACCGTTGGCGCATCCGGCGTGTTGCAGACCGCGATGCCGTGTGCTGTCGCCGCCGGAATATCGACTCGCTCGTAGCCGATCCCCGCCCGCGCGATAATCAGCAGGCGCGGCGCTTGCTTCATCAAGTCGGTGTTATAGTACAGGCCGCCTGCGATCACGCCATCCGCTGCGTCCAGCATGTAAAGCGGCTCGTTGGGGAGTCTGTCGGCGGGGCAGATGCCCTCCGCAGCGCCGTTTGCCATCACGTCGAAATCAGAAGGCACGCTGCCTTCAAACCAAATTTTCTGCATCGCAAAATAACTCTTTCTTGTATAGTCCTTAGCTTTTGGTCGTTAGTCCATAGCTAAAGACTTTTAAGTATTTTTGAAACCATAAAACGTCAGTTCCAGCATTTTAGAATGAAGCTAAAAGCTATTGACTACTGACTAACGACTTAGAAATGTACATTCTCGTCTTTGATCGCGCCTGCGTCCTGGAGCGCCTCGCGAATCTGCTTGAAATCCTGGGTCAGCGCACGGTTGAAAGCGGAAATATCGGAGCTGTGCATCACCAGATTCGCACCAGCCTTGACCCATTCGATCTCCTGATGCAGGAAATTGTGGTGGATGCCGATGCCTTTGTCGTGGGCGCGGGCGCAGGTGATAATCTCGCGGATCGCTTGCTCCTGCTTCGGATGCTCCCACTGTTCCGGCACACCCAGGCTGCATGACAGATCATGCGGGCCGATCAGCACAGCATCGACATAGGGCAGGCTGAGGATTTCATCCAAACGCTGCATCGCAGGGACGCTCTCAATATTGATAATCAGCACATGATTCGCGTTTCGCTTTTGCAGATACGATTCGAGTTCCGGCTCCAGCGCTTCGCCATCGAGGAACGCCTGGAGTCTGTCGCCTTTTAGCGGGCTGTATTTCACCGCGCCGCCCAGCGCCTTGACCTGCTCAACCGATTCGATATAGGGGGCGATGATGCCCGTAGCGCCGCCGTCCAGCGCTTTCGATGCCTCAAACGCGTCGGGCGAGGGGATGCGTACTACAGGCGCGAGGTTGAGCGCACCATAGGCCGCGCACATCCACGACAGCGTATTGCGGTCATGAGGGGTGTGTTCGGTGTCGATAAACACCATATCCAGGCCGAGATTTTTGACCACTTTCGGCCATATGGGGGAGTTGGAATAAATCGCCGTCCCGTACACCATTTTTCCTGACCGCAGCGCTGCACTTAGTTGCTTGCCATCCATAATATTTTCCTAAATCTATTCGTTAAATTATTAGTCCGTTGAGATTACTCCCGCCACCTGAATAAGTCAAAACGCTGCTTAATTTTGGCTGCAAATAAGCCTGATGCTTGTATGCAATCGCCGTGACCTTCGATAATTTCTTATACAAATCAAATTTTCATCGATCATCGTTGCCAGTACAATAGGCGCTGGTTGTAACGTGGATTGCAACACAATCGAAGGAGATGGACATGAAACGATTATTTTTACTGCTGATCGCTCTGACCGGGCTGGTCGGCGTACAGGCTGTCGCAGCACAGGACGCGCCACCCGCGAAAATCCAGCTGGCGGTGCAGGATTTGAGCGCACAAGTCGGCGAAACGATCACGCTTGATGATCTCGATTCGTATCAATGGAGCGCTCAGTCATTCAGCGATGCCAGCCTGGGATGCACCAAAGAAGGCGAGAGTTATGCGCAGGTCGTCACGCCGGGGTATCAATTTCTGCTGACCTACGAAGGCCAGACCTATGATTTTCGCTTTCCGCGACAGGGCGATTTTGGGCAGTTTTGCGGCGTGACGGCTGTGGTCGAAGCCACCGAAACCCCTATCTCAGCGCCCATTGAGGGATCGCTGACGCTTGAAGATGTGAGTTTCACGGTTGATTCGGCGTTAAATCTGGGCGAAATGACCGCCTCAATTGTCCCTGCTGTTGCCGAGGGCGATGATGTTCCGTTCTGGCTGCCAGCGCCGGAACACGCGCTCTTTGAATTTGCCAGCGATGCCGCTATGCCGCCGCAGATCATCGTTTATCCGGTTGCCGAATTTGAGGCGATGAATATTGATCTGGTGAATAGCGAGATCGACGCACTGCGGACGCTGCTCGAAACCCAGCCCGCGCTGGATAGCAAGCCGCCCTATCTGCCGCTGGTGAATGCTAGCCTGATCCTGTGGGCGCAGGCGAAATATCTCGAATTTGACGGTGGCAGCGGTATTCGCTATCTGACCGCTTTCCAACAGGGGCCGACGCCCATTGCCAACGCTGATCTACTCTACACGTTCCAGGGCTTGACCAGCGATAGTCAATATTATGTTTCGGCGACGTTCCCGGTGAGCGCCAGCATTCTCGACGCGACAGTTGAGCCGAACGCTGCATTTGACTCCGCTGTCGATATTCCTGAGACCGCACAGGCTTTGAACGACCTCGCGCCGGAAGGTTTTACGCCGAATCTGGCGATGCTCGATAACGTAATCCTCTCGCTGGGCATCGGGCAGGATACCGTGCCGGAAGTTGAAGCGACAACCATCACCTGGGAAGAAGCGAGAACCTTTATCCTCAACGGCGAGGTCGCGTCGGCTTTTCAGGCGCACTCGCTGGAAGTCCGATTGACGCTCAAGGATGGGCGACAGGTGACGACCACCGAGCCGACCATTGACGCGGTGTTCGCGGTGATCGAGGAATGCGGCGATGTCTGCGCGGATATTGCGCTGGCGACGGAATAAAACTTACCTCACCCCCAACCCCTCTCCAATGCTTTGGAGAGGGGCTTTAAGAAGCCAGATTTATAGACGGAAATTAACGACTGAGGACTGAAGGCCAAGCGCTAAATGTTATCTGTCAAGTCTGGTTGTAGGGGCGCAATATTTTGCGCCCTTTTTGTTTCTGTTTCCTACTGGTGTTACTTCAAGCGGCTGTTGGCGATCTGCGCGGAGAGTTTTTTCGGCGCGACGGCACGGTAGCTCTCCTCGATCCAATCCAGAATGATTTCCAATGGTGGCTCATCGTCCGCCGGGACGCGCACGGACACCCTCCCGCTTTGCCGAGGTTGTAGCCGGAAGGCTGCGTAAACGGCAGCTTGAGCGCCATCTCGCCGGACGCGGGCAGCTTGACGGTGCAGCGGAAATGATCTTCGCCCTCCATCCCCAGAAAGACGAAAATTTTATTGTTTACCTTGAAAACGCGCTCGCCCCAGGGGAAATCCTCGTGTGCGCCGGGGAGTTTTAGGGCGAAATCACGGACGGTATCGGCGGTGTGCTGGTGGGCAGGGTTCATCATCTGGTGTATAATGGCTCACAAAGGTTCAGAATTCACGGATTTTTCGGTCATATGGTTCAACTTTATTGATTTTTCGACCTTTAGAAAGCTAATATAGCATGAAAAAGCAGCTTGCGAATGGACTCGTTCTGCGGACATTGAGCGAAGGATTTGCCAGTGACCGCGAAAATCTGCCCCAATTTTATGCCGATGTCAACGGGGAAGGGTCATCGCCAGAGAACAAGGATCGCATAAAATACTGGGTCAATGACCTGATGGGTGCACATCCCACGACCACGCCGGACGATATTTTCATCGTGGTTGACCCGGCGCAGCATGACACGATCGCTTCCGCCGCGCTGCTGATCCCGCAAACATGGCGCTATGAAGGCGTTCATGTTTCGGTGGGTCGCCCGGAACTGTGCGGCACAAACCCGGATTATCGCCGTCGCGGGTTGATGCGCGAATTGTTTACGGTGATGCACGAACGCAGCGCCGCGCTGGGCAATCAGATGCAGGTCATCACAGGGATCGCTCATTTTTATCGGCAGTTCGGTTACACGATGGCGGTTGACATGGGTAGCGACCATGCGACGTTTCCGCTGGGCGCATTGACTGACCGTGCGCCGGACTATACGCCTGCGTTCACGCTGCGTCCGGCGACCACCGACGATATTCCCAAATTAGCCGAATGGTACGACTACATGGCGCGGGAACGCCTGTTGACGGAATACCGAGATGACGCTCAGTGGCGTTATGAGATCGCGGGCTATCACGCCGATTCGATACGAGCGATGGATTATCAGATTATCGTCAACGCGGCGGGAGAGGGCGTGGGCTATCTGGAACTTTACGCGAACCGGATGGAAAAGCATATCGCTGAGTTGGCAAGTTACGTGGTGGGCGACCAGTCCTCCTATCTGGAAACGTTTGATGACGTGATGCATGGGATCAAGGTGTGGACAATCGCGCGATATGGCGAATGTCCGGCGCTCCTGACCGTCGGCGCGGGGATTCATGAAGCGCTGGACTGTCTGATCCAGCGCACACAGGGTGGCTCTGTCCAGGCGTTGGATTATCCCTGGTACGTGCGTGTCCCGGAGATGATCTCGTTTTTGCGGCACATTCAGCCCGCTCTTGAACGGCGATTGGAGGACAGCGGGGCGCATCGCTACACGGGCGAACTCAAAATCGGCTTCTATGACCTGACGGGAATCGGCCTGAAATTCGAGCGTGGGCGCGTCACCGAAATCACCCATTTACAAGGCAAGGACGGCTACGACGTGTCGTTTCCCTGGCATCTGTTCTGGAATGTCCTGTTTGGACATCACCGTGCCGACGAAGTCCGCGCGATTCTGCCGGAGGTCGAGCCGAACGCGAAGGCGGCGGTGCTGCTCGACGTGCTGTTCCCGAAGAAAAAGTCGTGGCTGAAGGGGCTGTCGTAGGGCGATATTGATGGGTGGTGAGACAAGGGCGCAAGGCCTTGCGCCCCTACAAATAGAATTAAGCACAGATGGATTATCCATACATGACACAATCGTTTGAAAAACTGGTGCGAAAAATCGACCCGCAGAGCAGGTTTTTACGCGCATGGACGCTGACGGGCGGCATCTCGGCGCAGGTGACGGCAATGGAGATCGTGCGGGGCGATAGTCAGACGCAAAAAATGATCGTGCGGCGTCACGGCGATGCCGATTTCGAGCATAATCCGCGCGTGGCAGCCGATGAATTTAAGCTGATGCAGATTTTGAAAAACGCGGGTGTAGCCGTTCCCGCGCCGCTGTACCTCGACGACTCCGGCGAAATTTTTGATCGCCCCGTCCTCGTGATCGAGTTTATCGACGGCAAGACGGAATTTTCGCCCGCGAATGTGGACGATTATATGCGCCAGATGGCTGTGAGTCTGGCGAAGATTCACCGCATTGAGCGTGTGGATCTGGATTTCTTGCCATATATCGAGAGGAAACGATGCATCGTTTCCCTACATGAAACGGTTGGTGACTACCTGGACGAAGGGAGGATTCGCGAAATGCTGGAGTCCGCACCGCAGGGCAATCCACATGGCCTGGTGCATGGCGATTTCTGGCAGGGGAATGTGCTGTGGCGCGACGGTCAGCTTGCGGCAGTGATCGACTGGGAGGACGCGGCGCTCGGTGATCCGCTGGTCGATGTCGCCAACGCGCGGCTCGAAATTTTATGGTCGATGGGCGTGGCGGCGATGGAAAATTTCACGCGGCAGTATCAATCGTT
Organism: Anaerolineae bacterium; assembly: GCA_022843745.1. Lineage (GTDB taxonomy): Bacteria > Chloroflexota > Anaerolineae > Aggregatilineales > Phototrophicaceae > JALHNB01. The sequence continues at coordinate 29,130 of JALHNB010000037.1, read as the reverse complement.
GAACGCGATTGATTTCAGCGGCCTGCCATATTGGGATATGTGTGTCGCGCTGCGCAATGCTGCCCGTATCGGTGTTTGGGGGCTGGACGCGGCTGCCGAGCAAAAAATGCGCGATGAGATTCGCTGGTTCGTGGGGCAGGCGGTGGGGAAGTAGCAGGAGATACAACAGGGATACATGGCGGTGCATTCGCGCATGAAAAGAGGGCGACGCATGCGTCGCCCCTACGAAACTGTTTGATAGTGAGCCGAAAAATCAGCCGCCTTGCAGGATGCGGTCAACGACGAGCTGGCGGAACTCCGGCGACAGGCTGGCGAAATAGGCGCTGAAGCCTGTCACGCGCACGACGAGATCGGGATATTTGCTAGGGTCGGCGTTGGCTTCCAGAATTTTCGCGCGATCCAGCACATTCATGTTGATCTGCGTGCCACCCGCCGCAAAATGTGTTTTGATGAGATTGCAGACCAGCTTAACGCCATCGGCCTCACGTGCCAGCAGCGGCTCAAATTCGATCTGCATGGGCGCGGTATTGCCAAAACCGGGCTGTACGGCAGCAACCGCAACGGCCAGCGCTGTTGGAGCGCCGTCCTTGCGGAATCCCGGCGATGGATTGGGGCCATGACTGGTCGGCGAACCCGCGCTGCGGCCATCCGGTGTCGCGCCCAACGTGCGGCCTGTGCGGAGCATCAACGCCCACGAGAACAGGCCGGGGATCATCCGGTGTCCGGCAGGGGTGGGTTTTTCGAGAACAAGCGTGGTGAAATGCTGGGCGATGCGTCGGGCGAATTCATCCGCGCGCGTGCCGCCGTGGCCAAATCGTGGGACGCGCTTCATCATCAACTGCGCACGTTGACCCTGCTGACCTTCCCAATTGGTATCAAGATAATAGAGCAATTCCTGCCAGGTCATGCGTTTTTCAACCTCGATGCGCTGCTCGACAGCGGCGAAACTATCAGCGGCGTTCGCCAGGCCGGAGCCATCCACGCCGATATTAATGTATTCAACGCCGCCGTGTGAAGCATCAATGCCCTTTTCAATCGGGCCGTGACAGAGCAGGTCGAGGACGAGTTCGGGGAAGACCTGGTGCATATGCTCGATATGAAAATCGACTCCTTCGGCGATCACGTCGATGGCGCGGCGCATGTGCTTGTGATAATACCCCCACAGTCTGGCGACACTGGGTTCTGTCGATTTGTCGGAGAGCATATCGCGCAGGGCGACGTCAAAAATGACCGGGAAGACGATCTTAATCATGTCATCCATGGTATATTCGCGGCCTGGAATGCTTAACCAGTGACAGCCGGTATAGACACGCTCGTAACCATCAGCGATGGGATAGCCGAGTCTCGCGAAACCTTCAGCGGTCTGGTCAACGGCCAGGAATTTGGGGATGCCGAGCTTATCCTCCAACAGAATTTCGACACCACGTTCCAGCAGCCGGGGATCGACATTTTTGCCGACGGATACGCCGATATTGGCGGGGATTTTCAAGCGGTGCGCGGCTTCGAGGATCAGGAACGAGAGGTGAGTGGTCACATCTTTGCCGCTGGCATCCGGGCCGCCAAGTTGGATGTAGGCGGTGTCGCGCAAGAGCAGACAGGCGATATGGAAAATGGCTTCCTCATCGTTAAGGGTTTTGGCTGCCATGTCGCGGTCATAGAAGGGCTGCAAAACCACGTCCAGACGGCCTAATGAGCCGCTGCCGTTGTACATGCGGGCGACGATCTGATACCACAGAATCCACTGGCAAGCCTCGCGGAAGGTGCGCGGTGGATCGTCAATCAGGCGCTCGTTCACCTCGATAATCTCGTTCAGATTTCGGCGAAGTTGGGGATCAGGCTCGGACTCGATCATTTCCAGCGCGGCCTCGACATGACGCTCAATCCAATCCTGAACGCCGAGGATGACTGATTCCAGGCCGTTGTAAAACGCGCCACCGTTCGGTGCATTGAGCGCACGGAAATCGCGCACTTTATCCAGCAGACCGCCCCAGCCGAGTTTGAGGCCAAGCGCTAAATCCTGGCTGAAGTGCTGTGCGCCGCCGATGCCCGTATCGAGTTGATATTTTTGCTGTTCGGCGTGGAGGTGGCTGTAATCAAATTCGGCAGGCCAACCGTTGGGGCGATACGAGCCGAAATTGGTCATGTACGCGCCTACCAGCGAGCTGATAGGGTCGATAAAGACCGGATGAGTCATGAGCAGACGGCGGTAATTTTCACCGACGATTTGCGGCCCATAGAAGCTGCCGTCGGGGTGATTGGTGAGCATTTTCAGCCCGTTCAGCCGCACGTCGCGAATGGGGACACCGGAATTGCCCATGACCTCGACGATTTCGCGCTCGTCGGGCGGCGGCAGGATCATCCCCCAATCGTCGTAGTCCATCGCGCCGATGACGCGCTGCTTTTCCTGCGTGTAGCGCTGCTTACGTTCGCGCAGCAGGTCAATGCGATGCTGGTATGTGAATTTTGATGTTTTTGAAATAGTGCCCATTATTGGCCTCCCAAATTTGCTCCCGCCTCATCGAACCTTACCCGGAAGACGGGAGTCATGCAGCAGCCTGCTGCGCTCATAAAAAAATTAATTCATACTATGCGTGATTAAATGATCGCCAATGACCGACTGGACAGCCTGTTCGAAGCCAGCCATCACGTCGGACGACAGCGGTTCGAGGTTGGCGGCGGCGTAATCCCTGCCCAGGCTTCGATATTTGTCGCCCGCCAGTTTATGAAATTTTAGCAGTTCGTAGCGAATGGGCGCGGTGTGCTGGCGGTTCTCGATCAATTCGCCGACAAAGTGGGCGATGGCGTTGAGATCATCGAGCGAGTCGTTGACCGTTGGCACGACTGGCGTTCGAAAGAGCAGGGGCAGATTAGTTTTCGCCAGATACCGCGCGTTTTCCAGGATGCGCTCGTTGAAGACACCCGTCGCCGCGCGATGTTTTCGTGAATCGAGATGCTTGATGTCCATCATTATCATATCGGTGTAGGGCAGCAGGGCTTTCAGCAGCGACCAGGGGTAATTTCCGGCGGTTTCAAGCGCGGTGTGGATGCCTTCGGATTTGCAACGTGCCAGAAGCGCCTGGGCAAAAGCTGTCTGAAGGACAGGCTCGCCGCCGCTCAGGGTGATCCCACCGCCGGAGTCGCTATAAAAGGCGTGATCCTGCCGCACTTCGGCCATGACCTCATCGACGGTCATTGTGCGTCCGGCGACGGTGAGCGCCTCGGTGAAGCAAAAATCCTGGCACTTATGGCAGACGGTACAGCGCTCGGCATCAAACATAATCTGGCCGTCCACCTGGGCGCAGGCGGGGCATTGAGTCAGACATTCGCCGCATTGGTCGCAGCGCGATTCATAAAATTGAACTTCAGGCTTGAGATGGACGGATTCGGGATTGTGACACCAGAAGCAGCGCAGCGAACAGCCCTTGAGAAATATCGCCGTTCGGATACCCGGCCCATCGTGAATGGAAAAACGCTGAATATCGAAAACGATCCCGGATTGGCTCTGTTTCATCGGTTTCATCATAACCGCCCCATTCTCTCATTCTCTTAGAATATCGCCTCGCGAACGCCCTGATCTCTATATTTACCGCCTCACGAACGTCCTGATCGCTATACTTATCGCCTCATAAACGTCCTGTTTTTACATGTGCGGCATTCCTTACGCCCTATTCTCTATAATCGCTGCCATTGGCACTTGAAACCCAGTAATAAATGTCAGAATTTTGGGGCGACGGATGTCGTGATTTGTTGATCGCGAGGTTCCATGATTTGGCGATGTCATCGATCTGAAGTTGTCGGGAGTCGTCGCGCTTGTACTCGGCGCTTATCCGCTTTGCTCCACTCTCAAACTTTATGCGCTTGTATTCGTGCTGGTGCTGCTGGTCGTGCTGGATTTTCTGGAATCACGGGCGAATGCGTGATGTGAGTCAGATTTTCATCTCGCCTGGGATTCCAGCGTTTGTACCCGCTGGATAACCGCAGGATCGGCGTTTTGGCCTGCCAGTTCCAGATAGAGGCGGTAGTGGGTGAGGGCGCTGGTGAATTGCCCGGCATGGTCGTAGGCGCTGCCAAGCCCGCGATGTGCGTCGAGATAGAGGGGGATGAACGTAATCGCCTGTGAAAAATCCTGAATCGCGCTTGCAGCCTCGCCGCGACGATCATAGGCAAGCGCACGGTTGTAGTATGCCGATGCGAAATCCGGCTTGAGGGTGATGACGTGCGAAAAATCCTGTATCGCGCGTTCGTCATCGCCAGCGGCGTAGTAGGCATGGCCGCGCTTGTTGTAAGCGTAATGGCAGTCGGTTGTGCAAAGTTCAATTTCTCGCGTGTAGTCGGTAATTGAATTCGCATAGTCATGGTTGAGCGAGTAAGCATCGCCACGAGCATCATAGGCGATGGCAAAATCGGGGTCACGCACAATCGCTTCGGTCAGATCGGCGATGGCTTCAGGATACATGGCCTGTTGATAATACGTCCTGCCACGCTGGTAATAGGCTTGCGCGTCGTCAGGGTTGAGTTTGATGGCGATAGTCAGAGTATTGATCGCCTGGGGATATTCGCCGCGAAAATAATATTCCAGCCCGTAATGCGCGACTTCTTCCGGCGTGATCGGCTGGATGGCGTTCGCGCCGTTGACGAGGAACTGCGCCACCGCTCCACCCGCACGCTCAAAAATCCCGATCAACTGCGGCGGGTTTTCGCGGGGCGGCGGAAGGGACATGGCGAAAAAGAGGATATATCGGCGGACGAACATTTGGGACTCCTGAATGCAAGTCTTGCGCACGGCTGAATCATTCCTGATTGTAGTCGATTTTCACGATGGCATTTGGAGCATGACTGTACCAGAGGCGGTTTTTGCTGACTGCACACACTTGCTCGGCTATAATTCGAAGTGCAAGCAAAATTTGTGGAAAGACAAAGCATGCCTACGCTCCAATATCACCAGCGCACATTCGATCTGCTCAACATGCCAGCGGAGATTGATCCAAACGCGGTCACACAGTTGAAGGCGCTTGAGGCAAGGTTGGCGACAAAGCTGCCCAGCGCGTTTATCGAGTGGTACAGTATCACGGATGCATATCAGCATCTTCGTGGAAATGATGATTTTGTTGTGCCGATTGAAAAACTGGGCATGGATAAGCTCGCGCCGGAAAATATGCTATTTTTGATTGACGAAAATCAAAGTTGCGCGGCTTGGGCCATGCTGAAAGACGGAAGCGATAACCCGCCTGTATATGTTGCTGATGATGACTATGAACGTTGGGAAATGTGCGCGCAAACATTTTCCGATTTTGTCCTGGCACGGGTATGGGATGCAAACCGTGCGCAGGGTAACAAACAACTTGTGATGTGGGATGATGCTGCTTTTGCTACCGAGTTGCTGGATTTTCTGCGCAAAAATTACAGCGAACTGCCCACTGGCTATAACGGATTCTGGCGGTTGCTGCCCGGTAATACTGTGTATCGTTTCCAGCAGGGTGAGCATTCGATCCGGCTAGCGATGCCTGCGTACAAGGCGGCTTGCGAAATCGACTGTCAGGACATTGATATTTTGCTCGGATACCTGAAGATGCTGCGCCCAGACGCTCAACCACGCCACAGGGCAGGTCGAAACCCGACCACGTATTATGTGGGTGAACTTACAGCAGATCGCCAAAAAACCGAGCGAATGCCTTTTTGACGAGGTTTACCGCACTATTTAATCCGTGCGGGCTACCGTATACCACAAATCGACCATCCCATTTTTGAAAGCTGTGACCTCTTTCAGGCGCAGCGTGTGTTCGTTGCCACCAAAAAGCGCAACGCCTTCCCCCAACAGGATCGGCACAACCGTCAGGCACACCTCGTCCACCAGATTGAGCCGGAGAAATTCCTGGCAAAGCATCGCGCCGCCGACGAGCCAGACATTTTTCTGCTCAAATTTCTGCGCCAATACTTTCAAATCGCCGGAGTAGAATTCGACACTTTTTCTGGTCGATGGGAGTGTTCTGCTCGTGACGACAATGGTTTGCGTATCCCCATACGGCCAGCCGAGTTCGAGCGCCAGTTCGTAGGTGTGCGATCCCATGACGTAGCAGTCAATCGTTTCAAGGACATCTGCCGTCATTTCCACACCCTTGTCGTAGGTGTTCTCAGGAGCATCCATCCATGAGACATCGTTGTCCTTTTTTGCGATGAAACCATCCAGACTCGCCACCATGTGCAGGGTTACGCTCATATGTTTTCCCTTGATTTGATATGGAAATGGATTCATGCGTCCGGTGGGTGATGACCACCTTCAACCCAGCGCTGACGCGCCGCGACGATAACAGGGCGATTCATTTTGAGCCGTTCAATGGTTGCACGTCCGACGGCTGATAAACCCTCAAGCTGTGTATTATTATCGATCCACACAAAATGATCGTTCCAACGTTGCAATCGAGGATTGAAAAGTGCAGTACGTTCACCACTTTCAGGGTCGATAACGCTGGTTGCTTTGTGTTTGCTGCTGTTGCAGTTCCAACATGACAGACATAGATTTTCCAAGTTGTCGTCACCATTCGGGTCAATATGGTCAACCTGCATGGCCTGTCCGGTGTTTTTCTCAGAGGTTTGGCAATATTCGCAACAGCCTTTGGCGCGTTCGTAAACCTGCTGTCTGAGCTTATTCCATGAAAGCTCACTCATTCACCGACTTGAAACCCCGCTGGCGTAAGAGACTCGCGGCTTCGGCTTTGCGCAGCATTAGGCGATCCGCACGTTCGACTAAAATTTCGAGTTCGGCATGTTCATCATCGGTAATGAGATCACGCGAGTTGCGATCCAAAAGTTCATTCGCACGGGTTTGAGCATCATCCGGCATGTGTTCACGCGCAATTGTCCACAGCGCATCGTCGGAAAGATGCGGCAGCGCATCAAGTTCGGCCTGGATGTCCGGCGGGAGGGACTGAGACAGCATTTTAAGATGGTCAATCAAGACCTGCTCGGCGCTTTGGTCGCGTGTTTCCGCGATCTGCCGGGCGCGGGCGGAAATGTCTTCGGGGATTGTCAGGATAATGGCATCGGTCATGATTCAGTTCCGCTATTGGGTAAATCTATTATAGCCGATTTTGCAGAGTAATTTTTAGTAATGAGCGCAAGCCTTGCGCCCCTACAGTAGATTTGTGATCAATAAAAATGCGCGTTTATTGGACGTGTTTTTTGAGAAATTCCACAATCGCCGGGTACATGACCAGCTTGTTTTTCAGCTTGATAACGCCGTGACCCTCGTCGTCAAACACCAGAAAATCCACCGGAACGCCGCGTGATTTGAGCGCCTCTACCAACTGCTCGGTTTCGCTGAGAGGCACACGCGGGTCGTTGCGCCCATGAATGACCATCAGCGGCGCGGTCACTTTGTCGATGAAATTGATCGGCGAGACGGTTTCCAAAAATTCACGATCCCGTTCCAGGCTGCCATATTCAGCTTCGCGGTGAGCGCGGCGATACTCACTGGTGTTTTCCAGAAACGTCACGAGGCTGCTCATGCCCACGATGTCCACAGCCGCCGCCCAGATGTCCGGGTAAGCCGTCACCGCAGCCAGTACCATATAGCCGCCGTAGCTGCCGCCGTAGACGATAATTTTTTCGCCGTCGATTTCCGGCTGTTCGCGCAGCCAATACGCGCCGTGTGCCAAATCCGCGACTGAATCCATGCGTTTTTCCACATCATCCAGGTGGCTGTACGTCTTGCCATAGCCGACAGAGCCGCGCACATTTGGCACAAAAACCGCGTAGCCGCTGTGCAGCAAATATTGGATCAAAAAGCTGAACATTGGCAGCGATTGACCCTCCGGCCCGCCGTGAACGATGACGACCACTGGCAGCGGTTTGTCGCTCTGTGGGCGATAAAAGAAGGCCGGAATTTTTCGTGTTTCGCCGGAGTCGTTCTTATCAAATGTAGGGTAGTGGATCAACTCCGGCGCGATAAATGAAGCTGTCGAAAGGCCGCCATGCGACGAGCGCGTTATCGGGAAAACGGCATCGGTCTGCAAATCCCAGACGTAAATATCCTGCGTCCGCGTGGCGCTGGTATAGCTGAAGGCGATTTTTTGCGAATCCGGCGCGAAGTCGATATTCAGGCTGTTGGTCGAGACGATCACGCCGGGGGCATCGCCGATTTTTGGGCATTGTCGTACCGCGCCCGTTTGCAGATCACGCACATAGAGCGCATAAATGCCATCTTCGTTGAGCGCATAGGCCAATTTGCTGCCGTCCGCCGAGAGCGCCATGCCATCGACATCCCAATCGCCCGCGTAAATCGTTTCAATCGTTTGCGAATTCGGGTCGAGCCGCGCGAGTCGCATGAAATCGGTGTCGAGATCGGTGCAGAGCAGCAGCGAATCCCCGGCATAGGCGATGTCAAAATAGCGCACATTTTCGCCCTCTGGCGAGATGAGCCGCGCGTTCCCGGTCTGGATGTCGATTTCGACCAGATCAGTGCTGAATGAGCTTGCCATGCGCATGACCGCCGCGCGTTGATGATCCGGCGAAAAAATCATGTTAAACGGGAAGCCGGGAGCGTCGTTTTGCCAGATCAGACGCGCTTCGCCCGCTTCATCAGCGAACGTCTGAACGTAAATATCGAAAATGCCGGGTTTACGGCGGTTGGCAGCAAACAGTAGATTTTTGCCATCGGACGACCAATCGCCGGGGATGTGCATCGCTTTTTCGTAGCCTGTCGTCAGGCAAATTTCGCTTGCGCCGTCCGCGCTCATCAGGAAAAGCTGCGCGTTTTCGTCACCGCCGATGTCACGGGCGTAAACGAGGCGATCATCCACAGGCGAACAAATTACCGCCGAGATGCGATCCGGCTCGAACGTGAGTTGATCCGGCCAGAGGGGGTCGCTTCCGGCTGGCGGAATGGTCGCCTGCCAGACCTGCGGGACACCGGTCACGTCGCTGAGGTAGGCGATGCGCTGGCTGTCGGCGCGGAAGGCTGGCGTGTTGGCGAGGCGGACGTTCAGATAGCGCTCGATGGATGGCATAGGTGTCCTCGTTTCTGGCGGGTTTTCGAAAAGGGGATATTACCGCACTCGCGGCGGGTGTCCAATGGGCTTATCGTGCCAACCCTTTACTCACGAAACTTCGCCCAGACTTTCGGGTATTTCTCTTTGAAAAGGGCGTAATATTCTTCTACGTTTGAAAACCCTTTGATCGGGCTTTCTACGACTGGTGGTAATTCGTCAGGAAGAATTTTATAATTGAGCCAATATTCTTCGCCTGTTTTTTTCTCGTAAGCATAGTACGCGGCATAGAGCAGCGATTCCGCGACGATGTGGTCATGGTCTTCTACAGACACGATATCAGCCAGCGCTTCAGGGTCGGCAAGCACCTTGTCATAAGTTACCTGCCCCTGCCCAATCAGCCATCCAGCAAAATCCAGCAAGCCATCGTCACCCAAACCGCCGCCAATGAAATCAGCAATGTCGCTTAAATCATGTCGGTTACGAACACGTCTTTCCAATTTATCGAAAATACGCTCATATTCGATGATTTCTTCCACCGATAGAGATGCGACTTTATCGACCAAGAGCGCAGCCTGCTTATTGACATCGCCATTGCTGGCGATTCGGGTTTCGTCTATCAGTTGCCAGAATTTTGTAATGTCCATGTTTTGCCTCGCAGAAACTTGTTGTGCTACCTCGTCCGCCTTAGGCTAAAAGCCATACGGCTATCAAAGAAAGCCCGCTGAAGCGGACTGGTAAAGCTCGTCGGCGATTTTCGAGCACCTTACACCACCTGCCAGCCCGCGCCTAGCAGCTTGACTGTCCCTGTTCTGGCGCTGTCAACGGCACAGGCCAATTTAGCATTTTCGCGCCCGGCAGCCTCCATGACTTGCTCCCAAGTGATCGACTTCAGCGGCACTTTGATGCGCTTCAGATAGGCATTGTTTGCGCGTAGGCTCAGATACAGGAATCGTTCCTCAGCAGTGCCGTGCGCGAACTCGCCGAGAAAATTGGGCATTCCCGTTTTCTCGATTTGCTTCACGCGGACAGCACATTCAAATATGCAGGCATCAGCGCTGGTGGACGTGGGGGGAAGCAGTCGATCATTTTTGTCCTGCAAGCCAAAATCCCCATGTCCGAGGGGCGGGTGCTGGCAGGTGACTTGCAGCGTGATTGTGTATTCTTTATCCGCCATACTGACGCTCCTTATATTGGCTGTCCAAAATATCTACTTTATCCCCTTGACCGCCCAGGCGCGAGCGACCAGAGAGATTGTCCCATCATCGCGGATCGGCAATTGTCGTTGAAGCTGGTCACTCAATGCGGTTCGCGTGTCGTCGCTGATGCCGCGTAGATACTTGGAAACGGAGCCTTGTGCCGCCAGAAAGGGCAGCCAGTAATCATCAAAATCCTGAAATCGGGTCGGAACGTCGATTGGAATAACTTCAACGGCTGTTAAACCCGCTGACGCAAGTGCCGAACGCAAATTGTCGGGGTTCGCAATCGCAAATCGTTGGCCTGCGTCCGCTTCCGCCGCAGAAGCATCGACCTTGATAGCCGCATCCCAGAAGTGGCGCATCATTTCCATCTGACCGCGGTAATCCCAAACATAGGCAGCGACAGTACCACCGCTTTTGACGGCCTGTGTCATTGTGTTCACGGCTTGCTGCGGCGCTGGCAGAAAATTGAGGACGAGTCCCGCAACGGCAGCATCGAATTGCAGCGTTTCGCTAGCGATATTAGCCGCATCGTCCACTCTGAATTCGACACGATCATCCTGAACCTGCTGGCGGGCGAACTCGATATATTCGCGCGATAAATCAACGCCGATCACTTTCGCCGGGGCAGCCTGTTGGAGAATAGCCTGGGTCAGAATGCCCGTTCCCGCGCCGACATCGAGCCAGGTCAGGCCAGGGGCGATATTCAGCCAGGGGATAAATTCGTGCGCGACAAGCTGACTCCATCGACCCACATAGCCCTCATAGGCTTTTGCATTGCTGAATGTGTCGCCAAAATCTGGTTTCATCGAATGGAATTCCTTTTTGCCTGTTTATGGACAGCTCAATTCGATAACGTTGATTGTAATAATATTGTGCTGGCAGGGCAAGCGGCGTATAGCACCTCAGCGTAAAGATACATTTCTAACGTTTTTTGTTGGCGATTTAACACATATTCCAGCCATCCACTAAAAGCGCTACAATAGTCCCTGATTAATCACTTGGGGTTACACAAGTCCCTGACAAATTACTGAGGGGTCACACATAACATGGAAGCTTTGATTCCGGTTCGCCAGGCGGAAGACATTTTTCCGCAGTACCGCGACACGCCGATTGCGCGTCTGCTGGAATACAACAATCTCAATTACCCATTTCAAACCTATACCCGCGCCGAAATGCTGATCGGCATGTGCATGGATCACCGCAAGCACCTGCGCATCCCGGATAATTTCTCGTATATCATCCGTTCCGGCGGGGCGAACCTGCGTAACAGCGAATTTAAAGTCTCGTATGCGATTGCCGTTGGCGGTGCACGGGCAATTGCGCTCATCGGTCATAACAACTGCGGCATGGTCAATCTGGCAGCCCGCAAAGAAATGTTTGTCGATAATCTGGTGACAAACGGCGGCTGGACGCACGACCACGCTGAGGCTCATTTCAACAGCTTTGCGCCGCTGTTTGAGATCGTCGATGAGATCGACTTTGTGTTGAGCGAAGCACACCGCCTGCGCCGTCGTTATCCCAAAATTCTGGTTTGCCCGATGCTGTACACCGTCGAGGATAATCTGCTGAATCTGATCAAGGAAGAATAGTAGTTCGCCACAGAAATAAATCAGGTTGCAAAACGCCGGACGGATTTCAGACCCGCCCCTACAATCGCAGGCGGATCGTAGGGGCGCACGGCTGTAGTAGCTGCGCAGAATAATGTGGTCATGCGTCAACCTCACCCCAATCCCTCTCCAATGCTTTGGAGAGGGGCTTTCCAGACCTATTAAAATCTTTTGTGAACCGTTGAAAAGATTGTAACAGGGTGTAACTACTCAGGTAGGGGCAGAATCTTAACCCCTCCCTAAATCCCTCCCCACTTCGCTTCGCTCGTAGAGAGGGACTTCAAGAGCGCATGACTCCCCTCTCAATGAGCTTGCGAAATGGGTGACCGAAGGAAAGGTCGGGGGAGGGGTTTAGCGCAACAAACCCGGTTAAAAACTCGATACTCTGCCCATACCTGAGCAGATACGGGTTTGCCCTGGTAGGTGTGAGGTCACGCGCTTAGATAAAACGTGCTACAGTGATAAGCATAAACATTATTCTGTAACATCGCTTACAGGAGGTGGAATATGTCCATCACTGCTCTGGAAAGGTTACTCGAGCAAGCGCACCAACTGCGGTGGAACGATTATACGCAGCTCATTAAAGTCGCCGAAGAAGCCCTGACCATTGCCAGAGAAATTGATGATGTCCGGTCTGTGGTTCGCAGCCTCAACTACCTGGGCTGGGGCTATAACCGCTTAGTCAACTGCGTAAAGTCGATAGAACCTGGACAGGAAGCTGCGCAGCTTGCCCTGGCGCATCACTTAACAGAAGAGTATGGATATGCGCTGTTGAATCTGCATGTCTGTTACAGCTATGCTGGACAAAGGCGAGAAGGTATTCAACTGGTCGAGGAGTTAATCGCCCTGGCAGAAGAACATCACTATTGGGAACTGCTGGCAATGGCTCTGAGTGATCTGGGCGTCTATTGCGCGATGTCTGAGGATTATGAGTTATCACTGCATTATGGTAAAAAAGGTTTGGCGGTCATCGAAGAACACCAGCTAACAATCCCCAGAGGCTTTTTTTACATGAACCTTGCCAATTCATACCTGGCGCTGCAAGATATTTCAACAGGTCTCCACATGATGCAAGTGGGACTGGATGATGCGAAACAAACTCAATTTATCAACGCGCAAATTGAGATTTTGCTGGTTTTTTCCGAGTATTACATGAGCCTGAAGGACTGGGACAACGCTTTGAAATATGCACAGGAAGCGCTGGAAGCGATTGGGCAAATCGGCTCGAACCCCACAGACGCATTGGCGATGGTCGCTGCTATTTATTTGAAGCAGGGACGTGAGGAGGATGCCCTTCAAACTTTTATACAAGCGCGGGATGCCTCCCAGAAATTCGATCTGATGCCGCTTTCGAATGTGAATCGCAGCATCTCAGACATTTATCAACAGCGCAGGCAGTACAAAAAGGCCTTGCAATATCAACGGGAGGCCGAGGACATACGCAATCGACTGGATGAGAATGAGGGACGTGGCCGGCTCGCCGTTCTCAAAGTTATTTATCAACTGGATACCGCACGCCGGGAAACAGAACTGGAACGTCAGAAGAATAATGCGCTGCAAGCTGAAATGGCGGAACGGCTGAAACGCCAGCGGGCGGAAATCTCATTGGAAAAAAATCTGGAAATGACGCGCGTAAAAACGCATATCCTCAACCGTCTTTCTCATGAATTTCGTACACCCTTAACCGTGCTGCGGGCTTCGTTCGATATTTTGACACGCTATTCAGACCGTTTGACCCCTGAACAAAAAGCAGGGCATGGGGATAAGATCGACAATCAGTTCCGCCATCTGCAAACGCTGTTGGACGATATTCTGGATGTGCTGCGCGGCCTGAGCCAGGTTCGTACACCGAATCCAGCGCCGGTTGATCTGCAAGATCTGGTAGCCTCGGCGATCAAACTGGCTTCTGAACGCACCCATACGGCGGATCGTATTGCGCTGACGATACACAGCGGTACGAGATCGGTGTTTTCGGATCACGAAGTGCTGGAACAGGTGATGCTTCATCTGCTCACCAACGCCATTCGATACTCAGCGGATACCGTCACCTGCATGCTAGAGGTTCAGGATCAGACGCTTACGATCACCATCTCAGACACTGGCATTGGTATACCGCAGGATGAGCAGGAAGCCGTGTTTGACGTGTTGGTGCGCGGCAGCAATATTAACGAAGTGGGGGGTAATGGCATTGGGCTGGCGTTGGTAAAACACGATGTTGCGCTGTTGGATGGCTCGATTGTGCTGGTGAGCGAGGTCGGGCGCGGCACAACCGTGACGGTGACGATCCCGCTCAACGCCGGAAAGCAGGCATAATTGAATATCCAATACCATAGCGGAATGCGGGCATAATCTGAACAACTCAATCGGAATCCAGGCATCATTTGAACATCCAGCGGACGAACACTATTCTCTACTGCCGCAAATGGCGGGAAACGGTCACTTTTTATCGCGAAATTTTCGCGTTCCCGGTCAGCCATCAGACCGATTGGTTTATCGAGTTCCGGCTCACCGCCAGCGCATACCTGAGCATTGCCGATGAAAGCCGCGCGACGATTGACAGCGTAGAGGGGCAGGGCATCACGCTCTCATGGGAGATTGCCAATGTTCACGAAACCCACGCCGATTTTGTCGCGCAGCAGATCGCGGTCAGCCCCATCCGCAAAAAATGGGGCGCTTATCTGTTTTATCTGCACGACCCGGAAGGCCACCGCATCGAATTGTGGCAGCCAGTCGCGGAATAATCGGAGATGTGCCGTGAAAGGATATTCGTTTGCCAGCATCACAGCCTGAAAAAATTGATCTGGATGGGCACCAGTTGGGGATTCTGCCAGACAGGATTGCCGAATCGAAAAACCTGCGCGAACTGCGTGTGATGAAAAATCAGCTCACGGTACTGCCAGCGTGGTTGTGGCGGCTGACGACCCTCGAAACGCTGTATCTCGGCGATAATCCGCTAAAAACGCTGCCGGAGGACATCGGCGACCTGACGAATTTGCGCGAACTGTATATTCACAGCAGCGATTTAACTGCGCTGCCGGAGAGTATCGGCAGGCTAACCCATCTGCACACACTGGACATCGGGCATAACGCGCTGATTTCGCTGCCGGAATCGCTCAAAAATCTGACGAATCTGAAATATTTTCTCTACATGAGCGACAACCGCTTAACCGCGCTGCCGGAATCCCTGTTTGAGAATATGCGTCAATTGGCGTATCTGAATGTCACGGATAATTTGCTCACGGCGCTGCCGGAGTCGATTGGTAATCTGACCAGCTTGAAAGAACTACGGCTGTACAACAATCAGTTGGCGAGTCTGCCGGAGTCGATTGGCAACCTGGGCGAACTGCGCGAACTACACCTCATGAATAACAGGCTGACGGCGCTGCCGGAGAGGATAGGGGAGTTGGCGAATTTGCGCGAACTGTACCTGCTGAACAATCCGCTGGCGGCTCTGCCGGAGTCGATTGGTGCGCTCAAGAATCTCACACGGCTGGATTTGCGCAATAATCGGCTGACGGCGCTGCCGGAGTCAGTGGGAGAGTTGAAAAATCTGACGCACCTGGACTTGCGAAATAATTTGCTGACGGCGCTCCCGGCGGGTATTGCTGACCTGCCACGCCTGGAAAGGCTCGATCTGCGCTGGTGTAAGCATCTGTCGCTCCCGGGGTGGTTGGGCGATCTTGAGGCGCGGGGGTGCGTGGTATATTGTTAATCAAGCAAATTACTTCGTGTAGTCATATAAAATCCCAATGACATAGGTGAAAAAATGCAGCAATTAGCAAACTGCATTATCTGAAACAGCTATAAAAGTACCGCTGCAAAATTACCATATAACACAATCACTTTATCACCCCGCCTGAACTCTCTCACGAAGCTCGTAGTATATACCCGCTGAATTTTAACACGCGCTTTCACGACCAAAAACTCAAATGAAATCGTCATTTTTTCATTTTCACGGACAACCTTCGTCACTACGCCTTCAACAATCTTACGATCCTGAATCAACCGTTTATAGGCGCGAAGATCAGGTTGTTTGCCGTGAAAATTACAGACAAAAAATATGAAGTTTGCTGCCATAGCGACAGCCAGTGTCAGGAAAATACCCGCCAAAAAACCAGTGACCACAGCCATTAGAAGGGTGGTCAGGTGAAACCTTTGTATTAAAGATGCAATAGCCAGAATTGTTCCACATCCCAGAACAACGCCCGGAACAAAGGTAAATAGCATGAAAAAGGCAAACCCCAAATCCGCAAAGATGATGGGCAGATCATGCGGGATTTGATTACGAATATTGTCCAAAACCTCTGATTCGTGCGCCAGCGTTTCCCGTTCACTCGTCAGGAAATCGACATTTTCTTTATGAAGGACGTATTCCGGATTCACTTTCTGCTCGCGAGATATCTTATCAGAATTGCAGTATACGGTTTTCATCTGAAATCAAAAACCCCCTCACTACATGAAGGGGATTCTCGTTTCAGATAGAACTTATCTATTCTTCGGTAGTTCCAAAGACAGCTTCGGTGTATGCTGCCAGACCTTCGGAACGCGCTTCGATACTCGCGGCCATCATTTCGGCAACGTCGGTGTTGCCAGCTTCGCTTTCCAGTGTCGCATTGATCGCCAGCGCAGTGATAATCGTGGTTTCATCCAGGATACGGCCTGCTTCCCAGCCATAATAATCGGCTTCATAGCAGCCACTCACGGCAGGGTAGACATCGCTCCAATAGGTCTGAGCAGCGGTATCGGATACGATCAGCGCTGCCAGATTTTCGCCAACGTCTTCGCTGATCTGGCTCTGGAGTTCGCCCAGGCTGCTGAAATATTCGCCGATACCTGTGAGCGAGGCGTTAAAAGTTTCTTCGTCACAATATTCCATGCCATCGCTGTTAATCCAGGCCGACATATCCTCGGCGGTGATGCCTTCCATCAGATCGACGCTTTCGGCCATCACAGCGGAGCGAGCTTCGGCGCTGGCGGTAAAGACATCGGCAGAGTCAGTATCGCCGCTGGCAGTCGCCCAGGCCGCGATGTTGTGCAGCAGTCCGATGGTCAGATATTCGTCATAGATCATGCCAACGTTGAGGGCAACCGCCTGCGCTTCGGCACAGCCGGGCAGTTCGGGGTGAAGCGTATACCAGAATTCGTAGCTGAAGCTGTCATAGGCGGCGAGAATTGCGCCATAGGCGGCATCCTGCGGGCCAGCGCCAATATCACCCAGTTCAGCCAGTGCCTCGTTATACGTCGATATTGCCTCAAGCGTAGCTGTCAACTCCTCTTCCGTGCAGGGTGCGTAGGCCGCATCGCTTTCTTCGTCTTGCGCAAAAGCAGGGATCACGCCAATCAAGCACACCAACATGAATATAAGCATCTTGCGAATCATATAATCATTGCTCCCCAAAAGTAGATAAAAACTGTAGCGCCATTTTCGAATTTTCAGTGCCTTAAAATTGACGTGCGACAATGGATCGGGACATGTTGAATACGCCCGAACACCGTGATGATTCGTTGTCGAAGTTAAATTTTAAGGTGAAGTATAAAGGTGTTGAAAATTCTATATTTATACTACATGAGGTCGCATAGTT
This sequence comes from Anaerolineae bacterium, assembly GCA_022843745.1. Classification (GTDB taxonomy): domain Bacteria; phylum Chloroflexota; class Anaerolineae; order Aggregatilineales; family Phototrophicaceae; genus JALHNB01. Next base: position 11,755 of record JALHNB010000037.1, on the reverse strand, counting down.
TGAAGTGTTAAGGAAATGGAGAATGCCGGAATCTATTCCGGCCACTTTTGAAGCCCTGGCGAGGCGCGATGTTAACCCAGCGGGATACGGACGGTGAAGGTCGTGCCTGTGTTTACTTCGCTCTCAATCGAGATCGTGCCGCCATGTCGCTCAATCGCTTCTTTCGCGATGGGCAGCCCAAGCCCTGTACCGGAAATCGTGCCGATATTGCCAGCCCGATGAAAAGGTTCAAATACGCGCTGGATTTCAGTTTTGGGGATGCCGATTCCCTCATCACGCACCTGTAACAGGGCTGCATCATGGTCGTGCGTCAGGCTGACCGAAATGGGCTTGTCAACGGGCGAATATTTGACCGCGTTGGAAAGTAGATGGGTGAGCGCATGACGGATGAGAGTCCGATCCAGATTGAGGATCAGCGGGGTTTGCGTATGCGTATAAACAATCTCATGCGTGATTTTTTGCTGGCTCTGGAATTCACCGATCATTTCGCGGCAAAGTTCGCTGAAATCCACGGGTGTGGGTTTGAATTCGTTTTGTCGGGATTGTAAGCGTCCGAGATTCAGGACATCGCTCATAATGTCTGTCAGGTGCTTGACCTGGTCCGTAATCAGCGTCAGCTTCTCGTCTATCTGCGCCTCGTCCATGCGTTCGCGGTAGCGGATGAGGATTTCGGTAGACGACAAAATCGAGGTCAGCGGTGTGCGGAATTCATGCGAGGCCATCGTCACAAAACGCGACTTGAGTCCGCCCAGTTCTTTTTCGCGCTCAAAGGCCAGCCGCAGCGCTTCCTCATTTTGCACACGTGCCGTCACATCGCGCCCGGACGTAATCAATTCCAGCGGTTCGCCCGTCGTTTCGGAATAGATGGCATGCCCCAAGGTTTCGACCCACAGATAATGTCCGGCTTTGTGGCGGTAGCGGAAAGTGAGCGAGAGCGAAGGTACGCGCTCCATGATGACAGTTGCGTAGTGCGTCATGACCATTTCGATGTCATCGGGATGAACAAATTCCATGCCGGAATGACCGAGAAGCTCATGAGGCTCATAACCCAGCATCGCCTGACAGGAAGGGGAGACATAGGTAAACTCGCCGGTCAGACTGTACCGGGAGACCATATCGGAAATGTGGTCGGCCAATACGCGGTAAAGGGATTCGCCCTCACTCATTTCACGCAGCATCGCCAGATGAACAACTTCATCACCCCAGGGCATATCGCTGACGCGAAGTTCAAAAGTCCGGTTTGTCAGAGCGATCTGGCCGTTGATCATGCGGAACGGAAATTGAGCACCAGGGAACACGTCGAGGAGCGCGCGAGCAGCCTCGTTTGCCATTTGCACCGTGTTGTGCTGATCGACAATCATAACTCCATCAGGAATCCCATCAACGATGGCATGAAAGACCGTTTCATCGTCTTTAAACATACCCTTACCTTTGCCACGTAATAGAAAATGTTGGGGATAATCTGACCACAGAATCGGCTGGATTATCGGGTGTGTTTCGACCTCAAGAATCCAATATGCGCTAAAACCCCTTCGCCTCTGACTATTGTAGGACGTAATCTGTACTATAACAATAGTGTGGGCATCTCAGCATCGAAATCAACCAGCACATGTTGGGAATATTCATAGCAAAACGCGATAGCGAGCGAATGATTTTCGTCAAGGGCAGTGTATTCGCAGGCTGAAGAAGCTGTTTGATAATTCGATTTGCGACGCATTTATGGCCTGGATTTCCCCTGCTGAGTTCGTATTTCTCCCCTTTCTCCATGCAATGGGGAAAGGGGTCGGGGGATAGGGGATGAATCTCCAGACAGGTTCTAGGCTGTGGGGATACTCACCAGGAATGTCGTCCCGATGTTGACCTCGCTTTTTACCGTGATGTCGCCACCGTGCAGCTCAACAGCCTGTTTGGTGATGGATAAGCCCAGCCCGGTACCCGAAATCCGCCCGACATTGCCCGCCCGGTGGAACGGCTCAAACAGATGCCTGAGATCGGCGGCGGGGATGCCGATTCCCTCATCACGAACGCTCAGATTTATGGAGTCGCCGATGTGTTCGAGGTTGATGAAAACGGAGCTGTCTGCGGGGGAATATTTGATGGCGTTTGAAATCAGATTGGTGATGACCTCGCGCATCAGTTTTTTATCCATATTGAGCATAGCCTGGATAGACTCGGAGGTATAGACAAACTGGTGAGTCATTTCGACCTGGCTTTGATATTCGCTGACGATTTCGCGACAAAAACCATCAAAATCCATCTCGACAGGTCTAAAATCACTGTAGGCCGATTGTAAGCGTCCCAGGTTCAGCACATCGTCGATAATGTCGGTGAGATGCTTCACCTGTTCTCCGATGCCGTCCAATTTTTGATTGATCTGCGAGGCATCCATGCGGTCTCGATAACGCGCCAGCATACCCGATGAGGATAGAATAGCAGCCAGCGGATTACGAAACTCGTGCGAGGCCATCTCAACAAAGCGCGATTTGAGTTCACCCAATTCCTTCTCCAGGTTAAAGGCCTTTTGGAGGGCCTCTTCGTCCTTGATACGCTGGGTAATATCGCGGGCGGAAGTGACGATTTCCACGATCTCGTTTGTGTTTTCGGAATAGATAGCCCGGCCACCGCTTTCGATCCAGACATAATGGCCTTGTTTATGGCGGTAACGGCAGATAATCGAGAGCAAAACACGATGTTCCTTCACGGCAATTGCGTACATATTCCGAAGCGCCCACACATCGTCGAGATGAACGAATTCCATCGCCAGGTGTCCCAGCAGTTCTTCCGGCTCATAACCGAGCATCGTCCGGCAGGAAGGGGAGACGTAGAGAAATCGCCCGTCCGGGTCATAACGTGCGATGAGATCGGTAATATTCTCCGCCACGAGGCGATAGAGCGATTCACTTTCGCGCAAGGCGATCTGTTCCTGCTTAAGCGCAATCAGGCTGCCGAGTTTCAGGCTGTAAATCGTCAGAATATCCAGCAGCGCCTGAGAAATGGGCTTATGCTGAACGCCGTTATCAATAGACAGCCAACCCAGATTTTGTTCACCATTCCATAAAACCGCTACGGCATTCCAGCCAAAACCGACTGGCTCAAGGCTGGTGTACAGGGGCACTTGTTCGACAAAGACGAAGCGATCCTGAATGGTTAATGACTGCATCATGATGCTGGACATTTCGGCAGGGTCAGCCTGGAGATGGCGCTCATCAACCAGGTTGCCCATGATATCGACACCATAGGTGCCCAGCGCTAGTGCGTGTTCGGCATCATAGAGCCACAGACCCAGGCGTTCGAATCCCAGGTGTTCGCGCCCCAGTTCCACTGCACGTTTATAAAGCCCATCCAACGAATCAATTTTCATGAGTTCAATCGTGATCTTCGGCAGCGCCTCAAGATACTTCTGGAATTCACGCTCCTGCACGATTTTCGCCTGGAGTTCCTGTTCGGCCTTCTTACGCTTGGTGATGTCGTGGTTGACCGCGACAATGCCGTAAGGTTTACCATAGCCGTCTTTGAGCAAAACCAGGGATATTTGAATATGTATGAGGGTTCCATCTTTGTGCTGCTGGGTCGTTTCGGCCTGCCAATGACCCTCCCTGAATAACTCATCCATCGCTTGTTGGCGCAGTTCTTCTGATTCAAAGTGGGTATGCAGCACTTCTGCGGTGGTTTTGCCAATGACTTCCTCGCTCTGCCAGCCATAAATTCTTTGGGCAGCGAGATTCCAGGTTTGAATGTGGAATTCCAGATCGTGAGAGATGACGGCATCTCTCACGTTTTCCTGTAAGCTGGCATAGTAACGCAGTTGGCGTTCCTGCTCCTTACGCTCGGTGACATCTCCGATAATGGCGATAACACCAAAAGGGCCAATCTCATCTTTGAGCAGGGTGATGGAGGCCAGCAAATGAAGCTCTGAGCCATGCCTGTGAAGCTGGACGATTTCACCGCTCCAGAAGCCGGTTGCGAGAAAATCCTGCACCAGCAAATCGCGCTGCTCGTCAGACTCGAAGCGAGATTGCAAGACTTCTCCAATCGTTTTGCCGACGATTTCTTCGCTGCGCCAACCGT
>JALHNB010000037.1:0-7677 GCA_022843745.1 Anaerolineae bacterium | reverse complement strand
AGTGCTGGATGCGCAGCTCCAAATCGGTTGTTATCACCCCATCTCGGATATTTTCCTGCAAACTGGCATAATAACGAAACTGCCGTTCGCGTTCTTTGAATTCAGTAATGTCGTGCAGCTGCGCCAGATAGACCACTTCGCTCTCGGAAATCATCTCGACCACGCGTAGTTGCGCGGTGATGGCGTCTCCTGTTTTCTGAGCAATCTGCATTTCAGTGGTTTCGCCAGCCGTAACCGGGTATCCAAAGGGTGTACCGAGGTCAAACAAACCCCGCGCAGCGCGATTGACAACGCGAACAATTCCATTTTTGTCGATAATCAAAGCGCCGTCGGACATCGCATCGAGTATAGCCTGAGAGGGTATTTCGCTGTTTTCAAACATAACATCACCTGATTGAGCCATATCAACCGATAAGGACATTATCCTACTAAATATCTATTCGAGAAATCGGTGTTTCCGGTAGGGGCGCAATAATGGGCCTTCAGAAAATAAATCGGATGTTGTTTTCAAAAGGGCGCAATATATTGCGCCCCTACGAACAGAATTTACGGATAGACACTCAATATACAGCGTCAACTTATCACTTCACGAGATTTCGAAATGGTAATGGGTTAACTTCAACTCAATAACCAAAGTTGGGAAGTTGTGTAGAAAATTCGAGATGAATGAGTTCGCTAATAAAGGAAAAATTTTGTTGTGAAAGTCATATTATACATATCCCTACTAAAGGTAGTATAAGACGAATTCGGGTTTTAAACAATAAAGGTTTATAACGGGGGATATTTGTGAGGGTTGGAGATGGGTTGGGTTTTTGTGTAGGGGCGCACCGCCGTTGCGCCCCTACAAGATCGGTGCTGCTATTCCGCGTAGACGGCCTGGCGCAGACCCTTCAGATAGCCAATCGCGAACAGGCGACCAATCGCCGAATAACCCGCGTTTTCGTTGCTGTCGCCTTCCATCGTCGGCACATGGTCAGGGCGGGCGACACCATCGTAGCCAATATCGCGGTAAGCCTTCAGGCATTCCAGCATATTTGTTTGCCCGTCGTCGTGGAAAGTTTCTTCGAATTTCTCCGGTGTACCACGCACATCGCGCAGATGGACGAAAAATATTTTCTTGCCAAATTTGCGAATCGCTGAGGGCAGGTCGTTGGTCATGAGCGTGAAATTGCCCTGGCAGAGGCAGATGCCGTTGACTTCGCTTGGCACAATGTCGAGCAGGCGCTGGAAATTATCCACCGAGCGCATGATGCGCCCCAGGCCGCGAATGGGCGAAAGCGGCGGGTCGTCGGGGTGCATCGCCAGTTTCACATTGGCTTTTTCGGCAACCGGGATCACTTTCTTGAGGAAATATTCGAGATTTTCCCAGAGCTGATCTTCGGTAACGATGCCATATTCGGTCAGCGGTGCGTCTTTCATGAGCGCGTTATCGAAGCTCGTGACCATCGCGCCTCCGCGTGAGGGCGTGGTGGTCGAGGTGCGCATCCAGTTGAAATAGGGCATCCACTCATAGCACCACACGCCAACACCGAGCTTACCCAGATTGCGGATGAGTTCGCAGGCCGTTTCGATTTCCTCGTCGCGTCCTGGCAGGCCGAGCTTGGCTTTGTTCAGCGGCGGGCGGCTTTCCAGTACGTCAAAGCTGAATCCGGCATCCTCATAAGCCGTTTTGAGCCGGACAAGCGACATATAGCTCCAGGGCAGGTCTTCCGGGCCGCCGTTGATGCCGCTGAAATCCATCGTGCCGACGACGTAATCCACGCCGCACTGCTTGACCATTTTCCAGAGTGGGGTAGGGTGCGGTGGGAGCACCTCTGCAATTTGGATCATTTTTTTGTTGCCTCCATAAAAAATAATAAGGAACACGGGTTTAGCAGTTAGCTTTCAGCGGTCAGCGGTCAGCGGTCAGCTAAAAATCCACGTGCATACCGAGTTCATGTCTAAAGAAGGTGAGCGTACTTCGCGCGGGTATGGCCTGTCAAGTACCGCGCCGTTCGCGCAGGCATGAAATGATTGCGGGCGGCGAACGGTTTGCGCTACCATAATGGCGAAATGAGTAACCCGAACATACAAGGGCGCAAGCCTTGCGCCCCTACGAAATCTGTGATGAGAAGGTGAGAGGACAACCCAACCGAGGGTGCAATCCAGCGCGTTATGAGCATCTGGATTAGCGATCAATCGTTAGAGGTGAGCATCGATTGTAGGGGCGCAAGGCTTGCGCCCATATCGAATCTAGCCATCAAAGGTGCGAAATAGCGCGAGAAAAGCGCCCACAATTTTGATAAATCTGTTTTTTTAAACCGTACATAATGTGTTTTTTGAACCTTACACAAAAAGGATAATATGATGGAACCTGAACTCACCGGCTATGCAGACCGATTTAGCGCGGCTTCGGGCGAAAAGATTCAGTTCATGGTCAGCACGGATGCGTCGGCGTATCAGGCGACGATTGTGCGGCTGATCCACGCCGACAATAACCCCGCTGGCCCCGGCTATAAAGAGGAGATTATCAAAGCGCCTCAACATCACCTGGGGCGCAAGCAGATCGCTTATGGCGGGTCGTTCGTGGTTGTGCCGGACATGCCACAGCCTGAGAGTTTCACGATTCAGGCCTGGATTTATCCGACAACGCCGACGAATGGCAAACTTCAGGGCATTGTCACCAAATGGACAAACGAAACAGGTTACGCGCTGGTGATCGGCGAAAATGGCGATCTCAATTTCTGGCTGGGGAGCCAGCGCATTACGACGGATAAACCGCTGCGGACGCGCGAGTGGTATTTTGTCGCCGCCAGCTACGACGCGGTGAGTGGATTTGCGCGGCTGTATCAGGTGCCGCTGAAGGATTGGCCGGATGACCCTTCCGGCGCGGTGGTCGAGGCAACCGCCGAACCCCAGACACTAAAGACCAACGCGCCGAATACGCTGCTGCTGTTTGGGGCGATGTCCGGTGTCGAGATCAAGCCGCTTCAGATCGTGCCTTCCGCGCTCTACAACGGCAAAATTGATAATCCGTCGATTTTCGGACGTGCCCTCGTGCCGATTGAGATCGAAGCGCTGCGGCAGGGAACACGCGCCGCCGACCCGATTGCGGCGTGGGATTTCGCGGACGGAATCTCAAGCTCCAAAGCGACGGATCGCGGACCGCTGGGTCTGCATGGCGTGGTGGTTAATATGCCGACTCGCGCCGTGACCGGGCATACCTGGGATGGCAGTGCAACCGATTTTAAAACCGCGCCGGAGCAATATACCGCGATTCATTTTCATGATGATGACCTGGACGATTCGCGCTGGGAAGCCGATTTTGACTGGACGATCCCCGACGGCCTGAAAAGTGGGGTTTATGCCGCGCGTCTGAACAGCGGCGACATCAAGGATTTTATCCCGTTTGTGGTGCGGCCCAGTGTCAAAAAGCCGACTGCGCCCGCGTTGGTGCTGCTGCCGACGATGACGTATCTGGCGTATGCCAATTATCGTGGCCGCGAGAACCCCTCCACCGACGAAAACGGCAATCTGCGTGGGCCATCACGCGACCCTCGCGATCCTTATCTGGCGGAGCATCCCGAATTCGCCGCCTCGATTTATAACTACCACAGCGATGGCAGCGGTGTTTGCTATTCGTCGCGCCTGCGCCCGATCATCAATATGCGCCCGGATTATCGCTGGGGGTTGGTCGGTGGGCCGCGCCATTTCGCCGCCGATATGTACCTGATCGACTGGCTGGAGGCGAAAAATATGGCGTATGACGTGGCGACGGATGAGGATTTGCATTTCGACGGCCTGGATTTGCTGGCGAATTACAAAGTCATGCTGACGGGTACGCATCCCGAATACTGGACGACACCGATGCGAGCCGCGCTGGAAATGTATCTGGCGAACGGCGGGCGCATCATGTATCTGGGCGGCAACGGTTTTTATTGGGTGACGAGCGTTGACCCGGAACGCCCGCATATGGTCGAAGTGCGCCGGAATATCGCCGGAACACGCGCCTGGGAATCCGCGCCGGGGGAGTGGCATCACAGCACGACGGGCGAATATGGCGGCCTGTGGCGCTATCGTGGCAAAGCGCCGCAAACGCTGGTTGGCGTGGGCTTTACCGCGCAGGGATGGGATGGTCGTGCGCCCGGATTCACGCGCAAGCCGGATAGTTTTGACGAACGCGCGAAGTTTATCTTTGAGGGCATCGGCGACGACGAAATTATCGGCAATTTCGGCTTGGTGCTGGGCGGCGCTGCTGGTGACGAACTGGATCGCGTCGATTACAGCCTCGGTTCACCCTATCACACGCTGGTGCTGGCGACTTCTTCCGGCCACACCAAAACGATCCTGCCTGTGGTCGAAAATTTTAACGCGATCACCAATCATGTGCTGTTTGAGGACACAAAAACGGTCTATGCGGACATGGTTTATTTCGAGACGCAAAATGGCGGCGCGGTTTTCTCCGGCAGCGCGATTACGTGGTGCGCGTGTCTCTCGCACAACGGCTACGACAACAACCTGTCGCGCGTGACGGAGAATGTGCTGCGGAAGTTTGTGGAGTAGGGGAGATTATTGACCATACCTCGACCCTTTTTCAATGTGTTGGAGAAGGGTCGATAGTCATGCACTTTTTCTGTTAAAAAACCTCACGCAGTGCAACCTGGGCAGCGTGGTATCCACACATCCCATGTACACCGCCGCCTGGGGGTGTTGAGGATGAGCACATATAGACACCTTTGATGGATGTTTTATACGGTATCAGGCTCAAAACAGGCCGCGTAAACAACTGCCAGATGTCCTGGACACCCCCGTTAATATCACCGCCAATGTAATTCGGGTTATACCGATTCAATTCTACGGCGGTCATCGTTCGTGTCTCAAGAATGAGATCACGGAAGCCTGGGGCAAATCGCTCAATCTGTTTAATAATCAGTTCAGACATATCAACTTTTGAGCCGTGCGGTACGTGACAGTAGGCCCAGCCGGTGTGCCGTCCTTCTGGCGCACGAGTCGAATCGAACAGACTTTGTTGAGCAACGAGTACAAACGGGTTTTGTGAATCTTTACCTTCCCACGCCAATCGCTCTGATAACGCGATTTCCTCGATGGTCGCACCCAGATGGATTGTCCCGGCTCGGCGACACGCGGACGCTGTCCAGGGGATTGGCCCTGCTAGCGCCCAATCCATTTTAAATACGCCTGGGCCATAGCGATATCGCTCAAGTTGAGTGCGATACCGGGGAGAGAGCTGCTCTCCAGCGATTTGTAGAAGTTGCCGTGGCGTGATGTCCAAAAGAATTGTACGGGCTGAGGCCAACTCGTTGAGATTGCTGATCGGATTTGATGTCACGATTTGCCCACCGAGTGACTGGAAATAGGCCGCCATCGCGTTCATAATGCTTTGAGAGCCGCCTTTTGGTATCGGCCATCCAACGGCGTGACCTAAAATGCCAAGCATCATCCCGAAAGAAGCTGTTGCAACATGCTCCAGCGGGATACAGGCGTGTCCGGCCATCCCGGCGAACAATGCCCGCGCTCGTGGGCCACGAAACAGACTTTCAGCGAGGTCCGATGCTGGGCGCAGCGCCTTGAGGCCGAAACGCGCCATTAAAAAAGGATGCCGAGGTGGAATGCGTAACGGGCCGAGCGTATCGCTGGCGAGATCATCCCAACGATCTACAAATGGCTCCATCAAGGCTTTGTAGGCTGGGCCATCACCAGGGTCTAGCGTCGATATTGTAGCTTCGATAGAGCGCATGAGTTGAGACGCGGTGCCATCATCAAAGGGGTGCGCCATGAGAATTTCCGGGTGAATCCATTCAAGGCCAAACTGCTCGAGGGGAAGCGTCTTAAAAAATGGGGAGCCAACCCCAAGCGGATGAATGGCTGAACATACATCGTGCCAATAGCCGGGTAATGTTAACTCTAAAGTCCGTGCGCCGCCGCCAATCGTGTCTTTTGCCTCGTAAATCACGACTGATTTTCCGGCACGAGCCAATTCAATGGCCGCTGCAAGCCCATTCGGCCCGGACCCAACAATGACCGCGTCAACATCTGGCATGAAAGCCCCTTAATTCTAATAAACGGATTCGCATGATGCCGTCACGGACTTGTGAATCGCCCGTTGAGGAGGGCCAATCAGAATGGCTGGCGTTCGACCAGGTTCAACAGGTTCCTGAAAAACCGTCACAACTGGCCCACTATTGATCGTCATATACATCTCAAATGCCGGATAGGGTTCGATCTGCCCATTAACACTGACTGTCGTTTCGTGCCCACTGTCATTGATGCTGACAATAATGTCAACATCATAGTCCAAACTCGGTGACAGGTTTATCGGGCCTAGCTTCAGGCACGCATTTTTCGCAGACCCATGCAGGTGCATGAAGATCTGTTTTGCTTCCTCGGAAATACGAAAATCCGTGAAACGCATATCGCTGCTATCCGCTGTTTCGCGACAATCTTCTGTACCTTTTTTGTGATCCACCTGAATAGTGGGGTCGCATTTATGCAATTCGTGAATGGTACGGAAATTTTGCATATCGAGTTCGATCTCTGAATGCATCCGCGACGAGGCATCAGGATCAGCGCTGAAGCCGCGTTGGTCGGTCAGAAACCATGATTCAATGGGGCCGGGGCTTCGAAACATGGATTTCCCCATATGCGAACCCGCAGGTACAGATTCTGCGCCTTCGAGATCACCCGGCACAAATGACTTGAACCATATCCGAACACGTTCAATACGACATTTTTCTTCATGATTGGGCGTTAGCGTTGGTGCCAATATCATATCTCCTATGCTTCAATACCTGCGTAAACGACAGCGGAGGGCGACGGCAGCTCGGCTGATCGTTTATTCCTTGTGCAGAGTAAGCATATGAGATATGGGCGAAATATTTATAGGCCACATAGACTATCTCTGAGTGCGCAAAGTTTAGGCAAATCGTGGCGCGGTTTTCTCCGGCAGCGCGATGATCTCTCGTGCGTGACGGAAAACATGCTGAGAATGCTATAATGGGAATAGAGTGACAGGAGCGTGAATCATGGTTATTCAGTTTCCCGAAGAACAGCGCGAACGGATCGAGGTTTTGGCGCGTGAGCGTGGTTTTGAGAATGCCGCCGATTATCTGCTGGCGTTGGTCGAGGCTGACGAGGAAGCCGATGATTTTATCGACGATCCCGAAGAAGATGCTGTCGATCTCGAAGCAGAATTCCGCGAGGCGTGGCGGGCAGCCATGACGGGCGAAGGAATTCGGCCTGTCGAGGAATTGCTGGCAGAACTTGACGCTGAAGAAGACGAGGCAGAATGACGACCCGTGTTCAAACTGCGCCGCCTTTTAATATGAAAATTAAGCGGCTGCGCAGGAAATATCCAAGTGTGCGGGACGATCTTGATTGGCTAATCGACCAGTTGAGAAATGACCAGCGTCCCGGCGACAAAATCCCACATGTTGGCTATGACGTGTATAAAGTGCGGCTTGGCAACCCCTCTGGTGGACGTGGCAAGCGCGGCGGATTTCGCGTCGTCTATTACCTGCGGCGTAAGGATGATGTGCTGCTGTTGACGATCTATGCCAAGACAGAGAGGCAGGACATCGGCGCAGACGAAATTCAGCGCATTATTGACGAATTCGGGTCGTGACGGGTTTCAACAACGGCTGGCGGTCAGATGATGGCAGTCATTCGAGCGTTCCAGTG
>JALHNB010000036.1:13780-68616 GCA_022843745.1 Anaerolineae bacterium | reverse complement strand
TGAAAATCATGACAGAAATCATATTCGCAATGGTGCTATTCAGCCTGACCCACAGCCTTATGGCCGGGGAAAATATTAAAGGTTTCATACGCAAGCGCTTCGGTGAAAGGGTTTATTATGGCCTGTATCGAATTGGATATAACGTGATCGCTGCGATCTCGCTCATTCCGATTTTTCTGCTCATCATTTTGAATCCGGGAAATAGTGTATGGTCGGTCAGCGGCACTCCGGCTCTGATACTGCGTTTGATCCAGGTTATTGGCCTGATCGGTTTATTAGTTTCGCTCTTGCAGATCGACCTCGGCCAATTCACTGGCGTTAGCCAACTGCGTGCCTTTCTGAACAACCAGCCACTCCCGCTGCCAGCCGAACCCTTGCAAGTCAACGGTGTTTACAAAGTGGTACGTCACCCGTTATATCTATTTTCGCTGATGGCGATCTGGCCGTTCCCCACAATGTCCCAGGCTATGTTTGTATTTAACACTGTCGCGACATTATACTTTATTTTCGGCTCTGTGTTAGAAGAACGGCGACTGTTAGCGGCCTTTGGGCCAAGTTATGCGGAATACCAACAGCGCGTACCCTGGCTGATACCATTTTTGAAAATCAAAAATTGATTCTCACAGCTTTCGCAGTTGAGAATCAGGCTCGAATGCGTTAAATTCAACACTTTAAAGTAAGGAAAAATCAAATACTATGCAGCAAGCCAAACGAACTCCACGCGCACCAAATACTAATCAACAGCGCTCAATTCTGATCATCGCTGTCATCGTTGCCGCAGCGGTCATCGTCGCGATACTGGCGATTATGATCTCCAACAACAGCATCCCAACCGCCTCATCATCGACCTATAACGACGTTCCCAAAAGCCGCACAGAAGATGGCGGATATGTCCTGGGCAACCCGGATGCGCCTGTAACTATCGTCGAATTTGCAGATTTCGCCTGTCCGCACTGCCAGGATTATGCCGGGCAAATGGCAAAATTCATCGAGGGATATGTTCTGACCGGGCAAGCCAGATTTGAATATCGGATGTTTATCAGCGCTGCTGACCCAACCTACGGCCCATATACAGCGCAGTTGGCAGAATGCACCGACACTCTTAAGCCTGGAACATTCTGGTCATCACACGACATTTTGTTCGAACTTGGAAGCCGCGCACGCTTCAACGAAACAACAGCACGCACCCTGGCGGATCGTGTCGGCGTGAATTACAGTGAGCTTTTGGGGTGCGCACAGGATGCCGATCAATTTAGCAAAGATATGCAATTGGGCACGAGCGTGGGTGTCAAAAGCACCCCGACGATTATGGTTCGCCTGGGTGACGCGGCTCCACAGTTTATCAACTCCGGTGGGCAAACCTGGGATCGCGGCCCTGTACCCTACGAATTATTAGTGGCTGTAGTTGAAGGCTACCAATAATCTTGACAACGCCGGGCAGCCAAACATATAGTGGGAGTCACTATGAATACTGACGTATCCATTTCAAACTCCGGTTGGCTGTCCAGTGTTGCGGTTGATGTGGTGATTTTCACGCTTCGCAACCAGGATTTGCAGGTCTGCCTCGTGCGGCGCGTGGGTGAACCCTACAATGGCTATTGGTCGCTCCCTGGCGGTTTCGTTCGTTTGGATGAAGCGCTTGACGATGCGGCAATTCGACAGCTAAAAGAGCAGACCGAAGTCGAAAACGTCTATCTCCAACAGCTTTATACGTTTGGTGCGCCAACTCGCGATCCACGCCATCGGGTGATTAGCGTCGCTTATTTTGCGCTGGTCTCCGCCGACAAGCTCTCGCAGGATTGCCTCGATAAATCCGACTCGCTGGCATGGCACAGCGTTTACGCGCTCCCTGAAATGGCGTTTGACCACAGCGAAATCGTCGATTACGCACTGACACGCCTGCGTTATAAGATCGAATACTCGGCGGCGGCGTTTGAACTCATGCCGGAAGAATTCACCTTGCGCGAACTGCAAGAAGCCTACATGATAATTCTGGACGATCATAAGCTGGACAAAGCCAATTTTCGCAAGAAAATCCGCGATGCCAAAATTGTCGAGCCTGTGAGCCGCTATATTCAAACAGGTGGTCGACCCGCGAAGCTCTTTCGATTCCGCAAAGACGCACAGCTAGAAAGCAAAGCCCGTCGGTTTTTCCCATAATTTTGAGGGCAATAATCGTGAATATTGACGAGTTTATTGGCAACAGCCGCCCTTTTATTCAGTGGATGCTCGATTGGAAAGCCAACTTGCAGCCCCTTTCACTGGCATCTCTCACGCAAGATGGCGCGGATAAAGTCGCCATTATTTCCGTCGATGTCATTAAAGGGTTTTGCACCATTGGGCCGCTCTCATCGCCGCGAGTCAATGAGATTGTCGAGCCGATCACCCATCTTTTTGAGCGTGCGTGGGCGAATGGTGTGCGGGACATCGCTTTGCCACAGGACACACATCCGCCGGACGCGGTAGAATTCGCTCAATATGCGCCGCACTGCATACGCGGCACCGAAGAATCACAAACAGTTGATGCGTTCAAAGCCCTGCCCTTTTTTGATCAGATCACCGTCATCGAGAAAAATTCGATCAGCAGTGGCCTTGACCCGGAAATGGATAAGTGGGTTCGCGCCCGCCCGCACATCAAAAATTGGATTATCGTAGGTGACTGCACCGATCTCTGCACCTATCAACTAGCGATGTATGTGCGACTGCTGGCGAATCAAAACCAGATGAAGGGTATACGGGTTATTTTGCCCGTGAACACCGTCGATACTTATGATTTACCCGTTGACGTGGCAAAGCAGATCGGCGCTGTCCCGCACGATGCTGAATTTTTGCATCTCGTTTTTCTTTATCACATGATGCTCAACGGCATCGAAATTTATACTGAGATCACCGATTAGGGCGGGACTGAAACCCGCCCCTACAAATCCTGAAAGGCTTGCAGGAAATTTTATGCGTACAGTCGAATGGTATAACGGTCAGGTTCGAATGATCGACCAGAAGAAAATCCCCTGGGAGCTGGTGGTCGTTGATTTACCGGATTATCAATCCGTCGCTGCTGCGATTACGGATATGACGGTACGCGGCGCTCCAGCGATTGGCGCTTCGGCAGCCTTTGGCATGGCATTGGCCGCGAAGCAAAGCAGCGCCACAACTATTGCAAATCTGATCGCGGATTTGCGGCAGGCAGCGTCCGTTTTGAAAGCAGCCCGCCCTACCGCCGTCAATCTGGCGTGGGGTGTCGATAAGCTGTTGGGCATTGCGATCAGCGGCGAATTTCAAAACCCGGACGACTTGCGGGCAGCACTCCTGAACGAAGCGCAGCGGATCGCCGATGAGGATGTGGCGATTAACCAGCGCATGGGGGCATATGGCGCGGCGTTGATTCAGGATGGCGATACGGTTTTGCACCATTGCAATACGGGTGCATTGGCGACAGTCGATTATGGCACGGCATTGGGCGTGATCCGCGCCGCGCATGAGCAAAATAAACATTTTCACGTTTTGCTGGATGAAACCCGTCCCCGGCTGCAAGGCTCACGCCTGAGCGCGTGGGAACTTGAACAGCTTGGAGTCAGCTACGATATTTTGCCAGATACCGCCGCCGGATTTTACATGCAAAAAGGTGAGATCAAACTGGTGCTGGTTGGCGCGGATCGAGTCGCAGCGAACGGCGATTTCGCCAACAAAATCGGCACATATCAGATCGCGGTGCTGGCGAAAGAGAATGGCATCCCATTTTACACGGTTGCACCTACGTCCACCGTTGACCTCGCGCTGGCAAGTGGCGACCTGATTCCAATTGAGGAGCGCGACAAAAGTGAGGTTCTCGCGCCTTATGGCAATCCCATCGTGCCGATGCACTTCAAAGCGCGTAATCCAGCCTTCGATGTGACGCCAAACCGTTATTTGGCGGGCATTGTCACCGAAAATGGCATCGCTCGTCCACCGTTCTCCGAAAGTTTGCGTCTTGCCGTCGCCGGGGAAACGTTGTAAAAGCTGGGCATCACATGCGTAAGTTCGGAAAAATTCTTTTGGTTGGCAGCCTTTTGTTATTTGCGTGGGTCGCGTGGCAATTCCTTCCACCTCCGCCGCTTCCCACGTTGCCGCTGGATTACTCCGCCAACAAAGCCGTGTGGCTGAGTGTCACCTGGGCGATGGATTCGCATACCGATGCCGAAATTGAAGCCCTGGCGAAAAGCCTTCAGGACCATCATATCCGATACGTTTTCGCCTATGTGAGTTATCTGAAAGCGGATAATAGCTTCAACCCAACATTCGACCATGCCGCGTATTTCGTTCAACAAATGCACCGAATCGCACCAGAAATAATTTTACTGAGCTGGATTGGTGTTCCCATACAAATTAGGTTGCCAGGTGGGCAATATATTGCTAATCGCCTCGCTGATCCTGAGACACGGGAAAAACTTGCTCAATTCAGCGAACGTACCGTTAGTGAGATGGGATTTGATGGCGTTCATTTAAATGCCGAAGCGATTTGGGATGGGGATTTAGCATATATTCAAACACTTCAGGAGATTCGAGCCGCGCTACCTGAGAGTGCAACCCTTTCACTGGCAGCCCACGCTCTTTATCCAACGCAGGAAGTTACGATTGTACGTTATCCAAAATCCGTACATCTGTGGTCACCCGATTATCTGCGAACGGTTGCCGAAAACAGCGATCAAATTGCGATCATGGCCTACGATTCCGGCTTATTTTTCCCATCCGATTACCGATCATGGATCGCGTATCAGGTTAAAACCAGCGCCGCTGTACTCGCTCAGGCTGACATTAATTTACTTATTGGGATATCAGCTTCCGATGAATTCACCTTATCGCATAACACAACAACCGAATATTTAGAAAACGCCGTTTATGGTTTGGGTGCTGGTATCGTCCAGAGTGAAGACTATAAGGCAATTGATGGAATCGCCCTGTATGCTCATTGGGAAATGAATGAGAGCAAGTGGACGTTAGTAGATCGCTTTCCATAAAACGGGTAACTAATTGCTCTATTCGAATTTCTTGCTAATCTCAACCATGAGCATTTCGATCCGGCGTTGATCGTCTTCATCATAAGTCTCAAAATTCATCGGTTTCTGCTCGTAATCAGCGGCGACTTCGTAGAAGTAGCGATTTTCGATATAATTCCGGTGATAGACCGTATTCAAATCAAATAGAATTTTGTCGTCTCCGAGCAATGGAATGTCTACGAACGGGATTGGATCGTCCACGCGAAAGCCAAAGATTTGTGTAACTCCTTCGTCTAAGGTGGGATGTGGATTGCTGACCAAAATCATGTAAGGATAAGAATCAGGTTCACGCCTGGGATAGCTTGGCAATCTCCAGATCGGCGAGGGTGTTTGATGCAAATAGTCGATTTCAACTAGATTGATGCCACTCAAAATAGTTTCATTACGCCGAGTAACATAAAAATGGCTGTTTGAACTCGGTGGTTTATTGGTTGGCGAAAGCAATTCAATGCGCGTGACTGGCTTGATGTTGCGCGTGGAATCTCCTTGATAAATAACCACGCTGCTCAAAGAATCTTCATCATCAATTGTCTCCATCACCGGAATAACCGCTGTTGGAGTTGCTGTTGCAGAGGCTGTTGAGTTTGCGGGTCGTGTGCCATAAATACCCACATCTAATTTGGTTCGACCCCGTTGTTCCTGCCCTGTAGTCGTGTCAATAGTGTCGATCTGAAGCGATTTCTCATTCAGCGCATAATATCCAGTTGGAAGTATGGTATCAATTGCATTCCGAATCTCAGCGATATGATTACTATGAAAGACTTCCCACCAGCCACCCGGCTGATTCTGCAAATAGCTGTTCAGGTGCGCATTGACACCTTTGTATTGATTCTCGCGAATATGAATTGGCATATCTCACCCCCAAAAATCGTCCGGCAAATCCAGCGGTAGTGATGGGCGTTCGCCTGTCAGCTTCAATTCGCTGTCCTCACTTTTCATCAGCAGCACATAATCGGGGTAGTCCGAATTGCGAAACTGCCACTCGCCGATGCTGTAGAGGTGGATTTGCCCACGCACACGCCAAACCGTCACCACAAACGGCAGACGGTGATACATGGCTGTAACCATCGCTTCGCCCTGTGCGAAATCCGCGCGTCGCGCCAGCATGCTCAGGGCGTTACGCAGCCGCTTGGCATCGAATGGGCCACGAAACGACCAGATTTGCCGGGGTGCATCGGCTTCACTCAGCAGCGGCGCAATCGTTTCCGGCTCATCAGCCCGCACTTCGTCCAAAATCAAACAGGCCGGTTTTTGCGCTAGTGCCGCACCGATCTGCGCCCCAAATGATAGCCCTGAATCATTTTTCCCCGGCCAGACCGTCATCAACCGCTTCACACCTTCCGGCAGATGAAGTTCGCCAGCTCGTTCCACCGCAATCGCCTGATTCGGATTCGGCAATAATTGCATCAAAGCACTCAATAGCGTTGTCTTGCCTGCCTCGGTATCGCCAACGATGACAAAACCATGTGGTGATTGCATCAGCGCTGTCAAGAGAGCCGCCGCCTGAGCAGTCAAAAATCCTGACTCAACTAGATCATCGAGCGAAAGAGCATTTTTGGGGTGTACACGAATATCGACATTGAAATCAAAAGAAAGCGGCGGTGAGATGATGTTAATCGACACAGGGCGATTATCAACTCGTAAGCCTGTTTCGATAAATGGCTGGTCATCGTGGAAATCTGTATCCGCATCCACCAAAATCCGCCGCAGAATCCGACGCAGATGTGCCTCGTCCTGAAAAATCGGCCCTGTCGAAACTAGGTCGCCATGACCATAACGCACAAAAGCTTTATTGGGGCCATCCAGCGAAATGGTCGTCACGCGCTCATCTAAAAATAACGGATCGAGTGGGCCATATCCGAATAAATTGCTGTAGGTCTTGCCGATCAGTTTAGCTTTTTCGTCGTTCGACATCTGAATCGATTCGACAGCCAGCACATAATCAATTGTGCCAAGAATCAGTTTGAGGCGCTTGGCAGAGGTGTCCGCTTCTGCCAGTGAATCTTCGCTGTGTTCTTCGAGAAAGGCTTTTTCGATACGCTCAAGGAGCGCCTGAATCGAGATTAACCGCCGTCCCATCTGGCCGGGAAGCAGTTCCGGCTCACGCCCTTTGTCAGCATCTTTGCGGAAATCACCCCAACCCTCTGACTTATTTTCTTCATCCATGAAATTTTCACTCCCACGTCTTGAGATCGACAGGCTGTAAATCCGGGTTATCGCATGGCTGCCGTCCTACTTTTGCCATATCCACCCACTGACCGTCAAGCTGCACACGCACAATGTCCATTGTGTAATCGGTATTCGTATCGCTGTCGTTCTGGAAAAAGCGCGACCCAACGCCATAAGCATCCACCGGAACGCCCGCCTGTTCATATTCCTGAATACGCACCCGGTCAAAACCACCACTGACGACGATCTGCACATTTCGGCAGTATTTTTGCACTTCATCCTTTAAATGCGCGGGTACATCCCAATTTTGCCATGCGTTGTTGAGTGCCTCACGCACAAGGCGCACCAGTTTTGGATTGATGCCGTAAGGATCATCCGGCCCCATTGATTCATCCCGCGTGTTTTTGCTGGTGTCGATGCGCACACCGTTCAGAGTCCAGCGCTTTTGAGCTTCGGTATCGCCTGTTTCCAGCGCGGCGCGGTAGTGCGACCAGAACGTGTTGATGGTCGCCAGCGAGTCGCGAACCGTGTCATTATTAAAATCGACCAGGGCAATACGAGGCACATGCGGCGGGACATAGCGAGCATAGGCCTCCATCGCTTCGGCAGTGTCCGCGAGAAAACTGGCGATCAGAGCATGAGGAACTGTTCCGCCACCGCGACCACCCCACCAAGCTCCCTGCGCGTCGGTACTCACAAGTGCCGGAAGTTGATTACCAGTTTCATAATTATAGCGCTGGACAGCCACCCAATACGCGTAGCCGTCAATCGACTGGACTTCGGGCAGATCAAAACGCGCCGGGAAAAACAGCACAGGTTTCCGATTGGCGACTTGAAGCAGATTGTAAACGTTAGTGGCGATGCGTGAGGCGCGGGTCATCACACCCAGCATCGGCGTTTCGAGCAGCGCGAAATCACGATAGCGCCCACAAATCTCGATGACAGTCTGGACGTTCATCGGATCGCCACCATAATGAGTCAAAACGCCATCCTCTACAGCTCTGATCTCAAGCTGATCCCAGGTTTCGACAAAATTTTCACCCTCATAATAACCCGTCGCGGCGCGAATCATCGCCAATGCTGCATCGACACCAGCAACCAACGCAAATGGCGCACGACGGTTAAAAAACTGCCCTTCGACAATCAAATCACCAATCGGCATTTTTCCAGCATTGGTAGACAGCATTCGCGGACTCTTGCCTGCGAACTGGTAGCCCTCGGCGTGAGCGCCTTGCAGCACATGGACGACATTTTCAAAATATTTATCGCTGTAAAAACCCTGTCTTAAGCCATCAACATCCAGTTTTATCTTATGATGTGAAATGCGGCGATGATCGAATGTTGTCATTTTCTGACCTCCTGACGGAGTGAATTGATCTGGTCTGATCGGTAGATTGTGGTAAAATCCGTCGCTGTTTTGTTAAAGTCCCGCTCAACATTAACCAGGAATCTCAACCTCAATGAATATTATCATAACAGGCTCAATCGCCTACGACTACCTCATGCGTTTCCCAGGTCATTTTACCGATCATTTCATCATCGATCAGCTACATCAGGTCAGCCTCAGCTTTCTCGTTGATGACATGACCAAGCATTGGGGTGGAGTCGCCGCCAACATTGCCTATAATATGGCGCTGCTCGGTATGAAACCGAAATTAATGGGAACAGTCGGGCGTGATTTCCCCGATTACCGCAAATGGTTGGACGATAGCGGGGTCGATTGCAGCACCGTTCGCCAGATTGACGAGGTGTTTACGGCCTCATTTTTCGTAAACACTGACCTCGACAATAATCAGATCGCTTCGTTTTATACAGGCGCGATGGCCTATGCCCGCAATTATACGCTGGCTGATGTTTACGATGGCAAACCGGATATGGTCGTCATTTCGCCGAACGATCCGGTGGCGATGATGAAGCTGGCTGACGAATGCCGCGAACGTGAGATTCGCTTTGTGTATGACCCCAGCCAGCAAGTGCCGCGTTTGAGTGGTGAAGAACTGGCAGAGAGCATGAAAGGCGCTTATGCCATGATCGTCAATGCTTATGAAGCGGAGATTATCTGCAATAAGACGGGTCTTACCATTGACGACCTGCGTAAAAATATCGAAATCCTGGTCATTACACAGGGCAAACACGGCTCACACGTCTATCTGAATGGCGACCTCATTTTCATTCCGGTGTTCCCTGTCGGTGACATCAAAGACCCCACTGGCGCGGGTGATGCCTATCGCGGAGGCTTTTTGCGCGGCTTGGCGGCGGGCTGGCCGCTTAAACTCGCTGGGCAAGTGGGTGCTCTCTGCGCGACCTACGTCCTGGAGCAAACAGGGACACAAAATCACCGTTACACAATGCCAGAGTTCATCGCCCGCTTCCGCAGTCATTTTGACGATGAAGGCCTGCTGGACTCACTTTTACAAGCTGAAAATGTCTGAGATTCAATGATCTGGTTCGGTACGAGATCACAAACCTGTGGCGACAACACGCCAATCGTATGCTAAAATGCCCTCATTTCAGGGCTTATTTGATTTTTTGGGAGCAAAAATGACCGTTGAACATGATGTAAAAAGCCTCGACCTGGCGCCCGGTGGCCGCTATCGTATTGAGTGGGCCGAGCAGGAAATGCCCGTACTTCGCGCTATCCGTGAGCGTTTCGCTCGTGAAAAGCCGCTGCAAGGCATTCGCGTCGCCGCCTGCCTGCATGTTACGACTGAAACCGCGAATCTGATGCACACGCTTCAGGTCGGCGGTGCAGAAATTATTCTATGCGCTTCAAATCCGCTTTCGACACAGGACGACGTAGCTGCTTCGCTGGTCGCCAATTTTGAAATTCCGGTTTACGCGATCAAAGGCGAGGACAACTCTACCTACTACGATCACATCAAGGCTGCGCTCGATTTCCGCCCGCATGTCACGATGGATGACGGCGCTGATCTCGTCAGCACGATTCACAAAACCCGCCGCGAACTGCTCACGGATATTATCGGTGGCACAGAAGAAACCACAACAGGCGTGATTCGTTTACGCGCGATGGCAAAAGATGGCGCACTGGAATTCCCTGTACTGGCGGTCAACGACAGCAACACCAAGCATATGTTTGATAATCGCTATGGCACAGGCCAGAGTACACTGGATGGCATCATCCGCGCGACCAATATTTTGTTGGCCGGGCGCACTGTCGTCGTTGCAGGCTACGGCTGGTGCAGCCGAGGTATCGCCAGCCGTGCGCAAGGCATGGGCGCGAACGTCGTTGTAACCGAAATCGACCCGTTAAAGGCGCTCGAAGCGGTGATGGATGGCTTCCGCGTAATGCCCATGATCGATGCTGCCGCTGTCGGTGATATTTTTATCACCGCGACAGGCGACGTTAATGTAATCGACGGCCCGCATTTTGAACGCATGAAGTCTGGCGCGATCATCGCCAATTCCGGCCATTTCAATGTCGAAATCAATATCCCTGCACTGGAAAAATTGAGCAATGGTGGCGAGCCGCGACTGGTACGCCCATTTGTTCAGGAATATATCGTCAAGGGTCGCCCGATTTATATCCTGGGCGAAGGCCGCCTGATTAATCTTGCCGCTGCCGAAGGACACCCTGCCAGCGTGATGGATATGAGCTTTGCAAACCAGGCGCTTGGTGCAGAGTATATGCTGAAGAATGTCAAAGAAATGACCCCCAACGTTTATGCGCTGCCACACGACGTTGACCAAGAAATTGCGAGACTCAAACTGGAAGCAATGGGGGTGAAAATTGATACCCTGACACCGGAACAGGAACATTACCTGGGCCAATGGGAAGAAGGTACATAGAGCGGTAAGCTTCAAACCGCATTACAATAGCTTCCCAAAGGCATCCTGGTAACATTTAAGGAGGAAAGATGGTACATTGGAAACGCCTCGCACTCAGCTTGATGCTGATCTTGTTTGTATTATCTCTGGGTGGTATGACTGCGCTTGCTCAATCGGGCGACAGCGCTCTCGTTCGTTTCGTCCATGCCATCCCTGGCGCAACAGCGATTGATGTCTACACCAACGGCCAATTGACCGTGAGCACTCTGGCTTTCGGTCAGGCAACGGAATACATCAATCTACCTGCCGGAGAAAGCTCGTTAACTGTTACTCAGATGGGTGTAACATCACCTCTTTGGGAGCAGATCATTACACCCGGCGCAGGGCAATCCCTGACGATGGTGGTTTCGTCTTTTACCGATCCCATCGCATTTACAGCTTTTGAGGACATCCTGGATCCGCTGCCACTGGGCAAAGCGCGTTTCACGGTTATTCACGCAATCGCTGATGCGCCACCCGTCGATATTTTGCTGGACGATGGCCGCCCTGTGCTGCTGCAAGTCGCTTACAACCAGGCTGCCGGGACACTGGATATACCTGTATTTCCCTACAATATGGTGGTTGTACCCTCCGGCGAAGGTGTTGACAGCGCATTACTCTCATTGGGTACGCTTGCGCTCAACAGCGGCGCATCGCATATTCTCGTGCTGTATGGCACAGCAGTCACACCTCAGTTCAAGCTCCTTTCCGCGCCTACCCAAGCGGACGCAGACAGCGCATTTGTGCGCTTTGTGCATGGTGTTCCCGGCGCGCCCTCTGTTGATGTTTACGTTAATGACACGCCTATCGCTACCCTGACCGATCCTGTCGGCAGCAGCCCAGCCACCCGCTATATTTCCGTTCCCGGTGGTACTTATACCGTTGAGCTGCGCGAAAGTGGAACGCAGCAAAGTCTGGTCAGCGAGAGTGTGACTGTCGAAAGTGGCGATTGGGTGACAGCCCTTGCGCTTGGCCCATCCGATGCTATTTCTGTCAAACTATTGACGGACGATCTGAGCATTGCCACCCCGAATCAAGCGCTGATTCGCGTCATCAATGGCAGTTCGGGTGACACAACCTTCTCGGCTTCGCTGGAAGACGGCACGGTTGTGGCAGACAATATCCCGGCGGGTGATTCCAGTGGCATCTCTGCGGTTACACCCAGTTCGCAAACAATAGTTCTTTCACCCGGTGATGCTGAAAATGTCAGTATTCCTGCTGCGAACTACTATGGCGGCACGTTCTACAACGTTCTGGCTTTTGGCGGCGAATCAACTTTTGTGACATCGCTTGAGCCAATCGCTTTGGCGCAGGGTATCGCCAGTGCGCCGGGTGCGGAAGCTGTAACGGTTGCCGCAGTGGCGACAGCGACACTTGTCCCATCACCAGAATCACAAACGGCTGAACAACCAGCGCAATCTCCTACTCCAACCCTTGCGCCGATTGTCGCTCCGACAGAGACTCCCGCGCCGATTGTGTCCGCACCTACCGATAATACATTGACGGGGCGCGTCTTTAACCTTGACCCAAGCGCGAATTTGCAGCTTCGGCAGTATCCCAACAGCCAGGCGCTTTCGCTCGGTGTCATCCCGCCGGGGACTACCGTCACGGTCAATGGACGCGAAGGCGAAATTGCGGATTTGCCATTAAGCGCGACTCAAATTCCTGATGACTACGAATATATCGACCCGGTATCGCTGCTCGAAGATGAGCGTACAGATCTCGACCCCGAAACGACATGGCTCTTTGTCACCTTCAACACACCCGATGGCGGCTTTATTGATGCCTGGGCGCGTGGCGATTACATTGATGTCAACACAGCAAGTGGCGAAAATGTTCTGCTGCGAAATCTGCCTACTGTCCCAGCCAACACCCCTGGTGAATCGCGCGATACGAATATCACCAGTCCAGAAGGCCGTAGAGACCTTGTAACGGTTGTCGTTTTTAACCTTGCGCCTGATAGCAACCTTAATGTACGGCGCACACCGGAAAGCACTGGCGAAGTGCTGGCGCAGCTTCCGTTAGGGACTGTTGCCGAATTTGTCGGACTCAAAGAAGATGGCGAGTGGATTTTCGTCAGCTATGCCGCGCCGGATGGCAGCACGATTACGGGCTGGGCAAGCACACAGTACCTCACCTATCAGTTCAATGGTGAGCCAACCACGCCGGAATTCCTGCAAGAAAAAGGGCTGCTGGCGATCACCGCAGATGATGAGCGCGGTCAACAAACCGCAGGTTCTGCCGCTGTCGTACAGCCGACGGTTGACCCTGTGAAAGATGCGATTGTCGCCGTCGTGGAACTTGATCCCGGAGCCAATCTGAATCTGCGCCGCAATCCCACTTCGAATGCCGAAGTTCTCGCACCAATCCCCAGCGGAACACGCCTGATCGTTAGCGAGCGTACAGGCGATGGAAACTGGCTGCATGTGACCTTTGAAGGTCTTGATGGCTGGATTGCCGCCCGTACCGAAACGGCAGCTTTCGTCCGCCTGACGTTCAATGAGGGAGAATTTGAACTCCTCGATGTGCCAATTGTCGCAGACGAACCAGATAGCGCACGTTTCACGCCGACACCGACTCTCGTACCAACGCTCACCCCTGTTCCATCAACCTAAACATCCACATAGGGGCGACTCGGCGAGTCGCCCCTACTGGCATTTTCCCCTGACGCGGGTACAATGACAAAATAGAAGATGTAATCTCAGAGGCGGGTTATGAGTTATTTACGGCGCGTTTTGTTCATCCTGTTTGTTCTGCTGGTGGTTGCGGCTTGCGATACTCCTGCCACGCCTGACCCCCCTCCAACACCCACAGAAACGCCGACTCTCACCCCCACAATCACGTCAACACCCCTGCCGCAGCCAACGCCACTCCCACGCGCGATTGACATGACCCGCGCGACGGATCCGTCACAGCAGGCCTATATGCGAGTCATTCACGCTGCGCCGGACGTGCCAACTTTCAACGTCTTTGTTGACCGATTGGCCGTCGCGACCAACCTCAGTTATACCCAAAGCACTGAGCCGTCCGGCATTGTTGCCGGGGATTACACGCTGCGGGTCGAATCGGTGGTCGAAAGCGAAACGTTATTCCAGACGAGTTTTTCACCCAAAGGCGGCGAATCGCTGATTCTGCTCTTTACAGGAACGCCGGATGCGCTCAAACTGTCGAGCTTCACCGAGTCCACAGAACCGCTGGCAAAAGAACAGAGTCGTATCGCCTTCATCCAGGCTGTCGAAGGCAGCGGCAACATCACCATGCAGCAGAGTGATGTTGACCTCACCCCGCCGTTAGCATTTGGGAGCGCTGCTTTACCCATTACCCTCTCAAGTGACAGCATTAATCTCGATTTCCGCAGTGAAAGCGGAATTTTATTCACGTATCCGATCACCCTTCAGGAGCGCGTCAACTATACCCTCGCGCTGGTGGGGCAACCTGATAATCTGACCATCATAAAAGCGGAAATACGCGCACCGGGCAGCGCCAGTATCCGTGCCATCAACGCCGCGACATCACTTATTTCTGTGGATGTTGTGCTGGATAATTTGCCACTCGCAGGCAATCTGGAATTCAGCCGCGCCAGCGAACGTCAGGATGTTCCGGCGCGTATTTACACCGTCAATGTTTACAGCGCAGGGGCAGACCCCACCACTCCCTTAACGACCAGCCAGCTTATCGTCAATGACGACGACATTATCACGCTGATCGTCGTGGGTGAAACTGAAGATTTGCGCGTGGTCGATTACCGTGAAGACCTCTCGCCAACATCACCCACACAGACTCGTGTCGCCTTTGTCAACATTTTGAGCAACGTCACGAACATCCGGGTCGAAACGCAGGCCGGGCCAATGCAAGCCGTCGGCGATCTCGGCTATGCGCAGCCCCCGCAAATCGCTGCATTTGAAACCGCCGGGATATACACATTTTTCTGGAACAGGGTTGAAGGTGGCGTAGCGGGTGAGCAGGTCGAAACCGCGCAGAATGTTGTTTTTGAGCCGGGACGAACTTATCTTTATCTCGTGACAGGTGTCATTGATCGACCACCGTTGATTTTGAGCGAACGGGTCGGCATTGACGAAGGCCTCGAAGGTCTGGAGTTGGGTGTCACGCCGACAGCAACGCCCGAAATTCCGACGCGCGTTCGTTTTGTTAATGCGGTCAGCGGCGGCTTGCCCATGACTTTCCTGCTGAACGAATCGCCCATAGCAACAGGTCTTGCCTACAGTGATGGCAGCGAAATGAACATCGCCAACAGCGGCGATAATACGATTGATGCGCAAGTGACCGAGTCCGGCGAAACACTCGGTTCAATAATCGCGACATTCGACCCCGCTTCTGACTACAGCATTGTTGCCTTTGGTTTTGGTACTCAGAATATCCAACTGCTCGTCATCAGCGATTCAGACGTGGTGTTTGGCGGAAATTCACCACACTTCCGGCTCATTAACACCACTGGCAGCAATGATGCTCAATTTGGACTGGCCTATTCAACTTCGACAGCAACAGATACCAATCCAAGCCGACTCAGTGAGTCTCCCGCTGGCGAATTATTTCGCCGTTCAATTCCGTTTGGTGTCACCACCATTCTGGGGATGGAAGCCAGGCCGGGGATGTCTTCGACGGTGCTGCTTGCGCCTCTGAGGTCAAATGACATTCATGTCGTCGATCTCGTGACTAATGAAATCGCCGCAACGATACGACAAGTCGATCTCCAACCGGGGACGCATTATGACGTGATTGCTTTCCAGCATCCCGAATCGCAGCTTGTCGAAGCTTTTGTGCTGCCCTATCCAGCGAATTGAGGCTAGCGCATCAAATCCGGTTCGCTATAATCCTGCCTGTTATTCTGATGGAAAACAGGAAATCAACGTGCGGGTACTCATTACAGGCGCAGGCGGCTTTGTAGGCAAACACCTTTCGCAGCATATTGCCGACACCCAACCAGATGTCGAAATTCACGGGACGACGCTTGAAGCTATTTCCCAAGCGAATGCCGCGTCTGTCATTTTTCACCAGCTTGATTTACGCGATACGCAAGCTGTGAAATTTTTGATCGAGCAGATACTCCCCGATCAGGTTTATCATCTGGCGGCTTTATCATCCCCCGCGCAATCTTACTTGCAACCCTGGACGACCATTGAAAACAATATCAACGCCCAGCGCAGTATTTTAGATTCGTGTGTGCCATTTTCGTCGCGCGTGTTAATCGTCGGTTCAGCCGATTTGTACGATTTTCGCGACTCCCACCAAACCATCACCGAAGACTCACCAATCTGCGCGACCAGCCCCTATGCGATGAGCAAATATGCCCAGGATATGATGGGGTTGGAATACAATCAAAAACTACCAGTCATACGGGTTCGCCCATTTAACCACACTGGCCCAGGTCAATCGCCTGGATTTGTCGCCGCCGATTTCGCAACTCAGATTGCGGAGATTGAAGCGGGACAGCGCGAATCGGTTATCAAGGTGCGTAACCTGAAAGCACAGGTCGATTTCACCGATGTGCGCGATGTCGTGCGGGCCTATGCCTTGCTCATGGCAAAAGGGACTCCGGGCGACGTTTATAACCTCGCGTCAGGGAAAACCTACCGTGTGGAAGACCTGCTCAATATTTTACTCAGCCACAGTTCTGTTCGCCCACGCATCGAAACCAGCGGAAATCAACGCGACTCATTTAAATCAGGGAGCGCCGAGAAGCTGCGCAGCGCGACAGGCTGGGAGCCAAAAATTGCATTTGAGCAAACACTGCTCGATTTACTGAATGACTGTCGTCAGCGCGTACAAGCAACGATGACAAAACGCTCGTGACACACCCCTGATTCACGCTATACTTTATTTCCAGATGAGGACACAGTTTTCAAAGCAGCAGTCGTCCTCGGCACTATTTAGAGGAGATTGACCATGAAAAAACGCGCCCTCATCACCGGGATCACCGGACAGGACGGTTCTTATCTCGCGGAATTTTTGCTGACGCAGGGCTATGAGGTCTTTGGGTTTGTCCGGCGAACGAGTACGCTTAATTTTGAGCGCATCCGCCATATTCAGGACAAAATCACTCTGGTTTCCGGCGACATCCTCGACCAGACCAGCCTCACCCGCGCTCTAAGCGATGTTCAGCCGCAGGAAGTCTATAATTTGGCTGCCCAAAGTTTCGTCCAGACCTCCTGGGATCAGCCTGTTTTTACAGGGGATGTGACCGGACTGGGTGTAACGCGCCTGCTTGATGCCATCCGTACCGTAAATCCGGCGATCCGCTTTTATCAGGCTTCCAGCAGCGAGATGTTCGGCAAAGTGCGCGAAGTGCCTCAAAGCGAAGATACCCCGTTTTATCCACGCAGCCCCTATGGTGTCGCAAAAGTTTACGGCCACTGGATTACAATCAATTATCGCGAAAGCTACAATATGCACGCCACCAGCGGCATCTTGTTCAATCATGAATCCCCTCGACGCGGCATGGAATTTGTCACACGCAAAGTCACGTACAATGCGGCCAAAATTAAGCTCGGATTAGCCACTGAGCTTAAAATGGGCAATCTCGATTCGCAGCGCGATTGGGGATTTGCCGGGGATTATGTCCAGGCGATGTGGCTGATGCTTCAGCAGGACACGCCGGACGATTTTGTCATCGCGACGGGTGTGACCTATTCCGTCGAGAAATTACTGAGTGTCGCTTTCAGTGCGCTCGACCTGGACTGGAAAAAGTTTGTGGTTCAGGACGCGGCATTTATGCGCCCTGCCGAAGTTGATTTACTGATCGGGGATGCCAGCAAAGCAGGCAAAATCCTGGGATGGGAGCCAGCAGTATCATTTGAACAGTTAATCCAGATGATGGTCGAAGCCGATTATCAATCTCTGAAAAACAGCGCTAAGTGATCGACACACACTGCCACATCAATTTTGATGCTTACGACGAAGATCGCCCGCAGGTCATTGAACGCGCTGCGCAGGCTGGAATCACGCGAATCATTAACCCCGGCGTAGATGAGCAGAGCAGTCGTGCCGGAATCGCGCTGGCGGCGCAGTATGATGAAATCTACGCGGCTGTCGGCGTACACCCAAACAGCACAGCCGATTGGGACGACTCAAAGTTAGAAATATTCGCTGAGTTAGCAGGTGAAGCGAAGGTTGTCGCGATTGGCGAGATTGGCCTGGATTATTATTGGGACAAAAGTCCGAAAGAAAAACAATTCGCGGCCTTTGAAGCGCAGTTGGCGCTGGCAAGCAGCCTCGAACTCCCCGTGATTATCCATAACCGCGAAGCCAGCGACGATGTGATGACGATTCTAGAAAAATGGGCAGCCCATTTGCCAGATTCTCTGCAAAATCGCCCCGGCGTACTACACTCGTTTTCTGCTCCGGCAGAAATCGCCAAACGCGCCCTCGATGCCGGATTTTATCTGGGTTTTACCGGGCCGATCACCTATAAAAACGCCGATGATCTGCGCAAAATTGCGACATCTGTGCCGCTGGATCGCATGGTGGTCGAAACGGATGGGCCATTTTTAACGCCGATACCCTATCGTGGCAAGCGCAACGAACCCGCTTATATCCCCTATATGGTCGAGCGGCTGGCAGCCTTGAAGCAAATTTCAGATGAGGAAATGGCACGAGCGACAACTGAAAATGCGGAACGGCTCTTTAAACTGCCTTAGTCCATCACGAGGCCGCCGTTGATGTGCAGGTTCGCGCCTGTGATATAGCCCGCGCCCTCTGATGCCAGAAAAGCAACAGCAGCAGCAACTTCTTCCGGCTTACCAAAACGGCGCAGCGGTGTCTGCTTCATCCATTCTTCTTCACGCCCTGTCGAGCGTTCCAGCAGCATATCGGTGAGGATTCGCCCCGGCGCGACCAGATTCACGGTGATTCCTGATGGGCCAAGTTCCTTCGCCAGCGAAAATGTCAATCCGAGCAAACCGGATTTCGACGCGGCGTAATGGGCATGGTTGGCTGATCCCGTATAAACCGCCTGCGACGAAATATTGATGATTCGCCCCCAGCCTCGCGCTTTCATCGCCGGGATAACGGCACGTGTGCAGCGAAAAACCGATCCCAGATTGACCGATAGAGTCTGCTCCCAAATCTCATCGGTCATATCAGCAACGGAGGAATCGGTCATTTCAGCGGCATTATTGACCAGAATATCAACAGCGCCTAACTGAGCAGAAACTTGATCGACTAATTTGCTTGGCGCTTCGAAATCAGCCATATCCGCCTGGAATACTGCGGCTTTACCACCCATTTGCTGAATCTGCGCGACAACTTCATCAGCAGCCGCAGCCTGTGCGCGATAATTGACAGCAACGACTGCGCCCTTCGCAGCTAACGCAAGGCAAATTGACCGCCCAATACCACGTGATCCGCCCGTCACCAGCGCAACCCGACCTTCTAAATTGTCATTAAAAGAATCTGTATTTGAATTAGTCAACTTGCTCTGTGTCCTCTGTGTCTCTGTGGTTCAATTAATTTCTGCCGCGCTGTCAAAAACTTCGCGCAACTGCTCATAGATGCTGCGGAAAATCGGGTAAATCTGACTGTAGCGCTTATGATTTTCGGCGTTCGGTTCGTAGCGCGTTTGCAATTTGACCATCTCGCGCAGCGATTGGCTAATATTCGGATACAGTCCCAGCCCCATGCCAACCAGTATCGCATCTCCGAAAGGCGCACCCACAGATGCTTCCGGCAGCAGCACGGGAACGCCTAATACATCCGCTTTGATCTGATTCCAGAGGGCGCTGCGAGTCCCGCCGCCAACAGAGCGAATTTCCGTGATCGTCACCCCGGCTTTTCGCGCAACCTCTACATTATGCCGGAGCGCAAAGGCTGTCCCTTCCAGAATCGCGCGGATGAAAGCGGCTTTTTGCGTCGATAGTGACACGCCGAAAAACACGCCTCGCGCGTTGGTATGCCACAACGGAGCACGTTCGCCCATCATGTAGGGCAAGAAAATCACGCCATCGCTGCCAGGTTTGACCTGCGCCGCTTGCTGCGTGAGCAGATCGAACGGGTCAAGCTTCAGATTTGAAGCGGCTTGAACTTCTGTTAGACCAAATTGATCGCGATACCAGCGCAGACTCGCGCCAGAAGCAACCATCGCGCCGAGCAGCAAATGGAGTCCGGGAATAGCATGGGGCATGGCGATGAAGGCGGATTCAGACACGCTGCCATCGTTCGGCATCAGCAAAACAGTCGATGTCCCGGTCATCTCCGCCGCCGCGCCGAGGTCAACCGCACCTGCTTCAACCGCCGCCGCCGCGCCGTCTACCGTGCCGACCATGACAGGCGTACCGGGCCGTAAACCTGTAGCCTCAGCTGCTTTGGGTGTGACTTCCCCCTGGATATGATGCCCTGGCAGGATTTCAGGAAAATGTGAATTTTTGACACCGCATAAATCGCATAGTTCGGCTGACCATCCCCCTGTCGCATAATCACGAAGCTGCAATAATCCCGCATGGACATTATCCAGGCTGTAGGTATTGGTCAGGAGATAATTGATGTAGCCGTTAATCTGCACCAGCTTATGGGTTTTCTTGAGCAAGGCTGGCTCATGATTTTTGAACCACAAAAGCTTGGGCGCGACATAAAACGCATCGGTTCGGTTGCCCGTGACACGATAGACATTTTCCGCCCCCAACTGGTCGTTAATCTGCGCGACTTCAGCTTCCGCGCGGCGATCCATCCAGATCATGGCGGGACGCACAGGCTGACCGGAGCGATCCAGAGCGATCAGAGTCGGGGCTTGCGCACTGACCGCAACTCCCCCAACTTGATCGGCACTGTTTGGTACACTGGCAAGCGCCTGCCGGATCGCCACACAAACCGCCTGCCACCAATCTTCAGGATTCTGCTCGACCCAACCGGGGCGAACGTGATTCACAGCGTACTCAGCCTGCCCGACAGCCTGCAAGCGCCCATCTGGGCTGAACAGGGCTGCTTTCGCCGCCGTTGTACCAATGTCGATCCCAAGAAGTAGCATTTTTTGCCTTTCAGAGTCTCAGCAAGTCAGCATTTCAGCTTCTGAGGAATTATTAAACAGCACCAAATTAAAAGTGCTGAGTGCTGAGTTTAAGAATTTTGTCTTTGACTCAGCACTTTATACTCAGCACTTTGTACTAAACTCAGACCTCAGTCTCATGGCTCAGTCCTTCGTCTAGCTGACTGGCTGAGACGCTGACCGGCTATAAATCCCGCTGTGTCCATTCCCCGTCAATGAAACGCCAGGTTTGCCCAGTGGGATTCTTATCCTGCAATTCCGGCGGCAGACGGTGCGAACGCACATTGTCGTAGCTGTAAAGTGCGCCGAAACGAATCATGGATGCCGGAATGCCGACTGCGGTAAACGCGGGATGTCCGGTTGAGGGATACGGGCCACCGTGATTCATTGCCGGGCTGACCGCGACTCCTGTCGGCATTTTGTCGTTGAGCAAACGCCCCACTTTAGTGCGCAGCAGCGGCTCGATACGGTTATAAAGCGCGTCATCCTGCCCACCTTTATGGCTGTAAATCGCGCCCGTGAGGTTGCCTTCCAGATGTTCTGCGATTTCCAGAAGCTGATCTTCATTTTTCGCTAACACACACAGCCCAACCGCGCCGAATGCTTCGCTTTGCAGCGGTTCGGGATTCTGCACAAACGCATCGCCGGAAACGCGCAGGAGCGTATTTTCGAAGCTGTAGCCCGAATCGGTGACTTCCTTGCCGCCGACGACCACTTCCGCGCCATGCTGCTGCATCAAGGCAATCGCATCGGCAATATCGCCGGGGCCGCGCTGACTGAGCAAAATCCCAGCAGGCTTGGTGCGGAACATCTCAGCAACGCCCTGAATAAAGGCTTCGCTCTGGGCATTTTCGAGCAACACGACAAAGCCGGGATTGGTGCAGAACTGCCCCGCACCCAACATGCACGACCCGGCATATTCAGCCGCGAGTTCCGTCACACGTTCTTCGAGCGCACCCGGCAGGAAATAGACCGGGTTGATGCTCGACATTTCCAGATAAATCGGCTTTCCAGCTTTATCAGCAGCAGCTTTCAGGCGCAAACCCGCGTTCCGACTACCCGTAAAGCCCGTCGCGCCAACCAGTGGATGCGATACCAGCGTATAGCCCACGTCCGGCGGCGTGCGATAAATCAACTGCACCATCGACTTTGGCAGGCCAGTAGCTTTGACAGCCTCGAACGCAGCCTCAGCAAAAATGCGCGTTGTACCGGGGTGTCCGGTATTGGCTTTGGCAATGACTGGATTTCCAGCGGCAATCGCGGCGGCAAAATCACCTCCTGCGGCAGAATTGAAGGCGAACGGGAAATTGTTCGGGCCGAAAACGACGACTGCGCCGTTCAGCGGGCCGTATTTCGAGCGAATGTTGGTCTTGGTGTCGATGGTCGGGTGATTCCACGAAAAGCTGCGGGCGGCTGCGGCGGCCTGACGCAACTGATTCGTCGTGCGCGGCAGTTCTACCGAGCGCAAACGCGGCTCTCTGGGGAGTGCCGATTCCTGATAGGCCATCTCGACCAATTCGTCAATGTGTGCCTCGATATTGGCGGCGAAGGCTTCGAGAAAATCAGCAATTTTACTCGCCGGAATAGAACGCAGCGCGACAACCGCTTCATAGGCCGCTTGCAGTGCGGCATCGACATCGGCGGCGCTGGAAACCGGATATTCGTCCGGCATAGCGGTTTTCGTGGTCGGGTTCATCGCTTGAAATGAACCGGCGGGAGAATCGGCTTGCCGCCATTCCCCAGCGATCAGAACAGGTTGTAAGGTCATTTTTTCCTCGCAATTGACAAATTTATTGGGTGTAGGGGCGTAGCGGGCTGCGCCCCTACAAGAATGCCCCAATTATGCCTCATGAGACCTCACTATCGCTAATGCCAGTTGGTTGCACACCAAAAGCCGTTGTGGATATACTCTTGTGCGGCTCACACTGCCATTAAAAGGGTAAATCATGAATGAACAAATCCATAACTGGGTGCAGAATCACCAGTCGATGATTTTTGAATGTCTGCGTAGCATCGTCAGCATCGAGACGCAAAATCTCGCGCCGCTTGGCAATGAGCAAAAAGGCCAAATGGCTGTCGCGGGGTTGTTGAGCAGTCTCGGCTGCGAGATCGATATTTACGAGATCAGCTCCGTCCCCGGCTTGCTCGAACATCCGCGATATTGGGCGGAGCGCCCTTGCACCGGACGGCCTAACGTAATGGGCATACGGCGCGGCAGCGGCGGCGGACGTTCGCTCATTTACTCCAGCCACATGGATACCGTTCCGGTAGGCGTTGACCCCTGGAGCAAACCGCCCTGGGGTGGCGAAATTTCCGACGGTAAATTCTGGGGACTCGGCTCATATGACATGAAGGCCGGACTGGTCGCCTCGATTTTGACGATCAAGGCGCTCAACGATCTGGGAATAACACTGCAAGGCGACCTAATGATCGAAAGCGTGGTGGACGAAGAATTTGGTGGCTGCAACGGCACATTGGGCGCACGTCTGAAATATAACGCCGATCTTGCCGTCGTCCCGGAGCCGACCAACCTGATCGTTTGCCCGGCGCATCATGGCGGCCTGATGGTGCGCGTCACTTTTCGCGGTAAGCCGGGATGGGGTTTCAGCCCTGAGAAAGCGATTGACCCGACCAGCGCGATTGCTCGCTTTATCACCATGCTCAATGAATGGTCAGCCCACCGCCACACGACCGTCACTGTCCCGGAAATTTACAAAAATAATCATGGCATTCCCGTTCTCATCAATCAACTGAAAGCCGGGGAAGTGAACGCCAATTTCTTCGCGGATCGCGTACCGAGCAACGCATGGATGACCGCTTGGATCGAAACATACCCCGGCATGACGCAGGATGATGTCATCTCCGACCTGCAAAATTTTTACCGTGCGGCGCAGGCTAAAGATAATGTCTTAGCCGAATTTGAGCCGGAGTGGAAGCCGATTCGCTGGCTGGATGGCAGCGAAATTGCCGCCGATCACGACGGGATTGGCGTATTTTCCGAGGCGACAACCGCCGTGCTGGGCAAACCTGCGACTGTTCAAGGCGCTCCGTTCGCCTGCGACGGGCATATTTTCAACCTTTTCAGCCCGACACCGATGGTGCTGCTGGGGCCAACTGGCGGCGGCCCGCACTCGCCCGACGAATTTATTTTCGTCGATGATTACTTGCGCCTGGTCGAGATTTTTATCTTGGGTGCGATGAATTGGTGCGGGGTACAGCAGTAATTGAACCACAGAGAACACAGAGAATTAAAACGCTTTTAACACAAGGCGCAAAGAACGCAGAGAACCGCAAAGGACTCTTTTTCTCTGCGATCCTGCATCTCAGCATCTCTGTGTTAAGTCTTTGACTTTTCGCTAAAAGCTAACGACTAAAAGCTAATCGCTAAAGGAATCTTTTCATGCCGAAACAACAAATTAAAACATCAAGTGCTGCTGGCCCTGCTGGAGCTTATTCGCAAGGAATCCGCGCTGGCGATTTTGTGTTCGTCGCTGGGCAAGGGCCGCGCAATCCAGCCACAGGGCTAATGGGGGAAACCATTGAAGAACAGACCGCCCAGGTGCTCGAAAATATCAAAGCGATTCTGGAAGCGGGCGGCGCGACGATGGCCGATGTCGTCAAATCGACGGTGCATTTGAGTGATGTAGCCCTATTTGATCGCTACAATAAAGTGTACGCGACCTATTTTCCTGACCCAAAACCAGTGCGTACCACCGTCGGCAGCCAATTGATGGGCATTCTGGTCGAGATTGACGTGATCGCCTACGTCGGGGACAAATAATGTTACGCCTCGAAGGAAAAAGCACGATTATCACAGGCGCGGGGCGCGGGATCGGCAAAGCCATCGCCAAAAAATTCTTGCAGGAAGGCGCACGACTCGTGATTTGCGATCTCGTACCAGACCGCATCGCTGCTTCCGCACAGGAGTTAAGCCAATTTGGTGAGGTACATTATTTGACTGGTGATGTCACCAACCCGGCATTTTGCGAGGCGCTCATCGGCGAAGCACAGGCGAAATTTGGCGAACTCAATGTCCTAGTCAATAACGCGGGTACAGGCATTTTCCAGCCCTTCCTTGAACACACTCTGGATGCCTGGGATCGCGTGATGAACGTCAATCTTCGCGCGGTGTTCATCCTAGGACAACTGGCGGCGCGGGTGATGGTCGCGCAAGGCAAAGGTGGCGCAGTCGTCAATATGGCCTCGACCAATGGCACGATGGGCGAAAGAGGATTGGCGGCCTACAACGCTTCAAAAGCGGGTGTCATTTTGTTGACCAAAACGATGGCGATTGAACTCGCAACACATAACATTCGTGTCAACTGTGTGTCACCGGGTTTCATCCTGACCGATCTGGTCACGGAAGGCGGCGCAGACGAAGCCTATATCACCGAATATACGCAAAAAATCCCATTAGGCCGTTACGGAAAGCCAGATGAAGTCGCCAACGTATTCGCCTTTTTAGCGTCGGATGAAGCCTCGTTCGTCACAGGCGAATCAGTGGTGATCGACGGCGGTCAGATTTCGGAAGAATAGGCACGATGCTGGATATTGAACAGCCGGATGATCTGATCGCCTACTTGCGACAGGCGGGACATATTCAGCCAAATGAAACGCCACGAATCGAGGTGTTGCAGGGTGGCGTTTCGAATCGCACAGTTTTGGTCGAGCGCGAATCGGGCGAAAGCTGGGTACTCAAACAGGCGTTAGAAAAGCTGCGTGTAGCGGTTGATTGGTTCAGCAGCCCGGAGCGCATTCACCGTGAATCATCCGGTTTACGCTGGCTGGGCAAGATCGCGCCGCCGGATACGCTGCCCACGTTCGTTTTTGAAGATCATGAGGCACACATTCTGGCAATGCAGGCCATCCCCCAGCCGCACGAAAACTGGAAACGAATGCTGCTGGATGGACGGCTGAGTCTCGATCATGTTGCCCAGTTCGCCGTACTGCTCGGCACGATTGAGCGCCGTGCCTATGAACATCGGGGCGAAATCGCGCCGCATTTTGAAGATCGTTCATTTTTTGAGTCGCTGCGTTTAGAACCCTACTATCTCTATACCGCATCGCAAGTCTCCGAAGCAGCGAAATTTTTGAACGCGCTAGTTGAGGAAACAC
Source organism: Anaerolineae bacterium (assembly GCA_022843745.1). Lineage (GTDB taxonomy): Bacteria > Chloroflexota > Anaerolineae > Aggregatilineales > Phototrophicaceae > JALHNB01. Next base: position 42,480 of record JALHNB010000036.1, on the reverse strand, counting down.
GTAATACGCCGTTGTCACTGGTTCATGGAGATTACAGCCCGAAAAATATCCTCGTTTATCATGAGCGACTGATTTTGCTCGATTATGAGGTCATCCATTGGGGCGACCCGGCTTTTGACATCGGCTTTTCGATGACGCACCTCTTAAGCAAGGCGCATCACATTCGCGAAAAACGCACCGATTTTCAACAGGCGGCGCTGCATTACTGGCAGACTTATTTTGTAGAAATTCAGTCGCTTGATTGGGCAGATGCGCTTGAGCCACGCGCAGTTCGCCATACGTTGGCCTGTCTGCTGGCGCGAGTCGCCGGACGTTCGCCGCTGGAATATTTCGATACGAATGCCCGCAGCCGCCAGCGTGAGGCCGTTCTACAACTTATGGCTGATCCGCCGTTACACATCGCTGACCTTATTGAACGCTTTGTTGGGAGTTTGCCCTGATGCCGATCATTGAGCGCCTGGATGCCCTCGAAATTCTCGACAGTCGTGGAAGGCCAACCGTGCAGGCGACCTGCACTTTTGCGAATGGCGCTTCAGGAACGGTTTCCGTGCCGTCGGGCGCATCAACGGGTACGGCGGAGGCCCATGAACTGCGCGATGGCGATCCGAAGCGCTATCGCGGTCTGGGATGCCGCAAAGCTGTCGACAATATTCGCGGCGAAATCAATCAGGCGTTTCACGGGCGAACATTTGCCGATCAAGCCGAACTCGATCATGTGCTGATCGAACTGGACGATACAGCGAATAAATCACGCCTGGGCGCGAACGCGATTCTCGCCGTGTCACTGGCCTTCGCGCAGGCTTGTGCTGCCAACCAGGCAGTTCCACTCTATAAATATTTTGCGGGAAATCAAAAGCTAACAACCCTCCCTCGCCCGATGATTAACCTATTCAGCGGCGGCAAACATGCTGGTGGGCAAATCGCCATTCAGGACGTTCAGATCATGCCGCTGCGAACGCGCACGATGGACGATACATTGGCGATGACGGTTGAGGTGTTCCAGACGGCAGCAGAGCTGGTCTACAAAAAATATGGGATGCGCCTGTTGACCGCCGATGAAGGCGGACTTGCACCGGCGTTCGCGGATTCTGAGTCGATGATCGAAGCGGCAGTCGAAGCAATTGAAGCTGCTGGTTTAAAACCCGGCGTTGACGTGGCACTGACCGTCGATGTCGCTGCCAGTCATTTTTATGACGCGGGATTTTACCAGCTTGGCAACGAGCGTTTAGATGGCAGCGCGATGGCCGAAAAATTACTGTCCTGGCTGGAACAATACCCAATTACAAGCATCGAGGATGGGCTGGCGGAAGATGATTGGGATCATTGGGCAGCCTTTCGCAGGTCAGCAAAAGGATTGGTGCTGGGTGACGATCTGCTGTGTACCAATCCAACGCGAATCCAAAAAGCGATTAACCAGAGTGCGGCGAATGCGCTCCTGCTCAAAGTTAATCAGATTGGTACGCTCACGGAAGCGCGAGAGGCCTGCGATCTGGCGAAAGCTGCCGGGTGGCGGGTGGTCGTCAGCGCCCGCAGCGGCGAAACTGAGGACAATTGGTTAGCCGATCTCGCGACGGGCTGGGTGGTCGATCACATCAAAGTCGGCTCGATTACCCAGTCCGAACGACTGGCGAAATATAACCGTTTGCTGGCGATTGAAGCTGAAACCGGACTGCCTGTTATCGAATATTGACACCGTGAATCGTCTTAAAAATTTGCATCGTTCGCTCGATCTCAGCTTGCAGTTGATCCGGCGACCAATTCAGCACAGGCGCGACAGTTTTTGCTAATTCGTTGAGTAAATCCGCACTCAATTCGCCCAACATTCCGATCAATGTCCGCCGTAGAATCAGATCGTCCAGATGCATGATCCATTCGCAGGATGCTAAAAATTGAATCTCGCGGCGGCTGTACGCTGGATGATGCGCTAATGGCGAGTCCGAATCGGCGATGATAAATGCGATCACTTCCACAGCGCGTGTGCCGTAGCGTTCAAGGAGTATCAGAACGCGCTCTTTCGGCAGCCCTCGACTATTTTCCGCGATCCATCGCTCCCGATTCGCATCGTTTTGCGGATAGTTTTTGCCGCCACCAATCGCCAGATTTTCAGAGCGAGTTTTTCGCGTTTGTCCCAAAACGGGCAAAATCTGATCGGCGACCTGCTCGGAAAAGGCGCGAAAGGTCGTCCACTTGCCACCGATCAGCGAATAGATCGGGAATTTCACGCCATCGCCAGGTGGAGTGAGCGCAGAGTGATGGTCGCGGCTGATCTGTCCCGTTGTAGCGGCGGTGCTGCGCGGAAGGGGACGAACGCCACAGAATCGAAAAACGACGTGCGAACGATCTACCGAAATCGACGGAAAAACGTGGCGAATTGAATCGAGGATATAAGCTTCTTCATCCTGATCGCAAACCGCCGTTTCAGGGTCATCGACTGGAATATCGGTTGATCCCGCGATTACTTTAGCGCCAAATGGGTAAAAAATGCAGATGCGGCCTTCGGGCGTGGCGAAATAGAGCATTTGCCCGTTTGCTGCCTTGTGCAACTCCGGGTGCTCGATGACCAGATGTGAGCCTTTTGTCCCGCCGATAAACTGTGTTTCGCGGTTCATCGCCTTGTTGGTAAAGTCAATCCACGCGCCTGTCGCGTTGACAACGATTTGTGGCCTGACTGTCAGATTTTCGCCTGTAATTTCGTCATACAGGGTAACGCTGTCACCCTCTGCGCCTGTAACACGGGCATAATTCAACGCGAGTGCCTGGGGGGATGCAGCCTCGGCATCCAGAATCAGTTCTAAACACAGACGCTCCGGGTGCTTGATTTGGGCATCATAGTAGGTCGCCATACAAACAACATCAGGGTTGAGTTGGGGGCGCTGCGACAATGCGGTTGTCCGCGAAGTGAAGCGATGAGTCGGCAAAACACGCTGCCTGCCAGAAAACCCATCGTACAATGTCAGCCCGGCCTTGATGAGCAGCGCCCCCCGATCTCCCGGCTTGTCGCTGAAGCCCAGGAATTTTTTCGCCGCGAAAATCATACCTGCTGTCCAGCTAAAAATCGGGATGGTCGTCGGCAGTGGCTTGACCGAGTGCGGCGCATTCGCCAGCAAACGATTACGCTCCTGCAACGCCTCGCGCACCAGCCGAAATTCGCCGTTTTCGAGATAGCGCAGGCCGCCGTGAATGACGCGGGTAGAAGCGGCGCTCGTTCCCGCGCAAAAATCCGACTTTTCGACCAGCAGCACGTCTACACCTTGCAGCGCTAATTCGCGAAACAGGCCAACACCATTGATCCCGCCGCCGATAATCAAAACGGAAACATTGGGTTTGCTGCGGATAGAATCAAGAGTGGCTTGCCGAGTCATGCTGGTGTCCCTATATTCCTGAATTTAAGAAGGGCGCATCACGCTGCGCCCCTACAATCTAACATCGCTGGTTATTATACGCCAACCTGCGTGATGCGTTCAATCAATGTCTCACGTAGATTGGCGAGGCGCTCGTCAGCCTGTTCCTGTGTGATGCGCCCGTTGGTCACGGCTTGATTCAGGCGTTCCTGTGCTTGAGTGACGGCTGTGTCGATAAAAATGTTCACATCAACATTATTCTCGGTCAGCACATCGGAGAGTGACTTGCCATCCATCAACTGCCGCACGATCTCACGCGGCTCAAGTCCCGTTTCATCGGCTGCCAGTCGAACAACCCCAAAACTGACCATCAATTCCAGGCGTGGATGCCCCAGTTCGCCGTTAATCGCCGCAGTATAAACATCTGGCAGTGAAGCGGTCAGCGTGTCTGCCTGCTCCTGCGTCATATTGCCGTTGACGACAGCCTCATTAATCCGTTCGGTAGCAGCGACAACCGCAGCAGTAATGACTTCGTCCACATTGCCACCATTAGCCGTGATAATCTCAGCCAGAGTCGAGCCATCGCGCAGTTGTTGCAGAATTCGCGCCGGACGCAGCCCGGTTTCTTCGGCGACTACATCAACCAAAATCTGCCGACTAGCCTCGCGCACAGGGCGGCGACCCACTCTATCGCCGCGCAGTTCACCATTCAAGCCACGCTCGATCAGATCAGGCAGATTACTCGTCATACGATTCGCACGTTCCTGCGTGATTCGACCCGTTTCAACTGCGCTGTTGATTTGCTCTGTCGCGGCGCTCAAAACGGCTTTCGTGACCGCGCTTACATCGCCGCCATTGGCTTCGATCACTTCCGCTAAAGTCATTCCGCCCTGCACCTGCGCCCGGATTTCCTGCGGAGTCAAACCCGTTTCATCGACCAGAATGTCCACAATCTGCCGAATCACACCAATTCCGGGTCTTTCCTGCGCGGCTTCCTGTGCGCTGGCTGCACCAATTCCTAATGTGACCAGCATCACAATCGCTGCACCAATAACGATTTTTCGAGTATTCATGTTTATTCATCCCTTATTCCGTATCTTTTATTGAATACAGCTTAGGGTCAAGATGTTATCGAAGTGTGATCGAAAAACTCGGAATCTGTAAATTTTCTCGTTATCGCCTATAATCTTTACGGTGAAATTGAAATGAAGGAATGCGCTATGGTCGATCTTTCGATCATCATTGTGAGCTGGAATGTGGCCGATTTGCTGGCGCTGTGCCTCAAAAGCATTTTTGAGCGCCCCAACGACAAGCTTCGTATCGAGGTGATCGTCGTGGATTCCGCCAGCACGGATAACAGTGTGGCGATGGTTCAAAAGCGCTTTCCAAAGGTGAAACTGCTGCCGCAGAGCGAAAATCTGGGTTTCGTCCGCTGCAATAATCTCGCATTCAAAATCGCGCAGGGGCGACACATTTTGATGCTCAACCCGGATACGGAAATTGTCGGCAATGCACTTTCGCATATGGTTGACTATCTCGATGTGAAATCTGATGTGGGGATCATCGGCCCACGCACACTTAACAGCGATGGCTCGGCTCAATCGACCCGCCGCCGCTTCCCGACGCTAATGGTCGCATTTTTTGAAAGCACCTGGTTGCAACCTTTCGCACCCAAATCGCTCTTAGATCATTATTATGTGGCAGAGTCGCCCGATGACGGTGTATTTGACGTAGATTGGGTGCAAGGCTCGGCACTCATGGCGCGGCACGAAGTTTACGAGCAAATCGGGGGACTGGACGAGGGCTACGTGATGTTTTCCGAGGAGCTTGATTGGTGTAAACGCGCCAAAAACGCCGGGTGGCGGGTCGTCTATTTCGGCAGCATGCAGATCATCCATCACGGTGGCAAAAGCACCGACCAGGCCGTCGCTCACCGCCACATTTATTTCCAGGAGAGCAAACTGCGCTATTTCCGCAAATATCATGGGCGTGTGACCGCTTATTTTTTACGTGCGTTTTTGCTGCTCAATTATCTGTGGCAGATCGCGCTGGAAAGCGGCAAGAGTCTGCTCGGTCACAAACGCGAAATGCGCCGCGAACGCATCAAAGCTTACTGGCAGATTTTACGCTCCGGCCTGAAAGTCAGCTAAATGCGCATTGGCATCGTTACAGGGGAATATCCACCTATGCGCGGCGGAGTCGGCGCATATACGCAAATTCTCGCACGTGAATTGGTTCGCCAGGGTCAGGAAGTTTTCGTCTTCACCAGCGATTCTGCGCAAAATGATGATCCCAGAATCCATCTGACCAACCACCTACAAAACTGGGGATTGAGTAGTCTACGCGCCATCAACCAGTGGGCAAAAAATGAGCGACTTGATCTGATTAATCTGCAATTCCAGACCGCCGCCTATGCCATGTCCCCCTGGATACACTTTTTACCAGACATGATCCGCCATATCCCGATCATCACCACCTTTCACGATCTGCGCTTTCCGTATCTGTTTCCTAAAGCCGGGCCGCTGCGCAATTGGATTGTGATGCATCTGGCGCGGCGTTCGGCAGGTGTCATCGTCACCAACCCTGAAGATGCTGAAAAAGTCAAAAGCCTTCCACGTGTGAAACTTATCCCTATCGGCAGCAATATTTTGACTCCCCTGCCGCCGGATTTTGATCCGCGTCCCTGGCGCGAAAAAGCTGGAGCACGTGAGGGTGATTTTTTGATCGCCTATTTTGGGCTGCTGAACCGGAGTAAAGGGATCGAGAATTTACTGGAAGGCCTGCGCGATTTGCGGGCAAGTGGAGTTTCAGCGCAATTAGTGATGATCGGCGACACTGACGGGACGAGCGACCCCACCAACGCCGATTATGCTGCCGAAATAATGAATCGGATTCATCACTTAAAACTCGAAGCGTTTATTCATCATACAGGATTTATCGACGATCTCGCTGTTGGGAGTTATCTCAAGGCCAGCGATGTCGTTGTCCTGCCATTTTTGGATGGCGCATCCTACCGTCGCGGCAGTCTGATGGCAGCAATTCATTATGGCTGCACGATTGTCACGACGAACCCTCAAGCCAATATTCCGACATTTAAACATGAAGAAAATATGCTGCTCGTAGCGCCAAATGACACTGCTACGTTGACTAGCGCTTTACATCAGCTTTTAAACTCCCCGGAAATCCGCGCACATTTACAAGCAGGGTCAGCAAAATTGGCCGCAAATTTCGATTGGTCGAACATCGCCGCAGACACGATTGAGTTTTTTCAGCGCATCATCGGGGCGCGAACGTGAGCCGTATCCTTTATGTGATTCTCGCGGTCTACGTGATTCTGGCGACGATTTACAGCATCACAACGCCGATTTTCGAGGCTTCCGATGAACTCTGGCATTACCCGATGGTCAAATATCTGGCGGATAACGGGCTGCAACTCCCACCGCAAGACCCCGCCAATATTGGCCCCTGGCGGCAGGAAGGCAGCCAACCGCCGCTTTATTACATGCTGGCAGCGATTTTGACGGCAGGGATCGACACATCCGATATGGAAATGGTGCGCCGCGTCAATCCCCATGCAGACATCGGCATTGTCCGACCAGATGGCAACGCGAATATGATGGTACACCGCACCGAAATTGAGTCGTTTCCCTGGCATGGAACGACGCTGGCGGTGCATATCGTTCGCCTTTTCTCGATTGCGCTTGGCCTGGGAACGGTCATCGTCACCTATCAACTAGCGCGAGAAATTTTCCCAGACAACAGGGTTGTTCAACTGGGTGCGGCGGCATTCGTCGCGTTTCTGCCGATGTTTTTGTTTATCAGCGGCTCGGTCAACAACGACAATTTATCCAACTTTCTTGGCAATTTGCTCATCCTGTTGATCGTGCGATTGCTCAAAGTGACGCGCCTCCCCCACTGGCGCGATTATGCGTTGATCGGCATCGTCACAGGTGCGGGGCTGCTGGCAAAATTCAACATCGGCTTTTTGATTCCACTGGTGGCGCTGGCCTTGTTAGTGGTCAGTGTGCGACTGCGCGATTGGCGACCTCTGGTATTCGGCGGGGTCATCTCCGGCGTACTGACGGTTGCGATTGCGGGCTGGTGGTACTGGCGCAATATTCAGCTTTTCGGCGACCCGACTGGCCTGAATAACTTTCTCGATATCGTAGGGCGGCGGGCAATTCCCGCGAACACTGCGCAAATATGGAGTGAGCGCCACAGTTTTACGCAGGCATTCTGGGGATTTTTTGGCGGCGTGAACGTGCCAATGCCGGAAATCGTCTATCTGATTTTCAACATTATCGGCGGAATCGGGTTGATCGGCGCGGCAATTTTTGTTTTATGGCGATTTATACGGGCGCAGCGTCCCACAGGGATTTCCTTCGGTCATGCTGCGCCTTTACTCCCTATAATGATTACGATCATATGGCCGGTCATCTCGTTCATTTCATATCTCCGCTGGACGGCGGAAACACCTGCCTCACAAGGGCGCTTGATGTTCGGCGCACTGTCCTGTATTGCGATATGGATCGTTGTTGGCCTGACATGGTGGCTGCCGGGGCGTATGCGTCCAGCCATGATGACCGGGGTTGTGGGATATTTCGCTCTCATCGCGTTCGCCGTCCCCATTTTCGTGATCGCACCCGCCTATGCCCTGCCACCACAGACAACACCCACACGTACCATCTCTGGGTTTACGTCTGAAGGCGCAGAATTCAGCCTCATCAATTTGTATCACGCTGAAATTTTGAATACGGATGTTCAGCCGGAGCAATATGTCCTGATTGACACAGGCTGGTGGATGGTCGGCCCCACAGATCACGACTGGAGTCTGTTCGTGCATCTGGTCACGCCGGATAATGTCATCATCAGCCAGCGTGATATTTATCCCGGCGGCGGCAAACTGGCGACTTCTGATCTGCCAGCAGGCCGCGCATGGGATAACCCAATCGCCGTATGGATTCCGTTTACAGCCTACGCGCCAATGACTCTGGAGGTGCAAATCGGCTGGAATGACCGCTTAACGGGCGAACGTCTCGTCACATCTGATGGGCGAGAGACTTACAGTATCGGGCAAATCCGGTTAATGCCGCGCGACTCTGAACTGAATGTGCCGAATCCGGTTCGCGTCAATTTCGGCAATCTGCTCGAACTCGTCGGCTATCAGATCACTGATCTGACCCCACAAGCAGGCGAAACAACACAATTAACCCTTTACTGGCGCGGGCTGGAAAAAATGCCCGACGATTACAAAGTGTTCGCCAATATCATCGACCCCACCACCCTGACCAAATACGCTTCATCCGATGGAATGCCCGTCGATTGGAATGCGCCAACCTCAACATGGCAGCCGGGGGAAATTATCGAGGATGTGCGCAATCTGACGGTCAATGCAGATACGCCAACTACCCCTGGAATCTACGAGCTTGAACTTGGCTTGTACCGTGAAGCGCCGGATGGCACATTCCCGCGCCTGCGCATCATCACGCCGGATGGTGGGCAAGCCGATGATTTCATTTATCTCAGTCGAATCCGAGTCCTTCCCAATGGAGAGGGTTCATGACTACACGAATAAAGCTATCGCCTGATCTGACTTCGATTCTGATTTTGATCGGCCTGTGGCTGTGGTTTTTCTGGCGGCTGTTCACGCCGATGGAGGGCGATCAAGCCTCGCTGGAAAAAGGCGATTTTTCAGGCCAGTTCGTGGCTTTTGGCGCATATCAATATCAACGCTTCGCACAGGGCGAGATTCCACTCTGGAATCCCTATAACAATGGTGGCCTGCCGTTTCTGGCGGATACACAATCAGCAGTATTTTACCCGCCCCGGCTCATCACGATTGGCTTAAGTGTGCTTTCCGGCGGCTGGACATATCACGCGCTCGAACTGGAAATGACATTTCACGTCTTGCTATATTCGCTGATGATGTACGCGCTCGTCCGGCGGCTAACATTGACACAGCCGGGAAGCGTAATCGGCGGGTTGGTTGCAGCGATTGTGGCGGCCTACAGCGGGTTTCTCACGGGCTATCCACCGCTGCAACTGGCACTACTTGAGGCTGGAATCTGGCTGCCACTAGCGATTTTGGGCATCACCGAAGCCACACGCGGCCAAAAAATCAAATGGCGCTGGCTGGTGCTGACAGGCTTTGCTTATGGCCTCTCGTGGATGGCTGGACACCCCCAAACAAGCTGGTTTTTGACGTATCTGTTGATCGCTTACCTTGCCTATCGCGCTTATATCCGAAATTATCGCTGGACACAGGCTGTCACAGGGATCATTTTATTTGGGGCAATCGGCGGCGGCATGGCAGCGGTACAGCTTCTCCCCGGCCTGGAATATCTGCCACATACCGCGCGTGTCGGCTTCAGTTACGATGCCAAAGGCAACGGATTCCCATTTCAAGACCTGATGCAGTTCATTTTTCCCGGCATGATGACCGTTTTTTCGCCACTGTATGTTGGCATTATCGGGCTGGCGCTGGCGTTAATCGCGATCTGGCGCAGATTGAAAGGTGGGATTTTCTGGGGGTTGGTCGCGGTCATCGCGTTAGGCTTAAGTTTTGGTGCGAACAGCGCGATTTTCCCGCTTTTCTACAATATTCTGCCAGGTCTGCGATTTTTCCGGGGGCAGGAACGCGCCGCCTATCTGGTGAGCAACAGCTTGGCGATTCTAGCAGGGCTGGGTGCAGCGCATCTACTCAGTTGGGATAAAGAGCAGTGGCCTATTGCAACGAGAAATTTGCAGCGCGGCATACTCAGCATGATCGGCGTTTGTGGTGCGGTGATCGCATTCGTTTTTACAGAGCGTTGGCTGGCGGGTAATCTCGAACAGGGCGAAAAACTCGGCATCGCGATTTTTAGCACGGTGATTGCCGTCCTGCTCTATTTGCTCATCCGCGAGATTCTCAACAAACCGCAAACGCTGGTTTTTCACGGGCTGTTGGTCGCTCTGTTCGTGTTTGAGTTGTTCACCGTAAACATGGACACAGAGAGCAATTACGATCCTGTGCCACCGACTCAGCAGCTTTCCATGACTCCCCCGCCGCTGGTGGCGCAAATGTTGGCGGATAACGAAACGCCATTCCGTGTCGATGGTTTTCGTGGGCTGAATGACAATTTCGGCAGTCTCTACGGCGTGATGGACATGCGCGGCATCAGTCCCTTGTTTTTGGAAGGGCCATATCGGTTGATCGAACCCGAAAAGATCAATCCCCTGGCATGGGAATTGTTCGCGGTGCGCTATGTCTACACGGATTGGAGCGAACTTCCTGTTGAAAGCGAGATTATGGGTGCGGGTGAAGATCGCTACGGTGCGGTCAACCTGCATCACCTTTCAAACCCGCGTCCCTTCGCACACTTGGTTTATGATGCCGAAATTCTGGACAGTGATGAATTTGCCTATGCCCTTCTGCATGATCCAAACTTTGACGCGCGGCGGACGATTATTTTGAATCGCGATCCTGGAATCACACTAGATGGCGGCGAATCAGAAGGCGGAACGGCAGAAATTACGTCATTTGCGCCGGAGTCATTCACGATTAGCATCAATGCTCCGACTGACGCGATTCTCTCGCTTGCCCATCCTGATTATCCCGGCTGGCAGGCGACCATTGATGGCGAAACAGTCGAGATTTTTCGGGCGTATGGCGCACTCTCGGCTGTCGCTGTAACCGCAGGAGAACACGATGTCCGTTTCGTTTATGATCCACTGAGTTACCGTATCGGCGCAATTCTCAGCTTGTTAACCTGGGGATCACTTGCTATCTTTGGGGTCGCATTGATATTTCGGCGCAAGAAATTGAACCACTGAGGCACAGAGGTCACAGAGTTTAAATGCAGAGTAATGCCCTTCAGAATTGGTACACACGTCAAAATCCACGCACACATGCGATTCTCGTCGGACTCACCATTGGCTTAGTTGGCGGTCTGCTCGGCCTGCTGTTAGCGGTAGCCGGGCCAACGATTGCGATTGGCGCGGTGGTGGGTGCGCTGGCGGCGATTTATATTTTAACGGATGTTTCCGCCGCACTTTATGGTGTGATCGCAGTCGTCGCGCTGCTCCCGTTTGGCACGCTGCCATTCAAAATCGGCCTCACACCGACATTTTTAGACATGGCGATGGGCGCATTTGTAGTGGTTTACCTGTTTCAGTGGATGACTGGACGGCGACAACAATTGCAATTAACCCCTGTTCACGCCCTGGTCGCGGTCTATATGTTATGGCTGATTTTGAGCTTTGCGCTCGGCCTGCGTTATGCCCCGCCGACTTCAGCCAAGATGCGCCAATTTGCTGAAGCCCTGCTCAGTATCGGTATGGTATTTATTTTGGTTGATCTTCTGCGCGACCCGACCATGCTGCGGCGGTTGGTGCTGGTTTTTATACTGGCGATGGGCGCGCAGGCCGTCGTCACCATTGGCCTTTATATCCTGCCAGATGATTTGACCGAGCGCCTTCTCGTGCGTCTGGCTCGGATCGGCTATCCAAACGGCGGCGTTATACGATATATCGAAGACAATCCAGGTTTGGCGGAACGCGCGATTGGCACATGGGTTGACCCCAACGCGCTCGGCGGTGTCATGGCGATTTCGGCCTCGATGATCGCGCCGCAGCTTTTCGCCCAAAAGCCAGTTTTGCGCTGGCGCTGGCTGACGTTGATTCTCATGGGGGTTGTCGCGGCAGGCTTATTCCTCACGTTTTCGCGAGCATCCATTCTCGGCTTCGCGACAGGCATATTTTTCATCGGCGTGATGCGCTACCGCCGCTATATACCGGTGTTGATTGTGGGCGGACTGCTGCTGCTCCTGCTTCCACAAACGCAGATTTTTGTCGAGCGTTTTGTACAGGCGTTCACGGGCGCTGACCTCGCGACCCAGATGCGCATCGGCGAATACAGCGACTCGCTGAATCTCATCAGCCAGTACCCTATTTTCGGAGTCGGATTCACCGGAACGCCGGGGATCAATTTTTACAGTGATGTCGCCAGCACCTACCTGATTATGGCGAATCAGATCGGACTTGTGGGCGTGGCAATCTTTGCGTTGGCGATTGGCGCGGTTTTCGCTTATGGGTTAAGTGCATGGCGCATCGTGCGTAACAATATCGACCTCGATTCGATCCACCTGGGCGCTCATGCTGCACTGCTGACGGTGCTGGTCAATGCAGTTGCCGATCACTATTTTTTTCGAATTGACTTTCAAGCCTCAGTCGCCCTGTTCTGGTTAGTCGTCGCGCTGGCGCTGACGAGTTCGCATCTGGCACGTGAATCAACCGTTGCCAAAAATCAGGCGGTAAGATAGTATTGTCGAACGAATAATTGCCTGATTAACTATAATCAGGACACTTCCGCTTCACAGGACATACTCGTGTCTATGTGGGGCATTCCCGGGGAAGGAGAAATTGAATATCCCGATGAGAAAAGCATACGAGCTAACGTTTATTGTGCGCCTCGATCCCAATGAAGAGGTGATTAACGAGTCTGTTAATCAGGTTCAGTCTTGGGTGGAGGCCAATCAGCTAGGACAGGTCACGAAAATTGATCGCTGGGGACGGCGCAAGCTGGCTTACGAGATCAACAAACAGCGTGACGGTTATTACGTGTTGATGGAAGCTGACATTGATCCCGCTAATCTGCCCGAATTGGAACGCAATCTCAAGATTTCCAACGCGATTTTGCGCTATCTGATTATCCTTTCGGAAAAGTAGATGGGTTTTAAATCCTGCCCAATGCGAGGGATTTAAGGAGTCAACACCTATGGGACGCGGTTTGAATAAAGTAATGATTATCGGCAATCTTGGGCGTGACCCGGAGATGCGCTACACCCCCAGCGGGCGGCCTGTCACCAGCTTTAGCGTGGCGACCAGCCGTTCCTGGACATCTTCTGAAGGGGAACGTCGTGAAGAAACCGAGTGGTTCAACGTCGTCGCGTGGGGTAATCTGGCTGAAATCTGTAAGGCTCACCTGAGCAAAAACCAGCAGGTTTATGTTGAGGGACGCCTTCAGACTCGCGGTTGGGAGGACGAAGATGGCAAGAAGCATTTCCGTACCGAACTGGTCGCCAACGAGATGATCTTGTTAGGAGACCGCCGCCAACACATTGACTACAGTGATAATGAAAGCGACGGCGAGGATTACGCATTCTAAGCCGTCTGCTTTGAGACAATCAGGAGACACATTTCGTGAGCAACCGGAATTTTGATGAAATAGACGACAGCGGTGGTGGTGACGATTTTGACGGCGGGCGACGTGGCCGCTCGGATCGTTTTCGCCGAGGTGGTCCCGATAGAGACGGGGACGGCGATGATCGACGTGGTGGTGGCAACCGCCGCCGTCAGAAATATGCCGAATACTGCCCCGAAGGCAAATGCTTCGATTATAAAGACGTGGATACGCTCCGCAGATTTATCAATGAAACTGGTAAGATTCGCCCCCGTCGTCAAACGGGCAACTGCGCACGCTGCCAACGCAGTCTGGCGCGTGAGATCAAGCGTGCGCGTCATCTGGCGCTGCTGCCTTTCGTCAACTCAAACGACTAACTGCGCTGCTGCGACGGGCTTATAGATAAGATATACTGCACCGGGGCATAGTCACGATAGAGACTGCGCCCCATTTTCATGATGAGGAGCATTTATGACCAAAAGGCAAGCCAAAACAACGGGGATACCCAAAGATAAGCCCAAGCCGATAGAGGCAGCCCCCCAAAAGAGCCGCCATCAGCGTGAAGCCGAGGTTCAGCGCTACGTGCTGCTCGGTACAGGGGTTACAGTAGCAATTATCGGGGTTATTCTTCTTGCGGCTATCGTACTTGAACTAATTATCACCCCAAATCAGACTGTCGCAACGGTCAATGGGCAAAGCATCAGCGTCGCCCAGTTCGAAAGCCGCGTCCGGCTGGAACGCGCACTGTTGAACGACCAGATCAACGGCTATCTGAACCAGCTCCGCGCTTTTGGCATGGATCCGAATCAATTTGCCAGTCAGGAACCCTTGCGAACCTGGCTCTCCAAAGCTCAGATTCCAGACCAGATGGGCAATGCCGTCATCGAAGATATGGTTTCTGACACGCTTGTGCGTCAAAAAGCCGCTGAAATGGGCATCACTGTCACCGACGAAGAAATCCAGAAACAGATTGATACCTTCTTTGGCTTCAACCGTGAAACCATTGGCGTCGAGCCGACACCCACCTTAACTCCAACCATCACGCCAACACCGTTTGTCTCGCCGACACCTTCGCCTGCCCCAACAGCGACGCCGGAAGCAACCGCCGAAGCAACTGGCGAGGCCACTGCGGAAGCCACTGCCGATGTGACAGTGACCCCAACGCCATTCCCGACGATTGAGCCAACACCGACCTTTACAGTTGACCAGCAGGTGAATGATTTTAATACCCGGCGGGACGACTATTTTAACAATATCAAGCGTCTGGCACGTGTAGGCGATGGCGATCTTCGCACCTTCTTCGAAACACGCGCCTTGCGAGAGAAACTGCGCGATGCGGTTCTCACCGACTTGACGACTGACGCGCCGCATGTCAACGCACGTCACATTCTGGTCGCTACGCAGGAAGAGGCTGAAGATATTCTGGCAGCCCTGAACGATGGCGAGTCATTCGCAGACCTGGCACGGGCAAGTTCTACCGATACCGGTTCCGGCGCACAGGGTGGCGAACTCGGTTGGTCATCAGTTTATGGCTTCGTCAAGCCCTTCGGTGATGCTGTAATGGAAGCACCGATTGGCGAGATCATCGGCCCCATCGAGACAGAATTTGGCTGGCACATTATTCAGGTACGCGCACGCGAAAATCGTGAGGTCACTGAAGATGAGCTAAACCAGGCAAAAGATAGTCGCTTCACAACATGGCTGGAAGACCTGCGCAACAGCGAAGAAACGAAGGTCGATATTTCATCTATCTGGACAGATCACGTTCCAACAGACCCGGCTTTTATCGCGTCCTAAGCCGTTCGGTTTGGAAGCAAGCTCGATTACAAACCGCCAGCCAGCCCATTTTTCGGGTGCTGCTGGCGGTTTGTATTTTCTGTTAATCATCCGCGTTACGCATTGATGGCATAATAAGCGTAGGCTATAATGCACATTTATGAACGATCAACAGATTGCACGACTAGAGGCACGCCTCGAAAAAATGGTTGAGGGCATATTCGCCAATCTCTTTGGCAAGCGCGTCAGCGCACGCGATATTGCTCTCCAAATCGCTCGCTCAATGGAAGACAGTCTTGAATCGGCGCACGATGCTGATTCACGTTTGACTGCGCCGGATCGCTATGTGATCCGCGTTCATCCAACTGCGCAAAACCACATCCAACGCCGTTATCCATCGTTAACTGAGGTGTTAAGCGAACAAATCATCGAACTGGCGGCCAGTGTAGGCTATCATCTGAATAATGCGCCCGTCGTATTATTTGTCGCTGATACCAGCCTGGCAGACGGGCAATTCGTCATCAAAGCCGACCACATGACCCAAAAGCACAATACGACTCAGGTTCTGAAACCTGTTCGCAAAGAGGACAATCACCCTATCCCGTCTCATGCACAGCTTATCGTCAGAGGCGAGAAAGTGTACGACCTGGAGCAGTCGATCATCAATATAGGCCGGAGTCACGATAATCACCTCATTATTGATGACCTGCGTACCTCACGCCATCACGCTCAGATTCGGCTGCGTTTCGGCTACTACACGATTTTTGATGCCGACAGTCAGGGGGGAACTTTCGTCAATGAGGTTCGCATCAAAGAACATCGCCTGCAACCCGGAGATGTGATCCGTGTCGGCACGACTTCGATCCTGTATGTCGAAGAAGATATGTCGAACGACTCGCAAACTGGCGCTATGAATAGTCTTTGAAATTTCCAGCCTGAATGACTACCGAAACGATCCTATTTCTCTTGCGCGTTGGTTCTGGCATAATCCTCATGCTGGTGCTGCTGGCGCTATTTATCATCTTATGGCGCGATTATCGCAGCGCGGTCACAGGGGTTGAGGCGAATCGCCGCATCTACGGTCAATTGATCGAATTGAAGGAAATTGACGGCAGATACCTGGAAACAGGTACGACTTATCCTCTGCTCTCGCTCACCAGCCTGGGGCGCTCCCCCACCAACGCCATTCCCATACACGACACGTTTGCCAGCGGTGAACATGCGATGGTAGCGCTGCGCAACGGACATTGGTGGCTGGAAGATCGTCAGAGTCGGAATGGCACAACACTAAACGAAGTGATGATCCACCGCCCAGCGATCATCACCGACGGTGACATTATCGGGGTCGGTAACACACGCTACCGCATGGAATTGGAGCAGTAAAAAAATGGACTTGGGATTAATCGGCGCGAGAGTTCTGGTAACAGCCGCCAGCAGAGGTTTAGGCGCAGCAACAGCCCGCCAATTCAGTCTCGAAGGGGCGCGGGTCGTCATCAGCAGCCGCCAACTGGACAAACTTCAGGAGACAGCCGCCGCGATTGTCGAGGTCAGTGGCAACGCCGTTTTCACGATGGCTGCCGATGTGACGGATCCAGCGTCCGTCAAACGCCTCATTAAGAATACCGTCGAAACGCTCGGCGGCCTGGATATTATCGTCACGAATGCAGGCGGCCCACCTGCCGGGACATTCGACAAATTTGATCTCGAAGCATTTCAAAGTGCCGTGAATCTCAACCTGATGAGTACGATCAGCCTGATAAAAGAGGCGCTACCGCATCTGCGCGAATCATCTCGCGCGGCAATTCTGACCATTACCTCGACTTCCGCCAAACAGCCGATTGATAATCTGATTCTATCGAACACCGTGCGTCCGGCGGTTCTCGGCCTGACGAAAAGCCTGTCGTTAGAACTCGGCCCGGAAGGGATTCGCGTCAACAGCATTTTGCCGGGAACAACCGACACCGAGCGCGTGAATGATCTCATGACCGCACGCTCACGGGCCAATAACACCACCATTGAAGAAGAACGTGCTAAAGCCAACCAAAGCACACCGCTGCGGCGCATCGGCAAGCCCGAAGAATTTGCGAATGCAGCCGTGTTTCTGTGTTCGCCAGCGGCAGGGTTTATCACGGGTGTTTCGCTGGCTGTCGATGGTGGCGCGATTAAGTCAACGATGTAATTGGAAAGCGCAATGCGGAATGCGGAATAAGGAACAAATTTTATGACTGAAAATGTCGAAATCGCCGTGATTGGTGGCTCTGGCCTCTATAGTATGCCGGAGATCACCGACAAGAGCGTGGTTACTGTCGATACACCATTTGGCGCACCCAGCGCGGCGATTGTGATCGGGACGCTGCGCGGCAAGCGCGTCGCCTTCCTTCCACGTCATGGTATCGGCCACGTTTACACGCCGACCACTGTCCCTTATCGCGCCAATATTTATGCGCTCAAATCGCTCAAAGTCAAATTTATTATCGCCGTGAACGCCTGCGGTTCGCTGCGTGAAGATTACGCGCCGGGTCATATCTGCATTCCCGACCAGCTTTACGACAACACGAAAGCAGACCGGGGCCGCACCTTTTTTGAGCAGGGATTGGTCGCGCACGTTTCGGTAGCGGACCCGTTCTGCCCGGAATTAAGCGATCTGCTCGTCGATTCAGTGGCAACTGTGGGGGGCACGGTTCACAAAGGCGGCAATTTCGTCATCATCGAAGGGCCGCGCTTCAGCACCAAAGGCGAAAGCCAGATTTTCCGCCAATGGGGATGCAGCATCATCGGCATGACCACCTGTCCGGAAGCGTTTCTCGCACGTGAAGCCGAAATCGCCTACGCGACGATGGCGCACATTACCGACTATGATGTGTGGCACACCAGCGAAGAACCTGTCACGGTTGATGTCGTGGTCGCGACCATGAATCGCAATCTGAAAATCGCTCAAAACGCCATCGCCCAAGCTGTTGAAAATCTGGATACCAGCGCCAGTTATGCCTGCCATACTGCGCTCGACAATGCCGTGATGACGCATCCCGAACAACTCGCGTCCGCAGCGATCAGCAAGCTGCAACCCATCGTCCAGCGGTCATTGGGATTGAAATAGCACACCGTGACTGCCATCACCGCGCCTGAAACCAACGAAAAAAAATCATTTCTGAATGTCGAGCGAATTCTGCTCCTCCTGGCAGGTGTATTTCTGCTGGTCAATTTTTTCGCGTTGGCGTTCATCCGGTCAGGATTTGGCATTACCGATGCGCTGCAATTGGTGGTATGGGTCGTTTGCGCTGCCGCAGGTCAATGGTGGTTGGAACGACGTTTACCCCGGCGTGATATGCTGTTATTCCCAATCGCGATGTTCCTCAGCGGATGGGGTTTGCTGCTGATAAACCGACTCACACAGCCATTTGCGGATCGCCAGACCGTCTGGTTAGTCATCTCTGTGGGGGTTATGATGCTCGTCGCAGGTTTCCCTCACCCCTTGCGCTGGTTGCGTAATTACCGTTATATCCTGCTGATGATCGGCCTGGTGCTGCTCGTCGGTACAATCATTCTTGGGCGCAACCCCTCTGGTTTTGCAGACGCACCGCAGTTATGGCTAGGAATCGGCTCCGTCTTTTTTCAGCCGTCCGAGGCACTCAAGATTATTCTGGTCGCGTTTCTGGCAAGCTATCTCGCTGAACAATATCCCGCGCTTCGTGCCGAGGAAATGAGTGGCGGGCGACGATTTCTGAATGTTTCGCCGCGAATCTACGGGCCGATTTTGCTCATGTGGGGTATGTCTGTCGTCATTCTGGTGTGGCAGCGCGATCTGGGAACAGCGATCTTATTTTTTATCGTCTTTCTGGTGCTGCTCTATGTCGCCAGCGGCTCGACTTTTATTCTTGCCAGCGGTGCAGCGCTCATTCTCATAGCAGGTGTTGTCGCCTACAAGTTATTCGCGGTTGTCGAACTGCGCGTGGACATCTGGCTGAATCCCTGGCCGGAAGCAGATGGACGCGCGTTCCAGATCGTACAGAGTTTGCTGGCATTCGCGGCAGGTGGCATCTTTGGTCAGGGAATTGGACAGGGGTCGCCGGGGTATATCCCCGTGACCCACTCCGATTTTATCTTCGCAGCGATTGCGGAGGAATGGGGCTTGCTGGGCATCATCGTCGTCATCACTTGCATTGCGGTCATCGTCACTCGCGGATTGCGAATCGCCATTTCACAGCGGCCACAGTCCTTTTTATCCCTGCTGGCAGCAGGCTTGAGCATGTTAATTGCCGTTCAAAGCCTGATGATTATGGCAGGTGTCCTCAAGGTGATTCCACTCACCGGGGTCACACTTCCGTTTTTAAGCTACGGCGGCAGTTCGCTCCTCATCAGTTTTATCATTATTGGCTTGCTGCTGCGCCTTTCAGCAAGTGAGGATTGAGCCGATGCGCTCGACTCGCGAAATCAACCGTCTTCTGCTTGGTGTGCTGGCAGGATTTGCCATTGTCGCGCTGGCCGCAGCATATTGGGCAATTTTCGGCATAGATACAATACTCACGCGTGAGGATAACCCGCGCCTGTTCGAGGCTGAAGCCGCTATTCTGCGGGGTGATATTGTGGATCGCGCCGATCATCTCCTGGCAACATCCACAATAGGGGAAGACGGAAGCGTAAGCCGAAATTATGAGTATCCCGAAACCAGCAGTGCGCTCGGTTATTACAGTCTGCGCTATGGCACAGGAGGCGCGGAGGCAGCTTATAACAGCATCCTGCGGGGCGACAATCGTGATTTCACCACCCAGCTTCTCCATCGGCCTCAAGTTGGCACAGACATCAAATTGACGCTTGATCTGGGCATTCAACAGCAAATCGCCCAGGCACTGAATGGGCGTGTGGGCGCTGTCGTTGTTATGGGTGTGCCAAACGGGGAGATATTAGGACTCGTCAGCCTGCCGACCTACAACCCAAACACGCTGGATGCCGATTGGGAAATGCTGATCGAAGCGCCAGGGAAGCCCTTTTTCAACCGTGCTCTCCAAGCCAATTACCAACCCGGCGGCACATTACAAACCCTGTTGATGGCGGCGGCATTGCTGAACAGGCAGCCGCTCGAAACGGTGATTGAGAATGCGACAGATACCGTTCAGCTAGCAAATGTCGATGTGTCTTGTGCAGTACGCCTGCCGGAGATGGCCTTAACGCTGCGTGATGCTTATGCTTTTGCCTGTCCAAAACCATTCGAGGAGTTGGCAGAAACACTGGACAGAGAAAAGATTCAGGATACGTTCGTCACTTTTCAACTCAATCGCCCACCTAGCCTTGAGGGCTTTGTTCCACAGCCGGCGACGGGAGCCTCTGTCACTTCTTTTCCGCTCATCACTACCGATAATCTCGTTGAAAATGCGCTTGGGCAGGGCAATCTGACGGTCACGCCGTTGCAAATGGCGGTCATGGCGGCAGCGATTATCAACGATGGTAATGCACCGCAGCCCTATACACTGGCGGCAACACGCGCAGCGGAATCGGATGCCTGGATTCCAGTGGAGGCTATCCGCCCAACGATCCCCTACGCCAATGCTAACACCGCGCGGCAGCTTCAAGACCTCATGCGCAGCGCGGTTGCCAATGGCGCGGCTTTTAACGCAGCGCGTCCCAATATTGACATTGGTGGTCATGCCACGATTGCCTATTCAGGGGATGAAACGCAGGCGTGGTTTGTTGGCTTCGCGACAATTGCGGGTCGGCAGGCGATTTCAGTCGCGGTGGTGCTGGAAAACAGCAACGATCCCGGCCTCGCGGCAGACATCGGCGGCACAGTGCTGGCGGCAGCCCACGAGGCGTTACGGCAGAATTAGCCACCTGCCCATAAGCGCGGCTTAAGCCCTAACTTTTTCGACCATTTCGCGGCTTTGCTGCCCAAGTGAACGTAAATGGGGCTGAGGCGCATGATATAGCTGGCCTCTTGCAGCGCATCGAGAAAATCTTCCGGGTCATCGGTAAAAGGGCGCATTTTGACCATTGATCGACCATATTCCGGGCGTGTGTGTGCGTCTGACCCTACCGTTCCGATCAAGCTGTGTTTTTTGGCGAATGCAATCGCCTTGTCGTTGTCACTGTTCACGATGCAGCGGGCATTATAAATTTCAATTGCGTCAATTTTGTCCACAATTTTTAGTAAATCTTCTTCGCGCCATGCCCCTTTGCGCAGTCGGTCAAAGGGATGGGACACGCTGATAACCGCACCCTGTTCGCGGAGGCGGCGAATCGTCTCTTCCGGTGTCAGTCCAGCGGGAACACTTTCGCGCACAAAATAGGCCAGAATTTCGCCCTGAGTGGTCATAATTTCTTCGCCCACGATCACGCGCCCCGGCGCGAGTTTTTGCAACGCCAGCGCACCTTCAGCGGTGTTGTGATCGGTGATCGCGATTCGATCAATGCCGCGTTGATCGCACAGGCGCAGAATCGTATTAAATTCCGTCAGGCAATCTTTCGACCAAAGTGTATGGCTATGTAAATCGACATTCCATGTGTCGGTCATGCGTTTCCCGTCTCCACAGTGAGTCCGGCTCGTTTTTGAGCACGTTCTGCTTCCATCTCAGCAATCGTCGTTTCAACTTCTGGCGAAATCAGGCGTTTGCGGAAAATCACGCCAACACCCAATCCCACAAATACGCGGAACCATTTGTGAAAAAATCCTTCCACAAGTGCCGCTGTCGTCGCCACTGGCAGCGTCATCACCGGGTTTGTCGGCGCGACAATCGCCATGAGCATCGCACCAACCGAAATTTCGGTGACACCTGCGCCGTTGGGTACACCACTTAATGCGCCAATTGCCGATGCCAGACAGACGATCACTGTCGTTTGCAGAAATAGTGTCGCGTTCATCTCAATGCCAAAGCCGGTCAGTATAATCATAAAGCCGATCACATCCCCCACAGCAGCGACCATGCCGAACAACGTGGGGATGATAATGTGCTTGAGCTTAAACATTTCGTTGCTGCTCTCATAAAACGTGACTAACGGTTCGTGCAGGCGTTTGACGAGTGGCAGGCGAGCAATCATGTTCAGGAAAAAGTAGGCCACTGGGCGAAGCTGCACAGCGACCAGGCCAACCAGCAGCAGCACCGACGAGAGAATAATCATAAATCGGTATTCTTCGCCAAGCTGAATATTGTCTCCAGCGATCAGAATAGCGATAAATGACAGCAGCAGCACCGCGATCCCATCCACGACACGCTCAGCGATAATCACCGGGGCACTTTTCGCAATTGGAATGCCCGTCTTTGTTTTTAACACAACCGCTTTGAGCATTTCGGCGATTTTGCCGGGGCTGACGGCCATCGAAAAGCCGGAAATAAACAGGACGGTGCTGTCGAAACGGCTGATTTTATCGTTGGCATCGATCACGCCCAAAAAGTAATGCCACTGAATAAAACGGCAAAACCAGGCTACAAATTTGAGCAGAATGACCGGAATGAAGAGTTCCCAGGGGTAAATCTTTAACTGCTGAAGCAAATCGTCCGTATTTACAAAGAGCAAAAGCACCACGTAAATCACGAAACCAATCGCGAATCCTGCGATAATTCGATTCCGATATTTCTGCATAAAGCCGAGTCCCTCGATGAATACTACACGTTCTTACTAGGATTATTGCACGTTCTCACTAGGATTATTGCACGTTCTCACTATAGTCTATAAACATTAAAACTAAACTAAACCTTGCTCATTCTAACAGCGCCGTGTATCGTCAACCAGTCTGCTTCCAGTTATAATGCCCCAGATCGTCGGGTAAACGTCAGCAAATACTGCTGCAAAACAGACATATCTGTGGCAAACTAACCCGATTACCAAGAAGTTAAAAGCGCGGTTTATGGGATTCGAAAACAATTTTTCGCCTATAGCACAGCGTTTTAAACTTTCACTCATCACTTTTACTGTAACCTGGTCGGAGATCGTATTGCATGATGTCAGAACAACAAACGGGGCAGAGGCCCATACAAGACCGATACGATGACGGAGTAAAACCGCCGTCCCGTCTTCTATTAGGGCTGACTGTTGGCCTGTTTCTGTATTTTATTGCCGTTGCCGTCGCTGCCTTTCTGATCTATCGCAGCCAACAGCGCATCATTGCGTTGATGCCATTGGGGATCGGCGCAGTCGGTTTACTGGTTATCGGCAGCGTGATCGGCGCAATCGTTTTTAGAAAAGCGCTGCCTCGGCGACTTTGGCTGTGGCTGTTAGTCGGTCTGTTTTTGCTCATGATTATTGGCAGTTTGGGCGGAGTCTTACTTTTCCAAAGCACTTTGATGCCTGAATATCAGCAAATTGTAGTGACGCAGTTACCATTTATGCGCGCCTTCCTGCCGCCAACCCCCGCAGGTGGTGTCCTTCCCACGTCCGCGCCGCCGGAAAATGGCGATATTTCGCCAGAGGATTTGCTGGCCGCCCCTTTGCTTTTGTCAACGGGAACGCCAACATCCGTTCCAACGCAAGCGCCGACGATTCTGGTTGAAGCGAGTGCGACGGCAACATCCACACAGACTCCCCTGCCGCCAACATCCACGCTTGCACCTACCGAAACACCTTCAAATGATTCAGCCGTTGTCCCGCCGACTCAACCCGCCGAAGTGCAGATTTCAGTTCCGTCGCGCCCCTCATCAGCCCGGCTGTTTGCGATTAGGCACGTCAAGCAAACCTGGAACAACTGCGGCCCGGCAAATATCACGATGGCATTAAGCTATTTTGGCTGGCAGGACGACCAAACCGTTGCCGCTTCGTTCCTGAAGCCGGATCGAGAAGACAAAAATGTCAACCCCGGTGAAATGGTGGCTTTCGTTAACGAGCAAAGTGGCGTAAAAGCGATTACCCGAATCGGCGGCGATCTGGATATGCTCAAGGATTTTATCGCCGCTGAATTTCCGGTTATCATCGAAACTGGGTACATGCCCGAAGGCTACGACTGGATCGGTCATTACCAGACCATTGTCGGTTATGACGACCTCTCGCGTGTATTTTACCTTTATGATAGCTTTTTAGGGGCGGGCGAAAATGACGCGGGCATCGCGGAGGATTACGATCAGCTCGACGATAACTGGCAGGATTTCAACCGCACATTCATCGTGTTGTATTACCCGGATCGCGAAAGTGAAGTGAGCCGTATTCTCGGAAATCGTGCTGACCTCACATCGGCTGCTGAAAATGCACTGGCTGTAGGACAAACGGAAGCCCGCGCTAATCCACAAGACCCCTTCGCCTGGTACAACATCGGCACAGCGCTCACAAAATTGGGCCGCTACGAAGAAGCCGCCGCTGCCTACGACCAATCGCGGCGAGTCGGCGTTTTGCCCTGGCGCATCACCTGGTATCAACACGGCCCGTTTGAAGCGTATTTCAATGCGGGACGGCTGAATGATGTGCTGGCGCTGGTGAACGCCAATCTGACGAATGGCGCACAGTATGTCGAAGAAACCTACTACTGGCAGGGCAAAGTGATGGCTGCGCAGGGTGACACAGCGGGCGCTGTCAGTGCTTTCCGGCGGGCACTCAGTCACAATCCGCGCTATACCGCCGCACAGCAGGAACTCAACGCGCTTGCGTAAATAGCGATCAGCTTGTCAGCATTTCAGCCAGTCAGCCATTTGCTGGCAGGTTGACGCACTTTTCGCAGAGGGGTTTATGGAGATCAGCAAAGCGCCAACCGTCGAAAATCGCAGCCGCAATGTGGCGCGTTCGACCATTATCGTCATGATCGCGTTCGGCGTGGCAAAAGTCATCAGCCTGGCACAGGTCGTTTTGATCGCGAATGTTTTTGGTGTGAGCGCCGAATGGGACGCCTTCGTCATCGCCAACCGCCTGCCGGAGCAGATTTTCAATTTACTGGCGGGCGGCGTGCTGGCCTTTGCATTCATTCCAATCTTCAGTGGTCTGCTGGCGCGAGGTGATCTGGATAAAGCATGGCGCACTGCCAGCCATGTCGTGAATACGGTTTTCATTCTGACATTCCTCATCAGTTTGATCGTGTTTATCGCCGCGCCCTGGCTGGTCGCTAATGTCGTCGCTCCCGGCTTCGACAGCGCGAACCAACAGCAGACCGTCGAATTGATGCGGATTCTGTTATTCAGTACGCTCATTTTTTCGGTCAGCGGCATCATCGTCGGCATCCTGCAAAGTCACGATCATTTTCTGTTACCTGCCCTCGCTCCGATCATGTTCGACCTGGGGCTGCTTTTCGGCGCAGCATTTTTAGTCGAGCCATTTGGCGTGCGTGGTATCGCGATTGGCGCGGTGATCGGCGCACTCCTGCATCTTGGCATCCAGATACCCGGCCTCATTCGCTTTCGCGCCCGCTGGACACGCGGATTGGGACTCAAAGATCCCGATCTCCGGCGTATCGCCCGTTTGATGCTGCCCCGCATGGCCGATTTACTCCTGTTCACCTTTACCGGCATTATTACCACCAATATCGTTTCACGTCTGGGAACGGGTGCAGCCAGCGCACTCGATTGGGGGTGGCGCTTGATGCAAATCCCGCAAACCCTGATCGGCTCGGCGATGGCGACAGTTATTTTCCCGACATTAGCGGCGTTGAGCGAAATCGGCGACGAAAATGGCAAACGCGCATCCATGTCGGGTGCGGTGCGCTTCATTTTGATCGCGACCATCCCCTCAGCCATCGGCTTGATTTTTGTCGGTCAGCCGATTATCAGCCTTCTTGAGCGCGGCGCATTTGATACGTCCGCCTCGGCGCTGGTCTACAGCACACTGCGATTTTTCGCGTTAGGCATTATCGTTCATTCGGTTTTAGAAGTGGTCACGCGCGGTTTTTACGCCGACAAAGACACGCTGACCCCGCTGTGGACATCGCTTGGCGGCTCAATCATATATATTACACTGGCGATCACTCTAAGCGGCGTGAATAGTGTCGAGGCCAACAGTTTTCAAAATCTCGCCGTGCGGCAAATGCCATTTTTATCACTCCCAACGGTCAGTGGCAGCGTTGGTGGTCTTGCGCTGGCAAATACCCTCGCCTACAGTTTTGAAGTGATCGGCTTGCTGTTTATTTTGCGGCGGCGCTGGCGCGGTATCCAGGAAAGTGCGCTGGCTCAAACAGCCCTCAAAACTTTAGCCGCTAGCTTAGTCATGGCGCTGGCAATTGTGATCGTAAATGCCCTGTGGGTCAGCCTGGGGCTAGCCGAACGCGGCCTTGCCTTCACCATCGCGCAGATAGTGATTGAAATCGGCGTGGGTACGGCGGTGTTTCTGGGTGTCGCCATACTGCTGCGCATGGACGAACTGCGCACATTATTGACAATTATTCTGCGCCGAAAACCAGCGGGAGCTGCCGCATGACCATTGAAATCAAAATTCTGACTCTCGGAATCGCATCCACGAACAGCTACATTGTCGCCGATACGGAAACCAACGAAGCGCTGGTTATCGACCCGGTAGATAACGCGCCGCTGCTCTACAAGACCGCGCACGATGCTGGCTGGACGATCAAGCTGATTCTGGCGACTCACGGTCATTTCGACCATGTACTCGCCAGCAAAGAATTGAAAGAACTCACAGGCGCACCATTTTATATACATTCTGCCGACCTGTTCTGGCTCAAAGACCTCCCCCAGCGCGGTATGGCATTCGTCGGGCATCTTTTCCCCGAAGCTGCCGAGCCGGATCGCCTGCTTAACAGTGAACCCGAAATCATCGAACTCGGCGCAATCAAGCTGGAAACCATTTTCACACCCGGTCACGCTCCCGGTCATATCAGTTTTTTCATGCGCGATCATAAGCTGGTATTCAGCGGCGACTGCCTTTTCGCGGGGAGCATCGGGCGCACGGATTTACCCAGCGGCGATTATGATCTGCTGATGAAGTCGATTTTCGAGAAATTATTGCCGTTGGGCGATGATGTGCATGTCCTGCCCGGTCACATGCAGCAAACTACCATTGGACGCGAACGCCAAACCAATCCATTTGTGCTGGAATATGCCCGCCAACACAAAAATTAAAGCAGCTTTGGAGAAACTTTACGCTCCTGCCCTTTCGCGCTATCCTCTATAGTCACCGAAGGGATCAATATGGATCGCATTTTTAACCAATATTCATATGTCGTTATCAGTTTGGTTGTGCTTGTCGCCGTCATCCTGGTGCTGCGTTATTTTCTGACGAACTGGCGCGTGATCTCAACAGCCGTAACGGGCCTGCTGATACTGATGATCGCAGGTTTTCTGCTGCTGCGTCCTGGCTTCAGTGATGTTGATAGTATGTCGGCGGCTGAAGCGATGATCCGAAATGGCAGGCCAACATTCATGGAATTTTTCAGCAATTATTGCGCGGGTTGTCTGGCGATTCGCCCTGTTGTGGATACCCTTGCTGAAGAATTGGATGACGACTTCAATATTCTCCGCGTGGACATCCACACAGATACCGGGCGCGAACTCCGCGAACAATATGCTTTTTCGTATACCCCAGAATTTCTCTTGCTCGATACCCAGGGTAATGAAGTCTGGCGCAGCCACAGCCCGCCCACAGAAGATCAACTCAGCACCGTACAAAATCAACTGGTCGAAATGGAAAGTCCATAATTGACTCACATTCTCATGATTTTTCTGGATGGAGTCGGCATCGGTGATGATGATCCATCTGTAAATCCGTTCGTCGTCGCAAATCTTCCTACACTGCATCAACTTAGTAATGGCAAACGCTGGCTGCGCAGTACCGGGCGACAGGAAAGCGAACGCGCCATATTCATCCCCACCGACCCACGTCTCGGCGTTCCCGGACGACCACAAAGCGCCACCGGACAGGCGACGATCCTCACCGGGCGCAACGTGCCTCAAATTATTGGCGAACATTATGGCCCCAAGCCCAACCCGCCAATTCGGGAACTGATCGCGGAAGATAATTTCTTCAAACAATGTGTCGCGCATGGCAAAACCGCCGCGCTGATCGAAGCCTATCCCCCACGCTGGCACGCCGCAATTAACCGGGGAAAAGCGCTGCGTTCGAGCTACCAACAGGCCACTTTCGAAGCGGGGCTGCCAATCTTTGGCGAGGATAAAATTTACAGCGGGGAAGCGTTAGCCGTCGATTGGACAGGCGAAGGCTGGCACACCGAACTCGGCTACTCAGACACGCCGATTTACACACCGCGAGAAGGCGGAATCAAAATGGTCGAGATTTCGCGCCAATATGATTTTGCGTTTTTCTCACACTGGATGACGGATGTGATCGGTCATCGTGGCGATATGAAGGACGCAGTAGCTGTTCTCGAATTATTCGACGCGGTGATGGCGGGCGCGCTTGAAGTATGGGATGATGACGAAGGGCTGATGATTATCACCAGCGATCACGGCAACATCGAGGAAATCGGCAACCGCAAGCATACCGAAAACGACATCCCGACGGTGGTGATTGGCAGCGAAAAAGCAGCATTTGCCGAAGGGTTAAAAGATGTA
>JALHNB010000036.1:7748-13770 GCA_022843745.1 Anaerolineae bacterium | reverse complement strand
GCCGCGCATGGCACAATTCTTGTTCAAATAACTGTCCAATGGTACAGCCCACTTTTGCGCGGTAAAGACTGTAAGCTAATGATATGTGGATATAATCAGGGGTTATTCGCCCCAATCGCAATGAAGGATTTTTCATGATTCACGATCTTACCGAAGCCATGCGCCTGACGATGCGCCTCTGGACGTGCGGTGTCACAGTCGTCACAACGAAGCACGGCGACGAACAAGCTGGAATGACCGCCAGTTCATTTACCTCGATTTCGCTTGAACCCCCTCTGATTCTCGTCTGCCTTCATAAAAAGTCGGAAACCTGCCAACTGATTAACGAGTCGCGTATTTTTTCCGTCTCGATTCTTGGCGAAGATCATGAAAACCTATCCTCACAATTTGCCGGGTACGTTGATCTCCCTGAAGGCGAAGATCGTTTTTACAACGTCGAAACCGAAACTCATGTTACAGGCTCCCCCATCCTCAAGGATGCGATTGCCTGGATGGATTGCAAGCTCTACGGCATTCAGGACGGATTCACGCATTGGATATTCGTCGGTGAGGTGCTGGCGACAGGCCGCAAGGATGATCCGCTTTGGCCGCTGGTTTATCATAACCGCGCCTACCGTCACTTCACCAAAGAGGGTTAATCAGGCACTAAAGGGGGTTGACCCAGCGCCACAGAGGATTGACGAAGCGCCTGCCCTCATCTACAATGCGAGTGCTTAAGCCAGAGGGAAATCCGCATGTTTGAAAGCCTTAGCAATCGATTACAGGACGTATTTGATCGCCTGAGCAGTTCAGGTCGTCTGACGGAAAATGATGTCGATGTCGTGATGCGTGAAGTACGCATGGCGCTGCTTGAAGCTGATGTTGCTCTGCCGGTGGTCAAGGATTTCGTCAAACGGGTAAAAGAGCGTGCCATTGGTGCAGAAGTCACCAAGAGCCTGAAGCCCGGCCAGATGGTCGTCAAAATCGTTCACGAAGAATTGATTACGACCCTCGGCGAACCGGGGCGCTTGAACTTTTCCGGCAGCACCAAGCCGCATGTCATCATGCTTGTTGGCTTGCAAGGCGCTGGTAAAACGACGACAGCCGCTAAATTAGCAACCTACCTGCGCCGTGATGGTCGTCAGCCGCATCTGGTAGCCGCCGACGTTTATCGTCCGGCAGCCGTTGACCAGATCAAAACACTCGGCAAGCAAATCAATGTGCCAGTCTATGATGAAGGCACGAACGCGAAACCTGCCGATATTGCTGTGCGCGGCGTTAAAGCAGCGGCAGAAGCGGGTGCAGCCGTCGTCATCATCGACACCGCAGGCCGTTTGCAGATCAACGAAACTTTGATGACCGAGTTGCAGCAGATCAAAGAGCGCACGAAACCAGCCGAAATTTTGCTGGTCGCAGACTCAATGACTGGGCAGGAAGCTGTGAATATCGCGCAGGGCTTTAACGAGCGCCTGGGACTCACAGGTCTTATCCTGACGAAAATCGATGGTGACGCACGCGGCGGTGCGGCAATTTCGATGCGTGCTGTGACGAATGTGCCGATCAAATTTCTCGCCACCAGCGAAAAGCTCGATGGCTTTGAAGTTTTCCATCCTGACCGTCTGGCCTCGCGTATCCTGGGCATGGGCGACGTTCTCGGATTGATCGAAAAGGCTGAAGAGGCCTACGACGAGAAGGAAGCGCTCAAACTTCAGGAAAAACTGATGAAAAATCAGTTTACGCTGCAAGACTTCCTGGATCAGCTTCGCAAAATGCGCAAAATGGGGCCGATCAGCCAGATTTTGAGCATGGTTCCTGGTTTGAGCAAAATGCAGGATCAACTGCCGCAGCAGGAAGATATGGAAAAAAACCTGAAGCGCGTCGAAGCGATTATCTGCTCAATGACACCCGGCGAACGCGCGAATCCGAAGATCATCAACGCCAGCCGCAAGAAACGCATCGCAGCCGGAAGCGGTGTTGAGGTACGGGATGTCAATCAAGTGCTTAAGCAGTTCCGTGACATGCAAACTTTAATGGGCCAGATGCGCAATGGGCGCTTCCCCAAATTTCCGGGGATGCCTGGCTTACCGCGCTAGGGGGTGAACCTCCCTTCCGCAACTGTCGTCACGTTTTTATCAGACAGTGGCTCTCCGCTCGAATGAGTGCATGGGAGCGTATGTATCAGGAGTATCAGACAAGATGGTTCGTATCCGTTTACGTCGGGTTGGCTTGAAGAAGCAGCCCAGCTACCGTATCGTCGTCACCGATCAACGTAATGCGCGCGATGGCCGCTTTATCGAAAATATCGGTAATCACAACCCACGCACACGCCCGATCACAGACGTGATTGACGAAGGTCGTGCGCTCTACTGGTTGAGCGTCGGCGCACAACCCACCGAAGCCATTATCTATTTGCTCAAGCGAACAGGCACATGGGCGCGTTACGAACGCCTACGCAATGGCGAAGCGATGGAAGTCTTGGTTGCCGAGGCTGAGGCCGCAAAAGCCAATGCCGCACCGATCAGCCCCAGGACGCGCTTCGCATCTCCTGGCCCTGGTCAATCAGCCAAGAAGGCCAAAGAAGCTGCTGCCGCCGCTAAGGATGCTAACGAATAATACCCATCACACTTTAACGATGTGATGAATTTTTGAAATGAAGGATGAAGCATGGAAGATTTGGTCGCATACATTGCCAAAAGTCTGGTGAATGACCCGTCACAAGTCAAAGTGCGGCGCAAAGTCACGCATTCAGCGGTCATACTCGAACTGCATGTCGCTCCGGAGGATGTGGGACGTATCATCGGCAAAGATGGCCGCGTCGCCAACTCCATTCGTGCGCTGCTGCGGGTGGCGGACAGCCAGAACAACCGTGACAAACGCATCATCCTTGAGATCAATTAGCAATGCCCACAGAATCAACAACCGGCCCGGCACAAGATGCTGGGCCGAGTTATCTGCTCCTCGGTGAAATTTTGCGCCCACATGGTGTGCGCGGCGAGTTGAGGATGCGTATCCTCACCGACTATCCTGAACGTATCAACAAAATGAAAACCGTTTATCTCGGCAAGGATACCGATTCTGCCGACATTCGCGAATATCACGTCGAACACATGCGGATGAATCAGGATTACGGCCTGTTGAAATTGGCCGAGATTGATGATCGCGACGAGGCCGACCTCTTGCGGGCGTTATTTGTCATGATTCCGATTGAAAACGCCATCCCCCTCGAAGAAGGCGAATTTTACCTCTACCAGATCATCGGCCTTTCCGTTCAGACAACCGAGGGCCAGATCATCGGCACGATCCGCGAAGTTCTGGAAACCGGAGCAAACGATGTATATGTGGTGGATAGTCCAGAATACGGCGAAGTATTGATCCCCGTTACCGAAGAAATCATCATCAAAACCGATATTCCGGCACAGATACTCACCATCAAACTGATGGAAGGTCTGCTTCCCGGTTAAATCCCTTCTTGACAATCTTGCAAAACGCTTGCTATGCTGTCAACAATCATCTGAGCGATTAGTCAAAAATTTTAAATGTGTTCGATTAATGTTTCGCTGATCGCTAGCAGCTAATGGCTCAAACTTGGTGAATGACCACAAATACTGGCTTGGCTTCAGCCTCGTCCCTGAAATCGGCCCAAAACGCTTACTTCATCTATTGAGTGTATTCGGCGATTTGCCGTCTGCCTGGAGCGCGACTGAATCCGATCTACGGCATAGTGGATTGGAGAACCAGCCCGTCACGAATTTTTTGCGTACCCGCGCCCGTCTCGATCTGGACGCGGAAATGGCAAAAGTCGAACGTGCAGGCGCGTGGCTGCTGACTTTAGCCGACGACTCGTACCCACCACTTCTGAGCAGCCTGCCGGATGCTCCTGCTGTCTTATACGTGAAGGGGTCGCTGCTACCAAGTGACGAGCAAGCGCTGGCTGTGGTCGGGACGCGCAAGGCCAGCACTTATGGTCGGGATGCCGCGCATGATCTCTCAAGGCAGCTTGCGCGAAATGGTATTACGATTGTGAGTGGGCTGGCACATGGCATCGACACAGCGGCGCATCGCGGTGCGCTTGATGGTGGCAGAACCATTGCGGTTGTTGGCTGCGGACTTGACCAGATATACCCGCGTGATAACGAACAGCTTGCGCATGAAATTTGTCAGCACGGGGCGATGATTAGTGAGTTTGCAATCGGTGTACCGCCAGAAGGACGTAATTTTCCGCGCCGCAACCGCGTCATCAGTGGGCTGTCATTAGGTGTACTGGTTATTGAGGCGGCTGAAGGTAGCGGCGCACTGATTACCGCCGGAATTGCTGCCGAACAAGGTCGTGAGGTTTTCGCGGTTCCGGGTAATATCTATAACCCTGGCAGCCGAGGCTCTAACCGACTGATTCAGGATGGAGCAAAACTGGTCATGGGCGTTGACGATATTTTGAGCGAATTAAAAATCGCCCACAGCAACGTTCAGTTCAAAACGACAGCCGAACGGGTCTCCCCCGGCAATAATCTGGAGGCCACGCTCATACAGAATTTGAGTGCCGACCCCATTCATGTGGACGATCTCGCTCGGCTGTGTGACTTACCGATTGCCACGATCACCAGCACATTAACGATCATGGAATTGAAGGGACTCGCACGAAAAGTAGGCCCAATGCAATACTGCTTGGTAAATAAAAACTAACCAAATAGGAGATGGCTTGACCCTATGAAACACTTCTACGCGATGATTATGGCGGGTGGTGGCGGTACGCGCCTGTGGCCAATGAGCCGACAGGACAAACCTAAACAATTGCTTCCTCTGGTTGAAGATGATTCGATGTTTAAAGTGAGCGTAAAACGGCTCGCGCCACTTTTTACCCCGGATCGCATTTACGTTGTGACCGGACGCAAATATTTCGATACGCTGCGTGCCGATGTGCCGGAGATTCCAGAAGAGAACTTCATTATTGAGCCATATGGCCGTAATACTGCCCCTGCTGTTGCGCTGGGACTTACCGTTATAAAAAAACGCGATCCAGAAGCAACTATTGCGATTTTGACCGCTGACCATCACATCACGCGGAAAGAGGATTTCCGAAATGTGCTGGCCGCAGCCTATGATATGGCGCAGGACGGTCACATCGTCACGCTGGGGATTTCACCATCCTATCCGGCAACAGGCTTTGGCTACATTCGTCGCGGTGAACCCATCCGCCAGATCAACGGTTTTGACTGTTACCAATCACTAGGATTCACAGAAAAACCCAATCTGGAAAAGGCACTTGAATTTCTTGCATCAGGTGAATACAGTTGGAACTCCGGCATGTTCATCTGGAAAGCAGAGCAGGCGATGAACGAATTTAAACGCCAGCAACCGGAGATGTACAATCAGTTTGCCGAGATCGAGAAAGCCGTCGATACGCCCGAATTTGAGGAAACCCTTGACTCGGCGTGGGATAATATCAAAGGTACATCCGTCGATTTCGCGATTATGGAACATGCCGAAAACATCACCGTCATCCCGGTGGACATCGGCTGGAACGACATTGGAAGCTGGAGTGCGCTGTTTGATGTTCTCAAACTGGATCGCTACGGCAACCATTTTAAAGGCAAATCACCCGACAAAGTCAATCTGGACACCAGGAACACATTAGTCTACAGTGAAAAATTGACCGTCACCATCGGCGTTGAAGACCTTATCATCGTGGAAACACCGGATGCGCTCCTGATCTGCCATAAAGATCGCACCGAGGACGTGAAAGAAGTCGTCAATCTCCTCTTGCGGAATAAGAACTACAAATACTTGTAAATTAACGACCTCCTGAAAAGCGCTACTGCACCCTGTATGGAGGTTAAATCGAAGGAAACTAATGAGCGAATCACTTCAGGCATACTGCGTCAAGTGCAAAACGAAACGAGACATGGTAAACGCACAGGCGGTTTTTACCGGGTCCGGCACGCCTGCGACCAGAGGCCAATGTGCCGTATGCGGGACATCGTTGTACCGCATGGGCGCGACACCCGCGCACGACGGCTTACCTAAACCGGAAAAAACGGTAACGGCA
>JALHNB010000036.1:0-7738 GCA_022843745.1 Anaerolineae bacterium | reverse complement strand
AAGAATGGCGCAAAGACCGTCAAAAAATCGACGGCGAAAAAGAAAACCGCAAAAACCAAAAGCGCGAAAAAAACCACGACGAAGCAGGCTGAAAAGAGTCAATCTGAATCAAAATCAGCAGGCAAAAAGAGCAGCGGGAAAGTCGTCATCGTGGAATCGCCAGCGAAGGCCCGCAGTGTCGGCCATTTTCTGGGCAAAGGCTACACGGTTACAGCTTCCAAGGGCCATGTGCGCGACCTGTTGAAATCGCAGCTTTCGGTGGATGTGGAAAACAACTTTGAGCCAAAATACCGCGTGATTAATGATAAGCGCGAAACGGTGAAAGAACTCAAAGCGCTGGTAGCCAAAGCCAGCGAAGTTTATCTGGCAACTGACCCGGATCGCGAAGGTGAGGCTATTGCGTGGCATTTACTGGCGGCGATAGATGTGGACGAAGCGAAAACCAAGCGGGTTGTCTTCCATGAAATCACCGAGAGCGCTGTTCAGGAAGCGTTCTCTCAGCCCCGCCAGATCAATATGGACGTGGTAGATGCTTATCAGGCGCGTCGCATCCTGGATCGGCTGGTCGGCTATAACATCACTGAACTGTTATGGCAAAAAGTGCGTAACCAGCTTTCCGCAGGTCGTGTCCAAAGTATCGCTGTCCGGCTGGTCGTAGACCGTGAGCGCGAAGTGGAGTCTTTCGTACCCGTCGAATACTGGACGCTCGATGCAGAACTCAAAAAACAAAACAATGCCCGCCCTTTTATCGCGCGGCTGATGAAAATCAATAAGCGGGATGTGTCTTTCACTAAACAAAGCGATGTGCTGCCCCATCTCGACGTGCTGGAAAAAAGCAAATACGTCATTAAAGATGTCAAACACGGCACACGACAGCGCAAGCCTTCTGCCCCATTTACCACCAGTACGCTGCAACAAGAGGCTTCGCGCCGTCTTGGATTTAATGCGCGGCGCACGATGGCAGTCGCCCAGCAGCTTTATGAGGGGATTGATGTCGGTGGCAAAGATGGCTTCGTCGGTTTAATCACCTACATGCGTACCGACAGCACCAACGTCTCGCAGCAGGCGCAGAGCGAGGCGCGTGGTTACGTTATCAAGCGATTTGGCGACAAATATGTACCTGCAAAACCGCCCATCTACAAAACCCGCGCAAAAGGCGCACAGGAAGCGCATGAGGCGATCCGGCCTACTGGCATCCACCGCGAACCGCAAAGCATCAAGGCGGCACTCTCGCGCGATCAACTGCGCCTCTACACGCTGATCTGGGAACGCTTCGTCGCCAGCCAGATGGAGAATGCGATTTATAACACGCTACAAGTCGATGTTGCCGCCGGGCCAACAGCCAACGATATGCCTTATATCTTCCGCGTATCCGGCAGCACCATCAAATTTGCCGGATTTTTGGCACTCTATGAAGACACGCGCGACGAAGATTTGTCGCTGGACGCAGACGAAGGCCGAATCCTGCCTGACCTCAAAATCAGCGAGGTGCTTGATCTCATCCGACTCATGCCGGAGCAGCACTTTACCCAGGCTCCTCCCCGCTATACAGAGGCAACCCTGGTTCGAACGCTGGAAGAATATGGAATCGGTCGACCAAGCACTTACGCGCCAACTGTCGCCGTAATTCAGGATCGTGATTATGTGAGCAAGCAGGATAAGCGCCTGATCCCGACGGACACCGGAAAAATCGTGAACGACCTGCTGGTCGAATACTTCCCGGACATCATGAATTACCAGTTTACAGCGCACATGGAAGAAGAACTGGACGACATCGCTGAGGGCAAGATGGAATGGCGGCCTATGCTCGGCCAGTTTTACCAACCCTTCCAGCAGCAGTTGAGCGTTGCTGGCGAAAACATGCCAGCGGCCATTCAAGAGGAACGAATTGGGCGCGATTGCCCGTCATGCGGGGGTGTGGAGACACTGGTCATTCGCTACGGACGCTTTGGCAAATTCATCGGCTGTGCGAATTACCCAACCTGCCGCTTTACCGAACCCTTGCTGGAGCGCACCGGAATTTCATGTCCGACATGTGGTGAGGAACACGGCGGCGAAATCGTCGTGCGGAAGTCGCGTAAGGGCCGCACTTTTTACGGCTGCATCCGCTATCCCGAATGCCAGTTTACCAGTTGGAAACGCCCGCTGCCCACGCCCTGCCCGAATTGCGGCGGCCTGCTCATTGAGCAAAATAAAACGACAGCGCAGTGCCTCAAATGTGCGTCTGTCTATCAAAAAGATGAGCTGTCTGAAGTAAGCGCTGAACCAGCGTGATGATATAACAATTTCGTAATCGTTGATTGTTGCATTGTGAACATTTCCGGTACAATAGGACTTGTTAACGACGCCAACAGAAAGGCAAGCCAATGAAGAAAATTCGCGACTGGCTTATAGCAACCTACAACGGCTTGTACGTCATCGTTCTTAAGCCGTATATGCCCAATTCCGGCACCGTCATCGCGTTGATCGCGGGTGTTGTACTCGGGTTAATCTGGGCATATGCGCTTGCTCCGACAGTCTTCTATAATTCCGATCCAAGCAGCCTCGATCAAAGCTGGCAAAATGAGTGGGTCAGCCTGCTCGCTGATCGCTACACCAATGCTACCAGCGGCGGCGCGGCTACCGAAGAATTCAACAACAGCATGATTACGCTCCTGCGGGCAGTCGATAATCCAACGAGTGTTGTTGATAACTTAAGTCAGACACGACAGATTCCAACAGGCTTCCGGGAGCTGGCTCAGGTCGCAGAACCGGGCAAAGCCGCCCCACAGCCCAACGCAATAGGCAGTATCTTACCCTTCATCATTGCGCCAATTGTCGTGGTGATCGTTTCAGTAATCCTGATCGTTGTGTGGGGATTGCTCATCTACGGCAATATCGTCGAGCCGATCCTCAAGCGCCTGGGAATTGTCAAGACTCAGGCAACCGACGCGGCTACGCTCAAGACGATGGAATCGCTCCGTGCCGCTAGAGACGCCGAGGCTAAAGCCAAAGAACTTCCCCAGGCGTTCAATGAACTTGGTACGCCTGTGATTCGCAAGATGTCCGTATACATTATGGGACGTGGGCAGTACGACGATTCATTCGAAATCGAAGACTCCAACGAAATGTTCCTCGGTGAGTGCGGCGCGACCATTGCGGAAACGATTGGCACGGGTGATCCAGAGAAAGTCACGGCTGTCGAGGTCTGGCTGTTCGATAAAGACGATTTCGTGCGGACAATGACGAACGTATTTGTCTCCGAACATGCCAGCAAAGACCCGGCAATCCGCAGTAAGCTTGAAACAAAAGGTGATCTGGTGCTTATTGGCCCCGGTGCGGTAGCCACACTGGATACCAACACCCTTCGGTTACAGGCACGTATCGTTGATATGGCCTATGGCAGTGGGCCGCTGCCACCCAATAGCTACTTTGATAAACTGACGATTGAGATGGCAGTCTGGCAAAAACCAGCCGGAATGGTTATGTCAGCCGCACCTGTGGCGATACCCAGCATACAGGCTGCCGCCGCGCCTGCGCAGACTTATATGCCTCCCCCACCGCCAGTTTCGCAGGTTTATGCCCCTGCCCCACCGCAGACATTACCCAGCGCATCGCCCCCACCTCCGCCCATGCCTTTACCCCGGCGGCAGGATGATGACCCGTTCGGCGGTACAGGTGATTTTACACCGATCAGTTGAAATACAGGGGCGGCCTAACCAGGTCGTCCCTTTTTATTTAATGTACTTAACCAGATCGTCCCTTTTTATTTTATCTTTTTGATTTTGAAGATAATCTCACCCGCCGGGGTTTGGACTTTTACATTCTCGCCCTTTTTGTGGCCGAGCAGTGACGCACCAATCGGGCTTTCGTGCGAGATTTTGCCTTCGCGTGGGTTCGCCTCTGCCGCACCGACAATCGTATAAACTTCATCATCGTCGCCGCCATCTTCACGGATCGTCACCTGTGACCCGAGGCGAACTTCGTCCGATGGGCCATCGTTCACAATGGTCTGCGCTGATCGCAGGATATTTTCAAGATATTGTATGCGGCCTTCGATAAATGCTTGCTGTTCTTTTGCGTCGTGGTAATTGGCGTTTTCTTTAAGGTCGCCCTCGGCAACCGCTTCTTTTAATTTAATTGCCAGATCAGGGCGGCGAACATTGATGAGATTATCCAGTTCTTGCTGGAGTTCAGCGCGACCTTCGGCGGTCAAATACATAGGTTCAGACATATCAATATCCTTCTTTTCAGCACGGCTATGCACAGGATGGAGAGGTTAAAAAAGCTGCTAAAGCTGTTGGCTTGCGAGTTCACGGCGCTGGCTGGCGAGAGTAAGCACATTCTTGCGATGGAGCTGCTGTGCAGTGCCATTCAGCAGGATGCGACTTTTGCCGCAGCGTTCAATGTCGATTGACGCGAGGGCTTTATCAGGCGCTGAACTGGCAAGCGCTTTATCGACAGCAGTCCTCAGTTTATACAAGTAATCAATATCACTCTCGATTTTATCTTCAATTTCGCCCCGGAGGATCACTTCCCCATGCCCCTGGATGACATTTTCAAAATTTCGACCTCGCAGATCATTCAAGGATGTCAGAAAATCGTCATAACTGCCGTCCACAAAATACGGCAGCGGCATCAAGGTATCAGCGGCAAACAATACGCGATCTTCTTTAATCAGGCAAACGATTGAATCAGGACTGTGACCGGGCGTATGCCAGAGTTGCAGCGTTTTATTGCCAATATGCAGATTGAGAACGCCTTTATCAAAAACAACATCCGGCAGCACCAACTGCACATTCTGCATTTCGTCGGCTGTCGCCTTAGATTGTTCCAGGCTCTCGCGTCCACGTTGATCGAGCAGCGTCCGGCAAAGCCTGTGCGCGACCACTTTCGCCCCCGGAAAAAAGCATGTTCCTGTCGTATGATCGGCGTGAAAATGGGTGTTGATGACATAGCGAACCACCGTATTCAGCCGATTTTCGACAAAACGTTTGATAAGCTGGGTTTCTTCAGGATAGACCAGCGTATCGATGACAATAGCGCCATCGGGCGTGACGACGACACCAGCCGTAACCTGGGCATACAGATCGCTGGTAAACAGATAAATATCTTCTGCGACACGTTCTCGCTGCATAAATGGTCTATTATCCCAACACAAACTAACATTCAGGTTTAGACAGTATAGTCTCTCAAGGAATGAAATTCAAGAGACTGTCACTGAGCGCTGTTCGTTAGGAGGTCTATGGGAGTTGCTTGCATTTGAACGGTGAGATAATGCGCGTCGCTTACGTATAAACAATGATTCACCTACTATAATTGTCATGATGCGTAAATTAGCAGCAACTTGAGATAAACTTCTTAATAACCTTTATTCATCGGCAAATGTCAACTTTACATTAAGGGAGCGACTTATGAAACGAGAGTATTTTAGAAAACTGATGATCTTTGCCAGCTTTTTTTTGCTGGTTTCGCTCCAAATCGTCGCCGCGCAGCAGCCTGTATTTCGAATCGGCGTGCTGGATAATGAACGTGGCCCAATCAGCAATGGAGCACGGTTAGCCGTTCAGGAAATTAACGCAACAGGCGGTGTACGCGGCGCAGATGGAACCCAGTTCCAACTGGAACTCATTATTCAGCCCACCAACTTTGGCATAAGCCTCGACGCTGCTATTACCAACCTGCAACAAGCCAATGTCATCGCCGCGCTCGGCCCGGAAGCAAACGCGGAAGTGTTGAATGGCCTTCCTATACTTCAAAGCCTTAACGCGCCCATCCTGACCCCCTCGACCAACGATACGGTCATCCGATTGGATACATCGGGGCGTATCTTCCGCACCCGCGCTGCTCAGATTTTACAGGAGCAGGCGCTTGCTAGTTATATCATCAACGAGTTGGGTTTGCGTAACGTCGCAACCGTCCAACTTGATATTGACAGCACGGACAGCGTGATCGGATTTACGAATTCCGCTTCATCATTTGGGGTCACGCCGCAGCCTGGGCTGATCTTCCAGAATGATCTGGCAGACCTGGCGACCCGTATCATACAAGCCAATTCGGATGTCGCCGTGACATTTGGCAGCCCTGCCCTCGCCAGTACACTTTATACGACCCTGCGCGAAGCAGGCTGGCAAGGCATCTTCGCCTACGACCAGATTGATGATGAAAATTTCCGCAACGCTGTGCCATTCGAGCAGCTTAGTGGCATCCTTTCTGTAACCACCTGGCCTTTTACCGCCGTTGATGAAGCCAGCGATAGATTCCTCGGCAATTTCATTCGTGCTTTTGGCACGGTTCCAGGGCCAGTTGAAGCGGCGACCTACGACTCCGTTTATGTGCTGGCTCAGGCAATAGGCCGTCCCGGTGAGCTAATTACAAATCTGCCGCAGCTCGACAATATCAGCGGCGTTCAAGGGCTGCTGCGTCCGGCGCAGCTTAGTCGAGGCGAAATCAGCAACAATGTCGCCATCGTCCAGATTGGCGGATTGGGAGCGCCACGTGTCGTCGCCCGTTATGCAGGCGGTGTACGCTTGCCAGATGACCAACCCGGCACCGCCAGTACGCCGCTGCCCCCGCCAACACTAACACCTGACGGCGTGGTTATCACTATCCTCAACGAACGCCAGAATGTCCGCAGCGGTCCCAGCCTGACTTATGACGTACTCGGTCAACTTGCAAAAGGCGATCAGGCTCGCGTGATCGGCGCGAATGCTGATAACACCTGGGTTGTGATCGACTTCCGGGGTCGGCAAGGCTGGCTGGCGACCTATCTGTTGGAAGTATTTGGCGATCTGAACACCGTCGCGCTGATTAACCCACCACCGTCACCAACCCCCGGCGTTACGGCAACACCCATTCCGCCGCAGGAAGCGGATATTGTGATTGATTCGGCAGTGGTCGTGCCATCGCCCATTATCCCGAATCAGCCGTTTAACGTGAGTGTTGTCGTCCGTAATGCAGGCAACTCCAACGCTGGACAATTTGCCGTCGCTGCGACCTTCCCGCCCAACAGTGTCTACTCGGCGATCCTCATCCCCGGTTTGGGTGTGGGGCAAACCACCGTTGCCAATCTCACGGCAACACTGAGTAACACCGGCTTCTACACGGTAGCTCTCGTCGCTGACTTGAATGGCGAAGTGGCAGAAGGCGTGGGCGAAGGCAACAACATTTTCAACTTTAGCTATACAGTAGACAAGCCACTGCTCAACCAGGGGAACCGAACGCTGAATGCTGGCGAAAACTTTGATCTGGAAGGCAATAACCAGGCCGATGTGAACTGGAATGTCAACGGTCAGCAGCTTGACGCGCTCGGCAGTGCCCAGTTAGGCATCATCAGTAACGTTTCGCTGGAAAACGTACACTGGGATTTGATTAATCCAAGTATTGTCAATCAGGTAACTATTCAGCGTACACAGATGGGTGCAGGGACGATTATTGGTGTCATTACCGCTGACGGTAATCGCGGGGTGATCCGCATTGATGATCTCCCCGGCAACCAGATGCGGTTGACCTTCAAGGTGTATCAGAACTAAGCCAGAGATTACGAGAGGGCATCTATTTCGGACTGTCCTCTCGCAAATTTTCATTTCCTGTCACAAATCTCCTGTGTCGCTCGTCTACTTTCACGAGTTTCGATACAGGAGATTTAATAATGAAGTGATTCAAGCTTTTCAAAAAGAGAAGGATAGTGCAAAGTGGTTAAAAGCCTCACAAAGGAAAATAACCATGAGCACTATCCCGACCAGTGTAACAGAAGAGC
>JALHNB010000035.1:33969-68892 GCA_022843745.1 Anaerolineae bacterium | reverse complement strand
TTCGGGCTTTGAGATTACGAGATGACCATAAAGATGCTTATTTCTTAGGCGGGCATCATCTTGTATTTGCCATGATTAATCTCAGGCATCTTTTCGCAAATTAGTTTGAATCAGTTCAGTATAAGAGTTTCCCGGGCGCGAGTCATTGCCGTAAAAATTCTTTGTCGATTTTTGCTAATTTCTGATTCATCTGCGGAACTATCACGCTGTTCAAATGCAGTTTGGATTTGTGGTATCAAAACAGCCCGAAATTCAAGCCCTTTCATTTTATTAAATGCTTCGACATACATCCCCTGATTTCTCAAATGCGCCCAATATCTTACCAGTCGCTTATTATGGCATAAGATGGCTGATTAGCCGGAATACCTGATTTGACCATGTTGAGTGCATTTTGCTCAACGAATTTCACCTCTTGATAAATATCGTGATATTTTATTGCTTTAGGTATCTCGCCTGATATAAGTTCATAAGATGTGAGATCGGGTTC
Organism: Anaerolineae bacterium; assembly: GCA_022843745.1. Classification (GTDB taxonomy): domain Bacteria; phylum Chloroflexota; class Anaerolineae; order Aggregatilineales; family Phototrophicaceae; genus JALHNB01. The sequence continues at coordinate 68,405 of JALHNB010000035.1, read as the reverse complement.
AGTAATTTCCTCAGAGCTACTTAAATTTTTGTCGCTGCTAATTAAACTGTGTGCGGCAAGTGTGATTTCCCTGGTGCAGCGGAAAGGTACGCGGAGAACGCGCGTATAACCTGAAACCTCAACACCTTTGCTCCTCCAAGAGAAAGAACGAAACAAAGTTTGGGTAGGGTCATCGCAAATGAATAGATTCCCGCCCGGTTTCAATAAATGCCTGACAACAGAAATCCATGATGGAGCAAAATCTTGCCCCTCATCAATCAGTATCACATCATAAGCATGTTTCAATGGATGTTCGTTTTCTAGTTCAGCTAAAGCCAAAAAAGGCACATCCGACCAATCAAATGTGTTTTCTGCTTCTTGATAATTAATGTATTGATCGAAAATAGTGTTGATGATCGCTCGTTTCGCTCTCCTCAAAGAACTTCCACGTCCTTCGCGCTCAATTTCTAAATACTCGTCGTTGTCGTATATCTTCAGTTCTTTACGCCATTCGATCTCATCAGCTACAAACTCTGTGGTCAACTGGTTTTGCTCTATAAAATCGGGTAGTCGATTGTTCAGCCAACCTTCAATTTTTTGAGGAGAACGCCATTTTTTGCCCATAATTCGTGAACATATTTTGTGAAAATTGGTTACTTTCAGATTGGGTGAAGTAGAAATACGACGTTCAAGATCGGCAGTCAAGTCGCTGTTAAAGGCTAATACTAAAATCTGTAGATCAGGATATTGTTCTGCGAGATATTGTGCACGCCGGGCCAAAACTAATGACTTTCCGCTGCCTGCAACACCTCGAACTAGGCGTACTGAGGTGCTTTCGGCTAGAGTACGTGCGTTTTCATTTAGAAGCTCAATTGGTAGCAAGGTCGGCTGTTTTGGGTTACGAGATTTGAGAGGTTCTTGAATAATTATTGTTTGTGGAGCAGTTTCCACTCCTAGTGGTTGCCCATCGATATCGGAAATGATAATAGTAGGATCAAGAACAGCGCGAATAACTTCTCTGGTGCTTGGACTTATCAAATGATCTAGCTTCCATGCACTTGGAATGTTGTGTAAAGCGCGTTCAAATTTTGCTTCAGTTAGTTGCTCTTTAGCTAAAATACTCCCTTCATCCCATACCCCTTGATCTACAAATTTTTGAATGATTTTCTGTTCGATATTAGGAAATGCTACAGCGTACATCCAGGGAAATTTTAACTTTTTTTGCCCACGATGCATGTATATCAGATCATCAAGTTGTTTGAAACGATCTGATAAATTAAGTGCATATTCTCTGGCTATTTTGAGAGGATTGTCTTCTGCAACAATAGTGCCATCACGTCGTTCTATTTCTACTTTTCCTTTATCATATCCCCGAAGTTTCACCCAATCTTTGACTTCGAGTATAATGACACCAAGCGAGACACCAACAATAACAAAATCAGGATTTCGATAGGCGGATATTTTTTTGATACCTGTTATGGTGGGTTCTTGGATGCCATAGTATTTTTTCCTATCCAGGCTTTTTACTAATTCAGCAACGAGTTTTTCACCATAAGTTGGCATATTTTAGACTCCTCTATCTTCGTGTAAACATATTCACATCATATATCCGTATTTATGATATGTTAGTTGTTCCGTAAATATTGATGTAAATTTCATAAAATGAAATTTATAAAGGAGTAAATCTTTTGAGATGATTGTATTGTGCTTAATCTCCCTCAAAGTTAGGGTGACGGCAAACGAGGCAATTTTGTAAAATATTTGTTCTGAAATTTCCATGAAAACACGCTTTTCATAACATTTTGTGTTGCATGTCTAATCGCTCATATGTATAATGCGCTTATCTTCATTGAGGGGGTGTGGCCGCAATGTCTGTTGCTGAGGATATCAAAGCCAAACTGGACATCGTGTCCTACATCCAGCAGTATGCGCCGCTGAAAAAAGCAGGTCGGACTTACAAAGCCTGTTGTCCTTTCCATTCTGAGCGATCCCCATCTTTTGTTGTCAATGCCGATACGCAGTCGTGGCGCTGTTTTGGCGCGTGTGCCGAAGGTGGAGATATTTTTAATTTCGCCATGAAGATGCACGGCTGGACCTTTAGTGAAGCCATCCGTGAACTCGGCAAGCAGGCGGGAATTGAAGTCCGCCAGCAGACTCCTGTGCAAAAAGCGCAGGACGAAAAACTGGATGGACTACGAGGTTTGCTGCAAGCTGCCGCTGATTATTACCACCAACGTTTGCTTGAAAATGAATCCGCACTGGCTTATGCCCGTCACAAACGTGGCTTTAGCGACGAAACCCTGCGGCAATATCAGATCGGCTACGCGCCGCTGCCTCCGCCCTGGGATATGGCGATTGAACACCTCAAGCTGATCGGTTATGACGAAAAGCAGATTATCGAAGTCGGACTTGCCCGCCAGAATGATAAAGGGCATGTGTACGATTATTTTCGCAATCGCCTGATGATCCCGATTCGCGACGAACGTGGGCGCGTGATCGGTTTTGGAGCAAGAGCGCTGGCTGCCGATGATAATCCCAAGTATCTCAATTCCCCGCAGACACCGCTGTTCGATAAAAGCCACACACTTTTTGGGCTGGATGCGGCTAAACGCACGATCCGTGACCAGGAAACCGCCGTCATTGTTGAAGGCTACATGGATGCGCTTCAGGCACATCAGGCCGGATTTACTAATGTGATCGCACAGATGGGGACGGCGCTCACCGAAGCGCAGTTGAAACTGATCGCGCCACGTTATGCCAAAAAGATTATCCTTGCGCTGGATTCCGATGCCGCCGGACAGAACGCCACCATGCGCAGTCTGGAAGTCGCGCGTTCTGCGCTCCAGGCCGATTACAGCGGGAAATTGTCCGTCGATATGCGCGTGCTGCAAATTCCCGGCGCGAAAGACCCTGATGACCTGATCCGTGAATCGCCGGAGCGCTGGCAGGAATTGGTCGATTCTGCTATGCCAGTAGCTGATTATGTGATCGAGGTCGAAGTTTCTGCTCTGCCGCAGCAGGCCAGTTTACAGGAGCGTGAAGCAGTCGCGCGGCGTTTGCTGCCCATTCTGCTGGCATCCGAAAGCAATCTGTATAAACAGGATAACTTACAAAAACTCGCGCTGAAGCTTCATATTAATGAAAAAGACTTGTTAGGCTGGGCGGAGGAGCAGAAACGCATCGAACGCGCCAAACCTCCGCGCCGGATGCCTGCCGAAGCCGAACCGCCCGATTTCCCGCCTCAGAATTATGAGGATGGGCAAGCTCCGCCGGATGCCGAAGATTACGCGCCGTTCCGTTCGATCTCGCGGAAAGTTGCTCAAACACGAGAAGGTGTTCGCCGTGAAATGGATTGTTTGCGGGCGCTGCTTCAACAGCCGGACTTGCTGTACCATATCAACCGCAAATTCCGCGAAATTGCCGGGGGAGACAGCACACTTCTAAACGGGCCGCTGGGCGATTTTGGCATGGAAGACTTCAGCCACAGCGATTACCGAGCGCTGATGCGGGTGTTCCAGGCAGCGATGGAGCAGGATGAAATGGAGTCTGCGGATTATTTGCAGGCGAATCTGGACGAAGGATTGCGGCAGGAACTCGTCGAGATTTTGATTGATGATCTGGAAACACTCCGGCCCAAACTGCGTCATGGTTTATCAATTGACCTCTCGATGTATTTGAAACAGCAGACCCGGATCAATACTGAGGCCGACTTCAAAGTCAAGTTGATCGAAAACGCACTGAGTCTGCGGAAGCGGCGTTTAGATCTGGAACGCACGGATTTGTCGTTTCTGATTGCAGACCTGCAAATGGAAACCTCTCAGCAGTTTGAGCTGCATGTCCGGGCGAATTTATCGAACAAAGCCAGAGGGCTAATTGACGCGGAATTGCAGCGTCAGGCAAAAATACTATACTAAGAGTTGTTGATCCACGCACCGAGAGACTATTGCCTCTCCTTTCCTGTTTGTTCTCATAGTTGAATGCGAAAAGATATGGCAAGAAAATCAAAAAACACGCAAGAAGCGCGACCCTCGAAAGAGATGGCCGAAATGGGCGACTCCGATGACTTTGAGATGGAGGACGATCTCGACGATGATGGCGGCGGTTTCTTCCCGCTTGCCATTAAAAGCGACAAATCGTCTGATCTTTCGTCGGATATGATTGATTCGCTCGACGATGGGGATGATGAAGAACTCGATGACCTGGAAGACGAGGATTATGGCGAGGAAAGCGAGGCAGTCGATAATGTCTCGCTGGCCGATGATCCTGTGCGGATGTACCTGAAAGAAATCGGGCAAGTGCCGCTGCTGGACACCAACCGCGAAACGTGGTTGAGCATTCATATCGCAGCCGAGCGTTTGTTGCAGTCGCTCATGGACTCACTCTCATCCGTAAGAGATGATAATGACCATGAACACCTGCCAGAGCCGATTCAAGCGGTTGAATTAGCTTATGAAGGTGTTGTCCGCAATTGGGAAGAAGTCACCGAGGGTGTCCAGGCTTTCAAGGTTACGCCGCCGGATTTTCGCGCGATCATTGATGAAGCCCAGCAAATCCGTGACACGTGGGATATTACCGGCAAGTCGTTTATTCGCGAATATCTGTCGCAGCGCGATTGGGGACGTGACGAACCCTGGACGGAATTTGCGCGGCGGATGTTCGACGTATTACAGGGGGTATTCCTGCTGCCATTTGACGAACAAATGCAGCTTCGTAAATATTTTAAGGAAAACGGCAAGCTTCCATCTGCGGATGAATTCCGTATGTGGTTGATGCACGACGAAGATGCGCTTGAGGAATTGCCCGAAACGTTCGACCTGATCGAGCAGAAAAGCGTACTGGCAACCGAAGCGCTGACTCGCGCGAATTTGCGTCTGGTTGTGAGTGTCGCCAAGCGTTATATGGGACGCGGCATCAATTTCCTCGACCTGATTCAGGAAGGCAATATCGGTCTGCTGCGTGCCGTCGAGAAATTTGAGCACACCAAAGGTTTTAAATTCAGCACTTACGCGACATGGTGGATTCGTCAGGCGATCAGCCGCGCGATTGCTGACCAGGCGCGTACCATCCGTATCCCTGTGCATATGGTCGAGACGATCAACCGCCTGATGCGCGTCCAGCGTAACCTGATTCAGGAACTCGGCGGCGAACCAAGCGCCGAGCAGATCGCGCTGGAAATGGACTTTTTGACGGGTGAAGAAACCGATGCCATCAAGCTCATCCGCCGCGAGGGGACACGCATGGATCCCGGCCTCAAGCGTAAACTGCGCCGCGCCGCGCAAAAAGTTCGCAAAATTCAGCGTATCAGCCAGGAGCCGATGAGCCTGGAAATGCCGATTGGTCAGGAAGACAGCAGCATTCTGGGCGACTTTATCGAGGATGACAAGATTCTCGGCCCGGTGGATGCCGCCAGCCGCCAACTCCTGAAAGAACAGATTCGCTCGGCGCTGGGTGTCCTCAGCGAACGTGAGCGCGAAGTTCTGGAAATGCGCTTCGGCTTGCAGGACGGTCAGGATCATACGCTCGAAGAAGTCGGCAAGCATTTTGGTGTGACGCGCGAACGTATCCGCCAGATTGAGGCCAAAGCGCTGCGAAAACTGCGCCATCCCACCCGGAGCCGCCAACTGCGCGATTACCTGGAGATGTAGGCGATGGTCGATCATCCAATCGAACAAACTGGACTCATGACCATTGAGGAATTTGTCCGGCTCTATGAAACCGAAGGGCCGTTTGAGTTGATTAATGGGGAGAGAATTCCATTGAGTCCAGCCGTTGCAGGGCACAATAGCGTTGCTAAAGTCGTTTATGATGCTCTGTTCCTACATGATCCAGAGCAAGTGGCCTATGCAGTTCATAGTGAAGCAGCTTTTGTCATGGAGGAATCAACTGACTGGGTAAAAGGCTCACGAACACCGGATGTGATGGTTTTTCGCGCTGATCGGCTGGCAGCTTATAAAGCCGAGCATCCCGATTGGCGACGTAAGCCATTTATTTTAGTGCCTGATCTTGTGATTGAGGTTATTTCACAAAATGATAAATACACCGAGGTCGAAGCGAAGGTAGATGGCTACCTCGAAGATGGTGTACAGATTGTGTGGGTATTTGACCCCAAACCTAAAACCGTCACGGTTCGCAGCGAAAACTCCTACTCGAAATTCACTGTTAAGGATACGCTGACAGGTGGAAATGTGCTTCCCGGTTTCGAGATCGCTGTCAAGGCGATTTTTGAATGATCTGATCGTCACTGAAAATGCCCGACGCTACTGTCACCATCGGCCTCATTTCTGACACCCATATCCCATTTCGGTGGGATGATATACCCGAAGCTGTTTTTGAGTGTTTTGCAGGTGTTGACCTGATTATCCACGCAGGTGATGTCGGCGAGATGTGGGTACTCGATAAACTCAGCCAGATTGCCCCGGTAGTGGCTGTGCATGGCAATGATGAAGGCGAACAAGCCAAGCAAGTTCTGCCGTTCCAGCACACATTGGTAGCGGCTGGACAGCGCATCGTCGTTACGCATGGTCATTTCCCTGATCGCAATGAGGAAATGGAACGCCGAAAAGACGATAATTGGCATCCGAAATTGGCGCGATGGGCGAGTTTCGGCAAACGAAGTGACGCGCAAATCGTTATTTATGGGCATACGCATATTCCGATGGCACTGAAATATGATGGTGTGCTGTTGATAAACGCTGGTGCGATTGCCTCTGGTGGTTTCCCTGTACGCCAGACGATCCAGTCCGTTGCTCGACTAACGCTTCGATCTAAAGCCGCGCCTATCGTGGAACATTTTGATCTGAGTGGGCAGAATAAGAAATTTACGCCGGAAGTTGATCTCGACGCGGGTTTTATGATGGCGCGTGATCGTTATCAGGAGTCCGTTCTTTCCGCTGATCTTCAAGCTCATCTTAATTGGATTATCAAAGAAGTCTATCCACTTGCGCCCGAACCCCTGCTGGCAGTTTTTACGCCGTTGCTGCGGAAGCGCTGGACGGGTGAATTGCAGCCACTTACATTAGATGAACTCATGACTGCGGTAAAAAGCGATCATTTGCCGCAGGTTGTTATCGAAAAACTACGCGAGTCGTCAACTTTTTCACAGTACCTGTAAGATTGAAGCGCTCAAAGCTGTTCTTTGAAAAACGCCATCATCCGTTCCCATGAGTCCGCCGCCGCCGTTTGATTCTCCGGTTTGCTATCGCGCCGACTATTGAGGAATGAGTGAGTCGCGCCGGGATAAAATTTGATGTCGTGCGGAATGTTGTTTTTGCTCAATAGCGCTTCCACGTTATGACCTCCACCCGTGCTGAAATCTTTTTCCGGCCATGAGCCGACCACAGCGCATGAACGCGCAACGGCTTCAATCGGGCGCGGTGCCATCGCATAAAATGGCGCGATCACTTTTAAGCGTTCATCACTGCAAGCCCAGGCAATCGCGAATCCGCCGCCCATACAAAAGCCGACAGCGCCCACATGATTTTTATCGACCATCGGCTGATCTTGCAGATGGGTGAGCGCGACTTTTAGATCCTGGATGCCGTTGTGATTGAGAGAATTCATAAACATGTCGCTGAAAAAGCGGAACATACAGACCATACGATTGCGCCCCGCGAACAGGTCAACTGCCAGCGCCGCATAACCTTCGTTGGCGAATCGCTCTGTGATCTGACGAATGTTGTCGTTGAGGCCGAACGCTTCGTGGATGATGACTAGCGCGGGAAGCGACTCGCCGCCCGTGGGGTGCGCAAAGTAACCGCTGAGTCTGGGTGTGCCGCCAGGGATGCTGACCGATTTCGTAACCAGTTCCATATTCGCCATCTCACTATTTTTTACCTGTGTTAACCTGCTTGAATATACCGCTAAAGTCTGGATTTAGCCTCTGGAAACATGGCACATCCCTCGTAAAAAAACACAAATACGATATATTTGACTCAGTGGTTAAGATATGCTAATCTTGCCTTAGTTTATTTGCTCCAAATTGAACAATCGACGTGCAGGAGTGGCTGATGGCTCTGGATACATTTGCACCGATCACTGCGTTACTCGTCATATCGGTACTGGTTACGTTCATTATTCTGGTGATTTCGCGGATTTTTGGCCCGCATCGCCCGACCACGCGCAAGCGCGCACCCTATGAAAGCGGCATGAAACCGATTGGCCCCGCCGTTCGCCGCCTCCCCATCAAGTTTTATCTGATCGCCGTTTTGTTCATCCTATTTGACATTGAAGTGATCTTTTTCCTGCCCTGGGCGGTTGTGTTCCGCGATCTGGGTATCTACGGCCTGATAACAATGGGCGTTTTCCTTTTTATTCTGACAGTTGGACTTCTCTATGAATGGAAGTCGGGAGCATTGGAATGGGAGTAACACAGAAACTCGGTAATCTCGGTGTGGTAACGACCACGCTGGATACAGCGATTAATTGGGCGCGAAATGGCGCGATGTGGCCGCTGCTGTTCGGTCTGGCTTGCTGCGCGATTGAATACATGAGCACACAGGCTTCGAGCTACGATCTGTCACGCTTTGGCATGGAGCTTAATCGTGCAACACCCCGTCAGGCCGATTTGATTATCGTCTCTGGGCGTGTGACGCGCAAAATGGCCCCCGTTGTGCGCCAGCTTTACGATCAAATGGCCTCGCCAAAGTGGGTGATTTCGATGGGCGACTGCGCTTCCTGCGGTGGTGTCTATAACAACTATGCGGTGGTGCAGGGTGTGGACGAAATTATCCCAGTCGATGTATATGTCGCTGGTTGCCCGCCCCGCCCGGAACAACTTCTGCACGGCATCCTGACCTTGCAGGAAAAAATCTATGGCGAAACCATCAAGGATTGGGCATAGGTTATCGGGGTGAAGTATCACCTGGGGCAGCTCTTTGAGTTGCTCCTGTCGTTTGTCTTAGAAATGTCTGTTCGTTAGGAAATATCATGCAGATTCCAAAACCACTTGATCCGGCAGTCGCTATAAAATCCGCGCTGCCGGATGCGATTGCCGATATAAAGGAATTTCGCGGCGAAACCACGCTGATTATCAATCGCGAACATATCGTCGCTGTCGCGCAGTACGTGCGTGACACACCAGGTCTGATCTATACCTTTTTGTCTGACATCAGCGCTGTCGATTATTATCCCGAAGCTTCGCGCCCGGAACGCTTTGGTGTTTCGTATCATATTTATTCGCTGCTTTATAATCGGCGACTGCGTTTGAAAGTTTTTGTGCCGGAAGATGATACCACTGTTGCAACTGTGACCGGGGTATGGCCGGTGGCGAACTGGCTGGAGCGCGAAATTTTCGACATGATGGGAATTACGTTCAGCGGGCATCCTGATATGCGCCGTTTGCTCATGCCTGCCGATTGGGACGGGCATCCGCACCGCCGCGATTATCCGCTGGGCTACGAGACGATCCAGTTCTCATTTAATATCGAAGAAATTCTCAAGCACAAGCCGCTGGCTAAAGAATAGGGACAGGAGAAACAGTTATGGCAATTCAAATTCCCGATTCAGAAGCACAGGAATTTAAATGGGAAGGCAGCCTCGATGAGCTAAAAGGGCTTGTCTCTGAGCGTGCGATGACCGGCGAGACGATGCTGCTCAACATGGGGCCGCATCACCCCAGCACGCACGGCGTACTGCGGTTGCTGCTGGAACTGGATGGCGAAGAAATCGTCACCTGTATGCCCGATATTGGCTTTTTGCACACGGGCATTGAGAAAAATATCGAGTCAAAAACCTACGAAAAAGCGGTCACGCTCACTGACCGGATGGACTACCTCTCGCCCATCTCCAACAATATGGCTTTCTGCCTCGCGGTTGAAAAGCTGACCGATCTGGACGTGCCTGCCCGTGCGCAGCTTATCCGCGTGACCTGCCTGGAATTGCAGCGCCTATCAAGCCATCTGGTCTGGTTGGGGACTCACGCGATTGACCTGGGTGCGATGAGCGTGTTCCTGTACTGCTTCCGTGAACGTGAAAAAATTCTCGAAATGTTGGAAATGCTCTCTGGTCAACGCATGATGGGCAGCTATTTCCGCCCCGGCGGTGTCTGGCGGGATATAACACCTGACTTTTTGCCAACACTCCGCGCTTTTCTGGATATTATCCCTGCCAAAATTGATGACTATGAAGCGCTGCTGACCAGAAATCCGCTTTGGATTGACCGCACACAAGGCATTGGTGTGGTCGAGCCGGAAGTCGCGCTGGCCTGGGGTCTCAGCGGCCCGACGCTTCGTGGCAGCGGCGTGAATTGGGATATTCGCAAGGCGATGCCCTACAGCGGTTACGAGCAGTTTGAATTTAATGTGCCGCTGGGCGAACACGGCGACGTGTATGATCGTTTCTACTGCCGTATTCTCGAAATGCGCGAAACGGTCAAGATTCTGGAACAGGCCTATGCGCGTCTGCTAAAAGAGCCTGCTGGAATATTCCGCTCGAATAACCGCAAATTTGTTCCACCGCCCCGTGCGGAATTGGGCCAGAGCATGGAAGCGGTCATCCATCACTTTAAGTTGTGGACAGAAGGCTTCTCCGCGCCGGATGAAGAAGTGTTTGTGAGCATCGAAAGCCCGCGCGGCGAAATTAGCTGCTATCTGCATGGCACAGGTGGCACAAAACCGCGTCGCGTACATTTCAAGACGCCTTCATTTATCCACATCGGTGCTCTGCCTGTCATGACCAACGGCCATTTGATCGCCGATCTGGTCGCGATTATCGGTAGTATTGACTGTGTGCTGGGCGATTGTGACCGTTAAGGAAATTAAAGATGTCGATTCACGATGAAAAATACGCCAAACGCATTGAAGCCACATTCGCCAAGTATCCCGATAAACGCTCGGCGGTAATGCCCCTGCTGTATATTGCCCAGGAGGAATACGGCTGGGTTAGCCCTGAAGGTATCGAGGAAGTGGCTCAGTATTGTGACATGGATCCGACTCAGGTGAAGTCCATCGCCGGGTTCTACACCATGTATTCCGAGCAGCCCAAAGGCAAATACTGGCTTCAGGTCTGCAATGATCTGCCCTGTGCATTGCGCGGCGCGGATGAATTCCACAAACAGTTGAAAGAATATCTGAACGTCGAGGAAGGCGGCACAACGGCTGACGGGATGTTTACCGTCGAGCATGTGATGTGTCTGGCTGCCTGCGACAAAGCGCCGATGTTGCAATGCAACTTTCATTTTGTCGAGAATCTCGATATGGAAAAAATGAAGGCGCAGATCGAGCAGTGGCGCGCGGAAGCCAAAGCGGAAAAGAAGTAATAAGCATTCAGTGCCGAGTTGTGAGTGCTAAGTGCTGAGAATATACAGTCCAACCACTCAGCACTCGGTACTCAGCACTTGGTACTTGAGAGGAATTATGTAATGCACATTTTGCTGCGCGGAAGAGACATTTCCGATATTTATAAGTTCGATGTTTACACGGCCAATGGCGGCTATGAAGGCTTGAAAAAGGCCGTCTCGATGAAGCCGTCGGAAGTGATTGATCTGGTGAAGGCTTCCAATCTGCGTGGTCGCGGTGGCGCAGGCTTCTCGGCGGGCATGAAGTGGAGCTTTATCCCACAGAGTGAGCCAATCAAGTATGTTGCCGTGAACGCCGACGAGAGCGAGGCCGGGACGTTTAAAGATCGCGAGATTCTGGAAACCAACCCGCATCAGTTGATCGAAGGCGCAATGATCTGCGCCTGGGCGATCCAGGCCACAGCCGTCTACATTTACCTGCGCGGTGAGTTCTGGGATGTGGCTCATGCGCTCGACGAACGCATTGCAGAAGCACGTAAGGCCGGGTTCGTAGGCGATAATGTGCTTGGCAGCGGTTGGAACTGCAATGTATATACGCATCTCGGTGCAGGCGCATATATCTGCGGTGAAGAGAGCGCCCTGCTGGAAAGTCTGGAAGGGAAGCTCGGTCAGCCGCGCGTCCGTCCACCATTCCCAGCGCAAAAAGGCGGCGGCCTGTATAAAGAGGCGACGGTTGTTAATAACGTCGAAACGCTGACCAACGCCCCCTGGATTCTGGTCAACGGCCCGGATGAATATAAGAAAATTGGTACGGAACAAAGCTCCGGCAACAAGATTTTCTGTGTCAGTGGTCACGTTAACAAACCGGGCAATTATGAACTGCCGCTTGGCACGACTTTCCGCGAACTGCTTTACACCCACGCGGGCGGTATCGCCAACGGCAAGCAGATTAAGGGTATCCTGCCTTCCGGCGGCTCTGGCCCGATCATGCGCGTCAATGGCAATGACGACCCGATTCTCGATACCAAGCTGTCCTATGAAGATATGGCAAAAGCCGGAACAATCTTAGGCTCGGCCTCGATCATCGTCATGGATGAAACCGTCGATATGGTTTGGGTTGCATCCAAAGCGATCAAGTTCTTCAAACATGAAAGCTGCGGCAAATGTACACCATGCCGTGAGGGAACTTTCTGGCTGGATAAGGTTGTTGACCGTATTCTGTCCGGTAAAGGTCAGGAATCAGACGTTGATCTGATTAACAATATCGCCAAAAATATGTCTGGCGTAACCCTGTGCGCGTTGGGCGATTTTGCCGCAAACCCGATCATCCACACGATCAAGAATTTCCCAGAGGATTTCAAGGCGCACGTCGAGAAGAAAGAAGTTGCGGCAGAAAAAGCGGCCCCGGCGAAGGCTGCTCCAGCGCCGCGTCGTGGTAAGGAAGCAGCGGCACAGGCCGGGGATTAGGCGATGTCAGGTGATAGTACGCCGGTTTCGGAAGACGAGTATTCCGAGATTCCGGCGGATGTTGAACCGACTGCTGCCGAAACCTTGCAACCTGAAGCTGCGAGTGAGCCAGCGGAATCCCTCTGGAATCGCTTTCGAAGCTTTTTAGGGTGGGGTGTTGATCGCCACCAACGGCGATTGGAAGATTTGTTTAAGGCGATTGCAGCGAACCCGGATTCTCCCGCCAATTATGTGCTGCGGGGTGAGTTATATCTGCAAATGGGCGAATACGAATTGGCGGTGGCCGATTTCGAGATCGCGCAAAAACTGGCATCCGAGCATTTAGCTGTGGATAATTGGGGGCTGATCGCGCAGGTGATGCAAGATCGCGCCCTGATTGGTTTGGCACAAGCCAAACGCCATCTTGAAAAACGGTCATAAAATTTATAGAACCGAGTGAGAGCGATGGTAACGAACATAACCAAAACAGTCACGATTTACATAGATGATGTGTCCTATCAGGTTCCCGCTGGGGCAAATCTGGTGGATGCCGCCAAAGCATTGGGCAACGATATTCCGGTGTTCTGCTACCATCCTAAGATGTCACCTGTCGGTATGTGCCGCATGTGTCTGGTGGAATTGGGCAGTATCGAAAAAGATCGTGCTACGGGCGAGGTCGTGCTGGACGACAAGGGTCAGCCGAAAGTTCGCTGGTTCCCCAAGCTGCAAACGGCTTGTACAACCAATGTCAGCGATGGCATGACCGTCCGCACGAACACCAAGCAGGTTGACCAGGCACGTGAAAATGTTGTCGAATTTTTGCTGACCAGCCACCCGCTTGACTGCCCGGTTTGCGACAAGGGCGGCGAATGCCCGCTTCAGAATTTGACCATGGAGCATGGCCCTGGCAAGACGCGCATGAATTTTGCGGACAAGATGCACCTGGACAAGCATGTCCCGCTGGGTGATCTGATATTCCTCGATGAAGAACGCTGCATCCAATGCGCCCGCTGCATCCGTTTCCAGGATGAAGTTGCTGGCGACGATGTGCTGGCTTTCCACGAGCGTGGACGTTCGCTGCAAATCATTACCAACAGCGAACCCGGCTTTGACTCGTATTTCTCCGGTAACACCACCGATATTTGCCCAGTTGGTGCGCTGACAACGGCGGATTTCCGCTTTGGTGCGCGTCCCTGGGAACTCACCAACGTGCCAAGCATTTGCCCGCAATGTCCTGTGGGCTGCAATACCAGCCTCAGCACCCGTCTGGATCGTGACGCTGGTGGACGTGCGATCATCAAGCGTGTGATGCCGCGCCAGAACGAACAAGTCAACGAAATCTGGATTTGCGACAAAGGTCGTTTCGGTCATCATTTCTCGCGCGGTGCAGATCGTTTGCAAATTCCGATGACAGGTAATGCTCCCGCCAGCTTGACCCGTGCGCTGCAAGTTGCCGCTGACAAGCTGAAAGCCGCAGGCAGTGATGTCGCGGTGATCGCTGGCAGCAGCATGAGCAACGAAGACCTGTGGGCGCTCAAGCAGCTTGCCAACGGCCTCGGCAGTGAACGCCTGGGGGCATGGCCTCCGACTCACGCGGGTGCTGATCTGGTTGCCCAGGTGGGTGTCGGCAAGGGTACGAATTTGAGCGCACTCGGCAAGGGCGATGCGGTGCTGATTATCGCCAGTGACCTGGAAGAAGAAGCTCCCGTCTGGCGTCTGCGTATCAACCAGGCCCGGAAGCGCGGCGCAATTGTCGTCGTCGCCAACGCCCGCAAGACCCAGATGGACGAATTTGCCAGCGAAACCGCGACGTTTGAATATGGCGAAGCGCCAAAATTCATGGCTGATATTGAGGCATCTGACCTTGGCAAGAAATTAGCCGCTGCCAATAACCTGATTATCCTGACGGGCGCGGACGGCCTGACGCTGGTCGAAAGCCGTGCCTTGATGCAATCCGCCGCTAATTTCCTGATTAAAACAGGACACATCGGCAAAGCTAACAACGGCCTGATGTCGGCATTCCCTGGCTCGAACGCGATGGGTCTGTACTACATGGGCTTCACGCCCGAAGCGACACTCGACATCGCGCAGAAGCCGCCCAAAGTTTTGATCGTCGCCCAGTCTGATCTGATCGCCGATGACCCGTCTGTTGGCGAATGGCTGACAAAAGTCGAAACGATTATCAGCCTGACGCTGTTCAATGACGCGTTGGCAGGATTGGCGACGGTTGCGCTGCCCATCCAGAGTTTTGCGGAGCGTGACGGCACATTCGTCAATGGCGAACGCCGTGTCCAGCGTTTCTATACTGCGCAGGGGCCGATTGGTGAAGCGACCCCGGCATGGCAAGTTGCAGGACGCATTGGCGAACTGCTCGGTCAGGGCAAGGTAAAACTGTCTGCCGCCGCTGTGATGCTGGACATCACCAAGAGCGTCCCCGCATTTGAAGGCGCACGTTATAAAGAACTGGCGCATGTCGAACCTCAGTTCCCGATGATCCAGAAAGATGTGTACTACGGCGGGACTGCCTACGAAAACACAGGCGGCCTGGGTGTACAAATTCCAACCGCAGCCGATCAGGGTGAAACCTTGAACGTTGGCGAGGTCTTTGTACCGGAGACACCAAAAGTCGGCAAGGGCAAAATGCTCATTATCCCGACACAAGTGCTTTATAATCGTGAGCGCACTTTCCAATCCAGCGAATTGATGCACCCGCGTGTGGCTGATCCGTATGCCGAGATCAACAGTGCCGATGCAAAACGCTTGAATATCAACAACGGCGATATGGTCGAAATTGCCATTGCCGGAGCATCCGCGATCCGTGTTCGCGCTCAGGTTGATGGTCGTGCGCCAAAGGGAGCCGTTATTCTGCCACGTCATTTGGCGACGAACGCTGTGCCGCTGACCGCTACGGTGGGCAGCATCAGCAAAGTCGGCCAAGCGGCTGTAGTTGAGGGTTAGAAAATATGAATATACCCCCTATTGTAATCCGTATGCTCGTGCTTGGGTCGATTGCCGCCGGGGTTGTCCTCGGCATTCTCGCTGCCCTCACGGTTTTGGGTGCGCCAGTTGACGCGCTGGTCAAATGGGTTGCTCTGGCGATCCTGGCAGTCCCATTTGTGCTGATCATTCGAAGAATCTGGGCTTTCCCTGCCTCTATTGTGCTGCAATTGCTCTCTGTGGCTTTAATCGTTATTGTCAACTGGCCTGCGCTTTTTGCCTTTGGCGATGGCGCGCTGAATACGGTCTTTGCGCCGGGTACGCGCCAGATGAATGTTGTGGAATGCTACACCGATCCCGGATGCAGCGTCGTCTATCCGATTGTCTTCGCGGCATTGGTGTTTTTCATCGTGCTCACGAGTTTCGCCTACACGACGCTTCTCGAACGGCGTTTGCTGGCGTTTTTCCAGAATCGCGTTGGCCCGAACCGCGTTGGCCCGCAGGGTTTCCTGCAACCTGCCGCTGATGGCGTGAAGCTGATTTTTAAAGAAGACATCATGCCTGCTGGTGCTGATCGTCCGGTGTATCTGATTGCACCGCTGCTCAAGACTGTGCCTGTGCTGGTCATTCTGGCTGTTTTACCGCTGGGGCCGCACATTCGTATTCCCTGGTTCGCACCGTCACTAGGCGACGTGTGGTATAACGTTCCTCTCGCGCTGTCTGACCCCAACGTCGGCGTACTGTGGCTGTTGGCGATCACCAGCCTCGGAACATATGGCGTGGCACTGGCTGGATGGGCAAGCGATAACAAATATGCCATGCTCGGCGGCCTCCGTGCTTCCGCACAAATGATTAGCTACGAATTAAGCCTCGGCCTCGCAATTGCCGTTCCGATTTTGCTGGCAGGCAGCCTGAGTGTCGTGGATATTGTCAGCCAACAGAAAATGATCTGGGAATGGTATGTATTCCAGAATCCACTGGCCGCCGGTATTCTGTTTATCGCGCTGCTGGCGGAAGTTAATCGCGCACCGTTTGATCTGCCAGAAGCCGAGCAGGAACTGACCGCCGGGTTTATGACCGAATATAGCGGCATGAAATTCGCGATGTTCATGATGGGTGAATACCTGGGCATGATCGCGGTGAGCTGGATCGCGGTGTCGATGTTCTTTGGTGGTTATCAGGACGGCTTTGGCCTTGTCGATAGCGTTCCGATCCTGGGGCCGCTGGTCGTCATTGGAAAGATCGTTCTGACGCTGATGGCGATGATCTGGATACGCGCAACACTGCCACGCATTCGTTATGATCGTCTGATGCACTTTGGATGGAAGGTTTTGCTGCCGTTATCTCTGGTGGCGGTGTGCTGGACAGCCATATCAGTGGTTATCGGTGAGGTGTTCCAAAGCACAGGGGTATACAGCCTCGTGTCAGGAATCATTTTCGCCCTCGTCATCATTGGTGCATATCTCCTGCTGCGGCGCTCTGATGACTCCGACCAAGATGAACTTGATCCGATGATCACGGGAGAACGTTCAGGCATCGGCTACGCCGCACTCCAAGTTGTAGGCGGCATTCTGGCAGGGCCGTTTGTGATCTATAACTTTACGCTCAAAGTTTTGGATGATCTGGCAGGCGCTGACCCTGATGGTACGCCAGCCTCGACGACAGCTATTGAAGAAGTCAAGCCGTCTGACAATAAACCATCGCAGACGAAATAGTCTGGCGCGGATTAATGTGTGAAGGATTTCAGTTATGGACTTAATTAAGGGATTTCGAACGACGTTTAAGCATGTTCTGCAAGAGCCGGTCACGATCCAATACCCGGAGCAGGAAAAGCCATTTCAGGAACGTTTCAAGGGCCGTCATGAATTAAAACGCTATGATAATGGCCTGGAAAAATGTATTGGGTGTTCGCTTTGTGCAGCAGCCTGCCCCGCAGACGCGATCTGGGTAGAAGCGTCGGAAAATACCGATGAAGAACGCTACAGCCCTGGCGAACGCTATGCCAAGACGTATGAGATTAACATGCTGCGCTGTATTTTCTGTGGCTACTGCGAAGATGCCTGCCCAACGGAGGCGATTGTGCTGACACAGGAACATCGTTTGAGCTTTACCAATCGTCGCGATGCGATCTACACCAAAGATATGTTGATCGTGCCGCCGCCTGAAGGCACAGAGGGATCGCCGCAGCAAGTCGAGCCGGGAAAATTCAACCGCCCAATTCCCGATATGGAAAACCCGAAATAAAGGGTGGATTGAAAATTCGAGGGGGAAGTTATAGCGCCGGACGTTTGACTCTGGCGCTATTTGCGCTAAAATCCACAAAGTCATTTTCAAGCGCCCATAATCTAGGACTATCGCAATGACAGAAGTGAATTTGTTTCTTTTAGTAGGCATTATCAGCGTCGTTTCCGCTGTGATGATGCTGTTGAGTGAAAATGCTGTACACAGCGCACTTTTCCTGATTCTTATCATGGTGTGTATCGCGTTTCTGTTCTTAATGCTCAATGCGCCCTTCCTGGCAATGGTTCAGATCACCGTTTATGCCGGGGCGATTATGGTGTTATTTTTATTTGTGATTATGCTCCTCGGCGCGGAAAAACTGGGTACACGCTCGACAAGATTACGCTGGATCACCCCAGTCGCGGTGTTCCTGTCGATTTTGTTTCTGATTACCGCTGGTGTAGCAATTGGTCAGGGGCAGGTTAACCTGAGTGCCGCGCCAAGTGCCGAGCCAATCCTCCGTGTCGCGCATTTTGCGCCCGAAGTTGGCAATGTGGATGTCTATGCCAATGGGGAATTGATCGCGGCGAGTGTCGAATATCGCGATAGTACCGATTTTGTGACACTGCCACCGGGTGAATATAATCTTGCCTTGTTTAACGCAGGCACACAGGATGCGCTGACAGCGTCAACCGTCACATTGGATTCCGGTTTTACGGGAACGGCGATTGCTTATGGAACTGATGCTGTCCCGTTGGTTGTGCTGGAGAGTGAAGATTTAAGCACTGTGCCAGAGCGCAGCGGACGTGTAACAGTTTTCAACGGTTTTAGCGGCGTACCAGCGATCAGCCTGGTTGATTTTGGCTCCGATTATGACCTGGAAGATACGCAAACGATTATCGCTGAAATCCCGCAGGATACGCTTTCTGAGCCAATCATCGTGAAGGAAACGACAGATTTGCGCAGTTGGGCGCTGGTCGAAGCCGGAAACGTGGATAATGTCCTGTTCCGTTTGAGTGACCCGGAATCATATGAGATTGAGCGCGATAATTCGAAATTCCTGATTGTTTCCACCGAACCGCAGCTCGATGGAACGCTTCGGGCGCAGACTGTGGCTTTGGATGCGAGTACATCAGCCAGTTTTGGCGGGCCGCTGGCGATGGGGCAGGCGCTCTTTACGCGCTATCTGCTGCCGATGCAGATGGTCGCCTTGCTGCTTCTGGTGGCGATGATCGGCGCGATTGTGCTGACTCACAAGCCCAAGGAAGTATCAAGTATTGAACGGCGTGTGCTGGGCCGCCGCAAAGTCAGCCGTCCGCTGACTAGTGTTTTGAGTGCGCAAACCGGACATGATGTTTATGTACCGGATACGAATGGTGCTTCTGAAGAAGCTTTGCCGGAAGCAGTGGGCGAAGAAGAGAAAGTTTAACCGTTTCGAAATCGCTTTTATCAGGGCGGGTCTTAGACCTGCCCCTACGGAAGCAAATTTGGAACGGCTGTAAGAATTAGGGCAACCCACCGGGTTTGCCCCTACTAGGGGAGAGAATGGCTGATGGTTGGGACTGAAGCCTACGTCGTTTTAAGCATGGTGCTGTTTATCCTGGGCGCGATGGGCGTTCTTTTGCGCCGCAACGCTATCCTGGTGTTTATGTCGGTAGAGTTGATGCTGAACGCTGCAAATCTGGCGCTGGTCGCGTTTGCCCGTCAGTGGGGCGCGTCGGATGGTCACTTATTTGTGTTTTTCGTTATCACCGTTGCTGCCGCCGAGGTCGCGGTTGGGCTGGCGTTGATTGTCGCCATCTTCCGTACCAAGAAGAGCATCGACATTGACGAACTGCACCAGATGGAAGGCTAGAGGTTTTCATGCAAACTTATGCACAGCTTGTACCGTTAATGATCCTCATCCCCTCCATCGGGGCGTTCATTAACTTTTTCTGGGGCGCACGTGTCGGCGAGAAATGGTCGAGCCGCATTGGTATTTTTGCCTCGGCTTTGACGTTTGTCGTCGCGTTTCTCCTGTTTAGCTACCTGACGAATAATCATAATGAAGGCGTGATCGTCAATCCAGCGTTTTTCGATGGCTGGATTCGCATCGGTACCAGTGTGGAAATCCCCTGGCAGATGCGCGTCGATACGCTCAGTGTGACGATGATGATGTTTGTCTCGTTTGTCGCGACATTCATCCACATCTACGCCAGCGGCTACATGCACGGCGATCCGCGTTTTACACGCTTTTTCGCCTACTTGAATATGTTTCTGGCGTTCATGTTCGTGCTGGTCTCCGGCAATAATTATCTGATGCTTTTCGTCGGTTGGGAAGGCGTGGGCGTTTGCTCGTTCCTGCTGATCGGCTTCTGGTTCGATAAGCCGAATGGTGTCGGCTGGAAAAACAGCAACGCCGCACGCAAGGCGATGATTGCCAACCGCGTCGGTGATTTCGGCATGTTGATGGCGATTTTCCTGATCTTCTGGACATTTGGCACACTGGACTACTACAGACCGGGTGAAATCGCCAATGTTGAACTGGCCGAAGAACAAGCGCACGAAGCCGCTGCCGAAGGCGAACACGCCGAGGGCGATGTTGTCGTCTCCGAAGGTGAAATCAATACGGAAGCCGTTGTCGAAGGTGAAGAGCATACCGAGGCTGCTGTCGTCGAGGGTGAAGAACACGCCGAGGCGGTTGCTGAGGAATCCACTGAAGGCGAAGAACACAGTGAAGTCGTTGTTGACGAAGCTGCTGGACATGTCGAAGAAGACGCGCACGGCGAATCCGCAGTTCCCCACTATACCAATAACGAACACATTGAAACCGCGCAGCTTGGCGTTTTCGGTCAGGCTGAGCGCATGATCGAAGAAGGCCGTGAAGTCGATTTTGGCCCATTCAAGCTGCCAATCAAAACCGTTATCATTCTGATTACTCTGTTCCTGCTGCTGGGTGCGACGGGTAAATCCGCGCAAATCCCACTGTTTGTCTGGCTGCCGGACGCGATGGCTGGCCCGACACCTGTTAGTGCGCTCATCCATGCCGCGACGATGGTTACGGCGGGCGTTTATATGATGGTGCGCTCGAATGTCTTGTTTGTGAATGCGCCGCTGACCTCGTTTATTGTGACGATGATTGGCGCGACCACTGCGATTATCGCCGGGTTTATCGCGATGGGGCAGTGGGACATCAAGCGCGTTCTGGCTTACAGCACGATCAGCCAGCTTGGTTTTATGGTGGCGGCAGTCGGCGTTGGTGCATATGGCGCAGCGATGTTCCATATGGTCACACACGCTTTCTTCAAAGCGCTTCTGTTCCTGGGCAGCGGCTCGGTCATTCATGGCATGGAACACGGCCATCACCACGCCAGCCACGCACATGGGCATGATGACCGCCATGACGATCATCACGATGACTATCATGATGACCATGACGACCATCACCATGAAGCAGAATTTGACCCGCAGGACATGCGCAATATGGGCGGTCTGCGGAACAAGATGCCGATCACGTACTGGACATATTTATTCGGTACACTGGCCTTGGCGGGTATCGTACCCTTCGCCGGGTTCTGGTCTAAAGACGAAATTCTGGCAGACTCCTGGTTGGCAGGGCTATACGGGACGACAGGCTTGCAGCAGTTCTCCGGGTTTATCGCCCTGGGTCTGTTGATCGCCGCCGCCGGGTTCACCGCCTTCTACATGTGGCGACAGATGGAACTGGTCTTCTACGGCAAGCCGCGCACCGAAGCCGCCGAAGCGGTTGAAGAAAGTGTGCCAGCCATGACCATACCGCTGGTCGTGCTGGGCTTTTTCAGCATTTTCATCGGCTTTATCAACACACCCTCGGAATTCCTGGGATTGTCGAATATTTTCGGCAAGGGCAACATGATCCATTTCCTGGAATACACGCTGCAAAATGCCCATCCGTATGCACCGCTGGGTGGTATCTTTAACCCGATCATTGGTTTTGCCGCACTTGCGTTGGGTCTGACATCCATTTTCCTAGCGCGTTCGATTTATGGTCACGGCCATGCGCTGACCCCCAATACGGCACAAGGCCGGGACCCGCTGGCCGCAAACCCGGATACGGGCGCGATCTGGAGTCTGGCGAATGCGCGTATGTACTGGGATGAAACCTACTATCGTTTATTCGAAGGGCCATTCAACCGTCTGTCAAAATTCCTGGCCGACACGCTCGATTGGGATTTCTGGCACGATTATGTCCATAACGTTGTTATCGCCAAAGGCTTCAACGCGATTGGTCGGTTATTAAGTCAGCCTGTTGATTTGGGGTTGATCGACGGCGCGGTCAACGGGGTTGGTCGCCTTGTCACTGGATTTAGCGGACGCTTGCGCCGGGTACAGACCGGGTACGTTCGCACCTATGCGATCACGCTGCTGCTGGGCGTAGTATTTGTGATCATTGTCTTGCTGCTGCCGATGCTGCAACGCAACGGCTAAAGCTTTATCATTGAGGAGAGAGTTCTGCTTATGGATACTTCTGCACTCTCGCTCATCACGGTAGTCCTGTTTCTACCAGTGGTCGGGCTTATCGTTTTGTTATTTATGCGCGAAGAACAGGCCGAAAATATTAAATGGACGGCATTTGGATTCAGCATCGCCACCTTTATTGCCTCGCTGCTGCTGTGGATCGGTTTCGACAACAGCGAGCCGGGGCTGCAAATGGTGCAGCGGTTGGACTTTTTGCCGACCTTTGGCATCAGTTATTACGTCGGCATTGACGGCCTCAGCCTGCTGCTGGTCATCCTGACGACATTTATCATGCCGCTGGCAATTCTCTCCTCATTCCGTGCGCATGTCCTCCACGAACGTGGTCGCGTGAAATTATATTTCATGTTCATGCTCCTGCTGGAATGGGCGATGATCGGCGTGTTTGTGGCGCAGGACTTGTTCATTTTCTACGTGTTCTGGGAAGTCACACTCGTGCCGATGTATTTCCTGATCGGTATCTGGGGCGCGGAACAGCGTGTTTATGCCGCCGTCAAGTTCTTCCTGTACACGATGGCTGGCTCGATCCTGATGCTGCTGGCGATTTTGTACGTTGGTACCGCTGCCGGGACATTCGCTGTGCCGGAGATTATCGCGGGTGTCAACGCAGGGACGCTCGTTTTCCCGTTCAGCGGGTTGTTATCGCTCGACCCTGTCAGCGTACAATCGTTCCTGTTCCTGGGCTTCCTGATCGCCTTCGCTATCAAAGTCCCGATCTGGCCGCTGCATAGCTGGCTGCCGGATGCTCACGTGCAAGCCCCCACAGCAGGCTCGGTCATTCTGGCGGGCGTTTTGCTGAAAATGGGTACTTACGGCATTGTGCGCTTCTGCCTGCCGTTGTTCCCGGAGGCCAGTGTCGCATGGGCACCTTATGTCGCTTTACTGGCGGTCATCGGCATCATCTATGGCGCGTGGGTCAGCTACGCTCAAACCGATGTGAAAAAGTTGGTCGCCTACTCCTCGGTTAGCCATCTTGGTTTCGTCGTTCTGGGCATCTTCGCGCTGAATGCGGCGGGTATCCAGGGCGGTATCCTGCAAATGGTGAATCATGGTATCAGCACGGGTGGCCTGTTCTTGCTCGTCGGGATGCTCTACGAACGCCGTCATACCAAAGCACTCGATGCTTTCGGCGGTATCTGGAAGGCGCTGCCGCTGTATGGCGCGATCAGCCTGATCGTCACACTCAGCAGCATGGGTTTGCCGGGTCTGAACGGCTTCGTCGGTGAGTTCACGATTTTGCTCGGCTCGTTCGGCAGCGAAGTGCTCGGCTTCTTCTTCACGCTGTTCGCCACGCTCGGTGTCATCCTGGCGGCGGTCTACATGCTGTATATGTTCCAGAAAGTCTATATGGGCGAGCTGGACAAAGAAGAAAATAAGAATCTCGAACCGCTGCACTGGCAGGAAATCGCCGTGATGATCCCGATTTTGATCGCGATTTTCTGGATCGGTTTACAGCCCGCGCCGTTCTTCAGCACAATGGATGCCAGCGTGAACAAGGTCGTTCGTGATGTCGAAGTTTACTTTCCTGAAAATGCGGATACAGTTGCCCTGAGTATGGGCGAGAAATAAAGGGACACGGTATGTTTGAAGTACCTGTTTTAGCCGATCTCAATCTGGGGGTGACGTTACCCTCAGTCTTTCTGGCGCTGTATGCAACGGTTTTGTTGGCAGTGGATATTTTCATCCCTAGCGAACACAAAATTCGGACAGCATGGCTGGCGCTTGCGGGCATCGTCGTCAGCTTTGTGCTGAATCTGATGACCTATAACACGGTTGACAGCGCCTTTTTCGGCATGTTTACGGCAGACCCGTTCAGCGCGTTCTTGAACATCATATCGCTGGTGACGGCGTTCATCAGCATCCTTTTGAGCGTTGATTATCTCAAGCGTGCGGGGATTGAGCGCGGTGAGTTCTATCCACTCATTCTGTTCACGACTACCGGAATTATGTTCATGGGTCACGCCAACGACCTGATCGTGATTTTTGTCGGCCTGGAACTGCTCAGTATCCCGTTGTATGTCATGGCTGCGCTGCGTTACCCAGACCTGAAATCTGAGGAAAGCGGTATCAAATACTTCATCCTCGGCGCGTTTGCCAGCGCGTTCTTCGTGTACGGCTCGGCGCTGATTTATGGCGCAACCGGGACGACCAATCTGCCGGAGATTTTCCAGTCTGTGAGCGTGATTACTGCTACAGAGGGTAATTCGTCCATGATGATCCTGCTCATGGGGGCGGGGTTAGCGATTGTCGGCCTGGGCTTTAAGGTCGCCGCTGTGCCGTTCCATATGTGGACACCCGATGTCTATGAAGGCGCTCCCACTCCGGTGACGGCGTTCATGAGCGTCGGCGCGAAAATTGGCGGTTTTGCCGCGCTTCTGCGCATTCTGATTGTTGGTCTTCCCATGCTGGTGATATTGGATGGACAGACGACAGCAGCGTGGCAGCAAACGATTGCTTTGATCGCCGCTGCTACGCTCATTATCGGCAATCTGGTTGCCATCGCGCAGACCAACATCAAGCGTATGCTGGCGTATTCGTCTATCGCCCATGCCGGATATGTTCTGATGGCAATCGCGGCGGCAGGTACACTTGGTATCGGTGATAAAGCGGCGCAGTCGGCAGTCGTTTACCTGATGTCCTATATGTTCACCAATCTGGGCGCGTTTGCTGTCGCGCTGGCGATTGAGAAGAACGACGGTACAGGCACGAATATCAGCGATTTTGTCGGCCTGGGGAAAAGTAAGCCAGCGCTCGCACTGATGATGACTGTGTTTATGCTCAGTCTGACGGGGATTCCGCTGACTTCAGGTTTTATCGGCAAATGGATGGTTTTCCAGGCGACGATGGAATCCGGCCTGGTTGGGCTGGCGATTGTTGGTGTCGTGACCAGCGTCGCGAGTGCGTTCTACTATGTGCGAATCATCGTCAATATGTTCCTGAAAGATGGTGAAGGCGACCCCGCAGCAGGCGCAACCCAGTACGTCAATTGGGCGGTCTATGTGTCGTTTGCCGGAACCGTGCTGCTCGGCATTTTCCCATTCCTGATGCTCAACCTCGCCAATCCGATCACGCTGGCTGTGATCGCGCCATAAGCACATTTCGCTGTAATCATAAAATAATTGGGGTCGATTTCAAATCGACCCCTATGAAACTTACTCCAACTCCATCAGTTTACGTCAATTTTTCGAGTGTCAGCGGCGGCGCGACTTCGCCGGTGACAGCACTCAGCAGGCTGCCGACGGTCAGAGTCATCCTGCCATCCTCATTTTCCTTGAAGAGTATCTCAACACCTTCACCACCTGTACCGCCGAAAAAGCGACCTTCCTCACCTGACCATAAAATCTGCATTTCAATCAGCTCTGTTTTAACAATCAGTGCGCCATCGTTGTAGCGGACATCGACACTGTGTTCATAGCTGCCCACATAATCGGCAGCAGCGTCTTCTGCAATATCAGTGGTTTCCATTGACTCAATAATTGCTGTCAGGAGGTCGTTAAATTGATTTTCCGCCAGCAGGTAACGCTCACCAGATTCGTGTTCCAGGCCGAACGCCTGCTCAAACACGTACTCGCGTATGGATGCGCCGAAATTATTGCCGAGTGAGCGATTCACCAGAACCAGTACACCGAGATTGGCATCCGGCAGGAAGGTAAATTCCGACGTAAAGCCGCTGGTATTGCCGCCGTGTGAAATCTGCTCCAGGCCATGATACTGGTCGATAAACCAGCCCATGCCGTAGCCACCTGCGCCTGTGGAGATATTAATGGTTTGCGTTTCGAGCAGGTTTTCCTGGGATACAATGCGCGTCCCATCTGGTGCAAAGCCGCGATTAAGCTGCATAATCATGTACCGTGCCATATCGTCAGCATTTGACCAGACCGCACCTGCCGGGGCAACTGAAGTAACGAAACGCTCGAAGTCGATTGGAACGGCCTCATATTCGTTTGTCTGGAAATTGAATGTGATTGGGCTGGCGTGATTATCGTCTGCAAGCGCGTCGTCCATATCAAAGGTGCTGTTGGTCATCCCAATCGGGTCGAATACGCGCTCCTGGATCAATTGAAAATAGGCATCGGCGATATTCTGGTCATATTCTGCGCCTGATGCCAGCGCCGCGACCCAACCACCCGCCGAAACCATCAAATTGCTGTAGTGGAATTCTTCTCCAGGTTCTGAAACCAGCGGAATATCTTTCAGCCACGCGATTCCTTCTTCGGGAGACAGATATTCCAGTATCAGGGGAATGTCATAGCGTGGCACACCGCTGCTGTTATTCACCAGATCACGCACGCGGATTTGCGGCGTTGCAGCCGGATCGGAAAGGGCGAAATCCGGCAAAATGTCGATGACGGGCGTATCCCAATCCAGTAGGCCCTCGTCCACGAGTGATGCCATCATCAGGGTCGTCATGGATTTAGTCGTCGAGCCGATCATAAAAAGAGTATCGGATGTCACAGGCTGGTCATCATCGAGGCCCAGTGTACCGAAACCATTGGTGTAAATGATTTCGCTATTTTGAACGATGGCAATTGATGCGCCCGTAATCTGATGTTGTTCCATTAAATCTGAGACTTGCGTTTCTAAATCAGCCAGCATGTCTTCTGTGAGTGCTATCGGCTGCACACCTGTCAGATCAAGCGGTTCGCCAATCGTGAACCCCAGAAGCATCACATTGATGTCCGGTGTTATCGCCTGCAAATTGGCGAGGCTGGTTGCCGGGACAAACATGGCATACGTGACGCCATCCTTGACCTGCGCGATAATCACGGCGAGATCGTCCCCGACGGAGTAGATATTTTGCGTCCATATGCCATTTGGAACCGGGATGTCGGTTGATTGCAGCGGGTCGGTGTCGGCTAATTCCGGCGCGATTTCAGCCAGGACAGCGTTGATCCCCGATTGAATCTCATCGTCTTCCGCGCTCTCTACGGACAAAAGGTAAATTTCCGCGCCGTTCTCAGCCGTAAATAAGCCATAATCGTCAGTGCTGGCATCTGTCCACCCATTAGGGATTTCAACCGTAAATTGCCCGCCTGGGTCAGAATAAGTCATTGTCTCTTGTGCAAGCGCCGGGAAAATCGTGAATGAAAGTATCAGCCCAATCATCAACATCAGCCGATAAATTTTATGTCTTTTATTGAAGCTCATTTTTAAACCTTCATATACAGAAACTTATATGCTATACGCAAATCTAACGGAAAAAGTTTCGATAACCGCGTCTGATCTGGCCTCATTCGCGATTGCCGCGACAAGGTATAATTGCCTCTGTTCTGTTCAACTTTGAAGGTTTACTGATGAATCGCACTCAACGCGACGGCTTGATTTTCGTTGTGATCGCAGCGGCTGGTTACTCCTGTTTGCCGATCTTAGTAAAATTTATTCGCGATGCCGGGCTGCCGCCGCTGGACATCGCGACATGGCGCTTTACATTTGCGATGCCCATTTTCTGGCTGATGATCGTGCTGCGTCGTTCGCCCGCGCCTGCAAAACCGCTGCCTCGTGCTGGACTTCTGGCGCTTGGCGTGTTATTCACATCCGCAACGATTACGGCTTTTTGGGGGCTGGAACGGCTGCCTGCGGGGACATTTATCATCCTGTTTTATACTTATCCGGCAATGGTTGCGCTGCTTTCGCTGCTGCTAGGTGAGCGACTTTCAACACAAAGCTGGCTGGCGCTGGGGTTAACTCTGGTTGGCACGGCGCTGACTGTTCCCAATCTGAGTTCCGGCCTGAGCGCGGATGATTCGATGGGTGTTCTGCTGGCGATTATCAACGCGCTGATTGTCTCGGTCTACTTCATTTTCAATAATCGACTTTTGCGCGGGCATAGCGCAATGGCCCAGGCCAGCGCATGGTCAGTCACAGGATCATTTCTGGTCTTTTTGACCCTCTCGCTTGCCCGACCTGTAACATGGCCGACAGAAACCTCAACCTGGGTCTTATTATTGGCGCTGGCGCTTGTCAGCACGGTGATGCCAATATTTTGCCTGACAACTGGCCTGAGCAAGCTAGGGGCGGCAAAAGCGGCCATTGTCAGCACGGTTGAGCCAGTCCTGACGACAATTTTGGCGATGATTTTTCTGGGTGAGCAGATGCAGCCTTTACAGCTTGTCGGCGGGGCGCTCATTCTCGTCAGCGTGATTTTGCTTCAAATTCCACGCCGAAGCTCGACGGGCGCATCTTCGATTGAAGCTGTCGCTGATGTCAGCCCATAAAAATGATACAATCAGCCCGATGTTATATTTTTGATGGATTGAAAAGTTATGGATAAGCCTAAACGGGAAGTGGTTTCCAAGGAGATGCGCTCCCGATTGCTCACGAACCGACATGGTAAGCTGACCACCGACCAGTGGAAAGATATGGTCACAGAACCGATTATTAAATTGCTCCTGCTGATGGTACCAGCGGTATTGTTTTTTGGCCCCCTGGCAATCAGCATGACGGTGCGCGTACTGTGGGTTGTTGGGGTGGTTATTGTGATCCTGATGATTATACCTTTGATTTTCCGAGCACGTCGTTATGCCCGCGCACCTATCCACTTTGCAACCTTATATGCAGGCGGCAATCCACTAACACCCTGGCTTTTCTGGCAGGCAGACGTGTTGTATACCGAAGCGGGTGAGTCGATTCGTTTTGGCAAGCGGCTTGCCCCATTCACCGTTCTCCGACCTAACGAGGCTTATAGTGTTTACTATCTGAAGGAAGCTAAGGTGAATGTTCTACTCAGCCTCGCGCCTGCTGCCCATCAGGACTCTGACCTGTGGCAGCCCAGCGAATCTTTCCATGCGCGGCAAGCACAACGAAGCTGAAATTAATAAATGCCACAGGCGTAACGAAGCTGAATCTAATATTTTTTATATATTGCTTCGACCCTCTTCATATATTTTTGCATTACGATGTAGACAAACTTCACTAGCAATATGATGTGAGGAGGTAAACATGAGCAACATTATTCGTCGTAGTCCATTCCGTGAACTTGCAAATATGCAGAACGTAATGGATCGGATTTTTGAGGAAACCTGGCGGCCTTATTTTGGTGATGGTGAGCTGAGTGGCCTGAATAGTCTGGCGTTGGATGTCCATGAAAACGATCAGGCATTCCTGATTAGTACCGAGATGCCGGGTGTCACCGCGGAAAATATTCAGGTCAAACTTGATGGTGATTACTTGTTAATTGAGGGTGAAGTCCCTGAGCAAGTCGTCGAAAAAGATGGTGTGCGTTCGTTGGTGAAAGAGCGCCGTTATGGAAGCTTCAGCCGCCGAGTCCGCCTGCCGCAGCCCGTCGATAGTGACAAAATCGAAGCTGTTTATCGTGATGGGGTGTTGAATCTGACACTTCCAAAATCTGAAGCTGTAAAGCCTAAGATGATCCCGATAAAAGCTGGGAATTCACAGAAGTAAATTTCAGCATGGCGAGTGCCTTGAATGGTACTCGCCAATTTTTTATTTTATGAAGGGCAGTGGTAAAATCTTGCGTGAGATTTTCGAAGGATAAATTGAGCAAGCAATTTTAAATGAGTCCTTCATTAAAAAATATTCGAATCAAGATTCAATATCTATTCTTTTGTCCGGTTTTATGGGAAAATAGGTAGATGCAAAAATCAACGCCTAAACCCGGCATACCAGCGGCGGGACAATTTGAAATCATCGTCGATAAGAACCTGTTTCGCATCGATGCGCCTGCTGTTGAAGGATATATTATTGGTCGCTCGGATGTGAACAGCAGCTATCGGCCAGATATTGACCTAGCGGTATGCAGTGCGTTAGAGAAAGGGGTTTCTAGGCGACATGCTGCCTTGGTTCGTTATCAGGGATTCATTCATATTCTTGACCTGAACTCCGTGAACGGTACGTTCATCAATGGCGAGCGCCTCCAGCCCGATGTTCCCTATCTTCTGAACACAGATGACGATCTTCGCCTCGGTACTTTGAACGTTGCTTTCGTTAAAGCAAAATAAAATAGAGAAACTAAGTGTTCTATGAATTTATTGCCAATGGTACTATTCAAAGCTAACCATACCTGATATAATCGTGGGACTATGAACAAAAATATTACAACAACGCTCCGTTTCGACGGCTCTATCTGGTGTAACGTAGACATTGCGTTGCGCAATCTCGATCAGGTTTTTGGGCAAGTAGTACAGCCATTAGGGTTAACAGTAATCGAATGGTACATACTCCGTGCCTTGTACGAACACGACGGTCAACATGCTTCCGAACTGGCTCGCGCGGTAGGACGCGCCGCCACATCTTTCACACCCAATCTCGACAAGCTGCAAGATAAGGGCTTGGTTGAGCGTCGGGCAGACCCGGCGGATCGTCGTGCGGTACGTATTTACCTGACCGATAAAGCACATGAATGCAAACAGTCCGTTATGGACAGCATTAGCGAGATCGATAAGCGAATTGCTCAGATATTCCCCCAGGGTGAATTTGAGTCATTCCAAAGTATTCTCGCAAATTTGCAAACCATTTCGCTCGACTAGCATAGAGTCTATTCATAACGCAAATCGCCGTGCTGCTTCGATAGTACGGCGAGCGTGTTTATGAAAATCTTCAGCGTTTGCTCATCAAACAATACAAAACGAACTTGCTTTAGCTGGGCGTTCGATTGTACGAAATCACAAATTGTTCTTAAAGCAATCGGTGCAGCTTCTTCAAGCGGATAACCATATGCGCCTGTACTGATGGACGGGAAGGCGATGCTCTGTATCCGATTCTCGATACCGACTTCTAGGCTGCGACGATAAGCACTTTTCAGCAACTCGGCAACGGATGAATCCCCTCTACTATAAACAGGGCCAACCGCGTGAATGACATATTGCGCCTTGAGACGGTAGCCCTTGCTGATTTTTGCATCCCCAGTTAGACAACCCCCTAGCGTTCGCGTTTCAGCTAGAAGCTCCGGCCCGGCTGCTCGATGAATCGCGCCATCCACGCCGCCACCACCGAGGAGCGAGGAATTGGCCGCATTGACGATGGCATCGGTGTCCTGTTGGGTAATATCTCCTTGGATCAGTTCGATGATCGTCTGGTTGATACGGGCGTTTGTTTTCATTGGACTCCCCAAATTCAAATGGCTGGATAGCGATCCATTTTTGGTTGATAAGGTTTCACGAGTAAACCTATTATAATATACAGCCTCTCTTGCCCCACCCACTCAGACATGCTATCTTTGTCGAGCATTGAGAGGATAAATGACCATGCAACCATTAACACCCGCCGATGTTCAGGCCGCACTCGATCAACTCAACACAGGCATTCAGATACGCTTTTTTGAGAATTCAACGGCAACTTCCCAACAGGCCGCCGACAATATTGGCTGTGAACTCGGCCAGATTGTCAAGAGTCTGGCATTTATCATCGACGAAAAGCCGATTATTGTGCTTGCCAGTGGCGACCAACGTGTGGACGATAAAAAACTTGCGGCTATCTACAATGTGGGGCGCAAGAAAGTCAAAACTGCCTCGCCGGAGCAGTGTATCGAGATTTACGGTTACGCGCCGGGAGGCGTACCGCCGCTGGCACATCGCACACCCGGCCTGTCGATCTACATCGACGATTCGCTAAAGCGGTATGAGCAGCTTTATGCCGCCGGGGGAGCGCATAACGCTATTTTTCCGATTACACTCGTCCAGCTTGAACAAATCACCCATGGTCAGTTTGCGGACGTGGCAAAGGGCGACTAACTCTATAAGCCGCCCTCAGACACATTGACTGCGCTTGCCAGCTTCGTCAGCACATCCAGCAATCGTACCTGCCAGCTGTCGCGGTCTAGTGGAAGCTGTACGGCTATGCGCGTGACAGTGATTCTATCGCCCAGATCGCGCTGCAATTTTTCGCGGTTGATCTCCGCCAGATAGGGTAGTTTGATCTCGACATGCTCATCCGGGGCGATGACAGCCGTTGCATTCGCGGCTTGCGCCAGCAGCTTTACATTGATCTGATACAGCAGATTTTCCGCCGCAGATGGAAGCGGGCCGAAGCGATCTCGCAGTTCGTCGCGCATCACCTCGACCTCCTGTGCGCTGGCAAGGCTGGCGACGCGGCGGTAAATTTGCAGACGCTGTGCCATTTCCGGTATCCAGGCTGTTGGCAGATATGCAGGAAGCGGAAGGTCAATCGTAACGGTACTGAGAGCCGCTGCCGGGGCCGTTTCGCGCTTAAAATCACCCTTTAACTGTTGAATGGCCTGTGTCAGAAGCTGCGTATAGAGGTGCAAGCCTATCGCCGCGACATGGCCGGTCTGACGGGTGCTGAGGATGTCACCCGCGCCGCGCAGTTCCAGGTCGCGCATGGCGATTTGAAGCCCGGCGCCCAAATCCGTGTTTTCCGCCAGTGTTTCCAGACGCACCCGCGCATCATCGTTGAGTCGTCCATCGCCAGCGTGGAAGAAATAGGCATAGGCCTGATGCGCACTGCGTCCCACACGTCCACGAAGCTGATAAAGCTGCGCCATGCCAAACCAATCCGCGCGATCAACGATCAGGGTATTGGCGTTGGGAATGTCGATTCCACTCTCGATGATAGATGTGCTGACGAGCGCGTCATAATTGCCATGTCCGAAAGAAACCATCACTTTTTCCAGGGTACGTTCGTCCATCTGCCCATGTCCGACAATGGTGCGCACTTCTGGCACGACTCGCTCCAGCCTTTCGCGGGCGTTATCAATCGACTGAACGCGATTATGAACGTAAAAAATCTGCCCACCGCGCTCTAATTCACGGAGTACAGCCTGTCGTACCAACCGTTCGTCATATGGCCCAACATGGGTGATGATCGGCAGGCGTTCTTCCGGCGGTGTCTGGATCATGCTGATGTCGCGGACTCCGGCCAGGCTCATATAGAGTGTGCGTGGGATCGGCGTGGCGGTCAGCGTCAGCACATCCACCTGGGTGCGTAAACGCTTGAAATGCTCTTTATGTGTCACGCCAAAACGCTGTTCCTCGTCGATAATCACCAGCCCCAAATCTTTCATGGTCACGTCGTCGCCAAGCAGACGGTGTGTGCCGATGATGATGTCAATTTCGCCGGAAGCGAGTTTGGGCAGCAGGCGGCTTTGCTCCTCTTTGGTGCGGAAGCGAGAGAGCATTTCGACTTTAACTGGGAATGACGCGAGCCGCTGGCTGAAGGTTTCATAATGCTGCTGCGCCAGCACGGTTGTCGGCACGAGAATCGCGACCTGTTTGCCATCCATCACGGCCTTAAATGCTGCCCGCAGCGCGACTTCGGTCTTGCCGTAGCCAACATCACCGCAGATCAGCCGATCCATCGGGTGCGGAAGTTCCATATCGGCTTTAACTTCACTGACGGCGCGAAGCTGGTCTTCTGTCTCGACAAAGGGAAAATTGGCTTCCAGTTCGTGCTGCCAGGGCGAGTCCGGGCTGAAAGCATGTCCGAGCGCATTGGCGCGTTCAGCATAAAGCGCGAGGAGTTCTTTGGCCTCTTCTTCGACAGCCTTTTTGATCTGCGATTTGACCTTTGTCCAATCCGGTTTTCCCAGACGGCTGACGGTGGGTGCTTTATCATCCGCGCCAACATAGCGTGTAAGCCGATCTGCCTGATGAATCGGCACAAAGAGCATATCCGTTCCGGCATACTCGATGACCAGATATTCGCGCTCATTGCCTTCAATAGTGCGGCGGCGCATCCCGGCAAAACGCCCGATCCCGTAATCAACATGCACGACATAATCGCCGTCATGCAGGTCGGCATAGCTCGATTCGGGTAATTTCGAGTGGTGAGTCGTTTTGCGGCGGCGCGGCTCTGGTCTGCTCCAGCCGAAAATTTCCGAATCGGTGAGCAGATGAGTGTCTCCGCTTTCGGTGCGCAAGCGCCAGCCTTCTTGCAACGCACCGCCAACGAATAACAGCGTTTGCGGGTTGGGAGTCTCAAGAATATCGTGAAGCGTTGGGATAAAAGTATCCTGCTCGTGCCACATTTCGGTCAAGCGCGGTGCTTGCGCTGTGACGACGATGACGCGCCCCTGGTCACGTCGCATTTTGCGCAACTGCTCGATTAACGGCTTGATCTGCCCGCCAAAACGCTGCTCCGGTGCAAATAATGTGTGCATATTCACGACTTCGCCCGTATCAAGTTCATCAGCATCGTCGTCAATAAGGGTGGC
>JALHNB010000035.1:0-33959 GCA_022843745.1 Anaerolineae bacterium | reverse complement strand
GCTGCCCAGATGCAGAGTCGTGCGCTGCTCCAATTCTTCGGTCAGGGCATCCCAGGTGATATAGGGTAGGGGATGGTCAGGCGCGAGTTGATTTCCAGCTAATTTTTCAGCACGATTTTTTAGCGCACTGTCTTCGATGCCACCAATGGTGTCGCGCAGCTCACCCCAGTCTTCAACGACGATCAGCGCGTTTTCCGGCGCGTAATCCAGCAGACTGACCGGATTGGGATACAGATAGGGAATGTAATGTTCGAGATAGGGGAAAGCCGCGCCGTTTGTCAGCGATTCGAGATCGGGACGCGAACTGGTCACGTCATTTTCGACATTCGGCAGGGAATCGAACCAGCTTCGCAGGTGATCGGCTATGGGCGGCGTGTGTTCTGGCAGTGCTTCGCGGGCGGGCGTAATCTCGACATAGGGGATGCGATCTGTCGAGCGCTGTGTCGAAGGATCGAACATGCGCAGACTTTCGATCTCGTCATCAAAAAATTCGATCCGCACGGGATTTTCCGCCGCAACTGGAAAAATATCGACGATGCCACCGCGACGGCTGAATGTGCCGGGGAGGGTGACAATCGGCGCGGGTTCGTAGCCGAGTTTGAGCCAATGTGTCAGCAAACGGTCAAGTGTATGCCGCTGTCCAGGCAGAAGCGCCTGTGTGCTTTTACGAAAAACATTGACGGGCAGGGTGGGCTGCATAATCGCACGGGCAGACGTGACGATAACCGGGTAGGCGCTCGTATTTTCAAATTCGTCGTGAGGAACCAATGCCGCGAGTGTGCTGAGGCGGTTGCGAATGACGTTTTCGCCCCAGGGTGCGCGGTCATAAAACAATGGCGTTGGCTCGGCAAAGCGATGGATCGGCGCATTGCCCAACCACACGGGAAGCTGCTCGGAGACATTATAGGCGCGGTCTACACGCGCGGTAATATAAATAACGGGCGCTTGCCAATCACGCGCCAGCGCCGCCAGCATGAATGGACGTGCGGCACGGATGATGCGCAAATCTCCGGGTGCTTGCCCGGCTTTGAGACGGTTAAGGAGTGCGTCATAGACAGGGCTATCGCGCAGCAGATCAAGTAAACCTGTGAGTTGCATATTCCCCTGGATTCTTCAGAATTTGGACTGTCAAAATGATCAAAATTGGGCTGGGAGATCAAAAAATGGTCGGGACTGATTCGGTCATTATCCCGTAATTATTGGGCGTGTGCAATATCTATTGTCCAACTTTGATCTATGAAGAACATATAATTTTCTGTTGGCTCTGGATTTGTAAATCCCGTCAGCGAGATTTCAACTTATAATTGAATGGTTGTCCATACAAGGATTAAGGGAACCTCTGTATGTATTATTTTATCGCGTTACATGCTGTATTCGCGGTTATTGGCTCATTTGAGACGGCTTATCTGCACGAACGCAGCGGGCGTGATGTCACGATGGGTGGTTTGATTGGGGCGGTGGTTGGCGCAGTCGGTGGCCCATTCTTCCTCGTTATATTCTGGGTGTGGCTGTATTATGATCGCCAG
The DNA here is from genome assembly GCA_022843745.1 of Anaerolineae bacterium. Lineage (GTDB taxonomy): Bacteria > Chloroflexota > Anaerolineae > Aggregatilineales > Phototrophicaceae > JALHNB01. The sequence continues at coordinate 32,433 of JALHNB010000035.1, read as the reverse complement.
TCGCTTCCGATTGGTCGGGTTTATAATTCGCGTCGTCCACCCTGGTATCGCTGGTGGGATTGATTATCATCTACGGCACAAAATCCTTCATATAATTCAAATATCCTCGTATACCGCCGTTTTTGCCTGACCAGAATTCGATAGAACGGCGCAAACGTTTAAAGCAAGTGATGAGATCGTCTAGCGAGATGGTATGGAATTCCCCACGCACTTTCTCCATTTGTGAATATTCGGTTCGCCCCAGTCGCCACTCGCACATTTCTCGGACATTTTGTAACACCTTTTGTTCCAGTGTGGAGAAATTTGCTTTTGGTGCAGCCTTGTTTTTTAATTCATTCTGGTAGGTGCGCTGTAAATTTTCATACACTCGCTCCACATTGTTATCAGTGAGTTCAGGATACTCTTTATAAATTTTGCTAACTGCAAACTCAATGTTTTGAAGCACATCCCCAAACTGTCTGAAAAAATCGTCAGTTTTCATATACGCTCCCGCAAATTTTGTTTTTTCGGGTTGATATTTTATCTGATGGGTGCTGAATGCCAAACTGAGAGGATCAAAATATCCTGTTAAATCTCAATCATGGGCAGACCGATTGGGTAGCCGGTGAGAATATCAAAAACATCAAATTCGTAAGTGGGTAGTTGGAGTATTGCGCAAGTGTGCTTAACACCGAAGCGATTATACCAGATTGACCCCGGATTTAAAACCCATACGCCCCCGACCCGTACACACATCGGCTCATGAGTATGCCCTAAAATCAAAATGTCGCTTTCGGCTTCCTGAGCGATAGCCCGAAAGCGATCATTTGGTGTATTCGAGAAAACATACTCGCCATAGTCTGCGGGTGTGCCATGCGCCAGCAAAGCATCGAGATTATCCCAGGAGAATCGCTGCGTTTGTGGCAGTTTGAGCAGGTAATCAATGCTGTTCTGGTTTAAAATTTGAGACTGCATTTCTGGCTGCGAAAAATCCGCTTTTCTGCGCAACCGATCCTGCTTATTCAGAACGGCTGCGTCATGGTTGCCCTGCACACACGGAATGCCGCGATCCTGAAAAACCTGTATCACCGCGTCACCATCCGGGCCGCGATCAATCAAATCGCCCGCACATACAATCAGATCAACCCGGTGTTCTTCCAGAAGGCCTAGTGCGCGACGTAAAAGTCTCAGATCAGCGTGAATGTCCGAGATGAGGCCGATTTTCATGGGTTATCTTTATTGCCGTGTTCGCCTGGAACAATGGGCTGCACTTTTCGTTCACCAGAGGTAGTAGATGGTGCTTTGCGCTCGCCCGGAACAACTGGCTGCGCTTTTGGCGGTGTACCATCGCCGTTGTGTTTGGTCATTGCCAGATCAATGCCCTCCGCCAGCCACGTTTCCACTGCTTTAACAGCGCGATCCACCACTTCCATCACGAGAATCGCGTCATCGCCTTTAAAACCCTGTAACACGTAATCTTTCGGGTTCATTTTTCCCGGTGGTCGCCCGATGCCAAAGCGCACACGGCTGAAATCCTGATTGTCGCCCAAATGCTGGATGATGCTTTTCAACCCGTTCTGACCGCCTGCGCTGCCGGTTTTGCGCAGCCGCAGTGTGCCGAGTGGAAGGTCGAGGTCGTCCGAAATCGTCAGCAGATGATCGGTGTCGATCTTGTAAAAATCGACCAGTCCACGCACCGCTTCACCACTCAGATTCATATACGTCTGCGGTTTGGCGAGAATCACTTTTTTCCCGTTCATCACGCCGCTGGCCGTAATGGACTTTTTCTCTTTTTTGTCGAGCTTTAAACCATGCCGCCGTGCAAGCTCGTCAATGACACGCCAGCCGACATTGTGGCGCGTATTTTCATATTCTTTGCCTGGGTTGCCCAGGCCGACGATCAAGTACAAATCTGTCATGTTATCCTCAAGTGCGTTGATGGGCTGCGTTACCCATTAGCCCATCTGGGTCATAAACCAGTTGGCGGCGAGGAAGAAGCCCGCGCCAACCACCAAAATCACGCCGAGTACGATGAAATAAGTGGCAATCCGCATCAATCTGACAATCTGACGCAGGCTAAAGCGTAACGCAATGAACGCCGCTGCGCCTCCGGCAATCGCGAATGGCGCTGTCCACCAGGGCCATTCATTGAGCAAAATCTGTGTCCAGACCACCCAGGCGACCAGACCGAGTGCGCCGCCGACAAAGCCGTCAAAAAACAAGCCGCGATTGGGCTGGCGCAGCAGATAAAGCAAAATGAAGCTCAACAGACCCGCCATAAAAACGGCGTTGCCCGTGAGTTCCAGCAGCGCGATACGCCAGTCAAAAGGTTGAGTGGGGTCAATGACGGTCACTAAGCCAGCAAAAATACTGGCAACGGTGATCTGGAAGAAGCCATCTGGTAAATTACCTCTAAAACCCGCATAAATAGCCCGCAGAAGCGCCGCAATTGGGAGTGCATACTGTCCACCCAATTGCAAAAACTCGGCGATAGTTTCCTGGCTGATGGTCATGGTCTATACCCCGCGAACAAATGAATAATTTTATTATCCATTTGTTTGCCGCAAAAGGGTAGAGATGATTGCTATACGCTTGCCTGACGCGCTAAATGGCTTTATGCTCGACTATCTGACACGCCGGACGGCTTTATGCTCGATTATCTGACGCGCCAGTCGGCTTTATGCTCCGCTTCATGCTTCCAAGTGAATGGCTTCGCGCTCCCGGCTGAACTGCGTTTCGTAAAGCTGCGCGTACAGCCCGCCAAGCGCCATGAGTTCCTGATGTGTCCCGCGCTCGACCACCTGACCACGATCCATGACGAGAATCAGGTCTGCTGCCAGAATGGTGCTGAGGCGGTGGGCGATGACCAGCGATGTGCGCCCCTCCATGACCGTTTTGAGCGCATCCTGAATGAGTGCCTCGGATTGGCTGTCGAGATGGCTGGTTGCTTCGTCGAGAACCAGCACACGCGGGTCTTTGAGGATCACGCGGGCAATCGCCAGTCGTTGTTTTTCGCCACCGCTTAAACGATAGCCACGTTCGCCGACAATCGTGTCGTAGCCTTCGGATAGCTCCATAATGAAATTGTGGATATTCGCCGCTTTACAGGCTGCTTCGATTTCGGCTTGAGTCGCGTCCAGTTTCGCATAAACCAGATTGGTGCGGATGGTATCGTGGAAGAGATAGGTTTCCTGTGTGACCATGCCGATTTGCTCTGCCAGTGAATCGAGCTTCACATCGCGCAGATCAAGCCCATCGAGCAAAATGCGGCCTTCGGTGGGATCATACAGGCGCGGGATAAGATAAGTCATCGTCGTTTTACCTGCGCCGCTTGGCCCGACCAGTGCCGCTAATTGACCCGGCTTAATCGAAAACGAGACGTGTTCGAGGGCTTTCTCGCGGGCTTGGCTGTACTTTTTCTCCGGTTCGGCGATTTGCTCTTTCGTTGGTGCAGATGGCTCTTTTGCGAAGAAGCTTTTCACTGGAGTGGGCTTTTTCTCATCCGACACAAGGGCTTTGTCCGCATCGGAAAATACAGCACGCACATTATCCATACGCCCATGCCGTGTGACCTCTGTCAGCAGCAGGCTTTCGTCAATCGCATAATTGAACGAGACGTTTTCAAAGTTCAGTTCGCCTCGGATGTTGGCTAAGGGCTTGGCATCGGGCTTTTCGGCAATCTCCAACGGCAGGTCGATCACCTCGAAAACACGCTCAAAACTGACCATCGACTGCGCGAACATAACGGGGGCATTGGTCAGCGACTGCATCGGGCCGTAAAGCTGCGAGAGATAGGAGCCGAAAGCGACAATTGTGCCGATGCTAAATGCACCCTCGATCACCAGATGCCCGCCAACCCAATAAACCAGCGCGGTTCCGATTACACCTACAAGGCTGATGAGCATAAAAAACTGACTGCCCGCGACAGCTTGTTTGATGCCTGTATCGCGCACTTTCGCCGCGCGTTCGGAAAAACGGTTAACTTCTGTGTCCCGTCGCCCGAAAAGCTTGACCAGCAGCGCACCGCTGATATTGAGCGTTTCGTTCATCATGGCGTTCATACGGGCGTTATGATCCATTTGCTCACGGGCGATATCCCGCAATTTCATCCCTAGCCGACCAGCCGCTAGGATGAACAGCGGCAATACCGCTACGCCGATAATCGTCAGCCGCCATTCGAGCGTGAGCATGACGGCGAGAGTCGCGATCACTGTGACAATATTGGTAATAATATCGACAATCGTGCTGCTGATAGCAGTCTGTGCGCCGACGACATCATTATTCAAGCGACTCATCAATTCGCCTGTTTTGGTATTGGTGAAGAAGCGCAGGGACATGCGCTGCAAATGGGTGTAGAGGGCGACGCGCAAATCGTAGATCACGCCCTCGCCAATGTTGGCATTGATTTTGCGCTGTACTACGCGGATCAACCCGCTGATAATCGGGATCAAGACCAAACCGAGCGCCAGAATATTCAGGCGATTCGCGTCTCCATCAGGAAGGGCATGGTCGATGAGATCGCGAAAAATGAGGGGCGTGAGCAAGCCCAGCCCGGTTGTGACCAGGATAAACAGCAGCAGTATCGCAATCCCACTCGTATAAGGCCGAGCGTAGGCCAATACACGCTTGAGCAGCGCCCATGTCACATGCGGCTTCTGGTCGTCATCACCGCCGTGCATATATACATTCCAACCACCACCGCCTCCACGACCACCTCGCATCATAATTTAACTCCGTACCTCTTTTGATTTAACATACCTTTAGAATACCTGAATCAGCCTGTCTTGAATACTAATCGTATGGTTAGGTGCGCTAATCATGTGGTCAGGTGTGTCTATAATCGGGGCGCTAATCGAATGACCAGATGGGCTAAAGCTTATGGTCAGGCGCTTCTGTAATCTATGGTCAGGTGTGTCTATTGCTGAGGGTATAGATAGGGTATTATTTCGCGGAATTCATATTGCCATCAAAAATTACGACATGGAGAATTTTATGACATCAACATTAAAAGTCGTGCTGGCGGGCTGTGGCTCGATTACTAACGCATGGCTGCCGGTGACTAAAGAGATCGAAGGGCTGCAAATGGTCGGATTTGTCGATCTGATCGAGGATGCGGCTCGAAAAAAAGCGGTGGAATATGGCACGCCGGATGCAGTTGTCGGCACTGATTTGCAAAAAGTTCTCGATGCAACCAATCCAGACATCGTGTTCGACTGCACCATTCCCGAAGCACACATCTCAGTCACGCTCACGGCGCTCAAGCATGGCTGTCATGTGTTGGGCGAAAAACCGCTGGCGGATTCGATGGATCATGCGCGCAAAATGGTTGCAGCCTCTCAGGAAGCCGGGAAAATTTATGCGGTCATTCAGAATCGTCGTTATGACCCGAATATCCGCCGTTTGAAAGCCTTCCTTGAATCTGGCGCGGTTGGTGACATCACAACCGTCAACAGTGATTTTTATATTGGTGCGCACTTCGGCGGCTTTCGTGATCGTATGAAGCATGTGCTTCTGCTGGATATGGCGATTCACACCTTCGACGCAGCGCGTTATATCAGCGGCTCAGACCCCGTATCGGTCTATTGCAAAGAGTGGAATCCGGCAGGTTCATGGTACGATCATGACGCTTCGGCCATCGCGATTTATGAAATGAGCAACGGTTTGGTTTACACCTATCGTGGAAGCTGGTGCGCGGAAGGGCTGAAAACGACGTGGGAGTGCGATTGGCGCATTATCGGGCAGCAGGGCAGCGTCCATTGGAGTGGCGACCAGAATATGCAGGCACAGGTCGTCGCCAAAACAGAAGGCTTTATCAATCCTTACGATGATGTCGAAATTCCGAGTGAACCTGCACCTCTCAAAATCGGCGGTCATCACGGATTGATTCGTGATTTTGTCGAATGTGTGCGGACAAATACTATTCCCGAAACGATCTGCACGGATAATATTAAGAGTCTGGCGATGGTTTTTGGGGCGATTGAAAGCGCGGAAAGTGGCAAAACCGTTGATATTCGGTGGTAAAACGGTGCGACACATTGTTTACACGGTGTCGAATTTCCAGTAGATTATAGTAGGCGCAATATCCTTACACCTGTGTAGATTATCGTGAAGTAGTACCATTATCCAGTAGATTATCGCGAAGTAATACCTTTACCCATAAATTCATCAATGCTGGAATGATCGGATATGATTTTTATCAGTCATAGCACTCAGGATGACTTGTTTGTCAATAAACTGAGAAATGTGCTGCGTAAACACGGTTACGAAACCTGGGTCGATCACTCCGATGTTCTGCCGGGTAAAATCTGGGATCAGGTGGTCGAAGAAGTCTTAGGCACAGTCGATCTGATGATCCTCGTGCTGTCGAATTCGGCGATTAAATCTCACGCGGTTGCTGCCGAATGGCGCGAATTTCTGAATATGGGCAAGACGATCATCCCGGTGCGGATTGAGGAATGTCGTCCGCCGCTGCTAATTCGTCATCTGCAATATATCGACTTTTTCGGTGCTCCAACGATTGAGGATCATTTTCAAAAGCTGGCAAAGGTGCTGCCCGCGCCGACGCATCCCGTGAATACCGAAGAAATCGAAGTGGACGAGCGGGCTTTCGAACTGGCACGGTTGAAAGCCCAGGCGGATGGCCTGAATCTGATGATGAACGGCCTCATCCTGGAGAATCAGGCTGTTTTTGTACTGCCGGATTTTACTGAAAAGCTGATTGTTGATATGACGAAGGGCAAGATTTTTATCGGATGGTATGACCAGGAAACGGGCGCAAGACCTGACATTGATTTGTCAAAGTATGATGCGATGAAACATGGTGTTTCGCGGCAACATGCCATGTTAACCAAAACAACAATGGGTTTTACGCTTACGGATTTGAGTTCGCGCAATGGGACTTATATTGACCGGGAACATCTGCCTGTCGAACAACCTGTTTTGCTCAAAAGTAAATCGATTGTCCACCTGGGCAATCTGACACTCATTGTGTTTTTTAAGGACTAGAGTTTCCTATATCCTTTTGAAGAATTCTGAGGATGTCGTGTGCACCTTCCCGAAGCGATGCAGATTCATGGTTGAGTAGTGCCTCGTATACCGGAATACCTACATTGACCGCATCTCGTATGGTCTGTGCACGGGTACGATAGATTTCATCGTCTGGCTTTATCGGATTGGTATAAACCTTGGATGCATAGACGAAACATGCTGCATTGTGGAGATCTTCAAGCAAATGGCTACGGTACTCAATTGGCAGTGATATATTGCTGACTAATTCAATGACAAACGGAACCATATGTAGAGGAATATCATCTTGCAGTGCGAACTTGAAGGCATCAACAGTCCCTAATTGGTCGTCAAAGGCGGGCCAGTTAGCAAGACGCCCGCCAATTTCTCCAACGGCGCGCCGTGAAGTATCAAGATCGGAAGATGTGGCTTCTCGAAATAATCTTTTAACCCGAGAACCACCTAATCCGAGACTATCCCAATCTATCTGATCTATTTTTTCGAACACTGCGCTGCTCCAAAGACTCGTATAGTCTACTATCTGTTCTACTTTTGCCTTATATTCAAGTGTCCTTTAGGCATCCGATTGCGCGATCAGCTTTTCGGCTTCTTCCACACTGGATGCAAACAGAAATGGTCGATTCGCCAGCTTGTGTCCATAAATGGCGAGAACGCCTTTGTAAGCCATACGTATTAGCGTGCCCGCGCCGATCACGACCCGTTTGCCCTCGTTCGAGCGGGCATCCCCACTCGCAAAAATGTCGCCAGCTATGCTCATGAAATCGCCGGGGATGCTGCCTGCCTTACGGATGTCAATCATGATGTGAACGGTGTGATCGACACTCGTAATCAGTTTATCAACCTCCCGGATAGCGTCCTTAAGTTCTTCCCATATCCAGCCACGCCTCAATTCCAGATGAATGACGGTCTGCTCTGGGTTATCCCATTGGATGACAATGCTCATTGATGTTTCCCCTGTTTTTACTTCACAGGCATATATACGCACGTACCCCGCACAGGTTTCATCAGCAAATAATAACGGTAGGTACAGATTTCATCAGGAAATGCTGAAGTTTACCGTGCCGACAGGTGATCCGTTTATCTCAAGTTGAACATTCCAGTTTCCAGGCGTGAACGCGGTGTCCACCTGGTCAATGAAGAACCAGATACAATTTTGGTCAATCTCAAAATCCGGCGTGAAATCATGGACGATTTCCTGCCCGCCAATTTGCCAGCGCGAGACAATCGCCGTCCCCGGTTGGATATTGAGGGCGGTTGCAACGATGTAAATTTGCTGGGCGCTGGTGGTAAAGGTCGAAGTTGGGCCGACAGCGCAGTCATCATCGCCAACATTTTCTGACATGACAATATTCGTCAGCGTTGGCCCATCTCCCGGCGTGGGGGTAATCAGCGGGATCGCTTCAAAGGTGGCTTCCGGCTGTGCGGCATTATTCGTCACGCCTGGCACGGGGGTTATGGATAATGGGTCAATATTGGTGAAAGTTTGCGGGTCTATCCCGCGTGAAACCAATGTCGCCCGTAGTTGATCGTTCTGCACTTCTGCACTTCTGACCTGTGTTGCCATGTATTCAACCGTGACCTGAATGCGCTCGGCTCCCACTGTCGCTGTCTGACGTATCGCAGCAATTTGTGTGTTGAGCGCGACCTGCGTTGCTACCAGGGTTAACTCAACTTTGTCGTCGCGAGCGCAGGCTGCTAAAAACAGACTCATCAGAAAGAGGGCAGATATTTTACGGAGGTATTTAACCAAACGATTACTCCAGGAAGTTCGTCGTTTATTGAATGTTCAGTTTAACAGAGTGTAGGTTGAAGACAAAAGGGGCAAATGATGAGCCTATCGGTATCAGATGTACTCATAAAATCCGTGACAAGTGTCACCTCAATTGGATACAGAGGAAAGACTGTGCATTATGATACTGTCGAGGCTTCAATGAAACCAAACTATTGATGAGATGTGAGGTTGATGATGTCCCCGATTATTGTACATACCGATCAAGGCTACCGAACCGCTATTCAGATTCGTAATCATACGGTTATTGCTGATGAGCTAATCCAGGATGGAGGCACCGATACAGGGCCAACACCAATGGAAATATTGCTCGGCACAGTAGGTGCGTGTATTGCCGTAACCACCAAAGCTTATGCTCAACGCAAAGGGTGGCCGCTTGAAGGTGTATCTGTTGAGCTAGAGATGGAACGTATTCGGCGTGAGGATTACCCCGCATATACAGGGGATGCCGCTTTTATTCATGAAATCCGCGAACAAATCCACTTCGAAGGTTCGCTCACTGAGGAACAGAGAGTACGCTTGATGACGATTGCTGGCAAATGCCCGGTGCATCTGACTCTTGCGAATCCGGTTTTTTTTAGCCAACATCTCTCGGAAGAAATACCCCAGAGATAAACGGAGAGGCGTTTAGTTTTCTTGAATGAAAAACCACCCTTTTGAGGTGGTTTTTAGGCGAGGGTTATATATTTGTGGAGGTGAGCGGAATCGAACCGCTGTCCAAGAGATTCGCATAGATGCTTCTACAAGCTTAGTCAACCGTTTATTTTTGCGACAGTTAGCCCCGGCTAACGTGGTACAACTATCGCTATCCGATGTTGTCTTTGGTCCCGCTTTATCGGCGTGAGCGTGACCGCACTCCGTCATTCATGACGCCCGCCAATCCAACCAGACGGATACGATTGGGGCGGACGGCTAACCTCGCAAGGTTAGCGCTCAGCTACATCGCCTTAGGCGGCGACTGGCAGAGCGTAGTTGTTGTTTTTGGCATTTATAGCCTTGCCCATTGTTGACGCGGCTGTGGGCGCCGCGGCCTGCAACACGTACACAGCCTCCCCTGTCGAAGCCATGTCACCCCCGTGTAGGTTAAATTGTAACAAAGTTTATGACTTCTGTACAGCCTATATCAACGGATGTGAATCGGCTGCCAGTTCTCCAGAGCCTAGACCAACTGCTGTAAATCGGCTGCCAGTTCCTCGAAATTAACGGGCTTCCGGCGAAATTCGATATGGTTGGTTTTCAGGAGTTGGGGGGAAGGGTTTTCGCCAGCGGTAATCAGAAATATGGGACGTGTATCGCCTTTTGCGCGGAGATTCGTTGCCAGGTCAAGCCCGTTTTCTCCACCTAGTACCGAATCAAAGATCACGGCAGCAGCCTGGTTATAAGGTGGTGACAAAATCTGATCGAGAATTTGAGACGAGATACGTGGGATATGGATAATTTTGACATTATGACGGCCCATTCCAATAGTCATAATGAAAGCTTCCTGTTCATCATCTTCAACGTAAATTACTTCGATGGAATCCATAGTCTCTATTTAATATTCTGCTAGGGGTAAGTGTATCAACGATTATTATCTAACTTTTGGGTTTTGTCAGGATGCTTTTTGGTATTTCTACAGTAAATGAACCTGTAGGAAACCTACTTCTAACTTGTAGATTCCCTACGGGTGCTTACTTGCCGAGGCGTTTTTTAAATTCGGCGGTTAGAGCAGGGATGATCTTATAAAGATCGCCAACAATACCATAACGAGCCATCTTAAAAATCGGCGATTCGGCATCCTTGTTGATGGCGACGATCACTTTGCTGGTGCGCATCCCAGCCTGATGTTGAATCGCGCCGGAAATGCCGCTGGCGATATAAAGATCGGGGCTGACGGTTTTTCCAGTCTGTCCGACCTGATGCGCGTAAGGGATATATCCTGCGTCAACGGCAGCGCGACTCGCGCCAACCGCTGCACCCAGCACATTTGCCAGAGGCTTCAGCGTATTTTCAAAGCCGTCCTGTGCTTTCCAGACAGTAGCATCGGCGACTCCTGCTGGTGCATCTTTCGGGTTATTCGCCATGCCGCGCCCACCAGAGACGATAATTGCGGCATCGGCGAGGTTGACGCTGCCAACCGCTTCTTCAAATGACTCGATTTTGGTCGCTATGTCATTTTCTGCTAAAGTCGGAGCAACCGTTTTGATGTCTGCTTTGGCATCGGACTTGACGGCGTTGGGCTTGAATGCCCGTCCGCGCAGCGTGAGATATTGCGTACCATCGGCGCTGCCAACAGCCTGACTGACGATCTTTCCAGCATATACCGGACGTGACACTTTTATCGCGCCGTCACTCTGTAACTCAAGCTCAGTCACTTCGGTGAGTAGGCTGGAATCGGTATCGGCAGCCGATGCCGCCAGTAATTCGCGGGCGCGGCTTGTGCCGACGGCGATCACGACTTTTGGCTTATTTTCGTTGACCAATTGAGTGAGCAGCGCGGCAAAAGGTTCAAGCCGGAAGCCATCCAGTGTCGCGTCTTCGGACACAATTGCGGAATCTGCGCCATAAGTCGCGGCAGTGGCGGCAACGGCATTCGCGTTTTTGCCGAAAACGAGCGCGACGAGTGGTATTTTCATGCTGTCAGCTAATGTGCGACCTGCGCCAAGTGCTTCCCAACTGCTTGGCACAGCCTGACCGTTGAAGGTTTCAATCCAGGTATAAACGGCGCTCATAGAACTTTATCCTCCAACAAACGATCAACCAGTTTTGCGGCCTGCTCTTCGGGCGTACCGTCGATCATTTCGACCTTAACTTCACGCGCGGGCGGGTTGCTGAAAGCGAGGACTTTAGATTTTGTACCCGGTAGGGTCACGCCCAGATCAGCCAGTGACCACTCCGGGATAGCGGCTTTGGCGGCTTTGCGGATGCCGATGAACGACGGATAGCGCGGCTCGTTGATGTCTTTCATGACGCTGATAACGGCGGGCAGCTTGCTGGTGACGATCTGCTTGCCTTCTTCCAGCAGCCGTTCGACCTTGATCGTCTTGGCGGCGTAATCGACGGCGAGAATTTTTGAGACATAACTGAGCATCGGCCAGCCGAGTTTACGAGCAATCTGATAATTATGCTGATCCGTGCCGACATCAATGCTTTCTTTACCCAGGATCACGAGGTCAACATCACCCAGTTTTTTGATCGCGCCAGCGGCGGCGGTTGCATAAGCAAGGCTGTCCGCATTTTCCAGTGCGGCATCCCAGACGCGAACGGCTTCGTTGAGTCCCATCGCGAGGCTGTGTTTGAGCGCATCGTTGTTCATTTCCGGGCCGACGGCGATCACGGTTGCTTTACCATCAGCATTTTTGGCCTGAAGAATCGCTTCTTCCAGCGCATATTCATCCCAGGGATTGACCACCGTAGCGGCATCGCCCCAGGTCACATTGCCGTCTTTGCCGACTTCGACTTTCGCGGCGGTATCCGGCGTACTGCGGGTCATTACGATGACATGCAAGGTCTAAACCTCCTATACACAATAAGCTTTATTTCCATGTTATCTATTCATTTTACCTGTTTTGGCGTGGAAAATCGAATGGCGATTCGATTAATTCGATGTTTCGATTTTAATTTATTTTGCCCACTTTTTGAATTATAGTGGTTAGTAGATGATTTGTAATAGGAACCACAAATGAGAAAAGCGATATTTCGATATTCAAAGCGGGTTTGTGTACTAGGCTTCTTTATGCTCATCGTAAATGTTATGCCCACCTACTCACAAACAACCGAGATTGAGAACTTGTTTCTTTTCGTGGCCGATGATGGCGTTCACGGTAAAGAATTGTGGCGGGTAGATGACGCTGGCAACATTGAAATAGTTCTGGATATTAACCCTGGAATCGAAAATAGTTCACCACAATATCTCAACGAATTCGATGGCAGAATTTATTTTGTGGCATCAGGGCCATTGGGGCAGGAACTTTATGTGACGGATGGAACTGCCGCCGGGACACAACTGGTCGCGGATATTAACCCTGGGCCAGCGCCGGATCATGGTCAACCACTGGAATTTACTGAATTTGATGGTCGACTCTATTTCCAGGCACACGGCGCGGATGGGGTAGAGTTATATGTGACTGATGGGACAACCGATGGGACTGTCCAGTTTTTAGATATTAACCCTGGGCCGGAACACAGTGCTCCTGGGAACTTTAAGGAATTCGGTGGGCGATTATATTTCCATGCAACCGATAATCTGCATGGTCGAGAACTCTGGGTCACAGACGGTACGCCAGGAGGGACGGAAATGCTGGCTGATATTAATCCAGGTTTAGCAACGGGCTGGCCAAGTGGATTTACGCAACTGGGTGACAAGTTGTATTTTTCTGCGACCGGGACAGATGGCAACGAGTTGTATGTAACCGATGGAACCGAGTTGGGAACAAAGCAGGTGAAAGATATTTACCCCGGCATTGCCAGCTTTCCCCCATATACTCCCAACAGCAGTAATTCACGATTTTTCACCGAATTTGCGGGCAAGCTGTACTTTACCGCAGATAACGGGGTCAATGGTGAGGAACTTTGGGTAACAGATGGCACGACGGATGGAACGTATATGGTCGTTGACATTAATCTCGGCCCAGCATTTGGCAATCCCGGTGGACAATATATGGTGTTCAACAACCTTTTATATTTTTCTGCTATTGGCCCCGATGGTCGTGAATTATACGTCAGTGATGGAACCGAGGCTGGCACACACCTTTTCTACGATTTTACAACTTCTTCCGGTGGCGGAGACCCGTTTGCTTTTACGCTATTCAACGGGAAAATGTATTTTAATGCCACAGGGCCTCTGGGCGATGAGCCATACATGACTGATGGTACCGTGGACGGTACGCAGATGTTGATCGATATAAGTCCGGGTGATGGAGGCAGCAATCCAGTCGATTTTACCGTTTTTGGCAACAAACTTTACTTCCGTGCGATTATTCCTGTCCCTGGCGTATTTAACCGTCGCATCTTCGTATCGGATGGAACTTCGGTTGGAACACAGACGTTGGCGGATATTTATCCTGGCCCAGTGGGGCTGCAAGCCTTCGGCTTTAGTTTTGAGCGTATGGTTGGGCCACCTATCATCACAAGCGTAGTAGGTGACGGTCTGACCATGAGCAATAATGCAACGCTGAATGAGATGATCGACGAATTTGGTGTTACTTTCAGCGAAGCATTAAAGGATTACCCTGAGCTGAAATTTGACAATGATGATGCCAGTAATTCGGACAATTATCTGCTGCTGAGTCCAGGGCCTAACGGTGTATTTAATACGATAAGCTGCAATGCTGGTATTACGAGCGATGATGTGCAATTTGTGTTGAGCGTGGCCTATGACGCACAGTTTAAACATGTGGACATTGATGTCGATAGTGGGTTTTTGCCAACAGGAAATTATCGTCTTTATATCTGCGGAACGGGAACAACCAGAATCCGTGACCTGGATAATAACGCATTGGCTGGAATGGGAAATGGAGTCAGCGGCAATGACTTTTTGCTCAAATTCACTGTGGATGAGATGAGCGCTAATAGCGTGCCAGTGCGTAATCTCTTCGTAACCCTCACGCCCACACTCTCTTGGAATCCAGTAACGGATGCTGCTGGCTACGAAATCCAGGTTGATAATAACCCTAATTTTTCGAGTCTTGAATATGAAGATAAAACGATTGCTGCTGGGATAACGTCGAAGATGATTGAGGTACCGGAGGATGGTCGATATTACTGGCGGGTACGTGCGCTGCGAGACGGAAATAGTCCAGGGCGGTGGAGCGCTGTCGATACATTCTTCGTTGATACACCCTAGTCACGCGTGGGCTTGGTAAACTGCGAGACATCCGTTTCTGGTGTCCACTGGCTGCCATCGGGGAGGATCGTTTCCTGGTCGAAGATAGCCCCCACGAGATTGGCGTTGGCAAGATTGGCATTTTGAAGATTAGTGTTTTGAAGATTCGCGTGCCATAAATTGGCATTTTGGAGATTCGCGCCTTGCAAATTGGCATCTTGCAGGTGAGCGTTGGCGAGATGTGACCGCTGCAAGTTCGCCCCTGCGAGATTGGCTTGCGACAATTTGACGTCGCCGAGGGTCGCATTTTGCAGCAGTGCATCCTGCAAATCCGATTTTTCGAGATTGGCCGCACCAAAATAAGCACCGGTCAGGTTTGCACCGCGCAGAATGATGCCTTCCAGATTGGTTTTTGCGAGCCGAGCGTTTTGAAGATTGGCTCCCTGCCAGTCAAGACCACACAGGGAGCCATCTTTTGTCCAGCCATTTGCCTGCAATTTCAGGAGGGCATTGAGGGCTGTCGCATTGTCTCCAGTTCGCACCAATTTGATGAGCGTATTTTTCGACTGGGGAATTTTGTTGAGCAGTCCTCGAAGCATTTTAATCCAGTCCTGATTGTTTAGCCTCAATAGCCGGTTGCGGCACGAGAGAGGCTTCCGGCTCAATCGCACGTCGCACTTCGGAGGGCAAAATCGCGAACGTGAGGATTGCCGCCGCAAACATGATGAGCGAACCAATGAACATGGCCTCCGTCATGCCCAGGACAAAAGCATCATTTGCCGTATTAACAATCAGCGGCGAGATGCTAGGGTTATTGAGCTGTTCGGCTACGATATGTGCGCCTTGAATGCTGTTGCGTATGGCGGTGGCAGCATCAGCAGGAAGGGTGTTCATCAATTCCAGCGAATTGACGTGGTTCAAGTAAACGTTATTGGCGAATGTGCCGAGAACCGCCACGCCCAGTGCGCCGCCCAACTGTCGGGTGGTGTCGTTCATCGCCGAGCCTATCCCCGCTTTATTGATAGGCACTGAACTCATGATGGAATTGGTTGCCGGACTCATAGCCGTTCCCATGCCTGCACCCAAAATTAACTGACCGATGACAAACGTCGTGTAAGGCGTATCGACATGAGCCACCTGTGACATATAGAGCAGACCGATGCCTGCCAGCATAATGCCGATACCAACAGTCCATTTCGTACCCAAACGCTGATTGACACGCGCTGAAAATGTCGCGCAGATTGTCAGCATAATCGCCAATGGTACGACACGCGCACCAGAGTGCAGGGCGTTAAACCCTTGAACTGATTGGAAATACTGACTGATGAAGAACGTTGATCCGAACAGGGCGAAAGTCACCAGCGCCAGCGCGATATTTGCGCCTGTGAATGACATATTTCTGAAAAAGCTCAAGGGGAGCATCGCGTTGGGTGCGCGATTTTCCCACCATGCGAAAATGCCGATCAGCACAGCCGCCACTGCAAACGAGAGTAAAACGTGCTGCGCTCCCCAGCCATGCAAACCAGCCTCGATAATGCCATAGACCAGCGCGAACAGCCCAGTAATTGACAGCAGAACTCCTGGAATATCGGGCGCTGGCGCGGTTTCATCTTTCGATTCACTGATATACAAGTAGCCGCCAATAAGAGCAATGACCACAACAGGTAAATTGACGAAAAATACGGAGTTCCATTCAAAATGTTCCAGCAGCCAGCCGCCGATGAGTGGGCCAAGCCCAACACCAAAAGCGAAAACGGCTGCCCAGATGGCGATGGCCTGTGAACGCTCTTTGGGATCGCGAAATGTCGCGGACACAATCGAAAGCGTAGCAGGCATAATGGTCGCACCGCCAATACCCAGAAAGGCACGTGCCGCAATGAGGATGGGGGTAGAAGTCGCCAGTGCCGCCGCCAATGAACCGATACCAAACATCAGCACGCCGAACTGCAAGGCTTTTTTACGTCCAACACGATCCCCTACTGCGCCCATTGTCAATAAGAGTGCCGCGAAAACCAGCACGTAGGCATCAATGATCCATTGGAGTTCGCTGGCTGTTGCACCTAATTCGCGAGAGATAGACGGCAGCGCGACATTGAGAATGGTGTTATCCAGGCTGATAACCATGAGTGAAATGCAGATAAAGAGCAAACCAAGCCACCGATTCGACTGCGTAGACTGCACATTCATTACACTATTCCTATTTCTGTTGAGCCGGGCTGAGTGTTTACGATTTTTCGTAACTATTAAAGAAAACGACTATTTTAGTGCCATGTCAAGCAAAAATGGTCTACGGTGGAGTCGAAAATCAGTCTAAATCGAGAAATTCGACGATGATTTTGGCGACTCTTGGGGCGGTGTCGGGCATCAGATGCAAACCATCGAAGGTGAACGTAAAGCCGCCGCGCTGCCGTTCTGTTTCAAAATCTGACCAGCCGCTTTTGCTACGCTCACCGATGAGGTTAATGGTTTCCTGATTGAGCGGTGGTCGATCCGGAATCTCTTCCGGTGCGAATGGAGTCATCAAATCCAGGACAGGAATATTAAGTGCTTTTGCCGCCGCCGCTGCCAGTTGATTGTATTGCTGCACAGCGCTGACAACTTCGGGGTTATATTCGATAGGCGGGAGGCCGACCCACGTCAGCACATGCTTCAATTGGATGTGCGTGAGCAAATCGCGATAATTCTGCGCGAAAACTTCTGGCGTGACAATGCCATCAGCAATTTTCTTGGCGCGGCGATAGTAGCGGCGTGTTTCCGGCTGTGTGTAAGAAATCGCGTCATTGCCGCCGACCATCACGAAAATACCATCCGGCCCTTTCTCCAGAATATCATCCACGCGCTCAAGCAGATTGACTACTGTGTCGCCACCATCACCCGCATTGATAATCGTGTGATCGGGCAGGAGGTGGGCGATCTCGGCTACGAAATTGCCGCCATACCCACCCCAGGTGAGACTATCGCCGAGGAAAACGATTTTCATCCGCTGACTCCATTATTTCGTAAAAATCGGACGATTTCATCGGCGATTCGCTGTGCGCCATTTTCGGTGAGGTGAGTGCCATCGAAGCTATAGGTGAAGCCTCCGGCATCGCGCATGGCATCATAATTTTTGTTGCCGAGCAGAACGCCCAGGTTCGCGGCGTATTGCGTCAATTTTATCGGTGGGCGGGCAGGGATATTTTTCGGCGCGATCTTTGCCAGTAGATTCAATGTCGGGACATTCAGTTCTGCGCAGAGTTCAGCGGCATAATCGTTCATCTGGCGCAGCGTCGTCACCATTTCCGGGCGATATTCAGCAGGCGGCAGGGCGACCCAGACCTTAATGTTTTCGAACAGTAGCGCCGTCAGCACCGCCCGCAAATTCTCGCGAAATGAAATGGGCGAGACGCGCCCACCCGGTATGCGCTTCAGAAGGCGAAAATAAATATTGGCGTTTGGCTCGACAAAAGATGCCGCATCGTTAACACCGACCATAATGAACACGCCATCAGGCCGTTTGTCGATCACATCGCGCCGGACGCGCCGGAAAAGATTGAGGCTGGTGTCGCCGTTGACACCTTCGTTATAGAAGTGATGCCCCCGCAGCGCCTTTGCCACTTTGTCCACATAGTTAATGCCGACGGTTCCCTGCGTGAGGCTGTCCCCGAAAAAGACGATTTTCATATCGGTTTTACGTCGTCTCCGGTCCAGCCTGCCAGTATTCAGCATCATAGGCAGGAAGTTCGCAGCGTAATGGCTTATCATCACGATAGCCGAGCGCGTAATCGGCCTGCATCAGTTGGTGAATTTCGCTCGTGCCTTCGTAGATAACGCCGCCTTTGCTGTTACGGAGGTAGCGCTCGACGGGATACTCATCGCTGAACCCATATGCGCCGTGAACCTGAATCGCTTCCAGTGCAGCCTGGACGCTGTGATCGGTGGTGTACCATTTGGCGACACTGGTCTCGCGGGTGTTGCGGACACCCTGATTTTTCATCCAGCCAGCACGCATACACAGCAAAAAGGCGGCATCGTACCACTGCTGCATAAAGGCGATTTTCTGTTTGACCAACTGGTGCTGACCGATGGGCTTGCCGAATGTCTCGCGCTCATGGGCATATTTGAGGCTGTCTTCCAGACAAGCGCGGATCAATCCTGTCGCGCCTGTCGCAACCGTATAACGCCCGTTATCGAGGCACGACATGGCGATTTTGAAGCCTTCGCCTTCTTCGCCGAGCCGATTTTCCGCTGGAACTTCGACATCCTGCATGGCGACCCAGCCGGTAGACCCGGCACGGACACCCAATTTGCCATGAATATCGCCCGTTTTAACCCCTGGCATGTCGCTGGTGACGATAAACGCGGTGATGCCTTTCGCCCCGCCTGCCGGATCAGTTTTAGCGAATACCAGAAAATGATGCGCTTTTGATGCCAGACTGATCCACATTTTTTCGCCGTTGAGGATATATTTGTCGCCGGATTTACGGGCTGTCGCGGCCATATTGGCGACATCACTGCCCGCGCCGGGTTCCGTCAGGCAAAATGCGGCATATTTTTCACCACGTGCTTGTGGTGCGAGAAATTTTTGCTTTTGTTCTTCCGTACCCCATTGCAGCAGCGCCATGCTGTTGAGTCCCATGTGGACGGACATGACCACACGCAGAGTCGTATCCGCGCGTTCCAGTTCCTCACAGACCAACCCCAGAGTAATGTAATCAAAACCCTGTCCGCCGTAGCGCACTGGAATGCAGATGCCTAGAATCCCCAGTTCCGCCATGCGCGGCAGAACAGCCGGATTCATCTCCTGCTTACGATCCCATTCGCCAATGGTCGGGATAATCTCTTTTTGAGCGAAATCGCGCACCATTTTCTGGGCCTGGATGTGTTCTTGAGTAAGTGAAAAATCCATGTTTTTAATTAGCCTTACTTGTTTTAGGGGGAGCGCTGGTGCAAATATACGGTTGAAACCAGCGCTTTTTCGGCGCATTATACCATGTCATAAAAGACCATTCTAATGCAAAATAGTAAGAGTAAAATTCTTTAAGTTGCATGGATTTCTGAACGATGTTAACCGCAACAATGCCCGAAAAATTGGTGACGACCTATCTGGAAATGACTCGCAGGGCGGCTTTTCGCCCCGGATATGTGGACGATAAAGATTTTGTCGTGATGCGTATGGAAGTGCCGGATGTGCCATTCTATCGCTTCCTTTACAGCGCGGTAGGTGGACAATGGCGCTGGCGAGATCGCTTAGTGATTTCAGATGAAAACCTCCACGAAGCGCTTTCCGACCCCCATACGACGGTGGATGTACTGTACTCAAGCGGCATTCCGGCGGGTTATATCGAATTGGCGCGTCGGAGTGAATCAACCGAAATTGCGTATTTCGGCCTTCGTCCAAATTATTATGGTAAGGGATTGGGAAAGCATTTGCTGAGTTGGGGGATTGCTCAGGCATGGAGCGATGGCGCACAGCGCGTGTGGGTACACACCTGCAATCTTGATGCACCCGCTGCACTCGAAAACTACCTCAAACGCGGCTTTAGTATCTACGATGTACTCGAAGAGCCGATGCCCTCGCGCTACTATTGACCGCCGTTTGCCAACGAGAACACGTTGTCTGAAAAGGTCGGGTTGTTTTCAATCCGTTCTGGCTCAATCTCAAAGTAGGGCGTATCATCCCAGAAAGCACTGATTTTACAGGGCAGCATCACGTCATTGACTGGCGCTTGATCCTCGGATAGGCGCAAACTGAAAAGCTGCTCTTTCTGCGTATCAGGATTCACACATTTCACATCCACCCGTTCAACGGATGAATCCCCCCGAAGACGCAGCGTTACACAGTCTTTAATGAGCGTATTTGTGGCTTCCAGGCTGTTGCTGTCGGTGGCTTTAAGCTCGACAAAATGCTCACCAAGCGGCGTTAACAGAACGGCTGCCATCGCCCATAGACGGCGCTGAAGTGAATTGATGAGAGCCTCGTCGTCGATGACGTTTGGAGCGCTCCCACCGCGCATGTGGCGATAGGTTGACCCGTCAAAAGCTTCGACACCGCGTTGAACCGTCACGCCCACCGGACGAACCGAAAAATCCCAGCGCATCGCCGTCGGAAAGCGAAAACGAGCCATAATGCCGACGGGAACCCAAGTTGTAATTGGCCCTACTTTTGCGCGAACACGCCCTTTGAAATCAATCTCCAGGCTGTCGATAGCGGGCGGACTGAATCCGTATCGAGCCTCAATAGCATGTCTCAGCAGGTCTTTGGCTTGCGCATCACCGCGAGCGAGCAATAAAACAGGCACACATGCCTCCTGAATCGAAACATTTAGTAATTTCTTTTCGATACTATAGCCTACAACGGACAATCATTTCTGGCAATGCGCGAAACCTTACAAAATCCTTTATATTCGTATGGTTTTTGGACTTTATCGTCCCTCGATGCCGATAAACATCCGATTTGGTTCAATTTTTCGTAAATTGTGCGTGTATACTATATGAACAAATGAGAGTCGCAAAATGAACAATTTAGATACTTTTTTAGAGCTTTATGGTTTGGCGGCAATTTTTATGTTGATGCTGGCGAAATCGGCGGGCGTACCAATCCCCGTGCCAGCCGACGCGGTAATGCTCGCGACCTCCGTGCGGGCTGCTGAGGGCAAGCTGGTGCTGTCACAGGCGTTCATTGCCATTTTGATCGCGCTGGTGGTGGGTGGCATCGTTCAGTTTGCATTGGTGCGCGGGCCGGGAAGACGTTTTATTTACCGTTTTGGTCGTTATCTGGGCATGACACCCGCACGGCTGGATTCGGCTGCGGAACGGCTGAAAAAAGGCGGGCCAATCGCGATTGGGATCGCTATTTTAACGCCGGGGGTGCGTTCGGTGGCGGTTGTCGGCTGTGGGTTAGCGGGGATTCCACTGCGCCGCTTCGTGCCGGGGCTGATTTTAGGCAGCGCTCTCTTTTTGGGACTTCATTTTTTTCTGGGATACGCAGGTGGATTATTGCTGTCAACGGTGCAGCAGGTGATTCCGCTTCCTCTGCTAGTGGGGATTATTGTAGGGCTGCTGGTTGTCGGTTTTGGTTTTTGGTATTTCATCCGACGGCGGCAGTTGCCGGATGCCTCAAATGGCGATGTATTGGCCGAAGCACTTGGCGCATGGCATGAGGCGACCTGCCCGGTGTGCCTCGCGTTGGGTGCTGCGGAAAGGTTGCAAATTCACGCACATACGCATCATGAGGGAGGACATACGCATGGCGACCACGTTTGAGTTTAACCCGGATCGCATCGCATATTGCGAAACCCACAGTTGGCGAGCGTACTATGACCGTGACTGGATCAAGCTGATCCGGCTGGTCGTGGGCTTGTGCCAGGAGCAGTTTCGCATTCCATTCCCGATCTCGATTTTAGCCGCTTATTACACAGCCCGCGCGTCGGCGGAATGGGTGCCTGCCGATCATGATCCCCAAAAAGTCTTAGACTACCTGAAGAAATTTTACGTTATCGCCCAGCGGCATTCCGGCCTGGATTTTGACCCCGCACAGGTTGCCGAGTTGGAAACACGCTATTGGGATGTGCATCGTCGTCTTTCCGGCCTGCCGGACAAAACGGAATTTATCCAGACGATGACTGATTTGCACAGCGCGGTTTTTGGCCTGTCACCAGAGCAGGCGCGTGAATCAGCCGAGCTGCGCGTGCTGGCGAATAATACCGTCGATCTGATAACCAGCCAGACTTCGACTAATCCTGAAAATGATTGGCATAAACTGGAAGATTATTTACAGGGGTGCTATCGTTCGATTCAGCATGAATTGAGGGTCGGCGTTCGGTAGGGGGTGCGGGTAGGGGCGACTCGCCGAGTCGCCCCTACGAAGATTAGGTTGTTTAGTACGTCGCCATCTCCGGGTCGATTTCCCGCGCCCAGGCGAGAATGCCACCTTTGAGATTAACGAGTTCGTTTTTATAGCCAACATTGCGCAGGAATTTGATCGAATCGGCACTACGCGCACCGGAACGGCATTGGACGATAATCTCACGATCCGTCGGGATTTGTGCCAGCACGGTTGCCTCACGCGGCTTACGTCCCGCCAGAACATCGTTCATCGCCGCTTCGATCTGCGGCTTGGGAATACGGAGTGAGCCATCAAGCGCACTGATTTCCCATTCCTGCGGATTACGCACGTCCAAAATCAGCACATCCTCACCGGAGTCCAGACGTGCCTTGAGTTCTACGACAGTAATTTCCGACATGACCTTTTCCTCTACGTGACCATTCTGTGTTGTTTTACCGAATTCGCTCTTGTCGTGTGCGGGCATTCCGCAGAACTGCTCATAATCAATCAGTTCGACTTTCTCTGCCGGGATGCCGCACACCGGGCAGTTCGGGTCTTTGCGAATCCTGATTTTTGTGAAGCTCATTTCCAGCGCATCATAAAGCAGCATCCGTCCGATCATCGGTTCACCGATGCCCAGCAGCAGCTTGATGGCTTCTGTCGCTTGCAGTGTGCCGATTGTCCCCGGCAGAATACCGAGTACGCCGCCTTCCGCGCAGCTTGGAACCAGGCCGGGAGGGGGAGGGGTCGGGAACATGCAGCGGTAGCAAGGCCCTTCGTTGGCATAAAATACACTCAACTGACCCTCAAAACGGAAAATGCTGCCGTAAACATTCGGCTTGCCGAGCTTGACGCAGGCATCGTTGACCAGATAGCGTGTCGGAAAATTGTCCGTCCCGTCGATAATCACATCATAGGGCGCGAAAAGTTCAAGCGCGTTTTCCGATGTTAGCGGCACATTGTATTTATCGACCTGGACAAACGGGTTCAGGTCGCGCATACGCTGCTCGGCACTGTCAATCTTGAGGACACCGACGGTGCTTTGACCGTGAATAATCTGGCGTTGCAAGTTGCTCTCGTCCACAACATCGTAATCGACCAGCCCGATGCGGCCAATCCCCGCCGCAGCCAGATAGAGCGCCAATGGGCTACCCAATCCGCCTGTACCGATGAGCAGAATGCTGCTGGCCTTGAGTTTTTGCTGACCTTCCAGCCCAACCTCCGGCATAATCAGGTGGCGGCTGTAACGTCGGACTTCCTCGTTGGAAAGCGCAACAGTTTCGTTAATTAATGGTTGCATAGACTTCACTCATCTCCCTAATGACTTACGTTTGAAGTTCGGATTGCCTTAATGACTTACGTTTGAAGTTCGCGTTTCAATGTTTGCGCGTCAACGATGCCGTTGTAAACGCTGCGGGGCTGGCCGTCGCGACCCAGCACAAAGGTTGTCGGTACCGAGAATACGCCCCAACGATCTGCGGTGTCCGGGTCTTCTGTGGCATCCACACGGATCACCCGGAGCGCGTCGCCCATCTCCTGCTGCAAGCGTTGCAGAGTCGGAGTCTGCTGCAAACGGCACGGCGCACAGGTCGGCGTTGTAAAATAAACAATCGTTGCCACACCCGGCGCTAATCCCATCAGAATCGGATCCGTTGGGGCGTTACTGGATGCGCGTCGTAACTGCCGTTGGGTGTAGAGACGGCAAATGACAAACCCGGCAGCGAGCAAAACCAGCGCGATAATAATCCGTTCAATCATGAATGGGACTCCGCGCAAAACCTGGCACACCCAGACGGTTAAATTGGTAGTACATCCAGCAGCCCGTGCAAAAATTGAACCAGAAATTGAGATTCGCCAGCGCGATGACGATCCACACCAACGCCCAGCCAAGAGTCGGTGCGCCTGCCAACAATGCAAGTGTGCCAACACCGTTAAAGATTGCACCAACGAGCATGGCAAATTGATGCGGCTCTGGGTTATCGGTGTAGACATTGGGCTTCAGCAGGCCACTTGGCTTGAGAATGCGCTGATAAATCAGACGGTAGGGCGCGAATGGCGAATCCAATCCACCGAGCAACTGCGCCACCGCCACGAATGCCACCAGCGGCCAACCATTGAGGACAAACGCCAGGATGAGCAAAATGATCGTGAGCGCCTGGCCGGTTCTCAAGCCAGTCTGATCCACTTTTCGCATGTTATTGACTGCCATGATCGTAACCCTTCTTAATTTCTCAACCTTTTGGGTTTGCGCTGTTCACCAGTTATCAATTACCAGATACCAGCGGGTGAATATCCGTCCAACCGTAGGCGATTTCGCGCAGCTTGACTCCGCCAATTTCAATCGACTTTTCCTGTATCTGCTGACCGCCGAGTGCCTTATAAAACGCGGTAGACGGATTTTCAGACAGCACCCAGATCAGCAATGACTCGATGCCCTGTTGCAGCAGTCGTTGAACGATTGCTGCGATCAACGCTCGCCCAATGCCGCGTCGCTGCGCTGACTGGATGATGTAAATCGCAAATACTTCGCCTCTATAAGCCGGGTTGTCTTCACGGGCTGGCCCACCACAGGCGAAACCGACAATTTCACCATCGTCGTCTTCAGCGACATAAATCAGGCTTGTCCGCCCTGTTTGTACGAGCAGACTCCGCCAATAGCGCTCACGATCATCGTAAGACAGCGCTTCGAGGAACGTATTCGCGATAATGCCACGATACGTCGTCCGCCAGCTATCGACATGTACTCTGGCGATGCTGTCGGCATCCTCTTCACGCGCCTCACGGACTTTCATGGGTTTTTAACCGCCCGCGATGCTGGGGATAATGCGCAGGTTGGTGTCGGCATCAATTTCTGTTTCCAGGCCGTCCAGAAAACGCACATCCTCTTCACCAAGAAACACATTAACAAAATTACGCAGCTTGTCACCCTCATAAAGATGTTGACGTAATTCTGGAAAGCGCTGGGTCAGGTCATCCAGTGCCGCGCCAACTGTTCCGCCGCTGACGACAACCTGTGCCTGATTTTCGGTGAACGCCCGCAAAGGCGTTGGAATTTTAATGCTCGCCATTTGTTTCTCCCTCAGTGTCAATTCGTTTTGAGCGATTAGTCCGTTACTAACCACTTTCCAGAGCCGTGAGCAGGAGTCGAACCCGCTTAAACGCTTTTACAGGGCGTTGCCTAGCCGAATCGGCCATCACGTCATAAGATTTCTGTTTTATTCGCTGTTGCTGCGTCTGTTCCACCGTTTGGTGAGGTAGCCTCCTACCAGTTCGGTCATGGTTTCGACCTCAACCAGAAAGGAGTCATGTCCAAAAGACGCTTCCACATGGCGATATTGTACGTCACGATCTAAAGTTTCCAATGCGTCCACGAGTTCTCGTGCCTGCGCTGCTGTGTACAGCCAATCGCTGGAAAAACTGACGACCAAAAACGCACATTTTGTCCGTCGCAGCGCCTCGTAAATCGATTCATAACCGTCGCTGACATCGTAATAATCCAGCGCTTTGGTGATGTAAAGATATGTGTTGGCATCAAAACGCTCGACAAATTTATCACCCTGGTGCTTCAGATAGCTCTCGACTGTGAAATCGGTATCAAAACTGTAGGCCAGTTTATTCTCGTTTTGCAGTCGCCGTCCGAATTTGTCTTCCAGCGAGTATTCGCTCATATAGGTGATGTGACCGATCATACGCGCTACCGATAGACCCGCCGCCGGGGCTTGCCCGTTGTAATAATTGCCGTTATTCCATCGCGGATCAGCATAGATCGCTTGCCGTCCGATCTCGTTGAAAGCGATGTTTTGCGTGGATGAACGCGGTGTGCTGGCGATGAAAAGCACATTCGCCACGCGCTCCGGGTAATCGACAGCCCATTGCAGCGCTTGCATCCCGCCCATGCTGCCACCGCCAACCGCGAACAATTTTTCGATTCCCAGATGGTCGAGCAGGTGACGCTGTGCCTGCACCATGTCGGAAACCGTAACCACCGGAAAACGCAGGGCATAGGGTTTGCCATCCGGCGCAGTCGATGATGGCCCGGTGCTGCCCTGGCAACCTCCAATAACGTTGGAGCAGATGACAAAAAAGATGTTGGTGTCGAACATTTTCCCTGGCCCAACCGCGTCGTCCCACCAACCCGGCTTTTCATCCGGCTCATCTGTGTAATAACCGGCGACGTGCGAATCACCAGAGAGCGCGTGGCAGATCAAAATGGCGTTTGAATGGTCATGGTTGAGCGTGCCATAAGTTTCATAAGCCAGCGTGAAGCGTTCCAAAGTTTCGCCACTTCGCAAGTGCAATGGAACGTCAAAATCCACGTGCTGACGTTTAACGATCCCAACTGACCGGGTTTCTTCATCCAGCGGATGAACACGATTTTGCCAATCTGTCATAATTCCCTCTACCTTAATGAGCATCGCATGTTCTTTTCTACACGCCTGTTACGTTGATTGCAAATATTGGGTAGAGATAATGGTCTCATGGGACGCACTGTGAGTCCCTACGGTTGCCAGAAAAAGGGCGACTCAGCGAGTCGCCCCTACGATAGTTTGAATTACGGAACTGCCTGAACAGTCTTGCCCTGCGCAATCGTTAGCGCCTGATCGAGATCCCACAAAATGTCATCAATGTCTTCCAGCCCGATGGACAGGCGGACATAATCCTCCGTGACACCACTTGAAATTTGCTCGTCTTCGCTCAACTGCTGATGTGTCGTTGTCGCCGGGTGGATCGCCAGCGAACGGGTGTCACCGACATTTGCCACGTGCGAGAACACCTTCAGGCCGTCGATAAACGCGCGTCCGGCAGCCTTGCCACCCTTGATACCGAAGCCCAGTACCGCACCAGCGCCTTTGGGTAGATATTTTTGGGCACGTGCGTAGCTGGGATGATTGGGCAAGCCGGGGTAGTTGACCCACGCCACTGCCGGGTGCTTCTCAAGATACTGCGCGACTGCCAGCGTGTTGGAGACGTGACGTTCCATGCGCAGTGACAGAGTTTCCAGGCCGATGATATTCAGGAATGAGTTAAAGGGAGCTTGGCTGCCACCGAAATCGCGCAGGCCGACGACACGCGCCCGAATGATGAACGCCAGATTGCCGACCACATCCGCCAGCACTGCGCCGTGATAAGCTGGCTCAGGCTTGACGATACCGTCATGTCGTCCGCTGGCTTTCCAGTCAAACTTGCCACCGTCCACGATCACGCCGCCGATGCTCAGGCCATGCCCGCCGATCCACTTGGTGGTCGAATGCACGGTGATGTCCACGCCGTGTTCGAACGGCTGGAATAGGTAGGGTGTACCGAAGGTGTTATCCACGATGACAGGCAGGCCGTGCGCGTGAGCGACTTCGGCGATGCCTTCGAAATCAGGAATTTCCAGCTTGGGATTGCCGATGGTTTCCAGATAGATCAGCTTTGTTTTGTAGTTTATCTTGGCGGCGAAGTCGGCGGGGTTTGTACCTTCGACAAAATGCACCTTGATTCCCAGGCGACGGAAACTCTGTGAGAACTGTGTATAGGTGCCGCCATAGAGAGCGCTCGCCGAGATGATTTCGTCGCCAGAGTTTGCCAGCGAACTAATCGCGAGAAACTGTGCGAACTGACCGGAAGCGGTTGCCAACGCTGCCACGCCACCTTCCAGCGCCGCGATGCGCTGCTCGAAAGCGTCATTGGTCGGGTTCATAATGCGGGTGTAGATGTTGCCAAATTCTTGCAGGGCAAACAGCGCCGCTGCATGATCGGTATCGCGGAATTGGTAGGCTGTCGTCTGATAAATCGGGACGGCACGTGCGCCAGTGGTCGGGTCAGGCTGGTAGCCCGCGTGCAGTGCCTTGGTATTGAACTTTAAGTCGCGTCCGTTTGCATTTGCCATTTTGTTTCTCTCCACATTTAAAAAATTTGTGTTTTAGAGTTGGGCAAGGCACGCCTTGCCCCTACAGAATATGTGTGTTTTTAGCTGATTGCTAACAAGCTTCTTTTACGGCTGTGCGCCTTTTTTAATCGGGTTGCCGATGAGATTGCCCCATTCTGTCCATGAGCCGTCATAATTGCGGACGTTCTTGTAACCCAGAATATAAGTGAGGGCGAACCAGCTATGTGAGGAGCGCTCACCGATGCGGCAGTAGGCGACAATTTCGTCGTTGCTGTCGCTGATTCCTTTGTTGCCATAGAGTTCGCGAAGCTGTTCGGCACTCTTGAATGTGCCATCTTCGGCGACGGCCTGACTCCATGGGATGTTTGAAGCGCCGGGGATATGACCGGGGCGTTGGGCAGTTTCGGTCATGCCGGGAGGGGCAATAATATCGCCAACATATTCGGCAGGGGAGCGCACATCGACCAGCCCGAAACCTGCTTTGCCCAGACGTGCCTTGATGTAGTCACGATCCGCACGAAGTTCTGCATTGATCGACTTGACGGTGTAGCTGGTCGGTGCATATTTCGGCACGTCTGTCGTAACAGGTCGCCCTTCATCCAACCATTTTTTACGTCCGCCATTCATGAGGCTGACATTTTCATGTCCATAATATTTGAATTGCCAGAAGGCATAGGCGGCGAACCAATTGTTGTTATCGCCATAAAGAATCACATGGGTGTCGTTGCTCACACCTGCCTGTCCCAGCAGTGCGGCAAAATCCTCTTTGCTGAGAATATCACGCGCGACCTGATCCTGTAGCTGTGTTTGCCAATTAAAAGCGGCTGCACCAGGGATGTGGGCAGCTTCATATTGCGTCGTATCCACATCGACCTCGATCAAACGAACCTTATCAAGATTATCAGCTACCCATTGGGTACTTACGAGTGCTTCAGTCATTTTTTTGCTCCTGTTGCCTACAAAGTTCTTGCTCATTAAAAATAGTGTTGATCGTTGTCAGGTACTTTGAATCTTTTTGCTCGATCAACCAACTGACAGGTTTTCAGCATCGAATTGGCTGCGATCCGTGCGCAAAAGCCAGCCCTGCATATCGACTGCACTGCCATTTTGAACCTGAGTGATTAAATAAGTGAAGTTGGGTAGGGCATGGTCACGATCATAAATGGAGGGGATCGCTGGCGAATCGGGGTGACTGTGGTAATAGCCCACCAGGGTCAGGCCGCGCTCATCCGCCTGGTCTTCCAGCCGCGCCCAATCCTGCGGTGTCATGGCGTAACGATGATACTGTTCTTCCGCCTCAAACACATTCTCGATCTGAATGGTGTCTTCAATCTGCACATCCTTACCGCTGACACGCCCCAACAGGAAGCCGCCGCCTTCATTCGGATAGGTGCTTTCAAGATGTTTAAAAATGCGTTGTTGCAGCGATTTTCCCAGCGTGATCGTCATGAATCTGCCCCTGAATAGAATAAAAAAGAGCCAGCCCGGGACGGGTCGGCTCTTTGCCATTGCGCTTGGTGCGACAAACTGATCGTCTGTCTAGCGTCACACGTCCCGGAATATCAATAATTTGCACATACAGATGCGCATTAGAAAAATTGAAGGGGTGGACGCGGTTTGAGTGTTCATGTTTGATAGACTATCACGCTTTAAATCAGATTGCAAGAGTTCGTATCTTCAAATTGTAAAAAATGCCAATCCTTAATTTAATCCTCACGACTTAACATTGCCGCTGTCAAATGATGATGTTATACTTTAGTGAAATTTGTGGCAAAGTCCACTCCTGCACAGATATGTTGTTCATAAACGCCCCCAGCGAGCGTGTTAACCGCAATAAATAAGGCAATCCTGAACGCCCGTGATCGGGCCTCTATTGAGACAACCACACGATTTAAAGGAGTTTATATAATGGCCGAACAAGCGAAGAAAGGCCTTGAGGGTATCGTTGTTGCAGATAGCGTCACCAGCCTTGTAAATGGTGCCGAAGGCAAGCTGATCTACGAAGGTTACAAGATTGAAGACCTGGCTGCTAACGCATTATTTGAAGAAGTCGTCTATCTGCTATGGAATGGTCGTCTGCCAAAAGCAGCGGAACTCGAAGCCCTGCGCAAGTCGATTGCTGAAGGCGCAGTTTTGCCGGATGGTGTAATTCAGTTCCTCAAGTCGATTCCCAAAGATGCCGATCCCATGTTTGTCACCGAAGCGGCTGTCGCGACTTTGGCATTTTATGATCCCGATAGCAGCGAAGTGACCATTGAGGCCACCCAGCGTAAAGCTGTGCGCCTGACTGGGCAGATCACGACGATTTGTGCGGCCTGGGATCGCATTCGCAAAGGTGAAGAGCCGGTTGCACCACGCGCCGACCTCAACCTTGCCCAAAATTTTGTCTATATGCTCTCCGGCACAGACCCGGATAAGACCACCAGCGACGCGATTAATGTCTATCTCGTGCTGCTGGCTGAACACGGCATGAACGCCAGCACGTTTACCTCGCGCGTTGTCACCGCTACGGGTTCGGATATTCACAGCGCGATTGTCGCCGCTATTGGTGCGCTCAAAGGGCCATCACACGGTGGCGCGAATGCTGAGGCGATGCGCATGTTCGTCGAAATCGGTGAGCCGGAAAACGTCCAGCCCTGGTTCGATAAGAACATCAAGAATGGTGATCGTCGCATTATGGGTATCGGCCATCGCATTTATAAGGCGCTCGACCCACGTGCAGCGATTCTGCGTGAACATGCAGAACGACTTGCGCAAAGCTCCGGCAATACCAAATGGTTCCAGATTGCCGATGATCTGGCGAATGCTGCTCTTGCCGATGAATATTTCATCAGCCGCCGTCTGTACCCGAACGTCGATTATTTCAGCGCAATTCTGCTGTATACGATTAACCTCGATATTGATATGTTCCCGCCGCTGTTCGCCATGAGCCGTATCGCGGGATGGTCAGCGCACGTCATCGAACAGATGAAGAATAATCGCCTGATCCGCCCCGATGTGAATTACGTCGGCCCGATGGGTCTGGAATGGACTCCGATCTCCGAACGCTAAATCTGAATTAAACCACAGAGAACACAGAGAACACAGAGAAAAATTTGAAATTCCTTTGTGACCTCTGTGCCTCTGTGGTTCCATTTTTACCCTTTCCCAACCCCATTTGAAACTCCCCGCCATCCACTGCGTATAGAGATTAAATCGCTCGTGAGACGAAAGGTGTCCGCATGATTCCGCTTGGAACAGTGAATAATCCCACGAAAAATACCCCTTATCTGACTTACGGCTTGATGCTGGTCAATATTTTGTTTTTCATCTGGCAGTTGACCTTGCCTGACACCACGCTGAATCAGACTTATTCCGCGTTGGCGATTGTGCCGTGCCAGTTTCCGGCCAATGTCGGGCCGAATATGCTCGTGAGTTTCCTGCGCGGCATGTTTTTACATGCAGGTTGGGCGCACCTTATCGGTAATCTGACCTTTTTGTGGCTGTTCGGCACGAATGTTGAAGATTATTTTGGTCGCCGGACGTTTTTGCTGCTCTATTTCCTCGGTGGCGTATTGGCCGGGCTGACCCAAACGGTTGTCTACGCTTATATGTGCAGTCCGTTAGTGGGTATCGGCGCGAGTGGCGCGATTTCGGCGGTTTTGGGCGCGTATCTCATTCTCTATCCCGGCACGAAAGTGCGCGTGGGTGTGCTGTTTTTCCGCTTTTTCCTCTATCAGACCACTATTCCCGCACTGGTGATGCTCGGCCTGTGGTTCGTGATTCAGGTTTTCAGCGGTGTGGCTGCTCTAAGCGCTGGGACAAGTGGTGGGGTCGGCTTCTTCGCGCATATCGGTGGATTCGTGTTTGGCATGATTTTCGCGTTCATGTACACGCTGTTTAATCGTGCGCCGAAAGCAATCGTAGATTAGGGAGATCGAATCCCGTTTTTCACCTCGTCCGTCGGCGGCTGGTGATAGACCATCGTGTAGAACATATCTATCGGCCATTTGCTTGGCGCTGTAATCATTCGGGGTTTCCAGCCACCAATTCACTACTTGCATGAGCGCTCCAGTAGCGAAGTTGGCAAGAATGGCGGGTGGTACGTCAAGGTCGATTTTGTAGCGGCGGTCAATGATATTGCGCTCATGAAGCTGTACAGAAAATTCGATGATCTG
>JALHNB010000034.1 GCA_022843745.1 Anaerolineae bacterium | reverse complement strand
GCATCTGGTAATTTCGCACCCATTTTTTCGGTCCTCTCCTTTTTTCTTCTATTCTAACCCCACTTTTTACCCTCCCAAATTTGTGGGTAATGCATAGCCGCAAGCGAGAGAGGGGCTGGGGGTGAGGTTGCATTCTTCACCTCGGCTGAATCTCCAACTGCGCCATCTCCCATGCCAGCGTTTCCTTCAGGCCTTCTGCCAGCGGACGCGGATCGAATCCCAATTCGCGCTTGGCCTTCGCGTTGCTGCCGATATACGTCACGCCCGCGTTGACGCGCAGATATTCTGCCGAGTAATTGTCCGGCACAGGCACAAATGAGCCAACAACACCCATTGCCGCCGACATCATTTTCATGACTCCCGGCGGTGCTTGCATACGCGGTCCGGCGATACCTGTGATTTTTTCGGCCATTTTCAGCACGTCGATCACCGTGTGCGGCGGCCCCGCAATGATATAACTCTCGCCCGCTTTGCCCTTTTCCATCGCCAGCAAATGCCCACGCGCCGTATCCTCGATGTGACACCAGCAAATCGCCGATCTTTGTGGCACAAGCGGCAGCTTTCCAGTCAGATACTGTACAAATGTATCGTGCAGAACGCTGGTGTCCCCCGGCCCATAGACCCCTCCCGGTTGCACGATCACCAGCGGCAAACCACCCGCGATCATTTCCTCGGCGATCTGATGCGCTTCGGCCTTTGTGCGGTCATATTCGCTGATATGTGGCCCGTTGTACTGATACGATTCATCGACCAGCTTGCCGCCTGTGTCGGAATTAACCGCCAATGTGCTGGTATAAACGCCCTTCGCGATGCCGAACTCTTTCATCAGTTCCAGAACATTGCGTGTGCCATCGACGTTAATTGCAACCGCCGCCGAACGATCTTTTACGCCGATTTTGTACCATCCAGCGATGTGATAAACGCCGTCCACGCCGTTCATGCCTGCC
This sequence comes from Anaerolineae bacterium, assembly GCA_022843745.1. Taxonomy (GTDB): domain Bacteria; phylum Chloroflexota; class Anaerolineae; order Aggregatilineales; family Phototrophicaceae; genus JALHNB01. The sequence continues at coordinate 73,860 of JALHNB010000034.1, read as the reverse complement.
CGCATACTCACTTTATTGGTCACGTCGCCGGTGTGGAGTTTGATCCCCAGCGCCGCCAGATCCTTCGCTTTTTCCGGCGAACGCACCAGCGCGATGACTTCATGCCCGCCATCCACCAACTGCCGCGCCACCTGCCCGCCGATAAACCCCGTTGCTCCCGTCACGAAATATTTCATGATTTTTGTCCTCAATTGCTTGATAAATTGCAATGGTTGTAGGGGCGAGGCGTGCCTCGCCCGTCTTTGAATTATCAGCTTTACAGATCGTGCGCCTGCCCCACTTGTAGGGGCGCAATACATTGCGCCCAATGAGAGTGTAGCGAATCTGGTATCCGAACGAAAAATTCTAGGCTAAAACGCCCGAACCAAGTTATACTGATATACAATTAGGTGCGGTATGCCGAAGGGTTGATGAGCCTGCGCTCGTAAAGTTTTGAGGCCTATGGTAACTTTGATTAATATGATTTAAAATGGTTGTTTGAAATTAATGAATCAGGTCAGGAATAACGCCTTGTCGCAAGATGAAATCATCGAATCGACGACAGAAAATAATCAGGATGTTGAAGTCTCCGAGCGGCCTCAGCGTCCTCAACGCCAACCCCGCCGTGTCGTAGCGCCCGAAATCAAGGCCGCCGCTGCCCAGATTTCCGATCAATTGGGCGAGACCGAGTGGGGCCCGCGTAAACTTATCGAGGCCGTTGTCGATTTGTGCGGTGTCGAGTTTGCGCAGCAGCTTCTCGAAGAAAGTGTGCGCATCGAGGCTGAAGGCGGCATGATGGTCGTCAATGACGAACGCAAACGCACCATCGGCGGGATTTTCTTTTATCTCGCGCGGGGTCGTATGCCCCTCGAAACGCGCAAGATCGTCTTCCCGCCCCACAATCTCAAAGCCAAAAAGAAGAAAAAACCCGGCATGTCCTCCCTCAAGTGGGCAGAGCGAGCCGCTGTTCTCAGCCCCTTGTTGGAAGAAAAAGGAGTCGCGACCACCGTGAAAGTAGTATTAATTGGCCGACCAGGCCGCATTGATAAGCGTAAAGACCTGACGATTACCACGATGTCGCATGTCAACAAGCCGAGTGCGCTGCCAAAAGGTGTCCCCCTGCCGCCGACCACGCCGACGGTTTACACGGTGTATATCGGCGCGAAACAATGGAATAAAGTCGCTGAGGCCATCACCGATCCCGCCGACGCGCTGATTATCGAAGGCACGTGCGCGTTTGACAAAGAAATTGGCGGGGTCGCCGTTTTCGCAACCAGTGTGACGACAAAAGCACTCGAAGCCGAAAAACGCGAACGCCAGAAAGCCGCTGCTATCGGCGATGCACCCAACGGTAGTGCTGAATCTGAGGATGCTGTGGAAGCCCCCGCGCCAGCCGCAGCCAAGCCCGCCAGAGCGCCGAAGCCTGTCGCCGAGCCGCCTGCGCCCAGGCCGCTGCCCATTGCCGCGAATGTCCCCATTCCGGCCAACGCCACGCCCGAAGTCGCCCAAAAACTGCGCGAACTTCACACTGCCGCCGAGCTTTATCGCCAGAAAATCGCCACGATTGAATCCAAACCAGGCAATCAACAGTTCGGGCTGGATATGACGCAAAAGCTGCTCAAAAACGTCGAAGACCAGATCAAATCACTGGAAGCGAAATACGCATAATGCAGTTCCCATCGCAGCAATCAGGCTCATCCGGCAGTGCAAGTTTGACTGGCGGAAATTACGATATGCGCAATTTTCTCAACCCCCGCCGTCTGACGATGGTCATGTGGGATCAGGCCTTTCTGCTCCGGCATCGCCCCGACGAAGCCTTTGGCGATTGGGATCGCGTCCTTGATGAAACCATCGAGCGCGGCTACAACACCCTGCGCCTCGACCCGATGCCCCAGTCCATCGACCTGAGCGACCCCAACCGCGAACTGACATGGAAAGGCGATCAGGGACAATATATGCCCTGGTGCTGGGTGAACGAAATCACCGCACCTGCCGGACGCTGGTTGCTGGAATTTATGCAAAAAGCGGTGGATCGCGGCCTGTACATGACCCTGAGTACATGGTGGTTCACGGGTGCGCATACCCCCGCTTCGACAACCGTCCCATCCTCGACGATGGAAGGCGCGGAGATGTGGGCGAAGATGCTGCGAATCATCGAAAAAGAAGTCGGCTTCGAGCGCATCGTCTACGTCGATTACGCCAATGAGATGCCCTATTTTTTCCCGAATTTCATGAAGCAGCTCAACGAAGTTCAGGGCAGCGCGGGTTACGAATATACGCCCGAAACGAAGGCATGGCTCATCGAGCAATTGGATAAGCCGCTGTTCGCCCTACAGGATGAATTTCCCGGCCTGCGCTTCACCCACAGCATTCACGGCGACCCGCGCTGGACTACCGTCGGCCTGAAATCGTTCGACTGCCTGGATGCCCATTTTTACAGCGATGCCGACCCCCGTTGGGCGACGCGCACCCGTTTCCGCGACCTGACCAGCAACGGTAAAATGTTCCGCGACGCTTCCGGCTACAAGGATTTTTCGGATCGCGCCAACGCCACCTATAAAGCCATCGGCCCGATGATGCACGCCTACCAGCGCAACCGCATCCGCCAGTTTGCCGAGTGGTCACAAACGGCTGGCCTCCCCCTCACCTGCACCGAGGGTTGGTCATCGTGGTTCTATGTTGATCATCCCGATCTCGATTGGGGCTGGCTGCTCGACTACAGCGAACGCGCCATTGACGATGCCATCGAGTACGGCTTCTGGGGTGTCACGCCGCACAACTACGCCCAGCCGCATTTCGCCAACTGGAAAGATGTGCGCTATCACCGCCGCATCAACGACAAATTTCTGGGAATCTGATCTCATCAAGATAAAGCTCATCTGCTTACAATCAAATTTTAAACACCTCTAATTTCGAGTCTTGCAGGGTAATTTGCAAATTTGCGCTGACTAAGATATTGTTTATGAAAACTATTATTGTATTGTGCTATGCAATAGTTTTTATTAACTATAATTGATATTTTATTGTTTAAATTTAAGATATATTATTATAATATATAAAGACTATGATGCAATCTCTACGATTGCTCAACGCTTGAACTGTAAAAACTATCAATGCCAGAGACTGTCATAGTTGAATATGCAGCAACAGCGAATAGCAGATGGATCAAAACCAGTTCGATAACCTGACCCGTTGCCTTGCCAGTGGCCTATCGCGTCGCCAGATGCTAAGGGTATTACTCGGAGCTGCTGGAGGCATATTCGCTTCACAGGTTTCAGGATGTATACCTAGTCCTCCGCCAACATCAATAACCCCAACGCCGACAGAATGTACATCAGAATGTGATAAATGCATTGAAATCGCGCAAAAGGTGTTTTTAAAAGAGTTTGAAGAATGCGGCTCACAATATACAGATCACAATGCGCAAGAATACCAAAGTTGTCTTGAAGTAATGGCTCAGAGGACTTTAGCCTCATTCGATAATTGTATAATTCCATCGAATACGATTGAAGGGCAGCCTTTAGCCTATTCAGGTTCAAGTACACATATAAAAACCGAGCATACCGCCGCATCGACTCTCCATAAATCTAATGCGCTTATTTCTGACCGTGCTGCTGCATCTTCTTGTAATCTGAACGAACTCAGCAAATGCCGAGATGCAATCGCTTATTCAGCAGATATTGCTCTACTTGCATGTGCTGGAACTGATTGTTTGGTAGGACCTCCTAACTGTTTTAGATGTGTGGCTAAAGTATTAACTGTATATTTTGGTGCCTTAGCACGTTGTCTTTCGCTGTATGGTTGTCCTGGTACTAGTTTTTGTAACGCGAATAACATATGTTGTGGAATCGGCGAAACAGGCTGTGGTAGTGCTTGCTGCACAAGTGAGGAAAAGTGCGTTAATGGGAGCTGCGTACCGTTCTGCGACCCACCATTAATCTTACATTCAGGTCTCTTCAACAAGGTCTGCTGCTCTCCATGTGAGCAGGGCTATAGTGACGAAGTGGGCATGATGTACTGTTCGTCTAACTGCAAAGACACGTGCGGAATCTGTGATTCTGCAACTGGACAATGCACCCCCTCGCCTGGTTATAAACTTTGTGGTGCTAGCTGTTGTGGTTCTTGCCAAATCTGCGACAACGGCACGTGCCGCAATTGCAATGCTTGTGAGCACTGTGATGCGAACGGGGAGTGTATAGCAATCACTGGCAGCCAACCTTGTGGTGAGGGTTCTGCTGCCGCCTGCTGTGGCCCGGGCCAAGTCTGCGACGATGGGATTTGTAAGACTTGCGAAGAATCTGGACTGCGTTGCTACACCACTGTAAATGGAGTATGTGTTCGCAGGGAAGATAATCCTGTAATGTGTGTGGACACTATCGGAAACTGGCCAACATATTCACGTTCAACATATTGTTATCCAGTAGGTATCCAATGTTGTGGAACCAGAGGACAGACTTGTCAAGACCAGGCCATATGTTGTCCGCATCCTAATGGAAGTGCTCACTGTTGCAATCCCGGTTATTCGTGCTGTCCGAGGACCATCAATGGAGTAACACAAATGACTTGTTGTGCACCAAATCAATCATGCGACTGTGACTAACTGCGCCTGTCCTGGTTTAGTCTCTAAGGAGATTCATGAATGGATATTGCATTATTGAGCGCGCGATTGGTATTAGGGGCGATTTTCCTGGTGGCAGGGCTGGCAAAACTGGTCGATAAGCGTGGCTCCCAGGCAGCGCTGCTGGGCTTCAATATTTCGGCACGCTGGGCAAGGCCGCTTGGCATAGGATTACCATTGTTTGAACTTCTTATTGCTATTGCCCTACTACCCGCCGCAAGTGCCTGGTGGGGCGCTGTTGGCGCGTTTATTCTCTTGCTGATTTTTAATGGTGCAATCATCTACAACTTGTCTCAAGGCCGCACGCCGGACTGCCATTGTTTCGGCCAGCTTCACTCGGCTCCTATCGGACGTTCGACCCTTGTCCGCAACGGCCTTCTGGTGCTGATCGCTGGCTTTATCATCCTGCAAGGGCCAAACCGAGTCGGCCCTGGTGCGCTCGACTGGCTTACAACTCTAACAGCAATTGAAATCGTTGGGCTGATTGCCTTCATGATTGTTCTAGGATTATTAGCCGCTGAGGGATGGCTCCTGCTCCACCTACTGCAACAAAACGGACGACTATTGCTCCGCATCGAATCATTGGAGAACATGTCCAGCGGTGACGGTACGCGGCCTGCACCCACCCTGGCGCTGCCAGCCGCAGGCTTGCCAATTGGAACTCCAGCCCCCGCCTTTCAACTTCCTGGTCTTTTTGGCGAAACATTGACTCTTGACGCTTTACGCGCCAGTGGCAATCCTCTCATGTTGATTTTCTCAGACCCAGGCTGCGGCCCATGCAACGCGCTCTTGCCCGAAATCGCTCCCTGGCAGCGCGATTATGTTTCCAAATTAACGATTGCGCTCGTGAGTCGTGGCACTGTCGAGGCCAACCGCGCGAAAAATAAGGAACATGGCTTAAATCATATTTTACTGCAAAGTGACCGTGAAATTTCCGATTCTTATCTCGCCTATGGAACGCCTTCAGCAGTCGTCGTTCGCGCCGACGGCACGATTGGCAGCGGAGTCGCGGCTGGCGCAGATGCGATTCGTGCGCTCGTCACGCAAACAGTAGGTCTGCCAACAGCATTACCTTTACCACAGCCGATGGCAGTTCCCGCTGCAACAGGTGGTTGCAATTGCGGCAACGGCAATGGAAACGGTAATCACGCGGCCCCGACCATGCAAGCCGCAAAAATCGGACAAACTGCCCCGGCACTCAATCTTCCCGATCTAAGTGGCAAAAATATTGACCTCACCAACTTCCGAGGTCATGAAACTTTGGTGCTTTTCTGGAATCCAGGTTGTGGATTTTGCGCAAGAATGCTGAACGACCTCAAGGCTTGGGAAGCGAATCCGCCGAAGAATGCGCCTAAATTGCTGGTCGTTTCAACCGGGACAGTAGATGAAAATCAGGCTATGGGACTGCGCTCGGCTGTCGTGCTTGACCAGGGTTTTAGTATTGGCCGTGCCTTTGGTGCTGGCGGAACACCTTCGGCGATACTCGTTGATGCAATGGGAAACATTGCCTCAGAAGTGGTGGCTGGTGCGCCTGCCGTTCTCGTACTGGCTGGTGCGCAAGAGTAGCCTTCTTCCGAAATTCAGGGTAGTTGTTAATTTTTGACCCTTCATGACCCCTTATGATCGTGCTACAATGATTCTAGTGTAATCAAATTTTAGGATCATATCAGCATGAGTGATACACAAGCCTTTAGCCAGCTTGTCAAAAACAGCCACCTTGACGGCAGACAGCGCAACGAAGCCTGGGCGCTCTTTAAAGCGAGGGGCTATGCCGAGGTCTCGCACAACTACGCCCAGCCGCATTTCGCCAACTGGAAAGACGTGCGCTACCACCGCCGCCTTAACGAAAAATTTATAGCAAGCTGATCAAAATTCAATCAAGACAAAATTCTCGTTAGACCCGAAAATCCCCTGAATTCCCTTGCTTTATCGATGCCAGCCCACCCGTCCTCAGTGTATTGGTGATGTCAAAATCAATAAACCTTACACTTTCCTTATCCGTTCTGCGAATATCCTGACTTTTTGTTGACCTTTTCTTGATACGATCGGCTCTAGAATTGTTTGTTGATTAAAATCAGGGAACAGAAAAATGTCGATTCGCGATATTCGAGAGCAATTTGCAGATGTGGTGCTCGGTGAACGACTCCGATCCGCCGAGATCAGCCACCAGACCGCACCCAACTTTATTGCTCTGGCCGTACTTGCCAGCGATGCACTGTCCTCGGTTGCCTACGCTACCGAAGAAATTCTTATTATCTTGAACACGGCTGCCATCAGTGGCTTTGTGTTGATCGGCTTTCAGGGAAATGCCATCTCCATCCCGATAGCGATTGCCATTGCGCTGCTGATCGGTATTGTCACCGTTTCCTATCGTCAGACAATTTTCTCCAACCCGGCAGGCGGCGGTGGTTATCGCGTCGCCAAAGAGAACCTGGGCGAAGAAATGGCGCAGGTGACAGGCGCTGCCCTGCTGACCGATTACATTCTGACGGTAGCCGTGAGTATCAGCGCGGGCGTTGCCAACGTTATTAGTGTTGCGCCCGGCTTGTCCCCATACCGTGTCCAGATCACGGTAGCGATCATCGCTTTTATGACCCTCATCAATCTCCGGGGAACAAAAGAAAGTGCGCGGGTATTTTCCGCCCCTACCTACTTCTTCTTGTTCACGATGGGGATGACGCTTCTCATTGGTTTCTTCAAGCTGCTCACTGGCACTCTCAATGTAGTGACGGGCGTTGAGGCTATTCAACATAACGTGTTGGAGCCGATCACCCTTTTGCTGGTCTTGCGGGCTTTTTCGTCCGGCTGTACGGCCCTCACGGGAATCGAAGCCATCTCGAACGATACCCAGTTATTCCGCCAGCCCAGAGCGAAAAACGCCGCTAACACGCTCGTCGTTATGAGCATTATTCTGATTACGTTTTTCCTCAGCATCACCTTCCTCGCCAATGCTATTCAGGCCGTTCCTTCTCACCATGAAACGGTGATTAGCCAAATTGCCCGTACTATCTATGGTCAGGAAGGCATCGGCAATATTGCCTATATCCTCACGATTGCTGGTGCGTTTGCAGTGCTGTTTATGGCAGCGAATACACCCTTCGCGGATTTCCCGCAGTTAGCGGCTCTGCACAGCGGCGACGGCTTTCTGCCCCGCCAGTTGACCTATCGTGGTCGTCGTCTGGTGTTTACCTGGGGTATCCTGACTCTCTCATTCAGCTCGATTGCGCTGGTCATCATTACCGGCGCTATTGTCACCAATCTGATCCCACTCTATGCGATTGGTGTCTTCCTCGGCTTTACGATCAGCCAGACAGGTATGACTCGGCGCTTCTGGCGTTCCGGCAGATTGAAACCCGGCGAGTTCACCTGGGGTCTGGAAACGAAGATCACCTATGATCCGCGCTGGCTGCTGAAAATGGTCATTTCGGGTATCGGCGCAATAATCACCTTTGTTGTGATGATTGTCTTCATCATTACCAAATTTACCAGCGGCGCGTGGTTTATCGTGCTGCTCATCCCGGCGCTGGTATGGATGTTTTTCCGCATCCATCGCCACTACAAGGAGACAGCCGCGCGGCTTCACCTCGATGAAACACCTGTATTTGAAAATCAGCCGGTGGTTTTTGACCCAACCGTGCATAAGCAGTTAGCCATTTACTTCTGCGATACCTGGTCAAAATTATCGGTTGCCGTCGTCGCCTCGATCCTGAAGCGCGGCCTGCCCATCAAAATTATCCATGTCGATGTCGATGACAAACGCGCACAGGCCTTTGCCAAACGCTCCCAGGAAATCGTGGAACTCAACGGTTGGGACGAAGGCGTGACCCAGATCATCGAAGACCAGTATCGTGATCTCTACCACAGCGTGGCGACGATTCTCGCAGACCTGCGCACCCGTTACCCCGATGTCTACTTCGAAAATTACATCGGCGCACTGCGGACACACTTCCCTTATAGTCTGCTGCATATGTCCACAGATCGTTTCTTGCGTGATGCCCTGATGGAAGCGAACGATGTGGCGCTGAATATTAAGCAGGTTGATATCGACAAGCTGCCGCTGCCACCCGGCTTCAAAGTCACGTTTGAACACGCGACCAATCATCATATGGAAGACGAGGATCACAGCCACCAGCCTGCTTAAAGGCTCGTCTCTGCTAAATCAATAGTCATTAAGCTGATTTGAACCCACACCAAGAAGTTGTGGGTTCAATTTTTTTACTGCTTAAAACCACCCAGATTTCGCCAACTGGAAAGACGTGCGCTACCACCGCCGCCTCAACGACAAATTTCTGGGAAGCTAACCAAACTTTTTGGGGTCGTCAATCTGATTGAGATTCCGACAAATCGAGGTAGCCATCGTTTGCGTAATGAAAATTAAAACATGCTACTGCTTCGTCAATTGAAATATCTTCTTTTTGAGCGAAAGCATTGCTCATTGCATCTTCGGCACGCCCAATTTGCATTACCCTCTGAAGATTATTTTCTTGTAACCACTCAGGATTTTCAGGTCTTAGTAGTGGTTCGCCAAAACCATCCGTATAAAAGAGTATCCCAAGTGAGTCTTTGTTCCAGGGGTAGCTCCCTTGAAGATAAATATCTCCAGGAGGCGCGTTATATACCTCTTGCAGTAAATCCGACAATGGTTTAAGCGATAATTTGAATATCATAATCGTCCTCCATATGCTGAAGTATATGCTGTTGCCCCGCATCGGTTGAAACCGACGGCTGCCAAAATCCAAACCCACTGAAGGGGTTCGAAGCAGTTCACAAGAGTCCCTTTAGTGGACTTGATTTCGTTTAGCAGAGGGTTTTAACCTTCTGCGACAATTCCGCTTTATCTCGATTGACCCTTTATGACCCTTCGTGAACATGCTACAATTAGTCAATGGCATTTTAGCTGAAGCTAATCGCTGACCGCTGAAAGCCATTTTCTAAAGTATAGATGCGAAATTGAGGGATGTACCCCATGTCCGACTCACAAGCCTTTAGCCAGCTTGTCAAAAACAGCCACCTCGATGGCAAACAGCGCAACGAAGCCTGGGCGCTCTTTAAGGCGAAGGGCTACACCGAGGCCGCCGCGTTCGTGCAAAAAATCGAGGATGCCGTTCCGCTCGCGCCGGAACCACTCGCGATTCGGCCTGAACCCCTCCCCTATCGCACCTGGGGCAAGGAATTGATCGACGAGGCATCCCATGAGCAGATGAATTCTGCGATGCGGCTGCCCGTTTCTGTTGCCGGAGCGTTGATGCCGGACGCACACAAAGGCTACGGCTTGCCGATTGGCGGGGTGCTGGCTGTCGATAACGCCGTAATCCCCTATGCCGTCGGTGTCGATATTGCCTGCCGCATGATGCTCACGGTTTATCCGGTTGGGGCAGAAGCGCTGGATAAAGACGAAAATTCGCTCCTGCAAAACGCGCTGGTCGATAACACCACCTTTGGTGCGGGTGGCGCGGGGCTTCACAGCGGCAAATATGACCATCCCCTGCTCGACCAATCCAACTGGCAGGCGACTTCCCTGCTGCGAAGCCTGCGCGAAACAGCGATTCACCAGATCGGTACATCCGGCACGGGCAACCACTTTGTCGAGTGGGGCGCGTTGACGATCCAATCGGCGGATAATCCGCTGAACTTGAAGCCAGGGAAATATCTCGCGCTGCTCTCCCACAGCGGATCGCGCGGAGTCGGCTACAAAATCGCCGAACATTATTCCACGCTGGCGATGTGGCAGATGCCGGGTCTGCCGGAATCGGTCAAACATCTGGCCTGGCTCTCGCTCGACTCCGAAGCCGGACAGGAATATTGGCACGCCATGCACCTCGCGGGTGAATTTGCCTCGGCGAATCACCATATCATTCATGAGCAGGTCGCCAAAGCTGCTGGCCTGACTCCGGTGGCCGCGATTGAAAATCATCACAATTTCGCCTGGAAAGAGACGGTGAAAGTTGATGGCAAAAAACAGGAAGCCATCGTCCATCGCAAGGGCGCGACCCCGGCGGGTGCGGGCGTTCTGGGGATCATCCCCGGCACGATGGCGGATGAGGGGTATGTGGTCAGCGGTAAGGGGCTGGCGGCTTCGCTCAATTCGGCCTCGCATGGCGGTGGGCGCATGATGAGCCGTAATCAGGCTAAAAAGACCATCAATCCGCGCGACCAGCAGAAAATTCTGAAAGAGCGCGGCATCAAGCTCATCGGCGGTAGGCTGGACGAAGCGCCGCAAGCTTACAAGCAGATCGCGCAGGTCATCCAGGCGCAGTCCGACCTCGTGGACATCATCGGCAAATTTCAGCCGCGCCTCGTTCGCATGGCAACCGACGAGCCGCTGTGGAAGCGTAAACCCGCCCCCACCGGCATCGTCGATCAGGAAGGCGATTGATTTTCAATATCAACCTGTACAGCGTATGGTCGTGGTAGCACCACACGATAGCGTGTTTACGGATTGTTACAGGCAGATGTGTCAGTTGATTCGATCATTTGCGCCTTTACGAACGCTCTGGCTCCCCCTCCCTGAATTCGGGGAGGGGGCTGGGGGGTGAGGTTCATACGCTAAGCGGACATATCCATATTTTGCTGCAAGATCATTTTGTTGCCGTCTGGATCAGTTATCAGTACCGAGATACCCCAGGGTTGATGATCCAGCGGCGGTAGTGTAAGACCCTTCGCCTGCAATTCGGCATAATCCGCTTCGATGTCGGTTGTGACCAGGATAAGGGTTCCGCGACTGTCGCTATCCTCCCAGGTCGAGAGAACAATTGCGGTATCCGCGCCGGGAGGAACCAGCTCGATCCAGCGAACATTTTTGTCTTCCATTTCAAAATGCTCCATGTTCACGCGCTCCTCGAAACCGAGCATTTTGGTGTAGAACTCAAGTGACGCTTTCTGGTCGGTGACGGGCATCCCGATAAGATCGAGGTATTGGATATTCATGAGGTTGTTCCTTTTGCTCTTTTGTTCTTTTTATTTATTGAACGACAAGCTCATCATATCGGGTTCAGATTGTAAAAATCGGTCATGTTCTCGGAATTTTAGTTCGATCAGGTCGTGATAACCGGAAAAATAGTCGACTGGGGACATGCCTGCCAAATCGCGAAATTCGTGGACAAGATGGGATGAATCATGAAATCCATGCCGCATCGCCAGTTGCTCCAACGTTGCGCCGTAATCATTGTAATCGGGCGAGTTGAGAACGCGATCTAGCCGTGCGATGCGTGAAAATTGCTTCGGCGATAAGCCAACCAGTTGTCGAAAAACGCGCCCGAACTGACGCTCACTCAGGTTGACCTCATTTGCCAGTGATGCAATATTGACCTGCCGCTGTCTGAGCTGTTTTGCAGCATAAGCAATCGGGTCAAAATGCGTGTGTTCGACTTTGCGCCGCAGAAAATAAGCGATAAGCGGGTATGCCCACTGGGGCGTACGCAGCGCATCATAAAGCTGCTGCTCCAGCCGACGTACCTCACCCGGCAAGTAGAAATCGCTGAGAGGCATCAAGGAATACGATTGGTTGTCGGTTGTGTCGCTGTGACGAAATGCCGCCCAACCTCCCGCGCTAAATCGTACACCGATCATTGCGGAACTGGTCACTCCAATCTGCTTCACCCGTAAGGCGTGAGCATACGGACGCACCAACCAACTCGACGCACATTCAAATGGCACATCCGAACCTGGGAGAATCGCTTGTGATTCCCCCTCAAACTGAAAGAGTATTTCCGCCTGTCCCTCTGCCGGGATCATATCATCAGGAGACACCGCTAATGGCAAGAGCAAACGCCAGAAACACTGAATCGTGTCAGCAAGCGCTGCTGGCGGGCCTAATTGCTCGTAGTGGATCGCATCCACCGACTTCACCTCCCTATATTTGCGCAGCTTCATCATTGCCACACGATCACATTATTATAGCCTAATGGGATATATCTTGATTTTAGGCGCATGACGGTGCAGTTTAAGAAATGAATACGCAGAACGCGACGACGTTTTTGTAGGGACACGATGTATCGTGTCCTAATGGTGATAAGGGCGCACGGCTTTGCGCCCCTACAAAATCTGTACTTGTTTTGTTAAAACGTATCATTGCCCCGTCCCGCAAATAATTCGGATGTGAGAATTGTCTTGCTCCCCTCTCCATGAGCTTGCGAAATGGGGAGGGGTCGGGGGAGGGGTTCGATGTGAAGCCGCATTCTCAATATCTGACAGCCCTACTCCCGATACAGCGTAATCCCGCGCACACGAGACGTATAGAACGTGAGCGTTTGTACATCGCCATCGTCGTTTCGCCCAAATACCACCTCGGCATAATCGTCTGCTTTGAACGCGTCATGATAAGTCGGCTTCATGGGTGCGTCGGCGTGGCGCAGATGCCGCAGGACGAGCTTTTCGCCTTCCAGCACCACATCATAGAAGGTCGCCAATTCGTCGCTGGCATAGCGTCCAACGTAGGCCGCAAGCGTCTCGGCGTTATGCGAGGGCGCATCGACCTTCTCGAAATAGGGGTGCGCCTGCTCGTTCGGCTCAGTGCTGTGGCCGATAATCTTGCCGCTGGCATCGCGCTTGAAAACAATGAACATCGAAAATTCCGCGAGCTGAAAACGATCCGCGCTGCGTGGATTCAACGGCATCCCCCAGAACGTCAGTTTTCCATCCTTCAACACGAAATCGCGCACTTCGTGGGTCTGCGGTTGGTGATACAGTCCGGTGTATTCGCTCAGTTTGTCCGCCGCCACTTCATAGGCTTCACCGCTGTCTTTTTCGACAGGTTTGAGCGCATCTTTTAACAGGAGGTCAGCCACCTGATCGACCAGTGCGCCGGGGGTCGCGTTCGCGAAATTGCACAGGACGATGATCGAGAGGTCATGGTCGGGGAAAACCGCGAACTGCGAACGATAGCCCGCGTCCGCGCCGCCGTGTTGATAGCGCCGCACACCGCGATAGTCATCCACCAGAATGCCGCCGCGATATTTCATGTCCTTGCCGTTATTGAGTGCATAGGGCGCAAGCATCGTTTCAATCGCAGCGCCGCCGACCTTGCGATCAACATAGTTCGCGCCCCAGAGGGTCAGGTCTTGCGCGGTGGTAAACAGGCTGGTCGCGCCGACGGTATCGAATGAGGGAATGCTGATGCGATAGCCACCCTCTTTTCGCGTGTCGTAGCCGGTAGCCCGCTGCGGGACGATTTCGTTGTGGTCGTTCGTGAAAATGGGTGCGCGTCATGCCCAGCGGCTGAAAGAGACGCTCGTTGGTGAACTGGCGCAAGGTTTGACCGCTGGCTCGCTCGACAATCCATGCCATCAGGGTGTAGCCCGCGTTGGAATACAGGTATTCGTCACCCGGCTTAAAATTAAGCCCCTTCTGTCGCTGCGCTACATTCAGGACATGGCGGTTGCTGATGACATCGCCCTCATATTCCCACCCCGCCAGCATCAGCACATCCCATTGGTCGCGCAGGCCGCTGGTGTGGTGAACCAGATGCCGAACGGTGACAATATCGCCATAATCCGGCATTTCGGGCAGATATTTGCGAATGTCGTCATCCAGCGAGATTTTGCCCTCAGATGCCAGCAGGTGGATGGCAAAGGCGGCAAACTGCTTGGAAACCGAGGCCACATGGAAGATACTGTCGGGGTTGATGGGAACGTTGTAGTCGAAATTCGCCATGCCGTAACCGCGTTCGTAGAGGATTTTTCCGTCCTTGCGGATGGCGAGTGAGCAGCCGGGTGTATGTGTCGTGTTATGCGCGGCAAAAATAGCGTCGATCTGCTTGAATAGGTCGTCCATGTTTGGCCTCTTGGTGGGTAAAATTGTGTGAGAAACGCATATTCTAGCACGGACGCCCAGCAGGTGAAATTAACCAATCTCTCTGTTCACACACCAATGCAGACTTTGCTCTCACAGGGTTTTGCTTCTGTTTTTGCTCTCGTTTTTTCGAGTATATTCAATTGGTAATCAAGGTACAAAACATGATATAGTACCTTAATATGTGACTCGTACAACAGATGAGGGATAAAGTGGCAAACAATCGTAAAAATTGGTACTTAATCGTTAACAGTAAACAATACATCATAACTTGCGAATTGTTAAGAGGCGCTTGGACGGGTAACATAAAAATTTCGATAAATGGGCAGGTAATCTGTGATAAGAATGCCGTTTCATGGAAAGAACTTTTTGGGAACTATCCTATTATCATTGATTCTGTTAACAATAAAATTGACATACAAGTATGATCAAAAGATAGTTTTTTTGCAGGATTTATGCTGCCCCAATATGACCTCAGGGTAGATGGTCAAAAAGTTCCTGAAGATACCGAAAAAGTTATTTCACAGAGTTTAATATCTTCACAAAATACCAGTTCTCCAGCACCGGATAATGAAGCATTGGCTGTTCTAAAAAAGCGACTGGCTTTAGGAGAAATAAGCGAAACAGAATATCTAAAACTACGTAAGATTATAGATGGCTAATCTTTTGGTCAGCAATTATTTCTTCTCGTAAATAAGCGTCTTCGGAAAAGCCTATATTTGGTTTAGGGTCAGAGCTGGTTAAATTTTCCCGCGCATACTATAAGATAAGCTGAATTAGACATATAGTGCCTTGATTGTTAGTTCGCGTTTATGATGTCCGTCTGGGATTCTCGTCGCAAAAACATGACCGCTAACACCTGATCTGACGATTAGTAACCTGCGACCCTACCGCAAACAGATTGAAACCCTTTACTCCCAATTGGAGCACATGGGTACTCAAGAGCCTATTCTCGCACCCATGCTAGCTTTACCCTCAAGACTTTGCTTCTGTTTTTACTCTCCCCTTTACTAACATTCGCAACTAGCATTTAAGTTATAATAATTGATGCCTCGTGCGCACCCTAAATTCAAAAGGAAACCAAAATGACCTCCACCCTCCCCTCTGTCGATCTCACCGGAAAAGTCGCGCTCGTCACGGGTGGCGGACGCGGCCTGGGGCGGCACATGGCGCAGAAATTGGCCGCATCTGGCGCAGCCATCGCCATCACTGGACGCACGGTTGAGTCACTTGAGGAAAATATCGAGGCGATCCGCGCGGCTGGCGGTAGCGCAATCGGCATCGCCGCCGATGTAACGGATCGCGCCGCCGTCGAGCGAATGGTACAGGAGGTCGAAAACCAACTCGGCGCTGTCGATGTGCTGGTGAATAATGCGGGTGTGCTGGAAGAACCCGGCCCCATCCATGAGACTGATCCCGATGTGTGGTGGCATGTCATGGATGTGAATGTGCGCGGCCCGTTTCTCTGCGCCCGCACGGTCTTGCCTGCCATGATTCGCCGCAAACAGGGCGTGATTATCAATGTGGCAAGTGCCGCTGGTATCGGGACTATTCCTTACGGATCGTCCTACTGCGCCTCAAAAGCCGCGCTTATTCGCTTCACCGACTGCCTTCACACCGAAGTCAGGCAGCATCATATTGCCGTTTTCAGCCTCGACCCCGGCACGGTCCGAACCGACATGGCTCAATATCTCATTGATTCCGATGAGGGGAAAAAATACGTGTCCTGGTTCGCGGGCATTTTTACGGGAGGCCGTGACGTACCGCCCGAAATGTCTGCCGATTTAGTCGCATTTCTGGCATCGGGTCAGGCCAACAGCCTATCTGGGCGCTATATCTCTGTGGAACATAATCTGCCGGAAATGCTCCAGCACGTCGAAGAAATTCTGCAAAATGACCTGTATGCGATGCGTTTGCGCACGTAATTCTCGCATCATCCCAGCGGCGGTGGGGCGCTTAATTGATCGAGCGTCGCCTGACCGGACACGAAATACACGCACATGCGCTCGACAATCCGGCGCGGGTTGGGAGTTGTGACGCACTCCGAAGCATCCGCATCGGCGTATTCCATAAAAAAGCCCCGGCGCGGCTGGTCAGTGTGGTTGAGAAGTGAACGGTGCAGCGTCAGACCGGTAAAAGCCACCGCTTCCCCGGCCTTCAAAATCGCTGGCACGCCATTCCCCTCGACAGCAACGGTCAAATGCCACGATTCCGCCCGTGTGCCATGATCGCGCAGGCCGTCCTTGTGGCTTCCTGGCATCACATAAACACAGCCGTTTTGCTCATTCACGTCTTCCAGCGCCACCCACACGGTGATATTGGTCGCCGGGGAAATGCCCTTCGAATATCCATTATCCTGATGCCAGGGGAAATCGCTTTTGCCGCTGTTGGCATCGGGGTATTTGGTGACGTACTGCGAAAACCAGTAGATCACATTCGGGCCGATCAACTGTTGAATAAGAGGGACATGCGCACCCGTCAACCCAGCATCGCGCACGGCTGTGGAGTATGGCCCAAGCTGGCTGCGAAATATGGTCTTGCCTGTCGGCTGTTGATTGTCAGTCCACAGTGGACTTTCGCGAAAGCGTTTTTCATCGGCGACGAGCGCTTCGACCTGTGAGTCCGTCAACACCTTGCCGAGCATCAAATAGCCATCTTCGTGAAATTGCGCGATCTGTTCGCTGGTGAGCATAAGCCGATTCCTTCATGCGGTCATAGAATCGACTATTCTAACATGATTTTGCAGCCTGCTACCGTGGTGGTATGTCTGTGGTACTGGTTATTTCTTCATTGAAATTTCAGCCGTAGAGTTTGCAGTCTTCAACCCCACCCCGCCGCCTTTTTCTCCCCTCGCCCCTTGTGGGAGAGGGGCTGGGGGTGAGGGGTTGCATGAAATACCTACCCTTGAAAGGGGGTCGGGGGAGGGGTTGTGCTACTGCATCACTTCACTCTGGACAATCTCACCACTGAGGTATTCGATCAACGTAAGGCCAGCGCGTTTGCTGCACGTCAGTTGACCGCTGTAAGGCGCGACGAACGTGCCGGACGTGGGCGAAACATCGCGATAATCACGTCCAATCGCGACGGTGATATAGCTCAGATCGGGGTGTCGATTGTTGGTCGGGTCAAAGGCGAAGGCGCTGTAGCCATCGGCTGTCGGCAGGATCACTTCGACCCAGGCGTGTGACCCGCCCTCCCCCAGCAGATGCCCCGACACATACCGCGCTGCCAGACCCGCCTCACGACAAATCGAAAGCATGAGGTGCGAATAATCCTGGCACAGGCCACGCCCCAATTTTAACGCCTCAATCGCGGTGGTTTCGACAGTCGTCACCGCGCTTTCGTAGCGCATCGTTCTGTAGACCCAATCGCTGATGCCTTGCGCGAGTTCGTAGGAATCGGAGGTTTCACCCTGTAACTGATTCGCGATGTCTTCAATGTTTACATCAGCCTTCGTCAGGCGAGTCGGCTTTAAAAGCTGGTCGATGCTGCGGCGCGAAACCAGTGGTCGGACATGAGTCGCGAGTTTGCTCTCAACCGTCATCAGCACTTCAAACGAGATCGAATCATCGGCTTGCAACATTTCCATCTCAAAAATTCGGTTGCCAAACGGGTCGGCGTGCTGCCGTGTAACATCAGCGTAGGGCGTGACGGAGAGTGAATGGCTGCGAAGATGCTGTGAGCCGTAGGAATCCGCCGGGATCACCATCAGGCGCTGCTTCAAA
The DNA here is from genome assembly GCA_022843745.1 of Anaerolineae bacterium. Classification (GTDB taxonomy): domain Bacteria; phylum Chloroflexota; class Anaerolineae; order Aggregatilineales; family Phototrophicaceae; genus JALHNB01. The sequence goes on along the minus strand of JALHNB010000034.1, from coordinate 55,749 downwards.
TTCTGAATCGGCCCCGGATAGGCGTAGTGAAACCGCTGAAAAAGCTGACAGCGTACCCGCCGGACATCCGCCCACTCAATCGCCCGATCATCAAGAAACCGCGCATCGAGGTCATTCATAAGGTTTACCCTTTATCGACTTCACTCATGATCGTTATCCGTTACCGACTTCATCCGCCCAGGCTTCACCCGTTAACAACTTCATCAGCCCATACTTTGAAATTGACCAGTGTCGGGCTGCCGTAGGTGGTCGCGAAAGCCACATCAACCGCGTCCCGCCCCCACGCGATCACCACCCGCCCAATACGCGGCTTGTTATGCCGTGCGTCAAAGGTATGCCACGCGCCGTCGATATACACCTCGAACCAGGCGTGAAAATCCATCGGCGCTGGATCAAATGGTACATTGATGTCCGGCAAATAGCCACAAACGTAACGAGCCGGGAAATTTAACGCGCGGCAGAAAGCCACTCCCAGATGCGCGAAATCCCGGCAGACACCCTGACGCTGCTGGTACGCATCCCAGCCGCTTGTCGCCGAGGTGCTGCCCTGGCGATAGAGGATGTTGCTGTGCAGCCAATCGCACACCGCCTGCACCTGCGCCCAACCGCCCTCGATATGCCCAAATAACTGCCACGCATCGTTGACAAACAGGTCAGACGGGCAGTGGCGGCTCGGCAGCGTATAAATGATGACTTCATCGGGCAAATCTTCGACAGGTGTTTTGGGGAGCGTCGCAAAGATCGGGTCGGGTGTTGGCGGCACTTCGACAATCGCGTCATACATCACGTCCAGCCTGCCCACAGGTGCTTTCAGCCGCCAGATGTGATTATCAAAGCCGTCACGATATTCATGCAGAGGAATTGTCGGGTTAATCAACCAGTTTTCTTCAATGAGGCGATGGTTATAGCCTTGCTTGAGCCTTATCGCCATCAGGATCGGAACGGGATACTGACTTTCATAAACGATATTACAACCGACACGAACGCGCATTCATTTGAGCCTGACACCATCTACGTTGACGATAGGTCATCACTGTAGCCGAATTTGCCCAATAACAACATAGCAGATATGTATGAACATTCCACCCGCCTGAAAAGCAATGTTATCCAAATGTGCTGTATTTTCGCCTGTTCGGTTTATCGCAAGGCCTTATTTTCCGCCCGTTTTTTAGCAGGTTGACACAGCACACCGCCAGCGATCATCGTCGTGATTGTACGTTACACTATGGTGCCCCATGAAAATTGATGGTTGCAATACCGAGGCTTCACCGGCTCAGAATGGATTCTTCGGCTTTGTCCCAGCTAAGGGTCGAGTCGAAAAATTTCAGGTGATCGAAGGCTTCGTCGAGAGTGCCAACACCCTTAAGACGCAGCTTAAAAAGCGAGGCTCCCATTGCAGATGCCATTTTAGAAATAGGGGATTTTTCGCCAACGGTGACCGTCCAGCCTGCACGCTCATGTGGCCCTACTTCGCGAGTAATCCGTATAGAGTCTGTCAGCGGCACCGCTTCTGTAATAGCGCTGACATCCATAATCATATGTACCAGTTGACGTTCGCTGTGATCAATAAATTCCTTTACTTGAATGAGCGAATTCTGCATTTCCTCGGCGGTGGTCACACCCCAATATTGGGTATAGACAACCTCATTTTCAATATACCAGTTCATCTTGTAAGGCATAAAAATAGAACTCCATTTGCAAGATTACAAACATTACAATTTTAAGTATAGCATCAAATATTTTAGAATTGATTAACGACTTTTAAGTCAATTTGTCCTGTTCGAGGTGTGATCTTCGACATATTTAATTCCCGATGTCCGTTACGTGCCGTGAAGTGAATTTCGCGCTAACGTCATGATAAGGGGGACTGCAAAACAAAAATACCTGTCGAATGATGTCCTTCTAAAGGGAAATTTCATGTTCAATACGACAACACCCCGCCCCTGGGAATGGTCGCCGTCGCCCTCCTCCAACGCTGTCGTATCATTCCTGCTGCATACACCGCTGCTCCATCGTCTGATGAGCAACCAGATCATGCTCCTGACGTACACCGGACGCAAATCCGGCAAACGCTATACCATTCCCGTCGGCTATGTGCGCGAGGGACAGACCGTTACGATATTGACGAAGTGGTTTCGCGGTTGGTGGCGCAATTTTGCAGATGCTGCCCCGGTTGAACTGCTGATCCAGCGAAGAACCTATCACGGCACGGCCAAAGCCCATATAGATGAAGAGACAATTGTTCCGCTGCTTGCCGAAGCCATCACCCAATATCCGAATCAGGCCACATTTTATGGCATCCGGCTGGCTGACGAAAACAAGCCGAATATGGATGATGTCCGGCGCACTGCCCCCAAAGTGGTCGCCGTCCGCGTGACTCTGGTGGAGTGAATCAAACGAGGTTGCACAAATGACGACAGATATTTTTATCCTCATTTTTGTGATCGTGACTGTCGCGGCGGTTCTGGAATATCTGCTGATGTTGCGGGATCGCCGCAAATACCCGCCGCCAGGGAAATTGATCGACATCGGCGGTCTGCGGCTTCACTTGCTGCATATGGGTGACGCAAAAAACGTGCCTTCTGTGATCCTCGAAGGCGGCAGCCTCGGTTTTTCAGCCAAGTGGGATATGGTGCAGCGCGAAGTTGCCGGCTTCACCTCTGTTTATGCCTATGATCGAGCCGGCTACGGTTGGAGCGACGACCCACAGACCACAGAACATCGTGAACGCAATGACCAGGTCATCGTGCAGGAGCTTCATGATCTTATTGTCAAAGCCGAGATTCCCACGCCCTGCATTCTGGTCGGTCATGACATCGGCGGTCAGTACGTGTACCAATTCGCCCGCCGTTATCCCGATCTCGTAGCGGGTATCGTTCTGGTCGATTCGTTCCACCCGGTCATGTGGCCGGGGCGGTTGAAGATCGTGCAGGATATGTTGACCAGTCGTTTGCTGTCATTCATCGGGCTGGTTCGTCTGGAAACCTGGCTCCGATATATGGAGCTGCCCATGTCACCAGCGGCAAAAGGCGCATGTGTCGCCTTGCATTCGCACGCCATGCTCTACAGCGGCTCACGGGAGATCAAACTGCTTGACCCGAATATCGAGATCAAAAATATTCTCGGCGATAAGCCTGTGGTCGTGGTGACTCAAGCATTAGGGGATATACCGGAGTGGAGAGGCGTTCAGTCAGATTTCCTGAAGTTTTCGTCTAATAGCAAGCTGCTTCCGGCATCCTACAGCGATCATCTTGTGATACTGCATGAGCCAGAAACCGTTGTAGAAGGCATCCGATTAGTAGTCGATGCAGTGCGTTCTCATAAGCCATTGGAAAACTCAATGTGGTGACAAAACCAACAATTTTCATCGTTTCGGGCGGCGTGGGAACCAGCGGTTGGCAGATATTGCAGACGGCGCTGGCGCAGTTTCTGACCAACGACATCCCCGTGACCATCGTGCCGCAGGTGCGCCAACGGGAGCAGTTGGAACAGGTAGTCGCCCAGGCGGCATCCGTTGGCGGCCTGCTCGTTCACACGCTGGTCGATGCGAATTTGCGCTGCGAACTGCTGAATCTGGCGAAAATTAATCATGTCCCGGAGGTCGATCTTTTGGGGCCGCTGCTTGACCAGTTGACCCGATCTCTGGGGCAGACCCCTGTTGGACAGCCCGGCCTGTACCACAAAATGCGCGAGCGTGACCTCAAACGCATCGAAGCTATCGAATTTGCCGTGAATCATGACGATGGCAAACGTGCTTACGAACTGTCGCAAGCCGAGATAGTCCTCACCGGGGTATCGCGGGTCGGCAAAACCCCATTAAGCATGTACCTGTCGATTTTGGGCTGGAAAGTCGCCAATATCCCATTGGTCAATGGCATCAGCCCACCCTCCGCCCTGTTTCAGATCGACCACCGTCGCGTTGTCGGCCTCATGATCGAGGCAGGGCAGCTTGTCGCCTATCGCCAGCGCCGCAGTCATCATCTGGGGATCGCCCCCAATACGCCCTATACCGCACCCGCCGAGCTTTACGACGAACTTGAATTTGCCCGTGAGGTTTTTCGCCGGGGTCAATTCGCCATCATCGACACCACCGATAAGCCCATTGAAGAAAGCGCCGAGGAAATTATCGCGCTCATCAACCGCCGCCTGAAATGAACCGATGTGCTACCACACACCCGGCAGCAGGCGAGAGCGTGTCTGATGGGCATAATCCGCATAACCGGGCAGTTCAGCCTGTAAGCTGCGGTCTTCCAGTGCTGTGCGAATAACGAAGACCACGATTCCGATAAGTCCCGGAATCAGCGCTGTCCACGTACCCAAAGCTATCGGAAGTGCGACAAAGCTCAGAATTACACTGACATACCCTGGATGACGCACAAAGCGATACGGGCCGGAGGTAATAACGCGATGAACCCGATCTTCCTGGATGCGTACTATTGCTTCAAAATTTCGGTTGACGACCATGGACCATGCCAGCAGGAAATAAGCCGCCAGCATCAACAGATTTCCGAGGATGTAAATAATTGGTTCAGAAGGTGCTGACCACCTATAGCGAAAATCCAGCCCGGCGACGAACGGCTGCCCGATGAAAACCAGCGTGTACAGCGTCAGCAGCACCCAGTCCCACCACTTCCCCCCGCTCAATTGGCTGGTACTTTTGCCGCGCACGGTGAGCAGTTCGGGGTTATAGCGCCAGAGGGCAGCACTTACCACAAGCCAGCACAGGAAATAAACAACGCCAAACACCCATCCCCACGTCCAGTTCAGCGTTCCCGCGCCCAAAAAGACCAATCCCGCAACGAAAATCGCGCCGACCTGATGCCTGGCAACAGCGTTTAGACTGTAGCGATTGATTTTACTCTCGATCTGAGGTGTAGATATTTGAGACATTTTGCCTCCTGATTCTCATTGTACGCTTGTCAGGTGGCCGATTCCATAACCCTCTCAATCCACGTGTTTCGGCCCATCGCCTGTACAATCACCGCCATCGACAGCAGCTTTGCTAACCTTCAATTGCATCTGCCTCGCTCAACCCCGCCTCCCTCAGCGCATCCTCAAGATGATCGAATCGCTTAAACCGCGCCACTCGCCCACCGTGAATTTCGAAAATCGACGCAATATCGGCCTCACCTGCGCCCATCTGCGAATTCCATACGCCATGCTGCGCGACAACCACCACATCGCCATGCGCGAAAATTTGCAGCGTTTCCAGCGTCAACCCCGCCCGCGCCAGCCATTCCTTCAACACCGGATGCCCATAGGCTGACCCGCGCGGCCCCACAAGCTCGATTTTTTCGTCCGAAAGTTCCAGCAGGTGCTTAACATCCTGCGCGTTGACGGCTTCCTGCCACGCCTCAACCACTTCATAGGTTTGCATTGTCTAAACCTCTCTGTGTCCTTTGTGTCTCTGTGGTTCAATATTCTTCTCGAATTATCGCCACCTCACCACTGGCAAAAAGTCCAGTTAAACAACCTTTTCCTCAACCTCCAGAAATGCCAGGATGCGACTCATGGTATTCATCAACACATGCCCTGCCCCTGGAATAATCATCACCTCAAGCTGTGGCAGAAACGTTTCCAGTCGCGCGGCAATTTTTGGAATATCACGCAGCGCATCTTTTGTGCCGCCGATCAGTAAAGTCGGCATAGTCAGCCGTCGCAGTTCTTCATCCGAAAATATCGGCAGCACGCCCATACGCGGATTAAAATTGCGCGTCATCTGGACGATAATTTCCTCGACGCCTTCCGGTATCGGCTCCCCACCGTAAAGCATCCGTACAAGCTGTTTCGTTCCCCACTCGCCGAGCAGCGATAATCCAATGGCGCGGAAAATAAACGATACGCGGTCAGGAATAATCCCGCCAGGGCACATCAGAACCAGTTTTTCCACGCGCTCCGGCCTGGACACCGCAAATTTCAAAGCCGTCCACCCGCCTTGAGAGATGCCCACCAGCACGGCTTTTTCGATGCGGAGTGCAGTGAACACATCTTCAAGCCATTCAGCATAGGCTGGGCTGTCCCATGCGGGGCGATTCGGCGCACTTTTCCCGGCCTCGCCGAGTAGATCAACCGCATAAACGCGAAAATATCGGCTGTAATCGGCAATGTCTGCGCCCCAGATAGCCGAATTGGTGCCTGCCCCGTGCAGCAGAATCAGCGGCGGCGCGGAGATAGGGCCGCAGGCGATCACGAATGTTTCGCCATGCCGTGCCGAAAAATTCAGCCTTTCATAAGGCACAGGCCAATTCGCCAACGCCTTCTCGTAAATCGCCATGACGACTTTTTCACCATCTGGTGTCTTATAGATCGACGGATTGGTTGTCATGATTATTTGTCCTTTCCCATTTCATTGAGCGTTTCGCGCACAGTGCGTACCCAATTCAGTTCGGTTTCGTAGTACAAAATCTTGTTATCCATGATCGCCTCCCACAGATAGGCTTCGCGCGGTGTCCGTTGTGGCGACGTTTTACTTCGCCGTTTGTGTTCCTGCACGACGATGAGCTGGTCGTGAATTTCTGCGTCATATTTCCGCAGCAAATCGTCGAGCGCATCGGCCTCAAGCTGATCCGCCCACGCAAGCTGCACCAGAAATGAACTTTTGATTTGCGGCAGTTCCGGCTCGGAAAGCACCCATTGGCGGAGTTCCGCTAACCCTTTTTCAGTAATCGTGTAGATTTTGCGGGCGGGATAATCGGCCTGCTGCTGCACTTCCTGTGTCACTAACCCCTCGTTGTGCAGCTCCACCAGCGTCCTATAGACCTGATTGTTATTCCCTGACCAGTGGAAAACAGAGGACTCTTCAAACAGCTTTTTCAGGTCATAGCCGCTTAAGGGATTTGCACTTAAAAAGCCGAGAATCGCATATCGAATGGACATCATTCCTCGCAAACTACCGAGTAGTTCAGGCTACCGTGAATCTATGTTCCTATAAACATAGGTTACGACGATACTATGGCTTTGTCAATCTTGCTGGATTTATCATGCGCTTTTCCGAGACTCGCTGTATTTCCAGATACCCAATTCGCTGATAGCTGGAATGCGAATTTGGGCCGAGTCGTCTATAATTCCCGTCAATACATTTACTGACAGGCTGAAACGCTGCCACTTATGCAAACTCGTTCCCGCCGAACTTTTCTTATCATTGGCATTGCCCTTCTGGTTATTGCAGCCCTATTCCTGATTGTCCTCATTCGTGATGTGCTGACACCGCCCCAACCATCAGGATCACTCCTCTTTCCCGACAGTCAACAGCTCCAGCGCGTCAATGTGGTCTCCGGCAAGGTCGAGATTCTCTCAATGGACAAGCCAGGTATCCGCCGCAGCCTGCAAATGGTCATCTCGCCGGATAAAAGATGGATCGCTTTTGCAGCGGCTGATGAGGAAGTCCAGACCCGCTTGTACATTGCGGCACTCGACGGTTCGCAGGCAAGGCCATTGACCAGTGGCCCCGTCGATATGCAGCCGCAGTGGTCGCCAGACAGCCAGCAAATCGTATTTACCCGCACAATCAGCCCGCGCTCGGCGATTTTTCGCGTCAATATCGAAACGGACGAGGAATTTCAGTTAACGGATTATGCCAACGATCTGGAACCAAACTGGTCGCCGGACGGCACGCGCATTGTCTTCACGACTTCGCGAGACGGTTTCCAGGAACTTTATACCATGTCACCGGACGGCAGCGATTTAAAACGTTTGACTGAGAATGAGGGCATCAACGACCTGCAAGGGGTCTATTCGCCGGATGGGGATAAAATTGCTTACATCACCAATCGCTCTGTTGGCGACCAGTCCAGCGAGATTTGGGTGATGAACGCTGATGGCAGTGACCAACGCCGCCTGACTAATAATGACCGTTACGATCACCTCCCGATCTGGTCGCCGGATAGCACCCGAATTGCGTTTAGCTCGAAACGCACCTTCAGCCCCAGCGCGGATTGGGACATTTTCGTCTATGATTTAACCGAGGATACGCTTCACCAGTTGACAGATGCCCCTGGGTTTTATCTTGGCCCGGTCTGGTCGCCGGACGGCAATTGGATCGCGATGACGGCGGGCAATGAAACCGACGAGCCAGATTTGATGCTCATGCGCGCGGATGGATCGGATAAACGGCTTCTCCTGCCTGACATTGGTTATCGCGTGCTGGATGGCCTGATCTGGCTGCCCTAACCCCGCAGCATTGATGCGTACCGCTGACAAGCGAATTTCGCATCCATCGTCTATAATCACGCGCAATATTTTTTCGCCGATCACTGACAAGCGGACTGGCTAAGATGCTGAAATGCTGACAAGCTGAGACGCTAACAAGCTGATCGCTGATTGCTGAAAGCTGAGAGCTAAAAACATGAAAATTACCAATGTCACCCCAATGGTGCTAGGCACAGTCTGGCGCAATCTTGTCTTTGTCAAAGTCGAAACTGATGAAGGGCTGATCGGCTGGGGCGAGGCGCGTCCCGTCAACCGCACCGATGCCGTTCTCGGCTATCTGAGCGAGGCCGTGCCAAATTACGTCCTCGGCGCAGACCCGTTTGACATCGAAAAGCTCGTCATGCGGATGCAGCGTGAGGATTATGCCCGCGCGGGCGAAGTCACAATGACCGGCATCGCCCTCATCGAGATCGCCTGCTGGGACATCATCGGCAAGGCGCTCAACCAGCCCGTTTACAAACTGCTCGGCGGTGCGGTGCGCGATAAGATCAAAGCCTACGCCAACGGCTGGTACACCGTCGAGCGCACGCCGGAAGAATTTCACGCCGCAGCCTTGAAAGTCGTCGAAAAAGGCTACCGTGCTCTGAAATTCGACCCCTTCGGCGCGGGTTTTTACGAGATGGATCGTGCCGAAAAAATCAAGGTCGTCGGGCTGGTCGATGCCGTCCGCGATGCCGTCGGCCCGGACGCGGAAATCCTGATCGAGATGCACGGACGCTTTAACCCCGTGACCGCCGTCGAGTTCGCCCGTGAGCTTGCGCCGTTCAAGCCAAGCTGGGTCGAAGAACCCGTCCCGCCGGAAAATCTCGCCGCGCTCAAAAAAGCCGCCGATGCCATCGCGCCGCTTGGTATCCCCGTCGCGACAGGTGAACGCCTGCACACGACCTACGACTATCGCGAATTATTTGAGCTTGAAGCCGCCGACATCATCCAGCCGGACGTGACCCATTTTGGCGGCATTTTGAACCTGAAAAAATTGGCGGCCTGGGCGGAAGCCTATTACATCCTCGTCGCGCCGCATAACGTCGGCGGGCCAGTTTCGACAGCCGCTAACCTGCATCTCGTCGCCGGAATGCCCAACTTCAAGATTCAGGAGCATTTCAACGACTTCGCCGATTCGTTCGTCAAAGAAGTCGCTCCGGGCTGCCCGGAAGTCATCGACGGCTATTTCGCGCTGCCGAACGGCCCCGGCCTCGGCGTGACCGTCAACGAAGACCTGATCCGCGAACACCCGCGCCAGAAAATCCATTTCAATTTGTTCCGCGAGGGCTGGGAAAAACGTGATACCGTGAAGAAGTAATTAACATTTAGACTGCCGCCCTCTCTACAAATTGCGCCGATTTTGTCCCGATTTATAAGCCCCTCGCCCCTTGTGGGAGAGGGGTTTGGGGTGAGGGGTTTAGAATTCACCACGCCATCGTGTCCCAATATCACCGCGATGTGCCCTTTTAGATCGTCAATCCTATTGTTAGGATGTAAAATTGAATTTCTCAGCAATCGCACTTCGTTTGAGTAGTTTCATCGCTTTAGCATTCGCGCTTATAGTTGCGATTCCCGTCCACGCCCAACAACCACTTCCCCCACCCTATATTTTTACCCCAAATGATGGCGACGTTCTTCATACCTCCACTCCAAGCCTCCATTGGTACGGCTATGACGTGGAAGTACAGGTTGACGACGATACAGATTTTTCCAGCCCTGTTTATGAAAATTTGATTTCAACACCTACTTACCCCACTGCTGATAACGTTACTTTCGGATCAAATTGGACCGCAACGATCTATAACAATATGTCGTTCAGCGGTTCGCCAACACAGATAATTCGCAATGTGAATGGCATTAACTTCAATTGGGGAAGCGGCCCGCCCCGTATTCCTAACCATGCCGCCAATCCTGTACCTGGAATCGGCGCTGATTATTTTTCAGTGCGCTTTACGAGCCAGCAAAATTTAGAAGCGATCAGTGAGTTTTATATTTCTTATGATGATTTCGGGCGCTTTCTAGTCGATGGCGTTGAAGTCTTTAGCGCTATGCAGACTAATCTAGCCACATATCCCTTAATTGTGATGCTTCCACCAGGTACGCATACATTGACCCTGGAACGGTCTGAAATCATTGGTGACTCGATCCATCAGCTTCAATGGCTTAATAACCTGTCTTTTGCATTGCTGCCTCACGATACGGTGGTCTTGCCGCCGTTGGCTGACGGCGTATATTACTGGCGCGTCAGGCGTTCAAACACATCCCAGACGGGCGATTGGAGCGAAGTGCGCCAATTTACGATTGCCGATGCTGCGCCAGACCTCAATCTTATGACTTCCAATTCTGTCACACTCACATGGCAGGGTATTGCTAATTCAACCCTTTATCATGCCCAGATCAGCCGTATTTCGGAGTTGGAGCATTGGATGACAACAGGTGTAATCCCGGAACTCGTCGTTCTGACACCCGATACCAGCCTGAACGTCGATCTGCCTGAAGGACGCTATAACTGGCGAGTTCAGGCTAAAAATCAAGCCGGACGATGGTCGGATTGGAGTGTGCTGGAAACTTTTACGGTTGACTTGCCTTGAAAAAGCGTTTTTCGTGCGTGTGAATAATGCTGAATTTTTGCCTCAAACCCGCCCTGCTCCTCACCATCCTGTTCACCTTGCCCATCATCGCCATCCGCGCGCAGCAATATGAGGATCGTGTCACGCCGATTTTGATTAACGATGACTGCCCGACTCCATGCTTCATGGGTATCCGCCCCGGAGTGACACCCATGCGCGAGTCCGGCGAAATTCTGGATAACCATGAATGGGTCGCCAATGGTCGAGCCGATTTCCCGAAAGAAATTCGCGATGCCCCGCTATTTGATACGGTACTGCGGAAAGCCATTGTCAACTGGTACTGGAGCGACACGCTGCCCGATTGGATTGTTGGCGACCAGCGCGGCAGCATGACCATACGGGATGTGCTGGTTACAGATATGAGCATCGCCACCCGCCTCACCCTCGGCGAGATCATTCTGGCGTTCGGCAGCCCGACACAGGTCTATTTCTCCACCAGCAAGGATGGTCAGCGTTTCCAGTACGCGGGTTGGTACGAGCAGCACGGAATCGTGGTCATCACTCAGGGGAATTGTCCCTTGTCGCAATCCTATTATTTACCGGTGCAGGCCATTTTCGTGTCGTCTCAACCTCAGATTTCGAATGGGGTCGCGAGGAGTTCTGTATGTGGGTGATGTGGCGTTGAAAATTTTGCTTTAAGCCTGCCGTGCGCGATTGAAAGAATGAGTTATAATCACGCCAACGCTATGCAGGAATATAATCTGATGTCTGAAATCAGCACGTTGTCACCAACTTATGCGCCCAGTTGGTTTGATCGTTTTACCGATTGGGTGGATGCGCTCACGATCCCCGCTGCCTTGTTTTACGCAGTTTTCGCCGCGATTCTGGTCATCATTCAGATCGCTACCCAATGGAACGGCGGCGTATATGCTTTTCCGCTGGTCTATATCATTGCCATTCCCTACGCCCTGGCTCTTATGCACCACCTCGATCAGGTTGCCGCCCAATCCTTAGCGCGTTTTCGTCCCCTGCTGTCGATCAGCGATGCCGAATACGACGACCTGCTCTACCGCCTCACCACACTACCCACGCGCCCGACTTTGCTGGCTGTCGCTCTCGGTGCACTCAATGGCATCTCCGTGCTGAGTTGGATACCTTACCCGCTGAAAATATCCGAGCTTCATTTTGCCGCGACAGCACTTTCCATAAATTTTAACCACGCGATTTCGCTCGTCATTTGGGCGATCATGGGTGTGCTGCTCTATCATACACTCCACCAACTGCGCGTGGTGCAGCAAATTTACAAACGCTGCTCCGGCATTAATCTGTACAAGCTGGGGCCGCTGTATGCTTTTTCGTCGCTCAGTGCGCGCACAGCCGTCGGCATCGCCCTTATTGTCTATCTCTGGTATCTCTGTGCGCCGCTGCTGTTTAATATCGGTATCGCCGGACTCATCTTTTTCACCGTGCTTTCGCTGTTGACGTTTGTGCTCCCGCTGGAAGGGGCGCGTCGCCTGCTCGTGGAAGCCAAAGATCAGCAGATGAGCGAAAACGGCGAACGCCAGCGCATCGCTCTCACCGAACTGCACCACCGTGTCGATTCCGGCGAAATGGTCGATATGGATAACCTCAATAAAACGATATCAAGCCTGGAACTCGAACATACCGTGCTGGATCGCATTTCCACCTGGCCCTGGAAGCCGGAAACCCTGCGTGGTGTTGCCGCTGCACTCTTTTTCCCGGTCATCGTCTGGCTGACCCAGTGGGTCTTGCAGCGCTTGTTGGAATAATCATTTAATGATCTGGCTGACTCAGTGGGTCTTGCAGCGCATATTGGGTTAAAAGTAGGATGAAGGTGAAAAAGAGAAAATTTCACAGGACGTTTTAGAGTTCACTCTGGATAAATCATGGATCACTCTCACTTCGACAAGCGCAAATATCCCATCGTCGATGTCCGCGAAGGCTACGGCGAATGGGTGCGTAATTATGAGCAGATCGTGCAGGACGAGATGGATGTGCGCCTCTTTGAACGGTTGCAAAGCGTCGATTGGTCTGCCGCGCAGTCGATTCTCGATCTCGCCTGCGGTACAGGGCGCATCGGCACATGGTTAAAAACGCGCACCGCCGCGCCGATTGATGGGGTCGATATAACGCCGGAAATGGTCGAAGTCGCCCGCGCTAAAAATATTTATCGCTCGCTGCATATCGCCGACGTTTTCAACACCGGACTCCCCGCCGAGGCCTACGACCTTTGCACCCAGTCGCTCGCCGACGAACACATGCCGGACATCAAGCCGCTGTACCACGAAGTCGCCCGTGTCACCCAGAAAGGCGGTCATTTTGTCATCGTCGGTTTTCATCCCCAATTTTTAATGGCGGGTGTACCCACGCATTTTGACCGCGCATCCGGCGAAACCGTCACCATTCGCAGCTATGTTCACCTTCTCAGTGACCACGTAAAAGCAGCTCACGCGGCGGGCTGGACGCTGCTGGAAATGGACGAAGGCGTGATCGACGATGCCTGGTTGCAGAAAAAACCGAAGTGGCACATTTATCGTGGGACTCCGGTCAGCTTTGCGATGGTCTGGCATCGTGATTAAATTTTGGCTCAAATCGACGCTGTTTTTGACGATCATTTTCACCCTTCCGATTTTGATCGTTCGCGCCCAGCCCTACGAGGATCGTGTATTGCATGCGCTCATCAGCCAGGAGTGTCCCATGCCCTGTTTCATGGGCATCCGCCCCGGTGTGACGACGGTAGACGTTGCGTTGCACATTTTCAGTATGCATGAATGGTCGTCCACCACGAGCGATGATTTTCCCGCACAGGCCAGGTACGCCGTTATGTACGACGCTGTTTTACCGCGAACGACGATGAACTGGCGATGGAGTGCCGCGCATCCCAACTGGATTGATGATACGCACGCTGGCAGTATCAGGGTCGAAGGCCTTAAAGTTCTCGACATCACCGTCGACACCTATCTCTCGGTAGGCGACATATTTTTAGCATTCGGCTTTCCTGATCAATCGCTGTATGTCGCCTCTAATAATCGACGTTTCGTCTATATCGCTTGGTACGCCAATCAGGGAATGCTCATCAGCGCCGAGGGGTTTTGCCCCACCCGAAACACCTACCACCTGCCCGTGCGCGTCAGCTTCCGCCCCGAATCGCGCGGATTTTCCGAATCGGGTTCGGCGGCTTCAGTTTGTAACTGATCCCCATTAAGGAACTGCCACTGGGCGCGGTGCTGGTGAGCCATCATCGGCGGGGTGATTCGTCAGGTTGCGGATATTTGTGCCGTCCGCATCCATCACGTAAATTTCGTTATTTCCCTCGCGATCAGACATGAATAAAATCTCGCTGCCGTCCGGCGACCACACCGCGGCGTGATCGAACCCTGGCTCATCAGTCAATTGACGTACATTTTGCCCATCAGTATCCATCACAAAAATATCGGTGTTCCCGCGACTGCCGCTGATATATAGAATTTGTGTGCCGTCCGGTGACCAGATAGGATTGGTTTCATTGCTGCGGCCCTCGGTCAGGCGGCGGCGATTTTGCCCATCGCTATCGACAACATAAATATCAACGCTGCCTTCAATGGCGCTGCTGAACGCGATTTGTTCCCCGTCCGGAGACCACATCACACCCGAAGTGCCACTTTCATCTTCTAAAATTTTGCGAATCTCGCCAGACTCAACATCCAGCGCAAACACCGCCATTTCGCCGTCAGTGTCCTGCTCGAAAATAATTTCGCTGCCGTCCGGCGACCACGCCGACATCTGGACAAATGCGCCATTACTAACCAGTGTGCGCACTTTGCTACCATCAGCATCCATCAGCGCGATCTCAATCACATTATCGACTACCGGGCCGAACGCGATTTGCTCCCCGTTCGGCGACCAGAACGGTAAATATTCGTCGGCCTCTGTCTCGGTTAAACGTTGAATTTCCTCGCCGTCCATACGGTAAATTTCGAAATTACCGTCGCGGTTGGAGACAAAAAGAAACTCGCTCTTCTCGCTATTTTCCTCTGCGGCAGCACTAAGCGAGACAGCCAGCACGACAATCATCAAAAGCACGAATTTTTTCATCATCGATAAGCCCTATTGAAGTGTTTAATCTCTATAATTACTCCGATAGGGCATGATAGGTTCTCAGTGGGCGAACCCGATCATTTTTGATGATACCCACCGTAATTATTCACCCTCCTGAATTCGTTCTAGTGCTTCTTCGAGCTGCATCGCCTTTACCGGAGATGGCCACGTTTCCAGGTTGAAGCCCGTTCACGCCGCCTTGCCAACAGTCACTAAAAAAGCACAGCGAATGTAATACAACGCAATCACCAAAAATAAAAAGAGGCGGGAGATTATCCCGCCTCTGTTGAACTCAGTTAGCAAATCGTCTTAGTTGGCGGTTTGAGTGAGTGTTGCCAGATCAAACCCCAGCCACATTTCTGTCAACTTGCCATCCTCGAAGCGATACAGATCGTACAGGTTGGCAGGCGGTTCATAAGAAAACTGAGGCATGTTCATCAAATCATATCGGGGTTCTGTGATTACTGGCTCATGGAGAACAACCAGGTCTTCCATAGCCATCACCACTGGATCAGTCGTGTTCGCCGATAGCACACTCGCCAGACTGTCTGCAAATTCAGGCGTGTACCAGGTCATATCAATTGACTGATCGCTTGGGGTATAGTGAAGGGTAAACTTGTCCGCCAACAGCGTCGGCAGATGCTCAATAGGTTGTTCGGCATACAACTCTTCACTGACATGCATCGCAACCAGTTCATTCGCTTGAGCCTGCATCATTGTCATAAAGCCATAGGTTTGTACGCCGGGGGGCAGCGCCCATTCTTCCTGGACTCTGTCATTCACAAAGCGGCGCATATCCTGACCATCATACTCATAACGCACGATCAACGCTGGCTCCTCAACCCAGCTTCCGCCACGCAGTTCCGAAAGGCCAACAACCTGATCGCCACGCAGATGGTACATCCGGTCATTATCGAAAGCATAGTTGATAGTCGGATCAGTGCTCCGCGCCTGAGCGTTCAAGATACCCACAATCTGCTGCGTCTCCAAGGTATTTGTGAGCGTCCAAACCTGGACGATTACGCCATTTTCGATTCTTTGAAGTTCAGTGCCGTTGAAGGTATACTCAACGGTTGTTGTTTCGTCCTGTGACATCACTGGCAGCACACTCGTCAGTGCCAGTGCCAATATCATTATCAAGATAATCCGCGTGTGTTTCATGATCTAATCTCCTAACAGCTTTATTTATTTTTTGCTGCTATGTGATCTGCGATCTTATCCTTATTTATAATTGTAGGATGATGTTTTTCTGGTTATAGAGTGACAAATGTCATATCTCTGAGAGTGCTTACGCAAATTCCAAATCAACTAACGTGCATGGGGCGAAACCGAAGCCGAGCGAGTCAAAAGCGCGATCTCGGTTTACGATTTTGTCAGCCAGTTCGTCTAGCTTGACCGCGGTGGTCGCGGACTCTGCCCCTTCCACGACGACCACCGCGAGAGCTTTAACGTCAATCAGCGCGAAAATTACTGCTACTGTTTCGTCTGCGAGACGGGCGGCAGCATCATCCACTTTTATATGAAATGGTCTGATATGGAATTCAAGGCCGCCGTGACCGAACTGGCGAAAGTGCTGCTGTGACTCTTTGCGTTTTTCTCTGCGTTCTTTGCGCCTTTGCGTTAAATGAATTTCTCTCTTTCTCTCACTCTTTCCTCGACCCGCATTTTCAGACCACCCTTCGGCCTCAGCGTGAGCAGCGGTTCCGGCTCGACCACCTGCCCCGGCGCGAGTCGCAACTGATAACGCTGCGCAATCGTCGCCAGCATCAACTGCGCTTCCATCATCGCGAAACTGTTGCCGATGCACACGCGCGGCCCTGCCCCAAACGGAATGTACGCATACCGATGCTTGATTCCACTGGTGAATGATCGCTCACCTTCCGCATCTACCCCTCTCTCCCCTTGCAAGGGGAGAGGGGACGGGGGTGAGGGGTCATAAACCTGTTCGCCAAATCGCTCCGGCTTGAACGCTTCCGGCTCGTCCCACCAGTCCGCATGGCGATGCGTGTAATACGACACCACCGTAATCACCGTACCCTTCGGCACATGGTAGCCGCCGATTTCTGTGTCCACTGCCGCCGCCCGGCTGAACGTGAACGCAGGCGGGTACAGCCGCATCGACTCCTTGATGACCATTTCCACATAGGGCAGCCGTTTCAAATCCGCCAGTGTGGGCGCACGACCCTCTAAAACTCGGTCAATTTCGTCGTGCAGTTTCGCCTCGATTTCCGGGTGCTGCGCCAGCAAAACCCACGTCCAGTTGAGCGTATTCGCCGTCGTGTCATGCCCCGCCAGGAACATCGTCACGGCCTCGTCGCGCACCTGCTCGTCAGTCATCCCCTGCCCCGCGTCGTCCTGCGCCAGCAGCAGCATGGAGAGTAAATCGCCCAAATCCTCGTTCGTTTGTCGCCGTTCGCGGATGATGCGATATACAATCTCGTTCAGATCGCGCACCGCCCGCCGCGAAGCAAACCGCCCTGGAGTCGGAATCCACCAGGGCAGCAGCGCCTCCACCCCGCTGGTCGCGCCGAACATATCCTGCATGACCGCCATCGCATCGCCGATTTTGCGCGATTCACCGGAAACATCGACGTTAAAAAGCGACCTGGCGACGATTGCCAATGTCGTCTTCATCATCTCCTCGTCAATATCGACCTCGCGTTGACCCTGCCAGCCCTCAAGCATCTTCAGCGTGCTATCGACCATCGTCTGCGCGTAGCTTTCGATCCGTCGGGCGTGCAGTGCTGGCGCGACCAGTTTGCGCTGGCGTTTCCAGAATTCGCCGTTGCTCGTCAGCAAACCGTTGCCCAAAAATCGCGCGATTCCCTTGTGCCTGTCGGTGTAGTCAGAATTTTTGATGAATTTGTCCGCCTGCTTCACGGTCACTTCCTGGATATGATCCGGGTGCGCCATCATATATTGCAGCGGCTGTCCCTTGACCTCGAACATGAACAGGTCGCCATATTCCTTGAAGCCATCCACCATGATCCCCAATAAATCGTCGCGCATATTGCGGAAAAGTTCCAGCAAATCCAGAATATTTTTCACAGGCCGCGTCGCTGGCGGCATTTTTCGCTCGTTTATCATCGTAAATCCCTCGTCTCTTTGACTTTAATTGACTCGTGTCGCATAATTGACGCATGTCCTCATCATATGGCAATTCGGAGGGCTGTCAACAAGCAATTTATGACCCGCGTTATTTAACAGACAGGTGTCCATTATGCCCGAAGATCGCCGCAAAATACGCACTCGCCAGCTTCTTCGCGACTCGCTCATGGCCTTGATCGTCGAAAAAGGCTACGAAAATATTCAGGTGCAGGACATCACTCAGCGTGCGGATGTCGCCCGCCCCACTTTCTATCTCCATTATAAAGACAAGGATGAACTGCTGTTCAGCAGCCTGCGAGAGATGTATGAGGAACTGGCGCAGCTTCAACGCCCCGCCGATATGTTTATCGCCGATTTGCAGAATCCGGACGAGATCGACAGCAGCGATTTCAAGCATGTCGCCGACCACGCCGATTTCTATAAGATCATGTTGAGCGACAAAGGCTCAATCGCATTTATCTGGCAGGTAACGGATTATCTGGCGGAACTTTTTGAAAAGGACATCATCGGCGCTGTCTCGGCGGAGTCAGACATTCAGCCGCGCGTTCCGCCGGATTTTCTGGCTCACTGTCTCGTCGGTATGCAAATCAACGCGATTCGCTGGTGGCTCAAGGATGGAATGCGCCATTCGCCCAAACAGATGGCACAAATGCTGGAATTTTTGTGCTTGCTCGGCGCGGGTTGGGCGACAGGCGTTGATTTCCCGCAGCCGAATTGGACAATGCCATCTGTCGATTAGTCATATTGATGGGGGTAACTGGCGTAATGATCGCGGGCGCATCGCGGTGATATGGCTACACGATAGTGTGGTAACGAATTTCTACCCCTCATGCGATCACTGGTCTTACCCCGATTAGACGGACACAAAATGTCGCAACAGGTCTAAAAAAAGCCCCTCTCTGAATTCGGAGAGGGGTTGGGGTGAGGTTGCCTTTACCAAGCCATCATATGGTGCTAATGCAGTCGCATGCCCTTATAAAAGCCCCTCTCCATGAGCTTGCGAAATGGGTGACCGAAGGAAAGGTTGGGGAGGCGTTGGGTACGAATTACTTCAACACACCCCGTCTAATCAGCAGTTTTTCCAACTCCACCACCCAGAACACCACCGTGCTGATGACCAGACACAGCGCAAGCTGCCCCAGCGTCAGCGGATGCGTGTTAAAGAGGTTGTTGAAAAATGGTGCGTAAATCGCCACCAATTGCAGTGCAAGTGTTGCCACCACCGCCCACACGAGGAAGCGGTTGCCGAAAATATTCATCGAAAACAGAGACTCGCGGTGCGAACGCAGGCCTAGTGCATGTCCCATCTGCGCCATCGTCAAAAACATGAATACCAGCGTATTCCAGGCCGGGCCGCCGTCCGCCGCCGTGATCCCGTTCGACCATGCCCAATAGCCGAGCGCCAGACCTGTGCCACCCAGCGCCGCGCCGACCAGCAGAATATGCCGCGCCATGCCGCGCCCAAAAATGCTCTCGTTCGGGGCATACGGCGGGCGTTTCATGCTGCCCTGTTCCGATTCTTCGATGCCCAACGCCAGCGCCGGGATACCGTCGGTAATCAGGTTCATCCACAGAATTTGCAGCGTCGTCAGCGGCAGCGTCATCCCCGCGATCAACTGCGTGAACAGCAGCACGATCAACTCGCCCGTATTGCTCGCCAGCAGATATTTGACAAAACGCCGCACATTGTCATAAATCGTGCGCCCTTCTTCGACAGCGCTCACAATCGTCGCGAAATTGTCGTCCACGATCACCATGTCCGACGCTTCTTTCGAGACCGCCGTCCCGGTGATGCCCATCGCCACGCCAATATCGGCGCGTTTGAGCGCGGGCGCATCATTCACGCCGTCGCCCGTCATCGCCACGATATGGCCTTTATTTTGCAGCGCTTGCACGATATTGAGCTTGTGTTCCGGCGAGACTCGCGCATAAACCGCAACTTTTTCGACAACGCCTTCCAACTCCGCCTGCGACATTTTGCCCAGTTCATGCCCGGTCAGCACCGTGTCCTGATCGGTGGCGATATCAAGCTGCTTGGCGATATTGAACGCCGTCAGCGGGTGATCGCCTGTAATCATCACTGGGCGAATGCCTGCCCCACGAGCGACCCGCACTGCCTCTTTCACCTCGACACGCGGCGGGTCGATAATGCTGACCATGCCCATGAAAACCAGCCCTTTTTCGACGGTTTCCGGCTTCCAATCCGTCGGCAGCGTCTCCCAGCGATGCAGCGCCATGCCCAGCACTCGCAGCCCATCCTGCGCCAGCCTGTTGTTGGTTCCTTCAATGTTTTTGCGCCATGCAGCGTCCAGTGGCACGATATTTCCATCCACCCAGACGCGATCACACACGTCCAGCAGGCTGTCCACCGCGCCTTTGGTGATGCCGATATATTCGCGCTTCAGTTCCGCCAGCAGATTGAGCAGATATTGCGCACCCTCCGAGCCTTCTTCGGGTTTGACCGCTTTATTCAGATGATGCACAGTGGTCATGCGCTTGCGTTCCGATGAAAATGGCACTTCGCCCACGCGCGGGAACACGCGGTCAAGCACCGGCTTGTACATGCCATAATGCGCCGCCGCGATCACCAACGCCCCTTCTGTCGGATCGCCAATCGCGTGCAGCGCTTTCGGATCAGACTCGGTAGGCTGCAAAACAGCGTCATTACACAGTGCGCTTCCGGTAAGCAGCAGCGCTTCCGCCAGATCATGCGGTTTGACCTCACCATTTGAGCGGCCATTGCTGGCGGCCATCAACGCGCTCAAACCACCCCGGCTGACCACCTCGACCAGCGCTTCGGTTTTTCCGGCCACGTCGATCACCGTCACGGTCATTTCATTTTTCGTCAGTGTGCCAGTTTTATCTGAGCAGATCGTCGTCACTGAGCCGAGCGTTTCGACAGCGGGTAATTTGCGGATCAGCGCGTTGCGTTTCAACATCCGCTGTGCGCCCAACGCCAGCGCAATCGTCACGACGGCGGGCAAACCCTCTGGTACGACAGCGACGGCAATCGCGACGGCGTTCAGCATCACTTCTTGCAGCGGGTGTCCCGTTGTCAGCCCGACCAGGAATGCCAGCGCCATCACCGCCAGCGCGACGATTAGCAGTACCTTGCCCAGTTCATTCATGCGCCGTTGCAGCGGGGTTGGGTCGCTGTCTACCGCCTGGATCAATTCCGCGATCCGACCAAGCTGCGTCCGCATCCCTGTTTCGACGACAATCGCGCTGCCGCGTCCATAGGTCACTGCCGTACCCATGTAAACCATATTGCTACGATCACCCAGCGGCGCGTCGACTTCTTTTAAGGCTTCCGTCGATTTTTCGACAGGCTGCGATTCACCCGTTAAGGCCGCTTCCGCCACGCTCAGATTGGCCGACTCAAAAAGCCGTGAATCTGCCGGGACAATACTCCCCGCTTCCAGCAAAACCACATCGCCAGGGACAAGATCACGCGCCTGAATATCCTGTGTTTTGCCCCCACGCCGTACTCTCACCAGCGGAGCCGCCATCTTTTTCAGCGCTGCCATCGCCTGCTCCGCGCGATACTCCTGAACAACACCCAGGATCGAGTTGAGGATCACAATCGCCATAATCGCGATCACGCTGTCCACCTTGCCCAGAAACGCCGAGATCACCGCCGCCAGAATCAGCAGCAGCACCAGCGGATTGGTCAACTGCTCCCATAAAATCGAGAGAGGGCTTCTGCCGCCGCGCTCGACCAATTCGTTCTGTCCGTATTCGGCGATGCGCCCTGCAATATCAGCCTCGTTCAGTCCGGCTTCCTGGCTGGTTTTAAGTTTTGGCGTGATCGTTCCGATGTCCATCACGTGCCAATTGTTTTGCTGGTTTTGCTGGTGGTATTCCTGCTTTTGCTGGTTTTGCTTTACTTGCTGCATGTTGTTCGCTATCCCTAGTTGGTTATGTTTCTTTGCTGTCTGCTGCGCTTGGCGATTTGCTGTACTGGTTGTTGCTATTTTGTTGCTGTTTAGTTGCTGTTCTCGGTGATGAGGCAAATCAAAGCCTACCGTGCATCATTGCTGGCTGCACGCATCACTAAATGACGCTTATTCTTTCCGAAAAGTGAGTGTTGGTTACAGGGCAGTGCGCCCTAAATTTGACAATTGGCGTGAATTTTATTCATTCATGCAATCATAGCGTGAAGTCGATCAGCAGGTCAATGAACACGCCCCCTCATAATTGGGGGTTTAATCGCCTGCAAAAATGAATGATTGATGAGTTAGGAAGTCTGATTTTGGATATATATCGCTCCACTTGACAGATTTGAAGCCACAAAGTTGACATTGCCTGCCACCTACCTGATAATCGTCATACATTGTGTAAGAATAATTTGGGATATAACACCTGTGCCACTCACACACCTTATCTATGGACAGTCTTCTGATGTCGGGATGGTTCGCGACAATAACCAGGATTCACTCTTATCGCTTGTGCTGATGAGCAGCAGCGTTGACCAAAGGCCCAATTGTGGCCTGTTTATTGTGGCGGATGGCGCGGGCGGACATAACGACGGTGAAAAAGCGTCGGCGGTGGCGGTGAGCGTTTTCGCGACGCAGATTATGGGGCAAATTTATGCGCCGCTTCTGGCAGACGATGATGATCGCCCACCCATTATCGAGGCTTTGGCGGATGCCGCGCAAAAGGCCAACGCGGAAGTCATCAAAAAAGTGCCGGAGAGCGCCACCACCCTCACAACGGCGACCATCGTCGGCGGGCTGGCCTACATCACCCACGTGGGCGACAGCCGCTGCTATCTGATTACCCAGAATGGCGCGGAGCAGATCACGCGCGATCATTCGCTGGTGCAGCGTCTCATCGAACTCGGTCAGCTCACGCCGGAAGAAGCGCTCGAACACGATCAGCGCAGCGTACTTTACCGTGTCATCGGTCAGAGCGAAACGCTCGAAGTCGATACCCTCACCCGCCGCCTCCCACCCGATTCGCGCCTGCTTTTGTGCTGCGATGGCCTGTGGAATTATGTGGCGGACGCGGAAATTGGCGAAATCGTGATGGGTTTGGAGAATCCGCAGGATGCCTGCGATAAGCTTGTTTCCTTAGCCAATAGTCGCGGCGGCGCGGACAACATCAGCGTGATCGTGGTCAAGATGCCTGGAAACTAGCCTACAAATTTACGGCATATCGACGGTGATTAACTCTGATGCGCTCCATTTTCCGGTTTGATCGGTTGCGACTGCGCGTACCCGCCAATAATACGTGCCGTTTGAAAGCGTATATTCAACGAAAATGTCCGCGCTTGGGATAGTGTTCACCAGATCAGTGAACGCCAAATTCCGAGAGATTTGCACCACATAACTCTCTGCCCAGCTAATCGGATTCCAGGTAATCAGGACATCGGAAGTTATAAAGTAGTTGAGTCTGGGTCGGAGCAACTCAAGCGTAAATTGCCGCACCGCACTCCATGCGCTGTTGGTTGCGCGGACTCGCCAGTAATATGACCCCAGAGGTAGAGGTGTGATCGGCGTGTACTGGCGATTAGTCGCTGTTGCCTCTCGCTCAGGACTGAAAAAGTTATTGCTATTATCAATCTGGATTTGATATTCTACGGCGGTAGGCACAGCGCTCCACGAGAATGTCGGCGTGGTATCCTCCATACTTGCCCCATTGGATGGCGCGATAAGCTGTGGGCCGGATAATACAGGATTCCATTGAAGCTGAATGACTGCTTGTGAGGTGAAGTCAATAAGTTCGACCTGTAATGAATGTTGGCCTGCGGTCAGGGCACGAGAAAATGAATACGTTCTGATAGAGTCATTTACGTAATCTTCGAACTCCACATTTCCATCAATCACTACTCGCACATGCTCATCATATGTAACAGTGAACTGATAACTTCCCTGCGCAATATTTTGCGTCGATGTAAAACGTACTGAAAAATTATCTTCATTGACTCCATTTACTGGAACACCGTTGATGATAGGCACGTGCGGCCAATTGAAATTAATGGCATTCACCCCATTAATGTTCGCTGCTGGTGCGCCGCTAAAGTTGGTGTTGTTGTAAAATATAGCCGTCCAGTTTGTGCCGAAATCCGCCTTCGTTGCCTGATTCCATATCATCAGGCACATCAGGGAAAGAATAAGAATATTGAGTCGTCGCATAATGCTTTTCTCGAATTGGGACGATTTACATATTATTACACATAATCCCGCATCCCATCCTCAAAATCGTCCCTATTCCCATCGCGCAGCGCATACGCCGTGCGGGCTGTCATCTCCATGGTGGCACGGCCTAAGTTCTGCTGGATGCGTTCCAGGAAGCCATAAAATCACGCAACTGATCGACCATTGGCTCGTTCATAATCTGAGTTGATGTCCTCGTGATCTTGTATTTCACAAAGGCTTCTAACTGCTCGTCGGTGATGTCTTCCGATATGGATCCGTTGAGTTGGGCGGCCTTCAGTCTGTCAAAATTCTGAGCCTTCACAAAGTCTTCCATGTTCTGTTTTTGATTCTTTTGGTTCATCCGAATTGATCCTTTTTTTGATTCCAGGGTCTGAATTCTCATTATGCATTTCAGTGCGGAAATGAGCGTTTTGCAGAGTCAGCCAGACGCTAGCGCGGCGTGATGCGGGCGAACTCCGGCCACTCCAACGCGAAATCGAGATCGTCTGCCAGCAGCGCCTGGAAATCACTGAGATGGCTTTCGGTATTACGCACCTGTCGCGGTGTGAGCTGATGAGTCAGGCAGTAGGCCGCCAGCGCACCCGCCGCCTCGCCAATATTCCATTCCACCGGATGCAGCCTATAACAGCCATTAGTGATATGCGTGACGCCGAGATTTTTGCAGGCCGGCAGCAGATTCTCCATGCGAACCGGAATCAGTGCGCCCAGCGGAATCTGGAACGGATAGCTGCTGATGTCCACATAGGTGCGCAGGGCAGTACTGGGGTGCAGGTCGATGCGATAGCTGCCCGTCCCAACGGTATCGTGGAATATTTCTGCGCCCACCAGATCGCCGCGCTGCTCCACGCCGACATGCTGTTCGCTAACGGTGAATTCCGCCAGCATCCGCCGCGCTTCGCGAACATAGACATATTTCGCCAGCCCATCTTCCGTACCGACAATATCGCCGCGCAAACGCAGGCCAGGATAACCAGTACCCCCATCGTGGCGCGGGGCTTCGGTCTGCATCCAATAGAGAAACGAATAACTCAACTGGCGGCATTGTCGCAGATTTTCCTGTGCTGCCTCATCAGAAACGCCCAGGATCGGCCCCAACCAATAGTCAATTTGCGGCCAGTTTACGAGCGTGATGTCACTGGCATAAGCGCCTTCAGGATAGTAATCCTTATTAAAAATGCGGCGATAATGCCAGAAATCCGCCGGACGCCCACTTTTGGTTGGCGGGCCGTCGCCATCAAAAATCGCGCGATAACGTGACGCCAGCGTGATAGGGTTAACATCCTGCCAGCCAAGCTGCGGCCCCGGCCAGAAATCCGCCTGATAGCCTTTCCAAAAATCATAATCCTGCGGTTTTTCAATGGTGTGATCTTCCCCCGGCAGCCAATCCACCGCGAAGCACCACGTCACCGCCTGTTGATCCATCGGCTGCGGGTCACCCTCGACGGCGTGGAGTTCGCCCGTCTGGTCTTTGCTCTCTGCGCCGATAATATGCTCGACCTTCGCCAATTCCAACAGATCGCCCAGTTCAGTGGCGTCGATAATATAGGGCGCGGTCAAAACGGTTTCAATTCCCGTTTCTGCGCTGCGTACCGTCACGGCTGTAATTTTGTCGCCATCGGTTTCGGCAGCCGTTGGGCGTGTGTTCAGGAGGATGTCAAGCTGCTGGCTGCTGCGATAAGGCGCAAGCATGGACTCTATGACCGCCAGGGCGACACGCGGCTCATGACACAGACGGCTGACATACCCATTGCCAGGATTCAGGTTGATGATGCCCCGCGCGGCGTTCGTCATCGGATAATTGCGGCGGTAATAATCGCGCACGCCTTCGGCGAACTGGCGGTAGCTGTTGGTCGCGCTGTAGCGTTCGATCCAGGGATGTTCATCCGGCGGGACAGCCTGCGCGGTCAACTGCCCACCAATCCAGTCGGTTTCTTCGGTCATGATGACCTTTTTGCCCATTCGCAGCGCTGCCAGTGCCGCCGCGACGCCGCCCGTTCCACCGCCAATAATGAGAATATCTGTTGCACGTTCGTTCATGAGTCACGTCCTGTTCCAGTAATGGGAGGATATTTAATGCCGCGCTGTGAAGACTCGCGGGCCTTCCTGATAAGGCGAATAGGTAAAGCCGCCCGCTTCCGCCCAGCTTTTAATCGGGTTTGGCCCCAGATCAAAGCGAAATTCTTTGGTCGAATCGACAGGCTCCCCCACCAGATAACGACCCATCGCATCCAGTTTTTCGACCATCTCCGGCGGCTGCTGGCGATAATCGTAAGGGCGCATCCATTGGTAGGCGTAGCCGATCATCACGGCCTTGCGCAGCCGTCCGACACGGTTAGCAGCCCCAGCGTGATAGGTGCGATTTTCGAAAATCACACAGTCACCTGGCTGCAACAGCGGTTCAAGCACATTGACAGGGTCGGGCTGTCCTTCGGGAATTTCCATTGGCTCTTTGAGTTGATTCGTGCCGGGAGCCAGCAGGGTCGCGCCGCTATTAGGTTCGCTCAGGTCAGTCAGATAGAAAGCGACTTTCAGGGAGTGGCGCAAGATACGGGCGTGGCCGAGGTCAGCCATCGAAGCATAATGATCGCGATGCCAGCCGGGGATACGATTGGTGATAGGCGCATCCTTCGGGTCGGGATGACGATAAATCAGGTGGCTGGTCAGCAAATTGATGTTCGGGCCAAGCAGTTGTACGACCATTGGAAAGGTTGTCGGGTGCATCAGCAGCGACTGATAAGCCTCGTCCATCGAAATACAGTTGCGGAAACCATCATACAGGCCGCCGTTGCTTTGCTGTCGATTTTCGCGTTGATCGCTGCTGATCAGGCGATCACTCACTTCGGTGAGGCGTTCAATCGTATCAGAGTCCAGCACGTTGCGGACGATCAGATAACCTTCATCATCAAATTGTTGTTTTTGCTCCGGCAAAATGGGGACAAATTCTGGCATGTTCATTCCTCACATAAATTTGATTGCTTGACAAGGGAATAGATTCAAGGTTATATTTTGACACGTGTTAGGTATCGCGTGTTAGTATAAATCAGATTAATTTTTTCTGCCAGAAAGTTAAGATTGTTTTGAAAAGACCTACCCAGGCGGATGTTGCCAAACGTGCCGGAGTCTCGCGCGGAACCGTGTCGATGGTGTTGAACGATTTCACCAACGGACGCATTGCGATTAGCGAGGATACCCGTTCGCGCGTGCTGGCAGCAGCGGCAGATCTGGGCTATGCGCCAAATCCAGTTGGCAAAATGCTGGCACAGGGAAATAACTATCTGGTCGGGGTGTTTGCCTATCATCGGGTATTTCCCTATGAGACCGATGATTTTTTCTTCCCCTACCTGACCGGTATCCAGCGCGAGGCCAGCGAGCAGAAGTACAATGTCCTGTTATTCACGCGCTACCAGAACACGGAAAAAGCGGGCATTTACAATAACTCGATGAACTCACTGCTGCTGGCGGATGGATCGATCCTCTTGGGCGGGAACCCCAACCGCGAGGAACTCCGGCGTTTGTTTGATGAAGGCTACCCGTTTGTGTATATCGGGCGGCGCGAAATCCCCGGCTGCCAGATTAATTGGGTGGCACACGATTATGAAACGGGCGCTGCCGAGGCGATGGAGCATTTGCTGGAACTGGGCCACCGTCGTATGGCATTCGTAAGCACTGACGCCACGCATGAGCCGCAGCAGGACAAGCTAGCGGGGTGCGAGCAGGCTATGATTGAATATCCCGATGCGCGTCTGATACGCTATCAGTTCTCCGATTTTGTGCCATCGAAGCTTTTCCTGGACGAAATCATGGCGCAGGGCATCACCGCAATTCTGTGTGACTACAGCATTTTATTTGAAGAAATCCTGCAACTTTTGTATCAGGCCGGGATGCGCTTACCGCAAGACATATCGGTTCTTTCGATGACGACAGCGACCAACAGTCTGCCGTATATGCTCAAACCATCGCATATTCAGCTTAACCAGCGTGCGGTTGGCGTGACAGCGACCCGCATTCTGGTCCAGCGTATTCATGGCGAAATAGATCATCCACAGCAGGTGAAGCTGCCCTGTCAGTTTGTGCCTGGCGCAACCACCGGGCCACTCAAACGATGAATCTGCCGGCTATTGTGCCGTTAGAGATTTTGGCCAAATAGATATTTAGGAGATTGAACATGAAAAAATCGTTTAGTTTATTGTTACTGCTAGTCGTCGTGCTGGCACTTAGCCTGGTGCCTGCTGCGGCTCAGGATGATGTGATCGAAATCCATTTCATGAACTGGTGGGATGCCTCCCGCGAACCGTTGATGTTAGACCTGATCGCCCGGTTTGAAGCCGAGAACCCCGGTATCAAGGTCATTAATGAAATTCAACCCTGGGACAACCGCAATGAGCTGGTTTCAACAGCCATATCCAGCAGTACACCCCCCAGCATTATCATGACCAACCGCCTGGAAACGTTCCAGTTTGCTGGCCTGGGGCTGCTGACGCCGATTGATGACTTCATCGCACAATCCGGCCTCGACCTGAGCGTGTTCTATGAAGGCGAAATTGGCAATCAATATTTCCAGGGTCAATTGTATGCGCTGCCGATGCCGACTGCTGGCGGCCTGACCGGAATGTACTTCTACAATAAGCAGATGCTGGCGGAGGCCGGGTTCGAAAACCCACCGCAAACCTGGCAGGAACTGCGCGCGGTTGCCGAAGCCATCACGATTGGCGATGCGGCGGGTGTCGAAACATTGGGCGTGAATGTTGGCACTTCCGGCGAGGAATTCGTGAGCTGGCTGTACACCAATGGCGGCAAATTCGTCAGCGATGATGGACGTACACTGGAATTTAACAGCCCGCATGGTATCGAAACGCTGGAATGGATGTTGAGCTTCACCAACGATGTCAACGGCGGCGTGGAGAATATGACCGATTTCTTCCAGGGGAGCGATTTCACCGCTGGCGATCACCCCTTCTACACCAACGAACTGGCGATCATGGGGATCAATACCTCGAACTTCGGTCACTTGAACGCCAATGACCCGGAAATGTATGCGGATACGGATCGTTGGGGCGTGATGCTGCGGCCCTACAACGGTGATAACCCGGATGCAAAACATGCGGGTGTTGTCGGTTATTCACCTGTTGGCGGTTGGGGCTATACCATCCCCACGGCCAATTCACCGGAAGTGATTGAAGCGGCTTATAAATTCGCCGAATTCCTGGGGTCGAGTCCAGAGGGTGGCTGCGTATTCCTCTTTGCCCAGAGCCGTCCCTCACCTGTAAAATCCTGTAACGAAGACCCGGCTTATTACGAAGCCAATCCGTATTGGGATACGGTACTCGAAGGCCTGTCGATTGATGTCGCCGTGCCGATTACACCCGTCCAGGGCCAGATCGCTGATATTCTGAATGCCAAAATTGAGGAAGCGTTCTTCGGAGTCTTGACCGCCGAAGATGCACTGAACGAAGCGGCAGCAGAAGGCCAGGCGATTCTGGACACCTACTGGAGCAGTGTCGATGGCTAATGCCAGGATTCTGGCACAATCGGAGGGTCGGGCACGGCCCCGGCTCTCCGATTTCTGGTTCAAACACCGCAGTTGGATCGGCTTTGTGTTTATCGCGCCCTGGTTCCTGTCGTTCCTGCTGTTTGACCTGATGCCATTCACCGCCAACTTATATCTGAGCTTCACCGACTATTCCATTGGGCCAGTTCAACCCAACTGGATCGGTCTGGATAATTACATCGAAATTTTTACAGAAGACGAGATTTTTAGTAAAAGCGTCGGCAACACACTCTATTATATGGTGTTCAGCGTCCCGTTGGGTCTGGCAGTAGCGTTTGCCGTTGCGCTGTTGCTGAACACGCGCGTGCGGGGAATGCCCCTCTTCCGCACGATTTACTATCTGCCTGCGATTGTACCGGTTGTCGCGGCGGCGATCATCTTCTCTGGCCTGCTCAACACGCGCTACGGGGTCATCAATCAACTGCTGATGGCTTTTGGCCTGGACCCGGTACGCTGGCTTTCGCGGCCTGAATGGATTAAGCCGTCACTGATTATCATGAGTCTCTGGGGCTTTGGCGCACAGATGGTCATTTTTCTGGCGGGGTTGCAAAGTATCCCCCAGGAACTCTATGAGGCCGTCGCAATTGATGGCGGGAATGGCTGGCATCGCCTTCGAAATATTACCATCCCGCTGATGACACCGACGATTTTCTTTAACCTCATTATCGGCATCATCGGCAGCTTCCAGGTCTTTACACAGGTGTTTGTCCTCATCGATTCCGATGGTGGGCCGTTGCAGGCCGGGCTGGTTTTTATGATGAATATCTATAACAACGCCTTCCGCTACTTCCGCAAAGGCTATGCCGCCGCGCTTTCGGTCATCCTGTTTTTGATTATCATGGTGTTCACGCTCATCATGCTTCGCACCTCGAACCGCTGGGTGTTTTATGCCGGTGATGAAGAATAAAAGGAGCGTTGATGATGATTGAAAATCCAAACAGCAAAATTCTGCGGCAGTCGGCACTCTATTTTATCCTCAGTCTCGGCGCACTCGTCATGATCTTCCCGCTGATCTGGACGGTTTCGACCTCGCTGAAAACGAAAGACAAAGTCACGCTGCGCACGATTGAACTCATCCCCGACCCGATTGCGCTGGAAAATTATACCGACATTTTCACCAATCAACCGATGCTTCGCTACACTCGCAATACGCTGATTCTCGTGGTGGCATCGGTGTTCGGCGCGCTCGTTCCCTGCCCATTGGCGGCATTTGCCTTCGCGCGTATTCCATTTCCAGGGCGAAAGCTGTTTTTCGGCCTCCTGCTGGCGACGATGATGCTGCCCTATGTCGTGCAGTTAATCCCGCTTTACATCTTCTTTGACCGCATCGGCTGGGTGAATACCTTCTGGCCGCTGATTTTGCCGCGTGTATTGGGGCATAACGCCTTCTACATCTTCCTGATTCGGCAGTTCTTTAAGGGCATTCCCGAAGAACTGTTCGACGCAGCCCGTATCGACGGCGCATCCGAGTTCGGCGTCTGGTGGCGCATCGCCATGCCCATCTCCAAGCCCGTGTTGGCGGCAGTGTCGATCTTCGCCTTTCAGTTCGCGTGGAACGACTTCCTGTATCCGCTGATTTACCTGGGATCAAACCAGCAGAACTGGACGCTCTCCCTCGGTCTTAACGCGCTTAAAGGCTTTGAAGGCAACGAAAATTCACTCAATGTGATGATGACGTTTTCGGTACTCATGCTGATCCCGATGCTGATTATGTTTTACTTCGGTCAGCAGTATCTGATTAAAGGCGTCTCCGTCACAGGCGTTAAAGGCTGAAATCTTGTCCTGCTTATATAACGAGAAACACTTCGCCAAAGAGGTTTGGGACTAAGTACAACCACACAAATCATGCGGGATGTTTTTCTGTAGGGGCAGGTCTGAGACCTGCCCATGTGCAAAAATACCGCCGATTCCCTAAAAGTGTCGTGTCGTAAACCATAGAAATGGGGAGGGGTTTGGGGTGGGGATGCCAGGGAATGAGATCATCAGGCTGAAATGTCAACACAACCTAATTTTCCACCACACTGATTTCTAAACATTGGGCGACCCGCCGGGCACTCTTACGAGATACTTGTTTGTAGGGGCACAGCGTGCTGTGCCCAACTGATTATGAATTTCCGCCGATGTGTACTATGGCAAACGCATACCAACGCTTAATGAAAGATCATGGCAAGAAAATTGCTGGGTACAAATACAGAGTCGCCGCATAATGCTTTTCTCGAATTGGGATGATTTACACATGCTTACACATATTCCCGCATCCCATCCTCAAAATCCTCCCGATTCCCATCGCGCAGCGCATAGAGCGCCTGTTGCAGCGCATACGTCGTGCGGAAAAAACGCACCCGCTTGAGCGTCTCGCGCATCTCCGGGTAGACAGCGTAGCAGCGCTCCATGAACGACTCGCCGTAACCGAGCAGCGCCCCGACATCCTGTGCCATGTCCCCTGCCCCGGAGAACGAAAAATCAATCACGCCGCTGATCTCGCCCTTTTCGGCATCATAGAGAATGTTCCCTGTCCCGAAATCGCCATGCCGCAGCACAGGTTCGTAGGCGAAATTGGCCGGATCGCTTAAAAACGTCTCGAAATTTTCGCTGACTTTTTGCCGCGCATCAGGCCGCATATGCGGATAAAGCTGATCGCGCATCGCCGTATACATCGCTGACCATGACTCGTGCGTCTCTCCTGCCGGACGATCCGTGATCTCAGCGGCAGGAGTGCTGTGCAGCGCCTTCAAAAATCCCGCAAGCTGCACCGCGAGTCGATCCAATATTTTCTCATCCTTGATCGCCGCCAGCGTTTCGCGCCACAAGGGTGCGCCAGGAATCATCGGATAGCCCATAAAAATCAAGGGTTTTGTTGGTGAATGTTCAATATTCGTACCGAAATCCTGTATGCCCTCCCCTTTATTGCGTTTTTCTCCCCTCTCTATGAGCGAAGCGAAATGGGTGACCGAAGGAAAGGTTGGGGGAGGGGTTGCTGGATTCGGAAATGGCAAAGTCAAATTTTCGGCTTCAAAATACTCGTAAATCGGATTCGGAATCGGCAGCGGCAGACGACCCTGCAATTTCTTCAGCAGCGCGACCTCGTAACTCATATCTTTCGCCACGTCCGGTGTGCGCGGAAAGCGAAAAATCAGCGACTCGTTGACGACCACGATGTCGCTGAACTGCCCCTCTTTGGCGTGCAGCCGCGATAACGTGATCGCGAGATCAGGATACACATGGCGAATGTGCCTGAGATGTTCGTTTGCATCCTTCATTTCATATCCATCTGGGTATACCACTTGGCTGATACAAAATATAAGTTATAATTTGCGTAATGAGGATAAACAGCCTTTAAAAGCAACACAAAATATCATACAAGATCGTTATCGTTATTAGTTTATCAAAGATACTTAAATTCATCGCAGCCTCTTTGCTCAAAACACCTGCCGAACAAGCATTGCGCAGTCATCGGAATATGTCGGTGACTTTTTGTTGGCAAGTATCTTGGCTGAACCTCCTCACGCTATGTTCAAAAATCGGTGATTCCGTTCTTCGATCCCTGCGGATTCTGCCGCATAGGGGTTTAAGACCTGCCTTGCTTCCCTCTCCATGAGCTTGCGAAATGGGGAGGGGTTGGGGGAGGGGTTAAACCGAACTAATTATGGGACAGAGCAATAATGCGGTTTAAAAATTAAATATGGATAACTGCCCGTGTTCGTAGGGGCACGATGTATCGTGCCCTCTTAAATCGGTATCCGTCCTAATTTGTTAATTTACATCATCATGTGCAGGTAAGCCGAGCGACGAAAAGGGTTTGATACATCAAACCCCTACGAACACGGCGATCCGTATTCGATTGTTAATTTGCATAAGCGGACTGCGAAAGCATCAAGAATTGCTAACAGTCGCCTTCAGGCGGCTTTCTACCCCTAGCCGTATGGCTTCAAGCCTACGGCGGCGAAAGACAATTTTTGCAACAGAGCAGCTAAAAGCTAACGACTAAAAGCTAATGGCGAACAGCATTAGAGTAGAGAGGAAAATAAATTTGGCGCAGCGTACCATGACAACCCCAATAGCCGTTGAGAAGACTCAGGTCGTGCGCAAGCGCATGATGCGCGAGAACGTGCTGGCCTATCTGTTCCTGGCACCGACCATCCTTGCCATTGTGCTGGTACTTTTTTACCCGATCATCAATATGGTCATTACCAGTTTTTACAGCCGCCCCACGCTGACACGCCCATCGGTGTTTATCGGCATCGAGAATTATCTGGAAGTCATCAACGACCCAATCTTTGGGCAAGCGCTCAAAAATACGGTTCTCTGGACATTTGGCGTCACACTCGGTCAGGTGCTTCTGGGTTTTTACTTCGCGCTCATATTGCATCGCCGCTTTCCGGGGCGGTGGCTGGCGCGGATGCTGGTCGTCGTACCCTGGGTACTCCCCGGTATCGTGGTCGCCATCACCTGGCGCTTTATGTACAGCCAGGATTTCGGGATGATTAATCTTGTCCTTCGCAGTATCGGCCTGGAAAGTCTGGCGCAATCGTGGCTGGGCAACGCGCAAACCGCCATGCCCGCTGTCATCGTGGTAGGTATCTGGAAAGGTTTTGGCTTCTACGCCCTGATGTTCCTCGCCGGGTTGCAGACCATCCCCACCGAGCTTTACGAAGCGGCGCGTATCGATGGCGCGGGCGAGCGTCATCAAATGCGCTTTATCACCATACCCTTGTTAAAACCCGTCGCGATCACCTCAACAGTCTTGGGTCTGATCTGGACGAGTAATTATTTTGACGCGATTTTCGTGCTGACCGGAGGCGGCCCGGCGCGTGCTACCGAAACGCTGCCGATGTTCATCTATAACACCGCCTTCAGCTACTACCGCACCGAGGAAGCGATGGCGGGTTCAAATATTCTGATGGTGATCGTGCTCCTGCTGCTGGCGTTTTACCTGCTGGTTGTCAATCGTGGAGCAATGCAGAAGAAAACTGAGGATGCTGTTTGATGACCACCTACACAACAACGACGAAATCACATCCGATCCAGGAATGGATTTATCGCAATCGCTCATGGCTGCTGGCTGCACTGGCGTTTACATCAATTTTCATCCTCATTACGCCTGCCCTGTGGCTTGTGCTCAGTTCATTTAAAACCAACGAAAATATCTTTCGCTTCCCGCCGCAACTGTTACCCAATCCCTTTACGCTGAACAATTATCAGGAAGCGCTGAGTACGGGCAATTTCTCGCGCTACCTGCTCAACAGCGTCTTTGTCACCACCACCGCGACCATCGTCTGCGTGACGTGCAGTGCGCTGGGGGCGTTTGCGCTGACCTTCCTGAAATTTTATGGCCGCCGCTTCTGGTTGAGCATCATCGTCGGGACTCAGTTTTTCCCGGCTGCGATTTTGCTCCTGCCGCTGTTCCGCATGTGGGCGCAGTTGGGCTTGTTTGATACCTATATTTCTCTGATCGCCACTTACACCGCCACCTCCCTTTCCCTGTGCTCCTGGCTGCTCATCGGCTTCTACCGTTCGATCCCTGATGAGGTGCTGGATGCCGCCGTCATTGATGGCTGTGGCAAACTCGGCCTCCTGTGGAGCATCGTGCTGCCTCTGTCTGTCCCAGGTTTGTTGGCAAGCGCGGCCTTTGTGTTTATCGGCGTATGGCAGGAGTTTTTGCTTGCCGTGACCCTGATTGGCGACCCGGAACTGCGCACCGTCATGGTCGGCCTGTACGGCTTTATTGCCGAACATCGCATCGCCTGGAATCTGCTGATTGCCGCTTCGGTGGCCGTGTCAGTTCCCACAATTATCATATTCGGCCTTGTCCAGCGTTACATCGTGGACGGCATTATGTCTGGCGCGTTGAAATAATAGAAAGTCATGATGTCTAGAGCGTATTATGAACTTCTCGGCTAAAAATCAGCACCCTTCACCCTCGCGAAGCGTCCCTCTCCCACTCAGGGTAGAGGGACTTGAAATCGTGATTTCGCTCCCCTCGCCCCTTGTGGGAGAGGGGCTGGGGGTGAGGGGGAAAGTGCATAATATCTTCTGGAGCATTGAGCTAGAAAGGAGATCACCCACCACATAATCCGCCTCAAGACAAGAATAGAAGTTTAAGAATTTATATCAGTCATCTTGGAGGAAAAATGAGAAAGCTTTCTTTGCTATTGGTTCTGGCGCTTCTCGTAATTGCGACAGGTGTCAGGGCGCAGGACAAAATCGTGATTTCGATGGTTGTCGGTGAATGGTGGTTCGCAGAGGACAGCCCGGGCGCAGCGCTTTTACAAGCTTATCAGGAAGAACATCCCGAAATTGAGTTCGACATCCGGGGCGTGCCGTTCCCGGAACTCGACAGTACCCAACTCGCCACTATGGAATCCGGCCAGGGGCCAGACATCATGATCGTCAACTCGGTGACGGTTGGTTCGTTCATTGATCGCGGTTACCTGCTGCCGATGGACGACCTGCTCGCCAACAATGGGCTGGACACGACTATGTTCTACCCTGGCATGTATTCGTCAGCACTCATGGCGGGTCAGGTTTGGGGACTGCCAATTGACACCGGCACACGTATGCTCTACTGGAATAAGGCGATGTTCGAAGAAGCAGGTCTTGAGCCGCCGACCACCTGGGAAGAACTGCCTGCCGTCGCCCTTGAAATGACCGATGCTGAGAATGGTATCTATGGTCTCGTGGCAACTACCGGCGAGCGATGGGTGGCGCTGTATGAACACCTCGGCATGTACGCGCTGGCAAATGGTCTTGACTTTGTCAATGCGGAAGCGACTGAGTGTGTATTGAATCAGGGCGATAATGTTCAGATCATTCAATACTGGGTTGATCTCTTCAACTCTGGCGCGATGTCACAGGACATCCTCCTGACTGGCACGGGTGGCGAACGCGAGCAGTCGTTTGGCAACAACGTCGCCGCGATGTACCTGGGTGGACACTGGTCCGCTGATACGCTTGAAGCGGACTACGGCATGACCTTTCCCGATGATTACGGTGTAATTTCGCTGGAAGGCAGCGACGGCAGCACGGCCAGCTCGACAGGCGGCTGGATTTTCACGATTAGTCGTGATGCCGCGCACCCCCAGGAAACAATGGATTTCATTGCCTGGGTGCTTGGCGAAGCCGAAAATCTTGTGCAATTCACCAATATCATGCCGTCAACTGAAGCAGCAACGCTGATTACGCTGGAAGATGAATTCTATACGCCATTCAAGGATCTGATGGCACAGCCCAACACCCGGCATCCGATTCCGCTGAATCCGGGCTTGCCGGAACAGGCAGAGGTTGTACGGAATGTTTTCCAATCCGCTCTGCTAGGCGATATGACGGCGCAGGAAGCAGCCGATTCGTTCTGCGAACAAATCGAAGGCACACTGTTTCAGTAAATAATGTGAGTTTAGGAACCCTCCGCCGCCTTTTGCTCCCCTCTCCATGAGCTTGCGAAATGGGGAGGGGCTGGGGGAGGGGTTGTATGAAATGCCATTCCCAGTGCCGGACAACGCTATTGCGGGTGAGGGTTGGAATGGTTGTCCAAAACTGAGGTTGAATAATATTCACACCAGGGGCGCGACAGTCTGTTGCGCCCCTTATGCATTGAATTGCTCTCTATCCTCAGCATCCTGACTTCCCAGCGATCCGCATCAAATCACATCCAGATAATCCCGATCCGGCAGCGTTGGGAAAGGCGCGTGAGGGATCGTCTGATACCAGAACGCCACCGAAGCAATATCGTCTTGCAGCGGCAGATAGCGTCCGTTGCGTCCCCAACCGAGCGCCTGCATCGTCACCCGCAAATCCTGTTCAAAACGAATCGGGTCGGTGATGTGCCAGCGATACATCCCCATCCGCATTTGGGTGCGATAATCCGTGTTCGGGCGGACGACCTGATGAAAGCCCGCATACGGCGTGGTATAGGTCACATAACCCTGGTCGTGTTTCGGGCTGGGGTCAAAATTATACGAGCCGCAAAAATAATCTTCGGTTCCAGTGCCGCAAATGGTCGGATATTCGTCGTTATCGAGATAAAACTTGATCTCGCCCTCGCCCCACCACAAATTATTGTTGGATCCCCACGCCATATACGTCCCGACGTAATGCCCCTGCCCATTGACCCCGTCCAGAATCGTGTAGACCTCTTTCAGCGGTAGCGGATTGACGCGGCGAAACTGGGCATGGAAATAGGCAGCGTCGTCTGGCACATCGGTTAACGTATAGTTGATCTGATAATACAGCGTCGTGTCATTTTCACCGATATTGGTGACAGTGATCCGGCATTTCTGGCGGAACGGCATTTCCCAGTAACAATTGAACGCCGAGCCGGGGTTCACGCACACCGCCAGCGAACTGATCTGCGCGTACTCCCCCCAACCTGACGCGAAAAAATCGCCTAACGGACATTCAACCGACGGCGTGGGCGAGTCATCCCAATAAAAGCGCAAAATCGAATGTCGCCAATTGCCTGTCGGGGTCATCCAGATTTGCTGGATCGCGCCGGGGCCTTCAATGTCCGCCAGCGTGAAGGTTTCGCCCGCTTTGACCACAATCGACGGCGAGATTTTCCAGCCATGACCGAGGTCACGGGCGGCATGTTTGCCTGTGCCTTCGGTTGCCATGCCGCCTTTGCCTTTTTCCCCGGTGAAATTTTCTGGGCTGATCGAGCGAGTTTTCGCGCTGGACAGCCGATATAAATTGCTGATCGACACCCCTAAACCGTTAAATGATGCCATGTGTTACCCTCTTTGATGATTCGCGGCGAATGTCAGCTACAACCTGTCTGGCATCCTCAAGTCCTTCTTCGGTCATCGCTGCGTGCCATGCTTCGCGAAATTCGGCTTTTAAATCGACTTCATCCTCATCAACCTCGTCAAAGGCTTCAATCGCCGCCATCATGAAATCAACAGGATTGACATAGCCATGCTCTTTTGCCATGTCTTCAATATATTTTAGCTGTTCATCGGTTAGCTGGATAACCATACGAAAAATCCCCATTGCAAGGTTTTAATATTCGAATTGAAACATATTATACAGGTTACCGAGACTTCGTATGCGTCCTATGCGTCCCAGCGATCCAGCCCCAACAACTTGCGCCCCAGCGATGTCAGTTCGGCTGTCGTGCCATGATCTTCTTCCAGCCGTCGTGCGTCACCGGGGAAGGGTTTGCCACCGGGCGGCAGACGATTGCGCCATATGTTGATACGATGCTGGCGAGCTTCTTCGTCATCTTCCTGCGCGGGTGACATGCTGATGTACTGCGCCATCCGGGGGATATTGGAGTTGTTGCGGCGTGTGCCGTGCGGAAGCAGGCTGTGCCAAATAATGAGATCGCCCGCTTTCGTTTCAATTGGCACGACCTCGAATCCGGTCAAATCGGGGTGCCAGGGATCACGATCTTCCGGCTGAGTCTTGACCCATTCTTCAAAAATATTGACAAATCCCGGCACACATTGAAACCCGCCCTGGTCGAGCGCGGTGTCGGTCAGGCTGAGAACGCCCTGCACCTGAAACGGCAGCGGACGTTTCTTCGTGTCCATATCCCAGTGAACGAAGCCGCCAAATTCGGCATCGGGCGGTGCGGGCGTGTTCAGGTTCACGCGATCAATCGACACCCACAGCTTTTCGTTCCCCCAGATGTCGGCAAACGCGCCGTAAATACGGGGGTGTTGGCGGTTGTTCCAGATAGCCTGATGTTGGTACATTTCGACCATACCCGCGCTGCTGCGTTTCGCGAGGCCATTTTCTGGCGTGGCCTGCTCGTCCCAGGTAGCTGGATTATCGCGATCCAGCCCCGTGAACGCCCAGATCGTATCCACCAGCGCGTCGAGATTTTCCTGCGGCACGGCGTTGTGGACGATCACATAGCCGTTTTCCTGCCAGAACGCCCAATCTTCAGCCGTTAATGTGTGCATGTGGCACTCCTGTTACTCAAAAACATGATGGCCTGAATATAGCGCGTTTCGGCCAGCGCTGGCAATGTGACCATTATTTTAGTCAGGGCAATCGCATCAAAATGCGATCCCCACACCAAACTCTTTCACAAAGGCAGGTATTTTATTCTTCAAGCACATTCCACCCCCTTATACGCTGGTATTTGCTCCCCCTCTCCAACGCATTGGAGAGGGGGCTGGGGGGTGAGGTTACTATTTTATTCCGACAAAGGCCGCCCACTCCGCACCGCCTCGATCACATCTAGAATGGCCTGAATGCTCGCCTGCGCGATTTGCTGATTGTGTACCAGCGAATTATGAGTCGCGCCTTCTATCGCGCGGTAAACACTGTCCACTGACAACGTGGCGAGTTCAAGCTGCATCCCTTTTAGATTCACACTTTCATCGGTCAGCGCGGCATCTACACTCCCCAAAGTCAGCACCGCCAGCGGGATGTCCTCCAATCCCGTGATGTGCCGCGCATCTTCAAGAATCGTGGGGAACGCCTTGTCAAACGCCAGCGCGGACTCGGCAAATTTCGTGGTCACGAAGAAAGCGCGCATTTCCTGCTGCTGGCGCTCCGGTAAATCGGTGTCAATCGGGGGAAACCCCATCAGCCGCAGCAGCCCAAATCGCGACGCGGTTGGCCCCATTTTTAGTATGGATGGATCAGCGCTTGAGGCTTCCCGCAGGCCGAGCCGTCGCCACGCATCCGGGTGCGAAGCGTCAATCTGCACCATGCCGATCACGTCCTGCGGATACTGCACCGCATACACCCGCGCGTATAAACCGCCGAGCGAATGTCCGACCAGAACATACGGGGCGGGAATGCCCGAATTGGCGAGTAAGGTGCGCAGTTCGGCGGCATTTTGCACCGCCGAATAACCCTGTGGACTCGGATCGCTCCAGCCCCACCCTGCCCGATCATAGGCACAAACGCGCGTCGTTTTTGCGATTTCCGGTTGCACCCATGCCCAACTGCTCGACGTGAATCCGCCACCCGCGTCGAGAATAACGGTGGGAGTGCCTTCGCCTGTGCAATGAATGTGGAGTTTATAGCCGCCAATGTCAATCAATTGACCCGGCGGAGGATAGGCTTGCGCATCAGCCTGAGTCGCCTGAGACTGATAGATCGAAGCGCCGATCAACACCACCACGACGAGGACGATCAGCGTCAGCAGCCCACGCACAATATAAAACAGACAACCGCGCCGTGATGTCTCCTGCGCCATAAAAAAACGCCTCGATTTCTGAAGAATGTAAATGATCGAGGGCGATTATAGCTTACTCAAGACGCTTCTCCATAAACAGATTCTCCCCGTTGACGAGGTAGTCGCCAAATTGTTCGCACGGTTGGTAGCCATTTCGCTCATAGAGGCGAAGTGCTTCCGGCTGCTGATCGCCTGTTTCCAGCCGCAGACGCATAATTCCGGCTTCCCTGGCAAGCGTTTCGACTTTATTCAGCAGCTTGTAGCCGATTCCCATCCCCCGGCACGATGGCCGGACGTACATGCGCTTGACTTCGGCATACTCGCCCTTAAGCCAGATCGCGCCGCAGCCCACCGCCTCGCCATCCACAAACGCCATCACAAAGCGAATTGAAGGCTGCATGAGCGCTCCAATGTCGAGCAGATAATTGCTCTCCGGTGGATACAGGCTGTTGAGATACGCATCCAGTTCAGCGATCAACTGCACGGCATCCGTGCGATTCGGCCTAACGACTTCCAGAGTGACTTCGGACACGAGGTTTTTCAAATACTAATGGTCATTCACCTACTGAAAACTCATACTGTTCAATCGCAACACCGTTGTACTCAAACTCAACCACATAGCTTCCATCAGGAAGTGGGCTTTTCTCAGTTGGAACAGCATTCCCAATCCACTCATTTCGAATAGCCACCCATGCATTACCTTCTCCCTGATTAGTAATCACTCTGACCTCTTCGCCATTATGTTTGATACGTACAATTGTCTCTGGCATATTCCACACGGTAAATGTCACATAAACTACATCCGTACCAGATGGAAAAGAGGTTGATTCACCTTCAACGGTTCGACTTATCCGTCTTACATCTGTGCCTGTTTGAATTTTAGATACTATGGGATCATTAGTAACCTGCCATTCAGCTTCAGCTACTATATTTCCGTTGATGATGAATTCGATGCTCCACTGTCCAGCAGTGTTACTGCCTGTACCGAAGCA
Organism: Anaerolineae bacterium; assembly: GCA_022843745.1. GTDB lineage: Bacteria > Chloroflexota > Anaerolineae > Aggregatilineales > Phototrophicaceae > JALHNB01. The sequence goes on along the minus strand of JALHNB010000034.1, from coordinate 13,951 downwards.
GAAGTTTCTGTCGCCCTCTATAGTAATTTGAGCATCATTACCTTGATTTACATTGTCCTTATATTTCCGTATAGCTAGAGATGTGTTAGTAGGTACATCTTGGAAACTAAATAAAATTGCTACATTCTCTATTCCTTCAGGAAACACCGTGCTTGCCCCTATGAGATTGCCACTTTCATTTAAGCAATCATAACCAGTAGTCACAGGACCGTATATCTCTTGTGCCTGTACTTGAAAAACGGCAACTGAGAGAAGAAAGCTAAATACAAGAAAAATACTTAGAAATTGCGAATAACGGCTTCGTTTATTGTTTTGCATGATTGATATCCTAATTATATACAGCTACCCGTTGCAATTATTTGAAACTCGAACACGTTAGTGATTGATGCCAGCGATTTTATCCTCTTGTCAAGATAGAAGCGAACCTTCACCACCAACGCTGCGCCTCTCGGCGGGTTTGAGCGGGCTTCAGCCTGCTTCCCGCCGAATCAATTAGCCGGGCGGCTTTTAGACCCGACGACTTCTTGCAACCATTTCCAATTTCTCTGCGCCTTTGCTCCTCTGCGTCTCTGCGTTGCGCTTTTAAATATTTGTTGCGCTTTTAATCCTACTCCTTCAACCCCGTCAGCGCGATGCCTTTGATGAACGTCCGCTGCGTCAGGAAGAACAGAATCAGCATCGGCAGCATCGCCAGCGTCGAGGCCGCCATCATCAACTGCCACTGCGCACCGTACATATTCTGGAACATTTTCAGGCCCAGCGAGATCGTCCATTGATCCTGATTCTGAAGGTAAATCAGCGGCGCGAGATAATCGCGATACACGTTCACGAACGTAAACAGCGCCACTGTTGCCAGCGCCGGACGCACCAGCGGCAAAACCACGTAGCGCAAAATGCCCACTTCACTCGCGCCGTCGATCCGCGCCGCGTCCGTCAGTTCATGTGGGATCGTCATCAGAAATTGGCGCAGCAAAAATACGAAAAATGGATTGCCGAAAAATGACGGCACGACCAGCGGCAAAATCGTTCCCACCCACCCCATCGAACGATAGGTGATATACAGCGGGATCAGCGTCACTTGGGCGGGCAGCATGATCGTGCTGAGATAGATCAGAAAAATAATGTTGCGTCCCGGCCAGCGTATCCGCGCGAATCCATACGCGATCACCGTACACGATGTGACCGTGCCAATGATCGACAGCGCAGCGATAGCGAACGTGTTGAACATAAAGCGCCAGAAGTCGATATAAATCGTCGCCTGATAAAAATTCTGCCACTGTGGATTCACCGGTAGAATGCTTGGCGGCACGAGGAAAATTTCGAGATCGGTTTTCAGCGCCGTGACGACCAGCCAGTACAGCGGGAAAACGAACGCCAGCGCCATCGCGGTACAGATAACGTATGCGACACCCTGCTTGATGCGCTCGATAATGATGCGATTTTGTCGCCAATCAATCGCCACCGGGGCGGGTACTGCTGTTCGGATCGTTTGTGGTGCAGCCATGCGCTATTCCTCCGCGTGATAATAAACCCAGCCGGACGTGCGAAAGACGATCACGGTTGCGATCAGCACGATCACAAACAAAATCCACGCCTGTGCGCTGGCGTAGCCCATCTTGAACTGCTGGAAAGCGTTCTGGTACAGGTACATCGAATAAAACAGCGCCGAGTTCGCTGGCCCGCCCGCTGCCCCTTCGCGCGTGGCTGTCAGCACCCAGCCTTCAGTGAAATATTGAAAATAGCCGATGATGTTGATGATGATCGTGTAAAAAATGATCGGGCTAATCATCGGCAGCGTGATATTGCGGGTCTTTTGCCACGCATTCGCGCCGTCCAGTTCCGCCGCTTCGATCAGATGTGTCGGTACTTCCTGCAACCCCGCCAGATACACCAGAATTGTGTTGCCGCCGAACCACAAACCCATAAAAATCAGCGAGGTTTTGATCCAGTTCGGGTCGGTCAGCCAGCCGATGGGCGCAATGCCGAACCAACCCAGGATCACGTTGAGGATGCCGTACTGCCCGTTGAACAGCCACATCCACACAATCGCCGATGCCACGACAGGCGTGATCGACGGAATGTAAAAAATCGTGCGGTAAATCGACAAACCGCGAATTTTTGAGTTGAGCAAAAACGCCATGCCCAGGTCGAAAAGCAGGTGAATCGGCAGGCCGACGACGACCATAATGAGCGTGTTGCTCAACGCCAGCACGAAGACGCGGTCATTCAGGAGGCGCTCGTAATTTTGCAGCCCGATCCAGCGCGGCGGGCGCAGAATGTCGTAATTGGTGAAGCTGTAATACGCGGATTGGATGATCGGCCAGATGGTAAAAAACGCCAGGCCGATCAACGCTGGGGAGATGAACACCAGCCCCGTGATTAACGCGCGGCGCTGCGTCCGGGTAAATTCGAATCGACGTTTAGGGATAGAGATCGTAGCCATAGTTTTTACCTGCTAACCCATCGGGATTTGTTCATGCTATCGCGGCAGCTTGTAGCCAATGCAGATTACAATTGCTGCGGCAATTTGATCAATTTCAAAAGGATTTAAGCTGCCAATTTTGCGCCGAAATCGGTTTGTAGAAACGGACTTAATCTGAAAAGCGTCCGCCGCAGATTCTTTCGAAAGGCCACTATTGTTAGTCGAAGAAAGATGAACCATCCAGAAATACCCAGCAAATTGAGGCTGCCAACCTGTAATCGGCACGACAATCTGTAATGCCATCCGTCCGGCGCTGGGTATATTCATCACCACAGCGGGCCTTATTTTCCTGATTTCATCCCCTTCGCTTGGATCGAAGCGCACTTCCCATATCTCGCCTCTTGATACAATCAGAGGCGATTTATTCGTTGTCAAAATCTTCCTCACTGTAGGCTTCGAAAATCTCGAAATCCTCGTCCGCTGCTCGTTCAAACGCCTCTGCTACCAGACGATTTCGTTCTTCCTCTGGTAATTGGAGCAATTCAAGAGCGGTATAGAATTTTTGTGGAGGGATCTCCTCTGAGATTTCCAACTCCTCAATGAACGTCAAAACACGCTTCTGCGTCTCTTCATCCAGCTTACGGATTTTTTCCATGATTTCCTGTTCGACGGCAGACATCTTGCCCTCCTATGCCTATAAGGGCGCATGGCTATGACACACTACACAACAGCGTGGTCACATTTTTCGGATTTGCCACATTCTCCCGTAAGGCTTACAAAAGATCGTAACAAGTCTGGAAAGCCCCCTCTCTCGCTTGCGGAGAGGGGGTTGGGGGTGAGGTTGCCCCCACCACCATGCGCCCCTACTGTTTCTGACTAGCTGACTAGCTGACTAGCTGACCAGCTAACCAGCCTTCTCCCCTACATGCTTGCCAGCACCGAGTCGAGTTCGGCCTGCACTTCTTCCGTAACGCGATCCAGCGCTTCCTGGGCGCTCATCTGCCCGGCCTTCACCGCGGTTTCAGCTTCGGCGAGACGGGTGTTATAGAATCCCATCACCGGCATCTTGTCCGGGCCAAAAGCATTCTCACCATTCAGCAGATCGAGTGCCAACTGGAAGCGATGATCGCTGACGAAGCGTTCTTCGCTGGCGGGCGCGGCTTTCGGCGGGATATTCTGGATGCCGTAGCAGAACTCGCCAATATTTTCATCGCGGCTCAACCACTCGATGAATGACCAGGAGGCTTCCGGGTTACGGACACCCGCCGGAATCGTGAACACGCTGCCGCCGAATGTGGTGCAGTTGGCGCGTCCACCTTCCGGCACGGGGGCGGAGATGAATTCCATATCCAGGTCAGGCGCGAACTGCTTCTGGAACTGGATAAACCACTCGCCCACTGACTTGAAGCCTTCTTTTCCAGCGAAGAATGAGTTCTGTGTACTCATATAATCGCCAAAGCCGCTGGTGAATGCCGCGACTTTCTCCGGCCCCAGGCGCGACCAGTAGCTCGACATCCATTCCAGCGCGGCAACAACTTTCGGGTCGTTAGCAGTGATCTTCTGCGTGGCTTCGTCATAGAACGTGCCGCCGAACACAAGACCCCACCAGCGCAGATTATCTGGCAGCAAACCGACCTGCTCGATATTGCCATCGGCATCAAGCTTTTCCAGCTTCATGTTGACTTCATCCAGTTCGGCGATGGTCGTGGGCGGTGCGCTGATCCCCGCCGCTTCAAAGCGTGATGGCGAATAGGCCAGCACATTAGCGTTCGAGGTACACATGATGCCCCACAGTTCGCCGTTCCACTGCCAGTTATCCCAGAGCTGCGGGAAATACGCGCTGCCGTCAATTCCAGAGGACTCGGCAAATGCGGTCAGCGGAGTCAGCGCACCACGCGCCGCCATCGAAACCAGTTCGTGCAGCCACACAGCCGAGACAATATCCGGCGCGTTACCGCCTGCGATAGCTGTCAGTACCTTATCGTATTGTCCAAAAACGGTGGTCATATTGACAAAAGTATCGGGATTTTCGGTGTTAAATTTATCGACCAGACCTTGCAGCACATCAAACTCGAAGCCGCTCCAGCCCGTCCAGTAATTCAGGAAGGCCTGCTCCGCGTTTGGTTTGCCGAAGGCCGGGAGTGCGCCACTCATCATCGCGGCTGCGGTGCCGCTGGCGATGGCTGCCCGTAGAAAATCTCGGCGGGAAAGGGTTCTCTTTGCCATGACAGATTCTCCTCAAATAACATAAACCACAGGATAAGTATCGCGTGTAACCGTTATGCAGGTGAATTGCAGCAATGGAGGGCCTGGATATTCATCCACATCGGCCAGCGCGATTTGAGCATACATCACCCGCTTTCAAATGACAAATTATTACGTCATGAGAAAACAGTGATATTGATCTACCGGAGAGTATATCCACTGAGGAATGAGCGCCGTCAGGCTAACCATGACAAAATCAGCGGCTATTTTTTAGCTGGTATGAATTGTGCTATCCTTTATATAACAAGAAGTTATGATTTTTGAGAAAATATCATGAAGCGCTTTGGAATTCTGAGTACCTTCCTGTTTGTGCTTCTTTGTGCGATACAACCCACCACTCACGCCTCACCGCTGCCCCCAAACCAGGAGGTTTTCCTGGATGCCGTTGCACAAAAAACCTGGAACTACTTGCGCTCCAACTGGGCGACAGACAATCATCTGCCCTGGAGTTGGCGCTCGAGTCAATTTCCAAATGGCGATTATGCCAATCCTACCGAGATTGGCCTGTATATGCTGTCTTATATTGGCGCTTATGAGATGCGCAAGTCATGGAGTCCCTCGCTCAACGCTGTCGATAACGAACTCGCTGCCGTTTTAGGCCAATTGCGCCGCTGGCAGGATGGTTCGCAACCACCCGATCCGAATGCCGGGCCAAATGCGTTCCAGAACAGCGTATTTTTTAGAGGATATTGGATTAACCAGAATCCACCGCGAGTAGGTGGTAGCTCCACAACAGACGACAATCACGAAATCCCTTCAATCGACAACGCTTTTCTGGCGGCCTCGTTGATGACCATTCGCGAGTGGGCGCGGCTGAACAGCCACCGGACGGAAACGGGTGGTGAACTTACGCTGGTGAAAATTTCCAGCGATATTTTGAACGACATGGATTTTACACTGTGGTATAACGACACAACGGATCAATTTCAGCTCGGCGATATTTCAGACCCGATGCTCGGCGGCCCGGCGGATTATTATTCAAACGAAAATCGCCTCATCAATTTCGTCGCACGGGCAAATGGCGATTTATCCACACAGGAATTTCAGGCCAGTATTGACGTGCTTGCCAAACCATCCGCGACTTATGACCCCGGTACACCCGGTGGCGGTGATGAAATCATGGTGAACCGAGTCGCCTGGGATGGGTCTCTGTTCACCTATCTGGCACCCGCCCTCTTTCTGCGCGAAATCGAAAGTGACTATCTTGCCGGAACAATAGCGCCAGCAATTCACGCGCAAATGGCCTATGCAACTGACGAAAATTACAGCGTATGGGGATTGTCAGATGCCTACGATCTGTGCGGCGGCTCTACCCCACCGGATTATCTGCACCAGGGCGCGCCCCCTCTCGCGCCGACCAATCCAGACCCACCGGAGCAGCACCCAGGGCTGGTCACGCCGCACGCCGCCGCTTTAGCCCTCATTACGTCTTATGCCCCCGATACCGCCAACAATTATGCCGACGAAGCCGTCGCAGCGCTGCGACATATGTCTGGTTTTCGCCAGCTTTATAATGCGACTTACGGCTTTAAAGATAGCCTGATGGCTTTGCGCAGCAATCCCCAATATGGCGATGCAAGCTGTCTCTACAGCGCTCTGGCGCAGGCCTATACGTTGTTGGCGATTGCCGAACACCGCACCGGGTTTATCTGGAAGTATTTTTATCACGATCCCGAAGTTCAGCTTGCCCACCAGGAAGCGCAGGTCAGTTGCAGCCTGGGACCAAGCACCTCACCATTATCGACAACCGACAACCTGGAAAATGAAGTTGTTCGCTGGGGCGTGTTCTGTGACGAATTCGACCCGCGCTGGACGAAAGCCAATGAGACACCGCCGACTCCCTCTGGCGACAACCAGGCTCTACGCTGTTCGATTGAATCCGGTGGTGAAAGTTATGGTCGCCTGCATTGCTACGTCAATTTGAGACCAGAGCTTAACGCCGCCATGTTTACATTGGATATGAACTTCAAATTTTCGCCCACCACCTGCAATAATCAAGGTAGCCCTTCAACGGTTCAAGCGCTGGAATTCAGCATGTCGTCCTGGCGTTTGGGTAAACGTTACGAATACGCCATGCAGTGGGAAAATGTGCAGTCCGATGCAGGCAGCAGCGGGGAACAATGGCGCTATTGGGACGGCAGCGATTGGCTTCCACTTCCCGCACCCATTGGCGCCTGTCTCACCGGAGATTTGAGTGAAAGCGTTGATAACTGGCACACGTTTCGGCTGGAAGGCGCGATTGTAAATGATATGGTTGAGTATCGGAATTTTAGCATCGACGGCACAGAACATCTCCTGACAATTGCGCCGATTTTGCCTGAAGATACCGATGAACAGGATCATCTCGCTGCCGCCTTTCAACTCGACGCAAATCTGGCCGCAGACCCCTACGATATGTTGGTCGATGATGTCAGTTTCGTCCGCTGGAATTCGCTCCTCACGGGTCTGTCGCCTGGGGATGGCAGCGTCGTCGAGAATCTGCGCCCTCAGTTCCGATGGGAGCCGCTTCCGGGTGCGCGGCGTTACGAGGTGCAGTTAGGGTTGACTAATCCGCCGGATGTGCTGATCTATGAGGGCAGCGCGAATCGTTTTACACCCTGCGCACCACTCAAAGAGGGCGAATGGTTCTGGCGGGTGCGCGGGATTGATGCTGCCGGACACCAGTCACCCTGGACGCAGCCGCATCACTTCACCATCGAAGCGCCTGACCGCGCAGCGCCCTCCCGCAACCACTATGACGAATCAACATTTTCGCTGACCTGGAATCCAGTGCGCCCAACAGCGAATTATCAGCTACAGATTAACAACGAGTTCGAAACAGTGGTAAACGACACGTCATTTACTCGTTCCTATAGCGACGGCCTCTACTGCTGGCGTGTCCGTGCGAACCGAACGAATGGTGGTTGGGGAGCGTGGAGTCGCTGGGATAGTTTCATAGTCGATGCGCCGTGAGCCGACTTTGGGTAAACTTGGATATTATCCTAATCGACTCAGGAAGCCGTTGAATTGACACAGACAACCATCGCCGCACAGCCTTCTCGCCTGCAAAACTGGACATCGAATCTGTCGGCGGGGCTGGTACTCGGCTTCACCGAAGTCGTTTTTTCGCTTTCGCTCGCCAGCCTCATCTTCTCCGGCCCATTGGAAACTTATCTCCCGCGTGGCATCGCGATGGTGCTCATCACCTCGGCGGTGAGCATCATTTTCCTCGCCGTTTTTTCGTCCATCGAAGGCTGCATATCCGGCATTCAGGATAACCCCTCGGCGCTGTTCGCCGTCGCCATCGCCTCGATGATCGGCGCGATGAGCGCGGGGCCGCAGCTTTTCCCAACCGCCATCGCCCTCATCTTCGTCACCACCCTGCTCGCCGCCGCATTTCTGTTCCTCATGGGGACGTTCGGCCTCGGCGGGTTGATGCGTTACATCCCCTTCCCGGTCATCGGCGGTTTTCTGGCGGGTACGGGCTGGCTGCTCGTCTACGGCTCGATTGAATCAATGGTCAATTTTTCACTCGATTTCGAAAGCCTCTCTTCCCTGTTCCAGCCTGACCAACTCATCATCTGGCTGCCAGGTGTAATTTTCGGCTTGGTGCTGTTTTTCGCTATCCGCGAGATTGACCATTTTCTGGTCATGCCCGTTGTCCTCATCGGCGCACAAATTTTGTTCATCCTGTTCTTGCTTTTCAGCGGCACATCCTTTGAGCAGGCCGCCGAGCGTGGTCTGGTACTCGGTCAGATGGGCAGCGATGCTGTCTGGCATCCTTTGCCGCTTGGCGAAATCGCTCAGGCCGATTGGCGTGCGATTTTGGGTCAGGCCGCAAATATTGCCATCATTTTGCTGGTGAGCGCCGTCACCCTGCTACTGGATATTTCTGGTCTGGAACTGTCCCTCCGCAAAGACATCGACCTGAATCACGAACTGCGAACCGCCGGGATCACTAATCTTCTGACGGGTTTGGGCGGCGGTCTGATCGCCTTTCAAGACCTCAGCTATACCGTCCTCAATCATCGTGTCGGTGCGCGTGGTCGTATCGCGGGCATCATTTCCGGCGCGATTATCCTCATCATGCTCTTTGCTGGCCTTTCCCTTTTCGCCTATATCCCCAAAGCCATGCTCGGCGGCATCCTGCTGTTTATGGGACTCGAATTCTGGGACGAATGGTTGTTCGAAGGCCGCAAAAAACTCGAACCGCTGGACTACGGCGTCGTCGTGTTGATGACCGTCGTCATCGCGCTGTCGGATTTTCTGGTGGGTGTCAGCCTGGGTCTGGTTCTGACGGTGATTAAGTTCGTCGTCAATTACAGCCGCACCAATATTTTTCATCATGTGCTGTCCGGCTCAGAAGTCAGCAGCAAGGTCATCCGCAGCGCCCATCATCAGCGCGAATTGCTACAGATGGGTACGCGCATTCTGGTTTTAGAACTGCGTGGGTTTATCTTTTTTGGCACAGCCAATAAGGTGTTGGAACAGATTCGTAATCAACAGAGCATCCCCGAAGACCAAAATCTGGCATTCCTGATACTTGACTTCCGCCGTGTAACCGGGCTGGATTCATCCGCCGTTTTCGGCTTCACCAAGCTGCAATATCTGGCGGAGAGTCACGGTTTTACGCTGGTTTTTACGCATGTGGCAGAATCTACAAAGCATCAAATGGCGCGCAATGGGCTGGAAATGGGTGAAGCGGTTCGATTTTTTGAGGATTTGGATCATGGCATGGAGTGGTGCGAAGACCAGATGCTCGAAAAGCATGAGATCACCATGCGGATCGCCATCGCGAACATCCGCAATCAGCTTTTTGAGCTTGGTTTTGCGAAAGCGAACACCGATAAGCTCAGGTCTTATCTTGAGGTTGTTCAGCGGGCAAAAGGTGAATATTTGCTGCACCAGGATGATCCGTCGCCGGATTTGTACTTCATTGAAGCCGGACATGTATCCGTTTTTCTGGAGATGCCAGATGGTAAACCTGTGAGGGTGCAGGCGCACAATATGGGTACTTTTATTGGCGAATTGGGATTTTATCTCGATGCTCCCCGTACCGCTTCGGTTGTGGCCGATACCAACGTCATGGCGTATCGCCTCACGCAGAAGGCTGTGGCGGAGATGAAAGCCAAAGACCCCGAACTGGCGATTGCATTCAACGAACTGATGCTGGCAGTCATCGCCGAACGCCTCGCCGCCGCCAACCGCGAACTCATGGCGCTGAATCGCTAGATTTTCGGTAAAATAGACCTGCTTTGTTTGCTAGTTCGAGATTTGACCTTTTTGATCCACGCTAACCTTCTTTCAGGGGTAGGTTTTTAGTTTTTGACGCTGTTTCTCATCTCAAGGTGTCTGTTTTTCTCCCTCGCCCCTTGTGGGAGAGGGGTCGGGGGTGAGGGGTTGCATGAAATACCTATCCTTGGAAGACCCTAAACCTCCCCGAACTCAGGGGAGAAGGGGTTTGAATAGTAACTAGCGATCAAGGTAAACCCGCGATTGGCAAACTCCCAACGTAAAAGCCAGCAGGCGCAGCATTCGGCTATTACGCTGCGCCGAAACAAAGGTAATCTATGACTGGAAGCATCGAAGAAATCCTGGCAAATCACCCACTCGCCCGCAGAATATTTCGCAACACGCTCGTTCGCTCGGTGGCCTATCCCGTGCTGCTTATGCTGCTCGTGATCGTCCTGTTTTTGTGGCAGTTGAGCAGTGTGCTGGCGACGACACAGCGGGTCGAACACAGCAATAACGTTATCACCCAATCGTCGATTGTCCTGAATCTGCTGGTCGATATGGAAACCGGGCTGCGTGGCTACCTCCTCACCGATGACGCGCTGTTTCTCGAACCCTATCAACAGGCAGAAGCGACCTTTGACGCAAATTTTCAGGTTTTACAAAATCTGGTGTCTGATAACCAATCGCAGCAGGAAAACCTGACGATTCTGCGTACGGACATCATGGATTGGCAGCAGTTTGCAACCGACATGCTGACGGCAAGAGACAGCGGCGATGGTGCAAATGACTCGGCAGCGCAACTTGTCGGTAAACAGCAAATGGATAGCATTCGGACGCAGCTTGCCGATTTTGTGGATACCGAAGAATTTTTGCGCAGTGAGCGGATTCGTGTTACCCAGCAAACTTCACAATTTGTCATCATCAGCGTTATTATCGGCGGTCTGATCGTCGGCGCATCGCTGGCCTTGTCCACGCGCCAGCAGCTTATTCGGCTTTCCCAGGCCTATACCCAAACCCTGCTGTTTGCACAGCACCAGACACAAGAAGTTTCTGTCCAGCAGGAATGGCTGCGCGGCGTGTTATCCAGCATGGGCGATGCGGTCATCGCGGCGGATATTGTGGGAAATGTCGCCTTTATGAACAGGATCACCGAGCAGCTTACCGGTTGGCCTGCTAAAGAAGCGGTTGGTAAGCCGCTCGGCCTCGTTTACAAAACAATTGAGGAAGATGCCACACTCCCTATGGGACAGGAAAGAGCGCTTCAGATAACGCCGTCAAAATACCTGATCTCGCGCGACGGCAAGGATATTGCTATCAATGACAGCATCGCCTCGATTAAAGATACACAGGGCAAGCCCGTCGGCACCGTAGTCGTGTTTCGCGATGTCACCCGCCGTAACCAGATCGAGCAGGAACGCATCGCGCTCATCGAATCGCAGGCGCATTACGCCAAATTGCTGCGCCATTCCAACGAGCAGCTTCAGCGCTTTGCCTATGCCGCCTCGCACGATCTGCAAGAACCACTCAGGATGGTCGTCAGCTATTTACAGCTTCTGGAACAACGCTACGCCGATTCGGTCAACGAGGAAACGCGCGAATTTATCGGCTATGCGGTTGATGGCGCGATGCGGATGAAAGAATTGATTACGGGTTTGCTGGCCTTTGCGCGTCTTGATTCCCCAGAACAGGAGATGAATCAACAGACACCGCTGGAAGAAGTCCTGGAGAGGGTGCTGACGAATTTGTCGGTGTCGATTGCCGAGAGCAGCGCCGTTATCACCCACGATCCCCTGCCGGAGATTCAGGCCGATCCGGTGCAAATGACGCAGCTTTTCCAGAATCTACTGGCGAATGCGATCAAATTCCATAGCGAACAGCCGCTTCGCATCCACATCGGCGCGGAACGAAAAGGCGCGGAGTGGCAGTTCAGCGTCCGCGACAGCGGCATCGGCATCGCGCCGGAATATCAGGAACGTATTTTTGTGTTGTTTCAACGGCTTCACCACCGCAACGAATACCCCGGCACGGGCATCGGCCTGACTATCGCCAAAAAAGTGGTCGAACGCCATCGCGGGCGCATCTGGGTCGAATCGACAGCGGGAAACGGCGCGACCTTTTATTTCACGCTGCCGATCAAACGGAGCGCTCTACCGCCGCTGCCACAGACCTGACGATCTTTTTCAAGTATTCGATATAATGAGGCTAATAATCAATAAAAGTGATTTCTGAGGCCAGTAATTTATAAAAGCGGATTCTATGGAAACCACATTGGCAATCAATCTGATTAGCTCCAACCCTAAAGTGCGCGGCGGACATCCCTGCATTGCCGGAACAGGCCTGCGCGTGAGTGATGTGGTGATGGCGCACCTCTATCATAACCAGTCGCCGGACGAAATCGCGGCGGGCTATGCAGTTTCGCTATCGGGTGTTTATGCCGCGCTTGCCTACTACTACGAACATAAAGCCGAAATCGACACCGATATTCGCGAACAGATCGAAAAAGCCCGCAAATTAAAAGACAATTGGATCGCACATGGCGGCACTCCGATTTTACCTTGATGAGAATATCCAGGTTGTCATTGCTGAACAATTAAAACGCCGGGGTATAGAAGCGGTCACAGTGCGTGATTTAGGTCTGTTGGGCGATGACGATGCCAGCCATCTGGAACGTGCTGCTCGTATGGGCTTTGTTTTATGTAGTCACGATACGGATTATGCTCAATTAGCGTCCAGCGGAATTGAACACGCCGGAATCATTATTGGTCAGCAGGATAGACACTTGATTGGTGATTGGGTCCGAGGTCTGACACTGTATCATGCTGTTTATACAGCCGAAGAAATGCAAAATCGTCTGGAATTTCTATGATGGGACAAACATCAGGCTCGCGCACGCTCACGAATATACGCCTGATCTTCGCTGCTGTAGGTGTGGGGATTGTCACGAGGTATTTTATGCGTATTTTTCTGGGAATTATTTATCTGCTCTTTTGTCTCCAGGCTGTACCTGCATTGGCACAGACACCAACTCTGAATCCTGATACCATCCTGGAGGATTGTAATAAAACGCTGCGTCCAGATCGCCCAATCCCTACAGGCCCAGATGCCCCTTCTATTCGGATTGTTTCACCCATTTCAGGGACAGTTGCGCGAGGTCCGGCAGTACCTGTTAACGATACAACAGGGGTAGAGGTAGCCTTTGCCGTTGAAACAAAAAACTTTGATCTGTCCTCTTATACGGGAAATGAGAATAGCCGTCACTGGCATTTGTGGTTGAATAACGTCATGTGGGTTATGGGCTATAACAGTACAGCCACGATCTCGATTCCAGTGGGTACCTGGCGCGTTTGTGTATCCATGGGCGATGAAAATCATGCTGACATTGGAATGCCAGATGGAATTTTACTGACCGTTGAAGAGGTTGATGTTTCGTTCGTTGCTCCCTCAAACCGTGAACCAGAAACGACTTCCTTCGGGACAATACACATCATTCTTGCTGTTTTGGGAGGGTTTGTAGCCCTGGTTGGCAGTTGGTGGCTGGGATCACGAGTAAGCAAAAATGATATTAAACCCCAATAATCCAGCGGTGCGCCGGATGGTGAGAATGGTTTATTACCAAAACCTTCTGGCAGCTTGCGATTACGACACTCACCTCCCCCACAAAACGCGCTACAATAAGAACCAATCTGAATTTTGCTTTACGATGCTTTGTAGGCTTCCAAATGAGACATTGATGGCTTCGTTCACACATCCTAAGACTATCTTGCTCCCCTTTCTCCATGCAATGGGGAAAGGGGTTGGGGGATAGGGGATGAATATTCAGATGCGTTCTAAACAGGTCACGATTACACACCAAAAGGTCAAAAAAATGCGCTTTGAATTTGCGACGGCAACTCGGATTATCGTAGGCGCGGGCATGTTAAAAGAGATCGGTGCGTTGGCGGCAGGCCTGGGCAAACGCGCCCTCGTCGTCACAGGCAGCCAGCCGGAGCGCGTCGGGCGTATCTTTGACCTGCTCGAAGACCGCGAAATCGCCTATAGATCGGAAGAGCA
>JALHNB010000033.1 GCA_022843745.1 Anaerolineae bacterium | reverse complement strand
AGCTCCCTTTGCCGCCCATAATAGCTTGCATAAAGTCGCGTGTTGCGGCTGATCTTTCAAAAAACATCACCCAGCTTAAATACTCTTTGCGCGGAAATACTTCGTCTGCAAGCTGTTCATCCATCTGGCGGGTCACGATTTCGGAATGTTCGCGAATCATTTCCCAGGTGATCTCTTCTTTATCTTTAAAGTGAATATAGAACGTGCCACGTCCGACATCCGCGCGATCCGTGATGTTCTGGATGCTCACGTTGTCGTAGCCTTTTTCGAGGATCAACTCGGCTGTCGCCTGCATGAGCAGAGAGCGTGTATGTTTCTTGCGCCGTTCCAAACGATTTTCTGGATGTTTGTCCATCAATGACACCTGTTCAGTATTCAACAGCTTGATTTTACATCGGATTCATCATATATTTACTTGTGAAAAAAGGTTCAAATGAATGGCGGGAGGCTGCCCGCCGTCGCAGAAAGGCACGAACATGCAAAGCAATCCTCCTGGCCCAAAAGCCAAATTTTTCGTCGGTCACATGAATGAATTTCGCAACGATAAGCTGCCATTTTTTCAATCGCTCCACCAGTATGGCGACATCAGCCGCTTCTGGTTTGGCCCGTTCCCCGCGTATTATATTTCCAGCCCGGATTATATCCATCAGGTGCTGGTCACAGATGCCGACAAGATGCACAAAAGCCGCGCATTAAAGGGCGCATTTAATCTGGCAATCGGCAACGGTATTTTTCTTAATGACGGTGATTCGTGGAAACGTCAGCGCAAATTGGTTCAACCCGCTTTTCACACCAAACGAATTGGCGCTTATGCTGATGCGATGGTCGAATACACCCAGCGGATGATGAACAATTGGCGTGACGGTGAAACGCTGGAAATCAATGAGACGATGAGCGCACTGACGATGAAGATCATCTCCAAAACGCTCTTTGATGCCGATCTTCCGCATGATGTGGACGAAATCAGCGATGCGATTACCGCCATTTTGCAAGTCGTGGGGGTGCGTTTGCAGTCGATTGCCTTCGCGCCGGATTGGATGCCAACTGCGAGTAATCGTAAGCTGAAACAGGGTGTGCAAGCGCTTGACCGTATCATTCAGCGCTTTATTGATGACCGCCGTGCCTCCAGCGAAGATAAAGGCGATTTGCTGTCGATGCTTTTGGCCGCGCAGGACGAAGATGGCACCGGGATGAACGATAAGCAGGTGCGTGACGAAGCCATGACGCTGTTCGGCGCAGGCCACGAAACGACAGCCGTCGCGTTGACGTGGGCGCTTTATTTGCTCTCGCAGCACCCGGCGGCTGAGGCGAAACTGCGTGAAGAAGTTGATTCGGTTCTGGGGGGACGCGCGGCTACGCTGGCTGACCTGCCTAATATGCCCTACAGCGAAATGCTTGTCAAAGAGTCGATGCGCCTTTACCCGCCCGCCTGGGGGACATCGCGCGATGTGACCGATGATATAGAAATCGGCGGCTATCCGGTCAAAAAAGGCAGCCCTGTCGTGATGAGTTTTCACGCTATGCACCGCGACCCGCGCTATTGGGATGAGCCGGAGCGCTTTAATCCAGAGCGTTTTACGCCGGAAAATGAGAAGCGTATTCCCAAATATGTTTATCTGCCATTTGGGGCGGGGCCGCGTGTCTGCATCGGCAATATGTTTGCGATGATGGAAGCACGTTTGATCCTGGCGACCATCGCACAGAAATTTACACTATCGCTCGTGCCGGGGCAGCAGGTCGTACCAGACCCGATCTTCACGCTGCGCCCCAAATACGGCATGAAAATGGCTCTCCATCAGCGCGAGTCCACAGCGCCGCGCGAACAAGTGCTGGAAACCGCACACCCTTAATTTCCCCTTAAAACCCGCTGAATAAGCAAATAGTCGGCGGGTTTTTGTTTGTTTAAATCTCGTCGATTGTCCGAAAATAAGTTCTGTTTTGGCGTGAAAACGCTTTTGACCATGTTATAATGTGCGCATGAAAAATATTCAGCCGCGCCGTCGTGTACCTTCATCAGACATCATCCTACCCGACCACGAAGTCGGAGCGACGTTTAATTTTCTCATGGCGCTGCCGGGACGGGCAAGCAGTATCCACACGCAGCGTGCTTATTTTCGCTGGGTCGATCAATATCTGGTTGATGTCGCCGGGCTGAAGCCGACCATTGGCGATCAACGGCTGGCACGTATGAGCGCTCTCTCCGTAAAAACGCTTCACGCCATTTTAAGCGCTGCACAATTCCGCGCCTGGTTAGGGATGCTGGTGGGGCGTGGGCATGGAAAACAAGGCATTGACCAGGCGCGGGCAGCCATCGTGACGCTAACCCTGCTGTTGGCAGAAGCCGAATGGATTGACGATTACATCAGCGCGACTGTTGCCAATGTGCGGCCTCCACGCGCGGAAGAGGGTCAGCGTCCGGGGCGCTGGCTTTCGACGGACGAAATCAAGCTGCTCATGACCGCAGCCCGACAAATTGCCACATCCGATAATCAGGAGCGTCGCAACAATGTCGTCATGACGATGCTCTGTACACTGGCGCTGCGCCGCGAAGAACTTGCCAGTGTTCGCTGGGGCGATCTGACACTTCAAAATAATCGCGTGGTTCTGCGGGTGCATGGCAAAGGTAAAAAGACGGCGGTGATTGATGTCCCGCGTGTGGTGCTTCAGGCTGTTGATAGCTGGCGGCACTCCCTAGCGCCCGTTGACCCACACCCCGCGCCGCAATCGCCATTGGTTCGGCGTTTGTGGAAAGGCGGCAAAATCAGCAAATTTGGCCTGTCCGTCGATGGAATCTGGATCATTATTGACGAGGCTTCTGCATTTGCCGGACTAGGCCACGTCGCGCCGCACGATTTACGCCGTTCCGTAGCGGGGGCGCTGCAAGAATCCGGCGTACCGATTGACAAGATCAGCCGTTTGCTGCGTCATCGTAATGTCGCCATCACCGAGCGCTATCTGAGCCGTTTGCCGATGCGCAACGAAGGCGGCATCCTCATGAGCGATATTCTAGGACTGGAAGACGAGGATGATCTGGAATGGGACGAGAACTAAGGAAATGCTGTTACATTCACCAGACTTGATAGTTCGATAATTTTTACGGCTGCGCCTATACCCGCTGTATCCCCACCAGCGTAAGCCAATCTATCTCCTTCAGTATTCCATTGAAGCCTTAAAAGGGGTGCGCCAGTGTCGATTTTCTCCAAAAGCTTCTCATTATCGACATCCCAAATGCAGATTGTTCCATCCAGGCTTGCGCTAGCCAGGTATATTCCATTGGGATGCCAGTCCACAGATGTTACTGGTAGTGTATGTTCCGATAGGGTATGTAAAGGTTGTTTCACATCGTGTGGAATTTCTAGCGCTGAGTCCCAAATTTGAATTTCAGCATTCACATCACCGAGGGCAATTCTATCGCCTGTTGGACCCCAAGCCACTGAGATAGGATAACCGCTGGGAACGATTTTTAGATGTTCGCCTGTCACTGCCTCTATTTGCGAAAACCCTCCCATTCCAGCTATAACAAGTTTCTCTTCAAACCAATCTATTGCTATGCCAGAAGTTCTTTGATTGATGAGTGATTCGCCTGAATCTGCATCCCAAATTTGAAGATGGTGGCTAATATCATTGATGCCTGCTATTTGAGTGCTATCAGGACTCCATGCCAAACCTGAAATTGGAGCATTCGTCTCAAGTCGATAGCTGAGTTGATCATCATTCATATTCCATAGATATATAAAACCGTCGGCTGTCGAACCAGCTAACCTTGACCCATTTGGACTCCAGGCTACCTGTAGAATTTTTGAAATAGGATTAACTTGAAATGTTTTTACTACATCACCAGTCTGTGAATCTCTTATTTGGATAGTGCCATCAAAGTGGCCTGTAGCTATTTGTGAACTATCAGGACTCCAACTCAATCCCCAAACACTATCTTCCGGCAAGATAACTTGTTGTGCTTGTACGCTCATTTCAATATTATTGCCCACTAGAAAAACTAAACTGAGCAGCATCAGCATGTTATGCTTCAAGTTTTTGAGAATAGTGCGTGGGGTAATAAGCTTTTTAGTGAGTATCGCGTTCACTTCTCAAATATCTTCATTTACCGGCTGACAAACGGGAAAAACAGCAGCACCAGATTCACCACGATCTGACACAGCCACGCCGCTGCCAGGCCATTACGCTGCTTCACGTAACCATAAGTCAGGTTCATCATCACCAGCGCCAGCGCGATAATGCCAACAATCGCCGGATAAGTGCCAATATCCAGTCGCGGGAAAAAGACGACTGCTCCCCATATGCTGCTAAGAAGACCGACTAACCAGAAGGGGCGCGTTTGCTGCATCAAGCCCCGGAAAAACAGCGTTTCCGCCAGCGGCATGACGAACACCAGATATGTCAGTAATGTTCCGGGTGACATGCCGCCGAACAGGAGGGTGACAGTGGTGTTCAATAAACTGCCGCCAACGGTCAGCAGGGGGGTCGCGATAATCAAGCCAAAAACGACCCCCCACGCCAGATTTTCCGGCGTTTCCTGACTGATTCGCGCGCTATTGCCGAGCAGCCATGAGAGAACGCCAAGCCCCGCCATCACACCCCAAATGAGGGTATAGCGCAGTTCGAACTGATCTGCTTGCAGCGCAGTCAGCCCAACCGCCAGCGCTAGAGCGACCAGATAGCCAAAAGTCGGATCGCTGCTGGCGCTGCGGTAGGCGAGGGTACTCTGCCCAAAATCGGGCAGGTCATCTTCCTCGATTTCCTCCGGCTCTATCTCATCCGCCTGAGTTGTCTCATCCTCATATTCTGGCTGCTGATCTTCCGGTAGACTCATGACAGAAGCGTCCGCATGGCGTTAACCACTTGCTCAACCCGTTCCGGCGTAATCCAGTAGTGTGTGACAAGGCGAATATTTTTGGTTTCGCCTGCATAAGCCCTGATGAGAATGTTGTGCTCATTTTTCAGTCGTGTTGCCAAAACATCCGGCGCGATTGGCGTATCCGGCGCAAAGTCGAACAAAATCATATTGGTACGCACTCGCGCTGGGTCGAGACGGATATAGGGGATTTTCGCCAGACCTTCTGCCAATGCGCAGGCGTTGGTATGGTCTTCATGCAAACGCTGCGTCATCTCACGGATGGCGATCAAGCCTGCCGCCGCCAGAATGCCCGCCTGCCGCATCGCACCGCCCAGCATTTTGCGGGTGCGTCGTGCCTCATCGATAAATTCTTTCGAGCCGACGAGTATCGACCCCACAGGCGCACATAGCCCTTTTGACAGGCAAAATGAAACGCTGTCTGCCGGGGCAACCAGTTCTTTCGCCGGGACACCGAGCGCTGCCGCCGCGTTAAAAATTCGTGCGCCATCGACGTGTAGTTTGAGGCCGTTCTGTTTAGCGATTTCGCCGACCTGCGCCGTGTATTCCGCTGTAATCGGGATGCCGCCGACAGTTCCCTGCGTGTTTTCCAGGCAGATCAGGCGTGTGCGCGGAAAATGCGGATTACCGCCGGGACGAATCGCTTCCCGGATGGCATCTAAATCGAGCGTACCGTCTGGATTGACTTGAAGCGTATTGGGATGGACACCGCCCAATACCGAGGCGCTGCCTGCTTCGTAGCGAAATATATGCGCCTGCTTGCCAACGATCATCTCCGAGCCGCGCGTATTGCAATGGGTCAACACCGCCGTGATGTTGCCCTGCGTCCCACTGGTGACAAGCAGACCAGCCTCTTTGCCGAGCATTTCTGCCGCTTCCGCTTCGAGTTGGTTCACAGTCGGGTCTTCGCCGTAAACGTCGTCGCCAACTGGCGCATTCGCCATCGCTTCGCGCATTTTGGGAGTCGGCCAGCTTACGGTATCACTTCTCAGATCAATGGTGTCCATGATGAGTCTGCTTTCTTAATGGTATTTCGGATGATCGTCACAGCGATTTTAAAACAAAGCCTCGGCTAGACGCAAGTAATGATCGTATTTCGATTGCATATCGGCCTGCCAATTGGGGTCACGCTTGGCTAATCGATTATCCAGCCCCAGCGGAACTTCGTAGATATAACGGGCAAAGCGTGCCAGCCACCAGACAAGCAGAATTTTGCGATAGGTCTGAATTCGGACGTGTATATTTGGGTCGCTGACCAGCGTGCAATAGGTGTCAATGACCCAATCCCATCGTGTTTGAGGCACTTCCCAGTAGGCGGCATGGGTTATGAGGTCAGCAATTTCAAAGGCCGGATCACCCCAACCGCTGTTTTCCCAATCAACCGATGCCCAAAAATCAGGTCGGCGGATGAAATTCGCGATATTGGGATCGGTTCGCAGCAGCGTTTTTGGGGCACGTTCCCACTCTGGAAAGCGGGTATTCTCAAGCTTTTCGACGAAATTCTGGAGCGAACGTGGTCGGGCATCCAGCGGAAGCCGCGATACCTGATCGCGAACCTGCTCCCGGCAGTTTTCCGCACTGTGGGCGTTCAAAAATGCGTTTCGTATATTCATATCAATTTGATCAGGTGTGACGCTATGAATCGCAGCAAAATGACCGATTAGCATTCCCCAGTCGGCATCGGTAACGGGCGGCGTCCGGTTAACTTCGCCTTCAAGCCACGATTGAACAACAACTGGATTCGGATAACGATCACGATCTAATAGAACAGGGTGTGGAGCTATCGCCTTGTTTGCCTGCTCAAGCGCAAGTAACGAGTCATATTCGCGGCCTGCGCGATCTCGCTGATCCCGCATACAAAATTTGATCGCAAAATCGCCTTCAGAAGATTTCGCGCGGTAGAGTAGATTGTTCGCACCGCCTGTGATTGGTGTTATTTGCCAACCCTGCCATTGCTCACCAGGAATGGAATCTGATTTTGAAAGGTAATCGAGCATTGGTCTGAAGATCGCTGTTTTTGAGCGCATTTTCCCCTCCCTGAGTGTGCGTCTGGCATTATAACGGTTTAGACAAGCTTGCGTTACAATAGCAAGCTAGGAGAATTCATCATGACAATTGTTACCTTTGACCACGTAGTGAAGCGATTTCGGCAGAAGCAGGGTGAATTAAGCCGTGTTGTGACTGCTTTAGACGGTGTTTCGATCAAGATTCCAGAAGGTGATGTGCTGGGAGTTTTAGGGCCTTCTGGTTGCGGAAAAACGACATTTTTACGGATGGTTGCTGGGTTAGACACGCCTGATTCTGGACAAATTTTGTTTGATAACGTTGATTTGAATACGATCCCTACCCGCGAACGGGGCGTTGGCATGGTGTTTCAGGAAGGTGCGTTGATGCCGCATTGGGAAGGCTGGCGAACCGTCGGTTTTTTCCTGTCCTTGCGGAAGCGTCAGGAGGAAGTGCCGGAACGAGTGCGCCGAGTTGCCGAGATCACCGGAATCGGCCTGGAAAAGCTGCTGGATCGTAAACCTTCGCAGCTTTCCGGCGGTGAACGCCAGCGTGTGGGCATCGCACGGGCATTGGCACGTGACCCGCGTGTGTTCCTGTTTGATGAGCCGTTCTCCAGCCTGGATGCCAAAATTCGCGCCCAGGCACGAGTCGAACTGAAGCGATTACTGTACGAATTTCCGGTTACGTCGATTTATGTGACGCACGATCAGGTCGAAGCAGTGGCGCTGGCACAGCATATCGCCGTGATGCGAGCCGGAAAGATCGAGCAGATTGGTACTTATCAGCAGCTTTATAACAGCCCTGTCAATTTATTTGTAGCCGGATTTATCGGTACGCCGCTGATTAACGAATTTCAGGGTCGTGTGGCGGATGGACATTGGTATGGTAAAAATTTCGGCGGTTATCCGATTCGCCACGATTTGCCCGCGGAAGCTGAGGTAACAATGGGCATTCGCCCGGAATATATTCATGTGGCAGATGAGGGGGTTCCAGCCATTGTTGACCAGGTGACTCCATTTTTTGCCGAACGTTTCCAACTCGTGGATGTCCACCAGAATAAGGAAAAGTGGGCTTTCAAGGTGGCGTTGGATGAACAAATCCCAGTCGGCTCAACGGTACATTGCATACTCGATCCTGAAGGTCTGTTGTTTTTTGATACCAAAACGGGCCAACGTATCGGCTAACAATCTACCATAATCAAACACATTGGATAGCAACTGACGATAATCCGTTACAGGCAATAAGAATCCACTATAATCAGGTGGAATGATGAGTGGAGAATGTCGAATGTCTTATGTATTTATCAGCTACGCCGCGACAGACCGTAATATCGCGCTGCGGGTTCGTGAACGTCTGACCGAGGCTGGTATTGAAACCTGGATGGATGTTGACCTCAAGCCAGGTGCGGACGGCGTGGAAATTATTCGTGAGTCTGTGCGGAATGCGTCCAGCGGCCTGGTTTTGTTGTCGCCTGCTGTTGCCAATTCGCCGGAGGTCGCGAGTGAATATAAAACGATTTTGTCGCAAAACAAGCGGCTGAATGTGGCGATGGTCGCGCCCATTATCTCGCCTCACGACATTCCCTATCATTTACAGTCGATCCGCGCCATTGATCTACAGTGGGATTTTGAAGCGGGAATGCGCAAACTGATCGCTGCAATCCGGGGCGAAACACCTGAAACGGAATCTAGGAAAGAAAACCTGTCCGCTTCCGTGCTGTTGCAGGAATCCCAGCTTGAAACATCTGACGACGATACAACCAGTGATAGCCGCACCAGCAAGAAACGAACGAGCGTCAAGCTTGAGGTGAATCTGAATAATCTCGACGAGGCTAAAACGAAAACGCTGATTGATCTTGTGACGAAGCTCACAGAAGCGGGTATCGAAGAAATCAGTGTGGTTGATCTCAATGACTGATAATTTACAAGTCTCATTCACTGTACCCCGTCCGGTCATCCCTGATCTGCTGCGTGTGGTGGATGAAAATTTCCATCTTTTGCCATCACGGATTGACAGTTTGCAACCTGCCTATCCGCACAAACAGATTTTCATCAGCTACCGTCATCGGGATAGTGAAGATGTCTGCGGGCGGATTTATGATCGACTGGCTCAAGCGTTCAGCCGCGACAATGTGTTTCGGGATGTGGCGAATCTGCTGCCGGGGTTTGATTTCAGAACACGGCTCGAACGCGCAGTTGCCGATTGCCATGTGATGCTGGTTATTATGGGGCGTGATTGGCTCAATGATGAAAATCGAGTACGCCTGCACGATGAGAACGATTATGTGCGCTTTGAAATTGAAACAGCGCTCAGGCGCGATAATGTACCTGTGATTCCGGTGTGGGTCGGGCGGCGCGAGTTGATGCCAGAAAAGCGTGATTTACCCCCGACACTTTATGACTTGCTGCACCGACAGGCCAGAAAAGTCCGGCCTGATCCTGATTTTCACACCGATGTCGATAATCTTGTCGCCGACATCAAGACCATTTTTGATTTACAGGACGAACTAAGTGGTATTCGGCGCCAGATTTGACTTTGCGTCAATCAAAAGCGACCAGCCCTTCTAAATTTTCGAGCATGGCTGGGCCGATCCCGCTCACTTCGTCGAGCGCCGCCATATCCACAAATGCGCCGTTTGCTGTGCGATAGTCGATAATCCGCTGTCCTAGAGCTTCGCCCACACCCGGCAGAGTCATCAATTCCTCCAACGTCGCGCTGTTGACATGAACGATGGTAATGCCGCCGCTGGGCGTGGGGAGGGCAGTCTCAGCCGATTCATTCAATTCCGGCACATGAACCTGATCGCCATCGCGTAAAATCTGCGCCAGATTCACCCGTTCGAGATCAGCATTTTCGGTGACACCACCCACATTGTCCAGTGCTTCCTGTACGCGGCTTCCTGCTGGCAGGGTGATGGTAGTTTCAGGCTGGTTAACCGCGCCTGTGACATAGACGGTGATCGGCGCAGGCGTGGCAGTTGGTAACGAGGTCGCGGTTGGCAGTGGTGGATTGATCGTGATTCTGACGGGTTCGGGACGGGTAATGAGCAGCAAAACCGCACCGCCGATAATGGCGAGAGCAATGATCGCGAATGTTAGAATCGTGCCACGTGGTGAAGGTTCAGGTGATAAATTGTCGGTCATGCTGCCCCCTATCGCATAACTTCTCATTTTATCCGATAAAAAACCCTGACACCATTGACGGGCAGGATTTTCATTGATTTGTGTGTTCGTTAACGCCGTGCGCGTTCGTAGAGGTTTTGATTACGCATGTCTGCTGGTGGTTGGGGTATGAACATCGTCACAATCCAGGTGATGACCGCGCCGACCACAAATCCGCCAATGTGCGCGAAAAAGGCAACGCCGCCTTCTGAACCAGTTTCGGGGCCAAGTGTTGCTACGCCATTAAACAACTGCATCACGAACCACAACCCCAGCACAATAAAAGCAGGCCATTCGACAAGCTGTGAAAACCATCCCAGTGGGATAATGCCGCGCACTTTCACGCCGGGGAATAGCACCAGATAGCCTCCTAATACACCAGCAATTGCGCCGCTTGCGCCGATTAACGGGATCTGTGAGGCGGGGTCAATCAGGTATTGCGCCAATACTGCCGCAAAGCCGCTGACGAAATACATGACCAGATACAGAATGATGCCGAGGCGATCTTCGATATTATCTCCGAACAGCCATAGATAGAGCATATTGCCCAGGAGATGCGCCCAGCCGCCGTGAAAAAACATGCTGCGGATAATATCGAGGATGTTTTCAGGTGAAAAACCATTGCGGGCGAGGTTTGCCGGGACAACTGCCAGATCAATAAAAACCTGCTGGAGCTGTGCTTCGGGAAAACTGAGTTCCCAGAAAAACACGAGAACGTTAATGCCAATGAGGGCATAGGTGATAATCGGCACACGCCGAGTCGGATTGAGATCACGCAAGGGGAGCATAAACGATTCACCTTCCTCTAAAATTCGCTCAAAATATCCCCTTGAATATTCTATCGAATTGTAGCGTGATGACCCAACAATACATCATCTGAGAGAGCTATTTATGGGGAGGTAAAACCCTGAAGCGTTATTCCTCGCCCCAGGGTTTGACAAATGTTTCCAATTCCACGCCGAGCGCATCGGCGACGCGGTTGATATAGTTGAAGTAGGCGATCACCTGTGTCGCATCGTGGATCGCGCGGTCATCCAACCCGGCGGCGCGTAAATGCTCAATATCGGCTGGCCCCATCTCAGTTGGGCGCAGCGTCAATTTTTCGGCATAGGCGCATAACGTGCGATCAATCGGGCTTAAAGGCGCAGTTCGCCAATCACGCGCGATAGCATGGACGTAGGCATCGGCCTCTTCCTCAGTTTTGAACCATGTGACCTCAGCACGGAGGTCATGCGCGTGGCTGCGTCGTCAGTAAACGCAGTGGTTCGCCCCGCTAACGACGGTAGCCAGCATCTCACGCTGCGCTCGTGACAGCGGCGATTCGCCAAACATCGCCACGCCGTAGAAACCCATTGAGGCGCGCATGACCGCACCGTTGGGGGTCATGATGCGGACAATGTTCCATACGCGCCCGGCACGTTTCATCGCAGAATCAAGCTCCTGCTTGGCTATGCCGGTGGCCTCGTCGTTGGAAAACTGCTTGATATAGGGCATGAATGTTGACTCGCTCCTATTTCACAAAAATGTCGGGTTCAGAGATTTATTTTCTCTGTTTTCCCTGAGTCCAGTGGTTCAATTTAGTATTTCCGTACCAACGCCTTATAGACGGCGGGCTGACGATTCTGGATAAACTGAAATTCCTCGCGATACTTGCGCACTTCGTCCAGGTCAATGCGGGCGACAGCGAAACCTTCCAGCGGTGCGCCGGATTCGGGGTCGGTATCATTGGCGAGTGAGGCGTGAATCTGACCGCGTGGGCCGACAACCATGCTTTCACCGCCAAAGTTCAGAGTCACATCCTCGCCAATGCGGTTGGCCGCAGCGATGAAGACTGAATTTTCGTAGGCGCGGGCGCGAACGTAGGTTTTCCATTCGTCAATCTGTGCCGCTTCCCAGTTCGCCATGACACAGATCAGGTCTGCACCGTCCAGCGCCAGACTGCGCGAGACTTCCGGGAATGCCAGATCATAGCCGATCATCAGGCCGATATTGCCGATTTCGGTGGGGATAATCGGGAGTTTAAAGCCTTCGCGGAAGGCCATACGTTCCTCACCGCGCAGGTGAATTTTATTGTAAGATTCGAGCAGTTCCCCATCCGGGCCGACGAGAATCGCGGAGTTATACAACACGCTCTCGACTTTTTCTTTGGTCACCATGCCGAACGCGATATACACGCCATATTCGTTGGCGCGTTGTGCGATCAGGTTAATCGTCGGGCCAGGGACGCGCTGCGCCAGTTCGGTAAAGCGCACGCCGAGTTCATAGCCGCTGGTAATCAGTTCCGGGAAAACGATCAGATCGACACGCTGCTGTGAAGCAATTTTGGAGATCGTCTCCGACATCTTGACCAGATTTTCCTCGGCCTCGCCCAGCTTCGGTTTCATTTGTACCACTGCGATAGTGATTTCGCGCATATTCTTCCTCTTGTGATGAATGGTGGGACATCATAAGCCCCATTGTAGCCAGAGAATGCGTTTTTAACGACTCAAATTGACGGTCTAATTTTCCTTCAACTTCTCCAGAACGTTCTGTAATCCCGCAGGCAGGGGCGACTCAAAATTCAGGCGTTCACCGCTGGTGGGTTGGTTGAAGGCAAGCTCAGTGGCATGGAGAAAATGCCGCCGCATCCCGGTGCGCTGCTTACGGAAACCGTACATGCGATCTCCCACCACCGGGCAGCCGATAAAGGCCATATGGACGCGAATCTGATGGGTACGTCCAGTCAGGATGTTAAGCTTGACGAGCGCCTGACCGTTATGGAAGTCATCATCAATGACGGTGTATTCGGTGATCGCGTTTTTACCATTGCGTATGACTGCCATACGTTTGCGATTATGGGGATCACGGGCAATGGGTGCATCAATGCGTCCGACTTTCGTTTGCGGCTTACGTTCGACCAGCGCGATATAGCTTTTCTCAATCGTATGTGCCTGAAACTGCTCCATGAGCTTCCGCCGCGCTGGATCGTTTTTAGCGATGACGATCAGGCCACTGGTGTCCTTGTCCAGCCTGTGGACGATGCCCGCGCGTTTTTCTTCGATGTTCATGGCAGCGATCTCCGGCCAGCGGGAGAGCAGCGCACTAACGAGAGTCCCCGTTTCATTCTGCACGCCCGGATGCACGGTCATACCTGCGGGCTTATCAATGACCGCCAGATCAGCATCCTCGTAAATGACCTTGAGTGCAATATCCTCTGCAAGAACGCTTTCGGCTTTCTCCTTGATCGGAATCAGCACGCGAATTGTTTCACCGCCCTTGAGCTTAAAATTCGCTTTGACTGCTTTGCCATTGACCGTGACTTGTTCCTCGCCGATCAGCGTTTGAATCTGTGCGCGTGAAAGGCTTTCGCCAATCTCGGCCACAATCGCTTTATCGACCCGTTCGCCCGCTGCTGGAGCGATAAATTCGACCTGTTTGCTGCTCATTTTTAAACCTCTTAGAACATCAATTTTAGCACTAATGTTCTATTTAATCAACCTGCGTTTTTGAATGCTCGCGCTTTTTCGACATAACTTTCGGCACTGAGTCGATTCGTCATGATCTCGTCCGGCGTTAATTCGCGCTGGATTTTGGCCGGACTGCCAAGAATCATTGAACCGGGCGGGAATACTTTGCCTTGTGTGAGCAGTGCGCCCGCGCCGACAATGCAATTTTCCCCGACCACAACACCGTTTAACAAAATCGCGCCCATGCCGATAATCGTGTTGTCGCCGACTCGTGCGCCGTGAATGATCGCGCGATGACCAATGGTACAGCCACCACCGACAATCGTGGGATAGCCGGGGTCTGCATGAAAAATGCAGCCATCCTGAATATTGGTACGTGCGCCAACATGGAGTGACTCAGTATCCCCACGCAGCACTGCATTAAACCATATGCTCACATCTTCAGCCAGCGTTACATCGCCCACAACCACCGCACCCTGTGCGATAAACACGGACTGATGAATCTGGTCGGGCCGGAATCGCGTCTGGAACATCCTGGATGAAAACCCTTTGATTCGCGAAAAAGTCTGAGTCCATTATAAAGGCGCAGCTATCAAACAACACCCCTGACCTTATAAAGGCGCAGCTATCAAACAACACTCCTGACTTTTAGCCGAAGCATTCCCTAGCAACCCATTCGTCTTTTGCGCGTATAGTTTTATACTAGGGACAAAGTTCAATACAGAGGGCGTTGTGAGCAATATTTTCGATACTATCATTACCGTCATCGTCGGTTCGATCAGCACGGTCAGCCGTACTGTCACCGAAGGCGTGAATACGCTGCAAGACTTTTTCTACGTGAAAGTCTCTGGCATGTCGTTTATCGTTTTGGGATCACGCCAGACCGGAAAAACCACGTTGATCGAATGGCTGCGGCGGAATATGTCCAGCATTGACGATTTCCAGCCAGACCCGACAGCGGCGGGCGGCGATGTCATCCCCGATTTTAATTCCCTGATGGGCGATCAATATATGAAACTCAAGCCGAATCGTGATGTCGGCGGCGAATACGCCATGTGGGAAACCGATTGGGTGGAACTCTTTCGCGCTGCCCAACCACGCGGCATCCTGTTCATGATCGACCATTCCGACGTACACTTGCAAAAAGATGCACTCAATTTTGTCATGCAGATGATCGACGAGGAGCAAATCGCCGCGAAAAATCTCAAGGCGTTTTTCATCCTGGTCAATAAATCTGACCTGTGGGGTGATGAAACCACACTGGAAGACATCATGCACCACTATCGTAATGAGCAAAAACGGCTGAAAGCTCAGGCCGAGCGCATGGGCTACAAATGGTCGATCAGCGAAGGCAGTGTCGCCACAGGTAAAGGTGTTAAGCAAACGATGCGGCATTTTTTCAATACGATGCGCCCACGTCCGCAGAAAATCAATTGATGCGGAGCAGGGGGAATGCCACAGTTAATCCTCGAATACGTTCTTGAGGGGCATCAGCGCGGCTATAATTTCACGTCGTCCACTAAAGGCTTTTCAGACGATATTCTGAAAGCGATCTGGCGTAGTGCTATGCCGCGTGGTCAGGGATGGGGCAGCTATGAGGGTGCGCGTTCGCTCAAATGCTTTATGCTGGAAGGCGGCGGGGTTGCACTTTCCGACGTGACTGTAACCGACCAGCGTGATGAAAGCGGACGCAGCGGTATCCGGCGGGCAGTGATTGATGTGCTGTCGGTGTCCGCCTCTATTGACTATCTCGAACGGCGTTTTCGCAATTATCCGCAGTCGGTACAGGCGCAGGCCGAGAAAAAACTCAGCGTGGGTTTACGCGCACGTTTGATGGACAAATCCATGCCGCGTCCCAATAAAACCCCGCAGATAATCCTCTCGCATTCCTACGCGACACCAGCAGATTGGGAAGTGGTCGAGGCGATGATCGTCAAATTGGCGCTCTCGCCCGTCATGACCATGCTGCGCTGGGGCAAAGTGATCCCCTTCACAACCTTAGCACTGGATTATCGTGAAGAATCGCGCCTCGTTGTGCTGCCGGAAGACCGCGCACAGCGAATCGACAATTTCCCGGTTGTGCGTGTGTAAATCAGGTGATCCAAAACCCGCCATCGACAGGCAAAATAGCCCCGTGAATCATATCGGCGTGGTCGCTCAGGAGATAGGCGACGGCTTCGGCGACCTGACGTGGCTTTGCGAATCGCTCTAGCGGGATACGCGCCAGCATGGGTCTGCTTTTCGCCGGATCGCCCCAGGCCATTTCCCCCATTGGTGTGAGCGTAACCGTCGGATTGATCGAATTGACGCGAATCTGGTGCGGGCCGAGTTCCAGCGCCATGATACGGGTAAGCTGGTCAAGTGCGCCTTTCGAAGTGCAGTACGAGGTGTGATCGCGCAGCGCAACACTGGATGCTGTGCTGGATAAATTGACAATCGCCCCGCCGTCTCCTCGCGCAATCATTCCCCGTGCGATCACCTGAGAGATAATCAGCACGGCGCGTACATTCACTGCCAATACCTCGTCAAAAACTTCGACGGTTGTTTCCAGGAATGGCTGCAAAATTGAGATTCCGGCGTTATTCACCAGCAGGTCGATTTCGCTAGCTTCCTCGGCGGCGCGGCGGGCATCGTCGGCGTTTGTGAGGTCAGCGCGAATCGTCTGGCAGGCAATTTCCGCCCTGAGCGAATCCAGGTCAGCCTGCGTCCGACTGAGGGCGACGACTTCCGCGCCGCATTCGGTCAGCACGACGGCGATTTCGCGCCCGATGCCTTTGCCCGCGCCTGTGATGAGCGCTCGTTTTCCACTCAGATTGATGTCCATAAAATAACTTCTTTCTTCTAAAAAATTATTCGGGCGCAAGCCTTGCGCCCCTACATTTATCACTTGACTATCACGTGACGGATTTTGCCAGATTATACAGACGCGGCACTTGATCGGCGATCACGCTGGATTGGCTGCGATATTCAAACAACGGGCCGATGCCGCCATATTCGAAGGACAACACCCAGGGTTTTGACCATTTTCCAGTGCGAATTTGTTCAACAGCCCATTCGTTCAGTGTCCAATCACTGTCTGTCATTGCGAAATGATCGACCCAAATGCCCGACTCTTCCTGCTTTAAGCCGGTGATATGCAGTTCGCGTAGTTGGCGCACGGGCAGTCGCGAAATATAGTCGCGCTCGTCCACGCCGAAATACCGCGCACTGGCGATAGCATGAGCCGTGTCCATCAGAAAGCCGCAACCCGTTTCTTCGACCATCATGCGAATTAATTCCGGCTCCAGCAGCGGACGTGCAATACCCCATTCCGCATCCCAGAGCGCGTTTTCGAGGATGATTTTATCCTTGCCGTAGCGCTTGACCAGCGGCTCAATATCCCGCAACATCACCTCGATCAACTGCTCACGGTGCGCCGGGTCGTGGGTATCCAAAGGGATTCCCATATCGTTGCCATTGGGCGCGAGGTGGGTGTTGATGTAAAACGTATCCGTCGTATTTAAGAGGTGGTCAATATTCGACCAGCCGACTTTTTCAGTGTTGGCACGGCCTGCGATCAGTGGAAAATGCACGTAAATCGGGCGCTGTTTTTCGGCCTTCGCGATCAAATCCGGCCAGTCCGGGCATTTGTAGAGGTCGATCTGGATGTGGCCTTCGTCGAGCAGCGCGGCGGCTTGTGGGGAGTAATTGAGCGCAAATTTCAAGCGGATTCTCCAATCACCATAGTGTCGGTACAAGTTTGCTGTTCACGATGAGAGGGTCTTTGGTAATAAGCCACAAGTGGCGTTCGCTGTTTTTCGGCGATCATGTAGAGTTCAGCCAGCGCAACAGCCGGAATGACTAGATTTGCTTGCCCGTTTATTGCCTGCTTAATTATTGTATGAGCAGTCTGGCTGAGTTTTTTATCTGCTGTGAGATACCACAAAAGTACGTGCGTATCAACGACATACATCGGCAGTTTAGCACTAGGGTTTGAGGTCATCTTCCTCGAAATCCCCTTCAATCTGCCGCATTAAGCGCTCGAATGATTGCGTCCTTTCGGCTCGCAATTCCTCTAGTACCGCTTCTACATCTGTGTTTTCGTCCCAATAAGGTTTTAGAGCGCCTTCAAAATCGACGTTTTTGGGCTTTTTACTCTTGAACTCAATTTCAAACTCGACCATTTCTTTATCAGGTAAGTCGATTGATTCGAGGGGGTTGAACACCCCGTCCTCATAGATTGCCCGCACTGTTAATTTGTCGGTCATATTGCTTTCCCTTTTTCTTGACCTATCCCTGTTATATCATGAAATCCATTCTGCTTTCAGTGTGAAAGATTGCCAATCGTTATGCAAACTTCGAAACATTTTTCACTTTTTCCAGTTTTATTAGGTCTGTTTTTAGCGCTTTCGAGTCGCTTATCTGCCGATGGGCAAGCGAGTTTCTACGTTTCGCCTACTGGCACAGGCGATCTCTGCTCATTGGAATCACCCTGCTCGTTGACAGCAGCGCGGGATCACGTGCGGCGTGAAAATGACGATATGGCGGGTGACATCACTGTCTATCTGCGCGGCGGCACGTACCAACCTTCCGAGCCATTTGAGTTGAGTGCTGAAGATTCAGGTACAAATGAGTTCAACATTACCTATATGGCTTATCCAGAGGAAACGCCGATTTTAAGCGGCGGACGTGAAATCATAGGCTGGACGTTGTTCGATGCCGATAAAAATATTTATCGCGCCGAAGTCGGTGATTTGCAGACGCGCCAGCTTTACGTCAATGGAAATCGGGCGATCCGTGCGCGGAGCGACGAAAATCCGCGCGGCTGGCGAAAAACTGATACAGGCTATGTTGCGCCGGATGAGTCGATGGCTTCGTGGGGCAACCCGGCGGACATCGAAATTGTCGCCTTCTGGGAATGGAAAAGTTTCCGCTGTGGCATTGACTCAATTGAAGGCCGAAACGTCACCATGCAGCAGCCGTGTTGGGCGAACGCGAATATCCACAAAGAATTTCCGATCAATTTGCCGACGTGGATTGAAAACGCCTATGAACTGCTGGACTCGGAGCACGAGTGGTATCTCGATGAATCCGAAGGTGCGCTCTACTACAAGCCCGCCGCCGATGAAGATTTATCTACAGCAGAAGTGATCGCGCCTGTTTTGGAAACGCTGGTTAGCGGCGTGGATGTCAAAAATGTCGAATTTCGCGGCCTGACATTTTCTTATGCCACCTGGCTGCATCCCAGCAGCGCCGGCGGGTATCCGTCACTGCAAGCAGCATGGCATTTCACGGAAATAAAAGCGGCATCGCTTGCGTCAACCTATTTACAACGCACACCCGGCAATGTCACATTTACCAATCCGCAGCATATGGGTTTTTACAACAATACTTTTACCCATCTTGGCGGCGTGGGCTTGAATCTGGATGGCTTCGCTCAGGACAATATCATCGAGCGAAATCAATTTGAAGATATTTCCTCGACGGGGATTCAGTTGGGGCAGATTGACGACCCAAGCGCATCTGTGACTTCGATCCGCGTGCTGAACAACGTCATCCGCAACAACACCATCACCCGCATCGGGCAGGAATATTTTGAGGGCGTTGGCATCTTTCTCGGCTACACGGACTCGACGCTGGTCACACATAACGAGATTTTTGATGTGCCGTACAGTGGAATTTCTGTCGGTTGGGGCTGGGGGCAGTTTTCATACGCCCGCAGAAATCAGATTGCCTACAACCGCATCGAAAAATTCATGCAGGTTTTGCGCGATGGCGGCGGCATCTACACACTCAGCCCACAGCCCGAATCTGTCATCGAGTACAACTACATCCGCGACCAGAAAAACCCATTTGGCGGTTTGTATCTGGATGAGGGCAGCCAATTTTTCACCGTCCAGCACAATGTAGTCGAGAATGTCCCGCGCTGGTTGCACATCTGGACGGACACGATTCGTGACAATACGGTGCGTTTTAACTGCACCGACACACGTGAGATGTTGAATAATGGTCTGCACAACACGGTTTCGGATAATCAGGTTGGCCTGACGAGTTGGCCGCCGGAATGCCAGGAAATTATTGATAACGTGGGGGTTGAAAAAGATAGTTAGGATATTCTTATCTGGCGTTTTTCAGTTTTGCCAAAACTTGTAGTATTTTCTCGGCGCACTGCTCTGCAAGTTCGGGGGTGCTACAGTCATTTGCTTTAACACGCTCGATATGGGCACCCTCATGAGCTAACATCGTTGTGCGGACGTGAGCTTCTGCGGGTGTCTCGTGATGAACTGTATCTCCATCAACTTCAACAACCATTACAATACCGTTCCTGAGAATGACAAAATCAGGTTCGATGCGCTTATATGTTTCTCCACCCTGAATGAATACAGGTAGAGGGGCAAATGAAATACCGCGTTTTTTGAATGCACGATATAGATTAATTTCGGGTTGTGATCTGAACAGCAGGCCATCGCAAGTTCTCGAAGCGATATTATCTGATCGAACACGCCCTTGATTGGATATTCCTTCACCAGCGACCCACGCTTTTGCCTTATCTCGCCAATCTTTATCGGGAGAGCTAACAAGTGGGATAATATTTACTTTTTCTAAGTAATTATGACGATGAGACACTAAAAGAGTTTGAATTTGATCGAGAAACTGCTTTTCAAGCGCCTCTCGTTCATTACTAATTTGACCATAAACACTCACTAGAATATGGACATTAATTTGATAAGTATAGATACCTCCATCCCAACTATCATAGCTAACTTGTATTGCGTGCAATGTTGCACTAACTAGAATGGCTACCTGTTTTGATGCACCCTGCATTGCGAATATTCGCGCGAGTGCAGCCAGGAGAGATTCTAAGTCTATTGGAAATCCATCGTCGTTACTGTTTTCCATAGTTCTTACCCTAGAGAGACAATATAATCTCTTCTTGAGGACGATTTTTTGCTTTATTTTATTTGACTCAGTTATATCATAATTCTCCTAAACCCACCCCAACCCGATCCGTCCGCGTTCCTTCTCGACGCTTAAAATTTCGACTTCGATCACCTCGCCGACGCTTAATTGGCGTTCGCGCGGAATCTGGCTGCGGTGGAGCAGGCCATCCTGCTTAACGCCAATATCGACGAATGCGCCGAAATCGACCACATTGCGCACCGTGCCGCTGAGTTTCATGCCCGTTTGTAGATCGTCCACCGACAGGACATCGCTACGTAGAAGCGGCGCGGGCAAATCTTCGCGCGGGTCGCGGCCTGGGCGGATAAGCTGTTCGAGAATATCGGTCAGGGTGGGGATTCCGGTTTCAAATTCGGCGGCGAGATCGTGCAGCGGATTATTCTCGCGCAGTTGAGCGATGCGTTTTTCGCGCTCTGCGGGAGGCGTGTTGTCTTTGATTCCCGCCTTTTTCAAAATGGCTTGCGCGATTTTGTAGCTTTCGGGATGGATCGCGCTGGCATCGAGCATATTGTCGCCGTTACGAACCCGCAAAAAGCCTGCCGCCTGCTCAAACGCTTTTGGCCCCAGTTTCGGCACTTTTTTCAGCGCCGCGCGGCTCGGAAATGCGCCGTTTTCATCCCGCTGGGCGACAATCGTTTCGGCTAATTTTGGCCCAATACCCGCGACATGAGTCAGTAGTGCGACGGAGGCTGTGTTCACGTCCACACCAACGCGGTTTACAACAGTTTCAACCACGCCGTTCAGGGCATCAATCAATTCTTTCTGATTCACATCGTGCTGGTACATGCCCACGCCAATCGATTTGGGGTCAATTTTGACCAGTTCAGCCAGCGGGTCTTGCGCTCGTCGGGCAATCGATGCTGCACCGCGCAGGGTCACATCGAGATCGGGCAGTTCGGCGCGAGCGAGGGGACTGGCGCTGTAGACACTCGCGCCTGCCTCATTGACCATGATGTATTTCACGCTCTCTATATTGCGCGTGAGTTCGGCGGCAAGCTGCTCAGTTTCGCGCGAGGCCGTGCCGTTGCCAATCGCGATCAACGTCACGCCATATCGCGTGATGAGCGCTGCCAGCGTTTTGAGCGACTCGCGCCATTGACGCTGTGGCTCGTGGGGGAAAATGGCTGTCGTGTCGATCACTTTGCCTGTGGCATCGACCACACAGATTTTGCAGCCCGTGCGGAAAGCAGGATCAATGCCCATGACAACGCGACCAGCTAACGGTGGCTGAGTCAAAAGCCCGCGTAAATTAGTAGCGAAAATCGTGATGGCGTGTTTTTCAGCTTCTTCGCCCAGCACCCCGCGCACATCGCGTTCAATCGCAGGCAGGAGCAGGCGTTTGGCAGCATCGGCAATCGCCAACTCCATTTGTTCCGCCAGCGGCGAACGGCGATCCGGGCGGAAGGTCGATTCAATCGCGCCTTGCCAATCACGCTCGGCCACGTCGATTTTGACGCGCAGCACTTTTTCGGCCTCGCCACGATTCATCGCCAAAATCTGATACGGCTTGAGGCGGTCAATACGCTGCTCATAAGCGTAATACAATTCGTAGACGGCTTTTTCGTCGGCGGCATCTTTGATTTTTTCGCATTGCAGCAGACCCCAGCGCAGGGCTTTGGATCGCAGTTCGCCGCGTACACCGGCATGATCGCTGATCGTCTCTGCCACGATGTCACGCGCACCGCTGAGTGCATCTTCGCCTGTTGACACTTCGGCACTGAGATAGTCTTTCGCGATCTGCGCCGCGTTTTTGTTAACCTTTGCCTGCTGCAAAATCAGATCGGCTAATCCTTGCAGGCCATTTTCGCGGGCGATACTGGCACGGGTGCGGCGTTTCGGTTTATACGGCTGGTAGAGGTCTTCCAGCGTCGTCAGCGTTTCGGCGGTTTCGATCTCTTTTTTGAGTTCGGGTGTCAGCTTGCCCTGTTCTTCAATGGATTCCAGGATGGTGTCGCGGCGTTCGTCTACCGCGCGGAGTTTAGTCACGGATTCGAGCAGTTGGCGCAGTTGATCCTCGTCCAGGCTGCCCGTCATTTCTTTGCGATAGCGGGCGACGAAGGGCAGGGTATTGCCTTCGTCAAGCAGTTGGATAGCCGCGCCAACCTGTGTCGGGCGCAGGTTGAGCAGTTGGGCGATTTTTTGATCGTAATTTCTCATGGGCAAATTCACCAGTGATGACTGTAAACGAATGATTTTAGGCGCTTTGCCTGCAAAATGAAATGGCGTTATCTTTTACGGTTTTCTTGCCATAATCAAGTTAAAGTTGGTTTAAAAATGAGGCAATGATGCAAACCCTAGATAATTTACAATATCAGTTAACCGCTGAAGAAAAACAGACTTTTAACGAAACAGGCATCTTGATGATTGAAGATGCGCTCTCGCCGGAGCATGTCGCCGCCTTAACGGCTGCCTGCGATGCGATCACCGAGAAAAAATTCGCGGAAGGCGCTGATCCGAAAAAGGCGCTGTTTTATCCCAACTTTATCCCAGATAATCCGCTGTTTGCCGATCTGGTCGATTACGAGAAAATCTTCCCGAAAGTGTGGGGTATCCTGGGCTGGAATATTTATCTCTATCACGCGCATCTGATCGTTACGCCACCTTCGGGCCAGCCTGTCGATGACAAAACCTTTGGCTGGCATCAGGACAGCGGACGTGTGAATATCGAGATGGAAAGCCACCCCCGTCCACGCCTCTCCCTGAAAGTCGCCTATTTCCTGTCCGATACCAGCGAAGCCGGACGCGGCAATTTTTGGGTTGTCCCCGGCAGTCACTTGTGGGATACGCTGGATCGTCCTTCGGATGGCATTGGTCAGCCGGAAGGGGCAGTCCCTGTTTTGGCGAAACCCGGCACAGCAGTCTTTTTTGATCGCCGACTCTGGCATACCGCCAGCCCGAACTGGTCGGACATCACGCGCAAAGTGTTATTTTATGGCTACGGCTACCGCTGGATTCGCACGAAAGACGATATGACAGTGCAGTCACTTTGGGATAGCAGCGACCCGATTCGCCGTCAGTTGCTTGGCTGGGGTGTGAATGCCAATGGTCACTATACGCCAACCGATGACGATGTGCCGCTGCGTGTCTGGCTGCGAGAAAATTGCCCGGAAGCTGCTGTATAAGATTGTCGATAGAGTTTCGCCTCTGGAAAATTTATAGAAGTGGCATATAATGAACCCTAATGAACCGTAAAAATGTGTTGTGCATTGGATTTGACCGAGCGGGAGTTAAGGTGCTGTCGGATGACATTGCCTATTCACTGTGCTACAATAGGTTGATCCATTTGAAAGAAATTTAGGAGGCGTTCTCTGGACTCATTAGAACTTGCCCGCCATATCGTGGATGTGGTGGAGGACAAAAAAGCTGAAAATATTGTCTTGCTCGATCTGCGTCCCGATACGGTTATCGCGGATTTTTTTGTGATATGCAATGGCAACAGTGATCGGCAGCTCAAAGCGCTGATCGAATACGTGCGCGAAGGTGTGAAGGAGCAATTCGAAACACTTCCATTTTCCGTCGAAGGCAGCCCAGAAAGTGGTTGGGTGCTGATGGATTACGGCTATGTGGTCGTACACGTGTTTACGGAACAAAAACGCACATACTACGACCTGGAAGGTCTTTGGCGGCAGGCGAATGTGCTGTTAAGTATCCAGTAGGGCAGGTCTCAGACCTGCCCCTACCACCAATTCTCTATTCGAAAATCCAGGGGTCAGTCGCGCGAGGCCAGCTTACCAACTCGGCAGCGCTGAAGAAGTTCGCCACTTCAATCTGACCATTTTCGACGCTATCCGAGCCGTGAACCAGATTGCGCCCGATTTCCAGGGCGAGATCACCCCGAATTGTCCCGGCTTCTGCTTCCTGTGGCTTGGTTGAGCCAATGGTTTTGCGTGCGGCGGCGATGGCGTTTGTGCCTTCCAGCGCGATAACCACCACTGGCGATGAGATGATATAATTCACCAGACTTGCGAAAAATGGCCGTTCCTTGTGAACTTCATAGTGTTTTTCGGCCAGTTCACGCGACACCTGAATAAATTTCATGCCGATGATACGCAGGCCACGCGCCTCAAAACGACGCAAAATTTCGCCCGTCAGCCCACGCTGCACGGCATCCGGCTTGATGATGATTAAAGTTCTTTCCACGTTTTTATCCTTTATGTAGACATGGCAGACGGGCCGTTTTCGACCCGTCTGTTTTTACTGGTTGACTATTTGGCTGATTATATCTGATTGAGCGCCTTGCGATAAGTGTCCAATGCCGCCTGGAGCTTGCCCTGGCGCATTAAACCATCACCCAGTACGCGGTAGACCGCCGGGTTTTCCTTGTGCTGATCCACCATGCGCGTCATATCAGCGACGACGGCTTCAAGCGCAATGTTGGCGCGGATAATGCTTTCGTATTCACGTAAGCTGCTGTCCAGATCGCCATCACGGTATTTTGTGCGGGCGCTTTGGAGTGTTTCGTCAGCATCAATATTCGCATATGCCGGAACAGGCACAGGTGAACGGTACGGCTCGGCAGCGATAACAGGTTGAGGTGCGATAACACGCTGAGGCTGTGGGATAACCGCAGTAGGTGGCAGGACAATTGTTTCGGCTGGCTGCTCCGGTTCTACCGTATCGACCAGCCAGCTTGGAATCTCGCCGGGATCAATAGAGACTTCAGTTTCTTTGAGCCAGTCTGGAATCTCACCCATTTCTGCCGGGATGATGTCATCCGGGATGCTGGTAATCACGTCTCCCGACAACCAATCCGGCACAGCGACATCATCGGTAACGGTATCGTCCAACCAGTTGGGCAACGTTTCCGGCTGACCAGCGACCAACTCACGCTCTGGCGCGAGTGGCTCGTCCACAAGTGCCTCTTCCCCTCGCGCTTTGCGATCAACAGCGGCGATACGCTTGGGGTCTTTGATATTACGTTCATACCAGTCCGGTGTAGTGTCCGAGTCCCCCTGGCTGAGTTCTTCGTCAAAGGCTTCGACCCAGGGATCGGTTGTATCAATCTGAGGCATTGCGGCGATAGGTACGATGCCTTCTTCTTCGCTCTCGAAAATGCTCTCAAGTTCGGATGGGCTTTGTGATGCTACGTCCTCTTTTAACCAGTCGGGCAGGTCACTTACGGCTGGCGGTTCGATAATATCATCGCGCAGCGCAGGCGGCTCGATAGGGGCAGGCTGTTGGACTTGCTCAAGCAGCCAGTCCGGGATTTCGGCGGGTACAGCTGGAGCATCGGGATCGTAGTCATCGATCTCCGGCATCGGAATTTCGCCACCCTCTAGCTGCCGGGTGAGCTGCCGATCCAGGAAAGCCTCCATATCCTCACGAGCAATTTCTTTGCCACTGGCAAGCGCTTTTTGAATCTCCTGATCGGTCATGCGTGTTTTGGGCGCAGGGGCAGCGGGCGCGGCTGGAGGCGGCTGTGTAAAACCTTCGCCCACCGTTAACGATGCCAGCCACGCATTGGGATCCGTGGTCGCAGCGGCATCAAACTTGGCAGGTGTGCGTGTGGTGTCGGATTCAACCGTGAAATCCGTGTATCCTGGCTCAGAAAGGACAGGATTGACGGGCGTTGCAACTTCCATATTCGCCGCTGTCGTCAGTTCCTCGCTCTTTGCTCCCTGGCGCTTGGCAAGGCTTTCCAGCCATAACATCGGGTCAATCCCGGAGGCCAGAGGGTCTTCATTGCCCGTAAAATCCATCGCAGCCGCGATTTCGTCAGCCAATCCAGAAGGCGTTAGTGCTTCTTCCGGGCTTTCGGTCAGACTTGCCAACCAATCCAATGGATTAGCAGGTTGTGTGGCTTGAACGGGTTCCGACTCGATTTCAGCTGATAGGGATGAAAAATCGAGCTGCGGGAAGTCACCACTTTGATCTGCTGCCAGACTTTCCAGCCATGCCATGCCGCTTAGTTCAGCCGCAGGTTCTTCCTCTTGCGGTTTCACGGGCAACGGTGCAGGCTTGGATACAGCGGGCTGAATCGGCACTGGTTTGGGTTGTGGTGCTGCCGCCGCAGGTCTGGCGGGCGCAGGTGTGCTGGGTGCTGCTGGTTTGGGTTGTGGTACTGCCGCCGCAGGTCTGGCAGGTGCGGGTGCGCTGGCTGCCGCAGGTCTGGCGGGTGCAGGCGTACTGGGTGCTGCTGGTTTGGGTTGTGGAGCCGCTGCCGCAGGTTTGGCAGGTGGCGGCGTACTGGCTGCGGCTGGCTTCTTGGGAGCTTCCTGACCAAAGGGAACATAGCCCGGCTCGTCAATTTCAACCGTTGTTGGATCGATTTCGGCGATACTCATATCGGCGGCTGTCGTAAAACCTTCTACTGCCCCTTGGCGTTTGGCAAGGCTCTCCATCCATGACATGACCTCTTCGGGGGTCATGGAGTCGAAATCGGGCATGTTATCGGCAGGTGCCATCGTTCGTACCTCTCAAGCAAATAGGCATAGTGAGCGTGCGTGGCTCATTGCAGCCAGTCCGGTAACTCAAAATCATCATCTGAAGCACGGTTGGTGGTGTCTTCACCGTTTTGTCTTTCAGTGGGTGTGCGTAACCAGGCTGGTTGTCGTTTGAAAATGAAACGTCGTTGAGGTGCGGCTTCAGCGACATCAGCAAGCTCACGAATAGGTTCTATAGGGCCGGTTTCCTCATCGACAATGTTCACCAGCCAATCGAAGTCACGTGCTTTTTGCTGCTTTTTCTCGGTAGTCTGAAGATATTCAGAATCCAGAGGCTCGTCTTCGGTGGCCTCGTAATCCAGGTCTAAACCAGGAACCATCGCGTTGAGCCAATCGGGAGCATTTTCGGCAGGTGGTGGTGCATGTGCCGAGGCCATGACTCGTTCGATTTCGTCATGTTCTGTGCCGCCGAACAGCGCTTCCTGATCGTCGGGCGTTAATTCAGCATAGGCTGCTTCGGGTTCGCCCTCGGACATTGCGGCTTCCTGGGCGCTTTCTTCTTCACCCAGCCAACCAAATTCGCTCTCTCCGGGTTCTTCAAGGTAGCGCGTTTTTCCGAAGTCAACTTTATTGGGTTCCGCTACCCAGTCTGAGGATTTATCCTCTTCGATGGATTCGATTTCGCTGACCGGGGAAGCATTTGCCAGCCAATCGGGGATATTTTCGGCTGTTTCGAGAGCGTCTTCCTCGTCCGTATCAGCCAATGATTCAACTTCAAGTTCTTCCGCATCACTGGCAAGCCATTCAAAGTCGCTGCCAATAACGGGTTTCTCTGCGATCTGTTCGATTTCGACTTCGGTTTCTTCGTCCGTAGCGCCGGAAAGCCACTCGAACTCGGTGCTCGCGACAGGTTCTGCTTCAGCTTGCGCATTTTCGAAGGATGGCGCAATCTCACCAAGCCAATCGGGAGAGTCAGCGACAATTTCCGCTTCCGGTTTTTGGTCTTCGTCGCTGGATAACCACTCGAATTCTGTGCTGCTGATGGCTTCCGGTTGCGTTTCGGTTTCGGGCGCGGCCTGGGCTAACCAATCGGGAACATCGGCGGCGATTTCGGTTTCGGGTTCTTCGGCTTGATCTTCATGGCTGGCAAGCCACTCAAAGTCGCTGCCAATGACTGGCTCTGCTTCGGCCTTTACATTTTCGAGAGAGGGCGCGATCTCGCCAAGCCAATCGGGAGCATCGGCGACAATTTCGGCTTCAGTCTCCTGGTCTTCGTCGCTGGATAACCACTCGAATTCCGTGCTGGTGACGACTTCCGGTTGCACTTCGGCAGCGGGTGCAGCCTGGGCTAACCAATCGGGAGCTTCGGATATGATTTCAGCTTCCGGCTCTTCATCCTCGTCACTGGCAAGCCATTCGAAATCGCTGCCGATGACAGGTTCGGCTTCCGCCTGCGCATTTTCGAGCGACGGGGCGAGTTCGCCAAGCCAATCAGGAGAGTCGGTGACAATTTCGGCTTCGGGTTCTTGATCTTCATCGCTTGAGAGCCACTCGAATTCC
Organism: Anaerolineae bacterium; assembly: GCA_022843745.1. Classification (GTDB taxonomy): domain Bacteria; phylum Chloroflexota; class Anaerolineae; order Aggregatilineales; family Phototrophicaceae; genus JALHNB01. The sequence goes on along the minus strand of JALHNB010000033.1, from coordinate 46,681 downwards.
GTGCTGGTGACAGCTTCGGGCTGCGCTTCGGCTGCGGGTGCGGCCTGGGCTAACCAATCGGGAACATCGGCGGCGATTTCGGTTTCGGGTTCTTCGGCTAGCCCTTCGTCGCTGGCAAGCCACTCAAAGTCGCTGCCGATGACAGGTTCGGCTTCGGCCTGCGTATTTTCGAGAGAGGGCGCGATTTCGCCAAGCCAATCGGGGGCATCGGCGACAATTTCTGCATCCGCTTCTTCATCCTCAGTCGAAGCCATCCAGTCAAATTCACCAGTAGCAGTAGGTTCGGCGATGGGTTCGTCGTTGGTGGAAAGCCATTCAAATTCGGTGCTTGAAACGGGTTCCGGCAGTGATTCAGTCGCAGGCGCGGCCTCGGCTAACCAACTGGGAACATCTGCGGCGATTTCCGCACTGGGTTCATCATCTTCCACGGAGGATACCCATTCAAATTCACTACTGGCAGTCGGCTCAGCGATGGGTTCATCATTGGTCGTGAGCCACTCCAGTTCAGTGCTTGAAACAGGCTCAGGATGCATTTCTTCGGGGTCTGTTTCGGTCAGCCAGTCAGGAATATTTTTTACAGGCTCTGCTTCTGGCTCATCAGGTTCTTCAGTCAGCCAACTCAGGTTGCTTTCAGCAGCAGGTGTTTGTTCACCGGATAGCGCTAGATCCGTCAACCAATCCGGCGTTTCTGCTTTAGCAAGTTCTGATACTTCTTCGGTCTCAATCAGCCAACCAGACTCAGGAGAAGTCCCAATGTCTTCTTCCGAAGCAGGTTCGGTGCTGGCGGTAGGTTGCTCATCATTCAATTCCGACATCCAATCCAGTGTGCTATTGTCATCATCGAAAAATGATGGTGCCTCTGAATCTGGGGTTGCCGGTTCTGCATTGAGCCATTCAAGCCCTGAATTTTCAGATTCAGACTCTGGCGACTCGGAGCCAAGCCAATCGGGAAGTTGGTTATCATTCTGGTCAGACATATCGATTTGTCCATCTGATATAGTTGCCACATTATCGGCAGAGTCGTCGGTTTGCGCAAGCTCATCAAAAGATCGACTGCCAGCTAAAACATCCGTCTGGCCTTTCCAGTCGCCCGACACAATTTCTTCTTCGTCACTGGGTGACAGAAAGTCCTCGATGGTAAGAGGTGCTGCTGGTGAGGGGCTGACAGGGGTTGCATCTTTAGCGTCTGCTAGGTTTTCAATGTCGAGCAGCTCATCGAGCATTGATTCTTCTTTGAGCCAGTCCAGTGAGTCGTCTTCAGCATCCAGATTGGACTGCGACTCAAGCATGGATGATAGGCTCTGAAAATCCTGACTGGATGAATCTGTCAGTTCCATGCCGCTGCCTTGCAGCCACGCCAGGGGGTTAGCTGCGTCAGGATCAGAGTAGTTGAATTTTTCCTGTTTCGGCGCACTCAGTTCTTCAGATTGCGCCGTCTCGCTCTGGGTAACTTCGACACCGCTGTCTTCGAGCCACGCCAGTGGATTAACAGAGCTTGGATCCTGGTAGACCATTTCACCTTCGTCAGCGAAGAAATCCTGAACCGTCGGATTTTCGATGATTTCGACACCGCTATTTTGCAACCAGGCGAACGCATCAACATCGTCCGCATCACTGTCGGCATCTGGGGAAGCGATCTCATCGTCTTCAGCGAAAAAGTCAGGCGTTTCGGTTTCCGTGATTTCGACACCATTGTCTTGCAACCACGCCATCGGATCAGGCTCTTCCAGTTCAAGCGGCGGTAATTCTTCAGCCGCCCCAACGGGTGCTGATTGAGCCAACCAATCCGGCAGTTCGGCCTTGCTGATCAGCGTGTCACCTTCATCTTCGTCGGGGAGTTCGGATTCAAGGGCATCAAAGTCAAACAGGTCAGGCGGAAGTTCGTCTTTGCCACTTTCCATCGCTGCCAGCAGTCCGGTAAGACCGCCGGTGACTTTTGGCGAGGGTTCAACTCCCCTCTGGATGCCCGCGAACAGGTCGTTCATGTCATCCGTTTTGACAGGTTCGTCATCCTGCAACCAGTCGTCTGGCACAGAGGCGCTAAATGAATCTTCATCGAGCGTTTCCGTTGAAGTTGCGCCCAGACCACTCATCCAATCGTCGGTGGTTTCCGAGGATTTGCTGTTAATTTCGCTCAACCAGTCGGGTTCGCTGGTTGCCAGACGACGTTGGGTGATACTGCCATAATCGACCTCTGGCAGCATAAAAGCATTATCCGCTACTGGATTATTGGTCGCAATCTCCATCGCCTGATAAGGATCAACGGTTTCGATCCGGCTCAGATAACGCTGCGCATCGGAAGGGCGGCCTTCTATTAGCCAGAGCAGGGTCAGAATGCGATTGGCTTCCAAACAGTCCGGCAGTTTTTTGAGGACATCGAGCGCGGCTTCGGCAGATTCGACCTGATCGCCACTTTCCCACAGCGTCTGCGCCATGAGTAGACGTAAATCGGCGCGATTTGGCGATTGTTCCAGCGTGTCTTTGAGCGTTTCAATGGCTTGCGCATGAAGGCCGTTGCGTAAATATTGGCGAGCAACAGCGCCCGTCGTCAATTGAAGCCGAGGATAATCGACCTGGCGGTATTGGCGATAAAGGTCGCGCAAACGGTCATTATTGGCTTTATTATTCGGGTCCTGTTCGTAGGCTCGTTCCATGTGCCAGATTGCTTCGTTGGCCTTGCCGGTTCGTTGGTAAACATCGCTCAGGCTCATGTGCGCGACGTAATCGTCGGGATAGACACCCAGCACACGCCGAAAAATCTCGCCCGCTTCTTCAATACCCGTACTGTTAATCAGCGCTTGTCCCAGGATGCGATAAACAGCAACATTTTTAGGATAATATTGCAGGATGTGTCGGCAGTGATGAACGACCTCATCAGTGGTGCCTGTGACGAGAAGTCTCTCCAGCTTGTTTTGATAATCTTTCAGGCTGATTTCGGCCATAAGCCCTCTATAGAAAACGACACGCCTCAATCAATTAATTATACCATAAGCGTTAAAACCCGCTTGCCAAACCCGCTTAATACAATCTTGCACCGAATGTCGCATAACGTCAACTTGTACTTTAAACTATCTCACGAGTCTGCTCAAGCTGAAAACAGGTGTCTTTTGTATGGGTTGGCGCACATTTTCATTAATTATCGGTACGATTATTTTAACTTTGCCTGTTATGGCGCAGGAGTCACCGACTCTGGATGATTTCTGGGCAGGTCGCGCGGAATGGGTGATGGATATTGCTGATGTCGGATTGCCAGTCGGGGAAAGTGACACGGTTTATAAAGGCGGGGGCGTTTACTGGTCATATCTCCACGCCAGCGACCAATCCGCCGGGGTGATCGACCAATGCGGGATGCCTGTCGAATTTCCCGGATGCCTGACGCTGTGGGAGAGTATAGACGGCGGAAAATCGTTTGCACTCAAGACTCCCATTTGCCTGATGGCCTGCGATTCCTGCCCATGTGAGGACCAGCGCGATCACATCACAGCGCAGCAATATCCGCGTGTGGCTTTTGCGGATGGCAAGGCTTATCTGGCTTACGAATGGCACGCGCAAACCATGCTGCGTGAGTCGTCCGATGGCATTAACTGGTCGGGCTGGGAATATTTACGCACACCGGGCGGCACATGGCCGAGTACCTATGCGCCTTGCAGTCCTGTCGAAAAAATAGGCGCACATCCCAATATTCGTGGTCAGGTCGATGATTGTCTGGTCGGCGCACCGCCGGGGATTTATGTTGAGCGCGATATGCTCTATGTGTTCGTGGCGGCTGGGTCTGCGCCGGGGCATATGCGCTGTTATAAAGGAAATCGTCACGATAGCCTCGCCGATCTCACAGTCTGTAACAATGATCCGCTGTTTACAGGTGCAGGCGAATATGGCCCGTTGGACATTACTGAAGGAGCTGAAATCGCGCCCTATTTTGATTTCCGCTATATCAGTTCGGCTGAGGTGGTGAAAGTCGGCGACCACTACTACATGGCTTACGAAGGTGTGCGTGGGCCGGATGTGCTGGAACGCGGGATGGATACGCAGTTTGGGCTGGGATTCGCACGTTCAGTCGGGTCAGAAATTGACGGCGCGTGGGAAAAATATCCCGAAAATCCGGTCATTATGCCCGTGACGTTCAATTGGGGCATCGGTCACGCCGACATTTTGATCGTAGATGGCGAAACGGTGATGTACACGGCGACATCGCAAACGACTCGCGGACGCTATGTACTGGAATGGCGATAAAGAAAGCAATCGCGCTATCTGGCAGGATTTTGAGATTAAGAGGGTAGCTTAAAGGATGCTACGATGCCAAATAAGGTGGAGAGATTTACGAATCGGTCACGATTGGTACTCAAGTTGAGCCAAGAAGACGCTGAGAAATTTCAGGATGAATTTATTGGCACCGCGCATTTATTATTGGGAATGCTGCGTGAGGAGAGAGGTATTGCGGAGCATGTTCTACGAGATTTGGGATTAGAACTACGACAGGTAAACGAGTGGGTAAAGAGACTTACAAAAAGGCCCCCGCTGTTTCGGGATAAAGCGCTTGACCTTACACAAGATGTTAAAGATGTACTGTATTTGTCCGTTGATGAAGCGCGGCGTATGGGAAATACTTTTGTGGGAACTGAACATCTTCTATTGGGACTTGTTCGGCAATCCAATAGTGCGGCTATTGAGGCGCTTCGAGATGCCAGCATTACGCCGGAACAGGTACGGCGGCGAACGCGGCTTATCCTGGAAGAATCGTATATTCTAACCGGTGATTTGAGCGCAGAAACTCTATCGGCAGCTCGTCGTATGGCTTCAAGAGGGCTTGAAATTACGGAAGCAGAACTTTTGCTTCTCAATGGCTCGGACTTGGTGGAAGTTGTCGATGGAGTGGTTGTCTCGACGGACTCAAATCGCTTTGCACATGGAGTCGTGCCTGCAAATCTCTATAATAGATTGCGTACATTTACCCAAGAACACGACCTGGGATATGTCGCACTGGATAACCTGATCTATGTTTTATTGAAAGAAAATAATCGAGTCATTCGATCACGTATCCCAGACATTTCTTTCATCCGAAAGGCGCGGCTTTCCGGTTACGATTTTTCTGGCATGTTTCCGGGAGCACCAGATTTAGCCGTTGAAATCGTGACACGCTTCAAAAGCCAATACAGCGTCTTCAGCAAAATACGGGATTATTTTGCACATGGCACAGAAGAAGTCTCGGTAATCCACCTCGCACAACAGCAGGTTTGTCTCTACAGCCGGGACGACCCCAGCGCTGTCAAAGGTTATAAGATTGATGATGTTTTAGAGTCGGCTTTATTTCCAGGTTTGGCAATTCCCGTGCGCGATTTGTTTGGGAAACCGGAATAAAAGAGAGATCACGCTTTCCGCAATTCTTCATCGCTCAGGAATGAGAGTTGATCGGGTGAGACTCTATCGGATTTCGCTCGTTGCTCACTCATGACAATACCGTGGTTTTTAAGAGCACCATTTTCGTCAATGTGGATGACCTCAATTTGCTCCTGTTGGAGCGTTATGCCGATGAGTTTACTTCGATGGCACTCTTCCGGCCTTAACTCGGCGCACATCAAAGCGATGGGGAGCTTCTGATTCCAGGCATCCTTTAAACGCTCGATTCCCGCTTGATAGAACGGTCTGTTTCGAACTTCATCATAAAGCACCCTATCGCTTTCGTCGTAACAGCTTCGGTCAGCCGGGCGACCACCGAGCGTATCGCCCATAAAAACATAACGGATGCTGTTTTCGGACAAGTTCTTTTCGAGTCGGGTCTTTGAAAATTCAAGATTGTTTTTGGAATACGGCTGTGAACGAACATCAACAAGGTAGGCGATGTGGTACAGTTTCAGCAGTTCGATGAAATCGCCAATGTTGCGATTGCCATATCCGATAGTGTAGATCGCACTCATCTTGTGCAGCCTCATGCAAATTAATGCGATTATAGCATGGCTATTTTGGGCTTATGTTGTTGATGAGTTTTTGCCCAGCGCTGTTTTCACAGCTGCCACATCCAGCGAGAGTGCATCGAGCTTGCTCATCAGCGCTTCCAATGTCACATCGCTCGGCTTTGGCGGCACATGCAGAGGCATGGTTGCTGCTTCTGTGGGGGACACCTCAGGCTCACACGCTGGTGAATGCCTGTCCTCGGAGCGCCAAAAATCTTCTCGCGATGGGTTCGTGAAGCGCTCCAGTTCATTTTGCCGTGACCAGCGTGATTCATCCGGCATGACCGTGTTTGCATCGAAGCGGGTCACGCGCGAACTGAGAACGCCGGATAGATTAGCATTGACCAGAATAGCGCCGCGCAAATCAGATTCCGACAGGTTTGTCCCTTCGAGATTCGCTTCGTAGAGATCAGCATCGTGGAGATTCGCCTGCCGTAAATTGGCATTTTGCAAATTCGCTTCATAGAGATCAGCGTCATGAAGGTCAGCTTCGCGCAAATTTGCCCCTTCGAGATTCGCCTCGTAGAGATCGGCATCGTGCAAATCAACTTCGCGCAGGATCGCGTTTTGCAGATTGGCAACGCGCAGATTGGCATTTTCCAGGTCTGCTCCACGAAAATCCGCTTCGGAAAGATTAGCTTCTTCCAGACGCGCGCCCTGTAAATCTGCTTCTTCCAAGTTAGCTTTTTGAAGGTTAGCTTCGTACAAGTCGGCATGGCGAAGATTAGCTTTGCTCAATTTCGCGCCCTGTAAATTGGCCCGACACAGAATCGCACCCTGCAAGTTCGCACTTTCCAAATCCGCGCCCTGTAAATTCGCCTCTTTTAAATTCACGCCTCGCAGCGAACCATCGGTCAGCCAACCATTCTGGCATAACTGACGCACAGCTTCGACTGCCAGAACGTTATCCGGGCTGCCCATTTGTAAAATTAAGGATCGCTTCTGATATTTCTCCAGGCTGCGGTGGTTGAGCCAATCAATGATGAGTACCGTGAAGGCAATACTGATGAGTTCGGTGCTGGCATTAGAATAGAAATCGCTGGTTAACCGTTGAAATGTGAATATTTCGCCGGGATGGGCAATGAAATATCCCGTTACGGCGTTCAAAATCGCCAGAACCAGCAGCACCAATCCCAGCTTGCGCACTGTCAGCAGCGAATCAATGATCCGCGAAATGAACAGGTATATCTGCGAATCTTGCAGCTTATCCGTCCAGGTCGGTGCGTGTTTCCAACTATGATTGCTCATAAATCGCCCCTTTAAACATTGACAACCTATCATCACGCATAAAAAGTGATTGAATATATTTTATGCGGCGGATTTGTTCCCAAATATTAAGATACGACTGGGCAAAAGTTGGAATACCCCCAATCTGTGGGGATATAAAACCTGATTTATGAGCTTATTGGTCGTCTGTTGAGGCTGCTATTGCCTCCAATTTGTCGCGGACATCTGGCAAAAATGGATAGGCGTAAATCTCGCCCCATGTCAGCACCCATTCATATTCGCGTTTAGCCGCTTCGGGCTGTTCCAGCGCTTCGAGAATTTCACCACGCAGGAAGCGACGACTGCCTGTTTCGGCGGCTGCGAGCGCTGAGTCGATCCCCAACAGCGCATCATCAAACTGCCCAGTGGCATAGAGGATACGCGCACGATATTCATTCGCAATGGGGACGAGATCATCAGGAATATCGCCTGTTGCTGTGTCGATCAGGGTCAAAGCCTGGGTAAATGACTGCGTATCCTGGGGGGATGCCTCATCAATCAGAATACGTGCTTGCAGGAGTTGAACCTCGGAATCGGGCAGTACACCCGTGCCAAGCAATGAATCTGCATCCTCCTGCGCCACACCAAGATTGCCTGCCATGTAAGCCGCTTGCATTCGCAGTGCCTGTATCGCCGGGTCGTCGCTCAGGTTGAATGCACGCGTCAGGTCAAGCCGCGCCTGGTCATAGCGCCGCTGCTGTGTATAAAGATTCGCCCGCGCAACCAATACATCAACCGTGTCGGGTGTTGGTTCTTCGGCGGCTAATGCCTGGTCATAGGCTGCCAATGCGAGGTCGATATTGCCCTCGGCAACACGCGCATCACCCAATAATTTGTATCCGGCTATGCTGCCGGGATAGAAAAAGAGGTAATTCTGCGCATAAATGACCGCCAAACCGGGATCGTCCTTCGCGAGAGCGATCTTGATTTGTAGTTGATAGGCTTGCTCAACGGTGGGATCAACATACAGCGCCAAAAATGCTTCCTGCGCTGCCAGATCAATCTCATCCTGTTCAAAATAGACTTCACCGCGTTCGACAATCAGGTTGACATCGGAAGCAAGTTCTGGATTTTCCAGCCCCCGGTTCAGGATGTCGAGCGCATCATCATAATTGCTTCGAAGCTCGTAATTTTTCGCGAGTATGACATAGGCATCCGCCATCCGGGGATCACCCGCAATCGCCGATTCGGCGCGTAATTGGACTTGATCGAGGTAATTCACGGCATCTGTTGCTTCGCGTGTTTTGAAAGCATTCTCGGCTAATCTCAAATACACCTGCGCGTATCCCAGATCAACAAGCGGTTTAAAGCCTTCGTTAGGCCGTTCGTTCAGCCGATTTTCCGCTTCCTCGATGACTCGCAGGGCGCGGGTGGTATTGTCAGCCCCCAGCAGCGCCAATGCTACATAATAATAGGGCGCGGGATTAAAACTGTTTTCGGTGAGTGCGCGTTCAGCTTCCAGCGTTGGCAGCGCGACAGCATAAGCATTCTGATTAATCAGCGCAACAGAATCGCTGATAAGGCGATTATTGACAGGCGGATAAATGCGCGTTGGGGCAGGTGGCGCGTTAATATCGCCTCTCTGGATATTGGGCAAAACGGTGGGGCTTGGAGTCACGGTCAAGCGGGGTGTTGGCGATGGGGTCGGTGTGAATCCTGGTGTATTAGTGGGCGTTACGCTGGGCGTGTAGGTTGGTGTCCAGGTAGGCGCGAACACAATGCCGCGCAGCCGGGGATTATTGAGCACGACAAACGTGCCTATGATACCGACTACCAGCAGTACGCCGATGATACCGCCGATCACATACAAGCGAAGGACGAGGGAATCGCGCTCACCGGCGCGTCCTTTTGCTTTTCGCGTCCATTGTAGATTTTCGACTTTTTCGGATGACAGACGATACTGCCGCAAAATCTCATCGACTTTTTGCTGTGCCTCGGCAACGCGCTGCGCATCCGGCACGGGGACTCCCGGTGTCATAACCTGTTGTGGCGGCGCACTTGACGGTGATGGCTGCTGCGACTGCTGAGGCTGTGCAGCGGACTGCATAGGCGTAATGCGCTTTGAGACAGCAGGAGATTTTGCAGGTTGTTGTGGCGGTTCTTCGGGCGTGATCTGCCCTCTTAGCTGCTCCGGCGTGATCCCCATCGCTCGGAGGGCTTTAAGAGCAGTTTCGTTTTGAGGGTTAATTTCGAGCAGTTTTTGAAAGCAGAATAGACGCTCCCGCCGATCCTGCGCGACACTTGCCAGCCATATCCAGGCCGCCTCATTATTTGGCTCGAACCGGATGGACTGTTGAAGTAACTGACGCGCCAGGTCATTTTGACCCGCTTTGGCGGCGGCGATCCCCCTCTGCCGTAATTCTCGCGCTTGTTCGCTCGACACGTTAGCCCCCTTCACGCTGCCTACACATCACAAATCTATTTTAACCGAAAGTGCTGAATGCGGAAATTAAAACGTCGGTGGATATAGGCCGCCGACGTTCATAAACTCAGATGAGAGCTTGTTTCTATGGCATTGGCGCGATTTCGGCGTTCACATAGGTGATCCGCCCTTCGACTTCCGCTGTGATTGGGGTAATGGTCGGCAGATAATCCGCAGTCACTTCGTAATCAGCACGGCCAAAATCGTAAGGCTCAATCGCGTTGTCGTTAAAAATCGTGTAACCATCGCCACCCGTGCGGATGAAATTGAGGGTCGCGATGGTATAGATCATCTCTGGATCAATCGGTGCGTATTCACCGTTCTCACCCAGCACGTCTACGCTGACGATGCGGCTGCCGGGTGCGAGCGTGGGGTCAATGGTGTAACGGATACCAGAAACCTGTGGGAAGCGACCAGCCGCGCCCTCACGCTGGACGATGCCATTTTCCACGACGAGCAGCGATACGCCATTTTCGAGCGCTGCGATCACATCCGCGCCGGAAATTTCGAACTCGCTTATCAGATTGGTGAAAGGCTGAACGGTCAGAACTTCGCCAAGCGTAATGTCGCCGGGTTCGATGCTGGCGCGGATACCGCCACCGTTCATGATGGCGATCTGTGCGCCTGTTTCCGCCCGCATGGAGTCTGCGATAACGTTGCCCAGGTTGCATTCTTCGACACGGCAAATCAGGCGATCACCCTCCAGCAGGACATCGGTGGTCGCGCCAACAGGCGTATTCCGCAGTTCTTCAATCGGCCCGGCCAATTCTGTAATGAGCGCATCCATTTCGGGATCAGGCGTGATATAGCGCGAAAGCAGAATGGTGTCACCGCTGGCATTGGTGATGATACCGCTGGCATCGAAGGCCACGTCAAGGCGGCCCAGGTAAATATCTTTCTCTCCGGCCTGAACATAGTAGATCGGTTCGCCTGTTGCGCTGGTATAAGTCAGCGGATATTCACCCGCCGCACCTGTATTGGCGTTGCTGTAGAGCGTGTGGCTGTGACCGCCAATGTAGACATCAATGCCTTCAAGCTGCTCGATAATCGCCAGATCAACATCAATGCCAGTGTGCGTCAGCAGGAAAATTTTGTTGACACCTTGCTCGGTGAGTTCCGCTGCAAGTCCGTTGACCAGCTGGACATAATCACCGCGCCAGATAATTTCATCACCAGGGGATGAAATGGTCGGAGCGTCCGCTGTAGTAAGGCCGATTACACCGATTTTTTCACCGCCAACATCAAGAACAGTATAGGGTTCAACCTTGTCTTTCAAATCGGGTGACGCGCTAAAATCTGCGTTGGCTGTCAGCGCCGGAAAATTGATGCCGTCCAGAAATGCTGCCAGAACATCGTCGCCATTATCAAATTCATGATTGCCCAAAGCCATCGCGTTATAGCCGAGCAGATTCATGATCTGTACCTGATCCTGCCCTTTATATTGAGTGTGGAACAGTGTGCCCGTAAAGCGATCTCCGCCATCCAGCAGCACTACATTTCCACCTTCAGCGCGAATCTGGTTGACCACCGCAGCCTGCCGTGCTGCGCCGCCATTGCCATCGGCTTGGGGTTCATGGTGTGAGTGGGTATCGTTGGTGTGCAAAATCGTCAGCTCAAAGTCGTCGTCCTGCGCCGAACTGATGGGGATGATGAGCGTTGTCAAAAGAAGAATGCTCAAAAAGATGCTTAATTTTCGTGACATATTCATTTGTCTCCGTGATTGAATCTCATATTGCCAAACTCTAACAATAACCAATTTAAACAGGCGGCCAGGGATAATTGGGGCCAGCTCCGGGCTTGGGATAGTGTTTTTGTTGCAGAAGTTTGCGGAGGCGGTTTTTGAAGGCGTTGATTTCCGCTGTCTCGATGAGTTCGCACAGCCTTTTGAGAAAGTCGGAGTCGGGATCGTTTAATTTGTTGAAAATCTGTTCAATAGCGGTCAGCAGATCGTCGGGAATTGGTTCACCCGCGAAATCCCAGATGACCGTTCGAAGCTTGTGATCGACATTGAAGGTAATCCCATGATCGATTCCCCACAGATGTTCGCGCTGATCCACGAGGCAGTGTCCGCCTTTGCGATCCGCGTTATTGACGATGATGTCAAAAGCGGCCATTTTCTGCAATTGTGGACGGAATTTCTCATCAAACGAGAAATAATTCACGTTGGGGTCATGGTTGATGAAAAACTGCATCGACCCCATACCATGCGGCCCCTCACGCAAGACAGTCGGCGGGACAATCTGCCAGCCGAGTTCGTGCGAGGTGAGGAATGAAGCCAATTCGCGATTGCAGAGCGTGCCGTCAGGAAAATCCCACAAGGGTCGTTCGCCTTTGCGAGGTTTATAGACAGCCATCGTCGTCATGCCTTCGTAGACGACAGACAGCAGAAATGTATAGTTTGAACTCCAGCGCATTACGCCGTATTCACCCTCGATAGCGCCTTTTTGAAGCACTTCGAGAAGCTGTTCAGTCGTAATCGGGATTTGTGGGTTGGTGTCGTTTGTCTCGTCGCTCATCAGGTCCAATAATATACCACACGTCCATTTTGTCGAGGGTCTGCGCGTCCAGCCTGAACAGTCTCCAGAGAGTGCAGGCTTAAAGCCCGCATTTGTTGACGGCTGCACCACATGCGTACCACGCCGGGTTCAACCGCGTCGATTTCATTCTCTTCTTCTTGTGCAGCAACCAGTTCCTGCGCCACCAATACCACCATATTCCGATCTTCGTCATAGCCCAGACCCATCTGAGCGACCCGGAAAACAGGCTCAATCGGTTCACGCAGATCCATATCAAGCGTTTTTACATCAATTTCAGTTGGATTGCCATCAGGATTTGGATAGCGCTTATCAAGGTCGTCCAGGAGTTCTTTGACCGCTTCACTTAACGCCCATGCCTGTTCTTTCTCGATCAATAACGAAACCACCTGAGTGCCTTTTCCGGCTTGCAGATGGAAAGTGCGCTGACCTTTTGGCCCAATCGTGCCAATCGTTACATAGTCTACAGGATTCAATTCGATTTCAGTATTCGGCATAATTCAGTTGCCTTTAATGCGATAGCCGTTTATTTTTGTTCTTGCTGCGCTTCTTGATTTTTGCGCTCGCGTTCCATCTCTGCCAGATGAGCCGTGTCGTTCATGCTTGCGATATACGGGCGGCTGTGGCCGAGCATGATGCTGCTGATTGAGGCAGGGGAGACAACGATGCGTTGAAAATTATCCAGGTGCATCCCTAAATAATGCGCCAACGCCATTTTAATCAAATCGGCATGAAACACAACTGCCACCATATCACGTGGATGTTCCAAAACGAGTTCTTCAAGCGCGTTCACGACTCTCATCTGTACGCCGCGCATCGTTTCACCGTTGGGGAAACTGGCGCGCGAAGGGTAATCCTGCACCACACTCCACATTTTGCGCTGCGCAAGATCAGAAATCTTTTTCCCTTCCCACTCACCATAGATGACTTCTCCGATACCCTCTTTGTGAAGGATAGTGAGGTGTGGGTGGTGCTGCCGGATTGCTTCTGCGGTTTCCATAGTGCGTTCCAAAGGGCTGGCATACAAATGTTTGATCGGTGCATCGATCAACCGTTTACCGAGTGCCTCGGCCTGCGCTTTGCCTTCATCATTGAGGTGAACTTCGGGTGTCCAGCCAGCTAGCTTACCCGTTTTTACGAAATCGTTTACAGCGTGCCTAATCAACAGGAGGTGTGTCATGGATTATTCTGATATGATATGTCTGAACTAAAGGTGGATAATAGCATATCCCTGCAAGAATCACATCAAGAATTTAGCGCACATTCACCTTTGGCGCTAAAGTATCGGCATTTAGCGCACAGTATAAGGAGTATTGAATGGCGGTTTTAGTCACAGGTGGCGCTGGATTCATTGGCAATCATCTCGCCAATCGCTTAATTCAGGCAGGGCAGGAAGTCATCATATTCGATAACTTTGACGATTATTATGATCCGGCTTTGAAGCGTGCGAGAGTTGCGGTCTTAAAAGATAAAGCCGTTATCCTGGAAGGTGATATACGGGATGAGGCGCTGGTTGGACGTATATTTACCGACTATTCGATTAACCGTGTGGCGCATCTGGCCGGGATGGCGAGCGTTCGTTATTCGGCTGAACGAGGCCGTTTGTACTCCGATGTCAATACAACAGGCAGCGTTAACATGTTGGATGCTGCTCGTAAACATCATGTAGAAGTCTTTATTCTGGCTTCGACTTCATCCGTTTATGGCAATGCGTTGCGTGTCCCATTTGTGGAAGATGACCTGCCGGACGCTCCACTTGCACCTTACCCAGCCAGTAAACGCGCCGCCGAATTATTTGCCCACAGTTATTATCATTTATTTGGTCTGAATGTAACCGCGCTCCGCTTTTTTAACGTCTATGGGCCAAACGGACGGCCCGATATGATGCCCCTCAAAGTTATTGATTCTATGATTCATGATAAACCGATTACAGTGTATGACAGCGGTGATATGGAGCGGGATTGGACGTATGTCGATGATACTGTCGACGGTGTCATGGCGGCGTTAGAGCGCCCAATGGGTTATTCGACCATCAACCTCGGCTACGGTGCGCCGATTTCTCTCATGTCATTCATACATATTTACGAGGAATTGATCGGCAAACGAGCGATTATCAAGAATACGACTGCGCCACTGACCGAGCCGCGCATTACCTACTGCGATAACAGCCGGGCATCCGAACTTTTAGATTTTAACCCCAAAGTAAACATTCGAGATGGCCTCGCCCGGACATGGGAATGGTATCGCACACATCATAAGCTCTAGAGTTTGAAGTCCGAAATTTTACTCTGCCCCCATTTTTAACGGACAGTTTTGGTATAATAGTCTACATTCTGTCTGCCGTAGGAATTTAGGATGAAAATAGGGCTTATATCAGATATTCATGGAGACTATGCTGCACTCAAGACGGTTCTAGACCGATTTGATCATTATCACAAAGTTGACCTGATTCTTTGCGCGGGTGATCTGGTGGGGCGTGGGCCGGAGCCGGGTGAAGTCGTTAAAGTGTTTCGTCAGCGCCAGATACCAACTGTGCGTGGTAATCATGATGAATGGTTTCATGGGTTAACATTGGAAGATGCTACCTATCTCAAATCGCTGCCTCTGGATTGGCAGGGCGACTTTGATGGATGCAGCATTTACATGTGTCATGGCAAACCCGGCAACAACATTTGGGGACTGTATCGCGATCATATTTCCGATACGCTGCTGAATATGATGTTGGATTCGCTTGGCGCGGATGTTTTGATTACGGGGCATACCCACATGCCGATGTGTATTCGCGTCGATCAGGGCTGTGTTATCAACCCTGGTTCACTCTATACTTTTAATAATATGCGTTCGTCGTCGCACACCTATGGAATACTCCGCTTGCCCGAACTTGCGTTTGAGTTGTATGATTTAACGATGCCACCTGAACAACCTGTACCATTGAGTGAGTGGACTCCATCAAAACGGTGACGTTAATTTTTCGAAATGCCTTTTCGATTAATAATACAGAAAAGGATGGGAAACATGAAACAGAAAATTTTAGTCATTGAGGATGAACAATCCGTTCTCCACAATGCGCTTGAGATATTAAGACTTGAAGGTTTTGACGTTCAAGGCGCAGAGAATGGCCGGCTTGGGCTGCAATGCGCGTATGAGTACCTGCCAGATCTTATCATATGCGATATTATGATGCCTGAGATGAACGGCTATGAAGTGCTATACCAACTGCGTAATAGCGCTACAACCCGCCTGACACCGTTTATTTTCCTGACTGCACGTACTGAACGCCGGGATATGCGCCAGGGGATGAACCTCGGCGCGGATGATTATCTGACCAAACCATTTACGGTTGCTGAATTGCTGGAAAGCATTGATGCACGACTGAAAAAGACAGATGATATTGTTGACATCGCTCAGGCAGAACTCGGTACGTTGCGCGAGAATATCGCCTTATCGATGCCGCATGAGCTGCGTACACCGCTGACGAGTATTCTGGGTTTCTCAGAAATTATTGTGCTGGATGGGACGTCGATGCCACCTGACCAGGTGGTAAAAATGGCGGATCACATCTATCAGGCTGGCACACGGCTTTTCCGTTTGGTCGAAAATTATCTGACTTACGCTCAGATCGAGATTCTGGGATTCGATCCGAAACGCCGGGAAGATACCCTCAAGGGTACGACCAATGAAGCGGAAAGAATTATCAAGGAGAAAACCTTCCGCACGCTCAATGCCGTTCAGCGTGATGGTGATTTGAAACTAGATATTGCGCCTGCCAAACTGAAAATTCACGAGCAAAATCTCGCTAAAATCGTGGAAGAATTGGTCGATAATGCCGCTAAATTTTCGTCTCCGGGTGCGCCTATCAAAGTCAGTGGCAGCGTAAATGAGCAGGAATATATTCTCTCCGTTTCTGATCAGGGACGTGGGATGACATCTGATCAGATTAAGCGCATCGGTGCTTATCGCCAGTTTGATCGCGAATTTTATGAACAGCAAGGGTCTGGTCTGGGGTTGATTATCGCGAAGCGGCTGGCAGAATTACATGGTGGCAGTCTGACGGTTGATAGCACGCCCAACCAGCAAACGACGGTGCTTGTTCGCCTCGCGCTTGCCTGACAACCTTTATTCAATTATGAGGCGAGACGTGGTACTGTGAATGAAGTGAACTTTAAACAGTTCACGACCTCGCGTAAAAGCGCCGTCCGTAAGGGCGGCGCGCTCTTTTCCACGTCCCGCCAATTTCATAGTAGCACAAATCACTTTTTTCGGCCTGCTTATATCACGAGGCAACTATGACGGATCCCTCGACCAATCAATCGAATGCCCCTGTCGAGCACTATACCCGTGAATATTTTGAGAAATGGAATTATGCGGATCGCGGGCTGGGCAAATACAGTATGTACTGGTTCGCGCGGCGCTATTATGCGGCGTTGGTGCAGCGTTATGCGCCCCCCGGCGGGAAATTGCTAGAGATGGGCTGTGGGCTGGGGCATCTGCTGGGTCTTTTGCAGGACGATTTTCAATGTGTCGGTATTGACCTGATCGATTACAGCATCGAGCAAACGAAGCTCAATGCGCCGAAAGCCGAAGCTTATCAGATGAGCGCCGACGATTTGAGCGCTTTCGAGACGGGATCGTTCAGCGTGGTGGTCGCGCTGCATCTCGTCGAGCATTTGCCAGACCCCGAAAATACGATCCAACAGGTGAGTCGCATCCTCAAACCGGGTGGCCTGTGGTTGTTCGCGACTCCGCATCCCGATTATGCGCTGCGCCGTTTCAAAGACCGCGAAAATGATGCGATTGGCAAGGATAAAACACATATTAATGTGCATCCACCGCAGCAGTGGCGGCGTTGGTGCGAAGCGAATGGTTTTGCGATGGTCAAGCATTTTGGCGATGGTTTGTGGGATGTTCCGTATCTGCCGCTGATTCCCAAAATGATTCAATTCGGCATGTTTGGTTTACCCGCGCTGGCACAAGTGGTGACGCGCACGACCTTCACGCCCTTGAGCATGGGTGTCAATCAAATCGGCATCGCGCGGAAGAAATAAGATGCAAAATAACCTATAACGCTACAGGTTTTCTAGGTCACTAGATCCGGACCGGATTAACGTAGCCGATTAAGCATATCAATAATCTCATTCGGTAGCGAAGGTTTAAAAAGGACACCATCAGCCTTGATTTGTTTGATGTATTCAGGGTTTCGTATCTTTGCCCCACTGCTGTGCATGATTACTATGGTATCCCGTATCCTAGCGTCACCTTTTATTTGTTTGCAAACCTCACCGCCAGTCATTCCCGGCATCATATCATCCAAAATGATAATATCTGGTCGATCTTTGTAAATGATCTCTAGTGCCATTATCCCATCATTGGCAAGGAATGTCTTGTATCCAGCTCTTTTAAGAATGACCTGTATAATTTGTAGAAATCCCTCTTCATCATCAACGATAAGCACAGTAGGCTTCACTTTGTTTTCTTTGTGTTCTTTCGCTTTTAACAGCTCAGATGGGTTCGGACGTGTTGACGGCGCTCGATCAATATTTCTAGATGCATTCTCTGGTCTATATAAAGTATGAAGTTGATCCTCAGATTGATACACCAAGTCATATAATCGTTTTGCCGCATCTGTTGGAAGCTCGATTTGAATGAGGATACTTCCTTCAGCTGCTCTCAAAATCGTTATTTCCTTTTGGGGAACATCTAACATGCCGCTAAGGGCATTCGTAAATTCCTTTTGATCAAAATTGGCAATATCTCCATCGAGAATGATCTGGACTTTAGATTTTGCTGAATGGACTAGCTCATCGGATGCTCGATAAGGTAGGGTCACACTCAATACAAGATTAGAATCGATTTTTAACTGATTTCGGCTCCGATTATTCAGGAAACGATGTTCCAAGTCATGGAGGGCGGCTTCAAAATAATCATTAAACAAGCGAGTCCCCTCATAATGGGATAACTGACTCAGCTTGCCGATTAGATATTCCTGATAATTTCTGAAATTGAAACCCTCTTCACACAGTGGGATCACATTTTTCTGTAGATCAATGGCGTGCTCAATTTCGAGCCTGAACGGGTCATCCGGCTTGATACAGGGTTCCAAAGAACCAGATGACAAGAGAACAAGAAAATGAGGCCGTTTTTCAATTTCATTCTGGATTCTTGCGTCAAATGGATCGTCATCGGGAGTAACAATATTCATAAAAACATCGTACCCTCGAATTTCTAAATTATTAAAAATGAGCTGGGATAAATGTTCGCTGCTCTCACGACGGAAACTGATAAATATGCTTTTACTAGACATTATCTCTTTTGTTATTTTTGAAATATTTATTATCTCATTATCGTGAACAAGCGAGTGGTGTCAAATCATACTCCTAATTGTCGAGACAATAGGTTTTAAGGGAATGACAGGAAACATCACAAAAAGCTGTTGTCGAAATATTGGGTGAAGCCGCGCAGCCTGCGACCTTCCCAGACTTGCTCCGCAAACTGGTCGTTGGTATAACGCCCGATGATCTTGCGCCAGAACGCTATCGCGCCTGTATTGGTGCTGATTTCGCGCACGAGCCACTTGCCCCGGTAGCGATCAAATAGCTGCCGCGCAAAATATTCCCCGATGCCGGATTTGCGAAATTTGCGCAGGACAAAAAACTCGGCCATCTCGATATATTTCTCAGCTTGATTCGGCGGCGGTTCATCGACCAGCGCGAAACCCGCGATTTTGCCATCGACTTTTACCAAAAAGACGTGCCGCCAGGGTTCGACCCAATAGCCATTGAGATCATCAATCGAGTAGCGCCCGTCTTCCAGCAAGTCCATGTCGTCCACAAGATCACTGAAGTCATACATGTAATATTGGTAAACATTCGTCATCAACGGCCTGTCGGCAATCGTGGTTTCGACAATTTCGATTTGCATCATGCACTTTCTCGATTCTCAAATCTCAATCATATAATTCGCTTCAATTACCCATCACCGTCCGCCATAAGAGAAACCCGCCCATGCCGATCACGATGGTTGCCAGCAGATTTTTCGTGCGCCACGAGACGATAAGTGCCAGTAGCGCAGCAATCAGATAAGCATTATCAATCCCAATATCAATGTCACCCTGCGGCATAATCACCGCCGGAACGATGATGGCGGTTAGCACGGCGACAGGCACATATCCCAGCGCACGGATGACGCTTGACGGCAGTTGCAGCCGACCCACAATCGCCAGCATTGGGTAACGGACACCGAATGTGACGAGCATCATTCCAAGTATCAGTAAAATTTCGTTCATGTTAGCTTTCAGCGGTCAGTCAGCAAAATTCAGCTTTGCGTTTCTTTGCTTTCATTGTGTCGTTGCTTTAAAAGTATTTCTTCCGCGATCATTCCCGCTACGATGCCGACCAGCGCCGCGACCATCAAGCCGAGTCTGTTGGGAAGGTCGTTCGCCAGGACGCTGGTGATCCCCGCCGCTGCCGCGCAAATCAGCATCGGACGATTGCGGACAAGCGGCACGACGATGCCGATAAACGTCACGACCATCGCAAAATCGAGTCCCAGATTGGCAAGATTGCTAAACTGCTGCCCCGCGATAATGCCGATCAGGGTACAGGTTTGCCAGTTGAGGTACATGATGACTTCCGAGCCGAAGAAATACCAGTGTTTATATGGGGAGTCGTCGTGCTTTTGATAGTGACTAATCACAATCGCATAAGTTTCATCGGTCAGGGTAAATGCGAGAGGGAGAAGCCAGCGCTGAGATAAGTGCTTGACATAGGGAGCGAGTGACGCGCCGTAGAGTGCGTGGCGTAGATTAACGACAAAGGTCGTCAGTACGATGATGCCGATTCCTGCACCCTGTGAAAACAAGTTTGCGCCGATAAATTGCGCTGATCCCGCAAAAACGAACAGCGACATTCCCATGACGGCGGCGGGTGATAAGCCTCCTGCGATGGCTACCGCGCCAAAAATGATGCCAAATGGAATCGCGCCGATGACCATCGGAAAGGTGTCTTTGATGCCCGCGAGAAATTCAGCCCGACGTGTGTAAATGGTGGTTGTTTGAGTGGTCATAACCGTCAGAGTAGCATGGCGCAAATCTGGAAAATATGTCCAATATTGTCCACTCGCTTGAAATAAATCATTTTAACTTTTAATCCATTTCCAGAATTCCAGCGTGATAAGCTGCGGGCTGATTGCTTAAATCTCGCCAGCGATCCAGCGCCCGATGATGCGCTGCGAAGGTAAGAATGCCACTTCCGGGATGCCCGTTTTGCCAAACCATTCAGCAGCATCAGCGTCATCATCCGCATGGAGTGTGCCGCCAATAATGCTGGCTGCGTAGGCGATCACAATATCAGCCATGCCGCCATCGTCAGGCGTGTAGAAAACGTCCATCAGGCGATCAATTTGCACGTTTAAGCCCGTCTCTTCCAATGCTTCACGCTGGGCGGCGGCCTGAGGGTCTTCCCTGGCATCCACGAATCCGGCAGGAAGCGCCCAAAATCCTTTTTTAGGGTCTTGAGCGCGTCTAATCATCAGAATTTTCTCGTCTTGAAAAATGACGACAACGACGGCGACTTTGGGATCGAAATAGACGGTGTGGTCGCATTTTGGACAAACCGGGCGGATCGCACCCGTGCGCTGGCGACGTTCCAACGCTGTGCCGCATAGCGGGCAAAAATTAGCGATGCGTTCTTGACTCATGCAACTTTCCTTCGGCGGCGGGCCAGCGTTGTCACCAGCGCAGCGATGAGGAATACGATTCCGACGATGATCGATACAGACCCAATAGTGCTGCTACCAAGCTCCGCGCCGATTTTTTGCTGCGGAATCAGCGTTGGTTGTGGTGGTGGAACAGGCGATTCGGTAGCTGCTGCCCGCTGAACGGTGCCGTCAGATGTCTGCAACTCGGCCACTGCTGTTGGCAGCGGTGTGCTGGTTGAGGACGGTGGTGACGCTGGGATTGCCAACCCAGCAGCGGAGTTTGCAGTCGCGTTATCCTGCGCTTCGGCAGTCGATTCAGCGGTTTGCTGCATTATCATCGGCGCGGCAGCATCCATCGCGGCGCTTGGAGGAAGTTGAGTCCCCGCTGGCATAGCGAAAAAATCTGTTTCTTCAGCTTGATCTGCTCCCGCGCTGCCCTGACCGCCAATAGCTGTTTGGGCAATCTCCGTCATGGTCGGGGCGGCAATCGCGAACGAGAGCGCGTCCTCTTGCGGCTCTTCTGATTCGCCCACAACTGCCGATTCAAGTGCCTCCTGGCTTTGCGTTCCATACATGAGTTCGCGCTCATCGGTTGCGGCCTGACTGTTTTCCACAGAATCCTGCGGGTCTGACATGCTTGTTGGCACTTGTGCGACTTGCCCAGGCTGGGATTCTATCTGTACTGCGGATGTTGCAGGCGAGCTGCCAGAGAATGTGAGTAGATACCCGCCGAAAACGATCAGCAAAACGGCTGCGGCGGCACTCAATGCGCTGAATGCGGCTGTCATTGGGAATGGTATGGTGCGTGTTTGCGCGACAGGCTTATCCAGCGTGAAATTGCGCGGCGCTTTCAATTTGGGCAGTTGATTCACGAGCGCAACCGTCTGACGCAGACTGGCCAACTCGCGGCGCAGCTCATCCTCAGCATTCAGCCGTATTTCCAATGCCGCGCGTTCGGCATCACTCAACTCGCCGTCGATATAAGACGACAGCAGTTCATAGTCACGTTCGGTCAAGGATTGCATGGAATTTCCGGTAGAAGATTACTCATTATTATCAAGACGATAAATCGACGGTAAAAGTTCCTGAACAGACTGTAAACAATCGCGAATGCTGACACGCGCTCGGCTGAGGCGCGATTTCACGGTACCCAGATTCATGCCGAGGATGTCCACGATCTCCTGATAGCTCATGCCTTCAATATCGCTCATGACCATCACAGTTCGCTGCGATTCGCTCAGGCTGCTGATGCAGTTCTGAATCGCGCTGTTGAGTTCATTTTGCTGCGCGGCCTGTTCGGGCGAGGGGGCATCGTCAGGGATGGGTATGCCATCGTCCATATCCGCGCCCATTTCTTCGAGCGATGCGGCGGGGCGGCGTTTGCGGCGGCGCAGTTCGTCGTAACAGGTGTTGGTGACGATGCGCAGCACCCAGGCGCGAAAATTCCCGCCGCGATAGGTATTGAGACGGCGGTAGGCGGTGATAAATGAGTCCTGTGTAACATCGGCAGCACTCTCGGAATCGCCCATAATGCGGTAGGCGAGGGTATAGGCGTTGTCCTGGTACGCCAAGACCAGCGCATTGAAGGCATCGAGGTTACCCTTCATCGCCTGCCGGATCAGTTTTTGTTCGTTTTGCGGGTTGCTCACCATTGACAATTGCGCCAAAAAAAATTAAGATAACAAATAAATCGCTGTATTAGCAAATGACAATCAAGTTGTTATTGCTATGGTGACGCCGGTGTGACGTAATGGCAGCCGTAGATGACTCAAAATCATCCGGGAGAGATCCCGTGTGGGTTCGACTCCCACCACCGGCACAAAAAAGAAGTCAGGTAAACCCTGGCTTTTTGTTTTCTATACGCCTGAAGCATATTATACTTTTAAAAAGTGAAAGTCAACGGGTACAGAGATGGATAGCAACACTCCGACTTATGAAGAAGAACTTATTTTGAGATTTTGGAGTGAAGGGAAAAATATATCACAAATAGCAAGAATTTTAGGCATTTCCAAAAGTCGAGTTAATCTCGTTTTTACTCTGAATCAGATATGCAGTGTAAACCTCATTCAACATGATGTCAAAAACAACACTTCAGCACTTATACCTTCTGAACTTAATCCACAAAACTCTCGTACTCACATAGCCTATGCTTATCTCCTAGGCCTTTATCTTGGAGATGGTGACATATCCAGGAATCGTAACGTTTATCGATTGCGTATAACACTTGATCTGAAATATCCCAATATTATTGCAGATTGTAAAAAGTCAATCGAAACCATTTTGCCGAACAATAAAGTCGGAATTGTGAAAGCTGTAGGCTGTGTTAATGTGAGCTGTCATCACAAATTCTGGCCTGATCTGTTCCCGCAGCATGGTGACGGTAGGAAGCACAATCGCGAAATTAAACTCGAAGAATGGCAATTCAAAATTATTGATTCCTATCCACTTGAATTTTTCCGAGGACTTTTTCATTCCGATGGCTCGCGCGACAAGAATGTTGTGAAGGGTAAAGAGTATCCACGATACGCATTCACCAACCTCTCTCAAGACATCCGACAGTTGTTTTGCCACGTCTGCGATTTGCTCGGCTTGCACTGGACGGTTGCTAGCAACGGACGCAATATCAACATCGCCAAGCGTGCTGATGTCGAATATCTGGATGGTGTCGTCGGCCCAAAGTCTTAAGCCGAGCCTGCTAACCTGCTTGCGTCACATCCTCGTAACAGCCATAATCTTTGGTAACGATGAACTCGCAGACACGATAAACAATAAGGCTCTTGCATGTCGCGTATTTTCATTTCCTATCGCCGTGCCGATACCTCCGGCTATGTGATCGCCATTTATGATCGACTGGCAAAACAATATGATCCGGCACATATATTTCGTGATCTCGATACCATTGATTACGGTGACGATTTTGTAGAACGTCTTGAACAGGCTGTGCAGTCCTGTGATGTGCTTTTGGCAGTTATCGGACGCAATTGGGTCAGTGTGACGGATAGTAACGGGCGACGGCGTTTGGATAACCCTCATGATTTTGTGCGGTTGGAGGTGGCGACAGCGCTGCGGCGTGGCATTCGTGTGATTCCGCTGTTGGTCGGTGGCGCGTCTATGCCCTACGCCGATGAACTCCCGGATGATCTTAAGTCGCTGTCACGACGTAACGCGCTTGAAGTCAGTGATCGAGATTTTCATCCCCATATGGATCGCCTTATTCACGCGATTGATCGGATATTGGGGAGAGGGAAACAGTCTCCAACTGTGACTTCAGACATTAGCAAACAGCCGGACACTTTAGATATACCGCGAATACCACAAATTGATACACTGCCCCTGGATGATGAGGCCGATACGTTGCTCATCAGCTTATCTTTAGCCGACAATTTATTCATCCCCAAACCAGCGGTTCCCGATGTTTCTGCCGTTCTCCCACACCCTTTCGAATGGTGCGAAATCCCAGCGGGTAAAGTCACGTTGGAAGATGTGAGCGATATTGGCGGCACAAAAGGCGGCATCTATGATGTTCCCGCTTTCGCTATTGCCAAATATCCAATCACAATCGCCCAATATCAGGTTTTTGTCGATGCCAAAGATGGCTATCGCAACCTGAAATGGTGGGACTTTTCGGAACATGCAAAAAAGTGGCGTGCTGAAAATCCACAGTTGAACTATACGGCTTACTCTGAGACTAACCTGCCGCGCACGAATGTGAGTTGGTACGATGCTGTGGCCTTTTGCCACTGGTTAACGGCGCGGGTGAATGAGGAAATTACGTTGCCTACCGAACAGCAGTGGCAGTGTGCCGCCCAGGGTAATGATGGGCGCAAATATCCCTGGGATAATAATTTCGATAAACTCGCCTGCAATACGATTGAGAGTGGCATTCGCAAACCCACATCTGTTACAAAATATCCTCATGGCGCAAGTCCCTATGGCGTGATGGATATGTGTGGCAATGTATGGGAGTGGTGTTTAACAGAGTGGGGTAAAGATAGTATTGCGCTTCATACGGATAAGTCGCGTGTCGTTCGAGGTGGATCGTTCTACGATCTTGCGTACAGGGCGGCTTGTTCATTCCGCTACATGAACGATCCAAGTGTCCGCTTCAACTACTGTGGTTTTCGACTCGTTTACTTGTAGCTTCTTCATAGCTGGTCTCTGACGATGAACACTCCGGCTACGAATTCCCTCCGTTCTGTGCTTACCTTACTTATCAAAATTACCTGCGCTTGCCCCGACTCCCACGCTCATATACAATTCGACTCCAGAATGATTGTGCGCGAGTGATTTTGCTGGTCACTAAAAGCTGATCTCTAAAAACTAACCGCTACAAGCTAACGGCTTAGAAAAGATACTATGATTCGATTTGTCATCTCGCTGGCGATTGGGCTGGCAGTGGGTTTGTTAATTGGCCTCTACCTCGGTTGGGTGCAGTTCCCGGTAGAATATGTCAACAGTCCGGCATCTGATCTTTCGCTACGACATAAAGACGACTATGCGGTAATGATCGCTTCCGGCTTTTTGCAGGATGGTGATTTGGAAGCAGCAGTTGACCGTCTGCGACTGATCGGGGTCGAAAATATCCCGACTTTTGTGCAGGAAACCGCCGAGCGTTACATCACCAATTCGCGCGAGGTCAGCGATATTCGTGTGCTGGTCGCGCTTGCCACCGCGATGGATCGCCTGACACCAATTATGGAGCCGTACAGACAGGTCAGCCTGCCATGAGCAAACGCCGGACTCCACCCCCGCCGCCTACCGTTCCCGAACAGATGCCGCCACCCCGCAGCCGCTATAATCGCCCGCGCCGCATATTTTCTGGTTGGGGCTTAATTATTGGTTTGATTATTGGTGTTGGGGTAGGGTTGGTCTATACCTGGGCAATCAGTCCGGTTATTGAAGTCTCTACCGATCCCTGGCAGCTTCGCCCGGATGACCGCGCCCGCTATATTGTCGCCGTGACACTCTCATTTTCCTATGATGGCAATTTGAACCGCGCAGTCGAGCGATTGCTGGCGCTTCAACCAAGAGGTGAGCAGCAGCGTGATATTTTTCAGGATGTGGCGGATACGACCTGCCAACTGGCGACAACGGGGTATGTCAATAGCAACAGCGGCCTCCGCGCCATTCGCAGCATGATGACCTTTTACCAGCTACAAGGGCGCACAGGCTGTGCCGATACGCTTGTCCCGGCGGGGGATATGCAGCCGACGGCGGTAATGCAGATTGACCTGCCGACACCGACTCTTGCACCGCCTGCCAGCAAAACGCCAACGCCGATCAGTGCGCCCAACGCGAGTCCGACACCCGCGTTTATCATCGTGCCGACCAGCGTACCGCAGCGTGATTTTGTCCTGGCGAATGTTGCTACGTTTTGTGACTCTGAAATTTCCGGCATTATCGAAGTTTATGTGCAGGATTTCGGCGGAACTGGTATTCCGGGTCAGGCGGTGCGGGTGCGTTGGGATGGCGGGGAGAACACATTTTTTACTGGTTTGAAACCGGAACGCGGCCCTGCTTATGCCGATTTCCAGATGGACGAGGGACGAGGCTATGTCATTGACATGCCGGGACGCTCCGATCCTTCTGCGGATTCCCTGGTTGCGACACCTTGTAGTACCGAAACCGGAGAACGAGCGATTACCTCGTATCGGGCGGTATTCCTGCCAGCCAGCTAACGCAGGGTTGTCGTGAGTTTCAAATCGGCATAGCCAAAAGGATTTGGTTCCGCCCAGGCGAGGTACAGATGGCGATTTTGATCGGTGGATAGCGTGGGAGCGCCGATCAAAACGCTCACTGGCAGGATGGTTTGATAGCCTGCGATCATCCCATCTCGAAAAAAGACGACGATGAGATTTTCGTCACGATAAGCCGCGACAGGCAGCATGTCAAATTGTCCGGTCATCGGCGCTGCCCATGCGAACCATGATGTGCCGGATAGTACCGATTTCGCTATGCCGCCGTTAAAACCTGTATCAAAAGTGTCTTCAGATTCGATGCCGAATCCGAGTCGCATAGGGTGATTCCACGCTTGTGAATCCAATCTGGCACTGGTAAACCACGATTCGAGTATGCCATCTGTGCGGGTGATATTCCAGAAGATGTAAACGTGAGTCGTATCAAGCGCCGCACGAAAATCTATCAGACGATCCCCTGGCGCGAGGTCGATCACTTGCTCAAGAGTGTCGATATTTGTGGCGATGCCGCTTTCAAGTGTCGTGTGGTAGATTTTGCCCGTCACCGGATGCAGCCAAAAAACATGGATTGTGCCGTCATTTCCACGTGCCATTGTCGGCCAATCGGCATTCGCGGCGATCTGGTTTGGCTGTCGGGGACGACCTGCACTGTCAATATATTGAGCGTATAATCTTGGCTCAGCTAAGAGTCCGCCACTCCACACCGTCCACAAACCGCCGCCTCCATCAGAAACAGCCGCGTAGCGCAACGTCAAGCCATTCGAAATCAGCGTCGAACCGCGTTCAATCTGCAAGCCCGGCGTAATGAGAGCAGCGTAGAGGCGATTTTCGCGATTGGGATCAGCATCCAGCCACAATAAGTGGGTGTAGCCGTTGTTCGCGGGGAGAATCTGCTGCGCGAACGGATGCACAGGCAGCAGCGGCAAAACAACACGCTCGGAAAAACTGCTTCTTTCGATAATCGTTGTGTCCTGATGTACGCCTGCGTCATCCGCGCCCACCCACGCGGCAATAACACGCTGTTGGGTTGCCCAAAGCACTGGCGCTGTGCTTTGCTCGGTTTGCCCGAAGGTGATGACCTCTCCCCACAGTGAGGGGGTAGGTGTTGGGCTGCAAGCCGCCACCAGGAGAGCGAATATCAATAGCAGGGCGGTGCGCACAATTCAGGCTTCAATCAGCGGGGATAGACCATCGGGACCAGCATAACGAATTGGATGCGGAGAGTAAAAAGCAGTCGCTTGAACGACATACTGCGCAGCCTCTAACGAAAGATTGGACAGCACTGCTTCACGATTGCCATAATAAAATGCCACATGATAGCGCTGATGACCGCTGTACACGAAAAACCTGACGAGCCAACCCGCCGGGCCAATCGCGCGGGCGGCCTGCGCAACTTCAATCTCCTCAATGTTATCCCAATGGATCGATTCACCCTCGACCATCACGTCCCCGGCATAAGGATCGAAGCGCTGCATCAATTGATTGACCTCACCCGGCGCAAGTTTATTGGGGTCAGGGCGGGCTTTGAGGCGTTGCAGGTAGGGCATAAAACATCCTTTAACTGGTTTCTGGCTGCTCGGATGTGAGAACCTATCCGTAAACCCTCACCCCAAACCTCTCCGCTGCGCGTCATGGAGAGGGGCTTTATGAGGCGAGGTGTATGGATAGATACTAACTGTTTCCCTGCTGCTCTGACGTAACTTCGATAATGATCGTCACGGGTGGGCTGGCAGTTCCATCCGGGCGAAAGGCTATCGCCGTCATCGAGTGAAATCCAATACCTTTTGCCAGCCAATTCATGGTTACGGTGAAAACCGGAACGGCGGCGCTGGTGGTCGGACTCACTTCCTGGTAAGGCAGATCATCAATGAGTAACTCAATTTTTGCGACACCAACGCCCACATCACGTGCAATTAACTCGATGTCGAGTTCAGTGTTTTCGGCAATTAATACGGCGCTGGACGGCGCTTGAAATTCAATCTGCGGCGCATCGGGCGTTGGTGGTGGTGTGGGTGTGCCGACCTGTAAATTGCAGGCGCTCATGCACAGCATCATTGCCATCAACAGGACGTTTTTTAGCATGTGACACATGCGGTCAGATGCCCCGATTCTTGTAAATCCAACCATTGGTTAAAAACAAAAAGCCATTCGCGGTCTGTTTCATCGTCCTGTACGCGCACCGTCTCGACCAACCAGCCTGGATCGGCGCTGGCATCCTGCCCAATGCAGCAGCGTGTCAAATTGCCGAGGTCAGGGACTTCCATGATGAACTTGTCCAGACTCCCGGCCTCGAACGCAAAAATATCCTGCGGCGGCAAATAGACGGATTCGGTTTGTCCGTTTGTGCCGAATAGCTGAATAAAAACATTCGAATCCGTTCCAGCAAGTGACACATCACCTGTTTTGATCCATATCGTATAGGTGTTTGTTTTCATAAAATTTCTCAATTATTCTATCTTTGTGATCTCTGTGGCTTACGGTCTTACGGTCTCAGTGATCTCTGTGTCTCTGTGGCTCAATTTTTTGAATCAATCAAAGTGTACCATAATTTCGTTAAGCGGCTTTTTGGTGATTGCTGGGACTTTGGCATCGGCTGCCGGGTAGCCTACCGGGATAACGACAAAAGCGCGTTCGTTGGATGGACGCTGGAGAATATCGCTCAAAAAGCCCATTGGGTTTGGCGTGTGCGTCAGGGTTGCGAGTCCGGCCTGGTGCAGGCTGCACAGGAGCATTCCAACAGCAATGCCAACGGATTCCTCACTGTAATAGTGCTTGAATTTGGTCGTTTCACCTGTTTGCGGTTCTGTGTGCAGGCCATATGCCTGACGAAACACCACGATCAGATAGGGTGCGTCTTCCAGATGCGGCTTATGCCAATCCGTTCCCAATGGCGCGAGAGCTTCCAGCCATTCCTCGCTCATGCGATGTTCATAGCTTTCTTTTTCTTCAGCTTCGGCGGCGGCTCTGATTTGCCGCTTTATTTCCGGGTTACTGACGACTACGAATGTCCAGGGCTGCTGATTCGCGCCGGAAGGTGCGCTGCCAGCAGTGGCGATTGCATTTTCGATTATCTCAAATGGCACTGATTCTGTCGAAAAATCGCGGACAGTGCGACGGGTTCGCATCGCTGCCAGAAAATGGCGGGAATGCGCGAGTTGTTCTTCAGGCGATAACCGTTCGAATTGGAGAGGCTGAAAATTGTAATTTGAGGTCATGTTCTGTTACCTACCGTAATTTTGAGACAATTATCACAGTGATTGAAAATTCGTCAATTGGCCTGACAATCCATTGGTACAAGCGGCAGCAATATCCGATCATCCGGCACAGGCTGACCAGATTTTGTGACAACCAGACGCGGCTCATCAGCATGATAAAGCCCTACGGCGATCTGCTGGATGTTGGGATCGCGCGGCAGGGTGTAAGAATCAACCAGCGTTTGCCCCGGAAGCCAGAATGATGTGGGGTAATCGCCATGCAAAGGTACAGCATCATTTTGCTCAAGGATTTGATTGTCGCGATCCAGACCATGAATAAACAGGGTGTAGTCTTGATCCATTGGCTGCGTGATATGCCAGTAAAGATCAATATCGTACTCAGCGGCATTTTCTGTCACCGATGTACACCATAACTCGATAGCGCCTCCTAAGTTGTAGTCCAGAAGGTGCTTTGCTGGTGCGCCGTCGCCGCGCACACGGATGATCGGCTCAAGCAGCAGATGGTCAGAACCGTCCGAAAGAATTAAGCGCTCTCCGGTTTGCGCATGAACCATCGCCACCAGGATGCGGCCTACATAGGGCGGGGTCGATTCAGGGATTTGCAGCATGTGGTTATCGGAGGTAAAGCGATTGAGAGGGTAATCGCTGGTCTTGCCATTACCGGGAAAGAAAGGCTCGCTGACCGCCCAGCTTGACGAAGCCGATAGATTGACGAATTGCACGATGGGTCGATATTCCGCGTCGATGTCGTGGAGGGGTCGCCAGAAAAGCTCAATGTTCAGTATTTCGCCGGGAGTTACACTTTCCTGATTCAGCGTATACCCCTCTAACTGAATAATATTGCCAAATGGCACGGCGATTTTGCTTTGCATATAGACCGGATTATCCGGCGGTGATTGGTATCGGAACCATGATGTTTGCGGCGAAATGTAGGCCGTATTGACGACGCTAAAAAAGAGGAGGGCGGCTGCGATAACCATAGCTGGGCGGTATTTCAGGTATTCCTGAGCAGGTAGATTTGTGCGCATTGGTGCGGGATAAAGCGCAATCAGCAGCGTAATTCCCAGGCTAACGAGTGAGATGAGGGTGCCGATCTTCTGGACAAGTGTGCCTTCATAAGTAAGCTGAATGGTGTGCTTACCCGCAGGCAAATCAACCGAAAGCATTCCAAAAGCCTGCTCCGCATAAACGGGAATCGAATTGCCATTGAGGGTCGCTGTCCAACCGGGGAAATAATACTGTCTGAAGCGCAGCGGACGTGCTTCTGGCATGTCAATCGAGACTGTATTACGGTTAATCTGCTGAATAGAATCATCCGGCAACTGCTGCTTGTCAGTCTGCCAGACCCGAATGGTTAGGGGATCATCGGCATATGTTTCCAGATCGGGCGGATTGTCGAAGGCGATTCGATCTCCCCAGATCGGATTAAATTCGTTATAGCTGGTCGTTCCCCAGATATGATCGTCAATTTCCATGTTGATAAGCGTGAGCGCCGAAAGACGATCCCAATTGATAAACGAACGGCTGGGGTAAATGGTCGGCAGCGCAGTCACCAGCACCGCCGTCATCGCGCATCCCAGGCCAATTCCTTGCCAGCGCTTCGGCAAAATTAAAATGCTCGCGCCGCCCGCAACAGCAACAAAAACCACGCCCATGCGCAAAAAACGCTCTGGGAAACGGAGTTGGACAAGGTAAGGGATTGATTCCCATAAAGGGAGTGAAATCGGGAGCAGCATAAAAATGCTGAACATCAATCCTGCAATTAGCATCAGGGCTAATCCGAAATGCCGCTTGATAACGAGTGTCAACAGCCCTGCAACCGCTAAAATAATACCGATAACCCCCATCGTTGGTGGCATATCAAAACGTAAATCCGTCATGTCGATATTGGGTGGCTGTATAAAAAGCTGACTGGGTTGCAGAAAATTGCTGCGCAGGTAACTGGCTGCGTCGCTTGGCGTTTGTGAAGCTGCCACATAACGCAGTTCCGCCACAATCGGCAGTAAGAACAGGGCTGCCAGGCCAACGCCGAGCATCAAACCACCAGCCATATAGAGCAGTTTTTTGACGGGTGTTTGCCGCGCACGATAGGCTGACCAGAGAGGCAGAATCAGCGCGGAAGGAACGACGAACAGCGCCGTAATAATCGTTATCGGCTGATGGGTCAGGATGATCCCCGCTAATGGCAGCGCAATCGCCAGTAAATTGCGGCGAGTCGGATTTTCTGCCACTTTGATTATTCCCCAGAGTAGCCAGGGAATCAGCGCGGAGGCCATCATTTGTGGCAGGCTACCTTGATTCCACACTTCAAACAGGCGGGATGGCGCATACGCCCAGATCATCGCCGATAAAATGGCTGCGTGTCCCGGTAAAAACGAGCGAGTCAATCCATAAGTGCCAACGCTGCCCACGATCCACGCGAATGCTGAGACCACTGTAAAAGCGGTTGTCGCACTCATGCCTAGCAGAACGAGAATCCCACCCAGGTGAAAAACACCGGGCGGATAATAATTGAAAATCGGGTAGCCGTAGCCGAGGTGAAAGTAGGTTATCCAGCGCGGCCACAAATCACCCTCAGCAAGCATGAGCGACATGGCGTAAATACGCTGCACATGCAATGGGCCATCGGCTGTTTTGATGATGCCGCTGCCGAAGGTTGGAATGATCCCGATGATGGGGAGCAGTGCCGCTAAAAAATAACCGGAGTCGATTTTGGCGAAATACTTTTTCATCACACCACTTGAAACTTAAGAAAGGCCAATCCGTTACGCAAGAACTTGTATTTTAACGGACATTTCTCCACAGCATTGTGTCGTTGATCCCCTGCCAAAGCAAGCTACAATAGGGAAATCATAGGACAACTGATGGAGAATAAATTGCGTGTTGATGTGCTGACCCTGTTCCCTGGCATGTTCCAGGGGCCGATGACCGAAAGCATGATGTGGAAGGCGCAGGATCGCAATTTGCTCGATCTGCATATCCACGATATTCGCGATTTTTCAACCGATAAGCACCGTACTGTCGATGATGCCCCCTATGGCGGTGGTGGTGGGATGCTTATGCGAACGGATGTCGTTGTACGCGCCGTCGAATCGCTAGTGACACCCGGCACACCTGTCATTTTGACTTCGCCACAGGGACGAGTATTCTCCCACGCCATTGCCAAAGAATTAGCGGGTTATGACCAGTTGACCATCCTGTGCGGTCATTATGAAGGCATTGATGACCGGGTGCGCCAGTTGGTGGTTACGGATGAAATCAGCATCGGCGATTATGTGCTGACAGGTGGAGAACTGGCGGCGATGGTCATTATCGACGCTGTGGTGCGGCATATTCCGGGTGTGTTGGGCGCGGAAGGTGGCGCGGATGTTGAAAGCCACGCCGATGGTATCCTCGAAGGTCCGCATTACACACGCCCGCCTGTTTTCCGAGGGCTGGAAGTCCCCCAGGTGCTTCAACAGGGCGATCATGCTAAAATTGCGCAATGGCGGCGTGAGCAGGGGCTTCGGCGCACGTGGCAAAATCGCCCGGATTTATTGCTCCGTGCCCGCCTGACCGACGATGAAAAATATTTGCTGGCTGTTTTTGCAGATGAATATAATCATAGTCAATAAGTAACTCTAAATTTCCTAAAGCTTTTAAACATGCTATGATATGAGCTGATTCACGAGTGGCGAGAACTTGGTACACCTTTGTTGAGGCCGTCGTCATATTCCGCTATACTTTGAGAGTTGTCAGGCAATAACCGCGCTCAAGCGGTTTCACAGTACAGATCGAAAAGAAGAGGCATTCGTCATGGCTCAGGAATATCGCGATGAGAAACTTGAGAGCACTTTAAGGCAGCTACACATCGCCGTTGAAGGGGTCAAGGCGTCGGTCATTGTTAACGTTGACGGATTACTTGTCGCCTCTTTTCCGCCAGGTGATGAGGAAAATCCCCACGAAAACCCAACCAGCAGCCCTCAAGTGGCTGCCATGTCCGCGACTCTGATCGGTTTGGCGGAGCGCACATTAGGCCGTTTGGCGCAGGGTGAACTGGAACGTCTGTTGATGGAAGCCGAAGAAGGTGTGATGGTTGTCTACCCGGCAGGGCGTGCATCCCTGGCCGTATTGGTCGAGAAGAACGCACGCATCGCCCATGTGTTGTACGCAGCCCGAAAAGCCGCCGCAGAGGTTGCAGAAATCCTCAGTTATTGATCTTCCGCGAAATCTCGAATTTTCAGACTGCTACACGTTACTTGCTGGACGGGTTGGTTTGAAAGAACATTCTTAAAACCATCTGTCCCAGCCGAATTTCGTCGCCATCGCGCACTGGATAGGGGCGATGTGGGTTGAGGCGTGTGCCGTTGATAAAAGTGCCGTTGCTGCTGCCCAAATCCCAAAGATTCAACTGATTATCTTCCAGACGCAATGAAGAGTGCTTACGGCTCACGCCCATTCGATAACCCGCGTAAGGCGTGAGGTCTACTTCTGGCGTAGCGCCTGTCGTGGGGTCACGGCGGCCCAGGATCATATCATGCGTTTTGGGCTTCAGGATGATCGGATTCGCGCCGCCCTCAATTTCGATCCGAAGGGTCATATTATTCTCGAAGCGGCTGCTTCCGGCGCTGCGGATCGCTTTCGATTCGGTGGTATCTAGCTTGATCGGTGCAGGCTTGGCATCTGGCTTTGCGGCTTCTGCGGGTGCGACTTCCGTGGAGGTGGCTTCTGCTGGTTCTGGGTCGCGCAGATCGCGCGTACCGATGCTGACCTGTGCGCCGCTGGTGAGATTGGTTCCGCAATTTTCGCAGAATAGAACGCCGGGTCGGTTGGCGTGTGAGCAGGTAGGGCAGATTTGCAACGATACCTTTGGTGGTTCCACTTTATCACCCTCCTTGCTTTTCTCAACAACAGTTGCAGGCTTAACAGGCTCTGGAGGCGCATTGGTGGCCGCATTTTCGATCAGCGTGTCGATAGGCGGCAAGGGATTTGTGGATTTGGCTGATTTCTGGAGTTTTTTGACGATAAAGTCTGCGTACCAGCCGGGCCAATCATCGTCTTTACCACCCAGCATTTTTTCATACTCGGCGTGAGCTTTCTCAGCTTCTCTTAGTAAGGTTGCCAGTTCATCTTTAGAAATTGTTTTTGGGTCCATATTTCTGCTTGCTTGTGTAAAGGCGATGTTTAGATCAAACAGCACATTGATGATTTATAAATTCTGTCTCACCCTATTTTACTTTGGTGTTTGCTTCCAATGCAAGTTGTTTGTGTCAATTTTTGACGAATAATACTCGTTGATGCTAATCTTCACCTATGAAATTGCGTTCTGTCACCCTCTTTACCCTGCTGATTCTCCTTGCAGCCGCCACACGACTGTATCATATTCAGAATCAAAGCATCTGGTTTGATGAAGGTTGGTCGGCTTTTGCGGCGGCACAACCGACTTTATCTGATGCTTTCCGTGCTGATGCGACCAATCCGCCACTCTACTATGTTTTATTAAACATCAGTGCGCGTGTTTTTGGCGATAGTCCTTTTGGCTTGCGTTGGTTCTCGCTCCTGTTTGGCCTTCTCACGATTCCTTTAGCCTATCAACTCGCGCGTCGCCTTTTTGATGCACGTGCCGGGATGTACGCCGCGCTGCTTGTCGCTGTGTCGCCACTGTTATGGTGGGCATCGCAGGAAGCGCGTATGTACACACTTTTAGCCATGCTGGTTCTGATCGTCGCGCTGGCATGGCATCAGCTTTTGCGTCATTCAACGCGCACGGCATGGGTCTTGCTGCTTGTGGGTGAGCTTTTACTATTGTACGCCCATAACACTGGGCCAGTCATCGCCCTATGGCTGAATGTTGCGACATTGTTAGCCTGGGTTTCAAGTCGAAATCTCCGCCGTCCAGATTTTCGCTTTTGGATTTTGGGCCAGGCGATTGTATCTGTCTTATGGCTGCCCTATTTTCTATCTCGATTCATCGCGCTTCAGGAGGCGAACAGCGCCGTCACCAGCAGGCCGGAAACTGGACTCAGCTTATTCAACCAGATTTGGCAGTCGTTTTGGGTTGGCTCGTGGTCGATGATCGGGCACGAGTGGGCTGTTGTGATTTTTGGCGCACTTACATTTTTCCTGTGGCTGATTTTGATTCCCTGGCGCAAATCCGGTGCGCGTTGGCTGGTGATTCACGCTGTTTTGCTCATCGGTGGCCTCATTCTGGGGCTGACATTTTTGGGCAATGACCTACACGGACGCTATCTCGTCATGGTCGCGCCGCTGATACTGATCCCGCTGGGCGCAGGTATCGCAGGTTTGCCAATGAAAATTCTGCGATATTGCATCAGCAGTCTCTTTATCGCTGGACTAGTGGCGATGATCGCCCTGGCGCAAAATCCGGCTTATCAGCATGATGATGCACGCGGCATGGTGCAGTATTACGCGGATCATTTGACCGCTGCGGATTCGGTGCTGGCGTGGTCATACGCAGACCGCTACGAGCTTTGGTATTACTGGGATAGTTTGGGTGTTCAGGCACGGCGTATCACCCTCCCAGAGGGCGCTGACTTTGACGCGATTTTGCCCCTGCTGCCGGAATCAGGCGATGTCGCGCTCAACGTCTGGTATACGCAGCGGGCAGATTTTCGTGGGATGATGGGCTGCTTGTTGGGGAACGGTACAGTCAACTTGCCGTTGGAACACACCGTTTACGGCATGAGCAATCTGCTTTATCAATCACCGACGCTGAATTTACCCGCCTTGAATGCGTTTGAAGCTAGTGTTTTGGTCGATCATTCGCCTGTTGTCACGATCAATGCCATTGGTGATTTCCCAGAATCAAGGGCGGAACATGCGTTGTGTTTGCCAATTCAGATGACGGTCAATCAACCACTGGTTGGCGATTTGAAGGCCGCTGTCATTGTGAGAAATTCGTTCGGATGGGAGATTGCCCGTGCGGATGCGCCCTTTGCGACAGCGAACCAGCGCACGACATCGCAGCTACAGGTGGGCGAATCAGTGATGGCGTATCCGTTGCTACGCTTGCCTTATGGCGCTCCCGCCGGGGATTACCAGGTTATTTTGCGTGTCTATGATGAACAGGATGCGGTATCCGGCTATGATCTCATATCGCCATCCAGCCGTTTCCCGGCTAAAGATTTGACGTTGACGACGTGGCAAATATCAACGGGTGCGGATTGGTCAGGGGTTACTCGTGAAAATGGCCTGCCCATTCAATCTAATATCTCCGTCAGCGATGATTTGACGCTGGTTGCTCACGATGGCTCACTGGATGATTCAAAAATCGTTAAAAATGGCGAATCCATTCCTTTGACTCTCTTGTGGGAGGGTCGCGATCCGCTGCCGGATTTGACTCTGGCAGGTGCGGATTGGGAGGTCGCGATCCCCGCTGAAAATCAATCGAGAGATTTGATCTCGCTGGATTGGCGAATTGTTCAAATTCCGCTGGATGCCTCGGCGGGAATGGTTGAACTTCGCCTGCCAGATGGGACAGTCATCAGCCGATATTGGGTTGAGGTGCTGCCCGCGCTGTTTGATGAGCCGGAATCGGATATTGCTGTCGGGGTCGAGATACCAGGTGTCGGCGTTTTAGTCGGCTACACGGCAGCGGGTGATTCGTTCACAAGAGATCAGGCGTTGCCGATTACGCTTGTCTGGCAAGCCAACACGATATCAGATACAAACTATGTTGTTTTTGTACAGCTTTTGGACGCGCAGGGTATTTTAATCGCACAAAGCGACTCGATTCCGGCGCAGGGCAGCCGCCCGACGACAGGCTGGCGCACGGGTGAATATATTATCGACCTGCACGAGTTGAAATTTAACGAGAACGCCGCACCGGGTACTGCGACGCTGATTGTGGGTATGTATGATGCCGTTACGGGAAATCGCGTACCGATTACATCCGATGGTGAGGATTTTATACGCTTGCCGGGGATGATAACCGTGCGGTAGGGGCGACTCGCCGAGTCGCCCCTACAACACCTTAAATTTTAGACATTACCTTTAGCGCCGCCGATAGCTGCATGGAATGCCAGGACGTAATCGCCAAATGTGGATTGTTGATAGCTCGACATCAGATAATTGATGAAGCGTAAATCCTGGTCAGGATCAAGAATCATGCCCGTCAACGGTGTACTCAACATCGCGTCCGAGCCGAAACCGCCAAGCTGCTGACTGCCGCGCCGTGTCACATACGAGCCGCCAAGCGGAGCAGATTCTCCCCAGCACAGGTCGGCATCTCCGGCATCATCACAGGCGATCAGATTGCCGTTGGTGTCTTCCATGACATTAAAGTCGGCATCAATACGCGCGACCAAGGGATCGAGCGAATCGGTGACGGAAATCATGTACACCGTGAGGGGAACACCCGAAGCGACCATACCCGGTGTCAAGCGTACCGAGAAGGGATCGCCAGCGCCATCCGCTGAAGTTGCCGCCATACCTTCGAGCAGGAGGACAAATTGACCGGATGTATTGCCGACACTGCCGACGACCAATGAAACGTCTGCCATATTCTGACCGCTGGTTTGTGAGAATAGAATTTGCGCACTGGTACTGGCGCTGGGGACAAAACCGCTGGTTGGCAGGTCAACCGTGTAGGCCGATGCCTCACGCGAGTCATCGGTACATAAACCACTGCCGCTGCTATCCAGAACGGCCAAAATGGGGTCAAAATCGCCGATACCGATAACAGTGGCGGTATAGGTGAACCCGGCACGCATCGAATTAACGATGATTTCGACACCATTATCAAAGCCTACACCGTTGTCACAGGCTACGCTGATGCCTTCTGATGTGTCGCCGCTATTGCTATTATCGGGTTGAGGGATCGGTGTGGGGGTCGATAGCGTGGGTTTTGTCCCGCCCTGACCTTTGCCGCCGGAACCGCCCGTGCCAATGTGGAAGGCCAGGACGTAATCGCCAAATGTGGATTGTTGGTAGCTGGTCATCAGGTAATTGATGAAGCGGAAATCCGGGTCTGGGTCGAGTTCAGTACCCTCAAGCGGGATCGAGATCATCGCGTCC
Source organism: Anaerolineae bacterium (assembly GCA_022843745.1). Taxonomy (GTDB): domain Bacteria; phylum Chloroflexota; class Anaerolineae; order Aggregatilineales; family Phototrophicaceae; genus JALHNB01. Next base: position 7,888 of record JALHNB010000033.1, on the reverse strand, counting down.
TGAGCAAAGCCGCCGAGTCTTTCGCTGCCACGACGTGTGACAAATGAGTTGTTGAGCAGCGTCGATTCTCCCCAGCACAACGAAGCATCGCCGGAGTCGTCACAATAGACCTGCTGATCGTCCTCATCATAGATAAAGTTGAAATCGGCATCAATACGCGCGATAAGCGGATCCAATTCACCCGTAACTGAGATCATGTAAACCGTCAGCGGCACACCCGAATTGACCATACCGGGGGTAAGGCGGACGGAGAACGGATCACCCGTGCCATCGGCTGAAGTCGCCGCCATGCCTTCGAGCATAAGGATAAATTCGCCACTGGTATCGCCGACGCTGCCGACGACTAACGAAACATCTGCCATGTTCTGGCCGCTGGTTTGCGAGAATAAGACTTGCGAGCTGGATGATGATGCTGAAACAGCGCCGCTGGTGGGAAGATCAACGGTGTAATTCTGGGCTTCGCGCGTGTCATCGGCGCACAAACCCTGCCCATTAGCATCCAACACCGCCAGCACCGGATCAAAATCACCAATGCCGATGGCGGTAGCAGTATAGGTAAATCCGGCACGCATTGAGTTGACAAGAATCTCAACGCCGTTGTTAAATTCAACGCCATTGTCACAGGTAACAGCATATCCTTCGGTATTTTCTTGAGCAGTAACCGGGATAATGAGCGAGAATATAGCGATAAGACATAAACCAGCAAAAATGAACTTCTTTGAATAACCCCGCATAAAATTGCTCTCCTCTTTTGTGTGCCGTTTATAGGAATACAGCATACTGTATTACTGTGTCTCGCCTTTTTGAGCATACAGCGCACTGTAACCCTACGAATGAATGGGCGAATTGTGCTTGATTTTACTTTACCGCGTTGTCTCGCAATGCACTAGTTAAGATTTCGCAAAAAATTTACGTCAGCTTTTTCCGAGCGATGACAGGTGGTGCATGTCAGCTTTCAACGTGTCGTATAAACCCTGATAGAGCGCTCGTTGATGGACATAGAAAGCTGCATTTTCGATGTTAGGCAGAACCTGTTCGACGGCTTGTGGCAGGCGTGAACAAGCATCATCAATCGACGAATAGACTCCGCAGCCGACTCCTGCCAGAAGCGCCGCACCCATACAGGCATGATTTGCCCCGGCAGAGAGACTGAGTGGTCTGTTGTAAATATCGGCTTGAATTTGCCGCCACACGGGAGAAGCTGCCGCGCCACCAGAAACGATGACGCGAAATTGTTCGTTGGGATTGGCAACAAGCGAGAGACACTCATTGAGCGCGAAGGTCACGCCTTCCATGACGGCGCGTGCTATATGCCCCGCATGATGGTGCAGGCGCAGACCGAGAAATACGCCGCTGGCTTGTGGATCGAAATGGGGCGTGCGTTCACCCGCCAGATAAGGCAAAAAGATTAAACCTTCCGCACCGGGTGGGGTAGAACTCGCAAGGTTGGAAAGATGCTCATAGGCATCCGCGCGTTCCTTTAAACCCAGTAAATCGCGCAGCCAGCGCAGCGATAAACCAGCGGATAAAATCGCAGCGGCGGCGTACCAGCGATCCGGGACAGCGTGGTTGAACACATAGAAACGCATCTGCGGGTCAGTCTGTGGATATTCGAGTGGTAAAAAGACTTGCCCGCCTGTGCCGACAGTCACGAGTGCTGTCCCCGGCGCGTACAATCCATAGGCTAAGGCTTGAGCAGGTTGGTCGGCACAGCCCGCTATCACGGGAATGCCCGCTGGCAGACCCAATAAACCAGCAGCATCGGGTGTCAATTTTCCGGCGATGTCGGTTGATTGGAGAACCGTCGGCATATAACGACTTTCCAAACCACAAGCCCCTAATAACCAATCCGACCATTGGCTGGTTCTGACATCGAGCAGCCAGCTTGATGCCGCATCGCTCACTTCGGTTGCGATTTCGCCTGTTAAGCGCCGCCGCACTTCGTCCTTTGGCAGAATTACAGCCTGAGCCTGCTTCAGCGTTTCCGGCTCGTGCTGCGCCAGCCACATCAGTGTTGGCCCCATAAATCCGGCAGCGGGGCGGCCTGCTGCGTGAAGCGCCATTTCGCTGAGATTACCGCGAGACATCAGCGCGTCACACTGCGGCTTGCTGCGGGTGTCCGCCCAGATGATGGCCGGACGGATAGGCTCTCGGTTTTGGCCGAGGCAGACCGTGCCGTGCATCTGACCGGACAGCCCGATCCCCAGAATCACATTTTTGTTGACTGACTCGGTTGCTGTACGAACTGTCTGGACAATGGCATTCCACCAATCGTCAGGATTTTGCTCGGCGTAACCCGGTTGCGGCTGTAAAACCGGATATTCCTGTGTGGCACTATGGACGATTACCGCGCTTTCGACATCTATAACCGCCGTCTTGACGCTGGATGTGCCGATGTCGATTCCCAGAAGATATGCTGTCATTGTTTGTCTCTGTTGTCACAAACCCAATCTAAACGCTAATATTAGATGCAAGTTTTTAAAGTCGCAATTTCAGGAGTAACCAGGATGAATTATCGCGAATTGGGGCGCACAGGCTGGAAAGTGTCCGAGGTCAGTTTCGGCGCATGGGCAATCGGTGCGTCATGGGGGTACGGTAGACGATAAAGAGTCGCTGGCGGCAATGCACCGCGCGATTGATTCAGGCGTGAATTTTATCGACACTGCTGATGTCTATGGTGACGGTCACAGCGAACAGCTTATCGGTCAGCTTCTTAAAGAACGCACCGGCGAAAAAATTATCGTCGCGACCAAAGCCGGACGGCGATCTAGCCCGCATGTGACAGACAGCTATACCGCTGATAATCTGACAAAATTTGTCGAGCGCAGCCTCAAAAATCTGGATGTTGACTGCCTGGACATTGTGCAGCTTCATACCCCGCCTACCGAAGTTTTCTACCGCCCTGAAGTTTTTGACGCGCTCGACGGCTTGGTGATACAGGGGAAAATTCGCTATTACGGCGTCAGTGTGGAGAAGGTTGAAGAAGCACTCAAGGCGATTGAATATCCCAACGTCCAGACGGTTCAGATCATTTTCAACATGTTTCGCCATCGTCCGGCGGGGATATTCTTCTCGGAGGCGATTAAGCGCAAAGTTGGCATTCTGGCGCGCGTTCCGCTGGCAAGTGGCCTGCTCACAGGCAAAATGACCGAGCGCTCAACGTTTAGCAATGACGATCACCGCAATTTTAACCGACATGGCGAGGCATTTGATCGAGGTGAGACATTTTCAGGCGTGGATTATCAAACCGGGCTGCGGGCTGTCGAAGAACTGCGCGCGTTAGTCCCGGTTGGCTACACGATGGCACAGCTGGCACTCAAGTGGATTTTGATGTTCGATGCAGTTTCGTGTGTTATTCCAGGCGCGAAGCGACCCGATCAGGTCGAGGATAACATTCGAGCGGTTGATTTCCCGCCGCTGGATGACCTACAAATGTCTGCCGTGCGTGATATTTACGATAAGTACATTCGCGATCAGGTGCATCAGCGCTGGTAGAGCCGTATAAGTTGGATTTGAAAATCGACGCCGGACGAAAGGTTCGGCGTTTTGTTTACGTGAGACATATGGAAAGTGTGATACCGTGTCTAGCAAGTTGCGTGCTTGAGAGTATCAATCGTGGAAAAATTCAAAACCTCCAATTCTGCTGGCGACCAATAATGGCCGATATTCGCATCCTCATTATCGCCGATAACCTGTTAGCGCGGGCAGGGCTGGCAGCACTTTTATCGACACAGAATTCTTTCGACATTGTTGGGCAGGTCGCAGGTGATGACCAACTGCCGGACGATCTTGATATTTATCGACCCGACGTGCTGGTGTGGGATTTGGGCTGGAATCCGAAGCCGCCGATTGATCGTGTTTCGTCGTTGATTGACGAGGCTGGAAGCGGTCAAACGCTGCCGATTCTGGTACTGATCCCGGATGAAACTCATGCCGCCGAAGTCGCTGCGCTGCTCAGTATCGCGCGGGCGGGTGGTTTGCTGCTGCGTGACTCGAAAACGGATCAATTGATTGCGGCACTCCCGGCGGTGGCGCAAGGGCTGCTGGTGATCGACCCGGCATTAGGCAGCGCTGTTTTGCCGAGTGGCGAACCCACGCCTGAAGCGCCTTCCGAAGCGCTCACGCCGCGTGAACTGGATGTGCTGCAATTATTGGCGGAGGGGCTGGCGAACAAAGCGATTGCGCAAAAACTTGCCATCAGCGATCATACCGTCAAATTCCACGTCAACGCTATCATGAGCAAGCTCAATGCGCAGAGCCGCACCGAGGCTGTTGTACGCGCGACGCGGCTGGGGCTGATTATCCTTTGAGTTCCGATAAGGGTGTCCAGCAAGTGGGAATTACGTTATAACAACTACTCTAATATGAACCGACCAATACGAAAGCGAGACGATTTGATGCAGTTAGCGGGCAAAGTAGCGTTTATAACAGGCGCGGGTTCGGGCATTGGAAAGGGCGCAGCGCAGCTTTTGGCTCGTGAAGGCGCGAAGATCGCCGCGCTAGACAAAGTAGAAGATCGTTTACAAGAGACGGTCAGCGAAATTCAAAGTGAGGGCGGCGAAATATTGCCGCTGGTGGCGGATGTCTCCAATCCTGAGCAAGTTCAGCAGGCCGTTCAGCAAATTATAGCTCGCTGGGGGAGGCTTGATATTGTGTTCGCCAATGCGGGGATCAATGGCAAATGGGCGCCGCTGGAAGAACTGGAGCCAGAAGATTGGGACAAAACCCTGGGCATCAATCTGAAGGGAACTTTTCTCACCGTCAAATACGCGACTCCACATTTGAAGCGACAGGGTGGCGCTGTGGTCATCACCTCGTCTGTTCAAGGTACGCGCAACTTTAGCAATGTTGGAGGATCGGCCTATGCCAGCTCGAAAGCCGGACAAGTCGCATTCGCGAAGCTGGTGGCGCTGGAACTTGCGCCATTTGGTGTTCGCGTCAACGTCATTTGCCCAGGCTCTACCGAGACGAACATTGGTCAAAACACGCAGAGGAGTGCCGCGCTGGACAAGATCGCTTTTCAAGTTGAATATCCTGATGGGTCACTTCCTCCTCTCACACATGGCAAAGCGGCAACCCCTGAAGATATTGCCCAATTAGTTCTGTTTCTGGTATCGGATGCCTCAAAGCTTGTCAGCGGAACAGAAATGTGGATCGACGGCGCTGAGTCTTTGCTGGTTGGTTAGCTCTTGGAGACTAGGTGTCATGATGCGATTGATTCTAGTGCGGCATGGCGAATCGAAACATGGCGTGGAGAAATTTATTGCCCACGCCGCCTGTAAAGGCCTCACGGAACGAGGTGTGCGGCAGGCCGAGCGTCTTGCACAGCGAGTGAAAACAGAACTCGCCGACTGCGATGTGCTTTTATCAACCTCTGTAAAACGGGCATATGAAACGGCATCAATTATCAGCGCCCACCTCAATAAGCCTATTCAGATCAATGACGATCTGACTGAGCAGCGTCCCGGTGACGTGGATGGCATGTTGTGGACACAATATCGCGAGAAATATGGATCATTTGATCCTATCGCCAATCCCGATACGCCGTTATCACCCAACGGTGAAACCTGGAATCAGTATATCCAACGGGTGCGTATAGTATTAAATAATTTAGAGCAAACCTATCAGGATCAGACCGTTATTGCAGTGAATCACGCTGGATTTATTGTCGTGTCGTTTTTGCTGCTCTTTGATGCGCCATTTTCGAGCAAACGCGGATGGCTGAATCCCGATTACACATCAATCACCGAATGGCAGGTGTCCGATAGCGTGTGGCAGCTAAACCGCTATAACGACACAACACACTTTCTATAATTTGAGCCTGATAGCGCTAATCTTGCCTATGGTATCCCCGGAGTCTGCTCGGATGGGGTAAACTTTTGTTTTCCGAAAGAATTTTGATAAAGAGGAGTATAGATATTATGGAATATCGTAACTTGGGACGGACGGGCGTACAGGTCAGCGCACTCTGCCTGGGGTGCATGAATTTCGGCACGCCGACACCGGAAGACGAATCGCTGGCGATGATTGATCGCGCGTTCGATATGGGTATCAATTTTCTCGATACCGCCAACGTTTATAACCGAGGTGTGAGTGAGGAAATCGTCGGCAAGGCGCTCAAAAATAATGGCAAGCGCAGTCGGACGTTTCTGGCGACCAAAGTGCATGGGCGTATGGATGATACCGATGTGATGGCTGCTGGCAACAATCGCCGTCACATCATCGAACAATGCGATTTGTCGCTGAAGCGTTTGCAAACGGACTATATTGACCTCTACCAGATTCACCGCCCTCAGTCTCATGTGCCGATTGACGAAACCCTACGTGCGCTGGATGATCTGATTCGCGCTGGAAAAGTGCGCTATATCGGCACGAGTACATTTCCAGCTTGGGAAGTGATGGAATCGCTGTGGGTGTCGAAAGAACTCGGCCTCAATCGCTTTGTCACCGAACAGCCGCCCTATCACTTACTGGATCGCAGCATCGAGCGCGAACTTGTCCCGCTGGCGCAAACCTATGGGCTGGCGATTTTGCCCTGGTCGCCGCTGGCACGTGGATTTTTGACCGGGAAATATCGTCGCGGCGAAGATGTCCCCGGCGACTCGCGGCTTGGACGTGATTTGCAGGGTGCGATGGCGAACCGCACACGGCAGAATTTCACCGATATGGCCTATAACGTTTTAGATGCTGTCGAAGAACTGGCGCAGGAAAAAGGCTGCACACCGGGGCAGATCGCGCTGGCATGGTGCGTCCAGCAGCCCGGAATCACCAGCCCGATAATCGGCCCGCGCACGATGGAACATCTTGAGGACAACATCGGCGCGATGAACGTCACCATCACCGACGAAGATCGCGCACGTCTGGATGCTGTCGCCGCGCCGGAACAGGGCATCGTCAATTACTATTCGGGCAGGATGATTGACTTCAAACCGTTGCAACATCGCTGGTAGGCTTTGATCCTACCCATTCTTCCAGGTCACGTCCTCACCGAACGATGGATGTGAGGGGTATGTCTCCTGTCGTATAGTGATGATAGTAAGTTAAAAATCGTCACAAGGAGACGAAAATGTCTGAAGTATTAAAAAGTTTATCCGATGGTCTGGCAAGCGTGGTCGAAACCGCCAGCCCCGGTATTGTCCGTGTGGAAGCGCGTCGTCGGATGCCCGGCAGCGGCATCGTCTGGTCATCCGATGGCGTGATCGTCACCGCCCATCATATCATTGAGCGCACCGAAAATATCCAGATTGGCCTGCATGATGGCACGGTTGTTTCGGCATCATTTGTTGGTCGTGACCCCAATACCGATCTCGCCGTTTTGCGCGTCGATGCGAGTCTGACTCCGCCTGCATGGTCGGATGCCGATGATCTCAAGGTCGGTCATCTCGTGCTGGCATTAGGTCGTCCCGGCGAAAATGTCCAGGCGACTCTCGGCGTGGTGAGCGCGATTGAAGAGGAGCAGCTCGAAGAACGCCGCCGTCAGCGTCATGGCGGGCGTGGCGAGCATCCCGGACGTGGTGAGCGTGGCGGCGGACGTGGCGGACGCGGCAGATGGGGTGAATTCCGGCCAACATCAACGGGTGGAATTGCCATCCAGACCGATGTGGTCATGTATCCCGGCTTTTCGGGCGGGCCACTGGTTGATGCGGCTGGATTCGTGCGTGGTATGAATACATCCGCCATGTCGCGCGGCACAAGCCTGACGATTGGGACACCTGCTGTCCGACGTGTCATCGAGGCGCTGCTCTCACATGGAAAAGTGAAGCGTGGCTATCTGGGCGTTGGCGCACAGCCAGTACGCCTTCCCGCAGCTCTCAGCGAGCAATTGGAGCAGGAAATCGGCCTGATGCTTGTGTCTATCGAGGCAGGTAGTCCGGCGGAAAAGGCGGCC
>JALHNB010000032.1 GCA_022843745.1 Anaerolineae bacterium | reverse complement strand
TCAACATTCAGCGCGCAGAAATCAACCTGGACACCGCCAAACTCAATCAACAGTTGGCGGAAGCGGCTGAAGACTCACCAAGCAAAGATATTGAAGTCGCGATCCGTGAAAATGCTGTCAAACTCGCACAACTCGCCCTGGATGAGGTGATGTTGGGCGTGAGTGACCGTGCAGCGATTATCGAATCCGCCAAAATTGTCGCGCCGTTTGATGGTCAGGTGATGACGGTTGGTATCTCACCAGGTACAGTTGTGAGCGCCTTTGGTTCGGGAATTGTGGTGGCGGATGTGAATAATCTCGAAGTTGTCGCGACCCTGCGCCGCGCCGAAGTCGAGGATTTGACTGAAAATATGCCCGCCGTGATCTCCCCGGTGAACCGACCTGGCGAATCAATCACAGGTTCGATCCGGCAGTTACCCTATCAGGGTACAGTAACCGACCCCGAAACTCCAGGCGATGACACTGTGCGTGTCGTCCTCGAATCGCTGCCATCAGAAATGGGGCTGGCGCTGAATGATCGGGTGAACGTCACCATTCCTCTGCAAAATCAGACCGACGTTTTATGGCTGCCACCCCAGGCGATCCGCACCTTTGAAGGTCGCAGGTTCGTTGTTGTCAGAGATGGCGAAGTCGAACAGCGCGTTGACGTGAAGCTGGGACTGCAAAATCAGGATCGCGTCGAGATCACTGAGGGGCTCACTGAAGGCCAGATTGTCGTAGGAACATAAACGATGCTCCTTCGTATCTGGGCGATCTTTATCGTCGCGATCAAACGCATTTTGTCACAGTTCGGATTGGCGGTGGCTGCTGTCCTGGGGCTGGTCATTGCGGTGGCGCTGACCATGAGCGTCCCCATGTACGCAGACGGGGTGTACTATCGCACGTTCCTCGAAACGTTGAAACCGTCCGAGGATACGATAGCACCCCGCCCACCTTTTTCATTTATGTACTATTACGGCGGCGGCCTGAGCGATGCGGTGCAGCTAGATGGCGTTCAAGCTGTGGACGATTACATGAAAACTTCTGTGGGAGCCAGTCTGGGCTTGCCGCAGGAGTTGATGATTCGGCACTTCCGCACCGAAATCTATAAGATGTTCCCAGTGGACGCGACAAATTTCAGCGATCCATCGGCATCACTGGCATTCGTCCGCTTTGGATTCGTCAGCGATCTCGAACCCCATATCGACATTTATGAAGGCAATTTCCCCGAAACGCCTGCACCCTCATCCGATAGCACAATTGATGTCCTGATTGCCGATACGCTGGCGACGGAACTCGGTTTGCAGGTCGGCGAAATTTATACGATTTTTGTTCGTGATACGACCACTGACGGCATTCAGGTGAATACCCAGTTTCCGATACGGATTGCTGGTGTATGGAAACCTAAAGACCCAGCCGAAAATTTCTGGTTCTTTAAGCCGTCCTTTATGGAAAATCAGCTTATTATTTCAGAGGAAACCTTCAATACCCGTATCAGCCCGTACCTTACCGACGAAGTTTACGCGGCGATCTGGTATTTTGTCATGAATGGCGATAACGTCGATTATAGTTCTGTGCCTACGCTGATTGAAAATATCAATAACGTCGAGCAAGAGGTTAAGGCCTTACTGCCGGGTACGCGGCTAGCGGTGTCGCCAAGAGGTGATCTGCTGCAATATCGCACCTCAGCGAACCTGCTCACGATTTTGCTTTATGCTTTCAGTGTGCCGATTATTGGTCTGATGTTAGCGTTCGTGGCGCTTACCGCAAATCTGGCAATTGAACAGCGTCGTAATGAAATCGCGGTGCTGCGCAGTCGAGGCGCGATGGCAGGCCAGATGGTCGGGGTAGCGCTTCTGGAAGGCCTCCTGATGGGGGGGATTGCGCTGTTAATCGGCATACCCATCAGCGCAATGATCGCGAACCTCATCGGTCAGTCGCGCAGTTTCCTTAGCTTCAGCGCCCAATCGCAGCTTCGAACCACGCTGACGGTCTCGGCTCTGGCGTTTGGCGTGGGGGCAATCATCCTGGCGTTGGCAGCGCAGGTGCTGCCGACGATTGGCGCTTCCCGCTATACCGTCGTGACCTATAAACAGGAACGCGCTCGTATCGGGCGACGTTCATGGTGGCAGCGTGCCTGGATCGACGTGCTGCTGCTTATTCCATCGCTCTACGGCCTCTATTTGCTCCGCCAACAGGGTTCGATTGTCGAAGAACAAAATATTATCAGTCGCAATCCATTCGAAAACCCGCTTTTGTTTCTCGTACCCGCGCTGATGATCCTGGCACTGTCGCTGCTCTTTTTGCGCCTGATGCCGTTGGCGATGTCCTTGATCGCCTGGATTACGTCGCAAACAAAAAGTGTCACCTTGCTGATGGCGACGCGCCATCTGGCACGTACCCCCGGCTTTTACAGTACGCCGCTGGTGCTGTTGGTGCTTACGCTGAGTTTGTCAGCATTCACCGCGTCTCTGGCGGAAACGCTGGACACCCATTTGAGCGATCAGGCTTATTACGAGATCGGCGCGGATGTTCAGTTTTTTGACTTTGGCGAAGATGCTAACCCCAGTTCATTTGGCTTTGGTGCGCCCCCTCCAGCGGAGGAGGGTGAAGAGCCAGTGGATACCGGCCCACGCTGGCGATTCCTCCCTATATCGGATTACCTGGGAATGCCCGGTGTACTGGCTGCCGCGCGTGTCGGGCGTTTTGGCGCGACAACATCTCTGACGGGCGGGTCACAGGCGGGTGAATTTCTCGCTGTAGATCGCTATGAACTGCCGCAGGTCGCTTTCTGGCGCAAGGATTTCGCGCCCGATAGCCTCACGACACTCATGAACCTGCTGGCAATCGACGCTAACGGTGTTCTTGTGCCGCGCTCTTTTATGGAGCGTTACGCTTTAAGTGTGGGCGACACGCTGCGGATCGTCGTTTCCACTTATGGGCAGCGTAACGAACTGGATATGAAGGTTGTCGGCGGCTTTGATCTGTTTCCGACGTGGTATCCTGATGAAGGGACGCTATTTGTCGGCAATCTGGACTATCTGTTTCAACAGGCAGGTGGTCAGTTCCCGTACAGTGTGTGGCTCAAAGCGGATATGAGCGTAAATCCTGAGCAATTCCAGAACGAGGGCATCCGTATTCTGCAAGGGCAGGTGGTGGATTGGAACTCGCCCATGCCGCATATCGACAGTGAGCAGCGCAAACCGGAACGTCAGGGTTTATTCGGGCTGCTTTCAGTCGGTTTTGGCGCTGCCGCGATATTGACAGTGCTGGGCTTTTTGCTCTATGCGCTGTTTTCCTTCCGCCGCCGCTTTATCGAGGTCGGTGTGCTGCGTGCGATTGGCCTGTCAGCGCGTCAGATGGTGGCATTCCTCGCTTGGGAACTGGCGTTCCTGATCCTGATGGGCGGGCTGGTTGGCACGGGGCTAGGCGCTCTGGTTAGCTCGCTTTTTATCCCTTATCTGCAAGTCGGCACTGGGCCAGCCGCGAATACACCGCCTTTCGTCGTTGAAATGGCATGGTCGGCAATTTTGCGTATTTACATCTTGTTCGGGCTGCTGTTTGTCGCTGCTTTGGTGGCACTGGCACTGCTGCTGCGCCGCATGAAAATCTTCCAGGCGATCAAATTGGGTGAGACAGTATAGTTATGACAGCACAAGAACCTTTTATCATTTGCGACAACCTGGTCAAAATTTACAAGGTCGCCGAACTCGAAGTGGTGGCCTTGCAAGGACTTGATCTGGTGATTGCTCCGGGAGAGTTAATGGGGATTGTAGGTGCCAGCGGCAGCGGCAAATCCTCGCTGATGAATATCCTCGGTGGGCTGGATCGTCCATCAGCGGGTCGCGTATGGGTGGGCGGCAATGACTTGCTCAAACTCTCCGACTCGGAACTGAATCACTACCGTCAAATCAGTGTTGGCTTTGTCTGGCAGCAGGGCGCACGTAACCTGATCCCGTATCTCAATGCTATCGAAAATGTCGAACTGCCGATGACACTGGCTGGCAAGACGGGCGGCAGCAAACGTAAATATGCCGAAGAACTGCTGGGCGTGGTGGGGTTAGGTGAGCGTCGCTTTCACCGCCTCTCCGAACTATCAGGTGGTGAACAGCAGCGCGTGGCTATCGCCGTAGCGCTTGCTAACAGGCCGAAAATGCTGCTGGCGGACGAGCCGACGGGTGAGGTGGACTCGGCGACTGCACTGACGATTTATAAGACTTTCCAAGCGCTCAATCGTGATATGGGTGTGACGACGCTGATCGTCAGCCACGACCCCGGCATCGCGCAGCATGTGAACCGCGTTGTCGCGATCCGTGATGGTCGTCTTGCGGCTGAAACCCTGCGCCAGCGCGTGCGCAAAGAGGGTGAAGCAGTCAGCGAAGAACATCATCTGGCGACGGATACGTTCGAAGAACTCACCGTTCTGGATGCTGCTGGACGGCTGCAAGTGCCGAAAGCTTATCTTGAGAAATTTAACATCAAAGGTCGCGTCCGGCTGGAAATGACCGAAGAAGGCATCCTGATCCGCCCCGCGCCGAACTCTGACCGTGCGGAGGACGCTGAAATTCTCGTCACCGAATTGGTACAGGCGAAAAAAGCGCGTGGTTTGCGAGGCATTTTCCAGCGCGATAGGAAAAAATCAAATGGCAACTGAAACCAGTCGTTATAGTATCGAAACGCGCGACGTATGGCGTGTCTATAAACTCAGCGGACAACAGGAAGTCGCTGCCCTGCGCGGCGTGAATATACAGATTGAAACTGGACGTTTCGTGCTGCTGAAAGGGCGTTCCGGCAGCGGCAAAACGACCCTGTTGAATTGCCTCGGTGGGTTAGACAGCCCAACATCCGGCGAAATCGAGATTTTTGGACATGACTTGCTGACGATGACCGACCAGCAGTTGACCAAGTGGCGGCGCGAAGAAGTCGGGTTTATTTTCCAATCATTCGGCTTGCTGCCGACGCTCTCGGCCTATGAGAATGTTGAGTTGGTGCTGCGTCTGGCGGGTGTGAGTGGGCGTGAGCGTCATGATCGGGCATTGTACTGTCTGAATCTGGTGGGGCTGGGGAAATGGGCCGATCATCGGCCTTATGAACTCTCCGGTGGGCAGCAGCAGCGCGTCGCGATTGCGCGTTCGGTTGCCAATCATCCCAAATTGATTCTGGCTGACGAGCCAACAGGTGAATTGGACAGCGTGACAGCAGGCGATATTCTGTCGTTGTTCCGAACGATTGTGCAGCAGGAAAACGTCACTCTGTTGATGACTTCGCATGATGCGCTGGTCGAGGAATATGCCGATTACGTGGTGCGTTTGCAGGATGGACAAGTCATTGACCCAACGGCTGTATTATGACGATTCGTATACGGTAGATTTTTCGGCGCAGATCGTCGAGCGTTTTACCATCGAAAATCGCCCCGCTGTTGTCCTGAACCAGACCTATTTTTACCCGACTGGCGGCGGGCAGCCGAACGATCTCGGCAAAATCAATGATGTTGCTGTCGTGGATGTGTTCACGCGCGATGGCGATTCTGCTGTCGTCCATGTGCTGGAGGACGAGATTGAAACCGACGCTGTGACAGGCCATGTGGATTGGGCGCGGCGTTTTGATTATATGCAGCATCACACCGGACAGCATATTCTGACGCAGGCTTTCGTACAGGCTGCGAATGCCAATACGGTGAGTTTTCACCTGAGCAATGACAGTGTGACGATTGACCTCGGAGTAGCTTCTATAGCGCCTGATCGCGTGAATGCCGCTGAAGACCTCGCGAATCAGACGATCTACGAAAATCGTCCTATCACCGCGCGTTTGATCGACCCCAATGATACCGAAGGCGTGCGGATGCGCCGGATGCCTGGTCATCTCGTGACTGACGGCTTGCGGGTGATCGACATCGAAAATTTTGATTTGACCGCGTGTGGCGGGACTCATGTCGCGCACACGGGTGAAATCGGTATCATCAAAATTATCAAGCTGGAGAAACGCGGTGACAAAACCCGTGTCGAATTCCGCTGCGGCGGACGGGCGCTGCGCGATTACCGCGAAAAGAACAGCACCGTCAATAAGCTCATCGCCGATTTGACCTGCGCCCCTGCCGAGGTGAATCAGGCTGTTACTCGTTTACAGGATGACTTTAAACAGGCGCAACGGGCGTTGAAAGCCGCGACCCATCAACTGCTGGATTTCGAATCCGAACGGTTGGTACGCGCGGCAGAAGAAAAAGACGGAGTGCGAATTATTAAAGTGGTTTTTTCCGGGCGCGATGCTGGTGAATTACGCCTGCTGGCGAATCGCCTGATCGAGACTCCCGGTGTGATCGCGCTGCTGGGTACGGCTGGCGACAAGGCGCATCTTGTGCTGGCGCGTAGTGCGAACCTGACACAGGATATGAACGTGCTGCTCAAAAATGTGCTGCCACATTTGGGTGATGCGCGTGGAGGTGGTCAGCCATCATTAGCGCAAGGTGGCGGCGTAAAAGCAGATACCACGCAGGTGCAATCCGCTCTCGATGAAGCCGAACGCGTACTCTCAACCTAAACACTTTAAATTTGTCTGATTTCGTTGGCATTCGCTAACGTCGAGTACCCCATCAACCATGCTATCATTAAGGTCAATGGGGTATTATTTTGTCGCTCTGGGTCAACACTCAAGGAAAGAATCGATGCTGTCACGATCTTATCGTTATATCCTGATTACGGTCTGGCTTATTCTTCTTTCAGGCTTGTCGGCACTGTCTGCCCAGGAATTTTCGAGCGTTGATACCTGTGCTGATTTGCGCTTTTTGATGCGTACCGGAACAACACCCGATATGCTTCTACAGGGTGGTGGTGTCCTGCAAGCTGGTGTCCTCCAGATGGGGGAGATTGGCCCCAACGACATCGGCGATCATTGGATTTTCCAGGTAGACGATGCGAATAGTGACATGGTTGCCCGTCTCAACTTTGATGGAATCCGCGCTGATTTGCCGCTTGAATATGCGGTGTTTTATGGGGCAAGTCGTATCACGCCGGGTAATCACTACGCGCCAGTCTCCCCAGGCCAAACTTATACAGTGCCGACGACGAGCAGCGGCATTTATACGGTTGTCGTTCAGCTTCAGCAGATCGAGACTGTTGAGAATTTGAGTCAGCCAGTCGGCTACCAGATTACGGCGAATTATGAGGGCAGAAGCAACAATATCAACACGGCACTGCGCAGCTTGCGAGATGAGCAGACCAGCACCGAATTTACCCTCGATAGCAATTTTCGGCTCGATGGTGGCAAACAGGTCATCACGTTTCCCAGCGGCGCGGAGGTGCGAATCAACCCCAACGGCATTCGCAGTGTATCAACACGTCCCAACGCAGCGGCACAGATTTTTTTCGAGCCGCAGGGGAGTCTGCTGCTGGATAGCTGGGCGCAAACGATCAGCACACTCGGCGGCAATTTATCGGTTATCGGCACAGTCGATGAAAAACCGCGTATTTTTTACCTCGAAAATTTTGGCTATGGAGCGACACTTTCCACGCCCATCCAAAGCAGCCTGAACGACATTATCGACTCAAACGGCACACATATCGCGACAGATTGGGAGGGTATCAGCGGACTCTGGCTGATGAGCGACTGCGTGGGCTTCAAACTGAACGATGGACGCACATTTACGGCGATGGTTGATGCTGAAAACATCCAGCGCGAGTTTATTGTTCAGGCGAATCCAGCAGAGTCGGCGGGATGCAGTGATTTCTATATCAGCGTGGATGCACTCGATCTGGTTGGCGCGACGATTGAACATCAGGTCTGTTTGACGTGGGAACCGATTGAAAGCGGCACAGAAGTTTCGCTGAACCGAAGTATTTTGAAAGCGCGGCTCATTGAGGAGCGCAGCATCACCCTGCAATCGAACGCCATTCGGATGCTGCCGTTGGACTCATCGCCGCTGCCCCTCAATATTGAGTTGGGCGATCAGGGGGTGACAATCAAGCTGGATTGGGAGAATCTACAGAGTTTTGAGTATCAGAATCAGACGATCTCGTTTGCGTTTCTGGATTCGCCACGTACCACGACCACTCGCGATGGGGAAAATCTGCTTTCGCTGGAAGCCCTCAATGATGTGATTGACATCGTTTATAAAGGCGAAAATGCTCGTGAACTGCTCATGCTGCCTGCCGAGGAAAGCTATATTGAATTGGTGACACCTGCGGGTGAGCCGACATTCAATGGGAGCGCATTTAATGGCACCGCATTACCCGATGAGCCGGGATACCAGCCCCGCGCTTTAAATAACCTCGGTGGCGAGTGTTACCCGGTCAATACGCTGTTGGAGGATGTGAACTGCGCACCAAACGGCGAGCCAAATCCCGCAAATGGGAATTTATGGTACTCCGTGACCGATCATGTTGCGTATAATCCGGTATTTGATCTGGCGCTGACTCGCAGTTATAACAGCTATGATTATGCTGTTGATGGCGCATTCGGCCTGGGCTGGACGAGCGATTTCCCGCTTGATTACAACGTGCGCTTTGACTCTGCCGCGAATGCCCGCGTGATTGATCTCGCAAATGCGGGAGCATCTCTGAGTTATCGCCTCGGCCTTGACCCAACCTGGGCGGCACGTGGGATTGTGAGCTTTACCACGACCAGCGGATCGCAGCACTCGTTTGTGCGCAAGGATAACGCAGGCGGCACTGGCGAGATTTATGTCGCGCTGACCATGCCCGGTTGGGCGCTTTCACGTGCAGGCGCAACCCGCAGCGAAATTTTGCGCTCCGGCTGGATTTTGACGCAGGATTCTGGTTTGACTTATACGTTTGATCGGGCAGGGAGGCTGCGGAGTTTCGGCTATCCAGCGCAAGGTCATCAAATTTCGATCGCCTATCCCTGGGCAACCAACTATGACGGCCCCGGTGCGCTCGGCGAATCCCAACCGGTGATTATCAGCGATGATATTTTGTCGCGCCAATTGGAACTGTATTACGATGACGATCACCATATTATCCGCAGTATTTTGCGCGATATGACGGTGAGCGCGGCGGATGCAACGGCTTGCCTTCAGGAAGAGTCGTGTTTTGAAACGACTTATCGTTACACGAATGGCCTGTTGACAGGAGTTGTTTATCCCGGCGGGCAGACCGCCACCTATGAATATGACCTGCTGGGGCGGCTCATTCGCCATGACGACCCACGTGCGCCGATGACACCCGTCATGGGCTATGTGTATGCGGACGAGACAGGTGGTGCGCTGGCGGCAGCTTATCTGCTTCGTTCAGGTGAGGCTGCATCCGGCGAAGATTCATTTTTGTGGCGCGGCCTGAGCGTCAATGTGACAAATGACGAGCGACAGGTCACGGTTACGCGGGAATATGGTAATCAGCAGACTTATGTCTATCGCCTTGAGGGTGGACAACTGACCCAGGCCGGAGATAGTTATACGCTTATCCGGTCAACCAGTCCGCTTGCTGAGGATGATCCGCAAGAATTTGAGGCCGCGCCCACAACCTATACCTGGGAGAATGGCTTGTTGATCGGCCTGCCGCGCCGCTTGCTGCCGGGTACGTCAGACCGGGGCAGAAACTCAATTGAATTTGGCTATACGCTGACAGGTCAGCTTCAAACACTGCGCGGCGGCTATCCTGGCTTTGACATCACGGCGACTACCACGCAAACGCAGCCAATCCCGTTGACATCACCGCAAGCGATCACCTTCGCCGATGGCACTCAAATGCGATTTGATGGCTACAATGATGGCGGATTTTTCAGCGACTTCACCGATACACAGGGCGCTCATTATCAGTTTGAGCGAGATGAGCGCAACCGCCCGATTCGAATCACACGAACGAATGACGGCATGATCTGGGAATATACCTACGATTCGAGCAAAGGTCTTGGCCTGCTGCAATCAATTCGCCAGTTGAGCGCCGCGCCGGATGACCCTGGTTATACCATTACTTATGGTTGGGATGGATTGGGTCGTTTGGTGAGCGTTACCGATGGCATTCTCGGCGACTATCGTATTGATTATGTCCCGATGCGGCAGGATGACAGCGGCGAATTTTTCAGCAGGATTGATGTCATTGACCCGGCAGGCGCGATGACGGTTTCACGTTTTGATGGTCGTAACCGCTTGACCCGGACGGTATTGCTTCCAAGTGCAGATGTGCCATTTGTTCGCCGCACGATTTATGGTTATGACGAGGCGGATTTGTTTGGGCGGCTTTCTTGGATGGTCGAATCGACTTCGGAAGAGGAAAGCCTGACCACCACCTACAGCTATCAGCCGGAACGCGAACTCAATCAGGTGGGAGAGGCAGTTTTCATCGGCGGGACGCGGGTGACGATCACCGATGCCTATGGGCGCACGAAATTTATGGTTTACGACGTGCTGGGGCGAATCCGGCTGATGAGCGAGTCGCCACTCCGGGTGACACGTTTCGATTATGAAGTGACCGAGCCGGAAAACCCGAATCCCAACCCGACGATTAACCAGAATGGCCTGCGCATTATCCAGCGCGATTTTCTGGCAGGCGAAGAAATTGCCCGTACAACTTCGATTTTTGATCTGGGGTGGCAGCTTACCGGCGTTACCCAGATCGAAGGCAACCCGCTGGATGCCGAAAGCCCTGGCTGGACGGGCGAGTGGCGATTGCTCACGGAAGGCAGCACGGTTAACCCCAATATCCGGCGTTTGCAAGCACCGAATATGGGACTGCCGGACGTGGTGTGGGAAGGTTCATACATCAATGGACGTGCGGGTTCAGTCAATATCAAACGCACCAATCCCTTGACCAACCGCCAGGAGATTGACCCCAATCTGGCTGCGCAATATGATTTTCTGGGCCGCCCGACACGCATCACACAGACCGTTGATAGTGCGCCGCAGGTCATTAATCTGGCTTACTGCCCACAAAACGCAGGCGGGCTGAAAATTCTGCGCTCCCATCCGAATGCCGAAATTTCCTGCGATGATCCAAATGCCGCATCGGTGCTGTTCTATGATGCGCATGAGCGTCTCGTTCGTGCCGACAGCGAATTTGAGAGCCGGACATTCACCTATGCGCCGGATGTCGAGACAGGCGGCTCAATCGTTCAGATGAAAGCGTCCGCCGATTCAGGAACGTTCACCTGGATGTTCGCTTACGACGCGGCGGGTGATATGACCTCCTGGACGGATGAGCATGGTGTTACCCGGCGCTATGAATATGACCGTTTGGGGCGCTTGCTGTATGTGGCGGTGGACGGCGCACCTCATGAAACCATGACTTATACCTACAACACGGCAGATTTGTTAACCAGTGCGGTGGATGGCCTGGGGCGCGGCTCGGTCTATGCTTATAACAGCGCCGGACAGTTGATTTTGCGGCAGGATATTCAGACAGGCGATTCGATCAGCTACACCTATAACGCCAAAGGTCTGCTCGACAGCGTGATTTCGCCGTTGGGGATTGTCACGACCTATGAATATCAGGATCGCGTAGACCCGACTCGGCTGACCGCCATCATCAATGCTGCCGGACGCAACCGCTACGATTGGAATGACAGCGCTAACACGCTCACCTATACCGACGCACGTGGTAAACAAACGATCTATACATTCGACAGTTTGGGGGCGCTTTGGCGCATTAATCGTCCACAGAATCGTCAATATGATCTGATTTATGACGCGGCTGGCAACCTCACCGAATGGCGAACTAGTGGCGAATCGGCGCGTAATATGCTGCTGAACTACGAGTTTGCCAATTATCAGATCGGGATTTCCGCCGAGGATGTGGAGGGCTGGGGCTGGGATTTCATGCTCTCGCCGTCGAGCCAGCTCTTGTCGGTTGAAAATGCGCCACAGCCTCCGTTGAGTTTTCAGTATGATGCACTTGGCAAACTTTTTACCGCCAATCCGAATGGCGAAGATAATCTCTGGACGCTTCAGCATAGCGATCAGCGCCCGGAAATCGCGGTGAGTGATGGTTTTCATAATGAATCAACTTTGAGGTTTGACTCGCTCTATCGTCTGGTTCAATCGCAAAGTAGCGATGCAACGACGGATTATGGTTATTATCCCACTGACGATGGCATTCTGAATTTGCGTCAAAGCAGCGCAGATGTCACACGCATTTATACATTTTCGCCGGGTGATGACCGCCAACCACCGAAGATCGCCGTCCGCGGCCCCGGTCAACGCACACTTTATACCTATAACGCCGAAGGTCTGCTCGAAGACATCACGCGCGAAACCTGCCTGCAAGAACCCTATTTTAATCTCGACAGCGTTTCGCCTGAACTTTATACGATTGATGGTCAGCCCGTTTGTGAAGATGACGAAGCGCAAAATGTGTGGCGTGCGAATTTCCGCTTCCGCTATGACACGCTGGGGCGTTTGATCCGCACGATCAACGAAGAACAGAATGTCGAGGCGTTTTCTTATGATGACGCTGGAAAT
Organism: Anaerolineae bacterium; assembly: GCA_022843745.1. Classification (GTDB taxonomy): domain Bacteria; phylum Chloroflexota; class Anaerolineae; order Aggregatilineales; family Phototrophicaceae; genus JALHNB01. Next base: position 62,678 of record JALHNB010000032.1, on the reverse strand, counting down.
CTGGTCAGTTACCAGAATGAAGATGGCAAAACTTATAACTATATCTACGATGATCTCAATCGTTTGACGCGCATCAGCGGCCCGGCAGGTGTTGACATCATCCTCTCGTATGATCTCGATCAGGTGACGGGCGTTTGTCAGGCGTTGACCGAGCGATCTTTGAGCTATGATGCCTGCGCTGCGGAAAATGGCGTGCTGGAAAGCTATAACTATGATGCGTTGGGGCTGATCGTCACACAAGCGTTCGACCAGACCTCAATTCCCTACACCTATAACGGCGGCGCACTCACAAAATGGGGCGAAACCGAACTGGGCTATTCGCCTGATGCACTCAGTTTGCTGACATCCATTGGCGATTATACGCTGGAGTATGCAGGTTTGGAGCAGCTTAGTGCGGTCAGCGGCCAATTGAAATATGGCTATGATGCGAATGGTCGTTTGAGCATCGTCCAGGCGGGTACACAGCAGCTCATTTATGATTATGACGACAGCAATCTGAGCTACAGCATTCGTGATGAGCAGACCGGCGCGACGTTAACATTTTCGCTGTTCCCGAGTGGCCTGCTGCAATCGGTGCAATATGCCCCAGGTGAATCGGAAGAATCAACGCCCGTTCTAAGCGTCGAATATGGCACACAGGACGAAAGCGGAATCACGCCGTTTACGCTCTTTTGGGGTGACGATTACGCGATGGATTTTTACGTTAACCGCCAGGGTGATGATCTGCGCATCGACTATATCCCAATGGGCGAAGGCTTTATCGTTGATAATGTGCTGAGTCCGACTCGTTTAACACAGCGTCAGGCGATCAGCAGTTTTGACCCCGCTTATTTTATGAACGGGGCGGAAGGCTATATCATCGTCCTGGGTTACGATCAAAACGATAATCTGCTGACCATGCGCATTAACGACAGCGGCGGCAACCGTTTGCTCTATCAGGTGACATTCGTTTACACGGAATACAGTCAGCTTGACCAGGAAGTGCGTCAATACGGACAGTTACCTGACGAAATGTGCCTGGATGAAAATGGTGCGCGAAAAGATGTGCCACAATGTAAAGATGTCACACAGGTCGTGATTGATTATCAATATGGTGAGCAGCGCAATCAGCTTTTATCGCGCACGGTGACGATCAACACGCCACAAAATCCACCGCAGGCCGCCGGGGTAATCGCGCTGGCTCTGCTAGGGGGTATCGCCGGGCTTTCACGTAGAAAACGGTATGCGCCTTTGTTCATGGTCATCGCAGTCGGACTCGCCGGATTTTCGACCTTCCTGATTGTTGGTGCGCAGGATAATCTCGCCACTCTGCGTTTCGCCTATACCTACGATAATCAGGGCAATATGAACAGCGTGAGCGCCAATGGTACGGTCTGCGGGGCCTATACTTATGACGGCGCGAATCGGCTGATCGAAGTGCAGCGCGGCGAAAACATGACGGCCTATCGCTATGATGTCTATAATCGCGTGATCGAGGCAAACGGGCAGCAGTTTGTGTATCATGGCGCGAACCGGACACCGTTCATGATTACCGAAAACGGCGGCGCAGCTTATCACGTCCAATCTGCCGATGGTGTACCGCTTTTCAGCGCCCAGGGTGATGAGATCGCGCCTTATATTTACGGCGGCTCAGGTCAGGCGTTTGGCACACGAAGTTATGGTGAGTCCGAAACGCCGAATGCAGTGTGGTTATTCGACCCGTTTGGGCGTTATCTAACGCTGACCGCACCGACAGATACCCCTGACCCCTGTTTACTCCTCGCCGCGCCGGATAGCTGGCAGGGTTTTCAGGTAATTGGTCAGGATCAACTCTGGGATACACAAAATAACCTCGTTTTTACGGATGCTCGCGTCTATGTGCCGGAGCTTGCCCGTTTCTTGCAGCGTGATCCACTCGGCCCTGATGCGCTGGGGAATGTGTATGATTATCCGCCGCGCCGGGGAACGCCACCTGTTCAACGTTCGACTCCGCAGTATGGCGAAGGCCTGCGCATCCTTAATCAAGCACTGGAAATTGAACAAACGGCTGCGGCTTTTACCGCCGAGTCGATCAAAGCGCATCATCAGCCAGCGCCAACAGGGATGCGCGAAAATGCTTTCGTTGATGATGTGCTGCAACCTGCACTCAATCAACGCGAAGAACTCAGCAGCTTCATCAACCTGCCAAACTGGTTAGCCAATAATTTTAACCTGCCGGGAGCACAGATTGACCCCACCAACGGCGCACTGCGGCTTCTGGAGGACAATGCGCCAGGGCAAGGCGGCTGGGGTACGGCACGACAGCTTGACTTTGGTGATGCGATCTGGGGAAATAGCCAATGGATTCCCTCGCAAATTGTGCAGCCACAGGCGCGTTTGGCATCGCTGGTTGATCGAATGCGACTCCCGGCTTATCGCTTCACAACCTATCTGAATCGCGGCTGGCAAGCCAGGAATAGGACATTGGCGGATACCTGGGAATCAATCGCGCCGCGTTTTTCCGTTGATCGCACTCCGGCAGCGCTTCTCCAACATTTGCCGCGTCCGCTGGGTGGCTATCGCAGTGCGGAGTCCGTGATTGGCCTTGTTGAAACGCTCGATCAGCTACCCTTTATGACAGGCGAGGATTGGCTTCAGCAGGCGTTGGACGATGCGTTGCCGACTCCGCCAGATTTACCGCCTGCCGATGCTGCCGCCTATCGCGACCAGTGGTTTACCGATGATACCCTCGGTATCGCCACGACTCTGAGCCGCCGCTGGCCTGTGAAGCCTGCTCCGAAGGTACTGGATTATGGGCTTGGCGTGAATTTTGGTTGGCTGGGGCGGTGATTGTATAGGGACGGCTCGCCGAGTCGCCCTACGAACACCCCATTTTTTAGCGTAGATTTTGAATCGCGCGTTTGGCCTCGCCAATCACTCCTCGCAGGTCGCGAAACTGATTGTTGCTGATATTCGAGGGCAGTTGGATGCTATTCTGTGTCCGATTTTGCTCCCGATTACAAAATTCGTACAGCACGGGCAGCGTCTCCGCACCATCTTCAACTATTGGCGCGATGATAGCGACCTCAACTTCCACCGATGAAACGGCGACGGCATCCTCCAAGCCTTCATAAGCCTCAACATATCCGGCGCAGTCAAAACGGGCCGCGCTGCTTCCAGCCCTGGTGATCTGATCCAATAATTCCACAAAATCCTTGACCATCGGTGTAGCGGTGAGTGTAGCAGTCAGAGTCGGCATTGGGGTATGAGTCGCAGTTGGCAATGTTGTCGGTGTGCGCGTTGGTGTTGAAGAAGGTGTGGTTGTGGCTGTTGGTGGAATAGGTGTATTGGAAGGAACGCGAGTCGGTGTCTGGCTCGGTGTGCTGGTGGCGGATGGCATTGGTGTATCGCTTGGCACAGGTGTGCGCGTGCTGGTTGGTGACGGTGGAAGGGGAGAAGGTGTCGTTGTTGGAATGACCACTGCGGCGGCAGGTGGCACGGGTGTTGCCGAAGGCGGCTGGGATGTGTGCGTCGCTTCTTGAGCCGGAGTCAATGTGTGAGCTGGGGTATCACTCGGAATGGTCGGCGTAGCCGTTGGAATAATCGCGACTGCGGCCTCGTTCGTTGCTGCAATAACGGTTGGTGTTGTAGGTGAGGTTGATACGATAACGGTAGGTGTTGCTGTAGGTGTCGCCAAAAATGATGGCAAAACGATGAGTGCGCCAATGATACCCACAATGATAAAAATGATTGCGCCGATTATGGGCGTTCGAGAGCGTGTCTGCGGTACAGGCACATTCTTGGGCCACGTTGGTGCGTCCTGTGGTGGGTGATAAACAGCCTGCTGTACGTTTGGCATTGGGGCATTCAAGCGCGGTTTTGGTGAGTAAGGATGTACAGCGCTCTGGAACGCTTCCTGGAATAGCTTAATATTTTCGTACCGCTGCGAAGCGTCTTTGCTCATTGCCTGTTTGAGTATCTGCCAGACTGCTTCTGGTACATCAAAACGGTATTCCTTGATCGACGTTGGCTCGGCTTCCCGATGCGCTTTTTGCCACGCATAGACGTTGGCAGGATTGCTACCATTACCAGAAGGTGATGTTGGAGAGGTCGATTGCATCGATTTTCTGAATGGCGAAGTGCCATCGGACAGCAGTTCGTAAATGGTAATTGCCAGCGCGTATTGATCGCTTGCGCCGGAATTGACATTCCCGTCCCACTGCTCCGGCGGCATATAGCGTGGTGTGCCTGTGTACTCGCCAACGGTTGTGCTTTCACGGGCGACAACAAGCGTTGTTTCCTCAATATGCCCTTTTTTAGCGATGCCAAAATCCAATAAATAGGGTTCGTTACGCTCGTTAGTGTCGTTGTTAAACCGGATATTGCTGGGCTTGATGTCGCGGTGATAGATGTTTTTCTGGTGAATCGTATCCAGCGCCGGGGCTAACTTGCGCAGGATCGCCAGCGCTTCTTCTAAAAGCTGTTGAGTCGGTTTGGGATCTTCGCGATTCTTGCGGATGATATCCAGCAGCGATAAACCTGAAAGCCATTTCATGACGAGATACTTGATGACGATATCGCCGTCACCATCAAAAATAATCTCGCCGACCAGATCGGCGCGGGTTGTGACGGCAATATTGGTCACAGTCAGGTCATAGGAAAGTTCAAATTCATTCTCAAAACGCCAGTAAAATTTCTCGTCAAGCAGAATCTTGATGGCGACATAGCGGCGCGAGGCGTTGTCCAGCGCTTTATAGACCACCGACATATGGCTGGTAGCGACGTGATCCTGTAATGTGTAATTACCCTTAGGCAAAACAAAGCCCGCAAGTTTTTCGATCCGGCGCTTGCGTTCAACTTCAGTCATAAATCGCTCATTGTTAAGTCTTCGATTGAATATACAGTGTAAATGAGATTTTACCCTATGAGATTACAACACCATCGCTCATCTTTGGGAAATTGGTATGGAGATGTTATTGATAGAACCTGGAATTTAAACGATTTGTCGTCAATGTTACGAATATAATAAATTTCTACGTGCTGGGTCAACCTCCCTGTAGCAGAGCATTGTTGCGTTAAGAAAATTGTTGAGATTGATTGACTGTTATTTTGAGTGTTAGGTGGGTAATGCGCTGGTCGTCAGTCATGCTGTCGCCTCAATAAAATTTAGCTATACTAAACATGGGGCGAATATTGGAATATGGATAAAATGATCGTTAAATTAATAATTAAAAGGAGGGATAAATTATTGGCGTGGGATGTGAAGTGCGCTACAAACACTCTCGCAAACTGGCGATCACTTTTTAAAAGGGGAGAATTATGAAAAGCGAACGTGAACATATTATTGAAAATGCTTTACTCAATCAGTTAAAACAAGGACGGCTGTCGCGTCGGCAGTTCATGCAAGCAATGCTCGGCGCGGGGTTAGGCCTGTCCGGTGTCCGGGGACTGGCCGCGCCGGGGCGTGCTTTTGCACAGGAAAGCCGTCCACTAACTCCCAGTTTCTATCAATGGATTGTGGATTTGCATCCAGGTATTCCAGACGTGAATGCTGCATTTGGCGACCTGAACTTCCAGATCGCGCCCGTTCAGGGGTTTGATGTCGCCCGCTTTGTCGCGGAGGCAGCGAATGAAGAAAGCACCTGGGATGTCTACGTCGGCATGACACCGTTTGTGGAAATGGCTGCTTTGATCGAAGCTGGCGTGATTGAACCCTGGGACGACTATATTCCCAAAGAGATACTTGACGACATGATCCCCTCCATCCGTGAGGAATGCACGGTTGATGGTAAATTGTACTCATGGCCGTTCCTGCTGGATGTGATCGTCCAGGGTTATAACTCTTCGATCACGACAGCGGCAGGTCTGCCCGATGTTCCTCCTGCGAACTGGGATGAATATCTTGCGAACTCAAAAGCGGTGCTGGATGCAGGCGCGGCGCGCTATGGCTGTACGTTTGATGCACACGGCTGGCGTTCGCTTGCCCCAATTACCCACAGCTTTAGCACGGATGTTTATTATCAACTCGGCGATAACCCGACACCGCTTTTCGATTTCACCAATGATGCGGCAGTCGAAGCCCTAAAAGTCATGAAACAGATGCTCGATTTGTCATCGGCAAACGCTCTGCAACCGGGCACAAGCGATGGCGGTGTTAACAATACGCCCGACGAAGTGGCGTTTGGCAGCCAGTCCGTCGCTTACTACATCAAATATCAGAATGCGCCGCTGCGTTACGCCGCTAACTGGACAGACCCTTCAGCCCTGCGTATGGGCGCACTGCCCACCGCCGCTGGTGGCGCAGGTTCTACCGTGTTCTGGACAACGGGCGCTTGCTTGTTCAAATATGGTCAGAATAAAGAGAAGGCCGCTGAATACATGGCCGCGCTCACCCAGAATCCACGCATCTGGCAGGACTCGATTGCAGGCAGCCCAACAGCGCACCCCGGTCAACTCCCGCCTTATAAATCAATCTACGCAGGCTGGGAAGCTGATGAACCGGAATGGCTGGCAGCGGAAAGCTGGGTGCCGCTGGTACGCGGACAGCTTGACGTGGCGAAGGCCATCCCCAACCACTCATTTGGTTTACAGCAGTTCGTCCTCGGACAGCCAATATGGGAAACGTATCTGACAGGCGCAGAACCCGACCCGCTGGTTGCGCTCCAGGCCGCCAAAGACGCTGTCGCCGCTGAAATTGCGAAGACAAGCTAGTCTCGAAGCATAAAAATGCAGGATACCCGTTTTCTCACTGGAAACGGGTATCTTCAGCTACACCGTCTTTGGGAGAAAACAATGGCGAGTCTCACTCTGTCGAACAGGCGCGGCGGCCTCTGGCAGCAAATCCGAAAAGAAATCAAGTACGCGGGACACTGGCTCTATATTGTCCCGGCGATTCTCTTTTTTATTGGGTATCAGGTTTACCCGATTATCCGTGTCTTTATCATCAGCTTTACCGATTATCACTACCTGCGGCGTGATCCTATCCAGTGGGTCGGGTTTCAGAATTACGCGAATGCGCTGAACGACCCGATTATGTATGAGGGTCTGCTGCGGGCGGCAACCTTTACCGCGCTATTTTTGCCGGGGACGATCTTTATTCCGCTGTTTCTGGCGGTTTTGCTGGATCGCGTGAAAACGGAGCGTCTGGCGAGCACTTACAGGCTCATCCTTTTGATTCCGGCAGTGATTCCCGGCCCAATGATTTTTGTGCTGTGGAAATGGCTTTATGACTTTGAGATTGGCCCGATTAATATCCTTCTGGTCGATGGTCTGCACCTGTTCACGTACCGAACTGCGCCACAATGGTTGGGTAATACGCCGCTTGCGCTCCCAGCGATTGCCTTAATGGAAATCTGGTGGGGATTGGGCTACCACACGATTTTTTTCCTGGCAGGGCTGGCCTCTATCCCCGGCGAGATGTTCGATGCGGCTCGTGTGGATGGCGCGAATGAATGGCAAATGTTCTGGCGTATAACGCTTCCACGCCTGCGTCCCGTGATGCTGGTGCTGGTCGTGCTGCGTTTCGGTACGGCGATGGCTGTTATTGATGAATATTTGATTTTTGGTGGGTTTAATCGTGGACTGCCAACCTATACCTGGACAGTCTATATGTGGCATCTGGCCTTCCAGTTAGGTGATTGGTTCCAGGGCTATGCGGCAGCAATTGGCTGGATAGGTGCGTCGGCGATGCTGGTTGTCGTGGGTGGTTTGTTCTATATTTTCCGCAATCGGGATTGAGAGGTATCGACATGGAAGTTTCCCAATCTTCTGTTGCCGTCAGCAGACCCATTATCATGCCGCGCAGACCCCGCTTGCGTTGGAGTACCGTTCTGCTCCATTCGATCCTGATCTTCTTTTGTCTGATCGTGCTGATCCCGTTGGCCTGGGTATTTCTCCTGTCGGTGAAATCGCTGCCAGACGCTTATACAGGCACATTCTGGCCGCAGCAGTTCGATTTTTCGCACTACGGTTATGTGTTTAACGCCGTCCCGACGCTGATTCAGAACATGAGCAACAGCATCGTGGTCACGTTGTCCACCGTGTTCCTGACAAGTGTTTGCGCGGTGCTGGCTGGCTATGCTCTGGTACATCTGCGATTGCGAGGCCGATCTATCGTCCTCAGCCTGCTGGTAGGATCACTCTTTTTCCCCAGTCGCCTTATTTCACTGATCGCTATTTTTGAGATTCAAAACGAAATCGGCCTGATTAACACCCTGCCGGGGCTGATCTTGCCCTATGTGACATTGAATCTTGCGACCAGCATCCTGATTATGCGCGGCATGTTCGAGCAAATTTCGTTCGAAATTGTCGATGCGGCCAATATTGACGGCTGTAGCTCATGGCAGACTTTCTGGCATGTGATGCTGCCACTGGTCAAAAATGGGCTTGTCGTTCTGGTGATGGTGAATTTCGTCACGGCCTGGGGTGAATATCTTTTGGCCTACACATTGACCAACGATCAAGGCGTTCGCACGATGCCCGTTGTGCTGGCAAGCGCATTCGGTGGCCTGGGCGCATGGGCGTGGCCGCGTATCGCAGCGGTGTATATCATGGTGATTACGCCGGGGATTATTGTTTTTGCCTTTGCCCAGCGCTGGTACATGAAGGGCTTGCTGGAAGGCGCGTTGAAATTCTAGGTGATTATGTGGGTTGGGCGCACCGCCCCACAGGGATTTCCTGCGGTCACTGTGCGCCCCTAAAAAAATATGATACTGACTAAGTTCTGATTTGGGGAGTTAAAAGTGGATTTAGGACTCAAAAATAAGGTTGCAGTTATTACAGGCGGCAGTCAGGGTATTGGGCTGGCGGTTGCCGAAGGCCTCGCTCAGGAAGGTGTCCATGTCGCCCTTTGCGCCCGTAACGAAGCGCTGACACTTGAAATGGCCGATCATGTTGCCCAAAAATATGGCGTGAAAACGTTCGGCATGAAAGCAGATGTCAGCAAAGTTGAAGATATTGACGCTTTTGTCTCCGAAGTCGTCAAAAAATTCGGCGGCGTGGATATGCTCATCAATAACGCCGGTGTCGGTACGGCGGAAACGATCATGGACGCGCCCGACGAAAAATGGCAATACTATTGGGATTTTCACGTCATGGCGGCGATCCGTCTCGCACGCGCCTTCGTCCCCTCAATGCGCGAACGCGGCGGGGGAGTCATCCTCAACAATGCCTCGATTTGCGCGACCCAGCCGATTTATCGTGAGCCGATCTACAACACGACCAAAGCCGCGCTGGTCATGATGACCAAATGTCTCGCGGAGGAATTGATCCCGTTTAATATTCGCGTGAATGCCATCAACCCCGGCCTTATCCTGACCGAAGGCTGGATCAAGCACGCGGAGAACATCGCTCAGGGAACTAACCAAACGGCAGACGATGTGCTGACGCAGATCGCCAAAGAGAATGCGCCTATTGGACGCTTCGCAACGACAGAAGAACTGGCGAACTTTTTCGTCTTCATGTGTTCACCCAAAGCGAGTTACTGCGTGGGTTCGTCCTATTATGTGGACGGTGGTTGGCTAAAAGTCGTCAATTAACCAGTAGAGAAATTAGCCAGCAGGGAACGTTATCCCGGTATCCTGCGCCAATCCTTTCAGGCTTTCGACGACATCGGGCGGTAGCGTGAGGCCGTCTTGAAGCGCAGCATCATGTTTATCCCATTCCATTTCGCCGGGTAGAAAAATGCAATCCGCGTTTTTAGCTTTCGGCGCATCGTGGATATACGTGATGAGCGTTCCCATACGCTGCTCGAAATTTTCGAACGGCATCATCGCGCCGATGTTGATTGCCATAAACATCTGCCCCTGGTTGGCTTTGGGAGCGTTTTCACCTGCTACGTCAAGCACCCAACTCGGCTGATCTTTCGTCATTGCCGCGCCCGTCATCACACCGCAAAGCACCTCCACCAGCAGCGCCAGCCCATAGCCTTTGTGCGCGGCCATCGGCATCATCGCGCCTTCGCTGGGAAAATTGCCGGGGTCGGTAGTTGCTACGCCGTCTTTATCGACCAGCCAGCCTTCAGGAATAGATTGTCCCAATGCTTTGGCTCGGAGAATTTTGCTGGCGGCAACCGCGCTGGTCGCAATATCGAGAAAAACTGATTTATTTTCGCTCGTCGGGATGGCATAGGCAATTGGATTCGTCCCCAAAACTTTACCACTCGCGCCGGGAATGGTCATTTGTGGATCGGCGTTGCACATCGCGATGCCGATCATGTTCTCGCTGGCGGCCATATTTGCGTAGTATCCGGCAGCGCCGAAGTGGCTGCTGTGAAGGACACTCACATAACCAATGCCCGTGTTTTTCGCCTTTTCGATAGCCAGTGTCATCGCCTGATGCGCGGTGACGAACGGCATGGCGTGATGCCCGTCGATGAGCGCCCACGCCAGCCCTTGATTCAACACTTCGGGTGAGGCTTGCGCGTCCAGCCGTCCACCTGGAAAGTTTTTGAGCAGGGCGCGAAGCTGGCGCGTACCATGCGTGTAAATGCCCCAGGTGTCGATTTTGACCATGATTTGTGCCGTAAGCCGCGCATCCTCATCACGGATACCGTAGTGGCGCATCGCTTCAACGCAAAATGTTTCGAGATCGGATACAAGAATTTTCACGAAGTTCACCTCAGTTGACAAACCCATAGGCTTGGGATAATCTTTTTGCAAATTGTTTACAGTTTACAAAGTAGCCGGATTTGTGTCAAAAGAGGAATTAACCGATCTTCTAGCATTACCGCAAAAGAGAAGCCTTGCCGAAGACGTGGTAGACCGTCTGCGCGAGGCCATCTACAGTGGGAAATTAGCACCGGATGTCAAGCTGCGTGAGGAAATGCTTGCGGATTTTCTCAAGGTCAGTCGTGGGCCGATTCGGGAAGCGCTGGTTCAGCTTGAACGTGAAGGACTGGTAATTAAACAGCCCAATCGTGGCGCGGCGGTTGCAAGGCTTTCACGTGAAGACCTGGATGAGGTTTACAGTCTGCGCGTTGCCATCGAAACCTTTGCGATTTCCGAAGCGATTGATAAAGGCGAACCCAAGCACCTGGACGACATGCAGAACGTGATTGACGCGATGAGCGCGGCAGTCGATCATGGGATTTCGGCGCAGGAAGCGGCGAGGCTCGATATTCAGTTTCACGACATTCTTTATCAGGCCGCCAAACATAAACGCCTCTACGAATGCTGGTCGATCCTCAAGCCACAAATTCATATCTTTTTATTATCGCGCAATGTCGTTAATCCTGATTTCCGTGAACTGATTATCTCAGGCCATCAGGAGATTCTCGATGCCATTCGCAACCGCGACGAGGCCAGGGCAGTGGCACTCATTCGGGAGCATCTTCGTCAGGCTTATGAACGCATTGTCAAAAGCTACACACAAACATCGAAGGAGAGTTAGAGAATGCCGGATCAACTTTTCGATCTGACCGGACGGACTGCGGTTGTCACGGGGGCTGCTTCCGGTCTGGCGCAGGCGATTGCTATCGGTTACGCACGCAATGGTGTAGACATCGTTGCCGCTGACATTAATGAAGCAGGACTTGAAAAAACGGCTCAACAGATTACAGAATTAGGCCGCAAAGTCATCACGGTTCGCTGTGACGTGAGCAAGCCGGAAGATGTCGATCATTTATTTGCAACCGTCGATCAGAATTTTAGCAAAATTGATATTATGCTGAACGCGCCGTTTGCCTTTACGCGCGTTAAGCCGGAAGACCTGACGCTGGAACAATGGAATCATGCGCTTGCGGTATGCCTGACGGGATATTGGCTGTGCGCCCAGGCAGCAGGCCATCGCATGATTCAGAGTGGCGCAGGCGGCAGCATCATCAATATCGGCTCGATTGCCGGGGTAACATCGCTGGGTCGTGGGAATTTTGTTTACGGTGTCGCTAAAAGCGGTGTCCACCAGATGACGCGCGAATTGGCGACGGAATGGGCGAAGTACAAAATCCGCGTCAACGCCATTTTGCCCGCGCAAATGCGAACAGCAGGGATGGATGCCTGGTTAAGCGACCCGAAAACTGACCCAAATCTTATCAAAAATTTGCTCAGAGGCATTCCGATGAACCGCCTCGGTGAAGTCGGTGACATTGTGGGACCAGCCATCTTTTTAGCGTCTAACGCGGCGGCATTTGTCACGGGTATGCTGCTTCCAGTGGACGGCGGCAATTTGGCGCTCAACGCGGGCGGCAACCATACCTGGTGATTTCAGAAATTTCAACCTCACCCCCAATCCCTCTCCGAATTCAGAGAGGGGAGTTAAACAGGTTTTTGGGTGATGTCCTTGTAAAAATGGATACGTAAACAACTTTTTAGAGACATTTTATGAAAATTACCCGTTTGGAAACCATCTGGTTTGACGACCAACCCAACACCATCTGGCTGCGCATCCACACCGATGACGGCTTGATCGGCCTGGGTGAGACTTTTTATGTCCCACGTGCTATCAGTGCCATGATTCACGATGTGTTCGCGTCGCTGCTGCTTGGCCGGAATCCGCTCGATATTGAGAATCACTGGAACAATATGATGGGGACGGTCAATTTTTTCGGCTTCGGCGGCAGCGAAATGCGGGCGATCAGCGCGGTAGATGTAGCGCTCTGGGATATTCTGGGGCAGCACACCGGGCAGCCGATTTACACGCTGCTTGGCGGGCGCAACCGTGACCGCATCATGATCTATAACACCTGTGTCAGTCATGGGCCGTATCAGGACTTTCACCGTTGGCGCGAAAAAGAGCAAACGGGTGAACTCGCCGTTGAACTGCTCAAGTCAGGCATCAAAGCCATGAAAATCTGGCCGTTCGATCAATTCGGTACATCGCTTGGCGGGCCGATTGGTCAGCGGGCGGGGGCAGAAGCCGTTGGCCCGGTGACACATTTCATTTCGAAAGAGCAGCTTAAAAAAGGCATCTCCTATGTCGAGGACATTCGTAACACCGTCGGCGACAAAATGGAAATCGCGATTGAAGGCCACGCTCGCTGGAATCTGCCGGAAGCGACCAAAATTGCCCGCGCTCTCGAACCTTACGATATTCTGTGGCTGGAAGAAATTATCCCGCCGGATAACCCCGAAGCGTATGCTCGTTTGAAACAGGATACGAAAATCCCGCTGTGTGTGAGCGAACGGCTGTTTACGCGCTTCGGTTTCCGCGCGGTGGTCGAGCAGAACGCCGCCGACATCATCATGCCAGATATGGCGTGGACGGGTGGGATCAGCGAGACTCGTAAAATCTGTGCGCTGGCGGACACCTACTATCTGCCGATCACCAGCCACGATACCATTGGGCCTGTGGCGCTTTGGTCGGCGGCACACCTGATGCTGCACATCCCGAACGCGATGATTATGGAAACCGTGCGGGCGTATTACGAAGGCTGGTATAACGACGTGATGACCGAAAAAATCCCGATCAGCGACGGGATGCTGACGTTGCCAGAAAAACCCGGCCTGGGGACAGCACTGCGCGGCGACGTTTTACAACGCCCGGATGTTCACATCGAAGTTTCGGACATCAGCGACACGCGCAAGGCATCAAGAGGCTAATATGCGGACGTTTCGCATCGCTATCACGGGCGATTTCTTAAACCTGGATGGTAAAAGCGCCTATGGTGATCTCGGTTTTGGCTTGATGGACGAAACGCTATTTATCGACTATCACTTCCTGATGGATCACGCGCCGGATAAGAACGATCCGACTTATTGGGATCGGCTCTACACGCTGGAAGTGACCGCCGACCATATCGCCAATATCGACGGGTTGATCGTGCTGCGTCCCTGGATCAAGTCCAAAATTTTCGCGCATGGGGCGGGCGATCTGACGATTGTCGGGCGTTCCGGCGCAGGTTACGACAAAATCGACGTGCAAGCGCTGACCGACAACGACATCGCACTTTTCAATCTGCCGAATGTTTTGACCCACGCGACAGCCTCCTCCGCGCTGATGTTCATGCTGGCGCTGGCGAAACGGTTGCCGGAGCAGGATCGAGTCACACGTGAGGGCCGTTGGGATTTGCAATCGGATGTCATGGGCAGCGAGATCGAAGGCCGGACACTTGGCATTATCGGGCTGGGCGCGAGTGGACGTGAACTGGTGCGTCTTGTCGCGCCGTTCAATATGCGCGTAATCGCCTATTCGCCGAACGCTGATCCTGCGCAAGCGGCGGCGTTGAATGTTCGGCTGACCTCGCTGGAAGAAGTCATGCGCGAATCCGATTACGTCAGCATCCATTCCAACCTGACACCGGAAAAACGCAATATGATCCGCGCCGAACATCTGGCGTTGATGAAGCCCACTGCCTATCTGGTTAATCTGGCGCGTGGGGCGCTGGTTGACCAACAAGCTCTTGTTAAAATTTTGCAGGAACGGCGTATTGCGGGCGCAGGTTTAGACGTTTTCGATGTGGAGCCGCTGCCCGCCAACGACCCGTTGATCGCGCTGGATAATGTCATTCTCACGCCGCATTTTGCCCCAGCGACATCCGACATCTGGACGGCAGGCGGTAAACAGATGTCGCGCTGTATGCTCCAGGCGGCGCGTGGCGAAGTGCCGGATAACGTCGTGAATAAAGAAGTCTTGGAGCGACCAGGTTTCCAGAAAAAACTGGCGCGATTTTTAGAAAATAGGGCAGTATAACGATGGCATCAATTCATCAAACGATAACCGAGACTCAGGTTCCACCCGGCAGCGTCATGGCTTGGTGGCTCGGCGGCACGGGTTTTGTTTTTAAGACCCCCGCCGGGACAGTGATCTACATTGACCCGTATCTTTCCAATATTGTCGCGCAGATTTTTGGTATCGAACGAGGCTTTCCTACACCGATTACGGCTGAAGAAGCGCGGCCTGATCTGGTGATTGCGACTCACTGGCACGAAGATCACCTTGACCCCGGCGCGATTCCGGTCATCATGCAAAACTCGAACGTGGAATTATGGTGTCCGCCGAGCGCTCGATCACATGCGCTCAGTTGGGGTGTAGACCGGGATCGTACTCAAAATATTCAGGCGGGGGAAACACACGTCTTTAAAGATGTGAAAATCCAGATTGTCCCGGCGCGTCATATCGCTGGAATACCGGGCTGGGAAGTGCCGGATGCTATCGGCCTGATTCTCGATTTCGATGGCCTGCGGGTCTACCACACCGGCGATACCGAATATGACCTGCGTTTGCGGGCGCTCAAGCACGAAAATATTCATGTGGCGATGCTGGTCATCAACGGTGTCACGGGCAATATGGATGCCCACGAAGCGGCGCTGCTGGCGTGGCAGTTGGGCGTAAAAGTTGCCATCCCCATGCACCATATTCTTTGGAAAGACTCAAACCCTAACCCGGACGCGACCCTCGATCCGACACTCTTCGAATCTACATATCGCAAGCTCGAAGGAAGCGGTACGGCTCGCAGTCTTGCGGTTGGCGAGGGGATTCATCTGGTTGCGCAGGAACTCATTCTTTAATTTTTGGTCGCGCAGGAACTCATTCTTTAAATTTACGGAGAAAAAACATGCCGAAAGTGGTAATTGCTTATGACATGGGTGGTGATGCGATTGAGGAGCGAATCCTCGGCACGATCCCAGGTATCGAAATTGTCCATACCAGCGACCTGACCTCACCGGATTCGGTGGCCGCAGCCAGCAGCGCCGATGCCATAATGGTCACGCTGCATCAGGTGAACGTTGAGTTGATCTCGAAATTGGAGCGCTGCAAGATTATTTCGCGTGTGGGAACAGGATTGGACGCGATTGATATTCCGGGGGCAGCCCAAAAAGGCATTTGGGTCTGCAACGTCCCCGATTATTGCATTGATGAGGTTTCGACTCATGCGATCACACTCATGCTGATGCTGGCACGTAGCCTGCCGGGAATGCAAAAATCGGTTCATGATGGGACATGGTATGATCCATCCAAAATCACCCCCTTCCGACGGCTGCGCGGTCAAACGCTTGGCGTGTTTGGCTATGGACGCATCGGCACATCTTCAGCGGCGAAAGGGCGCGGCCTGGGCTTGAACGTGATCGCCCATGACCCTTACGTTTATCCCGGTATCATGGAAGCGGCTGGTGTGCGCCCGGTTGATCTGGAAACTTTGCTGCGCGAATCAGACTTTTTGACGCTCCACGCGCCGTTTACGCCGGAGACGCGCAACGTGATTAACGCCCAATCGCTGGCGCTGATGAAGCCCGGTGCCTTTTTGATTAACACGGCTCGTGGCCCACTAGTTGACGAAGATGCGCTTTTAGCCGCGATACAAAGTGGAAAAATCGCCGGGGCGGGGATTGACGTGTTCTGGGTCGAGCCGCCGTCGAACGATCATCCATTTTTTCATGAGCCGCGTATCATCGTCACGCCGCACACGGGCTGGTACTCCGAAGAATCCCGCGTCGATGTGCGCCATAAAGCGGCGGAAGAAGTCGCGCGTGTGCTGCGGGGCGAAAAGCCAATCGCGCCCGCGAATCAAATTTAAATACTGAGACAATTGGTTTGTAGGGGCGGTTGGCGAAACGCCCCTACGCGAGATGTGAAATTAAATTAGGCTAGATAGGTTTTAGAACAGGAAAAATTGGATGTCTGAGGAAATTGCAAAAGAACAGGCTTTAACGCTGTGGCGGCAAATGCTGATGATCCGGCGTACCGAGGAACAGCTTGCCAAATCCTATGCTGGCGGCATGATCCCCGGTGCGTGTCACACATATGTTGGCGAGGAAGCGGTTGCGACGGGCGTGTGCGCCCATCTCCGCCACGAGGATGCCGTTTTCAGCACTCATCGTGGTCATGGACATGCGCTGGCGAAAGGTGTCCCTCCGCGCGAAGTCATCGCTGAATTATTTGGCCGCGTGACAGGCTGTTCGCGGGGACGCGGCGGCAGTATGCACCTGTTTTCGCCAGAAGTCGGCATGATGGGAACCAGCGGCATCGTCGGTCCGTGTATTTTGCAGGCGACAGGCGCGGGCTACAGTTTTAAGCTGCTCGGCAAGGATAATGTCGGTGTCGCGTTTTTCGGTGACGGCGCGATGAATAACGGCGCGTTCCACGAAGGGCTGAATCTGGCCGCGATCTGGGATTTGCCTGTCATTTTTGTCTGCGAGGACAACATGTACGCGACGGAAGTGCCGTTCGCCTATGCGACGAAAAATCAGGATGTGGCAGCACGCGCCCGAACTTATGGAATGCCTGGTTACAGTCTTGACGGAAATGATGTGCTCGCGGTTTCTCAGGCGGCGAGTGAAGCGATTCAACGTGCGCGATCCGGCGGCGGCCCATCGCTGCTCCACTGTAAAACCTACCGCACACGCCCTCACGCCGAGGGAATGCGCGATGCCGGATACCGAACGCCCCAAGAAGTCGAATCCTGGAAACAGCGTGATCCGATTGTGACTCTGAAAGCCAAACTTCTGGCGCAAAATCTGGCGGAAGAGGGCGATTTCGAGGAGATTGAATCCGACATTAAGGCGATGGTGGACGAAGCCGCCGAGTTCGCGAAAAACAGCCCCTATCCCGACCCGGCGACGGCAACCGAGCATATCTTTAGCGTGTGAGGAAATTAAAAACACATGATGCGTGAAATAACCTATACGACTGCCGCCCGCGAAGCTTTAGCCGAAGAAATGGCGCGTGACCCCAGTATTTTTGTCGTTGGCGAGGGGATTGGTGTGCGCGGTGGCAATTTTAATACAACTCAGGGCTTGTATGAACTCTACGGCCCGATGCGCCTGCGTGACACGCCGATTGTCGAGCGCGGTTTCGTTGGCATGTGTACCGGCGCGGCCATGACCGGATCGCGCCCGGTAGTGGACTTCATGTTTTTCGACTTTATCCTCGACAGTTTCGGTGAGTTGTTCAACCAGACCTCCAAAATGCAGTATATGAGCAGTGGACGGCTGAAAATGCCGATTGTTTTGCGCGGCTGCATCGGCATCGGTGGCTCGTCGGCGACTCATCATTCCGGCAGCTATTATCCGATTTTTGTGCATATCCCTGGCTTCCGCGTCGTCATGCCGACCAATCCCTACGATGCCAAAGGCTTATTCAAGACGGCGCTGCGGGGCGATGATCCGGTATTATTCCTCGAACACAAGTCGCTGCTGAACGTCAAAGGGCATGTGCCGGAGGAAGATTATTCAATTCCGTTCGGGCAGGCGGCAATCGTTCGCGAAGGTACTCAGGCGACGGTGGTCGCGCTCGGTTCGATGGTGCGCCTTGTTGAAAAAGCATCCGAAACACTGGCGAATGAGGGGATTTCAATTGAGATTATCGACCCGCGCACCCTCGCGCCGCTGGACATCGACACGATTTTGCAATCGGTTCACAAAACAGGACGTTTGTTGATCGTGGATGAAACTTTTGCGCCATGCGGGGTAGGTTCGGAAATCTCATCGCAGGTGATGGAAAAGGGTTTTGATGATCTCGACGCGCCCGTCATGCGCTTAAACGGTCTGCACACGCCGACACCCTACAGCCCCGCGCTGGAAGCCGCTGTTGTGCCGAATGCCCAAACTATTTTGCAGTCGATTCGCGATCTGTTGGCGGAGTAATTTTAATGGTAACCGAAATTGTGATGCCCCGCCTGGGCTGGACGATGGAAGAAGGCGTGCTGGTCGAGTGGCTCAAAAATGACGGCGATACTGTAAAAGTTGGCGATCTTATTTTCACCGTTGAGAGTGACAAAGCACTGAACGAAGTCGAAGCCTTTGAGAATGGTATTCTGCATATCCCGCCGGATGCCCCGCCTCCCGGCACGACGATTCCCGTAGGCGGATTGCTGGCCTATCTGGTGCAGCCCGGAGAGGCGTTGCCATCGCAAAAATCGACTTCACTAGCTAGCCCGAAAATGGCTGAACAACCAAGTGCCGTTGCAACTTCAGCTTTTCAATCGGCATCAAAATCGAATGGCCTGCCAGCCATCAGCCCACGTGCTCGCCGAATCGCTCACGAATTAGGCATCGAATGGACGGCACTTACGGGCAGTGGACGCAGTGGGCGAATCGTCGAACGTGATGTCCGTGCCGCGCTTCAGTCTCAGCCAAGTGCGCCAATTTCCACACCTGAACCTCAACTTGTCGAAATTAGCCCGGTAGCCCGTCGTGCCGCTGAAGAACTTGGGGTTGATCTGGCCTCGCTCAGCGCAAAAATGTCCGGCAAGCGTATTACCCGCGAAGATGTTGAACGCGCCGCTGAATTCCGCGCTCCCGTTTCAACCTCGGCAGATGAAAAACGCATCCCGGTCAGCCGGATTCGCAGCGTGATCGCCGAGCGCATGTCTGCCAGCGCTCACACGACTGCGCCCGTTACGCTCACGACGGAAGTGGATGCGACAGAACTGGTCAAACTGCGCAAACAATTGAAGGGTGATTCGTCGGCGAACACGCGCCCTGTGCCGAGTTATAACGACCTGCTGGCGAAACTCTGCGCTGTCGCGCTGGAAGAACACCCGATGCTCAATGCCCGTCTGGACGGCGATGAAATCGTGATGTCCGGCGCGGCACATATCGGCTTTGCTGTCGATACTGAGCGCGGTTTGCTCGTCCCAGTGATTCGCGATGTCGGATCAAAAAGTTTGCGTCAGATCGCGGCAGAATCATCCGTGTTAGCTGAAAATGCGCGGTCAGGTACACTCAAATCGGATGTTGCCAGCACGTTCACGATCACCAATCTCGGCATGTACGAAATCGACGTTTTTACGCCGATCATCAACCTGCCGGAATGCGCGATTCTGGGCGTGGGGCGTATCCAGGCCAAGCAGGTGGTCATCGACGCTGACGCTGAAAAAGTCGCGATTCGCCACATGATGTTCTTGAGTCTGACCTTCGATCACCGTCTGGTGGATGGCGCACCCGCCGCGCGATTTTTGCAGCGCATTAAGCAATTTATCGAGCAGCCGTATTTGTGGTTAATTGGGTAAATCAAGGTAATATCATTGTCTGTGTAGGGGCGAGGCATGCCTCGCCCCTACGAACCCGCAATGAAAATAACGAATCTGGATTATTTCGCGATAGCAGGTGTCGCCACGAGATAGGGGATCGTTTGTGGGCCTTCGGGGAGAATGCCGATTCGCGCATTCCGGCCATATTTCTGGCGCAGTGCTTCGATTGTCGCGGCGATGTCATCGCACGGGATCAGCAGCGAATCCTGAATTTGCTGATTGGTCAGGCCGCTTGCGTGGACATAAACATCAGCCTTGAGCTGAATCCGCGCCTGAATTTGTGCCTGCCATTGATCTTGCTGAGTCTTACCATTCATGATGTTTTCAAATAACGTCGCTGGATTTCCCGCATCGCGTAAAAGCTGCCCATAGAGCCCGTGATCGGGGATGCCGTCGGAGCATTCCGCCGCGACAATAATACTGCCACCCTCACGCACCACTTGTTCCGCCGCGCTCATGCCCTTGACCGCCTGATAGAGATTCATGTCCAGCGGATAGCCGGAATTGGTCGTAATCACCACGTCAAACGGTTCGACGACAGGCACCATCGCGGACTGTCGCACAAATTCGATCCCCCGGTCATGAGCCTGCGCCAGCTCACCCGCGAAAACGCCGGTAATCGCTTTGTCTTTATTCAGTGTGACGTTCAGCAAAAATGTCGGGTTAGTCTGTAAAGCGATCTCCCGCGCTTCTTCCCAGATCGGATTGCCGATTGTCACGCCCCACGTCGAGTTACGGTTGCCGATCATTTGTGCATCATGGTTGCCGAGTACGGTTTGCTGCCCGGCCATCCCCGGCATGACCGCCTTGCCGCCGCCGGAAAAGCCCGCGAAAAAATGAGGCTCTATAAATCCGGTCAGAATTTTGATATCGGCTTCCATGTAGACGCGGTTAATCCACTGGTCATGACCGAGTGCCGATTTCCCCAGATAGACCTGCGTGGATGGGTCGAAGCAGTTGTTCTGCTCGATGCGATATTTTTGCACCAATTCAGCGCCAAGCATTTGCGAGAGTTCAGCTTCCGTGTTTGGGCGATGCGTCCCCAGCGCGTTGCAGAGAATGATGTTTTCGGCTGGTAGATGGCTTAGTTCATCGAGAATCACGGGCAAAATGAGATGATTCGGCGTGGGGCGGGTGATGTCACTGAATATCAACGCGACTGTGGCATCCGCAGGCACAAGATCGCGCAGGGGGTTCGTCCCAATCGGCTGCCGCAGCGCATCCCGTAAGGCTGCCGCCGAGTCAGCCACACCCGGAACAAATCGCGATTCAATCACCGTCACATCTGCCTCGTCGGGCAGGTTAATCTCCAGGCCGCTGCGACCATAGGCCAGCTTGATTTTCATGGTCTGTCCTTCTTAAATTGTCGAACGTATATGAAATGAGCATAAAACATTTTGGTTTAGCTGCCAAAAAAAGGAGGATTTGCTGTGAACAAACCCTCCTGATATTGAAGCTTGCTGTTTGAAGGATAACGTTAATCAGCGCTGGCTTGTCGCGCGGGTGCTACTTTTGAGGCTTCTGGATTGACCGCTTTGTCATACAGGAAGCAGGCGCTTTCCTGAACAGGGGTTATCGGGATAAATTGCGGGCGATTGGTGTGGCAAGTCGGCATGACATGCGGGCAGCGTCCGGTAAAAACGCAGGCATTCACATCGGTTTTAAGTTCACTGATTTCCGTCAGATTTTTCGTTTCCTGCTTCCGTCGTTCCCAGCGCAGTTCGGGATCGGGGGATGGCACAGACTCAATCAAAAGCTGCGTGTAAGGATGGCTGGGCTTGGTCACAATCGTGTCCATGTCGCCGCGTTCGATCACCCGTCCCCGGCACATAATCATCATCTGACCGCCCAGATAATACGCAGTCGCGAGATTATGCGTGATGTGGATGCACGAAATCCCATGATTATCGCGCAGATCAAGTAAAATATTGAGGAACACCGTTCGCAGCGAAGCGTCGATCATTGACAGCGGTTCGTCGGCGATAATCAGTTTTGGGCGAATCAGGTAAATACGCGCGAGCATGATGCGCTGTCGTTCGCCGCCGCTGAGTTGATGCGGATAGCGCCCCAGCACGTCTGAGGGGCGTAAGTCGACAGCCTGAAGCGCTTCCTCCATACGGGAACGCGCCTCGTCTTTCGATTTCGCCAGCTTGAATTTACGAATCGGCACCTCCAGTACGCGATCAATCCGGTAAAACGGGTTGTAAGTCGCGTAAGGGTCTTGAAAAACAGGCTGCACTTCACGTCGGTAGTCGATCCATTCTTCGGAGGACATATGGTAAATGTCCTTGCCTTGATAAAGCACACTGCCGCTGGTGGGTGGTGTCAGCCCCAGCATGTTGCGGGTCAGCGTTGTCTTGCCGCTTCCGCTTTCGCCGACAATCGTCAGCAGTGTGGGTTTTCCACCGGGCAAACTGAAGGAAACGTCATCAACGGCAACGACAGGTGCCTGACTGCGTTGGCGGCGGTGAAAATGGGTGCTGACATTCCGCACATCGAGAAAATGGTCAGGAGAGTTTGCCATTTTGCACCTTCTCATTCGTCAGATTGATTGCGCGGGTGTCCACATCATAGTAGAGATGGCAGGCGACCTGATGGCCGGGTTCGACTTCCACCAGCGGCGGCTCGATTTGCTTACATTTGTCCATCGCGAATGGGCAGCGTGGATGAAAACGGCAGCCCGTAGGCCAGGTCAGACGATCTGGTGCCTGACCGAGAATGGATTCCTGGCGAGTCCGCACACCACCCAGAACCGGAATCGAGGCAAATAAACGCTGGCTGTAGGGGTGCAGCGGTTCTTTAAACAGCTTATGAACGGTGTCTACTTCGACAATTTTCCCGGCGTACATAATCGCCAGACGATCTACCAGTTCGGCATGAACCGCCAGATCGTGGCTGACAAACATCACGGTTGTGCCGGATTCCTGTTTGATATTGAGGATGGCTTCCAGGATTGCCCGCTGAACATTCACGTCAAGGGCTGTCGTCGGCTCGTCGGCAATCACAAGCTGTGGGTTCAAGGTCATGGCGATAGCGATAATCGCACGCTGCTTCATCCCGCCGCTGAGTTCATGCGGATATGACCATAAAACGCGCGGTGGCAGGCCGACAATTTCCAAAACTTCGGCGGCGCGTTGTTGGGCTTCGATTTTGGAGTATGACGAATGCACCAACATGGTATCGGTCATCTGTGCGCCAATCCGCATGATCGGATTGAGGGAATTCATGGATGCTTGTGGTACATACGAGATGTATTTCCAGCGTACCTGCTGCAAAGCACGCTCGTTAATTTTTACGAGGTCAATGCCATTGGCAAGCTGCTCGGCTGTAAGTGTATCGTCGCCTGTCTTTTGCCGGACTTTGCCGTCTGGGTGGGTGTTATCGGCAACGGACTCC
Organism: Anaerolineae bacterium; assembly: GCA_022843745.1. Taxonomy (GTDB): domain Bacteria; phylum Chloroflexota; class Anaerolineae; order Aggregatilineales; family Phototrophicaceae; genus JALHNB01. The sequence continues at coordinate 39,418 of JALHNB010000032.1, read as the reverse complement.
GGGTAGAAATTGATCTGCCCGGCTTGGATATACCCCGGTGGGCGTATCAGGCGCATAATCGCTTCGATCACGGTGGACTTGCCGCAGCCAGATTCGCCCGCAAGACCAAAAATCTCGTTGCGGTTGACTTTCAGATTCACACCATCCACAACTTTATATTCGCCGCGAACACTATGAAAATAAACGCGCAAATTTTCAATATCTAATAAAGTTTTATTCATTACTATAACCCTGTCGTACCCTTCAGCCGGGGATTAAAGGTCTGCTCCAGGCCAATATTAATCAGATTGAGCGAGAGAAAAATCAAAATGAGGACACCAGCGGGGGCGGCAATGAGCGCCCATTTGCCCAGAGTCATCGAACCCCAGCCAATCGCCCAGTTAATCATCAGCCCCAGCGTGGCGATGTTGCCCGGCCCCAGTCCGATCACTTCCAGGCCAAACTCGGCTAAAATCGCGCCGACAATGCTGGCAGCCAGCGATACGCCCAGATATGGCAGCAGATTCGGCATAATTTCCTGAAAGATGATTTCGGCCTTGCCCATGCCGGAAGCACGTGCCAGATCAATATAGCTCCGTTCACGCAGACTAAGCACCTGTGCGCGAATCGTCCGTGCTGAAAACGGCCAACTGAACGCGGCCAGTAGCAAAGCCATCGAAACCACATCCATACCTTTGAGATAGGTTGAGAGTGTGATGAGCAGCGGCAGAGTCGGGATGACGAGGATCATGTCGGTGGCTGACCGCAGGATATTATCAATCCAACCGCCATAGAATCCGGTAATCAGGCCGACGACAGTACCGATTATTGTCGAGACAATTCCCGCGAGTAAACCGATGCTCAGGGAATATCGCAAGCCCAGTAAAAGCAGCGCCGTAACATCCCGCCCGTAACGGTCTGTTCCCAGAGGATGAGCAGGGGTGGGGGATTCAAAAATTGGAAATGCACCGACTTCCATCGGATTCAGATCACCGATGAGCGCGTTGATGAGGATCGGCTGCATGGCGGAGATCAGGCAGATCAGCAAAAAAAGGATAATGCCGCTGGTTAAAAGTTTGTTTTGTTGCAGAAAATGCAAAATAAAACGCATGTCACCCCCCCGTCCGAATGCGCGGATCGACAAATGGGAGCGCCAGGTCGAGGAGCAGGCTGGCCGTGAGTACCGCGACGATTGACATTAAAACAATGCCTTGAATAGTGTTCAGATCGAGAATGCCAACAGATGTGACCAGCAGTGATCCCAGGCCGGGATAATTGAAAAGTGTTTCGACCAGCAGCGCACCGTTGACGATGAAGCCAAGCGAGATCGCCAGCGCGGTAAGCTGGGGCAGCAGGGCATTACGCAGCACGTAATGGAAGAAAATATTGCGCCGAGGCAAGCCCTTCGCCTGGGCATAAAGCAAATAATCTTCGCCCAAAATCGAGACGACCAGCGAACGAGTCGAGAGCATCCAGCCGGAGACGGAAACGAGGACAATTGCCAGCGCGGGGAGCGTACCGTGTTTAATGATCCCCAGGATAAATTCCAGTGTAAATGCAGGTGTCAGGTTGGCGGGGTAGGCATTGCGCACGGGCAGCCACGCCAGCGTGAAGGCAAACAGGAAAAGCAGGATCAACGCGACGATATACTGCGGTATCTGCGAAAAGGCGATGGCAAAGGTCGTTAGCGCGTTCGAAACAGGCGATGCTCGCATCCACCCCACAAGCCCGCCGATGATAATGCCGAATATCCACGAGATGATGACGGATAACCCTAACAAACCGATTGTCCAGGGGAGGGCGCGGACGATCAATTCCTGCGAGGGGGTCGGAAATGCCACCAGCGATGGGCCAAAATCGAAGCGGAACAATACATTCGAGATATAGCGGAAATACTGCTCAGGGATGGTTCCACTCAGGCCGAGCTGTTCTGTGTAATGATCCACCATTTCCTGCGATGCCGCTGTCGTATAGGCGGATCGCTGCTGCAAACTTGTGAGAAGTGCGCCCAGCGGGTTGCCGGGGATCATCCGAAAAAACAGAAATGCGATGGTAAATGAGCCAAAAATCGTTAGAAAATAAATCGCTAGCCGCCGCACGACATAGCGCAGGACTGCCCTTCTGTGCATCAAAAAATTCTCCAAATAATATAATTTACGGGAGCAGGTTTTTAGACACTGCTCCCGAAATTTTAACTAAAGTTGTTGAGGTTTACGAGCCAGCACGTTTGAGGGCGAATGGCACTTTATAGAAGGTTGCCCACCAGGTAAACGGCACGGTGTACATATTTTCATCTACCGGCCAGCCTTCCCAGTACGTGGTGTTCCAGGGCATGACATAGATCGTCTGGACGACAGGGATCGCAGGCATTGCTTCCATCCAGGCGTTCAGGGCATCGACATAAGCCGCTTGCGCTTCAGGAGTGTCCGCGCTGACCACTTTTAAGCGGGCGACTGCATCATCGAGAGCCGGATTTTCCAGGCCGATCCAGTTGCCACCGTTGACACGCTGACCATCGCGCGGGATCGGGCGGTCACTGGTGTAGTTCTGATACAGGTCGAGGGCATCAAGCCATGCACCGCACAGCCAGTGCGAAGTCAAGTCGAAGTTGCCGGTGTTGATGGCTTCGTCGAATGGTGCGCCGGCGAGATACTGGACATTCAGTTGAACCCCAATCTTCGCGGCTTCGGCAGCCACATCTTCGGCGATCTGGTATTCACCGTTTCCGACCTGAGCCGGGGTGATAATCGTCCAGGACAGCGGATTGCCCTGGTCATCGACACGGATGCCATCGGCGCCCGCCGCGAATCCCAGTTCATCCAGAATTTCTGCTGCGCGTGTTGGGTTGAATTCAATTTTGTGTTCATCCAGCACACCTTGATCGAGGAAGGGAGCGAGGAGCGCCCAATCCGACCAGGGATGATCTGCCGCAACCGTGGGTGGCTGCCAGATGACTGTGCCGATTTTCTCGCGGTTCACGAGGTAGGAGAGCGCCCAACGAACTTCGGGGTTGCTCAATGGATAGCGCTGCGTATTAATCCACATACCGCGTGGGCAGGGATCCTGGAACGCGCCGGAAATCGCATTCGGGCTTTCGGCCTGTGCCTGCTGGATTTGCAGCCATTGAATGTTATGGGCGTGGTCAATCGTTCCAGCGACAAATTCCTGATAATCGGCATCTGTTGAACTGGGGGCGTTGCGGTAGACAATATATTTTGCTTCGGGGAAGCGAATATCTTTTGCCCAGTAATTCTCGTCACGTTCCCAGATGAACATACGCAGGTCGGGCAGTGCATCTCTCAATTTCCAGACAGAGGTTGTAACTGGTGGATTATTTTTGAACGTCAGCGGGTCCTGACCTTCCCAGATGTGCTTGGGCATAATGTTAAAGCCATCAACCTGCCCATAAAAGCCATACACAAAGCGCGGGCCGGGCTTGTTCAGGCTGAGTACCACTGTGTTTGCGTCTGGTGCAGTAGCTTCTGAGACGAATTCGCGGATTTCTGTCGAGTAAGCGCCGCCCAATGCTGGAGTATTGAGTACGGTGTTGATGGTGAAAACCATATCGTCTGCGGTAAGCGGCTCACCGTCGTTCCAATGAACAGCGGGGTTCAGATGGAAGGTGAGTTGGGTGTAATCTTCATTATATTCGAAGGATTCAGCAATCCAGGGTTCAACTTCGCCCGTAGCAAAATTAGCGAGAAACAGATATTCGCGGCCAATCTGAATATGACCATTGGCGAAGTCATTGCCGTTGGGGATGTAGGTGTTGAAGCTGTCAAAGGCCGTGAATGGGCCGGGAGTGTCTTCGAGGAAGATTGTTTCCTCACGCGGAACGGGAAGCTCGCTCTGAGCAAAAGTCACTGCCGGGAGTACGGTAGAGGCAACAACTAAAATGCTGATGGCGAAAAGGAGAAAAAAGCGTATTAAACGTTGAACTTTGGCTTTACGTGATGCCATTGTCTAGCTCCTAAAAATTTATAGATATGAATGTCCAGACATTTTCTTCGCAATCCCCTTCCTCCATCAGGGGCACTCTATGTGTGTACAATCGCCGCAAATGGGGCGAACCAATCAAGCTGTTAGCATTAAGTTTGTTCTGTACAAAGTACAATTCAAATGTTAGCCAAAAATCTGGTTCTTTGTCAAGGCCTCTAACAAAAATATATACATATTAAACCGGAATTTAAGTGACGTTATGTTTAATTTTGCTTCATAAACAGGTTGAATTACGAGGAGTCCACCCCGGAGTTTGCTTGACATCCCCCTGAAGTCAGAGTAGCATTTGTATATATCTTTTTCTGTCGGAACATTACAAAATTTGCTATAAGGACGTGACGTGCCCTCTCTTGACCGAGACAATGACAAAGCACTCTATGCGCAGCTTATTGCGCATTTTCGCGTGCGCATCCTGGATGGAAGCCTTCCACCCGGCTCGCGCCTGCCCACCGAACTGGACTTAGCTGAAGAATACAACATCAGTCGTGGCACAGTACGACAGGCTATGACATCACTTGTCAATGAAGGTTTATTGGAACGTATTCAAGGGCGCGGGACGTTTGTTCGCGCCGTAGCCCCTTTAGTCAGACGTGATCGTGGCATCCAATCGGTCAGTAAACGGATTGGCCTGCTGTTGAGCTACCCTGGAAGTGAGCTTGACCTGGATATTCTGCGCGGTGTCGAATACGCTGCCAAATCGCGCGGGTATCAGGTCACATTTGCCTATACCGAAGAAAGCGCTGAGCAGCAGACGAACGATATTAATCGTCTTCGTGCCGATGGCGTGACCGGGCTGATTATTTACCCACTGAGCAATATGGCTTATAGCGAAGCCATCTGGAAGCTCGATGACGATCATATTCCATTTGTGTTGATTGACCGCTATTTTCCCGATCTGGATACGGATTATGTAACTTCCGATAACTTCAGTGGTGCGTATCGCGCGACTGAGCATTTAATTATCCTGGGTTACAACCGCATCAGCTTTTGTTATTCGCATACCGGGACGCTTGCCACCACCTCGGTTCGTGATCGTTTTGAAGGTTACTGCAAAGCGCTTGAAGAATATGGCCTGCCCTATGATGAATCGCTGGTTATTGAGCATCCACGACTGCTGAAAGGGATGCCAGACCCTTATGTCGAATTTCTGACACGCGCGGAACGCCCGGACGCGATTGTAGCTTCTGTTGATTACGAAGCGGTTAATCTAATGAAGGCCGCGCAGCAGGTTGGGTTGCGCATTCCCGAAGATTTAGCGCTGGTTGGCTTTGATAATTTACGCTTTACGGCGCACTGGAATCCGCCGTTGACGACGGTGGCGCAGTCCTGCCGTGACATGGGCGCACAGGCTGTCGATCTGATTATCAAGCGCATCGAGGGGCAGCGCGGCCCCAAGCGCCATATCGAACTTCCGGTTAATCTGATTGTTCGCGAGTCCTGCGGTGTCAAATTACGAGTCCGCGCCCCGATAAAAGAATAGTGCAATTCGGCATCCGTGCACATCAATAGCGGATGCCGATGTTTTTAACCTAATAAATATTTTTGGAGAAGTAATATGTTGCGTATTGCTATGTTAAGCTTTGCCCATGTCCATGCCAACGACTACGCCCGTCAGGTTAACGCGCATCCTGAAGCCACAATTCAGTGTATCTGGGACGACGACGAAGCACGCGGGACGGAGGCTGCTCAAAAATATAATGTCCCCTACGAACGCGACCTGAATAAAGTGCTCACCAGCAGCGAAATCGACGCGGTTCTCATCAATGCGCCGACCACGCAGCACACCGAACTCCTTCTCGCTGCCGCACAGCAAGGCAAGCATATTTTTACCGAAAAAGCCCTTACTGTTACCACCGCAGATGCCGATCAGGTCGTTAAGGCTGTTCGCGAAGCCGGGATCAAATTCGTGATTTCGCTTCCAAGCCGCGTCAGACCCGAAACCCTCTTTATGAAACAGGCATTGGACAACGGACTGCTCGGAAAAATTACCATGATGCGGGCGCGTGTCGCTCATATGGCCGCGCTGGACAAGTGGTTTCACGGCGGAAGCGCCTGGTTTGGCGATGCATCCCAGGCGGGTGGTGGTGCGCTGTTCGACCTCGGTTGCCATACCGTCGATGTGATGCGCTGGTTTCTTGGTGAACCCGTGAGCGTGATCGCCAAAGTCCAGAATTTCAGCGGCGCGTATGACATTGACGATAACTGCGTCGCGGTGGTCGAGTTCAAAAGCGGCGCACTCGGCATTCTCGATGTGTCCTGGGTGCATCGCATGGGGCCAAATCCGATGGAGATTTACGGAACAGAAGGCTACATCGGACGGCAGGACAGCGGCAGCCTGATGCTGGGCAGCCGGAAAGCAGCAATTCAGGATTATCCGGGGCCGGGAACGCCCTACATTGTCCCGACGCAAATGCCGGAAGCGCTGCCGATGCCTTTTAACCAATGGGTGAGCGCTTGTCTGCAAGGGACGACACCCACAATCACCGTCGAGGATGGTCGCAACCTGACCGAACTGCTCGAAGGGATTTACATCGCTGCTCAAACCCAGAGCGAATATCAATTTGGGAAGGCGTAAAATCATGACAACCAAAATTGGAATTATCGGTTCAGGCGGGATTGCTCACAGTCACGCGCGGGCTTACAAGCGACTGCCCGATGTCGAGATGATCGCCGTCGCGGATATTGTGCCGGGACGGGCGGAAGCCTTTGCCAAAGAATATGACATCCCGCATTTTTTTACGGATTATCAGCAGCTTCTGGCGATGAACGATGTTGAAGCTGTGAGTATCTGCACCTATAACCAGGCGCACCGCCAACCCGCTGTTGATTCGCTGCTGGCAGGCAAGCATGTGTTGATCGAAAAACCGCTTGCGGCCAAACTCGAAGATGCCGTTGCGATGATTAAAGCGGCTAAACAAAGCGGAAAAATGCTCCATACCGGATTCTGGCAGCGCTGGCAGCCGGAGGTGCAGGCGGCGAAACGAATTGTCGATTCTGGCGCATTGGGCGACATGTATTACGCGCAGATGGTCGGCGGACGGCGGCGCGGGATTCCCGGCGGCTCATTTTTGCGACCGGATATGGCAGGTGCAGGGCCGATTGTCGATATTGGGTGCTATGACCTCGATACTTTTATGTTTCTGGCTGGCAGCCCGCGCCCGGTCAGTGTCAGCGCCATCGTCAGTTACCAGATGGGCAAGACCACGCCTAACGTTCCTGGTGATTGGGGGCATGTGCCGGAAGATGTCGATGTTGAGGATTTTGGCGCGGCCTTTGTACGCTTTGATAACGGCCTGGCGCTGCATTTCGTCACCTATTGGGTCGCGCACAGCAGTGGCCTGGGGCCGAGCATCTTTTTAGGTACAAAAGGTGGCTTGCAACTTTCTCCAAAATTAGCGCTGTTCCGCGACGAGTTCGGCACGATGACTAATGTCGAGCCGCAAATTCCCGATCATAGCGAACCGAATCGAATGCACCATTTCGTGCCGCAAGCGCGGATTTTTGTGGATGCAGTGCGCACGGGTGGCCCTTCGCCTGTTGATACGCATGGTATTCTGATGGCTCAACTGATTATGGATGGCATCTTCCGCAGCGCCGCCGCTGGTCGCGAAGTCGAAGTCATCATGCCGACGATCTGAGTGGTGTGCATAGGGTGGGGGCGACTCGCCGAGTCGCCCCTAGGAATGCTTGCTTATTCGGATGTTTCCACCAATGGATAACGCTCGTCCAGCGCCAGATTCAGTTCTAGTACATTGACGCGCGGCTCACCCAGTAGACCCAAAGTGCGCCCCTCCGTAAATTCGTCAACTAAACTTCGGATGCTGGCCTCGTCCGTGCCGCGCAGTGCTGCGACACGGGGAAGTTGGTACAATGCCGCCGCTGGGCTGATCTGAGGGTCAAGCCCGCTGGCAGATGCCGTCACCAGATCAACCGGAATCGGCGCGGTGTTTGTGACTCCCGCCGCCGAGTCAGCATCGCGCAGCGCGTTGATGCGGGTCTGGATGATACCCTCCTCGCCGATCAGCGACGGGTTCAGTGGGCCATAATTCGAGCCGGACGATGCCGCTGCGTTATACGGGACTGGCCCGGTTGCCGAGAGTCGTCCCCAAAAGTACGACGGGTCACTAAATTCCTGACCGATTAATTCAGAGCCGATAATCGTACCGTTTGCGTCCTTAATAAGGCTGCCATTCGCCTGATTCGGGAAAACGACCTGCGCGATACCCGTTATCAGCGCCGGATAAAGTACGCCTGTGATGATGGTGAAGATCACCAGCGAGACAATCGCCGGACGAATTATCTGAATCAATGATGTGCTTGTGCTGGTTTGTGTAGCCATTTCTATTCTCCTCTTGAGCGCTGTATCTAGGTGAAGCGCAGCGCGACCAAAATCAGATCAATCAGTTTGATACCGATGAACGGCGCGATAATCCCGCCCAGACCATAGATCAGCAGATTTTCGCGCAGCAGGGCAGGCGCACCAATCGGACGGTAGCGCACCCCACGCAGTGCCAGTGGGATCAGGAAGATGATGATGATCGCGTTGAAAATCACCGCCGACGCAATCGCGCTGTTCGGTGTCGCTAACCCCATGATATTGAGCGCACTTAGCTGCGGATAAGTCGTAGCGAAGGCCGCAGGAATGATGGCGAAATATTTTGAGATGTCGTTGGCGATGCTGAACGTCGTCAGTGCGCCGCGGGTCATCAAAAGCTGCTTGCCGATTTCGACGATTTCGATCAGCTTGGTCGGGTTCGAGTCCAGGTCAACCATGTTGCCGGCTTCTTTTGCCGCCTGTGTGCCGGTGTTCATCGCGACTGCCACATCCGCCTGCGCCAATGCCGGGGCATCATTCGTGCCATCACCCGTCATCGCTACCAGATGCCCACCTTCCTGATTTTCGCGAATCAGCTTGAGTTTTGCTTCGGGTGTTGCCTGCGCCAGAAAATCATCCACGCCTGCTTCAGCGGCAATCGCGGCGGCGGTCAGCGGGTTATCGCCCGTAATCATGACCGTTTTGATGCCCATACGCCGCAGTTCACCAAAGCGTTCCTTGATGCCGCCCTTCACAATATCCTTCAACTGCACCACACCCAGGACACGTTTATTTTCGGCGACGACCAGTGGCGTTGCACCCTGACGCGCAATATCGTCAACGATGGTTTGCACACTGGCCGAGAATTGCCCGCCCTGTTCTTCAACATAGGCCTTGACCGCGTCCGCCGCGCCTTTGCGAATCTGACGACCATCCAGATCGACACCACTCATACGAGTTTGCGCCGTGAATGGGATAAAGGTCGCGCCTAAAGCGGCTACATCGCGCTCACGAAGCTTATACTGATTCTTCGCCAGGACGACAATGCTGCGGCCTTCCGGCGTTTCGTCTGCAAGCGATGAGAGCTGCGCAGCATCGGCCAATGCTTCCGGCGTTGTACCCTGTGCAGGCAGGAATGCCGTTGCCTGACGGTTGCCGAGCGTGATTGTCCCGGTTTTATCGAGCAGCAGCACGTCTACATCACCCGCCGCTTCGACGGCACGCCCAGATATGGCGATGACATTTGCCTGGATCATCCGATCCATCCCAGCGATACCAATTGCGGATAGCAAGCCGCCAATCGTCGTCGGAATCAGACAGACAACCAGCGCCACCAGCACTGTCACGGTAATCGGCTGACCCTGACCCGCGCCATTTACGGCATATATCGAGAAGGGTAATAAAGTCGCCGTCGCCAGCAGGAAGATGATGGTCAGCGCCGCCAGCAGAATATTCAGCGCGATTTCGTTCGGTGTTTTCTGGCGTTTTGCACCCTCGACCATCGAAATCATGCGGTCAAGAAATGCCTCGCCGGGATTCGCCGTGATTCTGACGACCAGCCAGTCCGAAAGGACGCGCGTGCCGCCTGTCACTGCGTTGCGATCACCACCACTTTCGCGGATAACCGGGGCGCTTTCGCCCGTAATCGCGCTCTCGTCTACCGAGGCGACTCCCTCGATGACTTCACCATCACCGGCGATCACATCGCCCGCTTCGGCCAGCACGACATCATCCTTGCGCAGCGTTCCCGCCGAGACTTCGCTGAATTTTGCGCCATACTTCGGGCTGGCGAGTTTCTTGGCGCTCACATCGCGCCGCGCTTTTCGCAGCGAATCAGCCTGGGCTTTACCGCGCCCCTCCGCCATTGCCTCGGCAAAATTGGCGAAAATCACCGTAAACCACAGCCACACGCTGATGGCGAGGATAAACCCGGCTGGCGCTTCACCCTGACCGACGAGCGCCTGGATAAACAGGGCAGTCGTCAGTATCGAACCGACTTCGACGATCAGCATAACCGGATTCCGCAACTGAACGCGCGGATCGAGCTTGCGAAAAGCGTCTGCCGCTGCCCGACGAACAATCGGCGGGTCAAACAGCGGACGGGATTTGGCTTTCAATTCAACTGACATGATTCATTCCTATCCATACAAAATTTCCAGAACATTTGCAGTTTGAAATCGGGTCATACATCAACGGAATGTGTAAGGGCGTATGGCTGTGCGCCCAGGAAAACATGACCCGACTATTTTGCTCAATCACGTCAGCCACCGATCATGATGAAATGCTCAACAATCGGCCCCAACGCCAGCGCCGGGAAGAAGGTTAACGCGCCTACGACAATGACGACTCCGATGAGCATCACAATGAAGAGCGGCGTGTGTGTCGGCAGCGTACCCGCGCCTGCCGGGACAATTTTCTTGCGTGCCAGTGACCCTGCAATCGCCAGAACGGGGATTGCCAGCCAGTATCGTGCGAAGAACATACAAATGCCGAGCGCGATGTTGTAGAAGGGCGTATTCGCGCCCAGGCCTGCGAACGCGCTGCCATTGTTATTACTTGCCGACGAAAAAGCATACAAAACCTCGCTGAAGCCATGTACCGCCGGAGTCGTGTTGTAGATCGTCGCCAAGCCGCCTTCGCTGACGACTGCCACAGCCGCGCCCACCAGCACTAGCACAGGCGGGATCAGGATAATGAGCGACGACATCTTGATCTCATAGGCTTCGATTTTTTTGCCCAGATATTCTGGCGTTCGCCCAACCATCAACCCGGCGACGAACACGGCAATAATCGCGAAAATCAGCATCCCGTACAGCCCAGAACCAACGCCGCCATAAATCACTTCACCAAGCTGCATCAGCCACATTGGTATGAGGCCGCCCAGCGGTGTGTAGGAGTCGTGCATCGAATTGACCGATCCGTTCGAGGCGGCGGTGGTTGCGGCTGCCCACAGCGTCGAGTTGACGATGCCGTAGCGCGTCTCTTTGCCTTCCATATTGCCGCCCGCCTGCAAATCGCTGGGTGTCTGGTCGATTCCCAATGCGTTGAAAGCGGGATTACCACCTTGTTCTGCCAGGGAAACGCCCACGACCAATACCGCGAAAATCAGCGTCATCGCTGCCAGCACGGCCCAACCCTGGCGCGTATCACCCACCATCTTGCCGAAGGTGTAGCACAGTGCGGCAGGGATGACCAAAATTGCCAATAACTCGACAAAGTTCGACAGCGGCGTCGGGTTTTCAAACGGATGCGCCGAGTTGACATTGAAGAAGCCGCCGCCATTCGTGCCAAGCTGCTTGATCGCGATCTGCGATGCCGCCGGGCCAACCGCGATGACCTGTTCGGTAACTGCGCTGCCGTCACTTCCCGTGATTGGCTGCGTCAACTGCGCGGTCTGATAGGTATCAAAGGTCTGCACGACTCCTTGCGATACCAGGAACAGCGCCATAATGATCGAAAATGGCAGCAGGATATAAAGCGTACTGCGCGTCAGATCGACCCAAAAGCTGCCGATGGTCTGGGCGGAACGCCGCGAAAGCCCACGAATGAGCGCGACCAGTACCGCCATACCTGATGCCGCTGAGACAAAATTCTGCACGGTCAATCCGAGCATTTGTGTCAGGTAAGTCATGGTCATTTCGCCGCCATAACCCTGCCAGTTAGTATTCGAGGCAAAGCTCACGGCGGTGTTAAAGGCCGATTCGGGTGTCATCGGTGTCGTCAGAAACTGCGCACCTTGATTCAGTGGCAGCGATGTTTGCAGACGCTGCAACACATACACGACCAGCAGCCCTATGGCGTTGAACACCAGAAAGGCCAACGCATAGGTTTTCCAGTTCATTTCGTCGTCTTCGCGAACGCCGAAAAGTCGATAAAGCAGGCGTTCCACAGGGCCGAAAATTCGATTAACGGCGGAACGGCCTTCGTAAATATTCGCCATATACAGGCCGAGTGGCTTGACCAGCGCCAGCAGGACGACCATGAAAATGACGAGTTGTAGAACGCTATTGAGCGTCATGAGAACCACTCCGGTTTAAGCAAGGCGACTACCAGATAACCCAGCAGCGCCAGTGTAATCAAGCCAACGACGATATACAGCAAGTTCATGCTATCCCTCTCGACGATATATAGTGCAAGTTCATACATTCCCCCTTCTCAGATTTTTTCGCACAGGCGCACGAAACCCCACGACAGGGCGAAAAGCACAAGAATAAGCCCAACAAATACAACATCCATCGAAGTTTCTCCTTCTCGATGTTTAGCTGTGTCAGTTGTATCACGAGGTATGGTCAAGAGTCAGTCAATACCGCTGACGAAGAAGTCAAGGATTCATCAAGATCGGGAGATGGGCTGGCTAAAAGGTTGTCCAAAGCGGAAATATTGACAAGGGCGGGATTATTTGTTAATTTCGCTTTTCCTCCTACCTCCATAAAATATATGTTTTGCCATCAGGCATTTATATTCTACATTACAGTCCATGTGCCTGAGCTAAAGCTCATTTCATCAAGCAGTTAAAGATATGCGATGCGCTCTATAAGCAGTAAAGGTGTGCGATGCGTTCTATAGACGAACTGAAAATTTCCGTATCCATGATGGCAAAAATAGGCGCTTGCTGGTCGCCAAGTTTTTCGCCCGATGGCAGCCAGATTGCTTTCATTTCCGATCTCAACGGACTTCCACAAGTGTGGATCGTTTCCAGCAAAGGTGGCTGGCCGCAGCGTGTCACCGCGCTTGATGACCAGATCAGTGGCGTAAAATGGTCGCCATCTGGCGAATGGCTGGCGTTCAACCTCGCACCCGGCGGCGGTATGAATCAGCAGGTTTATCTGATTCGCCCTGATGGGAGTGGTTTGCGCCGCCTGACCGATGGTGGTATCGAAACCAATTGGTTGGGCATGTGGGCGCAGGGTGGGAAAAAATTAGCTATCTCCTCCAATCGACGTGAGCCGGAAGCGATGGATGCTTATCTGGTGGATGTCAGCACAGGCGAATTTCAGCTTGCCGCGAAAAATCAGGGTATCGGAACGCTGACGGATATAAGTGCGGATGGCAAACGGGCGGTGCTATATCGTATGGTCAACCGCAGCGACAGCAATTTATATTTGATTGATCTTGTCAGCGGCACGGAAGCCCTGTTAACTCCCCACGAAGGCCCCGGCAACTTTACACTGGCACTATTCACGCCCGATGGTCAATCGGTCTATGTGACCTCCGATCAGAACCTCGAAAATATCGCATTTGCTCGTGCGGTCATTCAAGCGGATGGTCAACCGGGGGCGCTGGAAGTGGTCGCTAAACGCGATGATGCCCAATTAGAAGATTTTATCCTCACCAAAGATGGCAAAACCGCAGCGCTGGTGTGGAATGTTGCCGGACGCAGCGAACTGGCATTTGTGAATCTGGAAAGCGGCGCGGTCAGCGAGGTTCCATCACTGCCAGCAGAAGTTATTTTTGACCTTTGTTTTTCAGCAGATGGTTCGCAGTTGGCATTTACGGCAACGGGCGCGGCATCTCCCCTAAACATCTGGGTCTATAATCGCGATTCCGGGCAGGTCACACAGATTACGGACAGTCCGCACCCCGGTGTCGATCTGAAGCAGCTTACGCAGCCTGAACTGGTGCGGTTTGTGGCGCATGATGGCCTGGAACTCAGCGGCTGGCTTTACCGCCCACACGCAGCGTCCGCGCCTTTTCCGATTGTTCTCAGCTTTCACGGTGGCCCGGAAGGCCAGGAACGCCCCTGGTTTAACAGCACTTATCAGGCGCTTCTGGCACAGGGAATCGCGGTTTTCGCGCCGAATGTTCGGGGTTCTGGCAGTTTCGGCAAAACATTCGTCAATCTCGACAATGGTGCGCTGCGAGTGAACGCGATTCGCGACATCAAGGCTTGTGTCGATTACGTGGTCGGCGCAGGGATCGCGAATTCCGACCAGATTGGCATCATGGGCGGTTCTTATGGCGGCTATATGACGATGGCTGGCCTGACGGAATATCCCGATTTGTTTCAGGCAGGTGCGAATCTTTTCGGTGTCGTCAATTTTAAGACCTTTTTTGAGCAGACCGAACCCTGGATGGCTGCGATTTCCAAGATTGAATATGGTGATCCCGAAACCGAGGGCGACATGCTCGACAGCCTTTCGCCGATTTTCAAGATTGACCGCGTGACCGCACCGACAATTGTGCTGCATGGCGCGAATGATACGAATGTCCCGGTTATCGAAGCCGAGCAGGTGGTCGAAAATCTCAAGCGGCGCGGCATACCTGTCGAGTATGTGCTGTTTCCCGATGAAGGACACGGCTTCCAAAAAGAGCCGAATCGTATCCACGCTGCGGTATCCATTGTTCAGTGGTTTGTGCAGTCACTACAAAAAAATACCTGACGACGTTCACTAAAAGTAAGGTGGTGGATTTGCCAAAGGCCGAGGATAATGATGAATTGTTCGGTAACTCCGTTTGATTTATGTACCGTAAACAGGAGAAAGAGAGCATCATGAAACGTTTGGGTGTTTTGTTAAGTATATTGATTCTTATCGTATTCGTGGTTGGGCAGACTATCGCCCAGGATGCTGAACCCAAAATGGGCGGCACGCTGAAAGCGGCCTGGGATGCTGAATGGGTCAGCCTTGATCCCCATTTGAGCAGTGCTTACTCCAGCTTCGCCGTCCTCGCGAACGTGGTCGAAGGGTTAACCACATTCGATGATGCGGTTAAGCTTGCCCCATCGCTGGCGGAATCCTGGGAGCAATCCGAGGATGGCCTGACATGGACGTTCAAAATCCGCGAAGGTGTGAAATTCAGCAATGGCCGCGAGATGACCTCCGAGGATGTGAAATTCTCGTTCGAGCGCATCATCAACCCGGAATTGGGGTCTGGTCGCGTCAATAGCTGCGGCGGCGCAGATGCTACTTTTGACGCACCCGATGCCACGACATTCACCATCACCACAACATCGCCAAACGGTGTACTGCCGATCACGATTGCAGGCGCAGCAGGCTGTGCGATTGTAGCAAGCGAGAGTGTGGGTGAAGATGGGCAGATCGTCGTTCCCATCGGCACAGGCCCGTTCGTAATTCAGGATGTCGTCGGCACAACCAGCATGACGCTGCTGAAAAATCCCGACTACTGGCAGATGGGTTTCCCTTATCTGGATGAAATTGACATTGTCGTGATTCCCGAAGCCAGCCCGCGTGAAGCAGCACTCCTGGGTGGCGAGGTGGATTGGATTATGAGTCCCGCTCCCCAGAGCTACGAAGCCCTGAAGGGCAACCCGGATGTGGTCGTCGGCGAGACACCGCTGCTGCAATACAGCTACATGGGCGTGAACACCACCCGTGACCCGCTGAGTGACGTGCGTGTGCGTCAGGCGATGGCCTACGCGATTGATCGTGAGCAAATCTGCGCAGCAGGCGAATTTGGCCTCTGCACGCCGATTGAAGGGCCAACCGCGCCGGGAAGCCCCTGGTATTTCGAGTATGCGCCTTATGGTCGTGATGTGGAAAAAGCCAAAGCACTTCTGGCGGAAGCGGGCTTTGCCGATGGCTTTGATGTGGAATTGATGCCAACCTCAACCTATGAAAATACCGTTCGTCAGGCGCAGGTTGTCCAGCAGAATCTGGCTGAAGTCGGTATCCGCGCGACAATTAACGCGCCGGAATGGTCGCAGTGGCTCGAACTGGAAGGCGGCGGCAATTATGACATCTATCTATGCGGCTGGATTGGCCTGACCGATGCTGATCTGTACTACTATCTGCAACATCGCACGGGTGAGGTCTTTAACTTCACTGGCTACAGCAATCCCGAATTCGATTCGCTGGTAGACCAAGGCCGCAGTATCACAGACTTCGATGAACGCTACGAAATCTACAGCCAGGCGAACAAACTGCTGGTAGACGAAGCACCGTACATCTATTTCTACAGCCCGGTTGGTTTGCGTGCCTACAAGCCGTTTGTCAAAGGTTTCGTAACTCGGCCTGACCTGCTCAATCAACTGTGGAATGTCTGGCTTGACCAGTAGTTTATATCGGCCTATTGGGTAGCGTAGGGGCGGGTCTCACACCCGCCCCTATAAATAACACGATGGGTTTAATGCCCATCCTACAAACAGGAAGCATGGCATGAACCTTAGCTACATTCTTCAGCGAATCTTTCTGGCATTGGTTGTGATTCTGGGCGTCACGTTTGTCGTCTTCATGATCGTCCATATCGTTCCCGGCGACCCGGCGCGTGTCATTCTGGGCGCATATGCCAGCGATGAAAGTGTAGCCGCTATCCGCGAACGCCTGGGATTAAATCGCCCGTTTCTTGAGCAATATGGCGATTGGTTAGGAAAAGCCGCGCGTGGCGAGCTGGGCAGCAGCCTGATTACGTCACAGCCGGTTATGCCGCAGCTTTTGCAGCGACTTGGGCCAACGATTGAACTCGCTTTGGCTTCTCTGTTGATTGGCATAGCCATCGCATTCCCGATTGGCATTCTTTCGGCGGTTCGACCTGGCAGCAAGATAGATTTGGTCGCGTCGTTTTTCAGTCAGATCGGGGTATCCGTGCCGTCATTCTGGATGGGCATTATCCTCGTTTTGCTGTTTTCGCTGACTCTCAACTGGTTGCCACCCAGCGGCTACACACCGATAAGCGAAGACCTGGGCGACTGGATTGCACATCTGGTTTTGCCCGCCGTGACGACAGGTATCGTGAGCGCTTCGATTCTGACGCGCTTTATTCGCAGTGCCATGCTGGACGTGCTGCATATGAATTATGTCCAGACCGCCCGTGCCAAAGGTCTGAGCGAACGCACCGTCGTCACTAAACATGCGCTTCGCAACGCCATGATTAACATCGTCACGATTATCGGCTTGCAGATGACGGCACTTCTCAGCGGCGTGGTCATTGTTGAGGT
This sequence comes from Anaerolineae bacterium, assembly GCA_022843745.1. Taxonomy (GTDB): domain Bacteria; phylum Chloroflexota; class Anaerolineae; order Aggregatilineales; family Phototrophicaceae; genus JALHNB01. The sequence continues at coordinate 22,232 of JALHNB010000032.1, read as the reverse complement.
TGTATTCGCGTGGCCGGGTTTGGGACGGTTGGCGCTGGACGCGGTGCTGGACCGCGATTACCCGATGTTGCAGGGCGCAGTGTTAACTATCGCGATTATGGTGACATTGGTCAATCTGGTGGTTGACCTGCTCTACTTTTTTCTCGACCCCCGTATTGAATTTGGGTAGCAGGCGGCGTCCGCCAGGAAAAAACCTATGGCCTCGACAACGGTAGCCAAGATCGGTATCAACGAAGCGACGCAAACTCAGCCTTCACGCGGGCTGTGGGGGGATGCTTTTTACCGCCTGATTCGCCACCGTCTGGCGATGTTCGGGGCGTTTGTTCTGCTTGTGGTTATCTTTATGGCAGTTTTAGGGCCAAATACCGCCGCTTATAACCCTGAAACGATGGACTTTAGTGCGCGTTTTGCACCGCCATCGCTGACGCATCCTTTTGGTACGGATGATTTCGGGCGCGATACGTTTACGCGCATTGTTTATGGTGCGCGTGTTTCACTGCTGGTCGGCATTATTGCCGTCAGCCTGGCGGCGACAGTTGGCACAATATTGGGAATGATCGCCGGATACAGCAACCGGATTGCCGACGAAGTGATTATGCGCTCAATGGATGTACTCTACGCATTCCCGGCGATTTTGCTGGCAATTGCCATTCTCGCGGCACTGGGCAAGGGCGTCGGTAACGCTATGATCGCGATTGGCATCGTCTATATCCCTATTTTTGCCCGCATCGCACGGGGGGCAGTGCTTTCCGTGCGCAATGAAGAATTTATTACCGCCGCGCGTGCGCTGGGAGCAGGCGATATTCGCATTCTGTCCACCCATATTTTCCCCAATATTCTCTCGCCCATTATCGTCGAAACCAGCCTGAGTCTGGCATTCGCGATTCTGGCGGAAGCGGCTTTGAGCTTCTTTGGATTAGGTACACAGCCGCCCGATCCCAGTTGGGGGCGCATGTTGTCCGAAGGGCGTGGTTATTTTCGCCAATCCGTCTGGTTGGGCATCTTTCCGGGACTGGCGATCATGTTTACGGTGATGGGCTTCAATTTCCTGGGTGATGGCCTGCGTGACGCGCTTGATCCGCGTCTGAAACGGTGAGGCGCTGGTGACCGTTCGCTTCCTCAGTTTAGCAATACTCTCCGCTGCAAGCCTGCTGCTCGAAATTACGCTGACACGGCTGTTCTCGGCGGTTTATTATCCGCCCTATGTATTCGCGATTCTGTCGCTGGCGGTGTTGGGTATCGGCCTGGGCGCTGCGGCGGCAGCCTGGAGACCAGCGCTCCGCCAGGAATCTTATCAGCCATTTTATAGTATCGCTGCGGCATTCTTGGTACTGGTTATTCTGATCGCTCTGATATTTGGGCTGCAAGGTGTCATTTTTGTTCTGGTCGCCTTGCCTTATTTTTTCATTGGCCTGACATTCGCCTCAATTTTTAGCCGCAATGCTGACCAAAGCGGCCTGCTGTACATGGCTGATCTTGTTGGCGCGGGTATCGGTGCAATTTTGGCGATCCCATTAATGAACGCGCTCGGACCGATCAACAGCGCATTGGCGGCGGCACTGGCCTTGACGCTCGTCGGTCTGTATCCATTGACGCGGCGTCCTTTACAAGCGGTATCTGTAATTTTCGTGCTGCTGATTTTCGTCTCAAACCTGGGCTTTTCCTGGCTGAAACTAGATTACGCGAACCTGAATACCGCCAAGCCGATTCAAAGCAGTTTGGAGACGGGGAAAATCATCGAGACGCGCTGGGATTCTTTCTCCCGCACCGATCTGGTTGATCCGCAAAATGGCGAACCCTACCGCCTGTATATCGATGGTGCTGCCGCCTCAATCATGCCGCTGGCGAACGACAATTCGCTGATTCGTAACATTGGCTTTTTTCCCTTCGCGACCAATCAACCACCGCGCGTTTTGCTCATCGGGCCGGGCGGGGGATTGGATGCATGGTTTGCCTTGAATGGCAATGCACAGGAAATTACTGCCGTCGAGGTGAATCCTGCCAGCGTGGACTTTGTGCGCCAATTCTCAGCTTACAACGGCGGCCTCTACAATCAATCGTCCGTTCGCGTGTTGGTCGATGAAGGGCGCAGCGTCCTCCGTCGCGAAAATGTGCTCTATGACCTCATTTTTTTGTCGCAGGTGGTCACACTGACGAGTGAGCGCATCGGCTATGCCCTGACTGAAAATACCATCTATACCGTCGAGGCGTTTCAGGATTATCTCGACCATTTGACACCAGCAGGCTACATAGCGCTGACTCTCTACGATGAGGCGACGCTTACACGGGCGCTTTCAACAGCGCTGGCGGCGTTTCGTTCGCGCGGCCTTTCGGATGCCGAGGCGATACGGCATATGGCGGTTTTTCTTGATCCGCAAACAGGCAGGCCGACACCGCTGCTCATCATTGGCAGTAAACCATTTACCCGTGATGACAGCCTGGTTTATGGCGCAATCGCCCGTGATGTGGGCTTTACGGCGCTGTATCTGCCGGAAGTATTGGCGCAGCCTCCGCTGGATGCCATCGAAGCTGGAACGCGCGAATTTTCGGAAGTGATCGCGGAGTCAGAATCCGATATTTCCCCATCCACCGACAATCACCCATTTTTTTATCAATTTGAGCGTGGCCTTCCTGCTGATTTGCAGCCGCTTGTACTGCTTGTGGGTGGTATTGTAGCTGTTGGTGTTGGGCTGTTGGTGTTCAAACGACGGCAAACTTCGCGCCTGTTGCCGATTTATTTCGCCGCGTTGGGTGTGGGTTTCATGCTGGTCGAAATTGCCGTGATCCAGCAGACGCGCCTGTTTCTCGGTCATCCGACGCTAGCCGTCACGACCACGCTGGCTGTGCTGCTCGTGGGTGGTGGCATCGGAAGCTGGCTGGCGGAGCGTTTAGGGATTTCATCAGCACGGTTGCCCGCGATTGGCGTGGTAATTGCAGTCGTTATCTGGTTGTTTATGTGGCCGCTGCTCAGTCAAAATTTTCTTGCCCAGCCTTCATTAGTCCGTATCCTGTTAACATCGGTCAGTTTGCTTCCGCTGGCGCTGTTGATGGGAATGCCATTCCCACTAGGGCTGAAACTCGCCGGAAAAATCAGCGAAAATCAGGTAGCGTTGGCCTGGGCAGTGAATGGTGTCATGACTGTCGCCGGAACGGTGGGCGCGATGGCGCTGGCAACCATCAGCGGCTTCAACAGCGTACTCATCGCCGGGGTGATCGCTTATCTCATCGCTGCAATTTTCGCGTTTCTGATTTCGCGCTGATTTTAAGCCTGTTCGCGCGTTTTTAAACGGCTTTCGATCCATTCGATCACGATTGACAACCCTGTCCCGCTTTTCAGATCGGTGAAAACGTAGGGGCGTTTCCCGCGCATCCGGTCCGTATCCTGCTGCATGACTTCGAGGCTTGCTCCCACATAGGGGGCGAGGTCGATTTTGTTAATCATCAGCAGGTCGGAGCGTGTGATGCCGGGGCCGCCCTTACGCGGGATTTTTTCGCCGCCTGCCACGTCGATCACGTAAAATTCCACTTCGACCAGTTCCGGGCTGAAGGATGCCGCGAGGTTGTCACCGCCACTTTCGAGGAAAATAATGTCCAGGTTGCTCTCAAAACGCTCCATCATCACGTCGAGCGCATCCTGATTGGCGGAAATATCGTCGCGGATAGCCGTATGTGGGCAGCCACCCGTTTCCACACCATAGATACGATCCGGCTCAAGCGCACTGAGGCGGGTGAGAATCGCGGCATCCTCTTTGGTGTAAATGTCGTTGGTGATGACCGCAATCTGATGATCTTTCGACATCGCCTTGCACAATTTTTCAACGAGTGTGGTCTTTCCCGCACCTACTGGCCCGCCAACGCCGATCACCAGCGGCTTGAGGCGCTTCACACGCCGTTCAAATGATTGTTCGCTAACCTGCATAATCCAAATTCCTCAAGAAATAAACAAGCGCCGGAAAAGAGTTTCGTGCTGCATAGCACGGATGTCAAGGCCGGGTGTAAAGCTGCCAAAATCGTCTAATGTGTGAGTCAACGCCGTTTCGACAGCAGCTTCAATCGCCTCTCCCGCCGCGCCCAAAACAGCCTGCGACTGCGTCTGCCCAATGCTCATCAGCTTGAGCGAGGCCGCCGTTTGATTGGTCGCCAACGCATAAGCAAACGTCAATAGTGCCGCGCGGGGTTCGATGCCCAACGCCGCACACGCCAGCCCATGAACAACCGCGTGATGTCCGGCGCAGCGCCCCGCCGTGATTTCGTCCTGATAAAATTGAAGTCGCTCATTTGGCATCAAATTCAATACACTAACGAGCATCCGCCGTCCGATTTTTTCGCTGGATTCGCGCGTTTCTTTCGCCACTTTCGACGCGGAACATAGATTATCAAGTTGCAAAATTTGCGCACTATCAGCCGATAACGCACTGTGGACAATAATCAGATCGGTTTTTGCCACACTTTCTAGCTTCATCGCGATCAGACGTGCCAGATCGCCCGCCGTCGTGACGATTTCGGCCTGCGCATAGGTTTCCAGCCCGCCGGAATGGGCAAAAGAGCCAGTGGGAAAGGCCGAATCTATACATTGTAGCAACAGCAGGAGTTGACGAGATTGGAAGAGCATCATCAATCGTTGAAAGTGAAAAGTGCTGAGTGCTGAGTGAAACCTAGTGGCAACAACCTCGACACAAAATCCTTTTGACTCAGCACTTTCAACTTTTTACTTAGAACAAGAAATAGCGCTGTGCCAGCGGCAGCGTCTCGGCAGGTTCGCACGTCAGAATCTCGCCGTCCACACGCACTTCATACGTTTCCGGGTCTACGGTGATGTTCGGCAAAAAGTCATTGTGAATCATTGCCGCTTTGGTCAGCCCCCGGCAGTTGCCCACAGGCGCGACCATTTTGTGCAGGTTTAACTCTTTATGGATGCCGCGATCATAGGCTGCTTTCGAAACAAAAGTATACGATGTGCTGGAAATCGCGCGTCCGAATCCGCCGAACATCGGACGACCATGCACGGGCTGCGGCGTGGGAATCGAGGCGTTCGGGTCGCCCATCTGCGCATAGGCGATAAAGCCGCCCTTGATAATCATCTCCGGTTTCACGCCGTAAAAAGCAGGCCGCCACAGCACCATATCGGCCAATTTTCCGGCTTCAATCGAGCCGACGTACTGCGCGATTCCGTGCGTGATGGCTGGGTTGATCGCGTATTTGGCAATGTAGCGTCGGACACGGAAGTTATCGTTACGCTCATTATCCTGCGGCAGTTTTCCGCGTTGAACTTTCATTTTATGTGCCGTCTGCCACGTGCGCATAATCACCTCGCCGACGCGACCCATCGCCTGGGAATCCGATGACATCATGCTCAATGCGCCCAGGTCGTGCAGAATATCCTCAGCGGCGATTGTTTCTGGGCGGATGCGCGATTCAGCAAAGGCTAAATCTTCGGGAATCGACGGGCTGAGATGATGGCAAACCATGAGCATATCGAGATGCTCGGCAATCGTGTTGACGGTGAAAGGGCGAGTCGGGTTGGTGGAGGAGGGCAAAACGTTCAATTCGCCGCAGACCTTGATAATGTCCGGCGCATGACCGCCGCCAGCGCCTTCGGTGTGGAAGGTGTGAATCGTGCGGCCTTTGAACGCAGCAATCGAATCGTCCACAAAACCCGCTTCGTTGATCGTGTCGGTGTGAATGGCGACTTGCACATCGTGTTCTTCGGCAACGGAAAGGCAGTTGTCAATCGCGGCAGGGGTTGTTCCCCAATCTTCGTGCAATTTCAGGCCAATCGCGCCTGCTTCGATCTGTTCGCAAAGGGGATCGGGCATCGAGCCGTTGCCTTTGCCCATGAAGCCGAGATTCATCGAAAAAGCTTCGGCAGATTCCAGCATCCGGTACATATTCCATGCGCCGGGTGTGCAGGTGGTCGCGTTCGTACCCGTTGCTGGGCCAGTCCCGCCGCCGAGCATGGTTGTGATGCCGGATGCGAGTGCTTCTTCGATCTGCTGCGGCGCGATGAAATGAATGTGTGAATCGATGCCGCCGGGCGTGAGGATCATGCCTTCCCCAGCGATCACCTCAGTGGATGTGCCGACGATCAGATTTGCGTCCACGCAGTCCATGATGCCGGGGTTGCCCGCTTTGCCAATGCCGACGATTTTGCCATCGCGCACACCGACATCCGCCTTGACGATGCCCCAGTGGTCAATAATCAGCGCGTTGGTGATGACCAGATCGAGTGCGCCTCCTTCGCGCGTGGTCACAGGGTCTTGACCCATGCCGTCGCGCAGGGTTTTGCCGCCGCCAAATTTGGCTTCATCGCCGTAAAGCGTGAAATCTTTTTCAACTTCGATAATCAGGTCAGTGTCGGCGAGACGAACGCGATCACCGACTGTTGGGCCATAGAGATCGGCATAGACACGCCGGGGAATACGCAGCGGCATTTTTAGGACTCCTCTTTATCGAGTTTACCGTTGACGAGGCTGTTGAGGCCGTAAACGGTTCGTGTGCCAGCAATAGTGGTGAGTTCGATGGTTTTTTGATCGCCTGGTTCGAAACGCACTGTCAGGCCGGAGGGGATATTCAGGTGCATCCCATAGGCTTTTTCGCGGTCAAATTCCAGCGCACGGTTGACTTCGTAAAAATGGAAATGCGAGCCAACCTGAATCGGGCGATCACCCGTATTTGCCACCATTAGCGTGACGACAGGGCGGCCTGCGTTGGCGATAATGTCGCCGTCCTCTAAAAAATATTCACCGGGTATCATGAACGCCTCTTTTGTTTTAGTTTTTAAGTGATCGGTTCGTGAATGGTGACGAGTTTCGTGCCATCGGGGAATGTGCCTTCGACCTGGATGTCGTGAATCATCTCCGGTACGCCTTCCATCACATCGTCGCGCGTCAAAATTGTGCGGCCATACTGCATCAGTTCCGCCACACTGCGCCCATCGCGGATGCCTTCCAGCACGTCAGCGGTGATAAGCGCAATCGCTTCGGGGTGATTGAGCTTGAGGCCGCGCGCTTTGCGGTCACGGGCGACCATCGCGGCGACATAAATCATCAACTTGTCTTTTTCTCGTGGCGTTAGGTTCATCCTCGCCCTTTCATCCGTAATTAGCTTCGCGTGTGATTAACCTCACCCCCAACCCCTCTCCAACGCATTGGAGAGGGGAGACCAACTCTTTTAAAGTCCCTCTCTATGCAATGAGGGTCGGTTTGTGAGGGAGGAGTTTAAAGACATTTTTATATATGGATCAAGGTAATCAATTTTTATTTTCGCAGAGGCGCATGGGGCAATCCCATATAGCGCGTCCGCATGATCTGGCGCAGGCCGTCAAAACCTGCGTAAATCGTTTCCAGACGTTTGCTCAACATCCGCGCACATACGCCATTTCGATACAGTGGCGATAGACCACCAATCGCGTCCTTGCGTTCCAGAATTTCGCGGTGCGCTTCACAGAACGCGGCGGCATTTATGTTGTGTGCTGCCAGATCGCCGACCAGATAAGCACTTCCCCAACAGGTGAAATTTTCCAATTTGCCGATTGCGCTCAGGTTGTCACTGGCGGGTTCGATCTGCGCGGCATCGTACAGCAGCAATCCCAGGTCATCGCGCACCGTGAGGCGATTGGTGTAACGACGAAAACGCAGATGCTCGCCGCTTGCCAATCGACCTGGCATGACAATTTCGTAAATCAACGCCATTGCGCCGGGATGCAGGGTGACTTCGATGGATTGACGCAAATCGGCATCGGCAAACAAAATCGCCGCGTCCGGCACAAATTCAAAAACCGCGCCGCGTTCTACATTAATGCGAATGGTTTGCTCGGCACAGCCTTCCGGCATCCGGTAAACTTTGGTCGCGGACTGCGTGGTAAACAGCGCATGTGCTTCTTCACCCACATCAATGTGAATTGTGTAGCGATCACCCTGTACCACGCCTCCTGTCGGACTCAAAACATAGACGCACAAACAATCTGCTGCGTCCGGGATCGCCCGCATAACTTGCAGGGGAGGGCGCGAGTAATTTTCAACCAGCGCTGTATGCCCCGCCCGCCGCGCGAACCCCAGCCGCAGCTCGCCATTTCGACCAATTGCATGTAGAGACGCGCTTGTCAAACTGATAGATGCTCTCTGATGATTTCGGGATCCAATTCTTTAGCATTTCCACCCGAAACGATTTGCCCTTTTTCCATCACGTAACAGTAATCTGCGATGCCCAGGGCGAAATCCAGAAATTGCTCGATCAGGAGAATAGCAATATTCTTGCGTTCCTGCAACGACTGAATCAGTGTCTCAATTTCCTGTACAATATTGGGCTGGATGCCCTCGGTTGGCTCGTCCAGCAGGAGCACTTTGGGATGGCGTACCAGCACGCGCCCAATCGCCAACTGCTGCTGTTGACCGCCACTCAACGTCCCCGCGACCCGTTTGCCCATCTGCTTTAATACCGGAAAATTTGCGTAAACCTCCTCAATGGAGTCCTGGCTGTTGCGCTGTTCCTTGCTGTCCAGCGCTTCCAGTCCCATGAGGATATTCTCGTAAACTGTCAGATGCGGGAAAATGCCTCGACCCTGCGGCACATAGCCCAGACCCGCGTGTGCCCGTTTATGCGGCGCGGTGGTGGTGATGTCCACGCCGTCGTAGACGATATTTCCTTTTTTTGCTTTCAGAACGCCCATGATCGATTTCAGGAGCGTTGTTTTGCCGACTCCGTTACGTCCCATCAGGCAGACGATCTGACCCGGCGGCACTTCGATGCTGACATCATTCAGGATGCGACTCTGACCATAGAAAACCTGTAATCCATTAACAGATAGCATAATTACGCCGCCTTGTGCCCGCGCCCGCGTCCCAGGTAAACCTCGATCACTTCCGGGTTCGCCTGAACATTCTCGACGTGATCTTCGCACAGCAGCTTGCCCATGTGCAGAACCGTCACGGTGCTGGCGAATTGGCGAACGAATACCATATCGTGTTCGACAACCAGAATCGAGCGATTTTTCGCGATCTTGTGGAGCAGTTCACCTGTATGATCGCGTTCGCGCCGCGTCATCCCGGCGACAGGCTCGTCGAGCAGGAGCAGCTTCGGTTCTTGTGTGATGAGCATCCCGATCTCAAGCCACTGCTTCTGACCATGAGAAAGAATGCCTGCGGGCATATTACGCAGGTCTTTCAGGTTGGTGATCTCGATCACTTCCTCGATTTTATCCTTCTGTTCACCAGAAAGTTTTCCGACAAGTTTCTGAATGCTCGTCTTGAAGCCAATCGCGGCTTCCAGGTTTTCGTAGACACTCAGGCTGCCGAAAACCGAAGGAGTCTGAAATTTGCGCCCCAGGCCATGACGGACGAGTTGATGTTCGGAGGTGCGTGTCACGTTGATCTTCTCATCGAAAATGACTTTGCCGTGATCGGGACGTGTTTTAGCAGTCATGATGTCCAGCAGGGTGGATTTTCCTGCACCATTCGGCCCGATGAGGAAACGCAGTTCATCATAGGCGATGCAGAAATCGAGATTATCCAGAACTTTGAACCCATCAAAGCTGACGGTAACGCCCTTCATTTCCATAATGCTGCTCATTGTTGCTCTCCTGCTGCTAAAGTAGTAGTTTCGACTTCAAGATTGGGTGAGGCTGGCATACGCCAATTGGGTTTGAAGCGCTTCAGAAGGTCTCTGATCGCGCCGACAATCCCTTTGGGGAACAGCAGCACGACACCGACGAACAGGCCGCCCATAATAAATTGCCAGATGTCCGGGCGGGCAGAACTGATCACGCTTTTTCCGGTGTTGACCAGCAGCGCCCCTAAGATTGCGCCGATCAGTGAGCCTCGGCCACCAACAGCGACCCAGATGACAATTTCAATCGACGCGGTAATGTCCAACTGTTTTGGCGCGATAATGCCGACCTGCGGGACGAATAATGCCCCTGCCAGCCCAGCGATACCTGCCGAAAGCGCGAATACCGCCACTTTGATGGCGACGGGGTTGTAGCCGGCAAAACGCACGCGATTTTCGTCATCACGCACAGCGACCAGCAGCCGCCCAAAACGTGTTCGGATCAGAAAACGACAGAGAATGAAGACCGCGCCCAACACCACACCTGTGATGATGTACAGCGCCAGTTTTGTATTCGGATCGGACAGTTTGTAGCCGAAGATGGTACGCATCTCCGTGATGCCGTTCGTGCCATTGATAAGCTGCTGCTGACCCACCAGAAGCAGGGCAACGATGGCTGTCAGCGCCTGGGTGATAATCGAAAAATAGACACCCTGGACACGGCTGCGAAAGACCATGAAGCCAAGCAGTCCGGCGACGAGCATCGGAACAACAACCGCCAGAATAATCGCCACGATAGGTGAATGAAATGGCTGCCAGAGCCAGGGGAGTTCGGTCACGCCGTATAACGGCATAAATTCCGGGAGGTTTTTTCCGGCGGCTTCCAGATTGAGATACATGGCGAAGCAGTATGCACCGAGGCCGAAAAATAACCCTTGTCCGAGGCTCATCATACCCGTATAGCCCCAGATTAAGTCCAGCCCAAGCGCGACAATGGCATAAGTCAGGAAACGGCCTAGCAGGTTAATCTGAAATGAAGAAAGCACCTGTGGCAAAATCACGAACAAAATAATGCCGCATACGAGAATTGGTAGCCAGTCACGCGCGAGAGAGTAACGGGGTCGAAGTGTTGTCATTGTAGTATCCTCTCAGCCTTCATGTGCGACTGCGAACAGCGACGAGGCCGTTCGGTCTCCATTGCAAAAAGGCGATGATTAAGGCGAATACCAGCACTTTGCCCAACGTCGCCGTTGTACTCATCTCTAAAAAGGTGTTGAAAATGCCGATGGTAAACGCGGCAATAATCGTTCCCGGCAAACTGCCAACGCCACCTAATACGACGACCATAAAAGCATCTACGATGTAGCCCGTGCCGACTTGTGGGCCGATCTGACCGAGTAATGTCAGCGCGGAACCTGCTACACCTGCCAACCCTGCACCGAGCGCGAAGGTCAGCACATCGACACGGCGGGTCGCCACGCCCAGAACCGAAGCAATTTCGCGATTCTGCATGACCGCACGTGTGCGCCGTCCCTGTGGTGAACGGTACAGATAATAGTAGATGCCGATAATGCAGAAGACGACCAGCGCGATAATGAAGATACGCTTGTAAGGCAGCGAGAGCGCATCGCTAATCATCAGGCCACCGTTGAGCCAGTCCGGGGAAGTGACCGGAACATTGCGCGAGTCGTAGCTGCGGGCGAGTTGTTGCAACATCAGGCCAACGCCCCAGGTTGCAAGCAGCGTATCCAATGGTCGCCCATACAAGCGCCGGATGATGAGAACTTCCAGCAAATAGCCGAGCGCACCAGTAATGATAAACGCCGCCGGGATGGAGAGGATGAAAAAGAGGCCGCCTTTAGCAGCGTTCTCCCCGCCGAGTGCTGGCGCGATAAATTGCTGAAAAAAGTAGGTCACATAAGCGCCTACCATGATAAATTCACCATGCGCCATGTTGATGACTTTCATCAACCCGAATGAAAACGCCAAACCGAGCGCGGCCAGGAGCAAAATGGATCCCAGGCTCACTCCGTTAAATATCTGCGATAGTATGAGTTCCATACTCGACCTCAAAAGGTGTATAATGTGAACTGTTGGCGCTTCATGCACGTGAGCGCACGGTTAAGGGGCGTAAACCCTGCCCGGACTTCCAAATCATAGGCAGGGAAACGCCCCTCGTCTGAATTACGTCATGCGTTTATTACGCGGCTGGTTCGGGGCAACCTTCTTCAGGTTTGGGGAGTTCAGCCGCCCATTCGTAGGTGCAGAGATACGGATCAGGCTTCACGGGGCCTTCGGTTGACCAAATAGTGTCGATCAGGCCATCTTCACGAACCTGGCCGATACGCACGATTTTGTAGGTATGTTGGTTGTCGCCGTCAATCGTGACTGTGCCTTCTGGTGCTTCGAAGGTGATGCCACCCGCTGCTGCGCGTACTGCCTCAACCTCGGTTGAACCCGCTGCTTCCACAGCCGCTTTCCACAGATACACACCGAAATAACCAGCTTCCATCGGGTCACTCGTCACGCTGTCTTCGCCATATTTGGCCTTGAAAGCTTCAACGAAGGTCGTGTTGACATCGCTCTCGACGGTCTGGTAGTAGTTCCAGGCGACCAGGTGATCGAGCAGGAAGTCAACGCCAATGGCTTTCACTTCTTCTTCTGCGATACTCACGGACATGGTCGGCAGTGTTTCGGCTGTGAAACCAGCATCTTTGTATTGTTTGAAGAACGCCACGTTGCTGTCACCGTTGAGGGTGTTGAAGATGACCTGTGGTTCGGCAGCGCGGATTTTCTCGATGATGGTGCTGAATTCAGTGCCACCCAGGGGTACGTATTCTTCGCCGACAGTCTCGCCACCGCTGGCAGCCAATTGCGCCTTGATGATGGTGTTCGAGGTACGCGGGAACACATAATCCGAGCCGAGAAGGAACATTTTGCTCAGGCCTTCTTCGAGCAGATATTCCACCGCTGGCACGATCTGCTGATTGGTTGTTGCGCCGGTGTAGAAAATGTTGGGCGATTGTTCCAGGCCTTCGTACTGGACAGGGTAGAACAAGAGGCCGTTATTTTCTTCGAAAACGGGCTTGACCGCTTTACGGCTGGCGCTCGTCCAGCAGCCAAACACGACAGCTACCTGATCTTCGAGCAGGAGTTTCTGAGCTTTTTCGGCGAATGTCGGCCAATCGCTGGCACCATCTTCGACGATGGGTTCAATCATACGACCCATAACGCCACCCGCTGCATTGATTTCTTCAATAGCCATGAGGGTAGAGTTGACGACGGTTACTTCGCTGATCGACATCGTGCCGCTCAACGAGTGCAGGATACCCACCTTAATGGTTTCGGCTTCCTGGGCTTTTACAAGGGTCATACCACCAATTACGAGGGCAAAGAGTGTGAGGAACAATATCCTGAACTGCTTGCCAATTGCGACGCGCGAAAGTTTCATATTTCTCTCCTGTGATGTGTAGAAGGATGCTATAGAACGTTAACACATCGTAAGATGGGATAAATGTGAGATATAGACAAGCTTTGTGAGGGGAGTGTTATCATAAAGCGACAACAGATTTTGTTTGAGGCACTCTAAAAAACGGAATGGGGCTAGTTAAAGGGGATTAATGACCATTTCTAAATCAATCTTGTGCAGATTAAACAAAGAAAATTGGACTGCGAATAAGCGAAAAAATCGAATGATCTATATCGTGTATGTCATTTTTTGCCTCTGGAAATCCCGTTTAAAAATCCTCGACATCCCTTTTAAGAACGCTCCCGAAACTGCTACAATGAACAGCATATTTCTTCGCCTTTGTTGAAATTGGTTAAAAATTATGAATGATGTTGTCATCGTCAGCGCCGTTCGCACGCCCATCGGTAAACTCGGTGGCGCGTTATCCAGCATGAGGCCGGACGATATGGCTGCGCTGGTGATCGCCGAAGCGGTGAAGCGGGCAGGGATTGACCCGGCTGAAATTGAAGAAGTGTACATGGGCTGTGCGAACCAGGCGGGAGAGGATAACCGCAATGTGGCGCGTATGGCTTTGCTGCTGGCAGGGCTGCCCCATCATGTCGCGGGTGTCACCGTGAATCGCCTGTGCGCCAGCAGTTTGAACGCCGTCAATCAGGCCGCCCGCGCGATTCGCTGCGGTGAGGGTGATATTTTTGTCGCGGGTGGAGTCGAGTCGATGACTCGTGCGCCCTATTCGCTGCCAAAAAATTCGGAAGCCTGGGGGCCAAGCGGCAATAAAGTCGCTTATGACACGACACTTGGCTGGCGCTATCCGAATCCGCGTATGGAGGCGCTGTTTCCGCTGGAATCAATGGGCGAAACGGCAGAAAATATTTACGAGATGAGCTGCGCCGGGAAGATTAACGGAGGCGCGATCACACGGGAAGATCAGGATCGGTTCGCGCTGCAAAGCCAGGAACGCGCCGTTCACGCCATGAATAAAGGCTATTTCCAACGGGAGATCACCCCCGTAACGATCCCGCAGCGAAAAGGTGCGCCACTGGTTGTCGAAATTGACGAATATCCACGCGCTGTTAGGACAGATAGCGGCTATCAATTGGCGACGGATATGGAAGCGTTGGGGAAATTGCGCCCTGCGTTTCGCGAAAATGGCACGGTAACAGCGGGTAATGCAAGTGGGCTGAATGATGGGGCATGTGCGCTCGTGCTGATGTCGCAGGCAAAAGCGGATTTGTTGGGCATCAAACCGCTGGCGCGTTGGGTGGCTTCGGCGGCGGTAGGTCTTGACCCGCGCACAATGGGTTTAGGCCCGGTTCCTGCTACGCGCAAGGTGCTGGAACGGGCCGGCCTGACCCTCGAAAATATTGACCTTGTTGAAATCAACGAGGCCTTTGCGGTGCAGACATTGGCGGTTATCCGCGAACTCGAACTTGACGACGCGATCACCAATGTCAATGGTGGTGCGCTGGCGTTGGGGCATCCACTCGGGTGCACGGGCGCACGTATTCTGACGACGCTGATTTATGAAATGCAGCGTCGGGCTGAGGCCGGAGAATCCATGTGCTATGGGCTGGCGACTCTGTGTGTGGGCGTGGGACAGGGTGAAGCCACGATTATCGAACGGATACCAGCATGAAAATCGTGCCGCAGATTACAGTACAGCAGGCAGCGGAATTCGTCCGTGATGGCGCGGTCATGATGGCAGGTGGATTCGGTATGACCGGAAATCCTGTACATTTATTTCACGCACTGGCGGAGCGCGATGTTAAAAATCTGACGCTGATTTCGAACAACGTGGGCGAAGCGGGTTTAGGTGGCGGGCGATTGCTGCGAAATGGGCAGCTTAAAAAAGCGATTGGCTCGTTTTATACCTCCAATCCCGAAGCGGTAGCCGCCGCGCAGTCTGGCAAGCTGGAAGTCGAACTCCTGCCACAAGGGACGCTTGCAGAAGCGATCCGCGCAGGTGGCGCGGGTATTGGCGGTTTCTATACGCCAGCAGCGGCGGGTACGACACTGGCGGCGGGCAGCGAAACCAAAATTATCAACGGCAAAGAGTATGTGTTTGTCCAGGCGCTACATGCGGACATCGCTTTTATTCGCGCTTATCGAGCCGATACTGCCGGCAATCTCGTCTACCGTATGACTGAGCGCAATTTTAACCCGATGATGGCAACGGCAGCCGATCTCGTCATCGCCGAAGTCGAGGAAATCGTCCCTGTTGGCACGCTTTCGCCGGATGAAATTGTCACACCTGGGAATTTTGTCGATTATCTGGTGCAAGCGCACACGACTCTGGATGATCTCGGCTCATCGGCATCCGTCAGCAGTCGGAAAGCGGTTGATGATGTGCGCATGAATATGGCGAAACGGGCACTGGCCGAGTTGAAACGCGGCGATATTGTCAATCTGGGTGTCGGAATCCCGACCCTGGTCGCTGATCTGATTACCGCCGAAAGTGGCATCATTCTGCATACGGAAAATGGAATGCTTGGTGTCGGGCCAGCGCCAGAAAGCGGCGGTGCGATGGACTACCCCGTGAATGCAGGCAAGCAGCCCGTGACCGCCTTGCCGGGAAGTTCATATTTTGATAGTGCGCTCTCGTTCGCGATGATACGCGGCAGGCATGTTGACGCGGCTATTATGGGCGGTTTGCAGGTTGACGAGGCTGCTAATCTCGCGAATTGGGCGGTGCCGGGTGAACCGCTGCTCGGTGTGGGCGGGGCGATGGATTTAGCCAGCGGTGCGAAACGGCTCATCATCACCATGACGCATAATTCCCGGAATGGCGAACCCAAAATTTTGCGCGAAATTACGCTGCCACTGACAGCTCGTCACGCGGTTGATATGGTTATCACCGATCTCGCTGTGTTCAAATTTATAGATCGCCGCTTAACGCTCATCGAATTGATGCCAGGTGCGACTCTCGATCAGGTTCGTGCTCTGACTGACGCTTCGTTTGCCGAGGCTCTATAAAGAATGAAAATCTTTCGCAACCGTTAGCGTGACAAAATCAGCCACAGAATGAACACGATGAGCGCGACCACCGCGCCGATCAGCCAGGGATGATATTTGGCGGGAACGATGTCGTTGACGACATCCCGCGCGACATTGACCGCCACCATCGTCTGTGTCGTCGTTGTGTACTTCGGCGCGACTGGCTGGCTAACCTGGGAAACTACAGGCGGCACAGTCGGCGAGACTCCGTTCGTCGTTGGCTCGACGGGCGCAGGCGGTGGTGGTGCTTGTTTGGCGACCTCGATTTTCAGATATTCGTTTAATGCTTCCAGGCTTTGGCGGATAATCGAACGCGCGGCGCTGTCCATCAAACGCTGACCGACGCTGGCGATGCGTCCGCCGACCTGCGCCTGACCGGAATATTCCATAAAGGTCTGGTTTTCCCGGACTTCCAGTTGCATTTTTCCAGTCGCTTTGACGAATCCAGCAGGGCCTTTGCCATCCACCTCGATCTGATAGCGTTCTGGTGGCACGATGTCCAGAAGTTTAATCACGCCCTGAAATGTCCCCTGCACAGGGCCGACTTTGACCTCCAGTACCCCTTTATATTGATTTTCGTCCGTCTGCTCGAAGCCTTTGCCACCGGGCATGATCGCACCTAGCACATTCGGGTCGAGCAGCGCTTTCCAGACCATCTCGCGCGGTGCATCAAACACATAATCGCCTGATATTTCCATGAATGAATGATCTCCTGAAATCTCTTGCTTTATTTTACCGCATGATGCTATCGCGAAGTGACGATTACTCAAAGTTATTAGCGGAATCCATAGCGTTTATCGTGTGCCTGATGTATCTTACAGGGGTTGTTCAAAATTTCAGAAATAGATAAACACTGCATATTTGAAGGAAAATTATGATTACAAATCTTACTTGTGAGTATCGCACGAATCCACTCGGCATTGATGTCAGATTGCCCCGGCTTGGCTGGCAGATGCAGACGGATCGGCAGGGTGCGCGGCAGACAGCCTATCAGATTTTCGCCGCCAGCGACCCCAAAAATCTGAGTGAAGGTAAGACTGACCTATGGGACAGTGGCAAAGTTGATTCCGATCAATCCGTCCATGTCACTTATGGTGGAAAAGCACTGACTTCACGACAACGTGTGTACTGGAAAGTTACCGTATGGGACGAAACGGGTAAGTCGGGCCAAAGCGATCCCGCATGGTTCGAAATGGGGCTTCTGCGCCGAAAAGATTGGAAAGCAAAGTGGATTGGCGCGGCGCTGACAGGTGGCCCACGCACCACGATTCCCTCGCCATATCTGCGCAAATCATTTTCGCTGCCGAGTAATGCCCGGTCTGCGCGTCTTTATGTGACGGCGTTGGGCGTGTACGAGTGTTCCATTAACGGCAAGCAGGTGAGCGAGGATGTGTTCGCGCCGGGATGGACGCATTATGGCAAACGAGTGCAGTACATGGTCTACGATGTGACTGATTTGCTTCAGAACGGTGAAAACGTAATCGGCGCGATTCTCGGCGATGGCTGGGCGGTAGGGCATATCGGCCTGGGAAATCGCCAAACTTATTTCAGACAGCCTCGCTTGCTGGCGCAGTTGGAAATCACATTCAACGATGGGCAGACGGTCAATGTCATCTCAGATCGCACCTGGTCGCATCAATTTGGCCCGATTCTCGAAGCGGATATGCTTCAGGGCGAATCCTATGACGCGCGGCTGGAAATGCCCGGTTGGGATGCACCGAAATTTGACGATAAGCGTTGGTTGAAGGCTGAGGTTTTTGATGATCCTGATGCCGCTATCGTTGCCACCAACGGCCCAACCGTGCGGCGCATCAGCGAAATGAAGCCGATCAGCGATCCGGTTGAAAAAGGGAGTTTTTTCCAGAAAAGTCATATTTTCGACCTGGGTCAGAATATGGTTGGACGTGTGCGCTTTAAAGGCAGTGCGCCAGCCGGAACAACCGTCGTGCTGCGTTTCGCCGAGGTCTTGAACGCCGACGGCACGATGTACACCACCAATCTGCGCGGCGCACGTGCCACCGATCATTACACCTTTAAGGGCGAGGGCGAAGAAGTCTGGGAGCCAAAATTCACGTTTCACGGCTTCCGCTATGTGGAAATTTCCGGTTATCCCGGCGCTGTGACCGCCGATACGATCACGGGCATTGTGCTGCACTCTGAGATGAATCCGACAGGCGATTTCGAATGTTCCGAGCCGATTATCAACCAGCTACAGCATAATATCGTGTGGGGTCAGAAGGGCAATTTTGTCGATGTGCCAACGGACTGCCCGCAGCGCGACGAACGGCTCGGCTGGACAGGCGATATTCAGGTTTTCGCGAGAACCGCTGCTTTTAATATGGATGTTGCGGGTTTTATGACCAAGTGGGCGAAGGATGTCGCCGACGCTCAAACCGAACGGGGCACTGTTCCCGCTGTCGTGCCGAACGCCATACCCCCACTGGAAGACGGTGGGCCAGCCTGGGCAGACGCGGCGGTGATCTGCCCCTGGATGATGTACCTGTGCTATGGCGACAAGCGCATCCTCGAAGAAAATTATGCTGTCATGACACGGTTTATGGATTTTCTGCTGGCTGCCAGCCCTGGCTACATCCGCTGCGCACCAGAATATGAAGGTTGGCCGGGATTTGGCGATTGGCTTTCGATCAATGCGAATACCCCGCGTGACGTGATCGGCACAGCATTCCTGGCCTACGACGCGAATCTGATGTCAAAAATTGCCGCTGTGCTGGGGAAAACGCGTGAAGCCGCTAAATATCGCAGGCTTTTTACCGATGTGAAAAAGGCTTTTGGTGCGCGTTATCTGATAGGGAGCAAAGTACCGACTAATCCTCCGCCAACTTCGCAGATTCGGGCGATGCTGGACGGCGCGGATGCGATTTCGCGCGGCAACCTAAAAGTCGTCGATTATGGGCCAGTAGAGTCGAAAGTTTTCAATACCGATCTGTTTACGCCCACACAGACGGCTTATGTTCTGGCGCTGCACTTCGATCTGCTGCCGCAGAAATTGCGCTCCCTGGCGGCGACTGAACTGGTTGCCGATATTCAGCGCCGTAACGGACATCTGTCTACGGGCTTCGTCGGTGCGCCCTATTTGCCCCATGTCCTCAGCGAGAACGGACAGGTAGATGCGGCTTATACGCTGCTTCACCAGAAAAGCTGGCCTTCGTGGTTGTATTCGGTAACGCAGGGTGCGACGACCATCTGGGAACGCTGGGACGGCTGGACGGAGGAAAGCGGTTTCCAAGACCCCGGCATGAACTCATTCAATCATTACGCCTATGGCTCAATTGGCGCATGGCTCTATAACACGGTGGCAGGGATCGAAATTGACCCCGCGCAGCCCGGCTATAAGCATAGTATCCTGAGTCCTCAACCTGGCGGCGGGCTAACCCACGCAGCAGGGAGACTCAAGACGCTCTACGGCGAACTGGTTTCTGATTGGAAAATCGAGAACGGCAAGTTCAATTGGACAGTGGTTGTGCCGCCCAATACCACCGCAAGCGTGAATTTGCCCGCAAAAGAGGGCGAAAAAATCACGCTGAATGGCAAAGCGGTCAGTGGTTCGGCTCACGAGCTTGCGGCTGGGAAATATCAGTTCGTTGTAGGGTAATCCCTGTAAACGACAAAATTTTCGTAGGGGCGACTCGCCGAGTCGCCCCTACAACTCTACATCTCCACACATTATTCCAGGCAGTTAATCACATCAGCGCGGCGCGATTCCGGCGTGACAACCAGTTCCGCAAGCCTACCATTCTCGAAACGACCTTCGAGTGTGGTGTTGAAGGGCGCGTGAAGCTTGAAATCGACATCCCAATTATGCGGCCAGGCAGGGAACAGATGAATTTGCCGTCCATCCGTTTGTAGCAGCAGAGCCTGTACCGTTTTGAGCAGAACGCCGCCATGATCCTGATCGGGAATCCAATCGTAATTTGGACCCCAGAAGGCTGGAAAACGCGAGTCATTGACCACTTTGTTGGGCGGGGCGAACTTGTCCTCTTTAGAATTTCGGACACGTGCCAGCAGCCCCTCTTTAGCCTGATCGGTCAGGCCCAGATAGGCCATAAAAATATCGTCCTGCCGCCAGCCGAAATGACCGGGATCGTCGCGATGCTCCAACGCGGTAATGCCCCATTCAATATTCGGCTTGTCGAACGCGATCAGCCGGAAAGGAAACACGGCATAAAGCTCGGCATTTTCAACATTTCTCTTGTCCGCAAAAGACTCGGCTGGTGCTAATGCCCGTTTGCCGTCGATTTCGCGCGTCGGGAGATCGGGCATTTTTGCTTCAAGTGACTTCCAGAATGTGCGCTGCTCATTGGAGGTCAGGCTTTCGGGAAGGCCATGTAAGCGCTCGACGACGGCTCGTACGCCCGCGATTTCGGGCATAGGGTTGGTGCATTCCCACCACGTTTCGAGCGCCTGTGACGGGTGCATCACCAATTTGCCACTTTCATTTGTCTGATAATGCTGGTCGAAAAATGTTAGAATTTCGTGCGCGTTCGGCATCAGCGTTTCGCGCAAAAATGTTTCGTCCTGCGTGAAATCGTAATAATCGAACATCATGAAGACGAGTTCCGGCCCGGAAACCCACTCCCACTTATGCCAGCCGCTTTCCTGAAGCTTGTCTTCACGCTCCTCAAACGGTGTCCATCCGTAGCTTTCTGAGAACACATCGCCCCAGAAATAGATGCACTCTGGGATATAAATGCCGTCGTGACCGAGATAATGCTGCGTTCGATATTTGAAAAGCTCTCGCAAATCATGACCGTACATCTTAAACAAGGGCTGCATCAGGTCAAAATCGCCGGAGGCGCACATGCTGATATAGGGGAGGCGCGTGTTTTGCCACCAATAGCCCGATCCCCAGCGGCGATAGTCCCCATCGTTGGGCTTGCCAGGATAAGGAACAGTGAATAATGACCCATTAAATTTGATCGGATAGACGCCGCGACCCGCGCAGGCATTGACATAACGCTGTAACGCATAGGACTGACTGACGGCAAAGGCCTCATTACCCGTAATGTGAATCCAACTGCGATTCCAGAAATCACCCCACCATTGGTTGTGGGCATTTCGCCGTTGGTCAACTGGAATCGCGTTTATGGCGACGATAGAAGCATCTATAGCTTTCAACCACTGTTCCGGCGTGGAAGGGTGTTGAGTCAGAACGGTGATTTCAAAGCGATGCGTTTTCGTTGCGGGTGATTGCAAATGAAACTCATCCACTTTAACACCATTTTCGGCCTGGATGACCACGCCAAATGTGCGGTGGATGATGGGGTCATCACGCTTGAAGCCATCCAGCCCTTGCAACTTGCTCATGAGAGCCGGGCCAAGCGAACGGGTATTGTGATGATACCAGCCGATGCGATTGCCTTGTCCGGTCAGCACCACATCCGGCTCGACGATGGTCGGTTCGCGCTGGTTGCCCGGTATAGAGTGGTCGTACATAATGTCGCTGATTTCGATAGACGGCAGCGTCGTTTGCTCGGTGCGCCACATTTCGATGGCAGCGCTTGCTTCGATAGGATGCTTGCTGTCAACTTCCACCACGATGACCGGATGGTTGGCATCCACCCATAGTTGAAGGTGAAGATTCTCACCTAAATTAACCTGCATCGACCCGTCGTTCAGATTGAGCGTTTGCTCGAATGAGGTGACTAACGGCTGTGGGTTCAGCGCGATGCGTACTTTGCCAACTTTCACCAGGCGGCTGTTTTCATCCCAGCTATCAATTTTGGCGATGTAAAAAATCAAGTCACTGTTGTCTTTGACCCAGGCGTTCAGCGCAATATCGCCGTTGCCAAGCGGCATGGAGTCACGCGCACTTTGGGACGGAGTGGTCCAGGTAACGTTGTAATTGGTCATTGTTTTCCCTTTCTTTCGGGAATGGTATCGCCGACTGGACGCGGGTTATGCACCCAATGCCCGCTTGGATCACTGCCGCGACAGATGATGCCATTCTGATTCCAGTTTTTCAGCGCACGCACGTCCGATGAAACAAAACGCATGGTCAAACCGCAGCGGCGGCGATCTGATTGGTTGGCCTCTGAGCCGTGTATGACCCAATCGGTGTGCAGCGATATCTGCCCGGCCTTGAGTTCAATCACGACGGGCTTATCACCATAAGACTCGGCATCAACAATCGTCTGGTACAGGACATTGTTTTCTTCGGGTTGGCTGTCCTCATAAGCGACCTGAGCATTCGTGTGCGAACCAGGGA
>JALHNB010000031.1 GCA_022843745.1 Anaerolineae bacterium | reverse complement strand
GCTCTTCCGATCTTGGTCAACGCGCATGGCGGCAATATCCTCCCTGGCAATATGGCGATGTACGATGTTCAGCTTCGGCATAAGGACAAACCTGACTTATGGATCGTGATGAGTACATGGTTCGTCACCGCAGGCAAAGCGATTGCGGCGATTGACACACTCGAACAAAAGCACGTCACCCATGCCTGCGAACTGGAAACCAGCATGATTCTGCGTTTGCGACCAGAACTCGTGAAACTGGAAGCTGCACGTGGCGCAAACATCCCGTTCGAGTCAGCATTTTATTGCCCGGATTCGAGTCGCACCAGCCGGATTGATGTGCGCTTTACGTTCGATCACATCACCGAAACAGGTGCGCTCGGTCATCCTGAAACGGCGACGGCTGAAAAAGGCGAGGCGCTCTATCAGGCTGCTACGGGTGAAATCGTCGCCCTGGTACGTGAATTTGCGTCGTGGCCTCTGATCAGACCGCAATAACTTTTGGAGAATAAATCATGCGAATTTTAGTGATTGGCGGCTCAGGAGATATTGGCACGTTGACCCTTCCTCATCTGGCGACACAGCATCAACTGCGTGTGCTGGATTTGCGCCCGCCTGTCTGGAAGGATTGCGAATACATTGAAGGCAACCTCACCGATCCAGAGACATTGGAACAAGCCATGAAGGGTATGGAACTGCTCATTTTCATGGCGATGGGCAACAAAATTTATGACAATGAGGTCGGTGTCATCACCAATTTTGATGTGAATGTCAAAGGGGTCTATCTGGCATTACGCGCTGCCCACCTCGCCGGAATCAAACACGCCGTTTACACCAGTACGCTTTCGGTTTACGAAGACCTTGGGACGCGCTACATTACAGGCGAAGAAATGCCGCCGGATACACGCCATGTTTACGGCTTCACCAAGCGCCTGGGCGAAGAAGTCTGCCGCAACGCCGTCAACGAATGGGGCATGAGCGTCAACGCCTTGCGTCTGTGCCACCCGATGACCGATGAAAAGTGGCACGAGACGTTTATGTTGAGCGACCCGAATTGCTCGACAACCGCCACCGATCTCTCGGCTGCGATGATGAAAGCGATTGATTATCGCGATGGATTCCAGGCGTTCATCGTCAGCGGCGATTACCCGCAAAAAATGATGAACATGGAAAAGGCGAAGCGGGTGTTGGGTTGGGAGCCACTGGCGAGGCCGAAATAGCGATTAGCTGTTAGCTGTTAGTCCTTAGCTAAATCCCAAAATTTATGACAGGCGATGCCATGTAGGGGCGCAAGGCCTTGCGCCCTCCCGTGATTGCACATTTAAAAGGGTTAATTGACCAATGGCGCACGATTTTGAACTTTACGACCTGCGCGTGACCGTGACTGCGATTGAAGGTCGCTCGGTGTGCAGTATGCAGGTGGGTGATTATTTTGAACTGACCGAAAGCAGCAAACTGCGCATCCCCGATGGCAAGCATTTTTGCGTCTATGCGTTGAGCGCGGTTTTGCCACTCTTGGCTGCCAAGCAGCGCCAACTCGCCGCCAATGATTGGCTGGAACGGGATTCGCTGATCGCCTGCCCCGACCCCGAAGAACGCCTCATCATGAAAATCGAGCGCATCCAGAAACGCGCCATGAACAGCGACGATCTCACATGAAGCGCGAAATCAGCATCGCCTTCCAGACCGATAAAACCCCTTCACAATATATCGCGCTGGCGCAGCTCGTCGATCAATATGATTTTGACGCGGTGAGTGTTTATTGCGATGCGCCCTTTCATCCCAGCTACGGCCCGCTGCTGCTGATGGCTCCGCATCTCTCAAGAGCGCGAATCGGCCCGGCGGCAGTCTCGCCCTCGCGTATCACGCCCATCGACATGGCGGCGGAGACGGCTCTGTTATCACAAGTCGCAAAGGCGGGTGTTTATCTCGGCATTTCACGCGGGGCATGGCTGCGCGATCACGGCATGACAGAATTGCCGCTTCAGGCGATCCGTGAATCTGTCGAGATTGTACGCTACATGCTCTCCGGTGAAAGCAGCGGCTATACAGGCCAAATTTTTCAGATTGCGCCGCACGTTCGAGCGCCGTATCCCCTTCCAGATTCCCCTATTCCCATCATGATCGGCACATGGGGGCGTAAATTGTGCGCCATAGCCGGGGAAATCGCTGATGAAGTGAAGGTCGGCGGCTCCGCAAACCCGGATATTGTGCCTGTTATTCGAAGCTATATTGCCGAAGGTGAGCGTAATGCTAAACGCGAAATCGGCGCAGTTGGCATTGCCCTGGGCGCGGTCACAGTCGTGGATGATGATCGCGAACAGGCGCGGGCAGCAGCTCGGCGCTCGGTAGCTCTCTATCTACCTGTTGTCGCCCCACTCGACTCAACCGTTCAGGTCGAACCGGAACTCATCGAGCGTTTGCGCCAACATGCCAGCCTCAACGAATATGATCTTGCGGCAAGCCTCATCTCCGATGATTTGCTGAACCGCTTTGCCTTCGCGGGAAATGCGCATGACCTCATCCAGCACGCCGAACATATATTTGCGGCGGGCGCACAGCGCATCGAATTTGGCACTCCGCACGGTCTGATCCCGCAAAATGGCATTCGAATCATCGGCGAAAAAGTCATTCCTGCGCTGAAATCGTAGTCCAAACGCCCGATTTTTTACAGAACATTCAGGATAAGCGTCCAGCAACCCCTATCCAGAAGCCGTATAATGATAAATGGTGCAAAGCAGATTAAGAGAGCGCTTTTATGTCGTTTCGGCGGATTTCAATATTTTTAATCTTCATTCTGGCTATCAACACAGCACTTGCGCAAGAATCAGACGATCCGGGCGGAAGCCAGGCCGTTATGACATTCACTGTCACCAGCGCAAATGATACAAACGACGGGACTTGCAACGCAACCCATTGCAGCCTGCGCGAGGCGATTAACGCTTCCAACGCCAATCCTGATAAAGACACGATTGCATTTAATATTTCCGGTACGCCACCATTCACGATCCAGCCAGCGACACCACTACCTCTGATTTTTAACGCAGTCATCATTGATGGAACAACACAACCCGGATTCTCCGGCGTACCTCTGATTGTCCTGAATGGCAACAATTACACAGCACCAGCCGGGCAGGAAATTACTGCTGTCGGCATTAACATTCTCAGCGGCGGCTCAACAGTACGTGGTTTAGTTCTGAACGGCTGGAAATATGGCGGAGTCGGAATGCCGACTGGTAATGGCAACACGATTGAGGGCAATTATATTGGCACGGATGCCTCCGGGACAAGCGCCGTCCCCAATTTGTACGGTGTCATTATCGCAAGTTCTGCGAACAATACGATTGGAGGGACAACCACCGCCGCGCGTAATATCATCTCCGGCAACAATGACGACGGCGTAAATATTTACGGCCAGAGCGCGACCAACAATCTTGTCATCGGCAACTATATCGGCACAGATGTGACCGGAACACTGGCACTTGGTAACGGCGACGATGGCGTAAAAATTGAAGACTCTACCAATAACCGAGTTGGCGGGACAACCGCCGCTGAACGCAACATTATTGCCGACAGCCTGCATAATGGCGTGATTCTCAAAGGCGCGACGACCTCCAATAATCTTATCCAGGGCAATGTCATCGGCGCTGATGTGACCGGAGCGCTCAACCTCGGCAACCGCTTGCACGGCGTTTTTGTCGAGGACGCGACGAATAACTCAATCGGCGGGACAGCATCCGGGGCGGGTAATGTGATCGCCTATAATGACTTTGCAGGCGTAAATGTCACGACAGGCACAGGGAATTTGATCTCGTCGAACAGCATTTTTGCGAACAATGGCCTGGGAATCGACCTGGGTGGTGATGGGGTGACAGCAAACGATGCCGACGACGCGGATACAGGCGCGAATAGCCTGCAAAATTTCCCGATTTTGACAGGCGCAACCGTATCCAATAGCATGGTGAATATCACAGGCACGCTAACCAGTGCGCCTAACACGACATTTCGTTTAGAATTTTTCGCCTACCAGGATTGTGACAAATCGGGTTATGGTGAGGGTAAAATTTATCTGGGTTTTGCAAATGCGACTACTGACGGAAGTGGTCAGGCCAGTTTTAATGCGAACTTTGATTATGACGTTGCGTATGGCACTCGTCTATCAGCGACGGCAACTCGCCCGAATAACAGCACATCCGAATTTTCACCGTGCTACAAAATTGGCGGCAATCCACCGATAGGCTGCTCGGCTGGTCAGTCTATAACAGTCAATTTTAAAAATTGGATGATTTTTGGTGTTGTACAGCTTGAGGTTACGAACACTGGCGCAGACTACGCTCAATTACGGTCATTTGGCATTCATTGGGTACAACGCGCCCCCGGTGTTTTAACGCTCGATCAGGTTACGTTGGGTGGCACTGGCCCCAGCGACCCATCAGGAAAAATGATCTGGCAATCCGGCAGCCCCGCCCAAGATGCTAATCCTCCTACTATCGCCAGCGCCGATCCCACAGAGTCCGAAGGGAATTGGCTCGACGATTATGTTTTCCCACCCAATAGTGTCACGCCTCTTTATCTCGATTTTGGCGGTACGAGCACAACACTTCCGGCTGCTTTTGGCGCAGCACCATCCGATCTGAACGGGACATGGTTTGATATTACCTGTATTGACCGTAATCGCCCTCCTATCGCCGACGCACGTGGAGTCGATGCAAATGGCGTTTTGATGGGTGAAAACCAAACTATTGTACGAATGACAGACGCAGCCGGAACCATGATTTTTGTGACTTTGGATGGCAGGGAGGGTGTCACCAATACCCATGACCCGGATGGTGAGATTGTCCGCTATCTCTGGACAATCGCTGGTATAACGTATGCTGATGGTGATGATGTTACTGCCGGTAGGGTGTCCCTTCAGCTTGGGCCAGGGACATACACAGTCGTTCTGACAGTCTACGATAATAAAGGCGCAACCGACGAAGATGAGATTATCGTCACGATTAATGTGCCGAATCCACCCTCGTATACCGTCACTACAACCGATGATACAAACGATGGCGTGTGCGACACCCAATGCAGCCTACGTGAGGCGATCACACTTTCGAACAGCACGAGCGGTCAACAGATTATTCTGTTTAATATCCCCGGCTCTGCACCCTACACGATTCAGCCGACTTCCGCGCTGCCAACCATCACTGATCCGGTCATTATCGACGGCTGGAGTGAGCCGGACTTTTCTGGAACACCAATTATCGAGCTGGATGGAAGCCTTTTAACCAACGAAAATGGTTTGACCATCACTGCCGGAAACAGCACGGTGCGCGGATTAGTAATCAATCGCTTCAAGAATAGTGCGGTAGATATTCAAACCAATGGTGGCAACTATGTTCAGGGTAATTATCTCGGCATAAATGTGGTGGGCACAACTCCTTTTATAAACCTTAATTATGGTATCAGCATTACGAATTCGCCCAATAACACAATCGGTACTAATGCAGACAATCAAAATGATTCGCTTGAACGCAACATTATTGCTTTTGGGAATACAGGTATCCATATTACGGGTTCAGGAGCAACTAACAATCTCATAGCCGGCAACTATATTGGCACGAATTCGGCTGGAACGGCAGCTATTGGCACAGGTATCCCAGGCATCGAGTCAGTTTATGGCATCATGCTTCATGACAACGCATCTAGTAACATCATTGGTGGAATAACATCTGTATCGAGAAATATTATTTCTGGCGCTGGTATAGCTGGTATGGCACTTTATTCTGGCGCGATGGGAAATCAAATCCAGGGAAATTATATTGGTACAGATGTAACTGGCACTCAAAATCTAGGGAACGGTCATTATGGGATTCTTATCTACGAGCCTGCAAACAATAACACAATCGGTGGCACAACGACGAATGCAGGTAACATCATACGCTTTAATGGTGAGGATGGGATTCTTGTCCTCGCAGGTACGGGAAATAAAATCTCCAATAACATCACTCACAGCAATGGGGATTTAGGTATTGATCTTGATTTGGATAGAGACATATATACAAATGATGGCATCACGCCTAATGACGCTGGTGACAGCGATGAGGGCGGGAATAACCTGCAAAATTTCCCGGTATTGACCAGCGCCTCAGCCACCAGCAGCGCGATTATGATAAAGGGCACGCTGAACAGCACAGCAAACACGACTTATCGGGTGGAGTTTTTTGCCAACGATGCCTGCGATCCATCCGGCTATGGTGAAGGCCAAATCTTTGTCGGGGCGACCAATGTCACGACCAATAGCAGTGGCAACGTAAATTTTAATGTGGAATTCGTGTTTACCGCAGCATCCGGCCAATACCTTACGGCGACAGCCACCGATTCCAACAACAACACGTCCGAATTTTCGCGGTGTCGAACGGTTGTCCTCGGCAGTTCAGCAAACGATGTGCCGGAACGCAACGCTTTCCCCGCCGCTGATGTGACGCTTACCTGGAATCGCATTTCCTGGGCGACAGGCTATCAGATCGAGATCGCGACGGACGCACAGTTCGATAACGCTCAGCCGCCAATCGATATACCGCTTGATCAGCTTTCGTATAATTGGACAGCGCCCAACAGCGGAGAACATTACTGGCGGGTGCGGGCTAAAGATCAGAACAACATATGGCGTAGCTGGAGTAGCCCAGACAGCTTTGTTGTCATGCCATAATTTCGCGGTAGAGTAACATAGTCAGCTTTGTTGCCATGCCATAAAATCGCAATTTGGAGGATTACGGACTATAAATTATAATTCCAGTCGAATGCACTATAATGACTCATGCAGTACACTTCGCTAAAGATAATTCTGTATCACTTTTAAGGAGCAACAATCGTGGCTAAAAAGAATTTCAATAAAAGTATTTCTCGACGCAGCTTTTTGAAGATGGCGGGGGTTTCCGCCGCCGGATTAGCCGCAACCACTGGAATGGGATCAGCATTCGCTGCGCCCGCTCAACAAGAAGTTGATGAATCGCTGACCGGCACGCTCGTTTTCTGGGGTCACGGCGACCATCCACTAGACTATATCCGCGTTGAATTTTTGAAAAAATATCCGAATGTCACCCTCGATTGGCAGCAAATCGAAGATCATGCCGCTAAGTTCAAGACGGCGATGGCCGCTGGAACGGGTGCGCCCGATTTGTACTGGATGGAAGCGACTGACGTTGCATTATATGGTGCGCAGGGTGCGCTGCTGGAAACGACTGATATGATCGAGCAGATCAAGGATACACTCATCCCTGGAAAGCTGAACGAAGCTTATGTCGCCTCGATGGGTGGCTATTTTGGGATGCCCGGCGATCTCTCGGTCAGCGGTATTTTCTACCGCGCCGACATCATGGAAGAATTGGGCATCGAAATTTCCGACAACATGATGTATGAGCCGGATTTCCTCGCGATCCTCTCCCAAATTGCTGAAGCAGGCAAAAACGCTGTGTTGTATCCCGCCGGTGGTGGCTTTGTTGCCACAGCTCAGTGGTCGTGGTTCGATGCCCAATTCGGAGGCTCCGGCCCGACAACCTGTGATAATGCCGAA
Source organism: Anaerolineae bacterium (assembly GCA_022843745.1). Classification (GTDB taxonomy): domain Bacteria; phylum Chloroflexota; class Anaerolineae; order Aggregatilineales; family Phototrophicaceae; genus JALHNB01. Next base: position 77,579 of record JALHNB010000031.1, on the reverse strand, counting down.
GTCACGATTAATGACGAAGCCAGCATCAACGCCGTCAATCTCATGAAAAAGATTTATGAAACAGGTGCTACATTGCAAGCTGATTTCTGGACGCCGGAGTATTGGGCAGCAATCAACAGCGGTCAGCTCGTACTCGACCTATGCCCAGCCTGGGCGCGTGGCTTCTGGGAAAGCAATATCAATGAGGATGTCAAAGGTGTCTGGCGCGTCGCTCCTCTCCCACGCGCAATTCCCGGTGGCCCAAACACAGGTGTCTGGGGTGGCGCGACCTTAGTATCACCCGCCACAACGCAAAACCCAGATCTGGCAAAAATTTTCATGCAGTTCGCGTTTGGCTCGATGGAAGGCGCGACGGCTGCTGGCAATTGGGGCATTATCCCGCCCTATCTTCCCTATCTGGAAGGCCCATTCCAGGAATTGACAACCGATTTATTCGGTGAGCAGGTGATTGGCCCTATCTGGCTGGATATGGCACAAAATCTGAGCCTCGATTACTGCCGTACTGCCGCTTATGGCGCAGCTACCGGAGCGGATGTCCTGGAATCCTCCATTGACGGAATGATTAAGGGTGAAGTCGATATTGAGACCGGAATGCAGGATGTAGCCGACAGGCTGGCTGAAATTCTGCCAGACTATCAGGTGTAGTCAATTCGCTGAATTCATGTGAATCGCATCGCAGGGGCAAGAAATCTTTGCCCCTGTGATCAACTGAAAGGCGCAAGATGACCACCCAAAATCAAATCTCTGGCACGCCAGGGCTGATGTCCGCTCCTCAGGTCGGCAGACGATCATCTATCTGGCATCAAATCTGGAAACATCGCATCGAATATCTTCTTATTTCACCTTTCTTTATTATTTTTGGTATCTTTCACGGCTATCCGCTTGCATTTTCGATCTGGCTAAGTTTTCAAAGATGGCAAGGTATTGGTGAGCCGCGCTGGTTCGGGCTTGGAAACTACGAACGCTTATTGAAAAGTGAACGGATTATTGGCGCTTTGGGCAACACGATCATTTTCCTGATCATTTTGCTGCCCATTATCATCGGCCTCACACTGGTTCTCGCTACTATCCTTAACAGCCCTCAGATAAAAGGGCGCAAGGTTTTGCGTGTCCTTTATTTTCTGCCCTACATTACCTCTGCGGTCATCGTTGCCATCATTTTCCAACTCCTGCTGAATAATAACTCCGGCTGGATCAACGGCATCCTGGAGGCAGTTGGCATCGGGCGGGTTGGATGGCTGATCGAGGCCTGGCCCGCACGGATTTCGGTTATCCTGATGGTTTTATGGGGAGCGACAGGTTATAACGTTCTGATTATGCTTGGCGGCCTTCAGGGTATCCCAGCAGAATTATATGATGCGGCCAGTGTTGATGGCGCGGATACCATTCAGAAATTTTTCTTCGTAACTGTCCCGATGATGCGCGGGGTAATCCTGTTCGTGGGTATTACCACCACTATCGGCCTCCTGAATCTGTTTACACAACCCTGGCTGTTATTTTCGAGTTCAAGTGGCTCTGGGCCAGATGATGCGACGGCGACTCTCAATACCATTCAATATTCGACAGCGTTTCAGGCATCACGCTATGGTGAGGCAGCCGCGTTAGGTTTCATCATCGCTATTCTGGTAATTTTCGCCACTCTCATTCAACTCCGGCTCGTGCGTACTGCCGAGGCATAAAGGAAAAATATTATGGCCGAAATGTCCGCAGCTATTCCCCAATCGCAAGTCGTCGGTCAAAGCCGGATGCCAGCTTTCAGCCGCATCCTGGTTTACCTCGTGCTGATTATGTTGGGGATTTTTTTCATGTTTCCGTTCTATGCGATGGTCATCGCCTCATTTATGCCGCGCAACGCACTCAACTCGATCACCCCAACTTTATGGCCGAATCCATTTATCACCAGCAACTACACGGCACTATTCTCAGGCGAAATCAATCCTGACCTGATTGTCAAAACACCGTTTATCCGAGCATTATTTAACAGCCTGGCGGTAGCAATCGGCCAAACCGTTCCAGCGCTGCTTTTCACGTCACTGGTCGGATTTGTTTTCGCCAAACGGCGCTTTCCCGGAAGAAACATTCTCTTTTACTGCGTTCTGGTCACGATGATGCTGCCCTACCAAAGCACGATTGTGCCGTTTTTCCTGTTGATGTCTCGGCTCGGCTGGATCAACACCTTCTGGCCGCTGTGGATACCCTGGTGGGCGCCAGCATGGGGCGTATTTCTGATGCGCCAATTTATCGCGGCGACGATCCCTGATGAATTGATCGACGCAGCAGCAATTGATGGTGCATCCTTATTGGGAATGTATTGGCGTATCGTACTGCCTTTAATTGGGCCAATCACGGCTGTGTTGGGTATCTTAAATTTTATGAACGCCTGGAATGATTTTATCTATTCCAACATTGTCATGAATGACCCCAATATGGTCACAGTACCGCTCCTGTTGAATCTCTTTAAAGGCGCGACCCTGACCGTACCGGAATATGGTGTCATGGCAGCAGGCAGCGTCATTGCTACAATACCCTTGATTATCGTTTTCTTCGTTTTCCAGCGCTGGCTCATCGGCGGCATTATGTCCGGCGCGATTAAAGCATAAAAGCGAGGCTACTTATGGAACAATCAATTATGCAAAAGCAGTTCGCAGAAGAGGGTTACGTTTTAATCGAGAACGTCCTCGACCCTGAAACGGATTTGCAGCCCGTCATCGATGATTATTCGATGCTTCTGGATGAACTGGCGCACCGCTGGTACAGTGAAGGCAAAATTCCATCCACTTATGCGGATTTGCCGTTCAACCAGCGGGCAGGCCAGATTGTCAGCCAGCTTAGCGACGAAGAGGTTTATTATCTCGACATTTCACTGCCGAAAGCGGCGATTTATACCGAGGAAACGCCGGTTTATACCAGTGAAGCAACGTTTAATCTGCTGACCAACCCTCGATTACTGGATCAGGTAGAAAAACTGATCGGCCCTGAAATTCTCTCGAATCCAATTCAGCACGCGCGAATCAAACCGCCGGAGTTTATGAATGTCGGTGCAAAACCACGCAACGCCTATCTCGCGGCGACTCCCTGGCATCAGGATCAAGGGGTTATCACAGCGGAAGCCGATAATACGGATGTCTTGAGCGTCTGGATACCGATCACGGATGCCACCGTTGAAAATGGTTGTCTGGCGATCATCCCCGGCAGCCATCGAGAGGGGTTAGCACCGCATTGTTTCGAAATTCCCGAACGATTCCGTGAGCTGAATGTAACCCCCATGCCCATGAAGGCAGGCAGCATTCTGATGTTTCACCGTTTGGTCAAGCATTGTTCGCTGCCAAACCTGAGCGATGATATTCGCTTCAGCTTCGATTTGCGCTATTCGCCGATTGGGCAACCTACCGGACGCGATGAATTTCCCGGCTTTGTGGCACGTAGTCGCAAGAATCCCGAAAGCGTTCTGCCCGATCATCGCGCATGGGGAAAGCTATGGCATGAGGCACGTGCGAAATTGGCTGCGCGGGGTGAAATGCCGTTTGGAAGTCGCTGGAATGGAGTCAAACAACCAGATTGCGCATAAAATCTCGGCATTCTGCACGAACATCCGCCAATTGATTTCGATTGGCTTGCCTATTGACGTGCATTTGTTAATATATCACAATCTCTAGCAGATATTTTTCTGAAAGAAAGTCTCCCACCATGGATACCCATATGACTACTGATAATACTAATTGGGATACGCCGTAGCCTGGGGACTGCTCTGTTTTGTCAGCTTGTAACACACAGCACCCCAGTTTGGGGTGTTTTTATTTTCGATTAGGAGGCATTACGCTTGGCTACATCAGATACACCACAATTCGCCGTACCAGAAGAGAATCGAATCGCAGTTGACCGGTATCCTGCAAATATGATGGATATTCCACCATCGCGCATGTTCCTCATTCGCGACGCGCTGAAAGTTTATAAGTCAAAAGAGGGTGAAGACGCGCCAACTTATGACGGTTCACAGGGGGATGGTGGCGCGAGCCTGCCCGGTGTCCCCTACGAAATTCTGGAACGCGCCTTCAAGCTGCAAGTCGAACATGGCACGGCTTACGATCAACCCTGGGGAACGCCGCTTTTCCGTAAAATGGCTGCCGAAAATTATTGGAAACTCGATGCCGCATCCGGCTGGGGAACCGAAAATATCGTCTTTACACAGGGTGGGCGCGACGGACTTCAGAAGGCTTACGGGGCGATGCTCAGTCTCGGCCACAAAGAGATCGGCGACGCACTGGTTGTCTCGCGCGTTCCCTGGATCAGCTACAATTGGGGGCCATATGCTGTCGGCTTGAATGTGCTTCTTGCTCCCGGCGACCCAGCAGAAGGCTGGCGCTTCACCCCGGAAGGCATCAAAGCCTCAGCCGAATATGCCGCACGTGAAGGCCGCAAAATTGCCGGGATCGTCATCACGTCACCGGACAATCCCACAGGGCGCACCATTCCCCTGAGCGAACAGATCATGCTGGCGAAAACGGCGTTGGAAAACAACTATGCTTACGTCCTCTTCGATTGGATTTATCATTGGGTGACAGACAGCGGCCCATCGGACATTAACATCGTACTGCAAGCCTTCACGCCGGAAGAACGCGAACGGCTGATTTTCCTGGATGGCATCACCAAGAGTCTGGGCGCATCGAATGTCCGCAGCGCCCATCTGCTGGCGGGCAAAAATGTCGTCAAATTTATCACCAGTCAGGCATCACACGGCGTTGTACCCAGTTTTTATGGTCAGGCTGTCGCCATTGCTGCCTACCAAATGGGCTTTGCCGAAGCTGCCGAAAGCATTATCAGACCGACCAGCGAGAGCCGCAAAATTCTCCGACGCGAGTTGGAGCGTATCGGCGTTCCATTCATTATGGGCGACGGTTATTACGCCTTCATTGACTGCACGCGCTTTATCGAGGGTGGCGGCTTGAAAAATTCGGAAGAACTGCTGAAGCACCTGGGAGAAAAATTCGGCGTGGCAGTTGTGCCGGGTATGTATTTCTCCGACGCTGGCATGAATTGGATTCGCTTCTCATACGCACTTGCGCCAGAAACCACAGAAAAGGCCGTCAAGCGCATGTTTGAAGGTCTGAACGCGCTTCTCTAAATCCTCACAAAAAAAGCAGAGGTGAGTTTTAAGGCTCGCCTCTGCTTATTCATTCTTAATTAGCCACTTCAGGATTGTTGCCATAGGGCAGGTCAGCGACCTACCCCATCGAGTTCAAATTGAAATGGTTTCTGCGAACTGTTTATTCCGCAGGCACCAATACTGCGTCGATCACATGAATGATACCATTCGATGCTTCGATGTTGGTGGCGGTGATCTTCACAGTACCGTTGAGCAGAACTTCACCCGCATCATTGACAGTCACGGTAATTTTCTGGCCGTTGAGTGTCGAGATGGTCGGCAGACGGGCAATCGTTGTATCGAGGATCACACCGCTGCGGACATGATAGGTCAGAATACTGGTCAGCAGTTCGGTGTTGGCAAGCAGTTCTTCTTCGGTCACACCCAGCGCTGTCAAAGCCGCTTCAAATGCGTCATTGGTTGGCGCGAAAACGGTGAACGGCCCTGGGCCAGCCAGTGTTTCGGCCAAATCAGCAGCGCTCACAGCCGCAAGCAGCGTTGAGAACTGAGGATCGCCGGAGACAATATCAGCGATTGTTGAGCCGCTAACTGGTGCTTCGGTAGCCTCGACTGTCGCTTCTTCAGTTGGTTCTTCAGTCGCAATTTCGGTAGCTTCTTCGGTAGCCATTTCAGTCGCTTCTTCGGTGACTTCGAGAGTAGCTTCTTCTGTTGGCTCATCGGTGACAACTTCTGTGGCCTCTTCAGTCGCTTCTTCGGTCACAACTTCAGTCGCTTCGATTGTAGCTTCTTCGGTAGGTTCATCAGTCGGAGTTTCTGTCGGCTCATCCGTTGGGGTTTCCGTTGGTTCATCGGTGACGACTTCGGTAGCTTCTTCAGTCATTTCTTCCGTCGGCTCTTCGGTCACAACTTCGGTAGCTTCTTCAGTGGCAACCTCTGTTGCTTCTTCGGTGACTTCGAGAGTAGCTTCTTCTGTTGGCTCTTCCGTCATCATTTCAACGGCTTCCGTCACTTCGATTGTGGCGGCTTCCGTCACTTCTTCTGTCGGCATGTCTGTCGGCAGGGCGGCAATTTCGGTAGCTTCTTCTGTCGCTTCTTCGGTAATTTCCTCAGTGGCGGCTTCTGTGGCTTCCTCGGTGGCGGCTTCGGCAACAGCTTCCGTTACTTCTTCCGTTGGTGCATCAGTAGGTGGTGCTTCTGTGGGGCGCGGTGTTGGAGTCGGCGTTGCCTGGGCGCAAGCGGCTAACGCCATAGACAGAACAACGATCAAAACAAAAAATCTTCCCAACCAAGTTTTCGACATATGAGTTCTCCTCCAGTGAGAAAGCGTCAATAAACAAAACAAAGCATGATATATCACACTAAATGAGAAATATCTTTAAAAAATTGTCAAACTCTTAATATTGGATGTATTTAGAATGCTACTAGATATTATCTGTTTGCGCAAATTTTCACGCAAGCACCATATGGCTTAATTGCCCTAATCCACATGACCTATTAATGATTCTCACCAGGCGCATCCAAAAACTGTCGCAAATTTTCGGTGCTGTTGAGCGCGACACCGCTTACACTGCGATCAATACGCTTTAATAAACTCACTAAAACATCTTTTGGACCGAATTCAGCAAATTGTTCGACACCTGCTGCCACCATCGCCTGAACCGATTCTGTCCACCGAACGCCCCCAGTCAGTTGAGCATCCAGTTCATGTCGAATATCATCAACAGTCACCAGCGGCGCGGCAGTCAGATTGCCGTAAAGCGGCACCTGCGGCGGTTGAAAATTCACTTCTGAAAGCGTTTGCCGAAACAGCGCTGCTGCTGGCTCCATTAATGGCGAATGCGCCGCAATACTGATGGGCAGCTTAACCGCTTTTTTGACTTTTGCTTCTTTTGCCAACGTTATCGCCAGTTGCAGCGTCACATCATCGCCGGAAATTACGACCTGACCAGGGCAATTATCATTTGCCAGCACCAGAATACCGCCTGTTTCCTGGCTGGCGCGTGCGCAGATTTCGCCGACGACATCGGCGTTCAACCCTAGCAAAGCGGCCATAGCGCCTGGACTTTGTTCATCAGCAGCCTTCATCAGACGACCACGCTCACGTACTAACCGCAGGCCATCCTCAAAAGATACGACACCCGCTGCTGCCAGCGCTGTAAACTCTCCGAGACTATGCCCCGCAACCAGCAGAGGTCGTGCATCGGGCAGAATGGATTCCAGCGCCCGCAGGATGGCTACGCCGCATGTGTAAAGCGCTGGTTGAGTATTGATCGTGTCGTTCAGTTCATCGTCCGGCCCATCAAAACAGAGTACAGAAATTTTGAACCCCAAAATCTCATCTGCCTGCTCGAAAATCGCACGGGCAGCCGGATATTCCGACACGAAATCCTTGCCCATACCGACTTCCTGCGAACCCTGTCCAGGGAATACAAAAGCCGTTTTTGACCAATTAACCATTATGAAATTTTGTTCCTTAAAAATGTACAGCCAGAATATACAAGAAACACAGCAAAGATTGCCGTAAAAGTGCTACAAAGCAGATGATACAATAAAAAAGAGCCTCTAAAAAGGCTCTCCGGCATCATTTCAGAACCGAGGCTATGCTTCTTCGACTTCGACGACAGTTTCGCCACGATACGTGCCACATTTGGCGCAGACATGATGTGCTAGATGATATTCACCACAACCTTCACACACAATCAGATGATTAAGTGTCAGGCTGTCATGCGCACGACGCCGGTTACGACGGCTGCGAGATACTTTACGTTTTGGCAGCGGACCCACGGGGCTTGCTCCTTAAAATGCTACTTATTCATTCAAGAAAAGCCCGGCGATACAGGGACCGAGCGTATGGAATTATATCGGTCATAATAGAGAAGTGTCAAGGCAGCGTTGATCGATCTCCCTAAAACTCGACCTTGCACATACCTTACAGGTTTGAGATTAATGCTATATGCAATTTATGGTTAAGGATTTAGCGCTATCGTGATCCTGTAAGCTTGGAGGTGAGCATGTCTGAAGCAACAAATACCCCTCGACGCAGTGTCGGTGGGACAATCGCCCGCAATACGCTTTTCGGAATGGGAGCGCAGATTGCGCTTCGAGGCGTAAGTTTTATTTTTCAAGTCCTCGTCGTGCGGGCATTGGGCGGACACGAATATGGGCAATATACCATCGTGATTGCGTGGGCTGGTTTATTTTCAGTAATCGGCGATCTGGGCATCAACCAGTATCTCGCTCGCGAGATCGCCCGCGATCCGAGTAAGTCTGATGAATTATTCTGGGATACGGTTGTGCTGCGCTTTTTCCTGGCGATCTTATGCGCCATCGTCACGGTTGGCAGCGCAATTGCCTTCACCGATTATTCAAGAGAGATTATCATTGCTGTGGCGGTTTATACGTCCAGCTACTTTCTCCAGATCATCCTCGCACCAATGGACAGCATCCTTCGTGGCAATGAGCGCCTGGATATTCTGGCGATTTTCGGCGTCATCAGTCAGGTGTTGTTTATGATTCTAGGCGGGCTTTTCCTGTATGCGGGATTTGATTTCGTCTGGCTCGTGATCGCTTCGGTACTCAATCTGCCGATCATGATTGCCCTGCACTTCTGGTCGATCCGGCGCAACCGACTGCAACCGCCTCGCTTTAAAATCAACCCTGCGCTTTGGTTCAGCGTTATTCGTTATGGTATCCCGTTTGGCATTACCCAGTTATCGCTGTCTTTGGCGTTCCGCGTGGACACAATTATACTGAGCAGCTATGTGAGCGAATATGATATCGGCCTCTACAATGTGGCTTACATCAATCTGACATTGACCCTCATCGTTCTGGCGACGAGTTTTAATCAGGCAATCACGCCTACCCTCTCACGCGAATATGCCCAAAATCCCGACGCAATCATGCCCTGGTATTTTCAGGCAGTCAAAATGATGATGTTTTTGGGTCTGCCGATTGCCGTTGGTGGAATGCTCACTGCCGATAAAATTATCGTGCTTTATCAAAGTGAAATTGCTCCGGCAGCGCTGCTTCTGGCGATTCTGGTCTGGGATATTCCACTGGTTCTGTATCACTCCTACTGCGGCAATATCGCGATCTCGATCAAACGCGAGGGCGCAGCAGCCCGCATTTACGCCTCAATGGGCATTCTCAACCTAGCGCTTAACCTGTTTCTCATTCCGCGTTTTGGAGTCATCGGAGCCGTTTTCACCACCCTCCTGACCGATATCTTCGGTGCCTCTCAGTTTTACTTTCTGTTCCGTCACGCTTTCGGTACAGGGCTGGGCTTTAAGCGGTTGATACGGCTGTTAATGGCTGCTGGTATTATGGGAATTGTGGTGTTCGTGCTGCGAGACCTGAATTTCTTCATTGTCGCCGCTGTGGGAGCGGGAGTTTATCTGGCAGCAGTCTGGCTCTTAGGCGCATTTACGTCGGAGGAAAGTGAACGGTTGCTGGGTTTTTTCACTCGGCGGTTACAGTTGGCTCGTTGAACTCAAGAAAGGTATGTATAATCCAGAACAGACTCTAATACCACTCTTAAGGGGTTATCCAGTGCTTGACCAGAGTATGATATGCGCGTTTTAATTGCAGTTCATGGCTATCCACCCACCCATATCGCAGGCGCTGAACGAGCTGCGGAACGTATTGTGAACTGGTTAGTCGCCCATAACCATGATGTGGAAGTGTTCGCGATTGAAAAGGCTAATGATCCTAATTTTCGGGTCGAAACGACTACCGAAAACGGGTACAAAATTCACCGTGTCTACTACCGCATTACCAAAGAAGGAAAAAAGCACTTCGAGAATTCATATGATTATCCACCACTTGGTGATGCTCTCCGCCAAGTCATGGCGGGGCAGCCTTTTGACCTGGTGCATATGATTAGCGGCTATCTACTTGGTGGGCAGGTTATCCATATCGCGCATAAATTTGGCGTACCTGTTGTCATCACCCTGACGGAATTCTGGTTCATGTGCGCCCGTCTTAATCTGCTTCAACCCAATGGGGAGCTTTGTGTAGGACCTGAAAGCGATGCCAAATGTACGCGCTGCCTGATGGAAGAACAACGGCGTTATCGTCTGCCAGCCCGCTATGCTCCCGGCCTTATTAACGCATTCTGGTCAACCATTGATGGGCTATCGATGCTGCAACATCAGACCAACGATGTGGCGCAGCGCCGCATCACATTAAGCGAGGCGCTCAATCAAGCCGACCTCGTTATCAGCCCATCGCAATTCCTGATTAGCAAATATGCCGAATTTGGCTTCAACACTTCACGCTTTGCGCACATTCGGCACGGTCTGGTGAGACCGCAGCCCAAGCCCAAGCCAAATTTAGAAGAAGAGCCAGCACATCCTCTCGTGATCGGCTATGCGGGACAGCTTCAGCCTCACAAAGGTATTGATCTGGTGGTGAGCGCTGTCAAACAACTCATTGATACGGGTTACGACCTGAAATTCGAAATTTGGGGGCCGGAAAATCAAGCACCACAATATACGGCTGAATTAAAAAAAAGCACCGTTAGCTATCCTCAGATTCGCTGGAATGGTCGATATGCCGGGTCGCAGGTCTGGGACATTCTCAACTCTTTTGACGTGCTGGTTGTCCCATCGCGCTGGTACGAAAACAGTCCGACGGTTATCCTGGAGGCCTTTAGTGTTGGGCTGCCCGTTGTAACTACCAATCTCGGCGGCATGGCCGAACTCGTAAAACATGAAAAAAGCGGTCTGGTGTTCGAACTCAATAATGTGGATGACCTGCGTCGCCAGCTTGAGCGCTTACTGACCGATCCTGAATTACTCGCTCGCCTACAAACTGGCATACCGCGCATCAGCACAGCGGATGAAGAAGTTGAGCAGATTTTTTCCCAGTACGAAATGATCGTTCAGCGCAAATGAGTGATCGTTCAGCGCAAGCGAGTTTTTGCATTTTGCACAAAGAAGTTCATGCAAATTCGTCACTTGCAGAGATCGCATTTCATCGTTATGCTATCATGAGTATTTATGAGTGAGCAAAAAATCATGTTGAAAACCCATACCAAGAAGGCGAAGCGCACCCAACCGAACCAGTAGTTCGGGTTTTTCGCTTGGATGGGAATATAAACCAGCAAAGCAAACCTGCCCGGACTTTCCGCGCAGGTTTTTTTATTCACCCGGAAGAGAACAGAGCAAGACCGGGATAAGACCAAGGCAAGAATCATGTTTTTTGAAGTAGCCGACAGCAAACAAAAGCAGAGCAAGAAGCCAAATACAAGGTCTGGATAGTTGCGCTGCGCCCTGATGATGTGAGAACAGCCGCCGTCCAGACCTGACCTGGACGGCGTTTTATTTTTGGTCGATAACGCAACACCTATTTGTTGATGTCAACGCAAAATCTAATGGAGAACGCAAAAAGATGACTGCACCCCACTGCCCCGAATGCGATGCCGAAGTCAGCATTCCAAACAACGCGATGGAAAACGAATTAATTTCTTGCCCGGACTGCGGCACGGAACTCGAAATTATCAGCCTGAACCCGATTACACTCGACCTCGCGCCGGAAGTCGAAGAGGATTGGGGCGAATAAATGCGTATCGGCATTCTCATTACCCACATCCGCGCCGAGGAAAAACTGCTCATCAGCGCCTTTCAGGCACGGGGCATCGAGCCGGACATTATCCTGGATCGCGATTTGAATTTTGACGTGACCGCCGGACGAGGACAGCTTGCACCATCGGGCGTGGCCTGGGGCGATTATGATATTGTGATGGAACGTTCCGTCAGCACATCGCGTGGCCTATATGCGCTTGCCATCCTCAATAGCTGGGGCATCGCGACCATCAATCGCTATGATACCGCGTCCATTTGCGCCGATAAACTGCGCACGACGATTGCGCTGGCGCAGGCAGGTGTTCCTCAACCCCAGACTCGTGTCGCGTTCGATACGGACAGCGCGATGCAGGCCATCAACGACCTGGGCTATCCGGCAGTCCTCAAACCCGTTACCGGCTCATGGGGTCGTTTGCTGGCGCGTGTGAATGACAGCGACAGCGCCGAGGCGATTATCGAACATCGCCAGACATTGGGTGATTACAATCATCACACTTTTTATGTACAGAGCTACATCAACAAACCCGGACGCGATATTCGTGCGTTCGTCGTCGGTGATCGCACGATCTGCGCGATTTATCGCACGTCACCACACTGGATCACCAATACAGCACGTGGCGGACAGGCTTCAAACTGCCCGGTCACGCCGGAACTGAATGATCTGTGTATGCGGGCGGCACAGGCTGTCGGCGGCGGCATCCTGGCGATTGACGTTCTGGAAGATGCCGATGGTCAGCTTTTGATTAACGAAATCAACCACACAATGGAATTCCGCAACAGCAGCGCCCCCACAGGCGTGGACATCCCTAACGAAATCGTGAGCCACGCGCTCAGCATGATCGAGGTGACAGCGTGATTCGGGTCGGAATCGTCGGCGGAAGCGGTTACACAGGCGGCGATTTGCTACGCCTGCTGCTGTTTCATCCCCAGGTTGAAGTGACACAAGTGACCAGTCGCAGCCAGGCCGGGCGCTATGTCTACACCGTTCACCCGAATTTGCGCGGCGTGACGCAGCTTCAATTTATCCATCCAGACGCTTTGCAGCCGTGCGATGTGTTATTTTTGGGGCTGCCACACGGCACAGCGTCTAAAGAAATCGAGCGCTACGCCGCACTCGCACCCACAATTATCGATCTTTCCGCTGATTTCCGTCTGAAAGACACCGCCGTTTATCAAAAATTTTATGGCGAGGCTCACCCTGCTCCGCAGTGGCTGGAACGCTTCGTCTACGGCCTGCCGGAGCGCAATCGCGAATCTTTACGCGGGGCGCATTATGCCAGTGGTGTCGGCTGCAACGCGACCACCGTCAATCTGGCACTGTGGCCGCTGGTACAAGCGGGATGGCTGGAACGGGCAGCGATTGAAATCAAAGTCGGCTCGTCGGAAGGCGGCAATGAACATAATGCCGGGTCGCACCACCCGATCCGCAGCGGCGCGGTGCGCACCTACAGCCCCACCGGACACCGCCACATGGCCGAAGTACAGATGATGCTGGGCGCGGATGTCAAAATTGACTTTTCAGTCACAGCGATTGAGATGGTGCGCGGCATTCACTTATTGGCGCACTGCTACCTGAACGAAGTTAAAGCCGAAAAAGATATCTGGAAACTTTATCGCGGCGCATATAACACCGAGCCGTTTATCCGGCTGGTCAGCGGAAAAACTGGGCTGCATCGCTTCCCGGAGCCGCGTATCGTCGCTGGGACGAATTACTGCGACATTGGTTTTGAAATGGACGCTTCCGGCGATCATCTGGTCGTCATCGCTGCCCTGGATAATCTGGGCAAAGGCGCGGCGGGATCAGCCCTACAGTGCATGAATTTGATGCTGGGTTTTGAGGAGTCCACCGGACTGCAATTTCCCGGCATTTATCCTTAAAAATTGACCGAAAAATACAAAGACACTAACGCACAAAGGCACAGGGGACAAGACAACATGATTACGACAGTCGTTGAAAACATTCTGGTCGTCAAACTCGGCGGTGGCGAAGGGCTGGATATGCGTACAAGCTGCGAAGACCTGGCAAACCTGGCGCGATGCCGTCCGCTGGTCGTGGTACATGGCGTTAGCGCCCTGGCAAACCGCCTGTGCGAAGAAGCAGGACAACCTGTTCGGACGATCACCTCCCCTACCGGCCACACATCCCGCTACACCGACCCGCAAACGCGCGAAATTTTTGTCCGCGCCGCCGAGATGGTCAACACGGAACTGGTTGATCTCCTGCGCGAACGCGGCATCAACACCGTTGGGCTGACCGGGCAGGACACGGTTATCAAAGGTGAACGCAAGGACGCGATCCGCGCGGTAGTCGATGGGCGTGTACGCATGATCCGCGACGATTACAGCGGCTCGATCACCGGAGTCGATGGCGAATATCTGCGCTATTTGCTAGAACTCGGCTGTGTGCCTGTGGTATCACCAATGGCGATGAGCATCAATGATGGCCTTTTGAATATCGACGGAGATCGCGCAGCCGCAGCCGCAGCGCGTTCGCTCGGTGCGCAGGAATTGGTCATCCTCAGCAACGTGCGCGGCCTGTATCGCAATTTCCCCGACGAAACCAGCTTCGTGCGCAATGTGCCGTCGAGCCAGATGGAAATGGCGCTCAATTGGGCGCAGGGACGCATGAAACGCAAAGTAATCGGCGCACAGGAAGCGCTTAACGGCGGTGTCCGGCGCGTGATTATCGGTGATGGGCGTGTCAGCAGCCCTGTACAGCAAGCATTAGCCGGAGAAGGAACGGTTTTTCAATCATGACAGACGCAATCAACGAAACCATTACGACCATTGAAGATGCCCATACTTCCGGCGCATACCCAAAACGACCATTAGCACTGGTACGCGGGTTGGGCAGCACCGTATGGGATGATGCAGGAAACAGCTACATCGACGCGACCAGCGGACAAGGTGTGGCGCTCCTCGGTCACAGCCACCCGGCAGTCGCGGAAGCCATTGCGCATCAGGCTCAAACGCTCATCACCTGTCCGGAAATTTTCTATAATGATCGACGCTCCGAACTCTATACTCTGCTTTCCGATCTGACTCCCGGCGACTTGAATCGCTTTTTCCTGTGCAACAGCGGCGCGGAGGCCATCGAAGGTGCGCTCAAAATCGCCTCCCTCCTGACCAATCGCTCAGGAATCGTCGCGACGATGCGCGGTTTTCATGGGCGAACGCTCGGTGCGCTGGCGCTAACGTGGAATCCAAAATATCGTGAGCCGTTCCAGTCGTGGACAATGGACACGGTGAAACACGTCCCATTTAACGATTTGACAGCGGCACAGGCAGCCATCAGCGAAAATACGGCGGCGGTTGTCGTCGAAGTCGTCCAGGGTGAGGGTGGCGTTTACCCCATCGATTTTGAATATTTGCGCGGTCTGCGCAGTTTGTGTGATGAACACGGCGCACTGCTCGTGATCGACGAAATTCAAACTGGCCTGGGGCGTACCGGGCGCTGGTTCGCCTTCCAGCACGCTGATATTTTGCCGGACACCATCGCGCTCGGTAAAGGACTCGCGGGCGGCCTGCCGATGGGCGCGGTCTGCTGGCGTGAATCGCTCGGCACGATCCCCGCCAGTTCACATGGCAGCACATTTGGCGGCAATCCGCTGGCGTGTGCGGCAGCGATTGCCAGCCTGAGTGCATTGCGCGATGAAAATCTGCCAGAACGCGCCGCCGAAATCGGAACATGGCTGGTGGAAGAATTACGCGCATTGAATCACCCCCAGGTGCGTGAAGTGCGCGGCCTCGGCCTGATCGTCGGCCTGGAACTGCGCGGACGGGTCACGCCTGCGCTCAAAAGATTGCAGGAACGCGGCGTGTTGGCACTCCCCGCCGGATTGAATGTCCTGCGTTTGCTGCCGCCGCTGATTATCACACGCGACGAACTGCGTCGGGTGATCGACGCTGTAAGGGATTCGCTGGATGAATGATGAGCCAATTGTAGGGGCGCACAGTGGTGCGCCCTTTTCGTTGACAAACGCCGATGCCGAACAGCTTCTACACGATCTGGTCGCCACGCCGAGCCTCTCTCACCACGAAGGAGATGCCGTTCGCGTACTGGTCGATTGGATGAGCGCACACGGCTACGACAAAACCTATATAGACGAGGCCGGGAATGCCGTCGGCATCATCGGGCAAGGCGATCAGGATGTCGTTTTGTTGGGACATATCGACACCTTCCCCGGTCAGCCGCCTGTCAAAATTGAAGGCCGTTTGCTTTACGGGCGCGGTGCTGTCGATGCTAAAGGGCCGCTGTGTACATTCGCCGCCGCTGCTTTACGTGCAAATCTGCCGGAAAACGTGCGCGTTATCGTCGTTGGCGCAGTCGAAGAGGAAGCCGCCAGCAGCAAGGGAGCGCATTTTGCCGCAACCCAATTTCAGCCGCGTGTCTGCGTCATCGGCGAGCCGTCCCAGTGGGATCGCATCACGCTTGGCTATAAAGGCCGTTTGCTGATCGAGTGGCGCTGGTCGGGCGGCATGGCGCACAGTGCAGGCCCATCCCTCAGTCCAGCGGAACAGGCCGTCGCTTATTGGGATCGCGCTCGTGATTACGCGGCAAAATTCAACGAAGGCCGCACGTCACTCTTTGAGCAGCTTGACGTTTCGCTGCGCGAGATTCACAGCGGTCAGGATGGCGCTTACGGTCACGCGAATCTGACGATGAGCTTTCGCCTGCCGCCGGATATTTCGCCGGAAACTGTAGCGGCGGTGCTCCAACCAGAAGACGGCGCAACCGTGCGAACTTATGGCGCGGAGCAGGCCTTTGTTGCCGAGCGCGATACGATTCTCAGCAGGGTGATGCGCGGCGCGATCCGGTCACAAAATGGGCAGCCAAAATTTTTGTACAAAACTGGGACAGCCGATATGAATGTGGTCGGCCCGCGCTGGAATTGCCCGATTATCGCTTACGGCCCCGGCGACTCGACGCTCGATCACACACCGGATGAGCATATCGACCTAGACGAATATTTGCGGGCGATTGATGTGCTGGCGGAGGCGCTGGGACGGCTGAATTTTAGCTGATGGCTTGAATTTGCTCCAAAGCTTTACCTAGATGTATGGTCTCAACCGCCTGCGGTTCACGCTCCAAATCAACGTCATTTTGCGCGGCGTTCACCACCGCTAACATACGTGAAGCAATGCGTGTCTGATCGAATTCGCTGTAAAGCTCAAAATTGACGGGAAGTTGGCTGTAATCTACCTTATCGCCATAGAACATTTCCTCAAATGTCTTGCGATAGGGCGCACCAAAGTCGAAATCCAGCTTATCGCTCGCACTTAACGGAATGACGATCACGGGAATCCGGTCATCGACATCAAACTGGCGCGAACGGCCCTGCCCTTCCAGAAAATCAGGACGCGGGTCAATGACCGTAATGCGATAAGGGTGTGAGCCGAGTTGAGGTTTTGAGTTTTTACCATATGGGTGATAATTCGCGACACCTGCAAGCGTCGGCGGATATTGATGCAGATAATCAATTTCCACAAAGACGATCCCGGCTTGCAAAATTTGCGTTCGTTTTTCGCGGTAGCTCTCAAAATCGCGACCTGTTGGCTTGTTTGAAGGAGAGAGCAGTTCGATCCAGACAATCGGTTCGCCACGATCCTGACGGCTGGCAGATACTTTGTAGATAGCAATTGCTCGATAAAATTCCACTTGCTCGTCCGTAATGTTCAGCAGTGAAGGAATCGGCATGACGATTTCTTGTGTATTTGCAGACGACAGGGCTGTCACTGGCTGAAATGCCCGCCCCGGGTCAGGGTCATAGATCATTACGTCAGCTTTAGGGTAACGGGCAGGGTCAACGGAATGCTTTATCTGTAGGGATTGTTCAATATCTGCTTCATAGCCCATTGGGCGCAATTGAACCTGAATAGCTGTAGTGAGATGGCCGAGATGAATCGCATGGAAGCTATCCCATCCACCATCCGTTTGCAGCTTACTTTGCAAATGAGCGTTGATCCCAAGATATTGATTTTTGATTGAGTGAACAGGCTTAACCATTCCGCGCCTTCAAAATCTATTTATATTCGATATTTTACTCCGATTTCCCCAACACGACGATTACCTTATGAGATTCGCTATCGTCCACAAGCGGCACGACATTCGATGTCAGAACTTCGCCGTCCAGCCGAATTTCACGCACCCCCTGTTCGGCACCATCTGGGTTTTTGACCTCAATCGCATAGGTGGTATTGCCGTAGCGGTAATCCACCTCATAGCTCGGCCACTCCTGCGAGATACGTGGGTCGATCCGTAATTTTGCGCCTTCACGGTTGAGTCCGAGCATCGCTTCAACGCCGAGGCGGTACATCCAACCGGACGATCCGGTATACCATGTCCAGCCACCGCGTCCGGTATGCGGCGGTACGCCATAAACATCAGCGGCGATCACGTAAGGTTCGACGCGATAAAGTTTCGCTTTGTCCGCCGAATCGCTGTGATGAATGGGGTTGAGCAAATGGAAAAGTGCTTCAGCCTGAGTCCCCTTGCCCATTTTCGCAAGCGCCCAGACGACCCACAACGCAGCATGGGTGTATTGTCCGCCATTTTCGCGAATGCCGGGTGGATAGCCCTTGATATAGCCGGGGTCAAGCTGGGTGTGGTCAAACGGCGGCGTAAAAAGTTGGATCAACCGATCGCCTTTGCGAACCAGTTTTTCCAATACCGACTCCATACCCCGCTGCGCCCGTTCAAGCATGGCCGCGCCGGAAAGTACCGCCCAGGATTGTGTGAGCGAGTCAATCTGGCACTCTTCGCTTTCCTTTGACCCCATTGGCGCGCCGTTGTCGTAATAGGCCCGCAGGTACCAGTCGCCATCCCAGGCTGAATTTTCGAGCGCATCCTGAAGTTCACCCATGCGCCGCTGATAGGTCTCAGCGCGCGTCGAATCGTTCATCAGCGCACAAATCTGGCGGAACTGATCGAAAGTTGTGTACAAAAACCATCCCATCCACACACTTTCGCCGCGTCCTTTAATGCCCACGCGACTCATGCCGTCATTCCAATCACCCGCTTTCATCAAAGGCAGCCGATGGCGACCCGATGTATCGGCTTGCTTCAAGGCACGGCAGCAGTGTTCATAGATCGTATAAGTTTCGGCAGTGGACTCATAAAATCCATAGCGTTCTTCTTCTTCGGGACGCAGCGGTTCACCTTTTAAGAACGGCTGTTTCGCCGTCAGGATAGATTCGTCGCCTGTCGTGGTTACATAATGCGCGACGACATAGGGCAGCCACACCAGATCATCGGAGAATCGAGTGCGAACGCCACGTCCTGATGGTGGATGCCACCAATGCAGCACATCGCCTGCCTCAAATTGATGGTGTGCTGCATCAAGAATCTGTTCACGTGCCAGATCAGGCCGCACGTGGATCAGCGCCATTACATCCTGCAACTGATCTCTGAAACCATACGCTCCGCCGGATTGATAAAGTGCTGAACGCCCCCAGATACGGCATGAAAGCGCCTGATACAACAACCAGGGGGTTAGAATATTCATCGCGGAATCGGGTGTCCGCACGACAACACTGTCGAGAATATTTCGCCAGCTTGCAAGCGTGTCATTCCAGGCTTTCTCAATCGCTTCCTGAGTGCGGTAATTCTGGCTGAATTGTCGAGCCGCTTCTTTCTCTGCGCCCGCACCCAGGATGAAACAAATTTCGTCCTCGCCATCAATCGGCAAATCCATATGAAGCTGAACCGCTGCGCAGGGGTCGAATCCTGCACTGACTGCGTTGCTAAAACCGATCCGATTCAATGCGGCAGGCTGTCCATAATTCCCCATACGTCCCAAAAATTCAGCTCGGTCTGTCGTCAGGCTGTGAAATGGCTGATTTGCTGTAACAAAAGCATAAGATTGACCAAATTCAAGGCTGTATGGGTTATGCACCATGAGCGTTTGGCTATCAGTATCAAATTCTGGTACCAGATATTGCTGTGTCATATCACGCAGCGGGCCAAGCACCCACTCGACATAATACGTTATTGTGATTCGGCGTGCGCGTGCAGCGGTGTTTTTGAGCTTGATACGCACGAATTTTACAGGCGATTCTGGCGACATATAGTAGCGCACCGTTTGGTGCAGACCATGACTCTGGTGTTCGATAACCGAGTATCCGGCGCCGTGCCGTACCAGATAAGGCAAATCTGTCCCAGCAGGCATCGGCATTGGCGACCAGACGGCAGCCGTTTCCTCGTCGCGCAGATAAATCGCTTCGCCCGGCATATCGGTGACAGGATCGTTGCGCCAAACGGAGAGTCGATTTTCGCTGCTGTTTTGCGACCATGAAAATCCCCCGCCTGCTTCTGAGAGGGTGAATCCTGCGCTTTCATTGGCGATTACGTTGATCCAGGGAGCAGGTGTCCTCATCTCTGGATCGGTATAAATCACATATTCCCGACCATCTGGCGTAAAGCCACCAAATTCATTATCAAACAGCAAATTTTCAGGGCGTTGCAGAGGAGTTGCCGAGTCTACAACCTCACCTGCCGTAAGCGTGGGCATCAAGAGCGGTAATACAACGGCGTTCCATTGACGTGCAGCGACCTGTTTTTCAATGTCGCCTGCCTCGCCTTTCAGGTAAACACGCGCGGATGTCTGAAGCAGAATCCGATCCGCATCATTCATTTGCTCAGCCCGCAGAATGAAAATGCCATCGTGCCGATTGATCCAGGTCTCGCTGCCTGCCCGCACAATCAATCGGTGAATCTGGTTATAAAGTTCCTGCATGTAGCCCGTATCGCGTTGATTCAGGATAACCAACGTACTGGCAAAGCCTCGATTTCGCCAGAAACGGTGCGCTTGAAGCAAATCGCCGACTAGCGCAAGTTCTTCTTCGTCTTTGACCTGTACCAGCACAATGGGATGATCGCCCGAAATCCCATAAGCCCACAAGCCAGATTGCGACTTGGTATTCGAGGCCAGGATATGAGGCTCTGCGCGAAACAGTGCGTGTGGATAGTGCATCGCCGAGAGCAGTTTTTGGAAAGCAGCAATATGTTGGGTATCCAGCTTGAGACGACGCAATTCTCGTTCGCTGCGATAACGGGATTGATCGAATGCCTGCTCAATTTTTGCAAACTGGCGATAAAGCCGCGCCAGCGCTAACACCTCTTCGCGTGAATTTCCGGCCAATGTGATATAGGCCATTTCAACTGTTGAATGACCAGGAATTTCTAAGGTCTGCGCCAGTGCCATAATCGGATCGAGCGTCGAACCCGTTGTCCCGCTGAGTTGAGTTTGCGCATCCAAAATGATCGGGTTACGAGAGATTCGATTACGCCCCAGGAAACGCGCCCGATCCGTTTCATACTGGATGTCTGATTTGCCAGAAGGCGATACGAGCATGTGCAGCGCATAGAGCGATTCTTCGTTTTCCGAACGTGGTCGCCGCCGGAATACTAAAGCTTGCAGTTCCGGCACATACTCACTTTCGATAAACATCTTGTTAAACGCTGGATGACGTTGATCGCTGTTTTGCGTGGCAAGAACCACCTCACCATAACTCGCCACAAGCAAACGGCGTACATCCGGGGTGTGATTCGTCAGCCATAAGCGGCGAATCTCAAGGTTATCATCCGGCGGAACGAGAATTTCCATCCGTGACGAAACATCATGCCTGCGATTCAAAAATTCGGCTTTATGCGGATGAAACACGGCCTTTATCGCATCAGCACTGCCGCCAATAGGCTGAAAAGTTGGCGACCAGACCGCGCCTGTATCCTCATCGCGGAGATAAATCCACGTGCCGCTGTCATCCAGGGTCGTATCCGCACGCCATCGGGTGATTGCCCGCGACTTCCATTGACTATAACCCCCGCCTGCGTTCGTTATCATTACGGCGTATTGACCATTTGAGAGATAATGCACGTCCGGCAATGGTGAATTTATCGACACTTCCCAGGGGTTCAGTGACAAAAATGGAACCGGAATATTCTGTTCAATCTCCTGCGCAGGTTTTTCCTCAGCCGTCATCTCATGCGGAACTTGCTCCATTAAAAGCAGTTCGACACTTTTTACACGCGGGTCACTGTGGAAACGATTAACCATGATGTTATCGTTCAGGAAATTTGTCAGCGTTAGGAAAATCATGCACTGGTGATGCGCCATGTATTCCCTCACAGCGGCATGTTCCTGACCAACCGGCAAACGCGAAGGTGTGTAGTCTATAGCTTCAATAAGTCCGTGTGTGCTCAATGCGCCATGTGCTTTTAAAGCACGGATATTCTCCAATACGGCCTGCGGCTTAATGGGCAGAGCCAACACCGAGGCATAAGGGGTAATCACGAGGTCGCGATCCTGCCCGCGCTTGAGTGCCAGCGACGGAATTCCAAAAGCATGATACTGATAATTCTGGCTGCCATCGAAAGCATAATATCCCGATTCAGAGATTCCCCAGGGAATGTCGTGCTGCTTTCCATACTGAATTTGATGATTGACAACAGCTTCATAACTTTGATGCAGAAGTGTGCCGGAATAATTGCGCATCAGCAAAAGTGGCATCAGATATTCAAACATCGTGCCACTCCACGAGAGCAGGGATTGCACGTTGTTGACCAGAGTGACGGGGCGGCTCAATTGCAGCCAATGATTTTGTGGGACATCGCGCTTTGCAATGGCGAGGAAGCTGGCAAGACGCGCCTCTGAAGCCAGGAGATCGTAATAGCTGTTATCCAGACGTTCCGCATCGACGTTGTAGCCGATATGGAAAAAATGACGCTCCTCACTGTAAAGGAAGCTGAAGTCCATGCCCTGAAATTCGGCCTCTATTTGATCCTGTATGTAGTGGAAATCGGCCAACAGATCATGAGCCGCGCTTTTTGCCGTGCTGATCGCTTCATGCAACTGCTGACACCATGCACGCGCTTCGTCAGCAGCAGCATCCGAACCCAGTATATGGATGAGCGCCTTCACCCGCGCCTCAACCCGGTCATACATCTGTTTCATATCGCCGAGGTGAGGTGGGATCGCGAATTCACGATTCAAGGCACGCCAGGCGCCGTCAATTTCAGCACTGGGGTTGGACAAGTAAACAGGAACATCCTCCAAAAGAATCTGCCAAGGCAGCAGGAGTTCCATATCACGGCGCATACCACTCAGATGTGCGTGCAGTCGCGCGACATAAATACGCAAATCCTTCAGATGAGAAACATCCGCCGCACCTTCGACAAAAGCGAGAATCGCTTCACTCAGGGGTTTCCAGTGGTCAGTCATAATCCCACTCAATTCAGCCGATCTGGACTCCGGCCTTTGTTGAGCAGCAAGCACCTGACCGCGCATTTCCTTCAACTGACGTCGAACATCCGGCGCGGGGCTGTTAATATCATCGAGAATTTCGCTAATGACATCGAGCGTGTCAATAATCCCCTGCCAGCGCTGAGGCCGTAGCAGTGAGGCATTCAGCAAATCGTTAAAGCCCTGCTTCAGCACCAATAAAGTGCCAGCGAAATTACCACTATCGACAGTAGAAACATAACGTGGCGGTAACGGTTGAAGGGTCTGGGTATTATGCCAATTCAGCAGATGTCCACGATAATGTTCCAGCCGTTTAATACTTTCGAAGGCAAAACGCAAACGCAGCAGCGATTCAAGTAAGCCAATATATCCCAGATCATACGCACCCAATGTTGAAAGCAGCATAAGGCCAATATTCGTGGGCGAGGTGTAATGCCCGACCTTCCCATTAGGTGACTGCTGATAATGATCGGGGGGCAGCCAATGATCGCCTGGGCCTACAAATTCCTCAAAATAGAGCCATGTCCGACGTGCCAGAGTCCGCAGTTCCCGATCATCGGTAATCTCGCGGGGTTTTTCCTCCGGCTGTTGGCTGATTCGATTTGCAAGAATCGGGCTGCTCAACCAGAGGATGACCAACGGAATCGAGATGAACAGGCTTTGCGGATGAATGAATGCGGCGATGACAGCAACGACCACAACAAAAATGAGCGCAGACGACATACGCCGCCATACCGCCTCCAATGACCCCTGTTGAAACATTCGGGCTGCGCTTGCGGCGGTTGTCCACTGGAGCAGGTGTTTACGTTGTCGCAAGCGGATAAGGGTCGTGAAAATGGCATCCAGGCGGACGATAGCTTCATAAGGTAAAAAGGCAAATGATAATCCCCAGCGCAGGAGAATGACGAGCAATCGTTCTCGCTGCGAGCTATCGCTGAAAACGGAAAAAATCTTCCGATCAAGCTGACCAGCGATGCCAATCAGAAATGGTGTCATCAGCACCAGTGTCGCCAGCGCTGTCCACACAAAAGCTGACCCTGGCAGCCACAGCCAACCGGCAAGTATCAAAAACAACAGAGATGGTTGAAGCAGACTGCGGCGCAAGTTATCAACAATCTTCCAGATATCGAGCGCGGAAAAAATATTGGCGACGTAACCACCCTTCGCATCAGGCACACGCGGAAGCAGCCAGGGTAGTAACTGCCAATCACCGCGTATCCAGCGGTGCAGGCGATTCATGGATGCCAGATAATTGGAGGGGTAATCTTCCAGAAGGACAATATCGGTGACAAGCGCCGCGCGTCCATGTAAACCCTCGAAAAGGTCGTGGCTTAAGAGTGCGTTTTCCGGGCTGCGATTCTTCAGGCTTCTTTCGAAAGCGGCAACATCGTAAATACCCTTGCCGACGTAAATACCCTCGCCGAACAAGTCCTGATAAACGTCGGATACCGCCAGCGTATAGAGGTCTAACCCTCGCTCACCAGCGAAAATGCGGGTGAAAGGCGTTTGATTGGCGGCGGTAGGCATCACTTCGACGCGCGGCTGTAAAATCGTGAAGCCTGCTTCAATGCGATCATTCGAGTCAAATTGTGCTTTATTTAAGGGATGCGCGAACGTACCAACCAGACGATGTGCGGCATCACGCGGCAATACTGTATCGGCATCAAGCGAAATGACATAGACAATTTTGCTTAGGACACTGAGCTTGCCTAATTTGAGGATATAGGATGTTTCGGCGTGTGCATCGAGCAGGATATGGTTAAATTCCATGAGCTTGCCACGTTTACGCTCATGCCCCATCCACTTGCCTTCGGAGGGGTTCCACTGCCGACTCCGCAAAAAGAAATAAAAAGGCTGATGGTCTTCCGTCTGATATTTCGTATTGAGTTCGTGCAAACGCAATTTCGCGTGTTCCAGCAGGGTTTCATCCCCTGGAACATGTTCTTCATCCGCGTCAAGATAATCCGCCAGAATCGCAAAATAGAGTTGTGGGTCGGTATTTCTCAAGTAATGCTGTTCGAGCTGATCTGCCAGCGAATCAATTTCATCCGAATCTGTGAGCAGCGCCGGAATGACAACCATCGTCGGATAAGCAGCCGGGATGCCTGCCTTAAAATCCATCTTTGGCAGCACACTCGGTGTAGCTAACTTATTGGCGATCCAGTTCACAAAGTGAGTCGCAACTGTTGAAGCTGGAATCACCAGGAGCAGTAGAACGGTGAGGATTTGCGCGGTAGTTCCACGTGTGAGTGTGGCATAATGCATTCCGGCTGCGATGATCGCGATGCTCAAAAGCAGAGTCGCACTAACGTAGAGCAGTAGAGCGCGACGTTTTGCCCAGCGCCCTAAACGCTCAAGAAATGGCTTCTGGTATCCGATTGCTGCTTCGACATCCTGCAACCCAGCAGCAATCAGATAATAGCCAACATGCGTGGTACGGTTAAATGAAACTTCATCCTTGTCACCGTGAGACGCTTCAGCCCGTTGTGCCAATTGCAAAACGACCTGCGCGATTTCTTCCTCACTTTTCGGGGAATGATTGGCTAATTCCTCGATTTTGCGACGATAGCAATCGCGTGTGGCAAAATCTATATTCTCGTACACGCCGGAAGGGTCATTCTGCAAAATGAGTTCAACCCGACTCGCATCCTCAAAAAATGTACGCCAATTCTGAATATTGATGGCTCGTAAGCCAATAATGCAGTTTGAGACAATCGCATCAGGGTCAAGGTCGGCATCCTGATCGCTTCGAATGGCATCTGGAATCAGCTCTGGCGTCGTGATGTCCTCGATATGATCCAAAGCCATGACTAGATTTTCCAGCACCATGACACGCAGCATGATCGGCCAGGCCCATAATTCACCCGTTGTCAATGTGGCGTGCTGTTGATAAGCCTGGATAAATTCGAGTTGGTCTTCCTGGGTCACACGCGCATGAACATAACGCCCATATTTGTGTGCCAGCGCGTAAACACGGGGATAACCCTCCAGCGGGCCAGAAGTTAATTTTGGCAGCTCGTAATAGTATTCAGACGGCATATCCTCAGATATTTGACGTACCGCCTGCTGCACAATGTAGAAGTTATCCAGAAACCATTCGCCAGCATAGGGAATGACGAGTTCTTTTTGCGCAATTTGGGTGAAATCCGTATGCGCTTGCTTTAACCGCGCATCCAAATCTTCAATTTGTTCAAAAATTGGCAGGGATTTACCTTTAGTTTTTGAAACATCAGGTAATGACCCCGCCAACTCGGCCACTAAATCATCAAGCATAAAGCGTGTATCCGTTTGTAAAAATGAGACTGGCCTACTCCTGGTAGGTTCCGTTTACGATGCGTGTTGGCTCGGCTTCCGAGTGGGAAAAATATGCAGGAAGGTCTTGTACGAGAATAGTTGGAACTTTGCAATAGTTCACGACATTTTCGGCAACCGTCCCAAAAGGCCACTGTGGTTCGCCAGAATATCCATGTGCGCTCAAAATCATCAAGTCGATGTCTTCGCTGAAAACCAGGTTATGCAGTGAAGTCGTCACGCTTCCATTTACAATAACGTGTGTTTTGGCTGGCACTGGAAGTCGGGATGCCGTTTGTTCCAGGTATCGTTTTGCTTCATTCGAACCTTTCTCAATAAGCTGTCGAGCAATTTCCGACATTTCACTTGAGAGAATCGGCTGTCCCGGCATTTCCAAGGGTGGAATGACATGCGCGAGGTGCAGTTCGGCATTCATCGACCTTGCAAGCATCGTTGCGAGTGTCAAGCCGCTTTCCGCACGTTGAGAGCCGTCGAGTGGTAAGAGAATGTTAGTAAAAGCTGGTTTTGTCCAGCCAGCGCGGGTGAGAAAAACCGGCGTTTTTGAGTGTTTCAAAATAGACCGAATCATGGGTGCTGATGTGTCGGGATCATAGGCCACTACGAGCAGATCGCTCTCGACATCTTCAGCATACTGAAGCAGCGACTCGACTGTCGAAACCTCGATAATATCGACGCTTGTCTCAATCCCTTGTTCCTCAAGGTGGCGCACATGTTGATTTAATGTTGCCTGCGTTTCGGATTTCCTCATGCCCCAAATTACCGGGTCAGTGAATTTTTCGCCCCTTGAGCCACCGATTTGCTCCGTTATGCCTGCCACCAATACACGAGCAGAAAATGGAGTAGCCAGCATTGCCGCATGAGCAATGGCCTCTTCGCCTCTTTTTAGATCATCAATTGCAACAACAATCGTTTCTAACATGATTTACCCCGCCTCTAATAAAAATTGACCATCAACGATACGATAGATAGGATGAGAAATTGCATTGGTTATTGCGCAGAAAACCTGCTGAATAGAGATACCCCACAACTAAACAAGAATAAGCCATTTATTCGTTGTAGGTATGGGCCATATGGGGGAATTCAAGTAGGACGCTCTGTACAAGCGATATTTTCAAGAAGAAGCTTCACAACAGAATGAAGCAGGCATTAAGCAACAAGGGGCTATACTGTATCGCTTCAGCTAAATGCTGAACTTCACAAAGCATCGGGGAAGTATTGAGCAATTTTGTCGTAGAGCCTGCGACTGCTGTCCAACACATCAAATTCCTCAGTTTCCAGATATTCAATCGAAAAATTTCCGGCGTAACCTTGATCTTTTAGCGCCCGCAGCACCCAGTCGAAATCGACATCTCCCGATCCAAATGGCACTTGCATCTGATTAAGCGCGGCATCCCGCAGGTGGGCATGTCGGGCGTTCGCCATCAGCCATTCCGTTTCGCGCAGGTCGATCCTCTGCATGACAATATGGGAAGGGTCATAAATCAATGGCAGATCGGGAATCGCCTCCAGAAGCCGTCGGGACTGCTCAAATGTTTCAAATGGTGAGCGAGTATGCAGTTCCAGCGCAAATGTGACACCGGCTTTCTTGCCCGCCGCAATTTGCTCTTGTAATGTTGCCACACAATCTCGAAACACCTCATCGTAGGGTCGCTGCGGATCAGTATTGCGCGGCTGGATGGCAGCAATCTGGATGTTGTAGTGATGCATCAGCCGGGTTAACCCATCAATTTCGCGCATCCGCTGAGCATTGATCGCCTCGCTGCGCTGATGGAGTTGAGCGCCAACGCCTGTATTCAAAATGATCGGCTTGAGATGATGCTGCTGCAAAAGTGCGTCGAGTCGGCTCACCGTGTCATCATAATTGCCGACCAGATCGCGCGTGTTGATATGTACCCAACCATCAATCACCAGCAGATCAATCAACGAAAAATCGGCCTTTTCGATGTCGGTTAAGGCCTTTTCCAGCGGCGAATTGCAGCGAACCGAGGTCGAAATCGCGATTGCCATATCCTACATCTCCGTTACTTAATAATTATATCTACAGCTACATCTCCCCTTGCTCGATGAGCATTTCCAGCGGGAAACGTGGCTGATTCAGCGGAAGCTCAATTTTTTCGCGCAGGCGGGCGGATTCGTAAATCGCCATGCAAATTTCCAGGTCTTTGAGCGCCGAGTCGCCGGAAAGTGGATGATCTTCGCCATGCCAGATCATCCGCGCAAATTGGCGCATACTGGTGGCAATCGCATCTTCATCACCCGACTCAATCGGAGATGGATGCCAATTCGGGTTTTGAGCCGTTTGCATCATCAACGGTGGATCAGCAGCATCGCCCGCGCGGTAAATTCGACCTTCCGTACCGAAAATTTCGTAATCCTGATAACGCCGCCCTTTTGCCTGCATCCTGCCTGTGAATAATTCCGCACGCATTCCGTTTTCAAATTCGATGATCGCCATCGCGCCATCTTCTACGGGATGCCCATAACGCCAACCGCCGGAAACCGGATAGCCCTGGCTGTGCGGCTCACCGGGATTTGGGCGCTGGCGATAAATTTGTCCGAACACCCATTTTGCGTCACCTGCCAAATGCCGGACGGTATCGACCAGATGCGTACCATCGCTCAGGATGTCACCCGCGCACCCCGCGCGAATCAACTCGATTTTGCCAATCGCGCCGGAGTCAATCAATTTTCGCAAGGTTACGAATACCGGAAGCAATCGCCGCTGATGATTGACCACTAGCGCCGTACCGTGTTTGCGACAGGCATCCACCATCGCCTGACCATCCGCCATACAGGTTGTCATCGGCTTTTCGCAATAAACACCGTGCACACCCGCTTCAGCCGCCTGAATCGTCAACGACGCATGGCTGGTATTATTTGTGGCGATCACGACGACATCAGGCTTTGCTTCTGCTAACATTCGAGCATAGTCCACATAACCACTGGTTTTCGGGAACATCTTTGTAAAATCCTGCACCGCCACGTCCGCCACATCACAACCCGCGACCAGTTCAAATTCCGACAGCGATTCTAATCTTTGCGCGAGTCCCTTGCCCATCCCGCCGCAGCCGACCAGTGCCGCTCGTAAAACACCCGTTGAGTCACTCATTGCTGCACCTCCGGGAGACTTTTCACAAAGGCGACACTGCGCTCGAACGACACAATTGGGTCAACGCCTGACGGTGGAATAAGTTCAATTTCCATGACAAGCTTGTCAGGATTCGGCGTTTTTTCCAGCAGGATTTGATAACATTCCCGTAAAGGCACATCGCCATCGCCGATAATCGACGGTGCGACCTCAAAATGCAGCGGACGTGCGTCTAGGCATGGACGCACATGATGATCCTTAAAATGGCTGCCCACCACATACGGCGCAGCGGCCTCGAACGCAGGCAGCGGCGCTTCCCCAATCAGATAGGTGTTGCCTGTATCGAGAAAAATGCCGAGATGTGGCACTTGCTGACACAATGCGACGAGATCACTGCAATAATAATCGCCATGATTTTCGATCCCAAACGGCAACCCCAGATCGTGACAACCTGCTGCCAGTGCGGGGAGAGTCGCCCCCAACCGTTCCATTTGCTGTGCCAGTGAAGGTTCACGGGTAAAACGATGATAAGCACTCCCACCGATTGTCACCAGTTGCGAACGCAAGAGGCTGTGATAAAAGCCAATCTGCTGAACAATCTCATCAACTTTCCGCTTTACCATGTTCAACTCAGCGTTGAAAAAATCCGTACCCGCATAAATATGCAGCGACATATCATGATCGGCGAGAAATTGACCGATCAATTCGCGCTCGGAGTCGGGCATTTTCGCGACTTGCTCGATCCCGATTCCAGTCACTTTCAGCCCGTAATCATTTAAAAACTTCAATTTTGCGATCAATGGATTCGCGTCTTGCCGCGCGTACTGCGGCATCCACACCAGCGCATAGCCCCAAAGCATAAAATAATCCTCGCTTATATTTCACGGCGGCACACCTGTCCGCCAGCCAATAAGATATAAAGGGTCTCACCATCAAGCGCGAGGTCAACAACCTGGGTTGACGGCGTATCCTGAAGCTCCCAACCCAATCCTGAATCGCCAGAGCGAAAAATCCCGCTTGTTGTCAACGCAAACAGCACATGCACATTACCAACCATGCGCCGGATGCCACTGCCGTCCCCTACCTTGCGCGTATCCCATTGACCATCTGGCTGCCATAAAAGCGCCTGCCCGCCAATAGTGAACAGCGATGGATTTGCGAGTGTCAAAACAAGCGGCCAATTGACTTTGATTTCCGCCCCACACTCCCACGTGTTCCCATCAGTCAGCGAACGCCACAACTGTGCGATGTTGCGGCGGGGGTCGAAAGTCGCGGCGATGAGCATCGCAGGCATCCCGATTTGAGCATCGAATAATTGGAGTGCGGTCAGCGGCAAAACGCCAAAAGGTGGCGACAGGTTTTCCCACGTTACGCCAAAATCATGCGTTCGGAGCAGTCGCGAACCATCTGCGCTGCCCGCGAAACCCGTACCGTCTGCCCGAAATGTGATGAAATGTAAGCAGCCTGACATACCTGATATCGCGCTTACCCAGGTTTTACCGCCATCCCGCGAACACACTAGGCCTGACGGACTCGAAGCCAGCAGCGCTCCATCCGGCGCAGACGCAAGAATCGTGACTGGCAGCGGGACAGCATCCAGCGTTATCCAATCGTTCTGGTCAATTACGGGTGTTGAATGGGTTCCGTAGGCTAACGGACAACCATTCACGACCAGCAATCGGCGAAGATCGTTCAGTGGCGTGGACAGCAAATGCCAATCCTGACCCGTGCCAACCAGAATGCCTTCATCAGTTCCGGCGTAAATCGTGTCGCCAACAGCAGCCATCACGAAGACCGTGCCTTCCACCAGCGCTTGCCACGTTTGACCGTTATCGGTTGAAGATAGGATCCCGTGCGAAAAACTGCCGACAAAAATCGTGTCGCCTATCGCGAGGATCGTTGTGACCTGAATATCTGGCGGAAGATCGCCGCGATGCGTCCAGGTCAGGCCGTCATCGTCTGAACGCAAAAGGCCGCCAAATTCCACAGCCGCCAGCATCGCGCCATCTGGCAGAACCGCCAGCACCGTAAATGGCCCGCCTGATGTTCCTTCGCAAATCCTCCAGGCTCGCCCACCATTCGGCGAACGATAGATGCCGTCAATGGTTGCGGCTAGAACAATATCCGCGTTCAGCCATGCTAAGGCCGTTATCTCGAACGACATGATCCCGAAATTCGCAGGTATCCATGATGCCCCGCTGTTCGTTGTTCGCAGAATTCCGCCAGAGAGTGTTGCCGCAAGCGCCGTCGAATCCTGCTTAAAATTGGTCGATGCGGCGATTGCCGTGACTGCCCCGACATCACCCTGAATTCCGGCTGCTTGCCAGCTTGCGCCATCATCTCCCGAACGCGCGATCCCGCCTGCCCCACCCGCAAATAACCAATTCTCTACCCGTGCCAGTGCCGCGACGGATGTCAGATGTAATCCGGCAGTTTGTGGCTGCCAGGATTCGTGAACATAGTGCGCAACCCCGCCATATCCACCCGCCCAGAGCGAATCCGTGTCGGCTGTCAAGGCCATTACCGGACAAGGTTGTTCGATTTGAGGGTAAAAATGCCATTGGTCAGTCACTTTAGTCATATCAGTCGTGTCAGTCATCAGTGTTCGCTCAGGGTTTGACTTGTGCGGGGCGATTGTGATCGGCATGGAGGATTATCACTTCTGTCGTGATCGCCATAATCGCGGTGCTAGCGGCGGCGGTCAGCACACCACGCAGCACTCGAACGCTATCCATCACGCCGACCTCAGCCATACAAGCATAATTTCCAGTCAGGGTATCAAAGCCATGTCCCACACCCATTTTTTTGACGGCGTTGAGCGCTACCTGCGGCGCAACATGGCCGTGATTGTGGACAAGCTGGCAAAATGGCGCTTCCAGAGCCGAGGCCACAGCACCGATACCAAACGCAATATCACCATCGCAGCCTTTGTGTGCCGCCAGCACCGCCGGGATACAGTCCAGATAGGCCGTCCCCCCGCCGGGTAAAACGCCTTCTGTCAGCGCCGATTCCAGCACAAGCAGCGCTTTTTTCGCCTGTTCTTTACGCATATCCCGTTCGCGTTTGGTATGTGCGCCGATTCTGACGATGCCGACCCCGCCTGTAAGCCGCCCAATGCGCATTCGCAGACGTTCCCTATCCTGCTTGATTCGCATCATTTGCCCATGCAGCGCCGTAATTCGCGCCTGTTTCGCGGGGGAATCGCCTGCGCCGCCGATAATCGTCAACGTATCGCGCGTCAGAATCACACGCCGTGCCTGCCCAAAATCCCCGTGCTGCCCCCGCTGCCTCGAAAGCAGAACACTGCCAGTCAAAACCGCTAAGTCCTGCAAATCATCATCCTGATTCGCGCCGGAGGTCGTGATAACTGCCGCGCCAATCGTCAAAGTGCCACGCGCGTGATTCATCGAAAGCGCGTTCAACGCCTCGCCGCTGATCCCTGGCGCGACGATCAGCAAAGGTCGCTTTTTAAATTCGCCGACAACCCTCTCCAACAGCCGCCGAATCATGTCAACACGTTCGATTTTTTCGTCGGCGACCAGCACAAGTGGATTTTCGAGGATGAGTTCCGGCTTACCTTCGGGCAAAAAGACACGCGCTGCCGGACGCGCTCGCCAGCGTCCACCATCGAGATAATCGTGATTCAGATAGGGCGCGGCGTATTCCTCGATTTCGATGGCGGCATCCGCACCGAGCATGTCGAACATCTCGCCCAAAATCTTGCTGAGTTCGTGGTCGCCCGTGACACTTTGCGCAATCCGTGTGAGCGCCGCCTGCCCGCTGATCGACACAGCTTGTGTGTTCAGCGCCGTAACCGCAGCCTCGACTCCACGCTCGATTCCTCGGCGCAGCAGCATTGGATTCGCACCAGCGGCGATCATCCGCGCGGACTCGCGCACGATTGCCTGCGCCAGCACAGCCGCCGTCGCCGCGCCATCCCCGTACTGCTCATGCACACCCCACACCATATTCCGCAGCAGCATCGCGCCGACATCGGCCTGACGATCTGGCAGCGCGATCACACGGCGGGCAATCGTGCCGGAGTCGGTCAAAATCTCGACGGTATTACGGGCTGACCCGGTACAAAATATTGTTCCCTGCGTCGGCCCCAGAGTCAGCGCCAGTAAAGCAGCTAACTCGTCAAATCCGCGCCGCAGATGTCTTAAAGAATCGCGTGATGAAATCATTTAGGTAATCGCCTGCTGGCTGTCCGGGTCAAACAGGCAAACCTGATTGACATCGAGCGCGAATGACACATGGTCGCCAGGATTTGGCTCAACCTGACCGCTGTCCTGAAACACTGCCGCGATGCTTCGCTTTTCGCCCAACTTGATGATGACGACCATCTCACCGATTAAGGCTTCGACATTTTCGACCTCTCCCATGAAGGATTCGACCTGCTGCTGATCGGCTTCGATCACATCCGACGAAGGCATCACCGCTTGCGGGCGAAAGCCGATGACGACTCTGGATTTGCCATACCGATTCAAAATCGGTTTCCAGCGATCCGGCAGCGTGACCGTTAAATTGTCACTGATAGAGATCTGAAAAGCATCACTCGTGCGCCGCACCTCGCCGTCCATCAGATTCATGGGTGGTGAACCGATAAACTGTGCCACGAAAATATTGGTGGGCGCTTGCAGCAGTTCGTCCGTTGTGCCAATTTGCTGCAATTTGCCGTGTGACATAATCGCGATTCGGTCAGCCATCGCAAAAGCTTCGGTCTGGTCATGCGTAACGTATAAACTCGGCTTACGCTTCTGGCGATGCAGATTCATGATGTCGCGCCGCGCTTGATGACGCAGCTTGGGGTCGAGGTTCGAAAGCGGCTCATCAAACAGATAAGCATCGGCATCCTTCGCCAACGCCCGCGCCAAAGCCACACGCTGCTGTTCGCCACCCGAAAGATCGACAATCGAACGCTCGATCATATCGCTCAGGCCGACCATTTTGGCGGCAGTCGTTACACGCTGCTGAATCTCATCGCGATTCATCCGACGCGCTTCCAACCCATAGGCAACATTCTGAAAAACGTTCATGTTGGGATACAGGCCGTAATCCTGAAACACCATTCCCAGATTGCGATCACGCGGCGGCAGGCGAGTCACGTCGCGACCACCGATGATGACCTGACCCTGATCGGGCTGTTCCAGGCCACAAATCAAACGCAGAATCGTGCTTTTACCCCCGCCAGAAGCGCCCAGGAGTACAAAAAATTCACCTTCTTCGATGCTAAAATTGATGTCATTGACGACCAGATTACCGCCAAGACGTTTCACCAGGCCGCGTACTTCCAGCGAACTCATAAAATAATGATCTCCAAAAAATATTCTTCAAAAATTATCGACGAACGGCGAGAAACATATGCGTTTGCAGCAGCGCAACCATCACAGGCACGGCTAGAAATACGCCGCCTATCGAGATCGCGCCGATAATCAACGCCACAAGGACCACACCCAGCAGGAGCAGTGTGCGTCCGGGGTCGCGCCACACCAGCACCAGCGAACGCCGCGC
Source organism: Anaerolineae bacterium (assembly GCA_022843745.1). GTDB lineage: Bacteria > Chloroflexota > Anaerolineae > Aggregatilineales > Phototrophicaceae > JALHNB01. Next base: position 42,737 of record JALHNB010000031.1, on the reverse strand, counting down.
GATGCTGACGAATGAGTCCGACGGCGATTCCGCCAACAGCGGCCCCCAGTACATGCTGCACACCAATATGACTATGAGAAGCAAGCGAACCAGCACATCCAGAATAAACAGCGATGGACTGCTTGCCGTCCATGCGGCTAACCCCAGCAGCAGGCCGAATAAACCATAAAGCGGCGCAAGTGTGAGAATCCCCGGCAGCGCCAGTTTCGCAAAATAATCGCGCACCAGATCAACATTTAACGTTTCATGATCAACAGCCGCGTAGATGAGGCCATAAGCCGTCGCGGTAGCCGCCGCCAGCGCCAATCCGCTGTACAGCATCAGCGGAATCCGAATCCACAGCGACCAATCGGGAAACATCAGCGCCAGAATCAACGGGATCGACTGACCCGCCCAGGCGATGTTCACGACGATGAATCGCTCTAATTGCTCAAACAGCGTCGCGAACGCGCCCCACAGCGGCCCACGCTCGACATTTGGATCAAGGCCTGTATTTTCAAAAAAAGGCATTTTTATGTCTCGATTTACGAACACAACAAAACATTTTTACGACCCGATTTATGAATACAACAATGATTTTTCCGTTTCAAGATCAAATACATGTGCGCGGCGCAGATTCATCGCCAACTCGATTTCTTTGTTCAGATAAGTCGCCGGCAAGCGCAGGTTGAAGGTAGCGACAAAATCCTGGCTTTTCTCACCTAATGTACTCATATAGACCGAACTTCCGGTTGAGGACGGCTCGATGACATTGACGACACCGCCGATCATGGTATCGGCATCCACTGGAAACGGCGCACGTTTCGGCACATGCAAATCTTCTGGACGGATGCCAAACTGAACTTTTTTGCCGACATGACTGCGGATTTTGGGGTAAAGCTCCTCTGGCAGGCGGATCGAAAACGCCGACGAATCCGCCCAAATCACTTCGCCTTCCCCACGCAGTGTTACCTGAAACAAGTTGATGCTCGGCGTACCAATGAAAAAAGCGACGAATTGATTATTAGGGCGTTCGTAAAGTTCCGTCCCCGTTCCGATCTGTTCGATTTTTCCGCCACGCATCACCGCGATCCGATCTCCCAATGCCATCGCTTCGGATTGATCGTGCGTGACATAAATGCTGGGGCGCAGTTTACGTTGGTGCAGCGCCAGAATATCTTCCCGCGCCTGATGTCGAAGCTGCGCGTCCAGATTGGAAAGTGGCTCGTCATACAGGTAAATATCGGCATCGCGCACCAACGCCCGTGCTAAGGCGACCCGCTGACGCTCACCGCCGGAAAGCTGGCGTGGTTTACGCTTGAGCAAATGGTCAATGCGGAAAGTTTTCGCCGCCGCCGGAACGCTTTCCTGAATGATATTCCGTGCGACCCGCCGTGAACGCAGCCCGTAAGCGATATTTTCGAACACGGTCAAATGCGGGAAGACCGCGTAATCCTGAAACACCATTGCCACGTTGCGATCTTTTGGGCGGATGTCATTCACGCGGCGCTCACCAAAGTAAATCTCCCCCGCGCTGGTCATTTCCAGACCCGCCAGCAGGCGCAGTGTGGTCGTTTTGCCACAGCCGGATGGCCCGACCAGCACCAGAAATTCATGTTCACCAATCGAGAAGCTGATGTCATTCACCGCCAGCTTGTCTTCAAACCGCTTGGTGAGATTATTAACCGTGATTTCCATACGCTAAATTCCTCAAATAAATTTACTTAATATTGGATAATCATCCCCGCATCTGTAGGGGCGCATCGCCATGCGCCCTACAAACCCGCAACCACGGTTTAATCGACTAGAATAAATCCGGCACGCCCGGTGTATGCAGAACAGTTTCGCCTTCGGCCTCAAAAAACAGCGCCTGCTCCCAATCCGGCGTTACCCGCGTCACTTCTCGCATGGGGTAATCAACCGGCGCGACAATCGAAGTGTGCGCTCCGGCTACCGCGCCAATGACGAAAGCCGCACGTTCGGTTGGGATGCGCTCAATATGCCGCACTGCCATCGAAATGCCGTCGTCCGTATCCAGCCGCCAGCCTTCAGGTCGCACGCCGACTCGGACAGCGCCGTTCGGCAGCGCGATGTCAGGTGGCAGCATCCAGCGTGTCGTTTCAATCGCAATCTGCCCATTTTCAATAACAGCCGGGATAACCGCAATCGGCGGTGTGCCGATGAACTGCGCGACAAACAGATTTGCGGGCGAATAATACAAATCGTCAAATGTACCGACCTGCTCGATATTGCCCTTGCGCATGACGACGATGCGATCTCCCATAAAAATAGCTTCCTGCTGGTCGTGCGTCACGTAGATCGTCGTGATTCCAAATTGGCGCAGCAGCTTTTTGATCTCGATACGTGTCCGTTCGCGCAGCTTGGCATCCAGATTCACAATCGGCTCGTCCATCAGGAAAATATTGGGGTCACGCACGATGCAGCGGGCGATAGCCACGCGCTGCTTTTGCCCGCCGGAGAGTGTGTCGGGTATCTGCCCCAGGAGCAGGTCAAAATCAACACCCATCAGATCAGCAGTCGCCTTGATGCGTGCTTGTTCTTCTTCCTCGGTGCGCTGGTGAACTTCGAAAAAATACGACAGGTTTCCGCGTCCTTTGCGGGTTGGGTACAGCGCGTAGTCCTGAAACACCATGCCGACACCGCGATCCTGCGGCTTGATCTCGGTAAAATCGTGACCGCTGTAGATCACCTGCCCACTGTTGGGGTATTCCAGTCCGGCGATCACCTTGAGCAGCGTACTTTTGCCACAACCGGACGGCCCAACCACACTCAAGGTTTCGCCATCATTAATCGTCAGATTGATGCGATTCAGCGCGGGTTCACCTTTATAGCCCGTCAGCGTCACCTGGTCCTGGCTGTCGTACTGCTTGACGATGTTGCGGAGTTCGATTTGCGTCATTATTTCAACCCGCGCAGACGAATCCCACGCATCAGATATTCACGGCAAATGATAAACATGATGAAAATCGGGATCGTTTGCAGCAAACCCAATACCATCAGGCCGTTCCAGGACAACCCGGCTTCCAGAATCTCGCGCATGGAGGCAGTTTGCGCGGCGGCCTGCTGTGCGCTGGTCGATCCGGCTTGAATGAAGCGATTCATCAGGTTCGAGATCGCGACGGATGTCGGGATTCTGTCAGGAGTCTGAAATACAACCAGCGGCCACAGGTAACTATCCCACACCGAGCCGAATTGCAACCACGAAGCAACGGCGTAGACCGGGATGCTCATCGGGAAGACGATGCGCCGGAAAATGTTAAATTCCGAGCCGCCATCGACACGCGCCGCCTGGATAATCGAGTCAGGAATCGTATCAAAAAAGCCCTTAAAGAGCAGGAAATTGAAGGCATTAAACACGCCGGGGATGATGACTGCCCAGGGTGTATCCCAGATTCGAAGGATCGGAAATGGATCGTCCGTCCCTGGAATCAGCGGCGCGGACGGCAGTGGAAATGGAAAATTGCGCGTCATCAAAAATGACGGGATAAGCGTCACAACGCCGGGAACCATCAACGTGCCGATGAAAAACAGAAATGACCATCGTGCCATCGGCCCGCGCTGCAATTTGCTGTTGGCATAGGCCGCCAGCGATGTGACAGGCAGCGAGATTAACAGGGTCATCAGCGCCATGAAAAGTGAATTGCTGAGATAAACATAAAATGGAAAGCTCATCAGGTCACGCACAGCAGTGTCCATTGACGTGCGCGTCGTCAATTCAAATACCAACCGCCATGCTGCTAGCGTAGGTTCTTTCGGCCAGATGACGGGTGTGGGTGATAAGGCTTCATGCGCGGGTGTCACCGAAAGCGCGATCATGTAAAAAAACGGAAATAAATGCAGGGCGACTCCCCCACACAAAAAAATGACTAATACCCACCACGCCGCCCGCATCCGGGGCTGATTGCGTCCAACCTTTGGAAAAAGAGCCATTAATTTCCTCCGTGACTGCCATCAGGCATCAGGGTCTTCCTTATAGAAGGTTCGATAAATGACGGTAATCACCATAATGATGGCAAACAGGAAAATCGCGACTGTGGTCGAATCGCCAAATCGCAAATTTCCCCACAAGTTATACAGATACATCACGACAGTGCGGCTAGCCGAGCCTGGCCCACCGCCACTCATGATCTGCGGCCAATAAAATTCCTGCAATGAGCCGATGATGGCGAATGTGAGCATCATCGAAATCACCGGACGCAGGCGTGGCAGCGAAATCGTCCAGATTTTTCGCCAGAAACCCGCGCCTTCGACCTCCGCCGCTTCATAGTAGGAACTGGGAATGCCTTGCAGCGCCGCCATATAGATCAACCCCGGCCCAAAAAGCAGAATTCCGGGAAAGATCAGCCAGAACAACACCAGATTCGGGTCATTGAGAAAACGCTGCTCCGGCAGTCCCAAAAGACGGACAATGCCCTGCATCAGCCCATATTCCGGGTTATACATATATTTCCACAGGATCGTGCTGGCAATCCCGCTTAATGGCAAAAACCAGAGCAGCATCATCCAACGCATGACGCGCGGCGGCATTTCCATCAATAAGACTGCTACCAGAATGGGGATCACAAACGTCAATACAATCGACATCGCCGCGTAGATAAAGGTCACACGAAAAGCTTCCCCCAGGAGAGGATCGCCCCACATGCGGGTATAACTCTGTAAACCGATAAACGAAATCGGCCCGCGCACACGCGCATCGGTAAAACTAAGGGCAAACGCAAACACAAGGGGAAACCATCCCCAGACAAGCTGAAACAGCGCTGCGGGGATGATAAACATCCATTTTTCAATCCGGCTGCGGCGGCTGAGGCGCAGGGGCGCGGACTCAACAGGTGCAGCTTGTATAGCTTCCTCAGTTTGTCCGCCTGGAATCGTTCGTTCTGCCATTCAATTGCCTCCTGTGTCCGTAGGGGCGCATCGTGATGCGCCCCCACAAAACATAACGCGAAGTGCTAACCCAATGCGGGCAGAACTTTGCTGTCATACCAGGGCTTGAAGGTGCTTTCATAGAATTCTGGCGAAGCATCTTTCCAGAAAGCGTCGAGTGCTTCGTAGTATGTCTTCGCCCCATCAATGAATGCAGCATCATCCACGCTTGACGAGAAACCGGCAGCCTGGCTGTTCCAGGTATCCTGCGCTTGTTTCAGCACCGCAGCAGGGTCAACCTCATCAGCAACGTAGTTTATGGTTGACCAGGCATCTTCGAACGCCTGATTATCAGGGCCTGGATTTTGCTCCACAGGCATATAGAGCGCTTCATCAGGCGCTTTTGGCAGACCCGCATAGTAGAGAATGTCATCTTTTGTGCGCTGTCCCCAGGCATCTTCAAACGCGCCAGGTACACCCTCATAGGTATATTTTCCATCAATCGGTATGGGGTAGTTGAAGACCGCCTGGAGGTCTTGCGTGGCGGCATACTGTCCGGCCTTTTGCAAATCCCAGCCAGCGCCGAGGAACATATAATCCACCGCACCCAATGCTTTATCGAGCGTTTCGTCATTCGTGTCCGGCCCGATAGCCACGCCGCCGACGTAAATCGGATTGCTGAAATAGCCGTTATCGCCACGTGGAATTCCCCGGAAGCCGATCACTTCTTCATAGGGCTTGCCGATACGATTCGCCATCGCCGCCATGCTGTTTTCCTGTGCCGCCGACCCAAAAGCGCCGAGTACGTTCGTCCGCATCAGGCCAACAGCGCCGTTCACAAAAGCGTTGGTAAAGTTATCCGTCGTGTAAGATACATCGGAATAGACTGCTTTATCCTCAAAGACCAGCTTGCGATATTCCGTCAGCAGTTCCACCCATTTTGGATCGCTGGTATCGCGCATCCAATTCCAGCCGTTTTGCGGCGAGGGTACTTGCGAGAGTATATCAAATCCATGATCGCTGAGGATTGCTTCAGCCATCCAGGTCGGTGCGGCAAGTCCCTGACGGCCTTCAGCAGTCAGCGCTTTCGCCAAAGCAATCAGGTCATCCCATGTCCAATCCAGCGGCGGTTCTTCAATACCCAGTTCGTTGAGCAGGTCGCGCCGATAGTGGAAAACATCCATACCCGAGTCAATTGGGAAGCTCATATAAGCATCGCCAATCTCGTTGATCGGCTGCCAGCCTGAAAGTGCGCCGGGGGTCAATTTTCCAATCAAGCCATATTTCTCAATAGCTGGCCCAACATCTGCCATCAAGCCCTGAACAAAGGCATTTCGCGCACCCGCGTTGGTCCATCCACCAATTGAGGTTGGGAAAACATAGGTTGGTGCAGTTCCACCGGAAATGGCCGTGACAATCGCCTGTTGATCCCAGATATTGACCTCTACTTGCTGGAATGTAACGCCGGGGTTTTCATCAAGCCAGGTTTGTAAAGCTTCGGCATAACCCGCCCGTGCCTTGTCCGCTTCGATCTCCTCGGCAGTCGGCATAGGCGTGAGCGGCCATCCACTCGTTATAATCGTAATTTCACTTTGCACACGTGCGGGCGCACTGGCGCTGCTTGCCAGAACCGAAGTTACCGGGAGCACTGCTGCGCTTGTTGCGAGAGCGGTCTTTAAAAATTGGCGACGAGACATCAAGTTCTGTTTATTCATGAAGTTGTCCCTCAAATTCTAAGTTTTCCAAAGAGTGAGTTCATCCAACAACCAATCGTCACGCCATAGACACTCCTTTATTTTTTGAATATTGTATACATTCTCCATGATCGTTGACCCAAAATCAGCCAATCGTTTGTGGATTCAAAATAATCAAGCTGTATCTCCAATCGCTAATTCGACGGGCAGCATGGTTTCCTGTTCAACCTTCTCACCGTCGATCAGCATCATTAACAGATCAACAGCCGTTTCTGCGACTTCATTCCAGGGTGCGCGTATGGAGGTCAGGGCGCAAAATGGTCGCGGCGTTAGCCGAATGCCATCAAAACCGACAACAGCGATGTCATCCGGGACACGGATATTTAATTCGCGAAGTTCTTCTAACAGCATATAAGCATGTGAATCAACCCACGAGACAATAACGGTTGGGCGCAACTCCTGCGGTGTTCTCAGAATGTCGATTTCCTCCGCCCGCAGCCGCCCATTTTTCTCCCCTCGCGAAACCTGCACATCCATATCAAAAGAGGCAGCAGCTTCCAGAAATGCCTCCAGACGGCGAGTCGTTGAGGTGTGCTCGCCGGGATCAGCACGATACAAAATTCTCTGATGCTTTTTCTGCGCAAGATATTCCGCCAGCAAACGCGATCCGGTGATGTCATCAACGGTTACAGAGGCAATATTTGGCACAGGGTTAGCAACCGCGATAACGGGCAGATGAGATTGCAGGAGTTCGTCAAGAACCGGGCTGTGGGGAGTCGGTAAAAGTATTAGACCGTCAATTTTGCCGTTGACCAGCGAGGCGTAAACTTCTTCAACCGAGTTTCGCTGATAACTGCCGAATATCAACAAATCCTGACGATGCATCTGGCAGCGACGTTGCAGACCGTTCAAAATCGTCGCGTTAAAGGGATCGTGTGCATCCAGAAATTCGTAACCGGAGTAATAACCGATAATATTCGTGCGCTGTCCACGCAGGGCAAGTGCAATCGCATTCGGCGTGTAACCGAGTTCTTTGGCGGCTTCGATCACACGCAACCTGGTTGCATCAGAGACACGTGTACCTGCACGTGATGACCCATTGAGCGCGACGGAAGCAGTGACGCGATTTACCCCGGCGAGGCGTGCCACATCACTCATGCTTGGCTTATGACTTTTCCGCAAATTTTTCATTCTTAAAGGTTATGCAAAAGCTAATATTTATCATAAAACTACACGTGTAGTTTACATTAAAAAGAAAATAACACAGAAGCGCAAAACTGTCAACAAGGCTTCAGATTGAGCTAGTAGAGCCTCAAAATAACACTAAAAACCTGAAATAGTGGCGATTACAGCGATTGACAGGTTATGCGACCTGAAGAAGAAAGCTAACAAGATTAGCGACACAACATCCCCTGTGATAAGAGAAAGTTGTGCCGCACCCGATTGCAGCTAATCAGGTGATGAAGTGATTTACGGACGGGTTAAGAATGAGCCGAATCCAGCTGCATTGATTGCATTTGTTTGAAGGGAGATCAGTGCATCGTTCAATACATCGAAACCTTCGCTACCAAGCCCTACTCCGACTTTTAAGGGGCGTTGACCCGATGGCATGGCAATATATTCAGCGACTTTCTCAGCGAGAGACTCAGATGTACTGAGCATGTCCGATGCAAAATATTGTGTGAGGGTGGAAATCATGGCTTTCCCTGCCTGACCAAGAGGCCCATAGCTTTCCCAGATTTCTTCCCGTGCGCTGGTTTCAACCTTCGCGCCAAATTCGGTGCTGTGCGAGCCAGCCTGAATAACAACCGTGTCGATCCCCAGGCTGTAGACTTCACTATTGATCGCCAACGCCATTACTTCCAGGGCAGCTTTACTGGCACCATATGCAGACATAAATGGATAAGGGAGCGTCGCCGCAGTGCTCGAAAGGTAAATCAAGAGGCCTTCTTGCTGCCGGCGCATGTGCGGCAATACGGTTTGCGTGACTTGCAGAGGGCCAAAAACATTCGTTTCGAAAAGTCTACGAAATTGTTCATCGGTAAAAGATTCTACCAGACCGAAAATGCCCGAACCGGCGTTGTTAATGAGTACGTCAATGCGTCCAGCAGTGTCGATCACTTGATGCACTGCTGTTTGTACGCTGGCGTTGTCGGTCACATCAAGCTCAACAACATGCAGGTTCAATCCTTCACTCGTCGCCCAAGTGCGTAAGTCTGCTGCTGCGGTGGCGTTTCTGCTTTCAATCTGACGCATGGTAGCAAAAACAGTATAGCCCTTTTGTGCAAGCTTTTGGGCAGTCGCGCGTCCAAGACCACTGCTCGTACCTGTAATGAGAACAATTTTAGGTGAAGTCATTGAAGAGAATGTCCTTTGCAAAAATGGGCGACATTTAGAATAGGGTTACAACTCGAACATTGTTATGGTAATGCGCCTTTGTTTAAAATGCCAACGCCGCGATAGTATTAATTCGTCTGCGATGGTCGATACTGGATCGCTTCAGCCACATGCTGAACTTCGATGAGGGTGCTATCCGCCAGATCAGCAATCGTGCGGCTCAATTTTAACACGCGATGATAGGCGCGGGCGCTTAACTGCATCCGCCGCACCGAAAGCTCCAATACCTGACGCGCATCGTCGGTGAGGATGCAAAATTTTTGAATATCGCCCGTTCGCATATCCGCATTGGCATATAACCCCCGTTGATTGCTGAAGCGTTTGCGCTGATGTGTCCGCGCATGTTCCACCCGTTCTCGCACCAGAGTTGATGATTCGCCACGATCCACGCTCATGAGCTTATCGTAGTCCACGCGCGGCACATCGAGATGAATGTCGATGCGATCCATCAATGGCCCGGAAATCCGACTCTGATAATGCGAGATTTTCGAAGGCGTACAGGTGCAGGCTTTCACAGGATCACCATAAAAACCACAGGGACAAGGATTCATGGCGGCGATCAAAACAAAATTCGCCGGAAATGTCAGCGTCCCACTGGCACGGCTGATCGTGACAATTTTGTCCTCGATGGGTTGGCGCAGCACTTCTAAAGTTCGTGGGCCGAATTCGGGAAGCTCATCTAAAAATAAGACCCCGCGATGGGCAAGCGAAATTTCTCCCGGCCCAGGAATCGCCCCGCCGCCGACCAAACCAGCCTGACTATTGGTATGCTCCTAAATCTGCAATTCCCTTTACACTCAAAGTTGGCCTTTCTAGGCAGGTTGAAGAGACAACAACATTCTCAGTTAGATAATGTTATTCAGATTAGACCATCGAAGAGCGAGCAGAAAGTCTCGCTCTTTTTCTTCCGGCGAATATTCTTTTGCCCTCCCACCTGCCGCCTCGTTGGAATTGGCTATAATAGGACATGGCACAGCCAGAACAACAGCCGAGGGTTGAGCTAGATCACGCCCTTGTTGCAGCCTATACCGCGACCTTTATCCCCAGGTTTGATCGGTATCCCAAGCAGCTAAAAGACGGCACGTATGTAACCGTCAAGAGACAATTGACGATGGATGCCGTCGCTGCACATCTTATAGGTTCAATTACTCTCGGTGCATATGGGCTTAATGAAAAGAGCCATGCCACGTGGATTTGTTTTGACGCTGATAATGACGCTCATTGGGACGCGCTTCTGGATTTGGCTTTTGATCTTCAGCGTGAGCGTGTTGAGGCTTATATTGAACCCTCGCGCCGAGGCGGACACCTGTGGCTGTTCTTTGACCCAATTCCTGGCGTTGATGCACGTCGCTTTGGCAAGCAACTTATCGCCGGACGCCATCTTGAGCAGGTGGAACTGTATCCCAGACAAGATCAACTCGCCAGTGGCCCCGGCTCACTGGTACGGTTGCCTCTGGGGGTGCATCGCCTTACGAACCGACGCTATCACTTCATTACCCTTGAGGGTGAACCGCTTGCTCCAACCGTTCGAGAACAGATAGCACTTCTTGCCCATCCTCAAAAAGTCCCTTCGTTTTTCATCACCGAAACGCTCAAATATGCACCTGAGCCAATAACGATTAACCCCACTCCTCCATTTTCGGCTCAACTCACAACGCCCTCCTGCGAGAAACCGTCCGAGCGCATCAAGAGCCGAATGAGTGTCTATGAATTCGTAAGTCAGTACGTTGAACTTGATTCACAAGGTCGAGGCTATTGCCCCTTCCATGACGATGAGCACAAGAGCTTTAGCATCAACAAACAAGGTAACTACTGGCAGTGTTTCGCCGGATGCAAAGGCGCGACGGTGATTGATTTTTGGTCATGCTGGCGTGAAAAACACGGTCAGAGTTCTGATTTCACCGATACCATCACCGAGCTTGCCCAGATGCTTCTCTGACCACTTTTAAATTATCTCAGAAGGGTTTGTCGCTGCCGCTTGTATCATGCAGTGATCTATGTCCAAGATCATACACCTTCTAGCATCCTCCAAGATATGCGCTGTGGCTTCACCAGAGCCATTCTAAGGGGCTTCCCGTCCCGAAGGTGAGTATTCTCCTATTCCCTACCTCAATTCCTTTACATCATTTTCCTAGTTGACATGCGCCGCCACTATATGCTTAAAATGCCATAGCTGTCCCATGCTAGTACCAAACATGACCCATAACAACAATAACAAGAAACTTATTCACGAAGAACACGTAAAGTTTCTCCTGCCTCGTGAACTAAAGCTCAACCTCCAAAACATGGCGGACGAGCGCAATATTAGCCTCTCTTCTCTTTTGCGTCTGATTACATCGGAATACGTTAAACGTCATTTCAGTTCATGATAATTTCAATTGCCAATCAGAAAGGTGGTGTGGCGAAAACGACCACTGCCATAAACCTCTCCGCTGGCCTTTCACTTGAAGGCTATAAGGTGCTTTTGGTTGACGCCGATCCGCAAACCAACGCGACCCAAGTATTTATACACCCCGATAACGAGATCAGCCCGGACAAATCCCTTTACAATGTTATGGTGAACTTTGCTTCCCTCTCAGGCATCATTTTAGAGACACAATTCCCCAATCTGCACGTCGTTCCCTCTCACATACGTCTCTCAGGCGTTGACCTCGAACTCGCGCAGGCTTTTGATAATCGTAGCGCTCGATTGACGAAAGCGCTTGAAGCGGTGCGGGATAGATACGACTACATTGTTATAGATAATCCCCCTTCACTCGGTTTAATGACAATCAATTCTTTTGTCGCCAGTGACAAACTCATCATCCCCGTTTCAACTGCGTTTTTCGCCTTATCCGGTCTGGTACAGCTTCAGGAAACAGTCAGTATGGTCAAGCAGACGCAGCTTAATCCGAACCTGGACATTCTGGGTGTCATTTGTACGTTTTCAGATCGAACCAATGTATCAAACGATGTCGAAAAGCAGCTACGCGAATACTTCAATGGATTGGTATTTGAAACCACCATTCCCAAGAATATTGCCCTTGAAGAAGCCCACTCCAATCACAGCCATATCTTTCACTACTCCCCCACCAGTGCCGGAGCCAACGCCTACAGGTCATTGGTAAAAGAAGTTCTTAAACGATGAAAAAAGGTGGATTAGCCGACAGCCCATTCTTTCGCCTCTCGCCGCTCACAGCGGTTACTCCGACATGGCCTGAAACACCTTCTCGTCAGAACTTAGATGCACAACAGCCGCCAGAAAATAGAAAGAAGAAGGCTCTTGCCAAACTGAGCAAGCCTGATACCGTGATACCACGACACCATGCTACCAACCGTGATACCATGCAACCACGATACCACGACACCATCATCGAAGTCGTCCGAAAAGCCGTAAAAGAACTTGGCAAAGAAGCGGCTACCCATCGGTTTACCTTAGACGAGAAAAAAGCCATTGCGGACATTCTGTATGCTTATAAACGCCGGGGTGTCAAAACTAGCGAGAATGAGATCGCGCGTATTGCAATTAATTTCGTCATCAGTGATTACGAGGAAAATGGTGAAAACAGTGTGCTTCACAAAGCAATCCAAGCCCTCAATACATGATACCGTGATACCATGCAACCGTGGTGTCGTGGTATCTACCATGATGTCATGGTGCGATTTACCCCTTGACGACGCCCTTTTCGACATGCTTATCTATATGCAAACCCATCGACTGAAGTAGAGATGTCGTCGGAAAAATCCGAACCATTCTCAACAGAGAATAGGGGAGAAGTGGCAACCCACCACGACCTAGAGGGAACTCGAACGAAAGAGGTAGATGGTCGGTGCTGATAGCGAAAAAGGCTATCTGGAAACGAGGCGCAAAAAAACAGCGCCTCGAAAATTCCGAAGCGCCGTTTAGATACATTGTTAATAAAGTTTAAGACCAAGACAATTCAGTCTCTTAGATTTTATAATAACGATTTGCCGAAGGCAAATAAATATGTATTTTGGCCTTGCTATGGTTGAATACCAAGATTTGATTGTCGCACAATATTGGATTTAGCGTAACAATAAGCAATTGAAGACATACAGGGGAGACTTTTTCATAGACTTTACTTAATAAAGTCCCTCCGCGTATACCCACATAAAGCGTGAAATGCGCTAAGAGAATGGCTTTCCTCACAGGGTCTTGCTCAAACGGCCTCATTTTGCCCCAAAAGCGGGCATATTCGGCACGTTTCTTCGCTGCAACCCCGTCGTCAAACCATCCCCCCGTCGGCCTTCCCCTTGGCGTTTCACGCTCCGGTGAAGCCCGACTACACCCGCCACCGCCCGCCTTTTGCCCTCATGATTTCACTTCGTGAAATCGGCAAACCTAGCGGTTTGCTATGAGGGCTTCAAGGCTGGTTCCCTCGTCCCGCGTTGCGGGACTTCGGCGGGCGTGGCGTCGGACGGGACAAGCCCGCCCTCCGCACCCTTGCCGGGTGTAGTCGGCCTACGGCTCGACGGGGGGTTCCGCCTTCGGCGGGCTTACGGCGCTACGCGCCGTGTTTTTTGGTACTGTGGAATTTGGGCTATTCATTCCAGAGGTTCAGAAAAGAGGATAGACAAAGATTTGGCACTTTACATATTGTTATACTATATTATATAATATTAAGTATAGAGGGGGTGAATTAGCACAGTAGCAATATATATGTCGCAGATAAATATAAATAAAACGAGTGACAACTCGCGTGAGGCTACAACTCAAGAAATTCAAGCTATTAGCGATTTTTTAGCTATAGATTACTCGAAGGCGGAGTTTGGTGAAGATGATTACGACATTGGAACATATATGGACGTGTGGGGTGAAGTAAATATGGCAACCATCAGAGTATTTCCCAACTTTTATCCTGACGGAAATCATCAAGTTTGGCTTGCTTGGTCGAGGGTAGGTAATTTACCTCCGCACTTCGAACATTTTTTTATGCTTTCTAAAGACGGCACTCAGGTAAAACGGGTTGACCTTAATACGAAGCAAAAGTAATACCCTGCAATAGAAAATCACGGCGGTAAACAACTTTACCGCCGTCACTTCTATAACGCCATTTTACTTTGTATGCTAAACTAATACATAACTACACATATCTCTATGGACACATCAAAGCAAACGAACGTCGTTACCGCTACTATGCTCCAACGAGAAATAGGGAGTATCCTTCGCCGGGTAGCGAATAACAGAGAACACCTCGTAGTTGAGCGCGACGGCTTTCCCATTGTAGCTATCATCCCGATAGATGAATTCGAGATGCTTATTAAAAACCTTCCCACCAATAGCAAAAACCTCCCGAAGTAGCGCCTCCACTGTATAGCTGCATCGTTCTTCACTAACCAGACCTTTTATTCAAGTATGCAGAAATTCACTAAAGTCTGGTTCGAAGCGTTGTTGGGTAGATATGAGGAATTTGATAACGCCAGACGAAGGAATTCGGTTCGAGCATAAACAAGGACGCAGCGCTTTGGACTGCTATTATTTAGTGTCCCGCTATAGCGGGACGGCTAAAATTACGCGCAGGCAATATCTGGAGCTAATATTGGTTTAAAGATAAGCTGGTTAATCCCGATAGATATTCTCTTGAGGTGAATTATGGGCTTCCGATATGTAGTAGACGTAGCTAAGGGTTCAAACTTTGATCCTTTATCCGCCTCAGCACTGGTAAAGTCATTAAAAGAGTTATGTCCAAATTCCCAGGTGCAACTGCGACTTGAGACAGATGGGAAAGAGATTTATTGGAGTATTCAATCGCTTACCGCCGCAGTTGAGGGTAAAAAAGTTCGGACCGTTCTTAGTTCCTTATACCCGCACATTCAGATTTATAAATACAATGGTATGCCTCAGTTGCCTTACCCTTATCATCAACGTGTGATAATTTTTAAAGACAAAGTACAAGATCATTATTTACCTCGTGTGGGTGTTCAAGAAATCAAAGGAAATGATCCACTCATCAAGCTGACAAGCATTATGGATAAAGTTCAAACTAGCGAAAGACTAGGCTTGGTTATTGCAGATCAGGGAACGTATACGCTTGACGGAAATGAGATAGAGGAAGAGCTTACACAGTCTATTTACAAAGCCGATCCAGAATTCGCGACACAGGGTACGAATGGTTTTTTTGAAGCATTAGGGTCGATGTTTGTCCATTTGCTTTTTCCAAGTAGAAAAAGGGTTCCTCGTTTATCTAAAGCTGAAGAACATAAGTATCGCGCCAAGCTGGAACAACTAATTTATGGGGTAACAATCGGTTTGTATTGTGAAAGTCCCGATCCAAATCGGCTTGATTTGCTAACGTCGGCAAAGCAATTCGTTTTCGCAACGGCTCAAGCACCATTTTCACAGTTTGAGGATGTGGTAATAAAAGATGTTGTGCTTACTTCTAAGGCAGACTGGATAAAGTATGAGCCATCTAACCTTATGAATGAGTGGTCAGAAAATGAAGACAAACTTACGGACGAGATTTCCTTTCATTTAACCGCCGATGAAATTGCCACTCTCTGGCATTTACCATATGAAGGTTTTACTGCCGCCAAAATTAACTGGGCGGATGGAGTTCGAGCTTCGTTGCCAAACGAGATGCGTCAGGAGAATAAGATGGGCTTGCTTCTTGGTTATGGTATCGCTGACGGCAATAAACATCCCGCATACATCCTTCCTCAAGATCGCGCCACTCACATGATCGTTACGGGTGAGATTGGCATGGGCAAATCTACGCTTATACATAACCTAGTCCAGCAGGACATAAAGAGAGGTAATGGTGTAGCTGTCATTGATCCGAAGGGCAACTTAATTCATGACATTCTTCGGAGTGATGTGTTGCCAGGTCGAGTGAAAGATGTAGTGATATGGAACTTAGCTGACACAGAATGTCCACCACCGTTGAACTTTCTGCTGCAAGCATCGGGTATTCCGAGGGACGATGCAGCGGCCACCGTCATGTCGGTTTTCTCAAAAATATACGGTAGTGATTTTGCCTACGCACGTATGGGGCAAACGTTAGTCTTTTCACTACAAGCAATTATGGGAGCAGAAACTCCAACGCTGCGAGACGTATCTAAACTGTTTCGTGATCCTACATTTCGCCGTGAACTCATTGCTAGGCTAGACAATCCAGCAGCGGAAGAATTCTGGTCTCGATTTGAAACAGCGTCGGAACGGGCGCAACAAGATCAGTTTGATCCTGTGTTACGTCGCCTAGAATTACTTTACGGCGACAAGGTTCTATACCCTATATTTTGTCAGCCTAAGATGCTCAATGTTCGAGAGTTAATGGAGCAGAAGAAAATCGTTCTCATCTCCCTTACCTCACCTTCCACCTACAATCTCACTCGTGACAAGTTGGATTTATTAGGCTCACTACTGGTAAGTGAATTTCAGCTTGCCGTAAGTTCAGTAGACTTGCCAGAACCATTTTACCTCTATATTGACGAAGCTCATCGGTTCGTGACCGCACCACTGGATGAGATTTTTATTTTAGCAAGACAGCGTAAACTTTCTTTGACCCTGGCTACGCAGTATCCCAAACAGTTACCCGCTCAGACCTTCGATGCTGTCATGGAGACAGTGGGAGCGATTGTAGCGTTTCAGTGTGGAGACGACACGGCGCGGATTCTGCAAAGGCGCATGGAGCCAGAGTTTGAGGCTAAGGATTTAATAAACCTTGAGGTACACGATGCAGCCGTTCGGATGCGCTATGCTGGCAAGCAAATGAGGCCGTTCTTATTGAAAACATTGGATGCGCCAGAGCCTGACAAACCAACGGAAGCAGATGAACAGGCAACGCGATTGCGTGAACTATCGCTCGAACAGAATGGATTTCTTTGTCGAGATGATATTCAGGCATGGCAACAGAAGCGTTATCCACGCTCTTATCCATCAGCCCAGGTCAAGCCGAATACCGACGCGCCCGCAGATGATTATGACGAATTCGCAGAACCAGATGAGAACGAGGATTGATCCAAAGTGCGAATGATTGGCGAAGTAGCACGATAAACAGGCCAGTCAGATTTGACAATGCGAAGCCAACTTTGATATTATAGCACAATAACACTTGGGCTAAGTAGGGGATTAGCTATTGATCGGGTATCGACACCCCCTCTGAACCCACTAGACGGCTAGTAGGTTGATGAGCCTATATTTCGCTTACTGTTGCGACGGCCTAACCACCAGTTTCGCAAAGGTCTGTAGTTCACCAATAAGCTCAGAAACAGTGACCAGAGCATTATGGTTAACACATCGCCACTGCTTAAACCTAATTCGTAGGCCATGCAGTCCATTAACACCATATTTTCTCACCCCCTTCTAAACCGGAACCAGTCCGGTTCTTGAGGGGGCGTCGAACCCAGGACATTTATACCTCGGTTGGGCATTTTGAGCGACCCACTGTTTGATAACAAATCCAAAGTGCTAAACTTGGAAGTGTGCCATTTGCCAACCCTGAAAATGGAGCAGAAAACGTGTCCGAGGAACAGGCCAAGCGTCTTAAACGCTATGAAAGAGACATCGAACCGTCACCCATTACGCTTACTGATCGCGACCTGAATATCTTCAAGGCTCTCTATTTTCATCGGGTCTTGCGACAAGACCATATCGAAAATCTGTTTTTTGGATCAAAAGAACGCACCCAAAAGCGGCTACGCCCACTCTATAACCATGCGTATATTGACCGGATATTTGTTACAAGAACACGCGGCGGCAAAAGCCCTAATCATTACGTTCTGGACAAAAGGGGAGCAGACTTACTCAAAGCAGAGTTTCCAGAACTTGAGATCACATGGTATCCCTCATACAAAGAATTGAGCGATATGTATCTGCGACACGCCCTCCCCTTGAATGATGTTATGGTGTTTGTTTATGCCGCTTGCAGGGAGTATGGCTTTGAAATTCGCCGATGGTTCACACAGGCACAATTGAAAGCGATTCAAGAGCGTGTTATTGCTTCGACACCTCAAGGCAAACGCGCGAAGGTTCCATTGCAACCCGATAGCTACTTTGAAATTGCAGCAAAAGGCCAGATTTACCCCTGCTTTGTGGAATACGATGGAACGACCCAAGCAGGCGACGTTATCAAACAGAAGGTATTAGCCTACAAAGCGTATTATGAAAGCGGGCGATATACAGAGGTTTATAACCGGAAGAGTTTTCGGGTTCTCTTCGTCACGGACGGCGGTAAGCGCATGGCAAACCTGAAGTCATGGGCTGAACAACTCACCTTTAAGGGCATAGAGCGATTCTGGTTTGCGGTACATTCTCAACTTTCCATCCGAACGATCCTCACGGAGACCGTCTGGTTTCAAGCGGGGAGAGAAAACCCCCGTTCACTTTTGCCAACCGATCAACAGGAATGACGTTGGACGAATGTCTTTTCATCTGGTAAATTGTGGTTTATGCTGCCCCTTTCGTTTCTGGGTCGCCGTCGAGAACCGGGAGACTTGATTGTAGGCCGTGCCGGACGGTTTCTAGCCCCACGTTACTATATCCCTGCATCAGCGCGAAACAAGCACCTGCACCTGATCGGACGCACTGGACAGGGTAAGTCTAAAGCCCTGGAGAGTTTTATCTTTCAGGACATTAAAAATGGCTTAGGGGGATCACTCATTGACCCGCATTCAAGCCTGATTGACAGCGTGTTTCGCTCCCTTATCACAGGTCGTGTACTATACGATCCAGCTATCAGAGAACGGCTGATTTACATTGAGCCAACCCGAAAGGACTACGTTATCAGCTTTAACGTCCTGGCGACCCCTGACGAGCCTTATATGGTGGCAAGCGCGGTGATTGAAGCCTTCCGACGAACGTGGACTTCGCTAGGCGAAGCCCCAAACTTTACAAATGTCATGCGCAATTCGCTTCTGCTCCTCATTAAGACCAACAAGACCTTGATTGACTTTCCGCGTTTGTTTGAAGATAACGAGTGGCGCGATCAATTGCTGGCGGAAGCGGGAGACCCAAACTTGACGGCGTTTTTCCACAACCGACTGGACAATTGGGGAAGAGAGGGACGACTGATGCTTGAGAGTTCACTTAACAAGGTCACGGAGTATATTTTGAACCCGTACATTTCTATCATGCTTGGTCAGCGTGAGATGCTTGATTTGAGAGCCGTGATGGATGAGGGGAAAGTTTTGTTTTTGGACTTAGGGCAACTAGACCCTGAAACGCGGCGACTACTTGGAAGCCTCATGGTTACGCTCATTGAACTCATCATGCGAAAGCGCAGAAATAATACACTGTGGCCTTTGACCATAGACGAGTTCGCGCAGTTCATGGCCTCTGAGGGATCGGCAACTACCCTTGCTCATGTGCTGAGTGAAGCCCGCAAATACGGGATTGGTTTATGTGCCGCCCACCAGACCCTTTCTCAGCTTACGCCGACCATGCTTGGAGCGCTTGCGAATACCGACAGTCGTATTGTCTTTGGTGTAGGCCGTTATGACGCTGAATGGCTGGCGAAAGTCATTGGCAGGGTTGACACACAAGCCATCAAGGAAGCAGCCAAAACCGATACACAGCATTCACAGTATGATCCCTTGCCGGAACAATGGGAAAAGTGGATTGACGCCCTCCGCTTACAGCCCCCTCGTAGAGCGTGGGTCGTCAGCCAAAACCGTCCGGCAGTACAAATTGTTACTTTGACTATCCCGCAATATGAAGCTACCAACGATCAGATTGAAGCCATTAAGATCGAGAGCCTTGCCCGTTATGGCCTGCCTTATCAACAGGCACATCAGACCATTTCCGAGCGACAAGCGGCAACCAAGCATGATTTTTCTAAAGCACCACTCTGGGAGAAAGATACACCCAGAACCCTCTAAGTTGACAAGGGTTATAAGCGCTTGATATTTTGTAATATTTTTGCTAATATTATTCTTAATATGATTAGACGAACATTTACTTTACCCGAACAACTTGACCAGCGCCTTTTGATTGCCTCCAAAATGGCAAAAAAGAATGTGTCTGATTTTGTTCGCGAAGCTTTAGACAACCTTCTCGCAAACCAGGAGCGAGAACGGGTAAGGCATATGTATCAGGTATTGGATGAAATGGAAGGCGCAGGTGATCCTCACATCACAGATGCCAGCACGACCATTGATGAGGTTTTGTATGGTGAGAAAGGCGCATGGAGAGGAACATTGCCCCTAAACCACAATGGGTAAATTTGAAACCTTAGTCGATAGCGACGGCTGGATTGCCGTTTATCTCCCTGATGATCTGCTCCATCGGGAGGCTGTCTCAATTTATTCTCGACTGAGAAATCAGAAAAAGAAGCTTGTTACAACCAGCGCTGTGATAGGGGAGACTGCCACTGTTTTAAGTCATCGAAGCGGCCAGGAATCAGCCCGTGAATTTTTAGCCGCAATTGAATTCAGTGCCATACCCGTTATCCACATTGATGAAAAGTTGCATCAAGCAGCCTTAGCGCTTTTCAAAGAGCAGGAGAAAAAAGGGACGAGTTTTGTGGATTGCGCAAATGCAGTCGTGGCTCAATATTTCGATATCCCAAGCATATTTACTTTTGACGGGTTTTATGCCAAAAAGATGAACTTGAAGACCGCATGAATAGCAACCTGAGACCGCGATTATCGACTATCGAAAAGCATCCTAATTATCGTGTTGTGCAGGTTTCAAATCGCGCAGGTGAGGTCGGGATGTTGCTGCCTCATGCCAATCTCGTTGTGCCAGATAGACAGAGCATCCGAAATCTCAAAGAGATCATTCAACTTTACGAGAAGCTACCCGAAGCCGCTAAATTTTATAAATCGACGACATCCTCTTAAGTGCATTAGCCGCGAGAATGTGACATATCCCTTCCAATCCTTTACACTGAGGAATGCCCTGGTACAGCAAAGAACAACCCACGCCGTTTGACGCGACCCCGATTGAGGGACTTCAGTTTTTGCATGGCGATGTGCTGGCACAACAGTATCACCAAGAATGGCTGAAGGGCAAGAAGTATCCAATCATCCATTTTTCTTCCGAATTAGCGCGTGAAGCCGTTGGGCGTGACGAGAACGGGGAGATCGCCGTTCACATCATGGGCAGCCTGAAGCTGCCCTACCACAGCACTCGTGACGCGGCGTTTAATGCCGCCATGCCCATTGCCCACGAGCAGCGCTACCACCTCATGAAAGGCGGGGAGCGGGAACTGGTCGTTGCCAATTTCAACCTGTCACATCTCTATCGCCTCACCTACGACAACAAGAGCCAAAAGCTTATGAATATCACGCATCTGCCACCCGAGGCGATGGAGCTTTTGGACGAGGAGAGCCGCGCCGTTTTGCCACCGCTTTACAGCCAGGAGAATGTAGGGCTAAAGGCCATTGCACCTGTGAAGTTCTTTACGCCAGATAGCAACTGGACATGGTATGCCTCCGAGTTTGACGGCAAGGATATGTTTTTCGGATTAGTGTCGGGTTTTGAAGTTGAGTTTGGCAATTTTACGTTATCTGAACTAGAGAGCACACGCGGCCCGTTAGGACTGCCTATTGAGCGCGACCTGTATTTTGAACCCAAGAGCTTAGAGGCGTTACAGGCCGAACACAACCGATAAAACGGATATGAGCATCGAAATCTACCAGCAGTGGGATATGTTCACGGGAGAACAGGTCGAGGTGGGCAAAAGCCGATCACATCCCCTCTATCAAGCGGCGTTGTTTTCTCCGCGCGAGATGGTCGAGATGGGAGCGAATGCCCGCCCCTGGCTCAACGACATCCCCGCGCCAACCCTTGAATTGGAATGCCAGGACACGCGCACCGAAGAGCAAAAAGAGCAGGATTTACAGCGGGCAGCCGAAGCGCTTACGCAGTCGATGTTTGCCGAACGCCCTGCACCGCCCACCAGTCAGGTAGAGGAGCGTGTTCAGGCAATGGATGAGCCGATCCCGGTAGCCTGGGTGAGCAAGAACACGCTCGTTGGTTGCCGACCTGACCTTAAAGAGCGAATCCAGGACTTGAATACGGCGGATATGGTACTCGTCGCCAAGCGCGTGCGCGAGGTGTTGGAAACAACCTACCAGATGGCACTCGATGTGACGCTCACGGAGTATCTGGATGTGGGGGAGACACCCGACGATGGGTAAAGAACGTCCTCAACCGAACGAAGTATTTGGCTTTACTGAACATGAAAAACTGTGGGATCGGGTAAGCCACCCGCGTTTTATGGCACTGGTGGAGAACGAACAGACCCATGTTCACAGCGTTGAACTGTCCTCAAATATGTATGGGGAATTTTTGTTTGTGACCGTGAGCCGAGCTGCCGACCATGAGCGTGTCAGTCTCACCTTTTACGGCGCGGGCTATCACGAGCATCGGGAGCGCTGGATTACAGACAGTTGGGCATGGTATGAAACGACACTTGATGGCGATAAAGCGCAGCAGACTGTCGAGAAAGCCCAGGCCATCCAACAGATTGAGGAGCGACAGGCTGAGATTGCCCCTTATGCGAAAGAGCTTAGGCAAACCGCGCGTGGGAAATTGTTTGAGATGCTGGCGGACTTAACAGATGAAGATGGTGCGATGTCAGAACTTGAGGACTTAGGCGATCTTGGCTGGTTTGATGGTGAAGAGTAAACAAGCTATGTTCACAGGTGAGTGAGTCGATAACCGAATACTGACGCATCCACAGGTGGAACATCTGACTTGTCCGTCTGATTGCCCCCATATGCTAAGATGAGCTATAGCAAAATCACGAGGATTGAACCAGGCACAACGGGGAAAATTTGCTGAAAAACTCATGGATTGGGGAAACCTCACCTTCGAGGCTTGGTGATCGGCCAGATCGTACCAGGAACAGCCTCGTTTCGCGTGAGCATGATTTTTGCAGGGGTTGTAAGTATGGCGCTGGCCTATGCGGTAGCCTACTATTTAATGCAGGAGGTGAGGAACGAATGAACGAACTTTTCGTGATGCTGGCTGGTGCATGGGTGACCATTTTGGTTTTTGCTTACCTGATAAAACGTGCCTGACAACACTCCCTTAGCACTTACCGCAATACCTTGAGGACTTTGCGCTTTGAAATAGAGCATACCAAATCAGACGCTCTCAACCTCTAACAGTTGAAATTTGGCATCTCGATGACCTATTAATTTATTTGTAGAGCATATTCAAGTTAAAAACATAATGTGAACAAGGATCGCGAACCAAAACCTAATCGTTTCAGCATTGAGAGCGTAACCCAGACCGCAAAAGAGATTCTGTTGCAGAATGGTGTCCATTCCCCAATGATAATCGTTGAGGGAAGCGACCTATCGCTTGTTGGTGAGTTCGATCAGATGGCCGACACCTACGAGGGGAGAACACAGCAATTATTCTTTACAGGTGTCAATATGGCTCAAAGCGGTGAAGTTGGCACGCTCCAACAGGTATTTTTTATTTCAGAGGCTTGGATGAGCTTGGCTCAAGAAGGCCAACTCCCCGATGTACCGCCATCCGAAGACCCCAACCGAAAAGAGGTGCTAATTATCTCCGGCATATACATTCCCGCCCAGGAGATGAAGTTGGTCATTTGTCAGATGGTTCGTGACGATCAGGGACAGCTTACCGAGATTCGAGACTTCAACCGCGATGAGGAGACACAACAAAAAGTTGAAAGCCCGCTTCTCAATGCGTTTGTGGCTGGCTATTCTAAAGCATATGACCAACCAACGTTCCAATAAAATTCTCAGTCTATTGCTCCCTCTCTTAAACCCTAACGTGTTTGAGTTAATCGCTCTCGCATGGCGTTTGGGACGGCGTGTTCTTTCTATCACACTTCACGAAGGGATGTACGAGGTGTTGGATTACGAAGCGCAATTAGAATTGCTGGATGCAAGAGGCGCAAAAGCAATTCTCCACAAACGCCAGCAAGTACGATTTTTGCAGGACAACATTATTGCGTATCAAGATCAAGCGTGGGGAGATGGCAATATTTTTGCTGATTACCAAAGCGCTCCCGGTGTAGCGGTTGATCGGTATCGTGAAGGTCATCGCTATCGCATCCTTATCTCGCTGCGGCAGACCAAGAATCGAGGCGACACTGAAGAATTTCATATTGAGCGTGCGATTACGGATGGGTTCACGCATGAAGTAGAAGATTTTCAAATCGAGGTCGATCACAAAACGCAGCGACTTTCGTTCTGTGTCATCTTTCCGAAGAAACGTCCACCTCGCCGAGCGTGGCTCATTGAGCAAAACACAACACGCACCTTTCTGCTCGGCGCGGAGACGATACAGACGCTCCCTGATGGTCGCAAGCACATTCTCTGGAAAACAGACAAGCCGAGGGTCTTTGAAGCCTACATTCTGCGTTGGGAGTGGTAGAAAGGAATACGGGCAGCGCACCCATACAGGCCGCTACCCGCATTATGCTTGGGTATTTTATGTACCCGTTCCACCGCTGAACATACCAGCCTCCTTCACTCATTCCTTCATCAGGAAACCTACACTCAAAACACATGAAGATCATTGTTTCTCTACAATAGAGACTCTACCCCCGTTTTTCTAGAATTGCAATAGTTTTTATGCGTTTTGAGAATGAAATCATATTGGATCCAAAATTGCTTGGTTGGCGTATCCGTCAAGCTCGTGAACAGTTGCGACTTTCACAAGAGGAACTGGCCGCCCTCGTTTCGAAAGATCAGCGTGCGGTATCTGAATATGAGAATGGGCGACGCAAACTGCCGGTGACAGATTTACCGCTATTTGCCCATGTCTTGAAAGTTCCGATTACGTACTTTTTTGAGGGTGAGAGCATTACTCACGAACTAGATGATGCCATGCTCAGCCACTTTCATCGCTTTCCCACCGCCGAAGCACGGCAAGCTGTTGTGGAAATAATGCGCATTATGGCTGACACCTTTCAACCTCACGAGGAATCATAGGCTGTTCAATTCCTAACTATTGCCAGCCTCTAGTCGATCATGCTCTTTGCAGGCTCTAATGATTAGCCCTGTGTGCTAACATGAGCGATGGCTGCTGAAAATCCTCTTGATATGCTTTACACCAGGATTGTCCGAGAAGCCCATCAATATACCCACTATTTAGGCAGCGACCCAAGTTTTTCCCGCGCATTACAACGGTAAATAACGTGAGCTTGTTTTGACACAGGAGTTACTTGGGCTTGTTTTTTTCCACACGCCAGGCTTTGGCAACGTTCAAAGCTTGGGGAGTCCCCATTTTCTCAAGCGATTCGACGGATGCCAAAGTGACACGATATTCGCCCAAAGTTCTGCCAGGCGGATTCTTGACTTGGCTTATCAAGGCCTCAATTACAGCAGGAGTATTGAACTCTCCCAACTTCTGTGCTGCTTTTTCTCTTTCGACGGCTTTTCGCTTTGTATCGGACAAAATACCCATGAGCATAGGTAACCCTTCAGAGCCAGTTGTAGGGAGTGATTGTGAAAACAGGTTCAATGATACCCTAGTCTCATGTATCCCTTGAGCAGCTATTGACGATAGCATGTCTTCCGCACTTCTCGGAAAAGATGTTGAGGCGTTGTCAGCGGATTTTTGTGAAGTAAATTCATCCCAAGATCCGATTAGTTGAAATGGTGCCCAATAATAGGGATGCTCCCACCTAGAGTCACACCGCACACGCTTCTGTGCCTCATGCAAGGCTGTGCCTATAGACATCTTTGATTTTCGAATGTTGTTATAAAAGTGTGTGACAAGTTCTGCTGTCGATTCGTCGTGGACCTTCCAAAGACTAGCAATAACAGTTGGACTACCTATCGCCATGAATCCCATAGCTAAACTTGCCAGCTCATTTTGTGGGTTGCTCTCGCCGACAGCAGTTTCACAAGCCGCGAGAAAGACACATCGGAGATGGTGATTATATGGTTTCTGATGAAATGATTGCCCGTCTGGCATTAAATGGCTAACGCTCAACAACTGTTTATCTGAAAGAACTAAACCTGTATAGTCCATTCCTTTTTTGCTGAACATCGCATGGCAGGAGAAATGCGCTGCGTGAACATTAAGTAAGGAACTCATGACGCTATCACGAAATGCATTTCCTTCTTTCATGACAATGGGTCGATTAAATAGTGGAAGAATTCCATTTAGTTCCTTGTCCGTGCCTTGAAGGGTACCATCTGGATTGGATACCACAAGAATATCATCATCCCACGTTCGTTTAAGCTCAAGGCAATGGTATAACAATCGAACGCTAGGGGAATAAAATATCTCAAACTGATCGCATAAATACTCTCGATACGAGTTGAATGTGGCGTGAAGCGGGATGTTGAGAAGACCGAGGTGTGGTACAAGAATTATTTGTTGTGCTTTTACCTCTCTTAGGATATCGAGAACACTTTGTTTGCCTTCATCTGAAGCTAAGAAGAGTTGATCATATAGCTCCCTAAGCAGCTCATCCATTGAGGATTTCAGCTTTTGATCTGCTTCTTTAATTTCCCATGGATCTCTTAGTTTTCTAGCCTGATCATATTTTTGATGTGGGCCATACCATTTCTGTACCAACAGACTGTTCAGTACGCCTTGATTGAGTCCTGGAAGTGAGACCTTCCGGATATCACTTTCGTCTGAAGAAAAGATAACCCACGCAGCGCCTGTCTGTCGCCCCACAAAGAACTTAACTACGGCTGTTCCTGGACAAGTCTCAGACCAAGCCATCATCTGAGAGAGACTGAGTGAGCCTGAATCGATCCCGACTCCCATTAGTGTGAAAGTGGAACCATATGGCATAGAGATCGGACCCGCAAAGTGTCTGCTCAACACCTCAATCGCATATGTACGTGTTTGGGCGCGCTCTATAGTATAGAAGGCTTCTAAATCAAGCCCTTGTTTGAGTTGAACTTCTTCTGTCAAGATATTGTAAGCATCCCAGAAAGCTCGTGCGTCGCAAAGTAGATAGTCTCCCTGCAAACGCCTGAATCCGGGCGTTGTAACAAGTAATTCAAGAAGATTAGGCGCGGCAGCTTCCTCAGTTCGATTCAATTCCGCAACGAAAGAAGAATTCCGAGATCGAATTCGACCTACAACGTAGAGACACATTTCCAGATCTTTCATACTGAAATCTGTGAAGTAACTGGCCTTCTGATGATGGGACTCAACCTCATCTGCCGCTGACTTAAATAATCGATTGGCTTCCCGAAGATCCTTCTGAATTATTGAACATACTCCCAGTCCAATTAGCGAAGTGACTCTTCGATACAGATTTAACTGCCTAATTTTATCGTTGCTGGTCTCTCCCAAAATACTAATATACAGTTCCCTGGCCTCGGCAATCCTTCGTTCGGCTACAAGCGAAGCCCCTAATCCCAACAGAGCTTGGAATCCATGCATCGGAGTATTTAGTCTCTTGGCTAGTATAGCGGCTTCTATGTTACTATTTAGTGAGCTTTCATACTTTCCTTCCTTAAAAGCGAGTTGGGCTTTAAGCAGCAGAAATCCGAGAAGATCCTCACTAGGCCCACTACCTTCCACTAAGGCCTCAAATTCCTCAATCATCCTGTATGCTTGTTCATTGTCCTCCTGATTGAAGTACAACTTAGCCATCTGGTACAGGCAATGAGCTTCCTTTTCCTCAAAATTGGCTATCTTGTAGAGTTCTCGTGCTTCACGAGCACATAGGATGGCTTTTTCGTGATTGTGCTTAGCTTCGAGCACAGTTAGAAGATTCGAGAGAGAATCACCAGCCAGTCCAAACAAAGCGAGATTACGTCGAATACTAGAGGCTTCGCGGAGAACATCTTCAGCCTCTGTGATATCTGGCTCCGAAAAACCTTTAGCTACCCCTAGATTATTGAGAGCGGTTGCCAGTGCTTCCAGATTAGAACTTCCGCGGAGAAGATTGACGGCCTCCTCATAAGATGAAATCGCACTGACATAGTTTTTCAACTCTAAGTATATGTTGCCGATAGTAATTAAATTGGAAATGCGCCGTTCTGTTTGTCCAATCCCAGATATTGTCAAGGCTTCTTCCAATAGTTTTAATGCCCCATAAGGGTTGTCTGTAGTTCTAAAAATGCTTGCCATTGGAATGAGCATGCTCGCTCGAACATCCATGATCACTTGCCGGAGATCGGGCTGTAGAAATTCTCGTTTCCCCCACACGTCATTTACCAAATCAAATACAGTCGGAAGAGACTGCCCCTCGCTCACAGCTACGAGTGACAATTGAGCTAAGGCTCCAATTTCGATCCGCTTTTCACCAATCTGGTGTCCTAAGCTATGTGCTTCTTCAAAGCAGCGTTTTGCGTCATCTAATCTTTCCAATGTCCTGCAAACAATACCCAGATTCATGAGAACTAGAGCCAACTTGTCAGGTATGTTTAGCCTGCGTGTTGGATCAAGGATCTCTTGTAGATAGTTGGCAGCCTCTGGATGACGTTCTGCCGAAAGACTATGTAGGGCCAGGTTATTCTCAGCAGAACAAATAAAGGAGAGATCGTCATTGCTACTAGCCTGTAGCATTGCTCTTCGGAAGATCTCAATAGACTGATGTGCGTTTCCAGCTTGCCCTTGCGCAAATGCTTCCGCAACTAACCTTTGAATCTGTGGCGAAATCCCACTTGGGTTTAGCATATGAGTCTCCTGGGATATACCTGCCATTGAAGTGATTGAGAAGTAGACAGTTTGCTTACAGTGACTCTATCAACTTAATCGAGCCAAGCGAATTTCCCGCTTTATATTCTAAGAATATTTATTTCCATGGACTTTAGAAGTTTTATCAACTCAGGGATTTTTTTCTGCGCGTTTACTGCTTCAACTTCAATGCGCAAACCTTCTTTTGTGACCAGCACGATCTTTTCTTTGTTTTTGGCCTGAGCGATTTGAAGCAGCCCGGTCATCAAGGCTCCTAATGCCGTACCTGTCATTGCGAGTACGGCTGCGAGTACTGTGGGATCCAGTGATCTCAGAGTATCTTGCTCTTCTCTACGGATTTCCAGGCTTATCGAGTTATCCCATTCTGGGAGGCTTTCAAGGCGTTTTTTGATTTCTTGATTGCTCAATGATTCATCGGTCGTAATTATTTGAATTTCCATTGTTGTCAACCTTCTTGCATCTTTTCAATTGCTCATAAGATCGGTAATGCCAGTAGATAAACCGCCCGTTCCCAAAGCTTCGAATTGAGTGGTCGATGTTAATTCCATCCGCCTTTCAGATTAAAGTTCACATAAATTATAGATTATTATATCGCCATCGCCATGAGGTCAAGTCCAGGGATTCCTCTAAAAGCAGCAAAGGCTACACCGATATGGGCTTGACATAGGTCATCACGAGCACCAACGCTGGCTTTGCTCTCATGATCTTTGCCTCCCTTGTTACCCTGGCTTTGCATAATGCCCTCCTCCAGCAATCAAGGTACACGTATGTTGTTCATTACGTCATTGAACCTATCCGAAATGTCCACCGTCGTCAAATCACTGTTATACGTCTTAAAAGCTCTGCGCGCGCCCTGTTTCATCCTGATAATGGGGGGATAATTGATGGTTTGACGACGGTATGTTTAATATGCTATTTTGGCGTATGGCAACACTGTTTGACCCGCTTGCGTAGGGGAGCTTTCGGAGAACATCAATCCTGATGAGTTAACCTTTGATGTTGCTGTCAAGATATTTGAAACCGTCTACATGGCAAGCCGCAACCTAGCACCGCGAAGCGAAAGGAATTTAAAACAGACGTGCTCTAACCTAGAAAACACAAGTATCTTTGTAAGTCTGCCCAGGAAAATACTGCCGCCATTCATCCATAGTGAAATTTCGATTCGCGATACGACATGCTCGAAGAATTAAGGATTCTGAATCCAAGCCTAATTGATAGAGCGATCTGCCATCAAAGGCAATGACTTTATTAAATGCCATTTCGAAGTCGAAGGCAACAATAATGGGGGACGGCAAATCAAATCTGTTTCCAATCGGTTTTAGGGTATTAATATCCCATAACCATAATCCCAAATCTTCACCTATTGCCAGCATTCGATTGTCAGGGCTAAATGCAAGGCTATGCACAAAACCTCCATATGGAGATCGAACAATAGCGGGTCCAAGTCTGGTACCGCTAGCAACATCCCAGACATATGTCTCACCATCCCAAACTCCTCCTTCTGATGATGCAAACCATTGCCTATTGCTACTGACCGCGGAGGGAGCTTCAAAGACAGGATCAGGAAAAGGGTTCTCTGTAAGCTTGTTCCCTGAGTCTATATCCCAAAGTATCATAGTTTCATCAAAGAACGTGGCCAAGACTCCTTGATTAGCGCCAAGTAATGGATAGCGACCCAGAAACTGATGAACTATCGTACAGGTGGATAAGTCAAGCTGAATAGTATTTTCATCATAGTCACTCAAAAATACAGGTTCTTCGTCCGACTCAAAATGTACATATTTGAACTCCTCTGAAACGGAGCACTTATTTGTTAGCTTTTTGTTGTTTAGGTTCCATGTTGTTACTACACCTTCATCTGTAAGCGCTAGTAACTCTAGTGAGTCACGGCTAAAATTTAAATCTATAACTCCGTATTCCGGTATAGAATAATAAGAATTGTCAGGTACGCTCCATACATTTATACTTGTACCTCGAAAATCTACCTGCGGAACCCCTGCAATAATATGAGCATCGGCACTGATGCGAAATATGTCAGTGGAATTCGCCTGATTTTCTTCAGGAATATGAGCTATTTCCGAAAACAAAGTAGAGTCGGGAAATGGCATAGTACCTGGAGACTCCCATACAATTGCTTCAGTGCTGCTCTTCGAAACAAAGAATCGACCATCTGGACTGTAATTAGAAACCCATGACTCTCCATCCAAAGGCAACAAATCCAGATTACCACTAGCAGATCGTCTTTGTAGCTTGCTTTCAGTACATACCCCTTGCCTGCCAAATTCAGTACATATTCCAAAATCAGTAAACTCACCGTCAGGACTATATGAAGGATAAGCATAACTGTCAAACTGAATCGGATCAGGTAACTTTGTTGGTGATGAGGATGCATCATCATTCCAAGGAAGTCTCCAACTTGTAACTAGCGATGGGGAGTTACCAAACATTCCACCCCTCACCAAGTTAACGACGCTCTCGTTAAAGTTGAAAATGATATTCCGAACCTCATCAGAGTTGCTAACCTCATCTGATAAGCTATACCTCTGTAGTCTCACTAAATCCCATAGAAGTTCATCCATTACTAGCCACCGTCCTGTCGAGCTAATTGCCACCTTAGGACCGAACGCCGGAAGTCCATAAACATTTTCTATAACCCGTCCGGTTTCCAATTCAATGAGTTCGTAAGAGTGATCGTAGGCAGCCAATAGAAAAGCACGATTGTCGGGAGTGAATGTTAAGTAATTCGCTAGGGCAGTATTGGTCATGGGTTGCCCAATTTGTTCCTTTGTGCGTAGATCCCACAGGGTGATGTACTGGGAAGTTTCTGATAAAAGCCTATTCCCAGAAGGGCTAATATCGAGAAATCTATATTCAGCCTCCGAATCCAGTTGTACATGAATCGACACCGTCTCGACACCTGCGTTGACATCAATGATATGTACTTCGCCCGAGCTATCACCTATCAAGGCTAGGTGGCTACTTTCATCGATGGTGACATAATCTATCGCATTGACAAACATCAAAGTGGCTACCAAAACTGGCTCATCCGGAACAAGATCAACAATATGCACGGTCCTTTTTTCGTGGTCTATAGCGACAAGTCTGCCATCCTTCGATAGGATTGCATTGTCAACAGTAATAGGTTCATTTTGAAACTCAAGCGTGTAAGCATGATATTCCTTAATATCACGAATAACCACCTGCTTGTTATTTGATAACGTAATCAACCTTTTGCTTTCAGGCGTAAATCCCAGGATTCGATCATAGACAAAACTATTGATAAACATAGTATCTTGGAGCATAGAAATTAAACTATTTTGTGCCTCATATGTATGTGCCTGGCGTATAGCTTCAACACTAAGTAAGAGAGAAACATCATAACGGTAATCCTGCGATGCTATGAGCGCCTGGGATGCCAGCCTACGTGAAGCCGACTCCCGCTCATTAATGATTCGAAGACCTTCTTGCTCTTCGGCGGTACGATTTTCGCTGAGTCCGAAGATTGTCACTGTTGTGATAATGACAAGCACGGCAAAGATACCGATAATAAGGTTTCGCCTTTGCCTCCTTGCATGAACTTGACTACTGAGAATGTAGTCATTGTGCAAATTACTAGGGGGAGGTTCCTTTGTTGCGCTGGATGTCAACCACCGCTCTGCTTCTTTAATTTCATCGCCTCTTAGTAGAAAGGCAAAACGTTTACCTTTAGCTTTCCACTCTACAGCACGCCGTAGGAGTCTAGTATGTTCTTCAACAAAATCGAAATCAGTACGAGCCAAATAAATTATTTTGGCAACAATTACATCCGTGCTTT
Source organism: Anaerolineae bacterium (assembly GCA_022843745.1). Lineage (GTDB taxonomy): Bacteria > Chloroflexota > Anaerolineae > Aggregatilineales > Phototrophicaceae > JALHNB01. The sequence continues at coordinate 10,426 of JALHNB010000031.1, read as the reverse complement.
CATGATCGGGGAATGGAATGAAGTCTATGCGTCTCAATTTCTCCCAATTATCATTGGCTTTAACGTTGTTACTATCTGGATCCTCCCATTCAAGTCTAGGGAGTTCAGCTAACACTTCTTCGTTGAGGAATACATCTTGGAATAAGATAGGAATTATTTTCTTTGAAGAGCTGAATGCTTGAGCAAGTTCCCAGTTACATACTGGTGAACGCAATGAGGCTGAGCTAATCACGAAGACAAATGCATTTGCCCCAATAATCCCTTTTTTAATCTCAGGCCACCATTCACGACTATTCTCAATGTCATCTTTGTCATACCACGGATCAATATTCTTAATCTTAAGTTTTTCAACTAACTGTTGAACAAAATTTTTATTAAGCCGTGAATAAGAGATAAATATTTCGTTATTGAGCTGCAATTCTGACATAATTATTCCAATGTTCGTTACGAATCAAGGTTATTATTTGACTTTGTTTTCGTTATCCTATCAAGCTTAAGACAATAGGAATATACTCATTATTGAATGTAAATAAAAGTTAACAAATTGCAATCTAGATATTTTCTTTGAAATCCATCAACAATAAGGAGACATAGACCATTTGATAACTGAGAGGCATATTTCTTTAAACTAAAAACAACCTTGAGGTGATAACCGTGCTTCGAAATAATGGGTTACAAGTGCTAGTGTTAGCGTTTCTATTGGTTATTTTAGTCTCGCCAGCCCCAGCACAGAACGATGATTCGGAATTATGGGGCGTTTGGACGACCATTGTTCTAGATGATATAAGCACATATGGTGTTGACAATATGACCATCGGTTTTTATCCAGGGGATCGATTTTACTTACCTGCATTTGAACATCTCTTATATGGTGCCTATACCATAGACAATGATCGCATTCATTTGCTCGGCTATGCAGAGGATCCTGGCGGGAATACCTCCCAAGTTGTTATAAGTTATCGATATAGTTTACGTTCAGGCACTCTTACTCTCGAAGACCTGGACAATACTGAAAAATTGCCAACAAGCCTTCATAGGCTTGGCGGCCACCCTAAGAATGATAGCCGCCCTTGCTCCGGTGCAATTCCAAGCCAATTAGAGATTGGATATTATGCGCAAGTGACTTATACAGATGGGACTCCAACAAATCTCCGTCAATACCCGACTGTCAATGGGCCACTCTTAAAAACCATGCCTGAAGGTCAGGATTTTATAGTAATTGATGGGCCTGTGTGTGCTGATGGTTATACTTGGTGGCAAATCTGGGCATATGACATGGATCTCGGTTGGGCTGCTGAAGGCAGTGATGAAGTCTACTTTATTGAGCCACAGCCTAATTTTCTGCATGGAATTACATCGGATATTAACATTAATTGGCAGGCAGTAGGACGAGAAGCAGGTGTCAATTATTATCCCCCTGGGAGATATCGATTCGCCGCTCAACTGGCGGAGGCCATAGTTTCCGGGGAAGCTTCTGAGGATTTGGCGACACTTTCCAATCTAGTATTAGGAGGAGGATTACTCGTAAAAACAGTAGATTTTGTAGCTCAAGGGACCTATGACATTGTTTGTACCGCGAGTGATTTGACTCAGCTGAACGTGATCGAATTCAATAGCAACGTTCCTCAGTCGGTGTGTTTTGCCTTGGACACAACAAACTTTGTGATTGCAGAAGAGCCAGTTGTAGGTTTCATTAATGTAGTGATTCAGCTTCTTGCAAATCCTGATTTAGCAGACAATATGATTATGCAGGATCTCAATGAGTTTTTTGGTTCTTTGCCTCTGACAAGCATATTCTGTCGAATAGAGAGTTGCTAATAGAGTAGAACTAGCGAATTCGATTGCGTTACTACAGACGGTCAAGGCTGTATATAATCATGAAATGACAGAAGAGAGGTATAACTTGTCACCAAATTAAGAGCTTCCTGTTTTGCTCTGTATTCCTCGATTTCGTGCCACTTGATGCGGTAGGGAAATTTCTTCTCACCCTTGTAGTAGGGAATGAAACGCCGATCCGGGGAGAACTGATTCAAATAACGGCAGGTGATGGTGTTCCAGTTCCAGTGTGGAAATGCTTTGAGTATCTCCCACGGTGCGCGACCTGTGTCTACCATTTCGCGCAATCGCTGCAATTCTGCCTGTGTCCAATGTTGGTGAAAATCATCCCAGCGGAAGATCACCGAAGAGACAGAACCGTCACGCCAAAAAGTCGAGGCGGCAAAAATATATTAGGAATTATATCGTCGTCTTGAAGCAATACCGAATACAAATCCTCAAGACGTAGCGGACAAAAAAGATGATAGTTTTCTCGCTCGGCGTTTATGAAATATCGCTCGTATGGGTTTGGTTATATTTGATGTTGTGACAGCTCATTTCTCAATCCAGATTTAGGACTTGCTAACGCCGTACGCAAAATCGCTCAAAAGCACGTGAGAAAAATGGGCTTGATCCATCCAATTAAGTGAAATAGACAAGACTATTCCTCTACACTCCAAATACGAACTATACCATCGATGCCCACAGAAGCTAGTCGGGTTTCATCGGGTGACCACGCTATAGTTTGTACTATCCCAAGATGAAACCATCTGATGTCTAGTTGTTGGTTTGCTCCAATAGTCCAAACCGATATTTTATCCCCATAACCCCCTGTACCAGAGACAGAGGCAAATTGAGTTCCGCTTGGTGACCAAGATATGTCATATATTTCTTGTCCATCTCTGCTTTGAGATAGGACTGTTTCTTCACCATTTATCAAATCCCATAAACTCAACACACCATCTCTGCCACCAGTTATGAGCTTTGTTGAGTCTGGAGACCAATCAACAACGGTTATTAATTCATTATCCGATAAATCTTCTTGTTGCCCTGTTGAAATATCCCAAACTTGTAGACCAACACTAGCTGCCGCTAAATGTGTGCTATCGGGAGACCATGCTATTTCAAAGCTATACGCTGCGTCAGTAACCAATGTCCTATAAATTTGTCCCGACGCGACATCCCATATATCAATTACAACGTTATAATTGTTGCCTGCACTAGTACCCGCAGAAGCAATAAACTCTCCATTAGGAGACCACATAACCTTATGAAGAAACCGATCACTTGTTTCAAGAAAGTTGACCTGTTGACCTGTTTCCATACTCCACACGTGCATACCATCTAATGGTCCTGCTGTAGCTACCAGAAACATACTATCTGGTGACCAAGAAATACTATTGATACCATTATAAGAATATCCCTGAAGTGTAAATAAATTCTGATTAGCTTCAATATCCCAGATACGTAAGGTATCATCACCACTTACAAAGACGAGATATGCACCATCTGGAGACCAGTCCATGGGAGCACCTAGCTTAAAAAAGTGAAGAATCGAAATATTCTGAGCGGCTGCATTCGACAGTATAGGCTCCCATAATCCAACCGTAGATATATTCGAAAAAATTATACGAGACATATCCGGTAACCATTGAACATTATCTACCAAATTTCCTAAGTCTACTTGTACCTGAGATATGTTACTCCACGTTGTGCTATCTAATATAGAAATAAGCGCATCGCCTGGTTGTTCATCGGGTCCCTCTTCTAAGCTTGCCAAGAAATCGCCATTGGGTGACCATGCAATACTGCCAACCTCATTCATAAATTTTATGGTTGACAACTCTTGCCCGGTCTGAACATCCCACACTCTAATATAATAACCATCGCTGTCCCAACCCCCATCACTGCCGCTTGCAGCAATACTTTGTCCATCAGGAGACCATGAAACAGCGTTGACAAGACGTGTAAAAGCCGTTGATGAAAATACAAGCTGTTCGCTTTGGATGTCCCAAATTTGAATTATTCCACCAGGTCGAGTGTAGCCATTGCATAGGATATATCTCCCGTTGGGGGACCAATCTATACTGTCTACGCCAAAATCTTCTACATAAAATAGTTTCAATAATTGTCCGGTTTCGACATCCCATATTTTTGCTTTCCCATCATTTAACCCTCCTGATGCAAGAAGTTTTCCATCAGGTGACCATTTTATGTCACCAACTACCCACTCATGACCTTCAATAACTAATTGCAATCTTTGGTTTGTCATGTCCCAGATTTGAATATTATTGTTGTCTAAATATGAAATTCCTACAGCAAGATAGTTTCCATCTGGGGACCAGTCAATTGCTGACACATCAACATTACTATCAATTAAAAGCTCAATAGGTTCAAGAGTAGTTATTGAGTAGAGCCAGACTCCTAATCGCGATGCTGCGACCGCTAATGTTTGTCCGTCAGGGCTTACATCGAACTCACCTCCAATTACCCCAGTACCAATTCGGTATAGTTCGATTAAATCTTCTTGCTGAGCAGAGGAAAAATAACTAGAAGTTACCATTAGCAAAATGCATTCCAACCATATCAAAATAACTCTAATGAAATATAAATACCATCTTTTCATCTTGATTACTCCTAGTTAATATTCTTTATCTACAGAGAATTGGCACAAGTGAGTTTCTCTGTAGTGGTGACTTGTTGACGATGGACCCAATAACACTCATATGGAAACAGCCCAGTGGAATCGTCGAATGGTGTTCTATCCTCAAAAAAGGCAGCTACAGGAAATGCTTATCTCTCCCCTTTGTCATGACCAAGATAATGATCAGACAAAATGTCGCCACCACCAGTTTCTCTATAATGCATAATAGGCAACAGCATACTACACTCTAATTATACCTTCAATTTGAGGTTCACACCCGATCCAGTGACTTGATCAGTAAATCACTTTTTTCAGAACATTATTTGGTACAGCGCCTCCCAGAATATCCTGAGTGGGCAGAAAATGAAGCTGCTGAAACACTCCGCAAACAATTTATAGAACTTTACAACCGGACGAACAACCGCTTAAGATACTACTGTTCAAAAATGAAGACCAGGAGTGTGAGTTCTGGACAAAGGTTAATTTGGCCGACTACGAGCTGGAAGATGCCTTGTCGATTGAGTTTCCTAAACTCAATGGAACTCATCAATAAACACGTACTCGACAATCGCATTTCAAACCCATCGAGCGAGGCAGGAAAGTGTCCTTGTGCTATGCTGATATTATGCCAGGGTTATTCGATCAAACAAATATTGGTGAGCTAACAGAGAAGGTTGATCCAGATAAACTGCTTTGGGACGACGCAGTACGTTTGTTTGAAACCGTCTACATGGCAAGTCGCAACTTGGCGCAACGAACGCGAAAGGAATACAAAACCGACGTTATCCAACTGGCCGAATTTCTTCAGCCCAGAGGCGTCACCAAGCCCCAGGATGTCGGGCTGCGCCACCTGCAAGCGTTTCTGGCACAACTGGATAGCCAGGGCTTGTCCGGCGTGACGCGCAGGCGCAAGACCGCTTCCATCAAATCGCTGTTTAATTTTCTCAGCGCCTCTAGCCTTCTGGCGCACAATCCAACACAACAGCTTACACCGCCTGAGCGCGAATACAACGAACCCCGGTTTCTAACGACGCTGGAATACCGCGCTTTGCTGCGAGCTTGCAGTCATGAAACCCGCGATGCGGCCATTATGGAGTTGATATTGCAAACAGGAATCCGGCTCTCCGAAGCCACAAAATTGACAACCTATGATGTTGAGTTACCCCTGCGCATCAATCGTGATCCGACCAATACGGGTAAAATTTTTATCCGAGGAAAGGGACGGAAAAACCGCACCCTGCCCCTCAACTACAAGGCATGTCGAGCCGTCAAAGCGTGGCTATCCGCCCGACCAGAGATTGCTGAGCCAGCCTTGTTTGTCACCAAATTTCGAGAGCCAATGGGGGAGCGAGGGATACAGCGTATGGTACAGAAGTATATGAGCGAGGCGGGAATACGAAACGCCTCAGTTCATACGTTGAGGCATACGATGGCAACGCACCATGTCGTCAACGGTACGAACCTGAAAACCATTCAGGATATGCTTGGACATGCAGACCTGAAGACCACCTCTATTTATGTATCAACCGCAAAAGAGGCGATGAAGCGGGATGTACAGGATCATGCGTTATAAGCATGTCAGTATGCGATTCAAGCGGGAAGAGTATATTTGATATATTTGACATATATAATATTAATTGATATGATATGCGTAATCATGTCAACTGCATCAATTCCAATACCCGCTATCGAAGCGCGACGGCGCTTTGGCGAGTTACTGGATAAAACCTACTACCGAGGAGAAAGCTTTATCGTGGAGCGTGCCGGAGAGCCAAAGGCCGCTATTGTTCCTGTGAGAGAGTATCAGGAATTACAGCGACAAAAGAAAGCCGCCAAAGCGCAATTTTGGGCGATGACCCAGAAGATCAGAAAGCGGATTGCAAAGTATGACCCCCAAGAAGTCCAGGCAGCGATAGACGATGCGATTGAGGAAGTGAAGCAGACGAAAACCCCGTAGTCTATGGAAACCCACCCGCTGATTGTTCCAGATGTAAATGTGTTGGTCAGCGGGACAACCATTTCAAATTCCGCGCCCTCTATCGTGATGCAGTCCTGGGCAGAGGGGGTCATCGAGTTTGCGACTTCAGAGCCAATTTTAGATGAGCTACAGCGCGTATTGGCCTATCCGCGTGTGGTGAAAATAACCGGAATGGAAGGGAAGAGCGTAGATAAATTCATCAACACTGTTCGACAAAGTTCAAGCCTCGTGCCGGGCACAACCCCTGTTTCTGTTTCACCCGATCCAGACGATGATAAACTCTTTGCGTGTGCGCTTGAGGCCGAGGCGGACTATATTGTAAGCATGGACAAATATCACGTTTTGTCCGTCACCGAGTATGAGGGAATACGAACGATTCATCCGACAGACTTTGTTCGAGATATTCTTCAAATCAGCCGGGCAGCATAACCAAGAAACGCCGAATATCTAAATTTTGCTGTCCAAGAAGGGGCAGCGTTTTGGGAATATACTCTCCTTCATAATCTATCAATGAGGGAGCTGTTTAATCACGATAATACTGGTACATAGGCCCAAGCTGATTAGAGAGTATAAAGTTAATAAGCATTTAGAATGGAATTTATGCGAGGAGATATTTCGGAGTGGAAAATTTCAATCAAATCTCACTTCATTTGATATAATCAGGGGGCAGCGTGGTCTGACTTCATAGATCAATCCTTACTAAGCCGATCAGAATCCGAGGGTAAAAGTGGCAGGAATCTTAGGTGCAATTGCCTCAAATGCGGGGGATTACTTCCACTTTACATATGTGGTTAGGCGTATGCTCGATATGCTTCATCCACGTAGCTCTCTGAAATGTATTGTTATGGAGGGCGTAAATCAGAAGGACTTAAAGTCTACACACGATATTTATATTGTTGACGTGAGCGAATATATTGGCGGGGATAATTTTCAGTTAGCTGATAAAGTTATAATCTCACAGCTTAAATATAGCTATGCAAACGCGACCCAAAACTGGACTCTTACAGAGCTGTGTCGTAATGAAAAGGATAATTCAGGCAATCCAAAGCCTCAAACTTCCTTGATTGGTGAACTTGCAAATCTCTTCAAAAAATACCTTGAAGAATATGGCGAAACCGAAACGCGAAAACTACAATTGCAGATATTTACCAACCGCCCTCTTCAGGGTGACTTAGCAATTCATCTAGAAAAGATACAGAATGAATTGGATGGTAAAACCGTTGACCAACTTCAATATACTCTATCGCAACTAGCACAGAATAATAACGAGATTGAAGAAATTCTAAATCAATTCCGAGATGCAGCGGGATTCGCCACAAAGTGGAAACATCTTGGGATGTTTATTCAAGCTTTCAATCTGAATTCGTTTAACCAACCAAATAACGCTCAACAGAAGTATCGTGCATTCGAGTCAGCCTTACAACTTTCCGATGAATACGCTGAGGATTGGTGGCGTAGATTATTGGTGTTTTCTATTGAGATTGCAAAGTCGGAAGAGCAACAAGAAATACGTACATTACAAGTCTATAATGCACTTGGAATTCGTCAAATCCATTTCTTTCCAGCCCCGTACAAGGCACCTGACACCAACCATTTCCTACCTGTATCTGCACATTCAGCGTTGCTCGATAAGGTAAGTAGTCTTTCTTCTGGGTTTCTTCTAGTTCATGGTGCAGGGGGTGCTGGAAAAAGCACTACAGTTTACCAATTTGCCTCTACCTACGGAGCAGGAAATGCAGTACCAGTTTATGCTTGTTGGGGAGGCCAACCAGGGGATGAACGTTATCCTCTTGAAATCTTCATGGCCCAAATGATTAATGAAATAGACCGGCTGTATGAGACCAACATACTGGCAACCACTAAAGATGAGTCTGGCTCGTTAAAGCGTCGGTTTCGGGAGGCATTAGCTACAGCTGCGGAAACAGCAAAGAGGCGGGGTCACAAATTGGTCATCGCAATCGACGCGATAGATGAAGCAGCAAAGCAGTACGAAGAAAATCGCACCAAAAGAATTCAAATACAGGATCTCTTTCTTGACATCTTATTTAAAATCCAACTACCAGAAAACTGTTTATGTCTCCTTTCTACGCGCACTGAAAATATTCATTTATTAGAGGTGCCGACTGAAATTGAAATGGCGAGGATCGAAGTAAAAGGCTTTGATTTCTTGCAAGCTAGGGAGTACACCCTAGCAATAGTGCCAGATATGTCTGATATTGCGATAAATCTCCTATACAGACACTCTCAAGGAATTCCGCGCGTTATTGATCTTACCTTGTCCGTTGGTGTCAAAGAACAAGTTGCTAATTGGGAAACTCATATTCCCGAGTTTGCAAAGGTGCCTCTGGAAGAGGCTTACCGTCAAGCGCTAAATGACGCAGTTCGAGGAACTGATGAAATCAGAAGTTTACTTGCAGTATTCCAAGAGCTTCGGGGGGTGGTCCAGTTATCATTATTAAGTGAAATCCTCAACCAAGATAGAAAAGATATTGAATTGATTTTGCACGAAAAATTATATTTTGGCTTGGATCTGACGCAGGAAAGCATAATATTATTTCGAAACAAAAATTTCGAAGACTTTGTTGCAGATTACGTTCTACACGACTCAGGGAATGCGAAAAGTCAACTTGTAGAATTTTGCATTCAAAAATTTAAAGTCAACTCCTATGCTAGTGCCAATATCGTATATCATCTCTATCAAGCTAATGAGTTTGCCCGCATTGTAGAACATCTCTTACTTCACCTTGATCTACATTTGCAGCGTTTAGCCCCATTTCAAGAGGATTTTTTACCTGACATTCAATACGGACTTATAGCATCTATAAATACGAGGGAATATGAAAAGGGAGTGCGATTACTTTTACATGCCGCCGTTTTAGCTCGTAGCGGTGATGTATTTGCGGAAGCACTCCTAAACTTCAGTGATATGGCTGTTCAACATAGCTATCATCATCGCCTGATAAGCTACATTGATAACCAGGTATTTGAGAATGATAAACCAACCCAGTGGCTGCAACTAGCCTCTTCACTAGCCAAATTGCATCAAGATCCAGATATAAGTTCACAACTGGTGTCTGATAGTCGTTACAATATCCAGCAGCGATCATTTAGATACAATCCTGATGGGGAAGGTGTGAGATGGGAGCCTGATGAAATTCAAAATTATGTGCTGTATGTATGTTTCTGTGACGGACTACTGGCAGGGCTGACACAATTATTAGAATGGCATCCTGAAGAAAATCTATACCCTGTATTTGCCGAGATCACAAGGCAATATACAGCGCATAGCCCAACGGAAACAATTGTTAGCATAATCGACACCAGCCCTTTGAACGAGGCTCAAAAAACTCATGCAATGATGGGTTGGCTGGTAGCAGGACAATACAATCCACGAGATCTTGAATATGTACTCAATCGAATTGATCTGGTTGTGAGATTTCTAGAGGATGATAAAGATCGTAATACGCAATTGGTGCGTGACACGATTTTTAACTTGCTTACAGAAAATGTGAATGTCGAGATCATCAAAAAGCTACTTCCATTTTGGAAACCCCATCAACCAACTGCACATGATATTGAATACCCGTATTTAGGTCACATGTATGAATATTTGCGCTATTGTGCAATCAAAGAGACTTCTGGCATTGAAGTATTTATCCCGTCGGACTATGAGTTTGCTCAGAATTCTTCAAGTGCCAAATATCAAAATGAGCGCGAGCTAGAAGGTGTTCGCTACCTCTTCCAAATTCATTATCCTGTGGTTTTGCTCCACATAAAAGCATTACAAGGCCATATAACGCTAGAGGACGTATCTTTTGCTCATGATGCAATAGAGCATTGGAAAGAGGACAGTTATCGTTACTTCGGCTCCTGTAGTGACCCCAAAAAGTTGGACAGGAAAGAGCCTGTGCTTATTATAGTATCAGTTCTGGTTGTTGAGCCAGCCAATTCTGCTCAAATTCAGCAGGCGTGAGATAGCCCAGCGCCGA
>JALHNB010000030.1 GCA_022843745.1 Anaerolineae bacterium | reverse complement strand
AAACGATGGGAGCTGGTCACGCAGCAGCGCTATGATGAATTAGCGCAAATGAACGCTTACATTCAGCATGAGGGCTGTCTGATGTCCTTTATCGCCAAAGCACTAGACGACCCAACGCAGGTAAAAGCTTGCGGACAGTGCAAAAATTGTCGCCAAAGCCAGAGCAAATTTGCCCCTAACCCCAATGATCTCGAAGCCGCCCGCCGCTTCCTCCGTGACGGCAAGCCACTCACACTTGAGCCGCGCAAACGCTGGCCTGCCGACCTGCCCGGCATCAGGAAAACAACGAGCATATTTCCCAACGAGACAGGGATCGCATTATGTGGCTATTATGAAGCAGGCTGGGCAGAGGAAGTCAAAACAGGCCGACTCCAATCCAACCGTTATTCGGACAATCTGGTCGCTGCATCGGCAGATTTGCTGAAGCAGTATGTTGAAACATTAGCCGCCCCGCCAACCTGGATTACGGCTGTGCCTTCGCTGCGCCGCCCGCAGCTTGTGCCGGATTTCGCCGCCCGATTAGCCGACGCGCTTGGCCTGGAATTTGCAATGCCTATCACGCATCTCAAACAGCATCCAGAACAGACCTCCATGCAAAATAGCTATCAGCAGGCGAATAATGTGCTGCGAGTATTTTCAATTCGCGAATCCATGCCCACAGGCGCGGTTATTCTGGTGGATGACATCGCCGATTCGAAATGGACGCTGACCGTAGTCGGGGATTTACTGCAACAAAGCGGGTGTAATGCTGTTTATCCATTTGCTCTGGCGAGCACAAATATCGAATAAAAAAGGGATACGGCACAAAACCGCATCCCTCGCTTTTCGTCAAATTTCGATTTACAGCACAGGCGCGTAGGGTTTTCGCGCAATAAACTGACCGCTGCCGTTGCTGCCATACCAGTTGTCGCCATCGACAACTTTTTTGCCACGCAGATAAACCTGTGTCGGCATCCCCTTAACTTTCATACCCTCGTACAGATTATAATCAACCCGCATATGGTGCGTTTTCGCGCTGATGGTATGGCTTTTCTTCGGGTCCCACACCACAATATCGGCATCTCCACCAACAGAAATCGTGCCTTTACGCGGATACATGCCGAAAATTTTCGCCGGATTGGTGCAGTTCAGTTCGACGAACCGGGTTGGCGAAATCTTGCCGCCGTTAACTCCGAGATGCCACATGACCATCATACGATCTTCGATTCCAGGCAGGCCGTTGGGAATCTTTGAAAAATCGCCCTTCCCCAAGTCTTTACCAGGGCGGCGATAAGTCGGGTCTTGCGCCTCAAATTCAGCCCAGTCACCCCCATTATGCGCCTTTGACCATTCCTGCCAGGGGCCAACACTGCCTTCGTACCAGAAATCGCAGTGATCGGTGCTGACAGCCTGAAGTGTGCCATCTTTGACGGCTTGCCAGAGAGTACCCTGTTCGTGTAGATTACGAATTGGCGGGGAACACACATATTTTGCGCCTTCAAAACCCGGCGCTCCCAAATGTTTATCGCGCGTCACATGGAAATATTGTACGCATGTTTCGCCCATCACGGGGAAACCCTGCGCCCGCCCACGTCTCATCGCCTCAATCGCCGGGTCGCAGGTCATATGCACGACATACAGCGAACAACCCGTCATACCAGACATCACCACAGCACGATTAGTCGCCTCGCCTTCGATTTCCGGCGGACGCGAGTAGTAATGCCAGATCGGGTCAGTTTTGCCTTCGGACAGCAGTTGCAAGCGCAATTGTTCTTCGACATCACCATTTTCGGCATGAACCATGACGATCATGCCATGTTTCGCTGCCTGCTGCATAGCGCGATAAAGCGTTTTATCGTCGATCTGGAACACATTCTTATACGCCATAAACAGCTTCAGACTGGTAATACCTTCATCCGCCAGAGTCGGGATTTCGTCCATTACCTCATCACGAAGATCGGTGATCCCCAGGTGAAAGCTGTAGTCAACCTGCGCAAGTTCTGCTTTTTTGCGCCAGATTTTGAGCGCATCGTGCAAACTACCACCCTTTGGCTGCATGGCAAAGTCAATGTGCATAGTCGTGCCGCCAAAAGCCGCCGCCTTATGCCCCGTGTCGAAATCGTCGTTGCTGTATGTCCCACCGAATGATAAATCCAGATGCGTATGCACGTCGATGCCACCGGGCATCAGATATTTACCTTTGCAGTTCACAACTTCATGACCTTTGGAATCGATGTTTGAGCCGATAAGCGTCACTTTCTCGCCCTCGACCAGCACGTCCGCCTGGATCATGTCACTGGCGGTGATGATCGTGCCATTTTTGAATAATGTACCCATAAAACTCTCCTTTGATGGCTGTCAGCAACCAGAAACGATAAAGATTACATCATGCAGGGCGAATACGCACCGTATGTGTTTCGCGCTCATTGGAATACATGATACACAACGTCATCGCATTCGTATCCATGTGATAGGTACCGTCAGAAAGCTCGACGGCATAACCATTCGGATACTGATAATCTGGCACGAAAATTTCGGTCAACGCCGTGACATTGGGATCATGTCGAAATTCGAGTTCAAATACTTTTGTCGGCAGATCAAAGCTCATGCGCAGTGGCTCTCCGGCGATTTTACGCGCATAGGGGCGCACAATCGCATCCAACCCACGCCCGCCGGAATGAATATCGTCACTATCGCGTTGATCGCGGCTGAAGATCGACAAATCCTCGTCATTCCATAGATCGCCACGCTCATTGGTGTTGTCAGCCGTGTAATTCCAGATCGTGCAGTTGAGCAGATTGGCATCCATCGCGTCGTAATACAGATCGAGCGCGTATGTGTGTGTCGAAAAATCGCCAGTTTGATAAGCACTTTTGTCGTCCAGATCGAACGGAATGCCAAATTCACCAATCAACGTGGGTATACCACCCATCTCCACAACGCTTTTCTGTTTGATGTGCGCCAACTGATCGACAAACGCCTTCTTCACGCCTTCTGCCCCGATGATCGGCTGTCTCGCCCCTAGATCAATCGTAAACTCACGATTAAACTGCTTCGTAATGAGCGTCATGCCGTCATACCAATGTCCGGCATTCACCGCCTGTGGAGGGTCGTCTGCTCCCCAATGCGGATGTTCACCGCCGGGAATACCTTCCAGAAACAGCAGCGCATCGGTGTCAATCGCGCGAATCTCAGCGATAAAACGCTTGATAAACGGCTTGATATAATCATTCGCAACATCAATCGGCTTGCCATCTTTCGTCGCAAAGTGGTCAGGCCGCAGCAAGCGCGGTGTACCACCTTCATCCGTCCAAACGCCATTTTTCTTCCAGATACAGCCATCTCGCCACAAAACAGCCTTGCCTGGATTCAGGGTCTTTTGGCCGTTCACTTCAAACCCTTGAAATCCTAGCTGGTAAACATCCACATCCTGGCTATACCCTGCCCCCAGGAGCATCGCCTGAAATGGAGTCGGCGTCGCGTCCATTGTCAGCAAGCCGGACATGAAAACCGAGGCATCCTTGCAGCCAATAAAACCGCTGCCCGGCTCGTTCAGGCTGTCATAGCCAACGACATTGGGAAGGTCTTTGAGCCGCATCGCCACCTGTTTGATCGCATTGATATAGTGGCTTTGCAGATATTCCTGAATCGGCACACCGTCAATTTTCGTAGCAGGCGCAAAATCATTCCCGCCAAAAAACAGCGTAAACATCGTCCCCGCACCAAGCTTCGAATAATTGGTCGGCCAGATCATGCGCGGAAACGGGTCGCCATAAGTCTGATGGCTGATCGCCGCGCCTGTCGCCGCCAGTTTGGTCAAATCCATCCCAACTGCTTCGAGCGTCCACCCCGGCGCACCATCGCCGCCTGTCCAGCGACTCCACACGTCCTGATGCGGGTCAATAAACACATCAATGCCATATTCCCCGGCTTTTTTGATGATGGCATAGACATAATCCAGATATGCCTCATCATACTGGCCCGGCCCGGCGTGCTCAATCGCCTCCCATGTTATGAGGAAGCGCAAAAAGGTCATACCCCAGTCGCGCAGGCGCATGAAATGCTCATCGGCTTCATCAAGCGGGAAAGGCCGCCCTACAAATGACACATTGCGATGATCGTAAAACTGTTCTCTGCGATAGCTCGCGCCGTCAGGGCTAAAAGGCACTTTGGTACTTCCACCCACGTTCGCCCCGCGCAAAATCAGCGTCCGCCCCTGCTCGTCCTTAAACCAGATACCGTCGGTTCGCATGGCTCAGTCCTTAAAATGCGGAATGACGTGTTCAGCGTATTCTGCTACGATTCGCTCTTCTTCACCGCACATCAGATAGATATTAAATTGAGTTACGCCCGCCGCCTCAAGCTCTTTGATTTTCTCAACGTGTTTCTCAACCGGCCCTAAAATGCCGAAGCTGTCAACAATATCATCGCTGATAAAACCGAGGTGATCGGCATCCTTGTCAGCGTGGTGGCGATAATCGTAGCCTTTGCGCCCCTCAATATAATTCGTCAGGCGCGTTGGAATATCACCGCCCCCGCCCTTACCATATTTTTCGACAATATCAGCAACGTGATTGCCCACCATCGCCGGGAACCAGCGGGTTTGTGTACGCGCCTTTTCCATATCGCCGACCCAGACGGGCGCGGCGGACATCACCTTATAGTTCGACATATCGCGTCCAGCGGCTTTGCCCGCATTGATCGCCTGATCGCTAAACCATTTGACTAACCAGGGGTCGGCAAGTTGAATGATAAGGCCATCACCAGCTTCGCCAGCTCCCTGAAGCGCTTTCGGCCCATAAGCTGCAATCCACACAGGCATTTCATAGCCGTTCGTCCAGGGCATCTGAACTTCGACATCCTCGCCATAATTGACCGTTTCGCCACGAATCATGCGTTTGACAGCATCAGCAAACTCAACCATCGTCTCGACATTAAGGGGCTTCTTGCCCAACACACGCCGCGAACTATCGCCTCGCCCAAGACCCATATCGAAGCGCCCGCCACTTTGTAATGCCAGCGTCCCGAACAGGCTGGCCGCAACTGACCATTCCCGCACACCGGGATTTGTCACGCACGGCCCAAAGCGCATATTTTGCGTATGCTCCATACACATCGCCATCGTGACGTAACATTCCCGCCACAAAACATGCGAATCAAAAAACCAGCCATATGTAAACCCCGCGACCTCGGCTTGTCGGCACAGCGCGACAGTCCGTTTGGGGTCAATATCGCCTTTAAAAGTGATTGCGAATTCCATAAATCTCACTCCATTAGATTAGAATCAAAAACTGTTTTGTCGCTTCAAAACGACAAATTTAAGAGCCGCTTTTCCTGTTTGCTTCATCGCTGGGCTTTTTAGAAACTTCGAAAATGCAGGCAGGTGCGCCTTTTGCACGACATTCGACCTCAACCACATCGAAGAACTTGCCAAAGACCTGCCGTGCCGATTCTTCCACTGAGGCTTCAAACAACCAGCAGATATGCGAATCCGATTGTTTACCTGCGCATACCGGGCAAGTTTCGACGATAAACGCCCACTTATCACCGCGATCTTCGATTCTGCCTTTAAATTCCTGTCCTGCCTTACCGTAGATGGTACGGAATCCTGCGATCATCGCCGACAGCCCCATCTTGATCTGCGTGCCAGAAGGCAGCAGTTTCGCTGCCATGATCGTCGCCAGGTTAAACACGCCGCTTTGATGTTCAATTCCTTTTTTGGCAGCTACTCGACCAACGCGAATGACCATACCTTTACCGGGACGCTTATAAAAATTGAGCAGCCCCGTGCTGAGATTGGTGTAATCGCCAAAAGTGACGCTGCCGCTGATTTCCAGTTTATTCGAGGGGTAGTTGTCGATGAGGCGTTCCAGCCCAGCCTCGCGCAAAACTATCGCTAAACCCTGTTTACCAACAACTTCTTCTGCGGCTTCCAGTGCCCATCGCATGTAAGCATCCACAATGAGCATACTGGCGATGGGGTCGGGTTCGGTTCTGTCGGTAATTTGCATGGTGGTAAGCCTTTCGCGAATTTTGCAAATTATAACGGCTGGTTACAATTTCTGCTCAAGGTTTTGATAAAAAATAAGGCGCGGTTCACAAGTGATACCACGCCTTACGTTTGGAAGCGAATTTTACGCTTGCGCTAATTCCTGATGCTCTTTACCACAGCGTTCAAGCGCACGCTGCGCCTGCCGAACATTGATCTTGGGCGAAACGTCGGCAAAGAAACGAGCCGCTGTGCTTTCGATAGACCGCTGTCCATTTTCAGACGGGTCTTTGAGATCAAAAGCATAGTTAGTCTCGTCCAGCCCATCAATCGGCTCCAGCGTGATTTCGACCACGTACTCCCGGCGGATACGTTCCAGCGTTTGGCGGCGTTTATCTGCCCCCTGCGCGCGCCCACTGTTTCCAGCAGACTGATAATAATCGCGCAGTTGTACTTCCAGGTTGATCGCATACGTCAGAATTGCGCCAAATGTGTTCAACGAGGCCATATGATTTATATCCAGCGCTCGATGATAATTTTGCGCTCGGTATAGAACTCAATCGAGTCTGAACCCTGTCCGTGCAGATCGCCAAAGAACGAGTCTTTCTGACCACCAAACGGGAACGATGCCGATGGCGCAGCCACACCGATATTGATGCCAATATTCCCGGCATTCACACGGTATTTAAAATCACGCGCATAGCCGCCGTTGGTGGTAAAAATGCTCGCGGCGTTGCCATAGCGGCTGTTATTAATCAGATCGACAGCCTCGTCAAAATTTTCAGCCTTCATCAGTGATAACACCGGCCCGAAAATTTCTTCTTTTGCGACGATGTTCTCAGGGGTGACATTTTCAAGAATCGTGGGGCCGACAAATGTGCCTTCTTCAAATCCAGCGACAGTCACGTTACGCCCGTCCAGCACAACCTTCGCACCTTCATCCAAACCGCGTTGAATCAGGTTTTCGATGCGTTCTTTTGCCGCAGCGCTGACCACCGTACCCATCTGAGTAGTTTCGTTCAGCCCGTAACCGACACGTAAGTTCCCCGCCTGCTTCGCGACTTCATCACGCACTTTGTCATAGGCATCGCCGACAGCAACAACCACCGCCGCCGCCAGACAGCGCTGTCCTGCGCAGCCATAAGCCGCACCCATAATATTCTTGACGCTGGCTTCCATATTGGCATCCGGCATGACGGCGATATAATTTTTCGCCCCGCCCTGTGCCTGGACACGCTTGCCGTGCCGCGTACAAGTTTCATAGACTAATTTGGCAACAGGTGTCGAACCGACGAATGACACACCCTTGATGCCGGGATGCTCCATAATTGCCATTGAAGACGCTTTACCGCCCTGCACCAGATTCACAACACCTTCTGGCAAATCCAGTTCTTCCAGAATTTCAAACAGGATGTCCATGCTGATCGGCGTTTGGGGGGAAGGCTTCAAAATAAAAGTGTTGCCGCAGGTGATCGCCGTTGGCAGGAACCACAACGGCACCATCGCCGGGAAATTAAAAGGCGTAATTGCAGCAAATACACCTGCTGGCTGGCGCATTGTAAATTCGTCAATGCCTGAGCTGACATCTTCCAGTCCATCGGCACGCATCATGAATGGCACGCCAGTGGCAAAATCGACACTTTCGATACCGCGCCGGACTTCACCGCGTGCTTCGTCGAGTGCCTTACCATTTTCCTGAACGACCATTCGTGAAATATCTTCAAAGCGATCTTCAAGCAGTGTTTTCAAACGGTACATATACTGTGCCCGATTCATCACAGGTGTGCGCCGCCATTCGTCAAAACCTTCGGTTGCAGCCTGCACAGCCCGGTCAACATCTTCAGCCGTAGAATCGGGGCATTCCGCCAGCAGTTCACATGTCGCGGGATCATGGACTGGGATATAGTCGCTGGTGATTGATTCGACCCATTCCCCCCCGATGTAATTTTTGAGTTTCTTTGCCATGCTTGTTTCCTATCACTACAAAAATAATCTGTTATAACGTTGCCAAATTCTACCACAAATTGCCATATTCTCTTGTGCGAGCTTGATATAGATTGACCTGTTCTCTTGTATGAGCTTCACATAGTGAGAATTCGCTGTGAACGTGTTATATTGTCCCTATCATTTGAAATTTTTGTCGTTTGGCGATGTTTATGACCGATATTCCGATTCAAGCCAGCGCCGCAAAATCTGTTTTCGCAGTGGGCAGCCTGCGTACCCCTATAATTATACTGCTCGCCCTCGTAACGGTTACGATAGCAGTTCTACTGGCGATCACATTTCAAAATCTTGCATTGGATGCCCCTCTGTTAACGGATTCGACTCTTGGCGAATTAGCTACGTGGATGACCGATCAGTCTGGAGAGGAAGCTCCCGAATCGGTGCTGGGTCAATATGCTAAAAACTGGGCGGCTCAAACAGGCGTAGAGAAGCTTGACGACTCGATTTTACTTGTGACTATGCGCAATATCCTCATGGTTTGGTGCGTGGGCATCGCGCTTGCAGGGGTTATGGGCATCGCTGGATTACTGACACACGCCCGCTGGACTCGAAATGTGCTGCTTGCATCGCTATTGGGGCTGGATATGATGCTGTTCATCGTGCCACCTCTTGAAAACGATCCAACATTAGAGCTAATCCTCATTGGGATCACTTTGATGCTGTTTATTCTGTTATTCGCATCCGGGCGTGTAACCAAAGTTTTAGGGTTTCTGGTGATTCTATCCGCGCTGTTGGTAGCCTGGGAAGCGTCTAAATCCTTCGCCGATTCGATTGGTTACAACATAACCCTGCCGCAGCAAAATTGGGCGTATACATCCTATCCTACGCTTGAGGATTCGCTAAATGCACTTGAAGCAGGAGAAATTACAGCGGTCATCACAGATCGCAAATTACTAGACGGTATTGTCGCGCCGATGCCACCCGACGAAGAGATTGATGCCGATAGCCTCCCCTATCCCGATTTGCGCTATCTGACAAATATCGACACATCTCAACGGATACTATTTCTGCCCATACGTCCCGAATTTCCAGGGCGGTTGGTCGTCGCGGTGTCAGCGGATACTGTCGAGAATTGGCAGTCGGTCAACCAATTTCTAAGCGAAAAAATCGGCACGGTGGCGGGTGAATTTGCCGAAACCAATTATCTCGCGGTACCAAGCAATCTGATTTTGCTTGATTTGAAAATCTTTAACGACCTGAATCTGCCACATCTGCAAAATATCGCGGAGGCATTCCTGCAACCTGCTCGGCGTAATGGCCCACTTTTGCTTGTACGAATTCTCGCCAATGCGGGGTTATATACCTGGCAAGAAGCACTGCTCGGCTTTGGATTCGGCGCAAGTCTGGGTTTCGTTCTCGGCGCTTTGTTTGCACACTCACGCTTACTGGAACGTGGACTGCTGCCCTACGTCGTCGCCTCGCAGACAGTGCCGATTCTTGCCATCGCGCCAATGGTCGTCATATGGCTTGGCGCGGGTCCGGCATCCGTCGCGGTGATCGCGGCTTACATCACATTCTTCCCTGTGACGGTCAACACCATGCGCGGCCTGCAATCACCCAATCCGATGGCAGTAGAACTCATGCACTCGTATGCCGCCACGCGATGGGAAATTATGTGGAAACTGCGCTTCCCGGCTGCCCTGCCCTATATCTTCACCGCCCTCAAAGTATCAGCTACCGCCAGCGTTGTCGGCGCGATCATCGGTGAATTACCCAGCAGCATACGTGACGGGCTGGGACGGGCAATTCTGGACTTTAGTTCCGATTACAGCATGATCTCGACACCCAAGCTGTGGGCAGCGATCATTATGGCGGCGTTGGTCGGCATCACGTTTTTTATTATTGTCAGTCTGATCGAACGAGTCGCACTGCGCGGTTATATTCGGAGTTCCTAACGCATGTCTGAACATGTACAGAATAATACCCTGGTCATCTCCGCTAAAGGCGTTAACAAAATTTTTGGCTCAGGTGAAGATAACCAAGTGGTCGCCCTGCAAAATATCAACCTGGATATTCACAACGGCGAATTCATATCGCTGATTGGGCCATCCGGCTGCGGTAAATCGACTCTTCTGCGTCTGATCGCCGATTTGCTCAAGCCCACAACTGGCGAGCTGAAAATAAATGGTAAAAACCCACAACAGGCGCGTTTAGATCGCGATTACGGCATGGTTTTCCAGGCCGCGACCCTCTACGACTGGCGAACCGTTGGCAAAAATGTCGAGCTGCCGCTGGAAATCATGCGTTACTCCGCCAGCGAACGAAAAGTACGTGCGCAAAAAATGCTTGAAATGGTCGAGCTTGGCAAATTTAGCAACCACTATCCCTGGCAGCTTTCCGGGGGGATGCAGCAGAGGGTCGCGATTGCCCGCGCTTTGGCTTTCGAACCCGCGCTTCTGTTGATGGACGAGCCGTTTGGCGCACTGGATGAATTCACCCGTGAGCGCATGAATATGGAGCTTCTCCGAATCTGGCAAACAACCAAAACGACGGTCATTTTCGTAACCCACAGCATCCCCGAAGCGATTTTCCTCTCAACTCGTGTCGTCGTTATGTCACCGCGTCCGGGTCGCATTACGGCTGTCGTGGACACAGACCTCCCGTACCCGCGTGTATTCGAAACCCGCGAATCACCTCGCTTTTTCGAAAAAGTTAACCAAGTGCGCGAACTCCTGCGCGATGCTCACGAGGAGTAAAAGATGGCTGAAATCACGAAAACACCATCGCTTACCTGGGGGGAAAATATAAAAGGGCAAGTCAGCTACTATTTTCCGACGATTATGATCGCTGTTGCCTTTTTAGCGCTGTGGGAAGTAGCCGTGCGGGTTCTCAATATTCAGCAGTTCTTACTCCCCAAGCCATCGGACATCGCGGCGCGTTTTCTCGAAGAAACGCAGATTTTACTCAGCGGTGGGTCATCTCTCCTTTACCAGGCAGCGGGTGCAACACTATGGTCAGCGTTCGGCGGATTTGTCCTCGGCTGTGGGTCGGGCATCCTTCTTGCGCTCATCACCGCACGTTGGACAATTATCAGCGAAGCAGCGATGCCGTTTGCGATTGCTGCCAACTCCGTACCTATTATCGCTTTTGCGCCCATCATGAATAACTGGTTTGGCCTCACTAATCCTGCATCCAAAATGGCGATTGTCGCGATTATCGTCTTTTTCCCGACTATGATTAATACCGTTCGCGGGCTGACTCTGATCGACCCGCGCCAGCTTGAATTGATGGAATCCTACGCTGCCAGCCCTTTCAAAACCCTGTTTGCGCTGCGAATCCCGAACGCACTACCCTATATTTTTAGTGCGCTGCGGGTCGCCAGTTCGCTCAGTGTCATCGGCGCGATTGTCTCAGAATTTTTTGGCGGCCCACGCGCAACATTAGGCGTATTCATCACACAAGCGGCATCCGGCTTCGATTTTGACCGCGCCTGGTCAGCTATTCTCATGGCCGCGCTCATCGGCATCGGGTTTTATCTAACCGTCACGATCATCGAGCGCCGCGTGATGCCCTGGCATACATCATTCCGTCAGACTGAATAGCGAAATTTACGAAAAAGGCGAACTCTTTTCGTCACAATTCCCTATTTATCTCAGGCGTAATTTGCCGTTATCCTAGCAATCTGGGTAAGATAGAGTTTAGCTTTGCCTGTTTGGTGAAGAAAACTGTTTTTGCGTTCGATTTCGTTGGTCAAATCAACGTCAATTCCAAAATAAGGAGAAAATTTATGCGTAAGTTTGTCAAACACATCAGTTTATTATTGGTGCTGATGTCCGTCATCGGTGGGCTGTCGATGGGCAGCGCCATAGCACAGGATATGGTTCCAATTCGGTTGCAGTTACAGTGGGTCGCACAGTCGCAGTTCGCGGGTTATTATGCCGCCCTCGCCGAAGGCTATTATGCCGAGGAAGGCCTGGATGTGACCATTCTGGAAGGCGCAGTCGAAATTGTGCCGCAGCAAGTGGTAGCATCAGGTGGTGCGGAATTTGGTATCGCCTGGGTGCCGAAAGTGCTGGCCTCACGTGAAGAAGGCGCAGACCTCGTAAATATCGCTCAGGTTTTCCAACGCAGCGGTACCCTTGAAGTTTCATTTGTCGATAAAGACATCACCTCGGTTGAAGACTTCAGAGGTAAAAAAATCGGCACCTGGGGTTTCGGCAACGAGCATGAGCTTTTTGCTGCAATGCGTGCTGTTGGCATTGACCCTGAAAATCCGGATGATGTGACCATCGTCCAACAGCCATTTGATATGTCACTGCTTCTGAACGGCGAACTCGACGCTGCCGAAGCGATGACCTATAACGAATATGCCCAGGTCTTGGAACAGGTCAATCCCGACACGGGTGAACTGTATCAGCCAGAAGACCTCAACGTCATCAACTTCAACGATGTCGGCACAGCCATGCTCCAGGATCACGTTTTTGTTGATGCTTCGTGGCTTGCCGCAGAAGGCAACGAAGATATCGCTGTCAAATTCCTGCGTGCGACATTCCGGGGCTGGGCTTTCTGCCGTGACAACTTTGATGCCTGCGTGGAAACCGTTCTGGAAAATGGCCCCACTCTCGGCGAAGGCCACATGCGCTGGCAGTTGAACGAAATCAACAAACTCGTTTGGCCTTCGCCAGCAGGCATCGGCGTGATGGATGAGGAACTGTGGGCACAGACAGTGGCGATTTCACTCGAAGGTCAGGTCATCACTGAAGAACCCACCGAGGGCGCTTACCGGAGCGATCTGGCAACGGCCGCTATCGAAAGTCTGACCACAGACTTCCCCGATCTTGATCTAACAGGCGAAAGCTATGAGCCGATTGAGGTTGAAATTACCCCAGGCGGCGAATAACATTTAAGCGTCGGATGCCCCGGTTGCAATAATCGGGGCATTTATTTATGAATATTGACTACCGCATTTTTGGATACTAACTGCCGCTTCCGCTGCCCATCCCCATCCCCATCCCATTATTGCCGTTGTTACCATTGTTGGCATTGTTGGCATTGTTACCATTATTACCACCGTTGTTGCCATTGTTACCCGGTTGTTGGCCTTCACACCGCGCCCTCCAACCATTTGCTGGCGCCCAGGGCGGCGGCGGATTACTGCAATCGCCAGCATCTCTCCATACTTCCCCTGTTTCGTTGACAATGACATCGACATTTAGGATAGTGACCAGGATGGCAATCACAATAGTCCCATCAAAGTTGCCTTCAACGCGAACCACATCGCCAACTTTAATCACCAATAGCAAGGGGTCTCCCGGCGACAATTCAATTTCAAATCCGTAAATAACGATGACATTGTCATTAATAGCCTCTACCGCGCCTTCGATAATCAGGTTCGCGGTTAGGCTCGTCGGAGTAGATGTCAACACAAGCGCTTCTGTGGCGATCTCCGTTGAGGTAGGCGAAGCGATCACTGTGGCAGGTGGTAATGGCGTAACCGTCGTCGTCGGTATCAGGGCTGTGGGGGTTTCAGTCAATGCTGGTATCGGCGTGAGCGTTGGCATCAGCGTCAATGGTGCTGAGGTTGGTGAAGGCATTATAGTCGGCGTATCCGTCGGCAGCAGCAAGCCACCACTCTCCTGAGTCGCGTGAATTTCGGTAAGCAGGGGTACAACCGTTGAATCAGGCACTTGTGTTTCATCGCCCACCAACGCCAGCACAGTATTAACCTGTGCATTGACAATGACCGTTCGGCGCTGTAAATCATCTTTGAGCGCAGAGTCAAAATTGTCACCACTTCGCACAATCTGAGCTGCAACTGATAACTCTTCGATTGCACCATTCAGCAAAATCGGATTAAACTGACCTCGTGTGAGTAGAGTAGCAGCCTCCTGTGAACGGCGTTCCGCATGAACCAGATGCGTCACAGCGCTGGCTTCCGGCGAATTCGCAAACGTCAGTTCAACCTGTTCGACAGCTTGTTTAACAGGGTACAGGAAATCACCCGGCACACTGGCAAGCGACGAAGGAATAGAACCCGCGAACAATACGACCAGCGCAAAACTGGCAGCCAATGCCCATCGTGCGACACCTGGAAAACGAGGGCGTGAAGATGATCGCTGCATCTGCTGCACCCGAATGACCTGCGCCTGAATTCGCGCCATCGCTTCCGATGACATCTGCGGCTGAGGTGCGGATGTAAGCCACGCCGCTGCCTGAATCAACGGATCGCCATCCTGATTCACTTGTTCAGGTTGTCCGGGCGGCAGCAGTTCGTCTAAACGTTCTGCAAGCGAGTCCGGAGTGTATCGTCGCTCACTCATGTTCACCTCGCAAGTAATGCCGCACTTTTTCTTCCCCGAATAATCTTGCCAATTGAATAAGCGCACGATGCTGGACAGATTTCACTGCCGTAACGCTTTTCCCTATGATTTCAGCAACATCTTTATGACTTTTGCGCTCCACAAAACGCAGGATGAGGATATTTTGTTCTTCTTCGCTAAACTGCCGAAGTACACGCCGTAGATTATCAAGCTCCTGAGCAGTTTGAAGCGCATCTTCCGGGAGAGGTCTGCTATCGGTCAGGCTTTCGGACAATTCGCTGATGGGTTTTTTGCGACGGTAAAAATCAGCTACACGCGCGGCGGCGATGCGATAAAGCCACGCCTCAAACGGCACGCCCGTCAGGCGATAAGCTGGCAGCCCCTCCACCATTTTGAGAAAAACCTCAGCGGTCAGGTCTTCCGCATCGGTTGTTGACGGTGCGCGATAAGCAACATAGCGATAAATAACTGGCGCATACTGCTGATAAAGCGCAGTAACCGCCTCAGTATCACCCTTCTTTGCGCGTTGAATGATGTGCTGGATGTTTACCGACTGCACATTGTTCATTCCCTCACTGAATCACCCATCAGAAAAATAAAGCAGGCCGCTAACACGGGCAGCGCCCATAGAGCCAAACGCCCCACAAGCATAAACGCCAATGTCCCCAAGACTAACCCCAGGATAAAGCCGTTATTCTCGCGAAAAAACAGATCGCCTGCGCGATAGTGCAGCGAAGCCCGTGCGAAAAATACGCCGGGGTATATGCCCGATACCATGATGAGTACGGCGTAAAGCGGCCATAAAGCTGTATTGAACGGTAAAAAATCCAATAACGCCGCACAAGCGAAATAAGCTATCAACGCCAGGATTAAAAAGACTCGTAAATCAAACGACAGTCGAGCGATATACAGAACACCCAATAAGCTGCCGAACAGCCAGCAAAGCGTTATCAGTAAAAATGTATCGAAGCCCGACGACAGTGTAAAGGCTAACTGAAAAAACAGTCCGGTCTGCAACAACCCCAGCAGCAAACCGACGATAGATGGATAAACACCTCGAACACGCTGTCCCAGCATCATTACCTCCAACCTAAGCGTTCTGCAATCCAGTCCGCGCTGATTTGCAGGACAATATCCATTGAATCAAGCGTGATGGGCTGCGCATCGCCAGTGAGGGCGCGCACAGCGGGCGTGTCATAAATCACATATTTGACCTCACCACTTTCACGTAAAGCTGCTTCAACTGCTGCTGTATCAAACGGCAGATTATCGCCCGCGTAAGCAAAACTCCAGCCTACAGAATCGGCTGTCACGATCATCACATCATCGAATGTCCGCAGCAGCCCTGCTGCAATCCGGCGCGATACTGGATCATCCAGGCTGAACGGGCTGGTCATATTGGCGACCAATACGCCATTTGGCGCAAGGCGCTGCGCGATCATCAGATAAAATGGCTCGGAATACAGCGTCGCCGTCTGAAGATTATAGGCAGCAGGCAGAGCGCTGGCGATCATATCGTACTGCCCATCGGTATTGGCGAGAAAATGTTTAGCATCATCAATAATCACAGTGCGGTTGGTGAGCGTATCCATGTGATTGACCCGCGTGAAATATTGAAGGCTGGCATCCACGACCATCGGGTCAATTTCTACGGTAGTGACATGCCCCGCATGTTCGGCGATAAACGCGGCCATTTCCATCGACCCCGCGCCAAGCACCAAAGCGTTGTCCGGCGAAAGCAGCGAAGCGGGTATCTGCCCGGCGACAATATCCAGCCTCGTCGTACCCCCCCCGCCAAAGTGTTCAAGGCTATCGAGGAAAAGATAACGGACTCCATCGGTTGTTTCCAGCACATCCACTTTTTGATAAGGACTGTAGCCGGAGAAAAGCGTTTGCGTTCCCGATGGCAAATCCTGCACCTGCTCAAACCACAGCGCGTTACTCCAGAAATGCGCTCCTGGCAGAAACATGAGCCATCCAACCGTACCCACAGCCAATACGCTGACCAACATCCGGCGCAGCCCCAGCGCTAAAAGAATCAGCAAAAGCCCAGCGCTGTAAACAACATAAACGGTCTGCAAGCCGAACCCACCCAGCACCACCAGAACCAGAACGCCCGCCACAGAGCCAAACAACTCCAGCGCATACAGCTTTGGCAGAGCGCCTTCATGGTTATCCGCAAACAGCGGCAGAAACATGCTATAAAATGCCGACACGATAAATGGCGTTAAAACAGGCAGGGCTAAGTACGCTGCTCCAAACGCACCTATCGAATCCAGCCCGGCAACCAGCAACCGAAACCAGATTGGCAGCGTGATATGCAGCACAAGCGTTGCGATCCCCAGTGGCACAAGCCAGCTTCGCGGTATACGTCCCGCCAGCTTATAGCCGATGGATAAACCGCTGAAGTAGGCGACACTCACCAGCAAAATGACGAGTTCAGTCCCCATCAGCAAGGCCGTTAATTCGCGCACCAGTACCCACTGAATCAAAATCAAATTCACGCCGCCGAAAAAGACGATGACAGCCGGACGACTCAGGGTTTGAACAATCGAGCGACCAATTTCCACTGGCGAGAGTGCATTTTGGATAGCCTGAGTGCCTGCCCCGCCCGAAAGATCTACCTCAACCTGTGCGCGTCCGACATAGGACAAAAGCGCATAAATCAGCACAATCACGCCAGTCATCTCAAAAAATTCTTCAACGGAGCTGATCGCCGAGTAGAAAAGCGTACTACCATCATTGAGGTACCACTGGTTCGCAGCAATGCCTTCGACAACAACTGCCCCACCGACATACATCATGCCGGCCATGATAAACAGGTTACGAATCCGCGCAGGCAGATGCACTAAAAATCGCAGGTACGCCACCGCGAAAATCAGCACCAGAGGTATACCGATGATGACCCAGGCGAAAAACAAAACACCTGTCGCGGCAAACAATTCTCGCATCGGTCTGGTGAAAATTTCATGCAGCGCCGCACCCTCATCCATCGAGAGATATAAGAAGATGATTGCCAGCCCAATCCAATGACGCGCGAAGCGATCCTGACTGCCGCGCTTAGCCAATGCGATGATGCCCAATAATCCCGCGCAGCCGAATAGCAGCACAGTCGAATACCAGGTGGGAATACTTTCTTCATGATCCACACCCAGCGCCCAAAGGAAATTAAATACCAGAGCGCTTAGGTTTTCCTCGCCAATCACTTCCTCAATAGTTCTGGCACCGATACTGAATAACGCCAGACACAGCGCAATTATCGTCAGTATCCGAGCAACTTTTTGCGCATGAACGGGAATTGCGAGTTGCACACAACCGCTTATCCCCTTCGTCACAGTGTTAACTTGCACCTGTGCCTCAACATATCTCAGCGCAGAATCGTATTGAGCAGAATCCATATCCCCATCCTGATAAGTTGATAGAGGGTGCAAATCAATGCGCCCTCCATTTGTTATAATGTTTGGATTAGATTTTGATGAAGACTGGGTTACGAGCCACTGCCACTACCGCCCATTCCCATGCCCATCCCCCCCATACCAGAACCACCTGGGGATGGATTCTCGCAGCGTCGTCGCCATCCGTTCGCAGGTGCCCAGGGCGGCGGCGGGTTGCTGCAATTGCCACTATCGCGCCAGACATTCCCATCGACGATCACGACATCGACATTGATAATCACGATAGTCACAGCGATGATGACAATCGTCGTATCACCATCGTCATCGTCGTCATCCAAGATACTACCTTCAATGCGGACAATATCGCCGATTTGAATAACCGTCAGGATCGGATCATCCGCATCGACTTGAATATTGATGTTATAAATCGTGATGATATTGACGTTGATTGCCTGGACAGGCCCTTCAATCACAATGATGACGGGTACATCGTCATCATCAGGATCAGGAGTCGCTTCTGGGGTAGTTTCTGACGTTGCTTCCGGGGTCGCTTCTGGGGTAATCTCCGGTGTCGCCTCAGAAGTGGCCTCTGGCGTAGGCGTAGCGGTATCCCCATCAATCACGATGATAATGATGACCGCCACCAGGACAACTGTATCGTCATCCTGTTCAACCGTGTTCGCCTGGACGCGGACGACATCACCGACCTGAAGATTCGCCCAAACTGGATCATTCGGATTGATCTGAATATTAATGCCTGAAATGGTGATCGCATTACCGCCAATAGACTGAACTGGCCCTTCAATTGTCACCAGATTTGCCGCGGGCACGGTATCCTGCGCGAGCAAGCCCTGCACGATGGAAAACGATAACAATAACGCGAATAAGCTGAAAATGAAGAAAAAGCGTAAGCGGGATTTCGTAGCCACAGGATTCTCCTTAAAAAGGTATTCCGGGATGTGTTAGCCGCTATACCGTCTCAAGGTGCTGAATGTCGCAAAAGTCGCAGAAATTAGTACCGAAGTCTCATTTCTTAAGCTTCAAACGCCTCGCTAAAAAACTCGGACAAGCGCAAACACAGCGTTTTTTGATTTTTCGGACGTCCGATTCCATGACCTTCATCATCAAACGCCAGAATCTGATGCTCGATTCCTGACTGGTCTAGCTTCTCTTTCACCACCTGAACATTTGTCGGTGTCACGTTCGGGTCTTGCAAACCCTGGACGATCAACAGCCGCCCTTTGATATTCGACACATAATTAATCGGCGAGGCTTTATGATAGCGTTCCGGCACTTGGTCGGGGCTACCACCTATCATTTCTTCACTATACGGGCGTAAGTCCGGGCGCGTGGTCTGGTAATCGACTACCAGATTGGTCATCCCGCAAATCGGCGCGGAAGCTGCCAGTATTTCCGGCGCAAAACGGGTAATGCCGCACCACGACGAGTAGCCGCCGTAGCTTGTCCCTGTGATGCCAACTTTGCCGGATTTCGCGATTCCCGCAGCAATCAGTGCTTCGATCCCGGTGCGAATATCCTCTTGTTCACGCCCGCCCCAGCCATCTTCCTTGATCGCTTCCTGAAACGCACGGCTAAAACCCGTACTGCCGCGATAATTGGGATCAAGGACGTTAAAACCCTGTGAGACGAAATATTGAATCTGGTAATTGAGATTATTTTCGCTGTGCCATGTGGGGCCGCCATGAACATAGACAATCGTGCCTTTCGCCTCTGCGTTCGGTCGATACAGCCAGCCTTGAATCAACAGCCCATCAACTGATTTCCAGCGAAAATCCTCCGCTGCGACAAGCTGTTCTGCCCGCACAGAGGTCTTTTCCCACACGCGCGTCAGGCTGATAAACGATTCCGGCTGAGGATTGGCGACTGAAAAACGCACAATGTCCCTCGGCTGCTGCGAACTATAAAATTCGCCGATCCATTCATCTCCGCTAACAGGCGCTACCGGAAGCAAATTGCCCGAAAGCTCCGGCAGATGTGTTTCTTCACCCGTCTCGACATGTAGCAAAGACGCTTTCACCCGCGCATCCTTGATCTCAACAATCACTGCCTGATCGCTGCCATGTGGCACATAGGCGTTATCAATATTGCGATTCGGGTCGTCAATCAACCAGCGCACCGCGTTCGTCTCGTCCCAGATGCCGACCTTAAAATGAGTCTGCGTTTCAGCCATCACCAGTACGCGCCGACCATCCGCTAGCCATGAGCCAGTCACTTTCATGTCATCGCCGACATTCAGAATTTCGCGGTCTTGCTGGCCTTCAATATCGACCATCCACAGTGGATAGCCTGCCGGGTGCAAATCCTTACGATTATACAGAATGTGCGTTCCCTGCGCGTTCAATGACGGCGCGTAATAACAGGCCTTCAATGGGCGAGCTAAGGCGACACGCTCACTGGTCTGCAAATCGTGGCGATACACATAAGACGGCTCAATTTCCTGCCCTGTAGCGGTATCGAAATTTGCCGCATAAACTAACCAGCGACCATTCGGATGAAGCTGCCCACCGCGCAAATAATATTGTGGCGATTCCTCCGTCAGCGGTTGCATGACTCCCGGCTGTGTCAGATCGACGCAGAAAAGTCGCGCACGTTCATCACCATCATGATCCTGCGCCACCACAACGGCCTGACTATCCTGCGACCATGAAACCAGCCAGCTATCCTGTCTCTGATACCCCTGCGTCAGGCAAATTGGCGGTGTCGATCCGTCGGTTGGCGCGGCGTAAACATCCATCGTCGCCCCGATTCCCGCCCACACCCAGGCGATCCATTTGCCATCCGGGGACGCGCCTGAGCCATAGAGCTTTGGCAGTGAAAGTAGGTGGTCAAGGTAATGATCGCTGGTAGGCATGTTCAACTTTTTCCTTGTTTTCCTTATCTTCAGCGTGGATTTCGTCCAGACGAATGCAGGCGGCGGTGTGCTGTGCGCCAACCGTTTGTAACTGCGGGTCAACCTGACGGCAGCGTCCAATCGCATCCGGGCAGCGCGGGTGGAAACGGCAGCCTGTAGGCAGATTAATCGGATTCGGAATTTCACCGTGCAAAATTTGCCGTTGGCGGCGGCGGCGGGGGTTCGGCACAGGCATCACCGAAAGCAGTGCTCGCGTATAAGGATGCTGTGGATTGGTCAACACCTGGGAAGTCGGGCCGATTTCGACAATGCGCCCCAGGTACATGACGGCAATCCGATCCGTAAAAAATCCAGCTGTCGCTAAATCATGCGTGATATACAGAATACTGATCCCTCGTTGATCGCGCAGCTCACGCAAAAGACTGAGAATTTCGGCACGAATCGAAACATCGAGCATCGAAACAGGTTCATCCGCCACCAGTAACTTGGGATTCAGGATAAGCGCCCCCGCGATGACCACACGCTGGCGTTGACCGCCAGATAATTCTTCCGGGTAGCGATCAAAATAATTCTCGGCAGGTTTTAAGCCTGCGGCGGATAATGCTGCTTTAACCTTTTCAACTTTCTCTTCCCAGCTACGCGTCAGTCCATGAACTTCCAGCGGCTCGGCAATGATGCTGAACACTTTCTGGCGTGGGTTGAGTGCTTCATACGGGTCTTGAAACACCATCTGGATTTCACGCCGCAGTTTTAAACGCTGCTTTCCACGCGAAAGATCGCGCATATCCTCGCCGTTGAAGAGGATTTTGCCCTCACTTGGGTCAAGTAAACCCATTGCGCTCATGGCGACTGTGGTCTTTCCAGAGCCGGATTCACCAACTAATCCGAGAATTTCGCCTTTTTGAAGAGAAAAGCTGACATCGTCCACAGCATGGACATAACGGCGAGGCTGCCGGGTGAGGACATCCATTATCCCTCGTGAAACGGGATAGAGCTTTCGCAAGTTCGAAACTTGCAGGATACGTTCTAGTGGGTCTTCGGCTTCCACAATGGTTATTCCTCCGCGTGATGACAAGCAACAAAATGACGAGGTTTTATTTCAATCACATCCGGGCTGACCGCTGTACATAAGTCAGTTTTGCGGTAGCAGCGCGGCTCGAATCGGCATCCGGCAGGTAGATTGTCGAGGGGGGGCGGATACCCTGGAATGGATGCCAGAGTCGAAGTTGGCGAATCGACATCCGGGAACGCTTCCAGTAAGCGGCGCGTATAAGGATGAGCCGGGTTATTGAAAATCGTATCGACATCACCATATTCAGCAACTTTTCCGCCGTACATCACCAGCACATCATCACACAATTCCGCGACAACGCCCAAATCGTGAGTCACAAGAACAATAGAGAGTCCCAACTGCGATTGTAGCTGCTGGAGTAAATCAAGAATTTGCGCCTGGATCATGACATCGAGCGCGGTGGTCGGCTCATCGGCAATCAGAATATCGGGGTTACAGGCCAGCGACATCGCGATCATCGCCCGCTGACGCATCCCACCGCTGAACTGGTGCGGATATTGTCGGGCGCGTTCCGGCGCGATGCCGACCATTTCCATCAACTCACCCACGCGCTGCCGCGTTTCCCGATTATCAAGCCGATCATGAAGCTGGATAGCCTCAGCAATTTGGTCGCCGATTTTGCGCACCGGATTGAGCGCATTCATCGCGCCCTGAAATACGATTGCGATCCTGTTCCAGCGATAACCGCGCATCTCATGCTCAGAAAGTTGCAGCAAGTCCATACCATCGTACAGAATTTGCCCGCTTACGATCCGTCCGTCGGCGGGGAGCAGCCGCAGCAGTGACAGCATCGTCGTTGTTTTGCCGCAACCAGACTCTCCCACCAACCCTATGGAGCGCCCCTTTTCAACTTTGAAACTGACATTTTCGACAGCGTGCAAAGCCGTTCCGTTGGATAAGTAATCGACGGATAAACCGCGTACTTCGAGCATCAGGGTTCCTCTTTAATGGCCTCGGCGCGTGGAGGCACTGGCAAAATAAGCGAAACCATCCGGCTGGCGTTAAACAGGTGATGAGATTTGATGCGGGGATTAACAACCTCTTCCAGGCTCGTGCCAATCAGAATGAGAGCCAGTGTCACCCACAAAATCGCGAACCCTGGTGGCAGCAGGAACCACCATGCCTGTCGGCTGACAGCACGTTCAAAGGCAAAATTCAGCATATTTCCCCAACTGACAAGAGTCGGGTCGCCGAGGCCGAGAAAACTCAGTGAGGCCTCAGCCAGAATCGACGCAGAAATATCCAGCACTGCTTGGGCCATAATCAAAGGCATCACCAGGGGTAAAACATGATAGATGATAATCCGTCGATGATTCGCGCCAATCGCCCGCGCCCGCAGGATAAATTGACGCTCTTTGATCGCAAGAGTCTGCGCACGTACCAAACGCGCCGTATACGTCCATCCCAATAAGCTGATGACGAGGATAATCTTCCATAATCCCCTGCCCCACACGGCGATAATCACCAGTGCCAAAGGCAAATCCGGTATCACAAGCAGAAAATCAACGATCCGCATCAGAAAATTGTCGATCTTGCCGCCGAAATAACCTGCCACGAGTCCCACAGTCGTTCCAATAACCATCGACACGAACGAGGCTGTAAACCCGACCAGCAGCGAAACCCGTGCGCCATGAATAAGCTGGCTCCAAACATCTTTGCCTGCGTCATCAGTTCCCAGCAAATGTTCTGAATCCGGCGGCGCGAGAATATCGGATGCCTCCACCTGAACCCGCTGATACGGATCATAGGGAGCAAGCCAGGGTGCGAAAACAGCAGCGACCAGAACGACCAACAACATGAGCGCCCCGATTACACCACCTGGTTTACGCCAGAACTGTCTGAACTGTTTCATGTGCGCTCCTACGTCACTTTCACGCGGGGATCGAACACCGAATACAGAATATCGGCTGTCAGGTTCGCCAGAATCACACTGACCGCCAGCAGCAGAAATGCACCCTGTAAAACCGGGTAATCCTGCTTGGCAACCGAGTCATAAATCAAGCGACCAATTCCCGGCCACGAAAACACGGTTTCGACTTGAATCGCCCCGCCGACAACATAGCCCAGCGTGAGCGCGATAATCGTAATCATGGGCAACATGGCATTTTTCAACGCATGGCTGAATAAAATACGTGCATTACTCAACCCTTTGGCCTTTGCTGTGAGAATATAGGCCTCAGAAAGCACCTCAACCACGCTGCTGCGCATAATGAGCATGTAGCCACTGGCACTGACCACAGCCAGCGTCAGCGAGGGCAAAATCAGATGTCTGCCAACATCAATCCAGTATTCGAGCGTACCTTCCTCAGCCAATCCCGGTGTTACCATGCCACCTGTCGGCAGGATGCCTCGCGCCAGAATCAATAAAATAATCCCTAAGAAGAAAGTCGGCAGCGCCCAGGTCAATAAACCGATAAACAAAGCCGCAGAATCAATCGCAGTGCCACGCTTCCATGCCGCGACTAGGCCGACAACAACTCCCATCACGATTGCCAGGAGTTCGCCACTAAACACCAACAGCACCGTTCGCCAAACTCGTTCCGATAGCACTTCGCCGACATCCTGGCGGTTGGTAAACGAAATCCCCAGTTTGCCTTGTAGTAAATTGTGGATATAAGCGGTGAATTGGCTGTCTAAAGCGCCTGGTATATCACCTGCGCTCAGGCGTTCTATGTTGAGCCACACAGGTTTGTCCAGACCAAATTGTACACGGATCAGTTCTTGGGCTTCGCGCGTCAAACGAGGATTGCGAAACAGCAGCTTGACTGGATCACCCGGCAAAATACGAAACAGGAAAAAGTTAAAAACGATAACCACAATCAGCGTGATAACTGCAAAGAAAACCTTACGTAACAAGTAATCGAATTGCATTCTGAGTACGTTACCCGCCCTATAACTTTTTAGTTCACCTCCGGCGACCTGAATAGGTCAACCGGAGATGAAAGTTTGTATTTTTATTGAACAATTGAGAACCCAGTGAAAAGCCCCCACTTTAAAAGCGCATTCGGGAGATTGGGATCGAAGGTAAAACGATCACTTCGATAACCACTGATCGCTTGGGGGTAAACCAGGATAATCCAGGGGCGATCATCAAAGATCATCTGCTGAATTTTCCAAAGCGCGTCACGGCGTTGTTCGTCACTGGTAGCTGTCGCCTGGGTCTGGAACAGCGCGTCATATTCAGGATTGCAGTATCCTGTATCATTCCAACCACCGTCTGCCATCTCAGCGCACGTAAAGACGCTGGTCAAGAAATGAGGGTCAGCGTCAATACCCCAATCCCAGAGGATCATATCGTAGTCATAATCAACCTGAAGGACTGTCAGGCTTTCAGTAGATTGTGTATAAGGTAGCGCAGAAATCCCGATTTGTGAAAGGCCATCAGAGATGATTTCCAGAATGCGAGGGTAGTAGGCATCGCTGTCCGGCCCGGCGAGACGGTATTCTAATGGATTACCATCAGCATCTTCACGAATACCATCGCCGTCCGTATCGGCATATCCAGCTTCATCAAGGATGCGATTCGCCTCGGCAATATCGAACGGAACGATTTGAATATCCGTGTTACGCCATTGCGCCATCGCCGGTGGGAATAAAATTTCGGCAGGTTCAGCAAGGCCAAAATAGCCAACCGTGACAATTTGCTCACGATCAATGGCGTGGTCAATTGCCAGCCTCACCTGTGGATCACGCATACTGGCTGGCTGTGTACCATCCTCGGAAACATTCATCGACAGTTGCAGGAAATTTAAACCTGTTGTCTTGATAACCTGCACATTTTCAGTTTGTTCGAGTGTCTGGACACCGGAAGTAGGAAGGACTTTTGCGAGGTCGATTTCGCCAGCGGCCAATGCCTGAACCAGAGCGTCCTCTGTTGAATATTGCTGATAAATAATCTGGTCAACAGGAGGCTGCCCGCGCCAGTAATTATCATTCGCTTCCAAAATCATGTATTCATCCGGTTGATGCTCGACCAGATGATATGGCCCTGCGCCAATCGTTGATTCCGGCTCATTAAATTCCGCGATTTCTTCGGCAGTTTTCCCTTCCCAGATATGGGGTGGCAAAATATACACATACAGTAGCTTGGAGCTAATCATGTTCGAGACTGGCTCTGACAGATTCATAATCAGCGTGGTCGCATCCGGCGCTTCTGCGCTTTCGACAAACGCGAGATAAGAAACCATCGACACGACCTGGTTTTCGATAATCCAGTTGATGCTCCACGCGGCATCGGCTGCTGTTAGCGGTGTTCCATCACTGAATGTTACGCCTTCACGGATTTTAAACGTCCAGGTCAGCCCATCATCAGATACAGTCCAGCTTTCGGCCAGACCAGGCTCGACATTGTTATTATCTGCCGCTTCAACAAGCGTTTCGTAGAACAAACCGCGAATATCATATCCATAATAACCACTGCCTGGGCCTAACGTATCAATCATGTACGTTGTCCCGATCCGCAGGGTCGTGGTGGCATCCTGCGCATTAACCACAATGCCCAACCCCAACATCGCAAAAATAAGCATTGCAACAACAAATTTCTTGGACTTGCTTCTCATCATAACCCCTTAATAACTCTAAAAAGGTGGATGGTATTGCGCTGCTATTTTCAATTCATTCCGATATGACACAACCGTTAAATTAATACGACATATTAGACCTATACTCGCAAATTTGCAATAAGTATTTGATGAGTTGAGCAATATCGCTTTTACAGGAGAAAATAGAGGGAAATAATTTACTTTTTGAGGCGTAAAATCGAGGTTTCATTCACATTTTTACGAGACAATTTTCAATTCCTAAGCACCTCTTTTAGACCTTTAAAACCGTTAAAAATACTTTAAGACTCCTGGACAAGTTACGATCATTCAAAAGCTAAAGATCAGGCAGCAAACCGACATTTCGAAGCAGTCCGGCGAGGTCCCAGATATGCTGTCCGCGATGCACTTTCCGGTCATCGAGAATAAATATGGATACCCCTTGTAATGTGACTGTTCGGCCTGTCGGCGGGATTTTCATAAATACTCCTGAATGCGTTCCTTTTGCGATCCACCCCAGCGAAATGTGATCCGCTTCGACGACCACTTCGTTAATCTCAATATGCACATCAGGGAAAGCCTGAAAGTAGTGACGGAAGGACTGACGCAGCGCTTCATGACCATACAGAGGCTCTGCTCGGCCAACGTCTAAACCTTCATAATCAGGGGAATAAAAAGTTAAAATCTGTTCGAGATCGTGCGTGTTCCAACCCTGAACCAGTTGGCGGGCGAACTGTTTCGTTTCTTCGGGCGTCATAAACAACGATAGCCACTCTATTTGGACATCTATAGTCTAAACGACCCTCATGTCTGATTGACAGTTCAAATCATGTTCAGTTTATGCTCATTTTTCAAGTGTCCCGATTTCTTTATGCCATAAATAATCGGTTATCTGATCCAATCCCGCTTTCAAATGGCGGCGATAGGTGCTAAACGGCAAGTCCAGAAGTTCAGCCGCCTGCTCCTGAGTGGGCGACGGTTGAATATAGGTGTGATACAACGCGCGGTACAATTTCACCTGCCGGGGTGATTGCTGAAGGGTTTGCACAGCGTCACGCAGCAAAATCTGCAAGGATGCAACCCGTTCATTATCCACAGCATTCACGCCGCTGTGTTCGATCACCAGCCGGGAACGCAGCAGCGGATTGGTACGCAGCAAATCAGCGCGGGAAAAATCGCGCAGCGCATTGCGCACGACTTCGGCAAAATCCGCTTTGCTGAGAACGATCAGCGACTCAACCGCCGGGCTTGTAACAGCTTCGGGCGTTGTCGCCGTTTCTCGCTCTGCCAACAAGGTTAGCCATGCCATCGGCGGGACAATCCTCCAGTCATGCTCATACACACCATATTGTTGATCGCCAACGGTGAAATCTGCGCTTGGAACATGCGAGAGGTCAGCATAGGTCAGCACTGTCGCCCAGAAATCCGGGTCGGCACACGGCAGAAAAGTGTACGCCAATCCTGGAGTCGAAAGATAATGGCGAACCATATTGACAAAGATCAGGCTTTGTACAGGCGAAACCGACTGATAAGTGTCATGCGCCATCCAGAATCGAAATAAGGTAGCGACCTCACCCACACGCAGCGGCGCGTGATTTTGCAGGTAACGCCACGTTGATTTTACTGCCGGGTCAACTTCAATATCATTTTGACTCACCTCTCCCAACGAAATCAGCAGCAGGAAGCCTACCGGTTGTCGTTTCGAATCGCGCCATACCAGAACCGACTGAGGGCGGCGCGAAAACCAATACGAGGCCAAGCGCGCGGATTCGTCACCCTCATATTGCTTAACGACAGCTTTCAAGGCCTGAATATCACCGGCCTGCATCACATCTGTCAGAATCGTTCCGCTGACCTGCCACTCAAAAAAAGGTCTGACCAATGGATTATCGCGATGCAAAAAAATATAATCAAATAACACACGCTGCTGCGCCCAACTCGTAGTCTGTTGCAGCAGTTTCAGATAATAGCCCCGTGCTCGGCGATGAAGTTGGGCGTACCATTCTGGATTACGCCATCGTAAGTCAGCGATGAGTGCTTCCCGCGCCAAGTCATGCGGAAAAATACCTTCGGGACCAAAATCTATAAATGAAAGCGTGTTCAGCCATTCAAACAATTCATGAACATCGGGCAGTGTGAGCATTTCTGCCAACAGTGATTCTGTGGTGAGCCGCACAAGCGCACACACTTCTAACGCCGCGCGGTGTGCTGGCCCAGGTACTTTTTGCACAAATTGAGTTAATAATGTTCGCACAACATCCGGCACAACTTCTGGCTGAAACTGGATTTCGCGGCGTTGGGCAAACACATCCGCCACCAGCGAAAGTGCCAACGGATGACCATGTGTAAAACTTAAAATTCCTGCATATTGGTCATCGGGTACTTGTCGTCGTGCTAAGTAACTTCGGCTTTCACTCGGCTCAAGATTACGCAGTGAAATCGTCTGCATGAGCATCTGCCAACCAGGATCGCTGCGCCACGCCAAACCTGGTGATTTACGCCCTGCCAGCACAACCAGTGTGTTATTCGGCAGTTGCGTCAGAAAGTTTTCGCGCATCCAATCATCCAGCGGCACAAACGTTTCATAGGTGTCAATCAAAATAACGCTGCGCCGATCATCCTTCCCAATAGCCTCAAAAAATGAGTCTTGCGGCGACAGGTTTAGCGTTTGCCGCAGTGCACTGAGGAATGCCTCCGGGGATGGTTCAACATTTCGCACGTCCAGATAAATCGCCAGGGTGTCAAGACGCTCGCAGATATATAAAAATTCCTGGAGCAGCGTTGTTTTACCGACCCCGCCAGGGCCAAATACATAAAGCACCTGGAATGGCAGTATAGTCTCAGCCAAAGCCGATTGAAATAACGTTTGTTCCGTTGATCGCCCTACAAAGCGCGAATGCCGCGCGGCACGTAATCGTCCGCCTAACATATCCAACCTCAGTCAGTTTTAAGGGTGCTATCATTCTGTTGATTGTTAAAGATTGCTATTGTATGGATACAAAAATATTTTAACTATTACGATTATATCCCCGCCGCACAGAACAACAAAAGAACAGCCCCTTCTCAGTTGAAAAGAGGCTGTTAATTGCGAATCAGAAATTTAGATCACTGAATTAAGGCTTAGGCAAAATACGGCCTGCCTCGGTTAACCTTCTTCGGTGGCCTCTGGTGTCATTTCTGCACCACCGGGGTTTGCTGCTGCTTCCACGTTGTCGATATTGTAAACACTGAAGGGTCCCATCACAATGCGTAGGCCGACTTCGCGGGTGGGGTCTTTCTCAATGGTATAGACTCCCATGCGTCCGGCTTCGAAACTCACGCCTTCTTCAGCTTCAATCGCTCCCGTCGCCAAGAGATACGTGGCATAGTAGGTCACATAACCCAGATCAACGAAGCTCCACAGGGCGAATTCCGGTGCGCAGCCGTTCAGCGTGAAGTCCAGCATTTCGGCGGGGAGTCCCAGCCCACTGACTTTGACCGTCTCGCACAGACCTTCGTCCTGCATGGCCTTCGCCGCTGCTGCGATACCAACAGTGGTCGGAGCCATAATCAGTTCCATGTCAGGATATTTATCGACCAGTGCAAGCGCCTGGTCATAGCTGGTTTCGGTTACATCGTCACCATAAACAATATCCAGCAGTTCAAGGCTGGCATATGCTTCATCTTCCAGCGTTTCCTGAAGTGAGGCAATCCACGCATTCTGGTTAGCGGCATCTGGCGAGGCGGAGAGAACAGCAAATTTGCCGCCATCTTCGCCGAGAATACTCAGTGCCATATCAGCCATAACCTTGCCAGTTTGATCAAAATCCACCTGCGCAACGAACAAATCTTCGCTGTCACCGGAAGGAATCGGAGAGTCCCAGGTCACGACGGTTTGATCTGCTGCTTTTGCTGCCTCAAGCGCCGGCCCAAGCTGATCGCCCGCGTTATTCGAGATCATGATGGCATCCACATCATCACGCGAGGCTGCCGTAGTCACGATTTCGACCTGTCCAGCGGCGCTGTTTTCCTGCGTCGGCCCCAGGAATTCGAGCGTACCTGCATTCTGCAATTCCGCGTGGGCTTCTTCAGCGCCCTGATGCGCCTGATCAAAAACAGCAATACCCAGGAACTTTGGCAAAAGAATCATATTCACGGTTTCGCCAGGGGTAGCAACCACCGCTTCATCTTGTGCGCTCACCAGACTGAGCGACATCACTGTAAGGATAATCAGAATTAAAAAGCTTTTCTTCATGTTACATCTCCATAGATATTCACTAAATTCCACTCTCATAGCATCTCGAAATCATCTATCTTGTCGGGATACTCCTTTCACTCTCATTTTGCAATCATCCGACGGCGATTCCAGAAACCCTGGAAATCCTGCGTCAGGTTGGGAATAAGCACAGAAAAAATCAACAAAACACCGATAACGGTACTCTGGGTATTGCCTGTAATGCTCAAAAGATTCATACCATTGCGCAGGCAAAGGACTAGCATAATGGATAAGCCAACGCCAGCAAGGGTACCTTTGCCACCGAAGATACTCACACCGCCCAGCAGAACGACTGTGATAATATCAAGTTCAAAACCCTCCGCTGTGCTGGCACGCACCGCGCCTAATCGCGCTGCGAAGAGTATCCCGGCGAGGCTGGCAATCACCCCGGACATGATGTAAAGCATCATCTTCACTTGGCGAACACGCACACCAGAATAGCGTGCTGCCTCGCGGTTGTTACCAATCACGAAAACGTAGCGTCCAAAAGCGGAAAAATGCAGGACTGCTGCAAAGATAATGAATAAAATGAAAAAAATAACAAGTGAAAGCGGCAGTGGGCCAATCAGGGCTTTTTGACCAAGCTGATTAAACCAATCAGGGAAGTTGCCTATCGAACGGTCTTCGACCAGCATTTCAGCGATACCGTGATAAGCAATCAAACCCGCCAGAGTCACCGCCAGCGACGGTAATCGGACATAGGCCACCCAGAAACCATTGATGATCCCGCATAGCGCACCCACACCTAGTCCAACCAGAATAGCAGCCTCCATCGACACACCACGCTCGTAGAGGTTGGCGACCACACACGCTCCCAGCCCCATAACCGAAGCCACTGACAGGTCAATTTCGCCGTTGATAATAATGAGCGTCATGATGAGTACAACAATAATTTTTTCGATATGCAGCATGAACAGATTGACCAGGTTATCCACGCGCAGGAAAACGGACGACTGGCTGATATTAAATATAACGACAACTGCCAATACCACTGCTAACAGAGTTTCCCAACGCTTCAGCGAGTCCCACTTAAAGCTAGGAGGCATGGCCTGACTCCTTTTCTGAATGCGCCGCAGGTGTCTCTCTTGCTTCTCGCGCCCAACGCGCCCACAGGCTGCGCAATTGCTGCAAGATCACGGCATCGCTGGCAACCGCCAGAAGGATAAACAAGCCCAGCAGCGCATCCCGCACAAACTCACTGACATTTGGCATTCGCAGGAGGCTTTGCTCCAACGTACCAATGACTACAGCGCCGAACAGTGCGCCAAACATCGTTCCTGCCCCGCCAAATATATTGACCCCGCCCACAACTGCTGCCGCAACTGCCGATAATTCCAATCCCACACCAGCGGATACCGTTATCGTGCCGAAGCGAACCAAGAACATAAAACCACCCAGCCCTGCCAGCGCTCCGCAAAGAATATACGCCAATAAAACGATACGCCGCGCAGGAAGCCCAGCGACGCGAGCAGCGTCCGGGTTCGAGCCAATCGCATACAAACGGCGACCCAGAAGCAAGTAAGTCAAACATAATTGAAAAGCGATCACCACGAGTACGGCTACCCCAACCATGACCCGAATTTCTATTTCACCTACGGTAAACAGATTCACACGCGGCAGATCAACCAGCCATGTCGGCATCATATCTGTGGTAATCGTCTTGGCCTGTGCATAATCTACGAGTACACCTCGATATATCGCTAATGTCCCAAGCGTAACAATGATCGACGGGACACGCCCATAAACAACCAGCAATCCGTTGACACTGCCGAGCAGCGCACCGAAACCAATCGCGATTCCCACAGCAATCAGGGGATGCATGTCCTGGTTAGCCGAAAGCTGCTGTCCGGCAAAATACGATGCGAATCCCACAATCGACCCAATCGAGAGATCAATATTGCGCGTCAGGATCACCAAAGTCTGCCCAGCGGCAAGCACCGTGATGATCGCAACACTGGCGGCGATTCGGTTAAAGGTGCGGGCGCTGTAATAACCATCAATTTGTGTCCCGAAAAACAGCACCGCCAGCATAATGATAAAAATGAGACTGAACTCACGAATCTGTTCGGGGCGAATATAGTGTCGGATTCGGTACATAATTAGACTTTCACATCTGAGCGGGATTGTCCCATCGCGGCATTAATGACCACTTCCTGAGTAGCCTCCTCACGGTTGAAAATACCCATCTGCTGGCCTTCGCGCATGACCAGAATACGATCACTCATCGCCAGCACTTCGGGTAAATCCGATGAGATCAGCATGATGCCCATGCCCTGCCCGGCGAGTTGGTCAATGATGTGATGCACTTCGGCCTTCGCGCCCACATCAATTCCGCGTGTCGGCTCGTCGAGAATCAGCAGTTGAGGTTCTGTGTTCAACCATTTGCTCAAAACTACTTTTTGCTGATTGCCGCCTGAGAGTTTCCCAGCTTCCTGCCATATCGAAGGTGTGCGAATCGAAAGGCGCTGGCGATAATTCTCAGCCGTCGCCTGTTCAGCCTTGCGCCGGATAATGCCTACTGCCGATAGATATTTGCGCAAGCTCGGCAGCGAAATATTGGCAGCGATGGACATGGGCAGCGTCAACCCAAGTTGGCGCCGATCTTCGGTCACATAGGCAATCCCCAACGCTTGCGCCTGCTCCGGTGAACGGATTTGTTGTTGGCTGCCCTTCAAAATAATCTCGCCAGAATCAGCAGGCTCAACGCCAAACAACGCCAGTCCAACATCAGTGCGGCCCGCCCCGACTAATCCCGCAAATCCGAGAACCTCGCCCCGATGAATATCGAAATTGATGTCGGAAAAGATTCCCCTTTTTCCCAGATTACGGACGGAAAGCATTAACTCGCCCTGTTCATGTTCATTTCGCGCAAAAAACGACTCCAGCTTGCGCCCGACCATATCCTGAATTACACCATCGCGGGTTATCTCAGCAATCGGTTTGCTGGAGATTTGCTGCCCGTCGCGGAAAACCGTCACGCGGTCAGCGATCTCAAAGATTTCATCCATCCGGTGGCTGATAAACAGAATTGCGACACCGCGCTCCCGCAGAACCCGCGTGAGATTGAAGAGCTGCTCAACCTCGTGTGCGGAGAGCGAAGCTGTCGGCTCGTCCATAATCAGAACACGCGCATTCAATGACAGCGCTTTGGCGATTTCGACAGTCTGCTGTTGAGCTAACGTTAAGCCACGCGCCTGACTGCGAGCATCGAGGGAGACACCGAGTCGCGCCAGAATATCATCTGCTTCCCGGTACATTTTCCGCCAATCGACGAAAGCACCCTTCACGCGATGCCCGATAAAAATATTTTCCGCGACATTGAGGTCAGGAAAAACCAAAGGTTCCTGGTAGATTGCGGCGATACCATAACCCTGTGCCTGAGCAGAATTGCCGATTTTGATAGGGTGTCCATCTAACAAAATCTGGCCGGAATCGGGTTGATAGATTCCAGTCATAATTTTAATCAGCGTGGATTTACCCGCACCATTCTCGCCAAGCAAGGCATGGACTTCGCCGGGGAACAATTCAAACTCAACATGATCGAGGGCTTTAACGCCTGGGAAGGCTTTTGAAATATTCTCTAATTTAAGAATAGGCTGCATTTCAATATGACTCAATATTTTCAAACAACGTGCGAACTATTAGCAATAAAATCTGATCAAACTGTTTTTTTAGACAGGTGAAAAATGTACCGTTGTCGCCTGCAAAGTGCTATTATTATAAAGCGTATTGCTTTACATTGAATTTCGTTTGGTACTGATTCCTTTCTATATAGTTCATTATAGATCGAA
The DNA here is from genome assembly GCA_022843745.1 of Anaerolineae bacterium. GTDB lineage: Bacteria > Chloroflexota > Anaerolineae > Aggregatilineales > Phototrophicaceae > JALHNB01. Next base: position 51,845 of record JALHNB010000030.1, on the reverse strand, counting down.
ATTTCGTGACCCGCCACTAAAGGGGATTTTATGAGTGAAACTTTTGCATTAATCAAAACTGAACACGGTAAGCGTCTGCAAATTAGCGGCGGCCTGCCAGCCGGATTTCATGGCGAACAACAGGGAGACACCTGGATTTGCCCGCTGGATGAGGCGAATGCGGCTGCCCTGCGCCGTGCGCTGCCCTGGACAGCACCGACGACGGTTGGCCTGCGCAAGTCGGTTGGCTGTGGTGATCGCTTAGGGTTAGCCACGCCGGGGCATATCCTGGCGGTGCGCGAAAGCGATATGTTCCCGGTATTTGCCCAGCAGTCGATCCGCGAGATGGTACGTGCCGGACGTACGCCGCAAAACGTGATGGATGACGCGACCTGGGGCGTATTCGAGATGGATTATCAATCCGGCTTTGGCTGCGATGCCGACCATCTCAAAAATACCGATGTGATCGACCAATGTATCGCTGCTGGCTATATCGGCTTCACGCTCGACCCCGGTGAATTCGTCGATAACGCCGCGCACATTGATACGCTGGCTGGGTTACAGGCAAAATTCGCCGCCCTGCCCTGGGATGACCTCGCAATTACGCCGGATGATCTGCGCAAACGCTATCTGGGAGGTTCATTTGTTGGCGAGATCACTGAAGAAATTTTATTGCGCGCGGCCTGCAAATACAGCACGGCGATTGCGCATGTCCGGCATCTGTCGCAGCGCATCGAATCCCACCTCGGTGGCAAAGCCTACGATCTGGAAGTCTCGGTGGACGAAACCGATACGCCCACCAGCCCCGCCGAACATTATTTCATCGCTTCGGAACTAAAGCGTCTGGGCGTGAAATTTCAGGGTTTAGCGCCGCGCTTCATTGGCAGCTTCGAAAAAGGTGTCGATTACATCGGTGATCTGGATGTCTTTGAGGAGGATTTTGCTGCCCATGCGCGTATCGCCCGCGAACTCGGCCCGTATAAACTCAGCATCCATTCCGGCTCAGACAAATTCAGCATTTATCCCATCATCTACAAACACACAGGCGAATATGTCCATCTGAAAACGGCAGGCACAAGCTGGCTGGAAGCGCTGCGGGTGATCGCCATGTACGATACGGCATTATTCCGCGAGATTCTCGATTTTGCCATTGAGCGCTTTCCCACCGACAGAGCCAGTTATCATATTTCTGCTGACCCTGCTAAAATTTCGGACGATTTGATGGATGTCGATCTGCCGAATCTATTCGAAAATCTCGATGCGCGGCAGGTTCTCCACGTCACCTTCGGCTCGGTCATGACTCAATTTCGAGATCGGCTGTACGCAACACTCGAAGCCAACGATGAGTCGTATAAAGCCGTCTTAAAAACACATTTTGATAAACACATCGCGCCATTTCAGGCATAAAGGCTAAAACACTATGAGCTACACAATTGATCTTTCTGGAAAGGTCGCCGTCGTCACAGGCGGCAGCGGAGTTTTAGGCGCGGCCATGTGTCGCGGGCTGGCCCAGGCTGGTGCTACCGTCGTCGTCCTCGGCACCACCGATGACAAAACCAGCGCATTAGCAGAAGAAATTAAGGCCGAAGGTGGCAAAGCAGTGGGGTTCGCCGCGAACGTGGTTGAACGCTCCTCGCTCGATGCCGCTGCCAGCCGCATCATGAGTGAGTTTGGCCGCGTCGATATTCTCATTAACTGCGCAGGCGGCAATAATCCCAACGCGATTACGTCTCCCACCAAATCATTTTTTGATCTGCCGGAAGAAGCCATCCAAGGCGTATTTGATCTCAATTTTCTGGGGACATTCGTGCCGTCGCAGATTTTCGGGAAAATCATGGTTCAGCAGAACGAAGGCGTGATTATCAATATTTCGTCGATGTCTGCCTACCTGCCGATCACACGTGTCTCGGCATATTCTGCCTCAAAAGCCGCGATCAGCAATTTCACGCAGTGGCTAGCCGTTCATTTCGCCCAGGAATACAGCCCGACCATTCGCGTGAATGCCATCGCACCGGGATTCTTCGTGACTAACCAGAACCGCAGAATGCTCCTGGACGAAGCGACTGGTGGCCTCACCGAACGTGGGCAAAAAATCATCACCCACACGCCGATGGATCGTTTCGGCGAACCCGACGAATTGGTCGGTACGCTGCTCTATCTCGTCTCGGACGGCGCACGCTTCGTCACGGGTACGGTCATCCCGGTAGATGGCGGTTTCATGGCCTACCAAGGCGTTTGATTTTCTCCGTTCATTTCCTATTCTGAAGTCTGCATCACCCTCCCCCATTCCCAATTATTTTCTGGACAATGGGTGGAGGGTCATAACCGCATAAATAAACCACCTCTTTTGACAGTGTTTCCTACTCATCAATCACTCGATATACTCAACAAAATTTGATTGAAATGGAGAGTTTTTATGCAAGCCATCGTTTTTCACGGCGAACATCAACTCGCGCTTGAAAATATGCCCAAGCCAACACCCGGCCCCGACGAAGCACTGCTGCGTGTCAACGCCTGCGGCATCTGCGGGTCGGATTTACACGGCTATCTGGGCCACAGCCCGCGCCGTGATGCTCATGTTCCGCTGATTATGGGACACGAATTTACAGGCATAGTTGCTGAACTCGGCAGCAATGTCAAAAATAGTCCGCCCATCGGCGCGAAAGTCATCGTGCAGCCGCTGATCCATTGTGGCGTTTGCCGTGCCTGTCGTGCTGGCAAAACCAATATTTGCCCCAATATGGCGGTACTCGGCATCGAACGTCATGGCGCATTTGCCGAATGGGTCACTGTTCCCGCAGATCGCCTTTTCCTCCTGCCCGATGGCCTGAGCGATGTCAACGGCGCATTGACCGAAACGCTGGCTGTCGAAGTGCATCTTTTCCGGCAGCTTGCGCCTGCTCTACTGCGTACTGTCGTCATTCTCGGCGCGGGTGCGCAGGGGCTTCTAGCAGTCCAGCTTGCCAAAATCGGCGGCGCGAGCCAGATTATCGTCACGGATATTGTGCCGCAGCGACTCGCACTGGCCGAGCAATTAGGCGCGACCATGACCATTCAGGCCGATCAGGAAGACCCCGTTCAGCGCGTTCTGGCGGCTACGGATAAGTGGGGTGCGGATTTTGTGGTCGATGCAGTCGGCGCAGCCTCATTGAAAAAGCAGGGCATCGCGATGCTTGCGCCAGATGGCATTTTCGGCCTTGTCGGGCTGGCTGCTGGCGAATCTTCAGTGAATTTTAACCCCATTGTCAACAAGGAAATCACAGTTCGCGGCGCATATGCCTACAATGACGACGATTTTCAGCGCTCACTAGAACTCATCGCCAGGGGTCAGATACAAGTCGAGCCGATGATTCACGTCGCGCCTCTCAGCGAAGGCATCTCTTATTTTCAACGTTTAATTGACGAACCCGCCGGATTGACGAAAGTCATCCTCACGGCGCAATAGGGAGAAAGAATGATGGATTGGTCAGGAAAAGTTGCGATTGTCACGGGCGGCGCTTCGGGAATCGGCGCGGCAACGGTGCAGGAATTTGCGCGAGAAGGCGCTGCTGTCGTTATTTTTGACATTAATCAGACGGCTGGCGAACAACTCGCCGAAAATCTGCGATCTGCTGGGAGCGAGGCTTATTTTTTTCAGGTCGATGTCTCGAATGGGGAAGCCTGTCGCTCGGCGGTCAATGAAGTTGCCACAAAACTAGGGCGTATCGACTTTCTGCTCAATAATGCCGTCAGCTTCATCGCCAAAGGACTGGATGTGACCGATGCCGATTGGGAGCGCAGCTTAGGCGTTAACGTGCGTGGCTATGCGAACATGGTGCAAGCCGTCTACCCGACGATGAAGCAAGGGAAAAAGGGGGCAATTGTTAACATCGCCAGCATTTCTGCCCACATTGCCCAACCGAATCGTTGGACATACAATGCCACTAAAGGCGCGATTGTGACGATGACCAAATGTCAGGCGTTCGACCTTGCGCCAGATGGTATCCGCGTCAACTGCGTCAGCCCCGGCTGGATATGGACACCGGAAGTCGCCAAAGCCGCCGAAGGAGATCGCGAAAAATGGGAACCCGTGTGGGGCAAATATCACATGCTGCGGCGGATGGGCGAACCGCGCGAAGTTGCCCGTTCTGTGCTGTTTTTGTGCAGTGACGACTCCAGCTTTATCACGGCTACCGAACTTCTCGTCGATGGCGGCTATATGGGCTTGAGTGCCGAGGGTTTGGGCGAAACATCATCGTTCGCCGGGTCAGAATAGTTGATGCCAACATTCAATCCATTCGCACAAGCAGCTTTCTGGTGAGTGCCGCCTGCGCGAATGGCGAAACAGCAATTAACGACTCCCTGCTCGAAATCGAAACTGAACAGGGAGAGACAATCCGAATTACGCCTGCTTAACCAGCCTCAGCGTGACGATTTTTCCCGGCGGCAGGTCGGTGACGACTTGGCCTTCATCTAACAGGGGGAGCGCGTCGAGCGTATCCTCCTGCAAATTCGCCAGATGCGCCGATTGCAGTGGTACAGGCGGTGTCACCGTCGCAATCGTCGAATCATGCGAGGGATTGTACAGCCGCACGATTAATGCTTGCCCATCCTCAGAGCCTTTCACACTGCTGAGAATGGCATTCTGCCCACTCACTTGCAACCATGATGCCTGATTGGGTCGTTCCCCGCTGTGCGGTTCACTGACAATCGTGCGCGGCGGCGCTAAATATTCGGCGGACTGTCGCCAAACTTCATCTTTATCCCAGGCATCGATATGCGGGTGCAGCGCCAGACGATATTTGAGCGTTGTCTCCAACTGCGCTTCCGGCGTGGCGAACCCCGGCCCTGCCCCACCGATAATCGTCGTCGGATCTTGCCGCGCACCCAGATAACCGACAGCCCGCAGCAGCGTCAGCGCGATCTGGCGGCGAGGAGTCTTTTTAACGCCAAACTCGTACACACCTTCACTGATAACGCATAATGCCCGTCCGCGTTTATCCGACATATCGACCCAGCCGTGCTGAGGGAAAGTGTTCGGCGGGTCTTCTACCCACCACGCATCCGGCGCGATTGGCTCTGGCGTAATCGGCCTTGTCACCACGTCGAACTGCATGGCACTGGACGCTTCATCCACACCGACCAAGTCAGTCGGAAACAACATCCGCAGTCGATGATCTTTTGCTCGATTTTCCAGCGTGACTTCAATCTCCAGCCGCCGACTGCCATCACGCAAAATCAAATCGACCTGAAGCGGGCTGATGACGGTTTCAGAGCGTCGGCGATCCCGGCTCTCATTTAAGCCCACAGGTAGTATGAGATCATATTCGATTCGCAGCCGTTGGACACCAATCCCTCGCCCAATATGCGAAATGCGCGGTGCTGCTCCGTCCGTGCTGTAAACCTGATCGAACAGCGGGTCGGAATAGGTGTAGCCGTCGCCGTTATCCGCGCCGTCCTCGAAAAGACCCAGCCCGTTAAATTGTTCACCGGATTCCAAATCGGTCAGGTCAAAAGTGCCATTTGGATAAACATAGACGCTCAAATAGGCATTGTGCATCTCGTTGGGCGAAAGGTAGGGGCGCGGCCAGCGATCCGGCTTCGAATCCGGCTTGACGGCAAACGTCGCGTAACCCAGCGCAGGCAAACTGGCTCGGAAGCTGACACGTACACGCTTGACCCCAAAAATACCACTTGGCCCATCCCCCAGTGCCGCAGCCTTTGGCGTTGATTCGATACTTTCGATCTGCACCGGAATTTCATCGCCGTCAACAGGTCGTATATGAATCCCACGCATGTGCATATTCGGCATCGGCGGCGGGTCGCCAAACCACTTTTGGCGAGCGCGAATCGGGAAAAGTGTCTCAAATGGTGTATCCGGCGTGATCTCCGGCGCGGGTTTGGCGCGTTTGAGCGCCTGCCTTGCCAGCCAGATTTCCGGTAAATCGACCTCAACTGTAATCACTTCGTCACGCGCCCAGGGTGAAGCATTAAAAACCACGAGCGCGAGTTCGTCATCATGAACGCCGCTGAGGTTTAACTCCTGCGCCACGAGTTGAAAGCGCTCCTCGGTCAGATTATCGGCGATTTCCGTTGCCCACTCAAACTTGGTCGCCATCTGGCGATGCACAGCGTCCACCGAGCAACCGCCCAGCGAGTCATGCGGGTGATTTTGCAGCAGCCATTTCCACGCTGTCCACAAATGTCCATGTGGATAATCGCCAACATTCTGTGTCCAGCCCAGCGCACACCAGGGTTCGGCCCAGTTTTCGAGCGCCAGCAGTGTGCGGGCATTTTGCAGCTTGTTATCGACTCGCGATGACAGCACATTATAGAGCAGGAAATTCTGACCACCTTCGCTGCGTGGCACGTCCCGAAGTTCGCCGCGCACGGTTTCCAGTTCGATTCCGTCCAACGCTGGCTTTAACGCAGCCCAGAAATCCTCAAACGACCCCTGAATAAATTCGACATCCTCGATTTTTTCATTGGCTCGGCGCAGCAGCCCAGCCAAATCCTCACGTGCTGCCAATTGATCGACACCGTTCATGCCCAGCAAAATCGGCGTGGTCGCCCGTTTCGCTTTAAATATGGCGGTTGCCCGCAGGTCTTGCGCCGCCGTGTCCCAATCGTCCGCCAGCGCCGCCGCGTCATTATAATTGGCGATATTCGACATATGATGCAACAAAATACGGGAACCATCGGGCGATTCCCACCACATTTCGCTTTTGTGTCCAGCAGGGTCGAGGCCGCGAAAGTGCATGGCTGTATCAACTCCGAAGCCGAGCAGAATTTGCGGCAGTTGCGCGATATGACCGAATGTGTCCGGGATATAGCCGACCATCATGCGATGCCCAAATTCTTCAGCCTGACGCTTGCCCAAGAGCAAATTACGCACGTAACTTTCGGCACTGATGAGAAATTCATCCGGCTGAACATACCAGGGGCCAACCGTCAGCCGTCCGGCGCTCACCAGCCGTTTAACGCGCTCACGCTGCTCCGGGTACACTTCCAGATAATCTTCCAGCACCACCGTCTGCGCATCAAAATTGAACACCGTATAATCCGGGTCACGTTCGAGCAAATCCAGAAGCTTGCTCATCATCCGCACCAGCCTCAGCCGGAATAGCTGAAACGAGGCGTACCACTCGCGATCCCAATGGGTATGTGGCACAACATAAAGTGTGTATTTTTTACTCAAAATCCGCGTTCTCCTACAATTTCGAAATATTCGACAATCATAGCGCATTTGACAACAGCTTGTTAGAGATGATAAACTTTTTTCAGATACACACGAGAAATATTCCAAGAGGTATCTGTGTCATGCAGCAAACTCGCCGCCATATCCTGAGCATTCTTAAAGAACGTGGCGAAGCTACCGTCGATGATATTGTAGCGGAACTGGAAAAACGCCGGGGAAAAGATATTACGCCCGTGACTGTCCGGCATCACCTCGCGCGTTTGCAGCAGGACGAACTCATATCAATCCCACAGATGCGGCATCGCACCACGCCGGGGCGACCCCAACATGTTTATGTGTTGACGGAACTCGCTCAAGCTCAATTTCCGAATAATTATCAACGTCTGGCTGCGAGCCTGCTGGTCGGCATACGCCAACACTTACCACCCGATGGTGTTAATGTCATTCTGGAAGATGTCGCCAACATCATGGCGAATGAAGCACAAATCCCCGATCTGCCGTTGAGTCAACGCCTGGATAAAGTGGTCGAACATCTCAATAACCAGGGTTATAACGCTAGTTGGGAAAGCTGCGATGAGGGCTACATCTTGCAGACCAGCAATTGCCCCTATCACTCTATCGCGGTCAAAGACCAGATGGTATGTGACATGGATATGCGTTTTGTGTCGTCGTTATTGGGCATCGTACCGCGCAGGCTCAGTCACAAAGCTACGGGTGACGAAACCTGTACTTATCTGATCCCCAATAAGTCCAATTAAGGCGCAATTTCGCTGACAAATGTCGTTTTAATTGACGGTTTTTTCTGGATGTGCTAGAATCAAAATACGTTATCATAGATATAGATAAGGTTGAGGGACAAAATGGCTGTCGATACATTCAATACTGTTTTGGTAGATACCCCCGTTATGACTGTTACATCAGCAGCGGTTAATGTGATCCGTACTCTGCTTGAACAACGCCAGATTCCGAATCATGCCCTGCGCGTGTTTGTTTCCGGTGGTGGCTGTTCAGGGATGCAGTACGGCATGGCCTTCGAAGAAGGCGCTCGTGATTTCGACAAGACTGTTGAAATTGATGGTGTACGCTTGATCGTAGACCCGACCAGCCTGATGTACCTGCAAGGCGCGACAATTGATTTTGTTGACAGCCTGATGGGTGGCGGCTTCCGCATCGAGAACCCCAACGCGGTATCCTCCTGCGGCTGCGGTAGCTCGTTCAAAACTGCCAACGATTCTGGTGAAGAATCAAGCGGTGGTTGCGGGAGTTGCAGTCACTAGACTCTGGCAGATTTAGCGCAAAATAAAAGGCGAGTCGCTCAAAGCAGCTCGCCTTTTTCATTTCCAGAGATTTAGCGACGCAGTGAACTGACAAATAACCCCAAAAGTCCAAAGCCGCCCAGCACGACAATCGGAACAATCGGCGGAACGCCATTCGAAACAGCAATCGAGGTAAAGCTTGGGACGAGCGTCGGCGTTATCATGGTCAAATCAACAGGTGTTGCAGCAATTAGATCAGGTGGAAAGGTAAATGTCGGCAGCGGCGCGGCATTACTACTGCTGGCCGCGTCTTCAGCCCCACCCGGCGCGGCGGGTGTCCCCGGCAGAGCAAGCTGACGAGAATCCTCAGTCGCCGTCAAAATACCACCAGGAGTTTGGGTAAGCGCCAACTGGGTTTGCGTTGCCCCAACAATCGCCGGGTCATCAGTGGGCAGTGCTTCAACACTTAAATCGGGAATGGTCGATGGATCACCGATGATATTCACCAATTCGTCAAAAACCCACCCTCTCCCTGCTGGTGTAAGATCAAATTGAAATTGATACCAGCGAAAATATTTCCCCAAAATCACGTATTGATCACCAGTACGAATTGTACCAATGATGTCTGAGCCTATATCGGCCTGAGATCGCACGTTGACATCTCCCGCGTCCGCTTTCGCTTCGAGAACCGCACGTCCCGGAACGGTTGCCGTTCGTGTCGGCATCTCCGTAACCGCACCCTGTATAGGAGGTGGCGCTAACGTTGGAAAATTGGCAGGCACAGCTGTTGCCGTCACAAGTTCCTGCGCGATAGCAGATTGACTGCTACTGATTACGGCCAGACCGAAAAAAAACAGGCATCCGATTATCACAAATAGCTTACGACTCATCCGCAATCCAATGGCTATTTAAACCAGAGTGGACGATTATAAGCCAAAGTCCTACGGATTGAACATACTTTTAACACAGCGCTCATGACTTGCGACTCATCGCTTTCATTAATTTTTGTTACCACTCGACGCGATTATCCGGGTTCAAGCGTCCCTGGTCGGCAACTCGCTGATCGCCGCCGTTCGCCAGAAAACCCTGATATTCCTGCCCAGTTAACCCAATAACTGACCAGCCACTCATCATGAATGACGGCTTTGACTGATCGGACGGGCAATCGCTGCAATCTGCCGGAAGCCATTCGCCATTGTAGCGGCGTGCAATATGCATATGTGTGCCATTCGAAAACCCGCCTTCGCACGAAGGACGGCCAATGCGGTCTCCAGCCTCAACAATGGTGCGAGCTTCAACACGACCCTGCGCAGCCATATGTAAGTACAAAATGCTCCAGCCTGTCGTTTCATTGCCGTCACCGTCCAGATCGAGGATTACGACACCCTCATCGGTACGTGCAATGATCCCAGGCGCGACAGCCGTTGCCCAGAATTCCGAAACGTAGCATGCTGAACTCCCAGAAGGGCGGTCATCCGGCGGCGCGAAATCAATGGCTGACCACGCACTCCCTGCCCCCCAGCCTCCATGCGGCCCGCCTGTATAAAACCAGGTCTCGCCGCTGGGAAATGGCAGTGACAGTGTCGGCTGTTGAATACCAGCAGGCACAAGCGGATCAACGGCATTCACAAAAGGATCGCCAAAATAGGTGATGTATGTTCGGTAGAAACCTTCAGCGCTGACTTGCTGCGTCCAGACATCATATTGGTTAAACTGACTCAAAAGAAATTGTAAGCCGACAGTTCCGGCGTTTAAACCAGGAGCAACCGCAAGCCGTACACCATCCTCAAATTCAATTGTGCTGATCGCCCCATACTTCCAGCCGTAATAGCCGCGATTGAGCTGATCGGCTGCCCAGGTAATCTGGCGATACAGCCCATTGCGGTCAAACCCCTGTGGTGATGCCTGCGCGCCCAACGGATAAGTTTTTAGTTCATCCGAAGGATTAGCATTCGTCAGCCAGCCGGATTTATATTCCAACAGTGCCAGCAGCAATCGCGCATCCACGCTGAATTCAAGTGAGGCTCGTTGAATAATCTGCGCCGCCGAAAGCACATCGCCATTAACAATATCTGTCGCCAGGCGCGCATAGCCGGGTTGCTGGTTGATGAAAGCTGCCACATCCAGCGCATCACTGCCGGGGCCACGCACGAGTCGGCTGTCGGGGATCATCTTAAAATTGCTGGTTTGTTCCCTGGGTGGTTCTGGCAGGCTGATAACCTGACCGACAGAAATAATATCGGGGTTAATTTGCGGATTCGCAATCACCAGTGCGTCGAGGGTGACGTTATGCGCACCAGCGATAGCCGACAGCGTATCCCCTGGCTGGACGACATATTCCCGCACCGTCGTCGCAGCACTTGGTCGTGTAGGATCAGCAGTCGGGTTACTCAACGGAGTCAGCGCAGGAGGCGGTGAAGTTGGTTCAACCACCGGGGGTTTTGTCAGCACAAGCGGCTGTTCGGGTGTAGATGTAATAATGACAATTTCAGGCTGGTTGCGAATGCAAGCCGATACCCCCAAAATCATCAAAGTCAGGGTGATGAGGAGTCTACGCATCAATCAATTATGCCACGACTTAAGAGAAGCTCCAAACCCCGATAAACCCCTGCGCGACTGAAAATGGAACGCTGTCCGCCTGGGTCGCATCCAGCAAATTGATGACAGGGCCTTCCGATGTCATTTCGCTATAGAGCAAATGGCGGCTGTCCGGCGACCAGATGCGATGACTCTGCGCGAATTGGTCAAAATAGGTCAGAATATAAATCATCTGCTCAGTCGGGATAAATGCGCCGTAGCGGTTAACACCTTCACTTTCAACATCCAGCACCGACCATGCCAATCCACTCACCTCCTGCTGCACAGGAGCAGCCAGATGCGTGCTGCCTTGGGCACTGGCACTAAACGAACCGGATGTCGTCGCTAACGTGATATAAGCAATATGCTGACTATCCGGCGACCAGAAAAACGCGAAAATTCCGTTGACAGGGCTGCGAGCTACTGTTTCACCGGTCACCGCATCAACGACAAATAATGACCCAAATGATTCGCGCGTGGCGACCCGGTAGGCCACAAAATTACCATCTGGCGACCACGAAAACGAAACCAGCCCTTCTAATCCCGATGCCAGTTGTTGTACTTCATCGCCCTGACCAACAATCACGAGGTCGGTAAGCCCGCTTTCTTGATCACGTGCTCCAAAAAGCAAGCGGTCATCAACGGGCGACCACGCAGGTGCAAGAATCGCACCGGGGACTTGCGTCAGCGTATCAATCACCGCATCACTGGCTGCGTCATAAACATCAAACGTTTGATTTCCACGCTGCCACAGCATCCGACTGCCATCGGGACTCCAGCTATAGTAAAAAGGTGGCCCACCAAGCCCAACGGTATCGCTTGTCGGTTGATCGCCATCGTCGTGCAGCAGTTCGACAAACATCCCGTCTGCTTCACTGCTGATGAGCATCGCCAGATCACGGCAATTTTCGCTGTTCCCACAGTTCTGGGGTGACCAATAGGCGTAATTAAACAACTCATTTTCACCTGTATAAGCCAGACTGCCTTTATCGCCGTTTTGTTCAGCAATATAAGCCCCCATAGACAACTGACCTTCGTCCAGATACAGGCTAAAGTAAGCCAGACGGCCATCCGTAGACCAGGTAGGCCATTGATAGCGGCGGGTTTCGCCGGCATCATCGGTCATCTGAACCTGGCTGTTGTTGACGGGGTTGAGTGTATAAATATTATTATCTTCACCGACATAGGCGATCCGCCCCCGTTCATCGGCTTGAAGGCTGCTATCCTCTGCCTGAACAACGCCGCCATATACAAAGATTGAAACGATCAGAAGTAAAAATAAACCCGTCTTCTTCATGACAACTCTCCAAAACCTATTGGGTGCTGGCACATTTAATTGTATACTATTCGTTGGTTTGATGATATAACAGTTCATCATTTCACAATCTATTTGATGATATAAGAGTTCATCATTTTATAATCTAACCGAGACTTGAGGAGTTAATTCAGTATGGCAACCAGCCAGGAAATTGAGCAAATTTTCGCCAAAATGTCATCCGTTGATCCCAAGAAAATTGTTGGTATGAACGCTATCATTCAGTTCGACCTTAGCGGTGACAATGGCGGCATGTATTGGATCAAAATTGCGAACGGCACAGTTGAAGGCGGATCCGGACAAACGGAAAATCCCAATATGACTTTGCGATCAACGGCTGATGATTGGGCGCAGGTCATCGCTGGCACTCTGAATCCGATGCAGGCGTTTATGAGTGGCAAAATCAAAATTCAGGGCGACATGGGGTTGGCGCTGAAACTGCAACCGCTGTTTTTGAGCTAACACACGTCACACAGAGCGCAGCATTGAACAGGCGTGGAGTGTGGCAAGTATCATTGACCACGCCTTTTACAACGCCAGTGCTGGATTCCATCTTCTGAGCAGAAAAATCAATATCGAGAGTGTCACCGGACTCAGCAGTGTCGAGGCCATAATCATGCTCAGTGAAAGCTGATGATCGAGTTCGAATTCACTGGCAAGGATGATCGTCGCGACGGCGACTGGCATACTGGATTGCATAATCACCGCGACAGTGGCAGGCGCGTTCAACCCCACCAGCATCACCAGGGCAGCAGCAACAATAGGCGAAACCAGCAGCCTCAACCCTACCCCAACACTGACAACGCCGATCCTCGTTAAAGCAGCCGAACGAGCAAGCTGTAACCCCAATAGCAGCAGCATCATCGGTACGCTGGCCTGCGAAACGAGCAAGACCGAACGAGCCAGGACAGGTGGCAGTGTAAATCCGGCAAAACTCACGATTATCCCGGCAATGGCAGCGTATACAGCAGGCACGAACAAAACATTCAGCGCCGCTTGCCGAAGTGATTTCCGCCCACTGGATGCGATAAAGACACCTGAAGTATAGTTAAAAATCGTGAATGCAATAAAAACAATGACAGCCCGTGTAAAAACTTCTGGCCCAAAAGCAAAACTAATGAGTGGCAGCCCAAAATTCCCATTGTTCGCGCATGTCGCGCACAGCATCACCGACGCGCGTTCGACTCTATTGTTGCCGCGCATAATCAACCAGCCTGCGCCGCCCATAATCACGATAAAAAGCGACATGACCAGAAAAATCTGCGCGACTTCCACACCTGTAATTCTGCTGGTCGAGATCGATTGAAAAACCAGAGCAGGTGAAAGCACATTGTAGAGGATACGTCCCACTGGCTTGGGATCGACTTCCAGGCGGCGACCAATGGTATAGCCAACGGCGGCAATGAGCAAAATCGGCGCGATATTATCAATAAAAATTTGTAGCAGTTCGAGCAATCTCATTCCCTCTACAGACAGATACAAAAAAAGATGTCCGGCGAATTAACCGGACATCTTTCCAGACTCAAACTTGGGCGCAGACTCGTCGTTTAGTCATCTTCGAAGTCAAAATCGATGTCATCACCCGCGAGGCTTGCGCTGCCGATGGCATCCTCAATCAGTTCCAGCAAATCGTCATCTTCGGCTTCTTCGGCTTCCTCAGCCAACACACTCAGGAAACGTGTCGCCTGACCACCGCCGATTTCACCCAGCGACCAGATAGCAACATTCTGAATTTCGCGATCATCCTCACGTGAAAGCCGAGCCAATTGAGGTATAGCCTCTTCGATTTCCAACTCACCGCTGGCACGTGCTGCTTCGTAGCGGATAGCCGAATCCGAATTGTCCATCTCGCGCAAAATAAACGTCTCCCAACGCTTATCGTTGGTGCGCCCCATCGCGAATATGGCACTGGCTTTCATCCGTTCGTCATGGCTCTCATACGCCTCAGTGATGGCATCATCCACGATCTCATGGCTGCAATTCGAAATCGCTTCCAGAGCGCGGCGGCGCACCTCGACATCTTCAGCTTCATCCGTCAGCAGTGTAATGACCGCATCCTGTGCGCGTATCGTTTCCAATTCTGGCAAATCACCGATTTCGCCGAGCAGGATAAACCGCCCTAGTTCACTGGCAGCGGCGGCCCGTACCAAAATTGCTTCATCCCACTGTGCCAGGTCGATCAACCGATCCATCAATTCCAGCGATTCGTCTTCCCATAACAGTTCAATCGCAGCCTCACGCACACCCGCTTCTTCATCCGTCAGGCCATAGACCGCCAGCGCGTGATAATTCAGCTCGAAATTTGTCTCTGCCGTATCGACTAACTGCTGCATCAATTTTTCCCGATATTCGGGTGATAAGCCTTCCCACGCTGGCTTAATACGTTCAATATCATCTACCGACAAATTCGACAGACCGTAGAAGATCGTCGAATTGAACGCATCTTCTTCCGCTTGTAATGCAGCGATAGTCGTCTCTAAATCGGGCTGTTCGCGCTCAACGATCTCATCATCTTCTTCTTCGAGGTTGTCGTCACGATAATCATTCATTGTTCTCATATTTCTCCCTAACGAATCAGGTTAGTCACCGGATTCAGTATGTCGTTCAGGAACGCTAATACCATCAGAGACAGTAGAAACGCCATACCGATCAAATGCACCATGCCTTCGCGTTCCGGGGCGATAGGCCGCCCACGAACCATCTCGATAAGCACAAAGACGATACGTCCACCGTCAAGCATCGGCAGCGGAAGAAGCTGCGTGATCCCCAGCAAAACACTGATGATCGCGATGTAATTGAGGATAATCGACGGCTGGTTTTCTTCGATACTCTGTTGCAAAAACATTGACCCAATCTGGCTGATACCCAGTGGGCTGACAAAACGCGCTTCCTCGGCGGACAGCGCCCCGCTGATAAGCTGCCCCGGCAGCCGGACAAACGAATCGAGAAAGAAAATGATTCGCTCCACGCTGTACTGCACCGACTCACCCAGCGAATACGAGACGAGTGCCTGCTGCGGCGCACCCTGAACAAAAATCAGGCCATTAGCAGCGCTTTGATACGCTGGAAGGATACTGATACCAATCGCTCCTTCGCCTTCTGGCGGATTCTCGCGAGGAACAAGAGTCACATCACGTGTTTCACCATCGTGCAGTAAGGTGAGCGTGACTTCCTGCCCAACCCCTTCCTGAGTTCGCTGCGGCAAGTCTTCAAATTGTGCGAAACTTTCCCCGTTGAACGCCACGATAAAATCGTCCGGCATGATCCCAGCTTCAGCCGCAGGCGAATTAGCCGCGATGCCGGAAACAAACACATAACTGTCAATTGCGGCATTGGGTGTCGTCGCGGGTGTGTAGGAAACATCCATCACTTGATCGCCACGCCGAATCGTAAGTGTTACAGGCACGCCAACCGGAAGCAAAGCCTGCCCGAAAAACTGGTCAACGCCCTCAAAGTAGTTGCCATTAACCTTCAGGATAACGTCGCCCGTTTGTAATCCGGCTTCCGCTACTGCTGAATCAGGCTCAACGTAGCCAATGCCTACACTTGCGCCCACAATCGTCGGTAAGCCGGAAAGTCCGATAATCATAAACAGGATGATCCCGGTCAGCAGGTTCGCCAGTGCGCCCGCCGTCATAAAGAAAATTCGTTGCAACGGGCTGGCTTCGTTAACCGACTTCATTTTGCGGATACCCCGCGCCCGCAAAACCTCGCGTTCACTGAAATTCGCATCAGGATCAGACTCATCAGCAAGGTCTTCGCCGATCCGGTCATAGAGGTCTTGCTTGTCTTTCTCCATCGCCTCTTTGCTCACCGGGCGCACAAAATCCTCACCCAATGGCCGCACAAAGCCACCGATTGGCAGCCAATTCAGCGTATATTCCGTCTCACCCCGCGTAAACAGTTTTACCATACGCGGCGGGAAACCAATACCAAATTCAAGGATCGTGATCCCAACGGCTTTGGCTGCCAGGAAATGGCCGAGTTCATGAATAAAAACGGCTGGTATCAAGACCAGCGCAAAAGCGACAATCGCCGATAAGGCGTCATTTCCGACGAGAAAATCCAACATCAGCAGAGTCCTCTAACTGTAAATTGTTTACTCATTATAATGGCGCAATTCATGGCTGGGCAAGGATACTCATTGATTATTCAGTTGCATGACCAGGGATACTCATGGTTATTCAGTGGCATGTTCGATGATATTAGCAGGACCACCGGGAGGCGCAGTCAGCACATTCAAGACTCCAGACAGCACTTTTAGGCCGCTTTTTACCTGTTCGGCATCTTTTCTAATACAAATACAATGCACATTTGGCCCCGCGTCGAGCGTATAGCAAACCTGCAAACCATCTGCTCGCCAACGCCGCACCTGCTCCATAATCGCCAGCGTCGCGGGCAGCCAGTAAAATAGCGGCGGGCGGCTGGTCATCATAACAGCGTGCATGAGATTGCTGTCCATCTCCACGACTTCCGCAAACGAGGCAAAATCGCGTGCCAAAATCGCATCACAACACACACGAAGCCTCTCATCCGCCCCCGCCACACGCGCCGCCTGTAAATCACTGGTATTCGCGGATTGATGTCCTTCAGTTGAGCCAACCGCCTTATGCTGTCCACTGACAACAGCGATCACATCAACCACATCCCAATAATCGGGCGCGGCGATGCTTTCGGCATAAGACGTTTCGTGGGAGTCACCTTTGTACCAGCGCACAAAGCCGCTTGGCACAGAACGCGAGGCTGATCCCGACCCTCTACGTGCCAGCGTGGTCAATTCACGCTCGGTCAGGTTTCCACCTCCTGCTGCAACCGCCGCAACCGTCAGCGCCGCAAACGAGGATGCCGACGAAGCAATGCCCGTTCCCATCGGAAAATTATTTGCTGAAAGTACCGATGCCCGCATTGTCAGGTTTAAGCGTTCGCGAATCACGTCCAGATGTGCCGATACCCGTTCTAACGCACGTCCAGTTTCATAATTGCCGTTGAGAATCAGGGTATCGCCTTCCAGATTTTCGCCCCATTCCACCGTCGTCTGAGTCTGAAGGCCATGCAGATTCATGCTGACTGACGAATTGACAGGCAGCCGCAGACGGTCATCCTGATTACCCCAGTATTTAATAAATGCCAGATTTGGATGGCTGATCGCTGTCGCCCGATTTTGCTTATTGGTCATGATCGCTCACATTCATGAAAGCTGTAAAAGTTAAGCATTGTCACATAATCACTGTAGGTATAATCTTACTTGTGCTTATCGCTCATCGCAGGAGCTTATTTTGCAACCGATTATCGGTCTTATCCGCACCATGCGTCCCAAACAATGGACGAAAAATGTATTTATCTACGCAGGGTTGGTTTTTGATGGTCAACTATTTGCTCCGGGCGCTTTCGTTCGCGTCACACTAAGCTTTTTTCTCTTGTGCCTGGTCGCCAGTACCATTTATATCATTAACGACATTGTTGACATCGAGAGTGATCGTCAGCACCCGCGCAAGAAATATCGCGCCCTGCCTTCCGGTCAGCTTCCGAGTCCCCTTGCCATTGCCGCCGCCGTCATTTTACCTCTATTTTCGCTGGGCGTGGCGACCTTGTACAGTCCGCAATATACCGTTGTCCTGATTAGCTATTTTGTCCTGCATGTTCTCTATTCATTCCTGCTCAAAAATGTTGTCATCATCGACATTATGGCGATTACAGCAGGTTTCGTCCTGCGTGTGGCGGCTGGCGTGGTCGTCGTCAAGGTCGCCAATTTTTCACCCTGGTTGTATGCTTGCACCGGCCTGCTGGCGCTGTTCCTGGCAATCGGTAAACGCCGTCAGGAGTTGATATTATTAGCGGAAAACGCGCAAAATGTCCGCGTCACCTACAAGCACTACAATCTGCCTTTACTCGATGATATGCTGCGGCTGGTGACAACTGGCACTTTTATTGCTTACCTGCTCTACACAATTGAAGCCCCGACGATTAAGGTCGCCAATACCAATATCGCGCTTGTGACCGTGCCGTTCGTATTATATGCGCTTTTTCGGTATCTTTATCTCATTCACGTCAAAGGTGAAGGTGGCGCACCCGATGAACTGCTTCTGCGCGATATGCCGCTGTTAGCCTCCATTATCTTATGGGGATTGTCATTTATCATTATCCTGTACCTGCCGCATCAAGCGTAAAAATTATGATCGAAGCCAGCGCACCCGCTAAAATTATCCTGTTTGGTGAACACGCCGTCGTCTACGGTCAGCCTGCTATTGCCGTTCCAGTCAGCAGCTTACGCGCGACAGCCAATGTCGCAGCGAATAACCCTTCCGGGCAAGGATTGCGTATCGCCGCCGCCGATTTGAACGAGGTCTTGCCGATTAGCATCGAAAGCGAAATCGTCGATCATTCTCTGGCAGCTACCGCGCGTCTTGTGTTAAAAACCCTGAAGGCCACCACGCCCGATGTGACCATCACCCTGCATTCCGCTATCCCGATGGCAAGCGGCCTGGGCAGCGGCGCGGCGGTCTCAGCAGCACTCGGACGCGCCTTGAGCGCAGCCGTTCATCAGACGATTGAAAATGAGACTCTGAATGCGCTGGTCTACGAGATGGAAAAAACCTATCACGGCACACCCAGCGGCATCGACAACACGGTCATTGTTTACGAGCAGCCTGTGTATTTTGTCCGTGGCGCTCCCATCGAAAAAATGCCGATTGGCGCGGCGTTTACCCTGCTTATCGGCGACACGGGGCAAGGTGCATTGACGAAAATCGCGGTTGGCGACGTTCGCAAACTTTTTGAAGCCGACCCAGAGCGCATCCAGCCAATACTCGACGAAATTGGCGCATTAGTGAAGCGGGCAAAAATCGCAATTGAAAGCGGCGAAATCAGTGAACTCGGCCCGCTGATGCTGAAAAATCACGCCTTGTTGCAGCAGCTTACCGTTTCGTCACATGAACTCGATCAGTTGGTCGAAGCAGCAGTAAATGCAGGTGCAGCAGGTGCGAAACTTTCTGGCGGTGGACGCGGCGGCAACATGATCGCGCTGGTAACGCCGGAGTCGAGCGAAAATGTGCGGCAGGCGCTTTTAAACGCAGGCGCAGTGCGGGTTTTTGAGACAACAGTTACGCCATAAAAACCTATCCTAAAAATCAGCAAGAGCACAAGATATTGCGCCCCAAACAGAATTTACGGATAGACACAAGGACATAACAAATGCTCACGTTTATCAAGCTCGGTGGCTCGCTCATCACGGACAAAAAAGTCGAGTCCAGCTATCGCGAATCAGTGATGGAACGTCTCGCGCACGAAATTGATGCAGCACTCAAGCAAAACGCCGATTTGCAGATTCTCCTGGGGCATGGCAGCGGCTCGTTCGGCCATTTCGCCGCCAAACGCTACCGCACGATTGAAGGTGTCCATACCGCCGAGGAATGGCGCGGCTTTGCGCAAGTCGCGTCAGTCGCCGGGGAACTCAGCAATCTGGTCGCCAAAACGCTCAACAGCGTGGGTGTCCCGGTCTGGCGCATCCAACCTTCAGCATCCGCGTTGAGCCGTGACGGTATGCTCGTCAACATGGCAATCTCACCCATCGAAACTGCCCTCGCGCGAGGTTTAGTGCCGCTGGTTTACGGTGATGTCGGCCTGGACGAAGCACTCGGTGGCACAATTTTGTCCACCGAAAAAATTTTCTTCTATCTGGCACATCACCTCCCTGTCCAGCAGATTCTACTGCTCGGCGAGGTCGAAGGCGTGTACGATCAGAATAAGCAGGTCATCCCCCAGATTACACCCGCGAATCTGCCCGAAGTCGAAAAAGCGCTCGGCGGCTCAGCTGGTACGGATGTCACCGGCGGCATGGAAACCAAAGTTCAGGACATGCTGGCACTCACCCGCGAAGTTCCCGGTCTGACCATTCGGATTATCGACGGCACACAGCCGGATTTACTGCGCAAAACGCTGCTCGGTGAAGTTCAACCCGGCACGCTCATCACGGCGGGTTAACAGATTTTCACGGCAGGTTCACGAATTTCTCTAGCTCTGGCAGCAGCACGACGCTTTCCTGCTCATTGGGATCAGTCCGCGCGATGACCGCTGTGCAGGATTCGCTGCCAAGATTGGCAGGTAAATGCGGCATCCCCGCTGGAATATACAAAAATTCGCCCGCGCGTACCGTCAGATGTTCGCTCAGGTTTTCTCCAAACCATGTCTCTGCTTCGCCGCTGAGGACATAAATCGCGGTTTCATGGCTTTCATGCAGATGTGCTTTGGCGCGGCCTCCCGGTGGGATGGTCAGCAGGTGCATACAAACCCCTCTTGAGCCAACCGTCTCGGTGGAAATCCCCTCGAAATAACTGAATCCCTGCTTGCCGTCATAAGTGCCCGATGAACGGATGACTTTACACGTTGATTTAGTCGAAGCTTCTTGCATCATCAAAATCTCCTGTCTCATAAAGCATGTAATGGTGAGCAAAACTTCCTCACCATTACATTTTACGTTAATTAGGCCTCAATCAGATACGATATTTCTCAATGATTTCCTGATTCAACTGGATGCCCGTCCCATAGCCCTGTGGAACTTCCATGTAGCCATCGCGAATCACAGGCGGGTTTAGCGGCAGATCAACCCACATCGGGTCACGTTCGTAATTCGGGAAAATTTCGACGTAGAGCGTGTTCGGCACAGATGCCAGCAAATGCACGGCGATCTGTGGTTCTTCATGATGCGCCATCTGGACATGGAACGCCCCGGCCATCGCCGCGATCCTCCGCCATTCGGTGACTCCACCTGCAACTGTGACATCCACATTGAGAATATCAACAGCTTTGCCAATGACCAGATCACGGCATCCAAACGCTGTCAGTTCGCCCTGGCCCGCGTTCACAGGAATCGAGGTGCTGTCGCGTACCATACGCAGCCCTTCAATCTGGTCATACCAGCGCACAGGTTCTTCAATCCAGCCGAGGTTAAGCCCTTCTGCCGCACGGCAAAATTGAATCGCGTCCTGCGGTGTCCAGGCTTGATTCGCGTCACAGGCCACCATGAAATCATCGCCGACAATTTCGCGCACCTTCTTTACACGCGCAATGTCCTCTTTGATGCTCAGGCGGCCTACCTTGAATTTCACCCCAGACAAGCCAATCTCGCGATAGTGCATCATTTCGTCGTAGAGACCATCCTGACCTTTTCCACCTTTATAGTAGCCACCGATGGCGATGATCGGTACTTTTTCACGGAAACCACCTAGAAGCTTATAAAGCGGCACTTCGTAAATTTTGCCGAGCAAATCCCACAGCGCGTTATCCACCGCCGCAACCGCCTGCGTCACAATACCGCGATTGCGCATATCGAGTTGGTGCAGGCCGCGATTGCCCAGATCAACGGTGTGGTAAAACATTTTATTCCACAGTTTTTCAACATCGCGTGGGTCTTCGCCGATCAGCATCGGCACATAATGATTGCGAATTAGGTTGACGATCTGCATCTGCGTCATATCCTCGTCGCCACCAAACACTTCGCCTGTCAAGCCTTCGTCGGTATGTATCCGCGTGACAATCGTGTTGCGGTTATCGATTCGATAAGTACCACCTTCAAAAGGTGACTGTAGTTTTCGGCTTAAAGGGATCACTTCAACTTGCGTAATTTTCATGTTTTGCTCCAATTTGTGTTGCATTTACCCAACATATGTATCTGTAAGGGCAGGTCTGAGACCTGCCCCTACGCAAAATTGACACATGGGATCGCAAATAATTCTTGAATCCTACCAGCTTGGACTCGGCTTTTGCAATCCATCTTCGATCCACAAAAACTGCCCATTGATCGACGCTGACTCATCGCTCATCAGCTTTAGCACCAAATCCGCCGATTTTTCGGGGTCATCACCACCCGTTTCATCGACCCATTTCGCCCACTGCTTATAGCCTTCAAGTTCCGGCCCCATCTGTTCAACAGAATCGCGAATATAGGCCCACATTTCTGTTTTAACTTCGCCAGGGTGAATCACGTTAGCGGTAACACCTGTCCCGTTCAATTCTGCTGCCAAATGGCGCGTAAATTGGTTCAGCGTCACTTTACTGGTGGCATAGGCGCTGTAAAACGGCCCCGGCGTGTGCAGCGAAGCCGCAGAAGTCACATTAATGATCCGCCCCCAGCCCTGGTCGATCATCCCGCCGACGAATAATTGGCACGTCACAAACGGCGCAATGGCGTTGATATACATCGTTTCAATCCATTCGCGCGAGTCAGTATCCCGAATAGCCTTGATCGGCCCGAATACCCCAGCTCCATTCACCAGAATCGAGGCTTGTCCCAATTCACCCTCAACGCGAGTTTTGAGTTCACCAAGTGAATCAATGTTTGCGACGTCCGCCGGAATGACAATCGCCTTGCCGCCTTTTTCCTGAATCATTTGCGCAGTTGTCTGTAATGCCTGTTCGCTGCGGGCAATCAACGCCACCGCCGCACCCGCTTCAGCCAGACGAATAGCGATAAGCTGTCCCACACCTCGGCTTGCTCCGGTTACAACCGCCACCTTACCTGTCAATGTTTGCGCCACAAGCTCTTCTCCATTATTGCGAAACCAAGATCATTGAAGAATACCCCAAAATCATCCACAATATCTCGGATTACTGGTTCAGGCTTAATGCCCATAAAAATCTTTCATAGAGGACGAAAAATGATGTCAACAAAAAAAGCGCGTATTGCCGTCGTCGGCGCAGGTTGGTGGTCAACGACGGCTCATATACCCGCGCTCAAGAACAACCCGGATGCGGAGCTTGTCGCGCTTTGCGACAGGCAGCCTGAGCGCCTTGCAAAAGCGGATGCTGCTTATGGGCCGGTGAAAACATATACCGATATTCACGAGATGCTGGCGCAGGAAACACTGGATGGTGCAGTCGTTTGTGTCAATCACAGCGCCCATTATGAGGCCGCTAAAGCCTGTCTGGAGGCTGGCCTGCATGTCGTCATCGACAAACCGATGGTATTGAAAGCCGCCGACGCTTACGATCTGGTGAATATTGCCAACGCGAAGAGCGTAGAAATTATCATGGGCTACCCCTGGCACTATACCGAAAATACACGCCTCGCCCGTGAGATTGTGCAGTCCGGCGAATTGGGCGCGATTCAATATGTCTCCTGCCTTTTCGCATCGGTGGTGCTGGAATTCTTGCGCGGCAACGATCAGGCCTACAGCCCACCATCAGGTTATGCCGTCACCGGGCCGGGTACAGCCTATTCCGATCCCAAACTATCGGGCGGCGGTCAGGGCCATTTGCAGGTCACACACTCCGCTGGGACGATGTTTTATGTGACAGGTTTGCAGGCTGACAAAGTATCATGCTTTATGGAGAATTTTGACCTGAACGTCGATCTGGTAGATGCGATTGCCGTGCGTTTCAAACCAGATGGAGCGCATTCGCCTGTAGGCGTGGTCGGCAGCACAGGCAATGTCGTCAAAGGGGATAGCTCAGAGCTTGAGTTACAAGTTTACTTCGAGCAGGGTCGCTTGGTACTCAATCAGCACGAGGGGACGCTATTGGTACGCAAATCCGATGGGACAGAGAGAAACTACGGCCCTCTCGATCCGGCGGATCGCTACCCCACTCATGCGCCATCCGCCAATCTGGTGAACTTGATTTTAGGTAAAGAGGAAAATGGATCTCCGGTAGAAGCAGGCGTTCGCACCGTCGAATTACTGGACGCCGCTTATCGTTCGAGCGAAGCGGGCGGTCAGCCGATCCGCATATCCGATCTTTAATTTCAGCTTTAGTTGATACGCATCTGCAATTCAGATACGGCCTGGCAAAGCTGTAACGGTGTAACGGGCTTCCGCAGATGAACATCTGGCTTGCGATATTGCGTCATTTTTTCGTCACCGCCGATCAGCACGATACGGCTGTTTTGCAGATTCGGATAGGATTGGATGTATGCGAGAATCAGACTGCTGGGCACGCCTGGAAGCTGCATATCCAGAATCACGATGTCCGGCAGTAACCGAGGCAGAACGATCATCGCCATACTACCAAAGCGGTTGATCTCGACTTCATAACCGGCGCTTTTCAAAACATCACGATACTCATTACAAAGCTGAGGATCGTTTTCTATGATATGAATTGTGGTCATCATCCTGGCCTGCTCAAAACCCATCCAACAAAGATAAGCTTATGTTAGAGCAATCTGATGCCCAATACACCCGGCATCGGACGGGTTTTGAGTTTGACAGGTGGCCTGGTCAGGAGTCTAGGTGGACTCATATTCAGGCCAAGATGTTGCATATAATAACAGACTCGTCATTAAGCTGAGACATTGCATATATCAAAAGCGGCCTTCAGCGCTGCAATGGGATCGCTCTTGGGGATGAACTCCTGACCCACATAACCGTCATAACCTGTAGCGAGAATTGCCCGCATAATCGGCGCATAGTTGAGTTCTTGCGTATCATCCAGGTCATTCCGTCCGGGGTTGCCAGCCGTATGGTAATGCGCGAAATGGGCATAATTTCCTTGAATAGTGCGGATAACATCGCCTTCCATAATCTGCATATGATAAATATCGTAGAGCAGTTTAACGCGCGGCGAATCGACCATTTCAATAACCTTGACACCCCAGTCGGTTTTATCACATTGGTAATCGGGGTGATCGACCTTGCTGTTCAGCAGCTCCACGACGAGATTCACGCCTGCGTCTTCCGCCATACGGGCAACCGAGCGCAAATTTTCGGCAGTAATTTCTGCGCCGATCTGGTCATCAAGCCCTTTGCGACTACCGCTGAAACAAATCAGATTGGGGATTTCCCATTTCACAGCCAACTCAAGATTGGCGCGAATCTCGCCTGTAATGCGCTCACGATTTTCGCGCCTGTTCAATCCATCTTCAATACTCTGATGTCCATTAGAAGAGGCAATCTTCAGACCATGATCTTTAATCAAAGGCCAATACTCCTGCCTCACCAGCTCAATCGCTTCATAACCAATCTCAGCCGAAGCACGTACCAGCTCTTCCGGTATCATCTTATTGGGAACAAAACACCACCACGACACCGACTGTCGAATATGATTCATACCGCGTATTCACCCTCAGCTTCCTCAAATGAGTGAGCGTACAATCGCTCGTGAAAGACTAAACAACGGTGAATTATAGCACCAGCACGTTCGTCCTTTAAAGTCAGGCTCATCGATTCAAGCAAGGTCATCAGCCGCACACGGCTTTCACGATAAAGTTGCGAATAATAGCGGATACGTTCTTCAAATGTGTCCAGTGCGTCCGTTACAGATGGCATGGAATAAAGATCGAAAAATGCCAGGTTAAACTCGCCGTGACGCACATCTTTATCAATACGGGTAAGCAGTGAACCGTGCTGCTGGACCGCCTCGCGTACAACCGACATGATTGTTTCATCGGGTCGCACATTTCGGCGCAGTTCATCAAAAAAGCCTGCTCTTTCCTCTGGCGATTGCATAATCAACCCAGTGCCGAGGTCATTGAGCAGCCGAATCAACAGCGCTACCAGATATAAGGCTTCGGGGAGCGTATTGTTCTGAATAACCGACTGAAAATTATCAACCGGGTTTACTTCTTCGCATAACCCGCTGATAAAATTGGCGACAATCGGCGCAACCAGGATCGCATTCGTGCTCAGATCCAGGCGCTCAGAAACTTCCAGATGCCGATTTTCCAACAGCCCCGTTACACCACGATATCGCTGGGTCAATCCATGTTGAATCATTCGCCCAAGCCGATAATTTTGCGTTGCCCTTGCTACATCCACGCAGGCTTCGATATTCGCCATCAGAAGCGGCAAAATTGCATATTCCAACTCTTTTGTCGAAGGCGGACGGCGAATGCTCAGGTAGGTTCGCATCAGAACCATATGCTTATGGGGACTCAGGCTTTGTGTCGCCGAAGAAATATCTTCAATGAGCGATCTTAACGGGTTAAACACCTTTTCAGTCTGAGAGGTCAAGTCTTGCAGACAGACCTCCATTGCGCGGTTAAATTCCAGTAGCAAGCCTCGCCGTTCCGCAAAGGTTTTATCCCCTGGAGCGCGCTGTGCCAGCCCCAACGCGAGATTATCAGACACAATCTCATAAATTTGATAGATATTGACAGGGATGCAATACTCCACCAAGCGCTGCATTTCGCTTTCTGGCGCTAACCCTTCATAAAGATTAACGGTCAGCTTCACCAACTGGGTCAAGCCAGTCGTCTGAAGCCAGGCATCCCGCACCGGATTCTCATGAGAAAACCCCCAACTGTAAAACTCACGATAGAGTCCAGCAGGCATATGCTTGGGGAGAGATTCAATTAAGGCATCTGCCGTTAGATCAAGCATCTTCTGGAACTGATCTGCGCGCACTGTTTTCCTCCTATGCAATGCGATAATGAAATTTAGAATGTAATACCACCACTAAAATTTCCATGAACCCAGGATTTAAGCGCTGAACCCCAGATTTTAGTGGATTTAATTAGACAGATGTGTGATTGAGCTTTTGAAAGGATAAGTTAATGGGTCGATCTGGCATCAAGGTCAGCCCAGAAACAACCCCTACTTTGGCATCCGTTGTTAATTGCATCGTAAAACGCTGCATAATGGTCGCCAACACAAGCTGCATTTCCATTGTGGCAAACCCCGCCCCCATACAAACCCGCGACCCTCCGCCAAATGGGAAATAGGCGTAACGAGGAATATCTTTTTCATGCGCAGAGTCAAAACGTTCAGGACGGAAAGTGTCTGGATCATCGAAAAAGCGCTTATCCCGATGGACAACATACGGACTGATGAAAATAATCGCGCCTTGCGGAATAGCATAGTCACCTATAGTCGTCGGTTCAATTGGCTCTCGCCCCAAAATCCACCCTGGCGGGTAGAGCCTGAGAATTTCCTTGATAACCATCGTTGTATATGTCAGTCGAGGAATGTCCTCCATGGTAGCCCGTCGTCCATCAAGAACCGTTTTAACTTCCTGCTGAAGTCTGTGTTGAGTCTCAGGATGTCGAGCCAGCAGGTAACATGCCCATGCGAGAGCCAATGCGGAGGTTTCATGTCCCGCCATAAATAGGGTAATGCTTTCATCCATAACCTGTGGGTCATCCATTGCCGGTTGATTATTTTCATCCGTGATGGACATCATCATCGAGATCAATGACCCATCATCTTTGCCCTTTAACCGATTTTCGGCAATGATCTCATGAACTACTTCATGAAGATACTGCATTGAACGCTTCAAGCGTCGCTTTCGGGGAATCGGCAGCCAATCAGGAATAGGGATGACAGATCGTGCCTCGATACCCATAACCTCGTGAAAATAGTCCATCGCTTTTTCAACTCTGTGCCCGGTCTCGCCGTCAGATAAATTAGTATTGAAAAGCGCCTTACAGACAATGGCCAATGTCAGTTTCATCATTGCTGGATGAATCGATACAACCTGGCAATCGTCAATACTATCTAACCAGCTATTGGTAATATCATTAATCTGAGCGACATAGGTTTTTAAACGATTGTGATGAAAAGCGGGCTGGATATGTTTTCGTTGTCTTTTATGGAATTCGCCTTCATTAAAAATCAGGCCATTTCCGAGGAATTTTTTGCCAACTAGTTTGGTCATGCGATCTTTATGATATTTTTCGCCGTCTGTGACCAATACTTGCTGAATATAGTCGGGATGGTTAACAAAGTAGAACTGCATCCCAAACGCGGTAAAATGTGAAATGTCACCGTAGTGACGAGCATTCTGCTCAAGAAACAACAGGATGTTTTCAGGGTTCACAATCTTCGTGGCTGAGCCTACGAACGGTAAACCTGCCGGGCCAGGAGGGTGGATGATTTTCATGTGGTGCTCCTGATTCCAAATGTTTCAAAGTTGTCTTTAGAAATAATACTTAAATTTTGAGAGGTATAGTTGCTAATGATGTTTATACTTAACTTTGTGAAAAGTGTAAACCCCCAAAATGAGAAAACAATAAAGGTATGCAGATACTAACTGATGTATCTTAATTATTGTATTAGTTTGAATTGTAAATCACTTTCATGTAGTTTACATCATGAATTTTGCACAAATTAACAGGACAAAAATTATTCTAAGCATCTTTAGCTGATATAATTTAATATAACCAGTCTGAAAATGCTATTATCTATACCAACCACAAGGGAAGAACGAATGGGAGCTAAATTCGAAGTCAGGGAAAATAACAGGATCATCTACTTCTATTATGACGAGCCATGGAGTGTGGATGATATTAAACGCGTCAATGATGACGCAATAGTCTATCTCGATAAAGCAACAGTAGACATGCACATCTTAATCAATGTCGAAAAAATTCGCCAGATACCGTCTGGTATATTACGCGCCCGCAACGTGCCCACCATGTCGCACCCACGATGCGCCCACATTGTCATTTGCGGTGCCTCAACTTTCGTTCGATCATTGAGCGAGACGATTTTCAAAGTCACGCGCTACGAGAAAGCAAAATTCTTCACCACCGAAGCTGAAGCAATGAAATTTCTTCAGGACGCGATTACGAACGAAGCAGGAAAAAGTTAAGTTAACCAACAATGACTGCTCAACCCGGACAACTCAATTCCTATGGCGTGCTCCCAATACCAAAAGTAACCCCTGAATTGTTAGGTTTAATACGCACGGGCAGCGTTTACAGCCTGGCAGTCGTTCATTACGAGGGCATTCCTGTGCCTGGGCCAATGGTTCCATACACCTTGACCCCTCGCCTGCGTCATGGCGATCTCAACGAGATATTACCCGCCTCGGCAGCAGCTGAAGCAATCACGATGGCCGCGCACACAGGGACGCACATCGATGCATTATGTCATATCGGGGAACATCAGGATGAGGCGGGTAATCCTGATCCAAACGGCAGAGTACGTCTCTATAATGGCCCAGACAAAACCGTTGCTGCTTCCGAAAGTGTCAATTTTAAAGGGCAAACGCATCTGAGCATTGCCGAGATGCCCCCGATCGTCACTCGAGCTGTCCTATTAGATATCGCACGCTTCCGAAATGTGGATGTCCTGCCAGATGGTTACGTGATTACGGCGGAAGACATTGCTGGGACATTGACAGCACAAGGGACACAAATTCATCCCGGAACAGCCGTCTTGGTGCGCACCGGCTTTTATCAGCATTTGCGGGATGGCAACCAGGCTTACAGCGATGCGATTGCGGGGCTTGGGCTGGAATCTGCACAGTATTTATTCAAGCAGGGTATGATCCTGGCTGGTGCGGATAATATGACGGTTGAAGCTTTCCCGCCCTTCGATCACCCCGTACACCGCTTTTTACTGGTGCATAACGGCGTTACCCATCTTGAAAATTTGTATCTCGAAGAATTAGCCGCTCAACAAGTGTACGAGTTTGTGCTGATCGTCACACCGCTGCGACTGCAAGGCTCTACCGGCTCGTGGGTACATCCGATTGCGATTGCGTAAAATCTTAAAAGGGTTTGGTCGCGCCAAACCCTTATCGTTCCTCCCCTACCGATACACCTGCAACATAACCGCTTGACCATGCCCACTGAAAATTGTAACCACCGATACGCCCATCGACATCACAAATCTCACCACAGAAGTGAAGTCCTGAACAGAGTCGCGATTCCATCGTTTCAAGCCGGATGTCGGATAATGGCACACCTCCGGCAGTCACTTCCGCATACGTAAAACCGCGATTCCCGGTAATGGGCAGTTCAAGCCGTGTTACAAATTGCGCCAAGGTTTTTCGCTGTTCTCGTGTCATCTGGTCGCCACGTGTACCCGGTTCGATACTGGCTTGCGCGCACAACATCCGAGACAGGCGCTCCGGCAAGTGCTGAGTCAGATGCTTCAGTGGTGTCACCCGTCCAAGCGATAGGAGTTCAGCCTCAAATTGCTCGGTGGTCGTCCCCGGCAGCCAATTGATCGCTGCGACTGCCTTTGGGTCATCAAATTTTGCGTCGATATAATAGCGGCTAAAATCCAGAATCGACGGCCCAGACAAGCCAAAATGGGTGCAAAGCGTGGAATCCGTAAACCAAACGCTTTTTTTGCCGTCTGAAGAATACAACTCGATGGTCGTGGGCAGAGTCAGGCCGCTGAGTTGGCAGATAAAATGATCTTTCGGTAGAGTCAGCGGGACAAGCGCCGGAAAAACACGCCGAGTAATCTGATGCCCAAATGTGCGAGCGATCTCATACCCATGACCATCCGAACCCGTTTTTGGCAGACTTTTCCCGCCAGTCGCCATAATGAGGGACTTCGCATCAATCTGTCCCCACTCCCCTGCCACGCAAAATAAATCATTCTCTTTGCGGATCGTTTCAACGCGGCACGGGTGTTTGATGACCACACGGCTTTCATGAATCGCTATAAAAAGAGCATCCAACACCGTTTGGGAGTTATCAGTCGTTGGAAACAGCTTGCCCGTTTCCTCACGCTTGAGCTTCACGCCTAGTTCGCGAAAAAAATCAATCGTTTGCGGCACATCAAAACGGCGCAGCACTTTTTTGATCGCATTCCGTGATGATCCCGCGTAGGCATTCGCGTCCACTTCATCATGAGTGACATTACAACGCCCGCCCCCCGCGACAAGGATTTTCGCACCAAGCTTACGAGCACCGTCGAGAATCACAATCGTGCAACCGGGATGTGTGCGGCCTGCCCATATCCCCGCCATTAACCCCGCTGCGCCAGCACCGACGATCACAATATCTACTTGTTCGCTCAAATCCGATCTCCTTATCTGGCAGAGTCTCACATACGTTCAGGGTTTTTGCCAGATATTGGAGGCGTAGCAGTTCAGCCTCAGCATCGATTATTCAGGGAATTACGCTCACGGGCATCAAGGTATAATTTTAAGTGTCACTGGTCCGACCAAACCAGACGGCACAGGATTACTCGGCCCTATAAATCCCCCGCGAAACTGCGCATACTCCGGGTCGCCACGCAGCGCCTTGCCAATAAGACGATTACGCAGTGATGGCGTAACGGTGATTTCCATGACATTATCGCCTGCTCTGAGGTATTCGGTCACATCGACCTGATACGGCGAAAAAATCGCGTGTCCGGCGGCTTGTCCATTCACCTTAACCTCAGCGGCGGCAAAAACCTCGCCCAAATCTAAAACATATTGCTTATTCGCCTCAAGAGCCTTTAAACGCAATTGCGTCGTATAAACCCCTGGAGACGAAACATGCAGCAAACCCTCACGTGTGCGCCAGTCTCCCAATCCGTCGGCTGCTATCGTCACTTGCCCACCTGGGACATCCTGACCCGTAATTTCGAGTTTCCAATCCGCCAGAGGAATCGACTCAGTGAGAACCGGCTCTGCCACCGGATTGCCATCGGTCAATTCACTTGCCGCGAACAGGGCTTCTGAACTACAAACCAGCGCGATTGACCCGAATCCAGGCAGCCAACCCGTCACCTGACCATCAACAACCTGTGCGGAATAAACATTTCCACTGAGTGCATCGAACCAGTAGCCAACACTTAAAGACGAATCAACGACAAATTTGAAATTCGTGGCATCTTCCGTCGTATTGCGTAGAAACGAGATATAGCCATTTTCCAGTTTTCGCCGGATGCAGCGCAAAGACGGATTGGGGGCATAGCTAATTTTCCCTACTGGCAGATTTTGAACGCATGTCGCCAGAGAATCAACATCTGCGGCATAAGCGCTCGATATCTGGCTGATAATTGTTTCCGCAAGATTCGCAACCGCCCGGTCATTCGCCTGATAATTCAGATAGCCCGGCTGCTGCGTGGGTCTTTGACCAAAAATGACGATTGGAGAGCCTGCTTTTGCCAACCTTGCTAAACTTTCCGCGACAGCCACAGGCAGCGATTGTACATTTGGCAAAACAACGCCTTGAAACAGCATCTCGCCAACTTTGAGGCCGCTGTCTGTCCACTCAGCGCAGATCAGCAGTTCGTCGTTCACCCATTCCCAGGTGCGTCCGTTGGCATCAATCGTCTGCAATGCGAAGGCAAATTTGGGATCATCCGGCTTATCAAACAATGGCAGATAGACAACCAGATCGGCATCCGGCTTTCCCTGACGCAAAAGAGCCTGTAAACGCGCCGCATAGAGATTAATGTCGGTCTGATATTTCCAGAACACATCGGCTTCAGAAAAATTCGCGGTGATGTCAATCGCGCCATGCGGCGAAATAAACGGCGACCAGCCAATCTCGCCATAACCTGGTTCATCCCAACGATACGGTGTGCCGTGATAAATAATCTGATTCACGCCAGAAGTCATCAGTAGGTCAATCCCCTGCTTATAATCCTGCGGCGTTAGGGCGAATCCACCCTGCGGCAGGAAAACAAAGGACTCCGCCGTAATCAGCGGGCGACCATAGAGATGTCCACCCGATGCCACCCGCTTGAGCCACAGTTCATTGCCACCTTCCGTTTCGGGAATGCTGGCCTCCCCTGCCGCTTTAATGACATCCAGCGGCGGATTGTAACCCTGTTGGCGAAATTGCAGATTTTTATCCTCTATCCATTGGCGACTGACCGGATACCAGTGTTTGAAAAACAGATCGGAAATGGTGAGATCATAATCATGGATAATGCGCTTGCTGATCTCGCCAAACGAAAAATCCGGCGCAGTTCGCAGGCCGCTAAAGAAGAAAAAATGTTGGTCGCGAGCGGGCTGAAACACGGCTGGCAGAAACGGCGTGATGTCATATCCGCGATTCGCGCGAAACATCTCGATCAGATCATCGGCAAAATGTCGCTGTGGAAAATACTCATAGCTGTCACTGAATAGTGCGCGTAATGTCGTCCCTGCAAATTCCAATAATTCTGGATGTTTTCCAAGCCAATTTTCGTAATATCGGTTAATCGCAGCGCTATCAAAGGGGTCAACCGCATAAGTTTCGCCAATTTGCGCGGTGATAAGCTGGCGGCTTCCGCTCGGCATGGTGTAAATGGCGATGACCTGCCATGTGCCGGGTGAAGGTGGCTGCCATTGCAAATACCCGTCACTCACGCAATCCGTAATATCAAGCGCTGTTGGTAGATCAAGTTCCATCGTATCTGTAAGAACAGACGGGTCAGGCGAACGCCCATTTTCGGCGATCCTCGCGGCGACAACTACTACCAATCGCACTGCTTCGGGGTGATAGGTTAATGTCTGTACCCATTCGCGGCCTCTCAGCAGCGGCATCGTGCTCTCTTGCGTGAAAAGCGCATAAGCAAAGGGCATGATTGGCGCAGGCACAGGCATATTGACCGCGCGTGTCACCGTCATTTCCCCATACAGAAGGGTATCAACATTATCATCAAGGGGTACGAATTTACCCCCAGCAGGCCAGCCCGATCCCATCGTCAGGTCAATCTGAATACTGTTTTTACGGGCTTCTTCGATGACGGCGGCCAGTTTTTCGTAATAAGCAGGGCTATCGTAGTCGTAAACAGCCGAAGTCGGATCATTGAGCGTTTTTTGGCTCATACCTGCTGTAAATGGTTGAATCTCCGCACCGCCAAACATCGTGTCCGCCAACAATTTTACTTCGCGCAAAAGTTCGCCGAGTTCGACATCACCACCCGGCCACCACCAGCGAGTCCAGGGGCGGTATTCAGGCGAGGGTGTACGAAATTCGCTAATCGAAATGCCATCTAAATTCATTGTTGGTCAAATCCTCTGTATAAATCTTTAATTTGGCTTTGGGTATATTTGGGAGCAGCGAAACAAACCCCATTAGACAAGTATCAGATAGACACCGAGTTCGCGAATCTGCTCCGCGATTTCTCCATCAATCCCCGAATCCGTAACAATCGTGTGAATATCTTCAAGCGATGCCAGCCGTACCAGCGCCGAAACATGAAACTTGCTGCTGTCCGTAATCAGAATCACGTTCTGTCCGCAATCAATACAGGCTTTAAAAAATTCGGCTTCTTCGGGCGTTTCCGCGCTCAAACCACCATTAATCGAGGCTGCACGTGTGCCGATAAACACCTTATCCACTCGAAAATCCTTGAGCATTGCCCGTGCGAGTGAACTCCGCACCGCCTGCTCATCGGGGTCTATGGTTCCACCGAGGATAATCACTCGATGCTGACCTTGATTCAGGAGTTCGTTCGCGATCAGCAGCGAATCGGTAATGACGGTCAGGTTGGAGTGTGCTTCCAGACAACGTGCAAACGCCACGCCGGTGCTGCCTGATACAATCAGCAGGGTTTCGCCATTCTGCACCAGCCGTGCGGCTGCCGTGCCGATACGCTCTTTGTCCTCCACATGTTCATGCTGGCGTTGCAAAATCGGCGTTTCGGAGGTTGCAACCGGGCGCAGCCGAACCGCACCGCCATGAGTTCGCCGAATGAGGCTACGCGCAGTGAGAGCCGCGAGATCGCGACGAATCGTTGTTTCGCTCACGCCAAAACGTTGACTCAACTCTGTAACCGTTAATCGTCCGAGTTCATTCACCAACCCAACTATTTGCTCTTGACGCTCAAGCGTCATTAAATCTGCGTTGTTCATTGTCACATCCCTGCCATGTCCGTGCTGTATTCGCGCTGTATTCCTGCCCGTGTCATCAATTCACAAAACAAGACACCAGCGTTCGAGTGTCTTATAGTCCCCCTGAATGATCCTCATCAGACCTTACAGCGAGACACTCGCTTCGTCATGAATGGCCTGCAACACCTCGTCGATGGTCTCGATCCCAAGCATTGCATTATAGATATACGGAAGTGTAATGTCATAAAATAACAAATCGAGGTTTGGGAGATGTTCGATAAATTGCTTATATGGGAAAATTTCAATAAACGGCACAACCGTTTCAGAAATGGGCGCTAACCGTCCACCCTCTGCATAACCATATACCCAGACACCGAAGCGCCTAAGGACATCGGCCTCTGTTCCAGCAACCAGCTCAGTTTGTAATATTTGACTATAGGTGGGATAGTCAAAAGATTCGAAAGAGATGACAACGGGGTTCGCTTCAATATAAGCTGCCGCGAGCGCATCATCGCCATCGTTAGAGCCAGCATCAACATGCCGCCAGACGCGAATTGTGATACCATCCTGAGCGATCGCAGGTACGACCAGGCTGCCCAAAACCAGAATTAACAGTAAGCTTAGGAGAATGACCTTTCTACCCGAAATCATCACACAAGCTCCTTGTTGATGCATTGGCTGAAAATTTCTGTTCATTTCTGGTCATTATAGCTTATGTTTAGAAAGATTCAAACAAATTCAGTCATTGATAAGGCCATTGAAAGTGAGCCGATCAGTTTCCGAAATAGGTCTTTTATGCTAATTCTATATAGACGCGGTATCGTTATCATGTTGATACAAAAGTTATCATCTGGAAGGCGCACGATGAATATAAGACAGATTTTTTATCGAGTAGCATTATTGCTTGTTCTGCTCACGAGCGCCTGTAACTTATCCAGTGCGCCAGACCCAACGCTCACCGTTACGCAGACACAGACCGTGACGGGTACAATTACAGGCACAGTTGCGCCCAGCACAACCCCTGTGAATTCTGCAAGCGTGCCAACAACCGTTCCGGCCAACTTCCCAACTAGCGCACCGCCGCCGACTTCTGCTATCCCGACCAGCACACAGTTGCCGATCAGCATTTTCATTTTGTCGCCTGTGCCAGGGAATATCATTTCCGGGAATGCACAAATTATTGGTTCGGCGCTGCACCCACAATTTTTACAGTATCAATTGGAATATGGGCCAGAGCCGAATTCCAGCAATCTCTGGTATCCGATTGGCATCGTTACTCAAACACCAGTCTTAAATGGACAGCTTGGGGTTTGGAATACAACTTCCGCACCGGATGGACTTTACACGATTCGACTGCGTGTTACCCTGCGCGATGGTACGAGCATCATCACGGCAATTAACAGCATTCGTGTGCAAAACCGTACCCCAACACCTGTCCCGTCTGCTACGCCTTCCATACCGCGCCCTGCTGCGGCCTTTGTCGAAAGCCCATCCAGTGGTCAAGCGCCGTTAACGGTACGCTTTTTCAACCAATCAACGGGCAATATCACCAGTTCAAATTGGAACTTTGGTGACGGCACAACAAGCCTTGCCATTAACCCAGTTTACACATTTAACCGACCCGGCATTTACACCGTAACGCTGACTGTCACCGGGCCGGGTGGCTCATCGAATGTCGCCCGCCAAATTACTGTTCAGAGTTTGACAGCACCTGTCGCTGCTTTCGTCGCCGATAAATACAACGGAAATGCGCCGCTGACTGTCCAATTCACCAGCCAATCCACAGGGGGCATTAATGCTTACCGATGGGATTTTGGCGATGGCACAACCAGTACCGATCAAAACCCGCTACATACGTTTACAAATGTCGGCGTTTACAACGTATTCCTTACGGTGTCCGGCCCTGGCGGTTCATCACTTGTCACACGTCAGATTACGGTTCAGAATCCTTCTGTGCCAGCACCAACAGCGGCTTTCACAGCGAATCCTGTAAGCGGTGTTATACCTGTGACGATTCAATTCACCAACCGTTCCACTGGCAATATCACCAACTACAACTGGAATTTTGGCGACGGCACATTGAGTGCTGAAGCCAATCCGACTCATGTTTATGCCTATCCGGGAACTTATACCATAACCCTGATTGCATCCGGGCCGGGCGGCATCGGAACCGCCCAAATCGTCATTACCGCGTTTGAGCCGCCAACACCCACTCCCAGACCGATCCAAGCGTCTGCGACATTCACGCCAACGCTCACCAATACGCCAACATTGACTTCCACAGCGACTCTTACACTGACCAACACACCAACGGCGACAAATACGCTTGTGCCGAGCGCGACCAACACAGGTGAACCTACTGCCACAACCATACCTATCTCGACAGAAACACCGACCCTAACCGCGACGGCGACCAACACGGAAACATTGATCCCGACGTTAACCGAGACTCCGACGGAAACACCAACAGCAACATCGACCAACACTGATATTCCAACGGCAACCAGCACCGAAACGCCGACTGAGACAGCGACCAGTACCGAAACACTGATCCCAACGTTGACCGAGACTCTGACGGAAACGCCAACGCCAACATCTACAAACACCGACATTCCAACAGCAACATCGACCAACACCGACGTTCCAACGGCAACCAGCACCGAAACACCTACCGAGACACCAACGATTGCCGCGCCAGTTGCGTCGTTCACATCCGATACGACATTTGGTGCTGCACCGCTGCCTGTTCAGTTTATTAACCAATCCAGCGGCGACATCCAAGCCTATGCCTGGGATTTCGGCGATGGTGGCACGAGCGCCGATGTTAATCCCGCCTACACCTACGCTGCTTCTGGAACTTATACGGTCACACTGACTATTACAGGTGCAGGTGGTTCGAATAGTGCGCAGACGACCATTACCGTCAATGCCGCTGCACCTGTCGCCGCCTTTGTACCAGATGTGGCCTTCGGCAATGCGCCGCTTGCCGTCCAATTCACTAATCAATCCACTGGCGATATTCAAGCTTACGCCTGGGATTTCGGCGACGGTGGTACGAGCGCCGATGTCAATCCGGCCTACACCTACGCTGCACCCGGCACCTACACGGTCACGCTCACCGTTACAGGCGCAGGTGGGACAAATAGTGCGCAAACGACCATCACCGTCAACGCCGCTGCACCTGTCGCCGCCTTTGTCCCGGATGTGACCTTCGGTAATGCACCACTTGCCGTCCAATTCACCAATCAATCCACTGGCGATATTCAAGCCTATGCCTGGGATTTCGGCGATGGTGGCACGAGCGCCGATGTCAACCCGGCTTACACCTACGCTGTCCCCGGCACTTACACCGTCACGCTCACCGTTACAGGCGCGGGTGGAACGAATAGCTCACAGACGACCATCACTGTCAACGCCGCTGCACCCGTTGCCGCCTTTGTACCAGATGTGACTTTCGGTAATGCGCCTCTTGCCGTCCAGTTCACTAATCAATCGGCTGGCGATATTCAGTCCTATGCCTGGGATTTCGGCGATGGTGGCACGAGCGCGGACGTGAACCCGGCCTACACCTTCGCTGCCCCCGGCACCTACACCGTCACGCTCACCGTTACAGGCGTAGGTGGAACGAATAGTGCGCAGACCACCATTACTGTCAACGCCGCTGCACCCGTTGCCGCCTTCACACAAGATGTAAACCAGGGCAACGCGCCTCTTGCCGTCCAGTTCAATAATCAATCCACTGGCGATATTCAAGCTTACGCCTGGGATTTTGGCGACGGCGGAACGAGCGCTGATGTCAATCCATCCCATACCTACACGGTTCTCGGCACATATACGGTCACGCTGACTGTCACGGGCACGGGTGGGGCTGCTAACGCTCAAACGATTATCATGGTCAATGCCGCTGCGCCTGTGGCTGCTTTTGCACCAGATATAACAAACGGTAATGCACCGCTTGCCGTCCAATTTACCAACCAATCGACAGGTGACATCCAATCCTATGCCTGGGACTTTGGCGATGGCAACACCAGCACTGATGTTAATCCCGCTTACACCTACACCACTCCTGGCACCTACACCGTCACACTTACTGTCACAGGTATTGGAGGAACGAATAGTTCGCAAGCCATCATCACGGTCAACGCCGGAGCGCCTGTTGCGACCTTTACATCTGATGTAACCGAAGGCGAAGCGCCGCTGGCTGTTCAGTTCACCAATCAATCGACAGGCGATATTCAGTTCAATATCTGGGATTTTGGCGATGGTGGCACCAGCGCAGACGTGAACCCCGCTTACACCTACGCCACCGCTGGCACTTACACCGTCACGCTCACTGTCGAGGGTGCAGGTGGCTCAAATAGTTCGCAAACCACGATCACGGTTAACGAACCCGCAGCGACAGAGCTAAAGACAGGCATTGTCGATACCACGCCGATCATTCCTGAATTGGACGGGCAGCTTGTGAATCGACTTCGTGCAGTTTATGACGCTGGCATCGCAAATGGCAACCGTGCCAGTGTGTTCGCGATTGCAGGCGATGATTATGCCGCACAGCCCGGTTATCTCGATCCGTTTGCGGCATCCGGCAGCTACTTCCTCGACGGTGGCAGCGGATCATTGCAGGGCATCATCGACTGGTACAACCTGACTGATCTTGGCGGAAATAACAGCTTTAATCATGCGGGGGTGGCACGTCGCGCAGGTTGGACGGCTGCCGACCTGGTAGACCCCGCTAACAGCGACCCATCACTCTGTGCGGCTGGCGAAACACCACTGGCCTGTGAACTCCGCCTGATTCAGCCATCAGTGGTGATTATCACTGTAGGTACAAACGATGCGCTGCAAGGCACAGACCCAGATACGTTCCGTGCCAGCATCCGTCAGGCGGTGCGCGATGCCGCTGATATGGGTGTGATTCCAGTTTTGGCGACCATTCCACCGCGCCAGGATGTTTCCGCTGATACCATTACCGCCCTCAATGAGATCATCATCGACGTGGCGACGAATAATCAGGTGCCTGTTTTCAATCTGTGGCGGGCGCTCAATGAACTGCCCAACAGCGGCTTGAATGGCGACAACGTTACACTCAGCGTATCGCCCAACGGCGCAGGTGACCTCACAGCAGGCGCGCCAACGACCTACGGCCTCAACGCACTCAACTACAACGCGCTAGTGACGCTGGACACGCTGCGAAATATCATCTTCCCCGATGCATTCGTCCCGTAACACCAATAAAACAGGCTCTACTCACAAAGGATAGAGCCTGTTTTTTTTCTCTCGATTTTACGCATGAAAAGCTGAAATGCTGACTGGCTGAGACGCTGACCGGCCGTTATCCCTCAGACTTCAGCATCGTGATAACGGCCTTCATATAACCCAGCGCGAACGCCATGCCCGCGTGCCAGGGCGCATCGCAGGTCATCTGCGGCGTGTGGTCAGGGATGAGAACGCCGTCATAGTTATTCTTCTTGAGGATACGCATCGCACGGATCATATCGACATCGCCTTCATCGACAAACACTTCCTCGTAATGAGGCACTTTACCGCGCACATTACGGAAATGAATGTAGCCGATTTTTCCCGTCTGGCTGTACTTGTCAATTACGTCATAAATATCGCCTTCGGTCATTTCCGCCAGCGACCCGATGCAAAATTCCATACCGTTCGATTGGCTCGGCTTGATGTCCATCAGCTTTTGATAATATTTCGGCTGATAGACGAGACGAGGCGTACCACGAATAGTTGGCATCGGCGGGTCATCGGGGTGCGCGGCCAGCCGGACACCTGCTTCCTCTGCCACCGGAACAACTTCTTCGAGAAAATCGGTCAGCCGATCCCAAAGCTGCTCGTGCGTAATATGACCAATTGTCCCGGCAGGCGCATTCGCGTCATAAACCATATTCCAGACCATGCCGTTCGGAATCGGTGTTTCTTCCGGCCCGTCCGGCCCCATAAAGCCGACAGATTCCGCACCGCCACGTGCATATGGCCCTTGCACATGCCCCCATACCCCGGCGATGCTGAAGTTGTAACCCATCACCGGAATGCCCGCTTTGCCGATGCTGCGGATCATCGTTTTAACATTTTCCATCTGCTCTTTTTTGCGCGGCCCATCCAGCAGCACATCATACCAGTGTGATGGGTCGAAATTTTCGAGCGCTGCCAGTTCCAGCCCTTCAGCATTGATCGCCGCCCGCAGATCGCGCAGTTCTTCATACGTCCACAGATTCTCGCGGTTATCTGACACACCCCAACCGCCGCTTGTCGCCGTTGGCAAACGTGACGAGCTGCCAAAATAATCGGTCAGATGCGCCACGATATGCGTTGCGCCCGCCTGACGAGCAAAACGAAAATTGTCTTGCGTCAGCATATGGCTGTAAAGTCCAAGTCCGAGTTTCATATTATCTCCAGATTTTATTCGGAATACTCCTGTGAGCTATCGGGTCAACAGGTGTTCCGTGTCAGCTTGTAATTTATCGAGTAGCGCAGAAACAGGTTCGTCCGTGAACAGGATTTGACCATACACGTTATTCCAATTTTCCCAAATGCTCGTCGCGTTTTTCGCAAACGGTGGGACAGGGTAAGTTTGTTCATTCAGCAGTGTATCCACGATCACCTGTAAATTCGCCTCAAAGCCTTCATATGGCTTCTGTCGCGTTACGTCAGAATCTGCCAAAACACTTTTCAGCGCGGGCAAGAAAAATCCGCGAATTTTAGCAATCTGCCACTGGGTTTCCGCCTCTGCCAAAAATTCAACCAATTTCACCGCCAATCCCGCATTTGCGCTGGTTTTTAAAGGCGAAAATACGATATTTCCGACAACGCTGTTTGCTGTGGTTGCACCCTCGCCATTATAAGCTGGCAACGGGACGAATTTCGTATTTGCGTTATGCCGGTGAGCGTACCAGGCATCCCATGACGCCGATATTTGGTAAGCGGCGCGGTTATTCCATACCACGCTGCCGAGAATTTCATCATCATCACTCAAAGCCGCCCCCATATCGCTGGTCTTGAACAGCGAGCGCATCAGTTCGTATGCGGGTATTGCGCGAGCATCGTTCAGCGTGGCCTGCTTGCCGTCTCCCATCGACGCTCCTGCCCGGTTAATCCAGGGCGCGACTCGCAGTGCGGATCGGTAAGTCGAACCCGGCCCAGGTGCCATGAAGCCAAACCAATTCTCGCCTTCGCCGCCTGCCTTGAAAACTGCTGCGGAGTCCCAGACCAATTCGATCCATGTCTCAGGCGAGAAATTAGCATCGCCTCCAGACTGTTCCAGAACCGTTTGATTGATCTCTAGAGCAAACGAACTGGTCATCGCCGGAACGCCGTAAACGACATCCTCTCGCATCGCGCCAGCAATCGCCCCGGAAGGAAAATCTTCAGGGTTGATGTTCACAGCATCAAAAGCGCCTAATGCCGCAAATTCCTGAACAAACGCCTCGCCATGTGTGACATCCGGTGCGTTACCGCCAGCAATCGCCGCCATGAGGCCATCATGCAGCGCCTTATCCCAGCCGTGCGCTTCAACTTTCAGCTTAACATTCGGATTCGCTTCTTCGAAATGATCGAAAATCCAGCCCCACCATCGCGCCTCTGGATTATCAGGACTGGCAGAGATGATCTCGCGGTTATAATCTGCCCAATACCAGATCACCAGTTCGGTGCTGGCCTGCTCAGGCTGTGACGCTCTGGCGAAGGGTACAATCGTTGAAAGAGGGACTAGTGTGCTGGCGGCTGCGGCAGCCTTCAGGAAGTCACGACGAGAAAAAATCTTCTTTTCGGTCATTCAAAGCATTCCTCGATAAAACCCATCTTTCAATCCATCGTACCCGAATCAGAGTCATTTTTGGCGATAAGATTT
Source organism: Anaerolineae bacterium (assembly GCA_022843745.1). Taxonomy (GTDB): domain Bacteria; phylum Chloroflexota; class Anaerolineae; order Aggregatilineales; family Phototrophicaceae; genus JALHNB01. The sequence continues at coordinate 9,252 of JALHNB010000030.1, read as the reverse complement.
CAAAAATTACGTTTATCGCCTTCCTGTTTTATGCCTTACTCATTGCCCTCTATCGCTTAATCGCATACTTATGGATCGTATCTTCGATTACCTCAACACCTATTCCTGGGCCTTCCGGCGCAGTGACCCAGCCATCGACATGCGCTATTGGGTTTTTCACAAGCTCATGCTGCATCGGGTTCGTAAACGGCTTCAATTCAAAAATTGTCGGACGCGACGCGCACAATGCAAGGTGGATGCTGGCGGCGGTAATGATCGCGCTGCTCCAGCAGTGCGGATCCATCCCGATATTGTATTGCGCGGCCAGTTGGGTGATCTTGTGCATCCCGGTGATACCTTCGGTGCGACCTGGATCAACCAGAATCACATCGCAGACACCCGCTTCGAATAACCGATGATAGTCCTGGAGATTCCAGAGCCGTTCCCCCGTCCCCAGCATCAAATCTGGTACGGCAGCGCGCAGCAGACGATAACCTTCAAGATTCGTCAGCGGGAATGGGTCTTCGAACCATGTCAGACGGCATTCATGAAAAGCCTTCGCCATACGTACCGCGCGTGGCACATCCCAGCGGACTTTTGCGCCAATGTCGATGATAAATCCGGCATCCGGGCCAATCGCCGAACGAACTGCGCGGGCAAAAGCAATATCACGCGCTTCCTCGACACCCAGATTGGCATGGCCTTTTTTGCCGAATCCAACTTTGACCAGCTTGTAGCCATTCTTAATGTGTTCGGCTAATTCCTCAGCCATCGTATCAATTTCGAATGATTTTGGATGCGTGCTGGCGCAGGCCGGAAGTCGGTCTTGCAGCTTGCCGCCGAGAAGCTGGTGCAGTGGCAAATTCAGAAGCTTGCCTTTCAAATCCCACAATGCCATGTCAATCGCGCTGATCGCCATCGCCGCGATTCCGCCCACGTCGCCGTACCACCACACACGCTGGCGCATCGCTTCCCACAGCGCTTCGACATTCATGGGGTCTTGATCGAGAACAACCTCGCCCAATCCATATTCGATGAGTGCCGTCGCTGCCATTGTCGATTCGCGAAATTGCGTGATCGCCTCGCCCCATCCGACCACGCCGTTATCCGATTCGAGGCGTACAAAAATCAGGTAACGCCATGCGTTATCATCATTCGGTTCCTGATACTCTACGGGAAATACATCTAATTTTTTGACAATCATGAGTTAATCCTAGTTTGTCCTATATAGGTAATGTGAGGCTGTCAATATCGCGCGGATAATAAGTCATCATTTCGATTCCGTTTTCGGTAATCACAGCAGTATCCGAATGACGAAAACCGCCAAGTGTTGGTGAATATAACCCAGGCTCTACCGTAAACACCATACCCGGCTGCATCTCAGTGGTATCATAGCGATCCAGATACGGCCCTTCGTGATAGCGCAAGCCAATCGTATGACCGCTGTGATGCCGCCAATAGGGCATCAGTTCGTGCTTTTCAAAATAGGCGCGGACTTCCTTATCCACTTCGGAACAGGGTTTCCCCGGCTCCATTGCCCCCAGTGCCGTGTCTTGCAGCGTAACCATGTGGTCGAAAAAGCGGCGTTGATCGTCCGACGGTTTCCCCAGGAACATGGTTCTTTCAAGTTCCGAGAAATAGCCCCACACGGGCGCGGATGCCCCTGTCACCAACACGTCGCCCGCCTGAAAACGTATATTATTCGCCAGCGAGTGCGGAATCGAGGCGTTGCGTCCGATCTGCCCCCGGTAGCCAGCAAATGCCCCACTTCCAGTGAGTCCGCCATAGGCTCGATAAATCGGCCCAATCGCGTTATACATCGCCAATGTCGCCTCGTTACTGGCTCGCTGTGCGACTTCGGTTTCTGACGCGCCGACGACGGTATATTGCTGCAACAGCATATGCGCTATGTTGCCCCATTTACAGCTTTCGCGCAGGCAGTTGAGTTCCGCTTCGGACTTAATCGCCATCCGATCCTCGATAAACGCGCGAACCGCGCACACTGTCACATCTGCAACTTCTGAAAGCAGCGGCCCACGATAGCCGAGAATCCAGGGGTAACCATCGTTATCGCCGCCAATGCGCCCGGTCAGCCCCATCTCTTTAATCATTTCCGCGAGGATCATCATCGGGTGCGGGTTATCGGGGTATTCCAGATAATTGTCCACACGGTCAATCAGCGCATTCGCCTTCGCATGTTCGACTTCCAGGCGCGGGACAAACATGGCGCGTTCGCCCTTAGCGCTCATGACAAAAGCAATGGGGCGCTCGGTAGGGACAAACGAAAAACCCGTATAATAAAGGATATAGTCGCGGTCATATAAAATGACGCCATTCAGCTTTTCCGCTTGTATATGACTCAAAAGCTGGTCGCAGCGTCCGAGGTGTTCGGCATCGCTGATTTTCAGTTGTGTGGTTGTGATGGTCATAAAAACTCCTTGTGGTATGCGTGTTTATTTTAGCAGTTTGCAACATTTTTGCCCGCAGCGGCGTATATAGAGATAGACGACAAGCTTTACTCCTTTAGCAGCCCCTTCACCACCTCATGCTCTGGTAAGGGGCATTACTTTTCCTCTATGTTCTCTTAAGAGGCATTACTTTTTTACCCTCAGCCCGTTTACCAGTATAATTCGCCCGATCAACGCTCCATTGAAAGGGGTTTCTGAATTGACTGACGAAAAACGCCCGATTACTGTGGATGATCTCTACAAGATTACGCTTATCGAAGACCCGCGCATCAGCCCCGATGGTCAGTGGATCGCTTATGTGCAGGTGACAGTCGATAAGATGGAAAATGGCTACAAGCGCAATATCTGGCTGGTCGATACGCATGGTGGAAGACCCATCCAATTGACGCGCAGTGGCAAAGACTCGCAACCACGCTGGTCGCCAGATGGTCACACACTGGCGTTTGTCTCAGGCCGTGACAAAAAACCGCAGATTTTTCTGCTGCGCGTGACCGTTCCCGGCGGCGAAGCCCGTGCGCTCACCAGCGTGCCAAACGGCGCGGGCAGCCCGGCATGGTCGCCAGATGGCACACAGCTTGCATTTCTGTCTGGGATGAGCGAAAACGAACGCGGCAAAGAAGATCGTGCTGAAGAAGAACCCCCGCCCATTGATAAGCTTGAAGCGAAGCACCGGGGTGAACGCAAGGAACAGGACGAATCCAAACGTTTTGACCCGCGCGTCGCCTGGCGCATCCCCTACCGTGTCGGGACAAGCTATGTTGATGAGCGCTATGCCCAGATTTACGTGATGCCCATCGCCGAAAATCTGAAAAAAGAAGAAGCCAAACCGCGTCGCTTGACGGCTATCAACGCTTCGCACGAACAGCCGCAATGGACACCGGACGGCAAATATATCCTGACGGCACGTACACTTGATCCGACTCTCGATGTTCCCTGGCGCTGGAATACCCTCTATCGTATCCGCGTCGAAGATGGCACAGCCGAGCAGCTTACCGACGAGAACAACAGCGATGGGATGCCGCAGCCCTCACCGGATGGTCAGTGGATTGCTTACATCCGCACACCCCAGGATCGCCTGACCGAGCGCATCAACCGCCTGACACTTCTGTCCGCAGCCGGAGGCGAACCGCGCGATCTGAATCTTGAACTTGATCGCAATGTCACAGGCTATCGCTGGTCGCCAGATAGCAGCGCAATCTTCTTCACTGCCGAAAGCTGGGGAAGCCTGGAAATTTACCGTGTGCAAATCGGCACATACGAAATTCAAAAAATTATTGAAGGTACGCTGGAAATCACCGCCTTTGACATTGCACCTGATGGTGGGACCAGTTATGCCGCCAGCACTCCCGCGAACCCATCCGAATTATTCTGGCAAGCGGCTGGCACGTCCGCTGCTGTGCAGATGACGACGGTTAATCAGGAATTTTTGGGCGGCATTGCGCTTCAGGAGCTTCACGAAATCCGCTACACGCCCGCAAGTGGGCAGGAAATTCAAGGCTGGTATATCCTACCGACAGGCTACGAAAACGGCAAAACCTATCCCCTCGCGCTCAATATTCACGGCGGGCCGCATGTCATGTGGGGCGCAAGCACCCAGTCGATCTGGCATGAGATGCAGCTTCAGGCAGCGCAGGGCTACGTGGTCTTTTATTGCAACCCACGCGGCGCAGGTGGTTATGGTGAGGGCTTCCAGATGGCGCTCCACGCAGCTTGGGGTGATGTCGCCTATACGGACATCATGACGGGCGTTGACACACTCATCGAAAAAGGCTTTGTCGATCCGGGTCGTATGGCGATCACGGGAGGCTCTTATGGCGGCTATATGACTGCCTGGATTGTCGGCCACACAGATCGCTTCGTCTCAGCAGTATCCATTCGCGGCGTTTACAATCTTCTCAGCTTCTATGGCACATCGGATGTCCCCCTGCTCATCACCAACGAATTTGACGTTGAACCCTGGGAAGACCCGATTCTGCTCTGGCAGCATTCACCACTAGCCTATGCACATCAGATCAAAACCCCGCTGTTGGTTATCCACAGCGAAAATGACTTCCGTGTGCCGATTTCCGATGGCGAACAGCTTTTTGCCTACGTCCGGCGCAGCGGCGGGACGGTGCAGATGGTACGCTTCCCGCGTGACGGTCACGAACTTTCACGCAGCGGCGAACCTGAACATCGCGTCAGCAGCCTGACCTACATGATTGACTGGTTCAACAAATACTGCCAACCTGGGTAATATAACTAAAAAAGGCCGCAGTAAACTATTTTCTACGGCCTTATCTTATTCAGAAAAATTGCGTTATAATATCCGTAATATTTTTTACTGGCAATTAATCTCGGAGAGTGCTGGATGGCAGAGTTTATTTCATTTGACCCCAATGTCGAAGTTATCGGACAATCCATGTTATCCGTCGTGGCGGGCATGGATGCGACAGCGCACTCTCTGATCGAAAAATATGGCCTGGACAAGCTGGAACCTGAAAAATGGTATCCATTGCAACCTATTCTGGATTTTTACAAGGAAATTTCCCTATCTCGCAAGGCTATGCTCAACCTTGTCAGAACAGGTATGAAAGTCCCTGAAAAAGCCGTCTTTCCACCTGAAATTGACACGCTCGAAAAGGCGCTGATGATGCTCGATGAAGTCTATCACATCAATCATCGCGGGGGCGAAATCGGCCATTACCATGCCCATGCGCTGCGTTCTCGCCATATCGATATCATCGCCGAGACTCCCTTTCCCTGCGACCTGGATTACGGCATTATCGTTGGGCTGGCGCGGCGTTTTAAACCTGCGGACAGCAATCTCGCCGTTTATCACGATTTACGCGCTCCCTGTCGCAAAAAGGGTGCGGAAACCTGCACCTATCATATTAGTTGGTAGTTGATTCTATAGCCTTTACCGTTCAGATGGTCATTGATTCTATAGCGTTTACCAAACGATCACAGTACAATTCATCGTTAAGCCTCGCTCAATTTATAATGCTATTTAAAGGAGCCTCTTCATGAGAAAACGTGCGCTGATTTTGACATTTTTGCTGGCTGCTTTGGTCAGTGTGTTCATTATTCCGGCGGTTTCCGCACAGGATGCCCCCGAAATTGCCGTCCTGACTCCCTATCTGGCACAGCCCGGAACACAGTTCATGGTTGAAGGTTTTCAGGCCGCTGCTGAAGAAAAAGGTTGGACGGTTAACGTCATCGACACAGCAGGCGACATCGCGGCGCTAAACAGTCGTGTACAGGATGTAGTCAACCAGGGAGTGGACGCGATTGTCATCAACGTTGATCCACAGCAAGTACCTGCGCTCAGTGAAGCCAATGAAGCGGGAATCCCCGTTTTTGGTCTGGATGCAGGCACGGTTCCCGAACTGATTGTAAACGTCACCAGCAATGGTTACGCGATGGCCTCTGAAACCGCCAGCTACGTCGTGGATCGCCTGAATGGTGTGGGTCGCATTGTCCTGTTCGAATTCCCGCCCTACCCACCCGTCCAAAAACGCGGTGTCATCGCGGAAGCTATTTTTGGAAACGCGCCCGACATTGAAATCGTCGATACCGTTGTGCCGGATGTCGCTGACGGTGGTATTGCCGACTCACGCGCCAAAATGGAAGCCATCCTCGCCGCTAATCCCGATGCTGGCAGTATCTCAGCCGTCTGGGCCGCCTGGGATCAACCCGCGTTAGGTGCGCTGCAAGCAATTGAAGCCGCAGGACGGGAAGGTGAAGGTATCATCATCGTCGGTATCGACGCTAATCCGCAGGCGCTCGACGCTATCGCTGCTGGCGGCAACTTTGAAGCCTCTGTCGCCCAGGATTTCTCCGGTATGGGCAGCACCGTTGCTGATTTAATCGAAACCTATCTTGGCGGCGGTGAAATCAAGCAAACCACCGTTTATGTGCCAACGGTACTCGTCACGGCAGCCAATGTCGCCGACATGATGCCCGAAGCCGAATAAATTTAAGTGAGGCGGGGATACGGATATTGATGCATCCCCGCCTCGGTAAAAGATGGCAGATTCATCTGCATTACCCCCTCTCCTGAGTATCTCCGGCGCAAACAAAAGTTATAGCGGCGTCCCGGTATTGATTGATGCCGCCCTTGACCTACATGCTGGCGAAGTTCATGCGTTGATGGGTGAAAATGGCGCGGGAAAATCGACTTTGATTAAGCTTATGGCAGGTGTCGTATCTCCTGATTCTATTCGAATCACCATGCGCGGTCAGCCCGTGACCATTCATCACTCACAGGCAGCGTTTGACCTGGGGCTGCGTTTCATCCACCAGGAACTCAATATTGTCCCCCAGCTATCGGTTGCCGAAAATATTTTCCTCAACCGTCCATATCCAACGCACGCAGGTTTATTTGTCAATTGGGGCAAACTCAACCAGCAGGCACGTCGCGTTCTCGACCAGCTTGGTGTCGATCATATTGATACCCGCCAATTGATGGCACGTCTGAGTCCTGGCGACCAGATGCTTGTCAGCATTGTCCGCGCATTTGTGAATGATGAAACTCAGCAGGCTTCAATCTACGTGATGGACGAACCTACCGCCTCCCTTTCCGGACAGGAAACGGCGATGCTGTTTCGCATGATTGAGAGCCTCAAAAAACGTGGTTGCGCGATTTTATACGTCTCGCATCGCATGGACGAGGTATTCAAAATCGCGGATCGTATCACGGTGATGCGCGACGGGCAGGTCGTGGAGACGCAGCCTATCGAAGCCGTAAACCCTGCCGACATCATCCGCATGATGACCGGACGCGCCCTGCAACAGATTTACCCGCCGCGCGAAACGCCGCATGGCGGACGTATCCTGCTCGAAGCGCGTGGGCTGCAAACCAAAGGTGTGAAAGATGTCACTTTTGAGCTTCTGGAAGGTCAGATTCTCGGCATTGCCGGATTGAACGGCTCTGGTCGAACCGAAGTGTTACGCGCATTGATGGGTGCTGATCGTGTAATTGATGGCGAAATCGTGTTAGACGGCTTGGCGGTGCGCGGCTTATCGCCAACATCGGCCTGGCAGCACGGATTAGCTTATGTGCCGGAGGAACGCCGTTCGCAAGGCCTTATTCTCTCGCGTAGCGTCGGCAACAACATTACACTGCCGCAATTACGCCACCTCAGCCACGCTGGAATGCTGCTCAATCATGGCGCGGAATACCAGACCAGCCGCAAACTTGGCGACTCTGTACGCCTAAAATCCAAAAGCCCCGCCCAGACTGTTCGCCAATTAAGCGGCGGCAACCAGCAAAAAGTCATCTTTGCCCGCGCCCTGGCTCGACCTCCGCGTGTCATGCTGCTCGACGAGCCAACGCGCGGTGTCGATATTGGCGCGAAAGCCGATATTTACGCGCTTATTCGCCAGATCAGCGCCGCCGGAACGGGTATCATCATGGTGTCATCGGATTTGCCCGAACTGCTTGGCCTGAGTGACCGCATCCTCATCATGCGTGGCGGTTATCTGGTCGATCAGGTTAGCGCCGAAGGATTGACCGAAGAATCGTTATTGACTCTGTGCTACAACGCGGAAAAACTATGAATCACACGTCAGAATTAGCCTCAAAAATTACGCGCCGCTATATCCCCTGGTCACGCCTCCTGCGGACATTCGGAACGCTGCTCGGCTTTCTGGTGATCGTCGGCTTTTTCTGGTGGCAAAAACCAACCACCTTTATGACCGTCAACAACTGGCTCAACATCACTCAGCAGGTGAGCATTTTGGGCGTGATCGCTTTCGCCATGACCGTTGTGATGGTCGTGGGCGATTTTGACCTGAGCGTTGGCACGATGGCAAGCCTCTCAGGAATCGTCATTGGCGTGTTATTTGAAGCTGAACAGCCGATTATCGTCGTGATCGTCGCCGCGCTGGTGACTGGCATCCTAGGGGGCCTGCTAAACGGCATCCTCGTCTCCTACGTCGGAATTTCGCCATTTGTCACCACATTGGGAACGATGACAATTTTCGGCGGTTTAGCGTTATATATCAGCGGCGGCAGCACGATTTTTGGAAAAATTATTCCCGAATCCTTCGTCACTTTTGGCAACGAGGGTATCTATTTAACGACCATAGCCGAGAAAAATATTGACCTCCCCTTCCTGTCAATCGTGACACTTGTGACCTTAGCGCTGATCTGGGTCATCCTTGAACAAACCGTGTTCGGACGGCGGCTGTATGCTATCGGCGGCAACAAGGAAGCATCGGCGCTCGGCGGAGTCCGTGTGCGTCTGCTGCGCATGATGACCTTTATTTTTAGTGGGCTGGGCGCGGCGGCGGCAGGCTTGATGCTCACCAGCCGTCTCGCTTCCGCGAATCCCAAGCAGGGCGACGGTCTGATGCTCACAGCAATTGCGGCGGTCTTCCTCGGCATGACCATGAGCGAAGAAGGTGAACCTCACGTTTTGGGGACTCTATTGGGCGTGTTCATGATCGGCGTACTAGCGAATGGCCTGACACAGATGAACATCGACTCGTATATTCAGCAGATTCTCACAGGCGGCATCATCATTTTGGCGGTCACGTTGAGCAGCCTGTCTCGGCGGTCATAGGCAAAATATTGGACGCTTCTGAGTTCCAACGCATCCTCGAAATCGGCCTGGGACGCGCGATTCTTCATCTCAAAACTCATGCTTCAAAACCCTATCGAGAAGGCATCCTTCACGCCTGTACCCATAACACCGTCTACGATAGAAGTGATTCAAGCTTTTCAAAAAGAGAAGGATAGTGCAAAGTGGTTAAAAGCCTCACAAAGGAAAATAACCATGAGCACTATCCCGACCAGTGTAACAGAAGAGCAATTTGAACA
>JALHNB010000029.1:73145-86983 GCA_022843745.1 Anaerolineae bacterium | reverse complement strand
TCCAGCGTGGGCTGCTGCTGGGCAAAAACTGGCAGATTCAGAACCAGCGCGATACCTATAAAAATGATGAGTCTGCGTATCATTTAAAATTCCAGCGTACTCATAAATCGGGTTAAAATAGGAAGATTCTCGTCAAAGGTGGTCGCATCCGAGATAAACGAAATGATAATGGCCTGTCCGCGCTTGATCGTCAGAATATCCTGTCCTTCGACGACAATCGGGACACCTTGCAAAAATGGATTGGGATCAGAAACAACAAATGTGTACGACATGGTAATCCCTGTCGATTCGTCCGGCAGTATATACTGTTCTTCAGAAAGCACGGTATAGCCGAGAGTCTGGGAACGCCCCAACGTAAGCGCGTCTAACACATTGCGGGTGGTCGTAATACTGCTGACCGGACGCGTGGCTACCTGGAGTGTTGTGTTAAAGCCAGCCTGAGATAAATCCCGAACACGAAATATGTAGTCACCCTCTTCATCGAGCAGCCAGTTTTGTGGATATTCTGCGCGGATACCTGCCTGAGCATTGATGTACAACGTGGTCGCGTTCAATGCGCCATCGCGTAAATTGACCGCAATAATAAATCCTACCAACCCAAAGATCAGCACAAGATAATGACTCCAGCGCTGGCGGAAGCTTAAGGAATCTGACGCACCGACAATCTCAATCGCACTCATACTCTACTCGCTCTGGGCAGCGGTTTCGGCATCCTGCCGCTCCGCGTTGTCGAACAAGAAGGCAAATATGAAGGACACACCAGCCAGGATTGCAGCAGAGAGCAAAAATCCCCGAATCGGGCTAACCGATCCTATTCCTTGCTCTAATGCAGCGTTGGTCAGGCCAGAGCGCAAGGGCAGCGCCAAACCACTGACAAAAGAGGCAAGGGCTATCGTTGCTACGAGAAGTACCGGAAAGGGGCGTGCATTAAAACGCACCTCGGAAAGGCCGTAAGCGATAATAATATTAACCGCCAACTGCACCGCCAGCGCATCAAAAATACGAAAAGCAGCAATGTCCGGCGATGGATTACTCGACAGCACAAGATGCAGATTTAAAATGGTTGCATAGCCAACCGCACTGGCAGCACCATAGGCTATCGAATCCAGACGGACGCGAAAATTATCCGGCCAGGCCACATAGCGCACCACCAGATATGTCAATATCGACTGAACAAGACCCTGTGTAAATGTGTAACCGATAATGCGATTAATAGCATTTTCGAGGGGCAGCCACTTATCAACCTGTAAAAAATCTTCGACTAGGGGAATAGCAATCGCATTGGCAGCTAACGCACTGATGATAGCAACAGAGACCAGTTTTGTGCGCGGCTGCGGGACAAATCTTTCTCGCCACCACGAGAGGCCGATCCACAAACCCACAGGAATAAGGGAAATCGCTACGCCAATGGGCGGGTAAAAGCGGCGCGGCACCTCGACAAAGCGCGTTACGAGAAAAATAATGATCGCGACAGCAACCATGACTCCGCTTTCGGCGATGATGCTCGACCATACCCGTCGATAGGGATAAATCTCCTCTTCTTCTTTTGGCGGCGTAATAAATCGCGAGTCAAATGCGGTCAAATCGCTCTACCTGTTTCACACATACCTGCGCTATACTGGCAAATCCTATCGCATCACACCCTTCCTGGAAAGGTCAAACATGCTTCGTAGAGCAGCAGTATGGTCTTGGTGGACGTTCGCATTGTACTTATTGACCGCCTGTTTGCCTATCGCTCAATCGCAAGAGTCAGCGACGACAAACCGCATTGTTTATGGCCTGACCCTTGAACCAAGTGGTTTTGACCCGCATATCAACCGTTCATCCGAACTGGGTATCCCGCTTCGGCAAGTTTATGACACCCTCGTTTATCGAGACCCTACGACAGACGCGATTGTGGCGGGATTGGCGACGGAATGGTCGATCTCCGAGGACGGCCTGACTTATACATTCAAGCTCCGCGAGGGCGTGACCTTTCACGATGGTACGCCATTTAATGCCGAAGCTGTTGCCGCCAATTTAGATCGAATCACCAGCGCCGAAACCGCATCGCAGCGCTCCGTTTTTATGCTAGGGCCATATTCCGGCTACACAATTGTGGATGCCTACACGATTCAGATTATCCTCAGCGAACCCTATAGCCCGCTCCTTGACTCATTCGCGCAGGTTTATCTGGGTATTGCGAGTCCGGCAGCTTTAAGCGAATACTCGGATAACCGCTACCAGTTTCACCAGGTCGGCACAGGACCATTTATTTTTGTCGAGTATGTACCTAAAGACCGTATTGTCCTGCGTCGCAACCCCAATTACACCTGGGGGCCAGCGTTCTATCAGCCGCCAACCGATCAATCGGTCAACGAGATCGAGTTTCGATTTTTCACCGATCCGCCGACACGTTCATTGGCACTGGAAAGCGACGAAGCGCAGGTGATGGGGGAGCTGCTGCCGACGGATGCCCGGACGTTGACGGGGAACAGCGGCGTTCAACTGCTGCCAGTGAGCATACCTGGACAGCCAATGCAGTTTTTGATCAATACGAAACTCTTTCCAACGGATAACCGTGCCGTCCGGCAGGCTCTATTATTTGGCACAAATCGCAATGAAATCATTGATGCCGTCTATCAGCGATTCTCGCCCGTTGCCTGGGGGCCGCTGTCCGCATCCACGCTTTATTACAACCCGGAGGTCAACAGCCTTTACAACTATGACCTTAATCAGGCGAATGCACTCCTGCAATCCGCAGGCTATTCTGATAGCAATGGGGATGGCTTTCTGGACATTGGAGGAGCAGAAGTCGAGGTCAAAGTTATCGTGCCGCCCTGGGGCTTGATACCGCAGGTCGCTGAGTTGATTCAGGATCAATGGCGGACAATTGGCATTCGAACAACGCTCGATCCTGTGCCGACATTTACCGCGCTGCTGGCAGAAGTCGAGAAGGGGGAATACAACCTCGTTGCCTTCGATACGGCTGGAATCGATCCTTCCCTTCTCAACACATTTTTCATGACAGGCGCTTCGAATAATTTTACTGGGTTTGGCGATGCCAATCTGGATAATCTTTTATTGGAAGCCGAACATCAAACCGATGATAATGCACGTCGAGCACTCTATGCCGAAGTCCAGCGCGTGATTATGAACGAAGCCCTGGTTTTGCCGATTCGCGATTATGTCAACCTGAATGCCAGTAACGCGCGTCTACAGGGATTAACCTTTGACCCATATGGCTGGTTTCCGCTTTTGAATAACGCGGTTTTACTCAGTGAATCATGATCGCCCTGATTCAGCGCATTGGTTTTATGCTTGGCATCATCTGGTTGGCGGTGACGCTGGCGTTTTTTGCGCTGCGGGTGCTGCCGGGTGATGCTATTCAGTCGCAATTAGTACAAGGCGGTGTGGATGCGACAGTTATCGAAGAACGCCGCGCTGAACAAGGGTTAACTGATCCGGTTGGCATTCAATATCTCCGCTTCCTAACAGGTATTTTACGCGGCGATTTTGGCTATTCGCTGCTGAGTCGCGAGGCCGTAAGCGAGATGATCGCCCGAAGCCTGCTGCCAACCGCGACATTGGCACTCGGTGCGCTTATTCTCGCTACAGTATTGGGAATCGCGCTGGGGGTGATCGGGGCTTTGCGCATGGGTGGTGGACTCTCGATAGTTACGCGTCTGCTTATCAGCTTATCCGTCAGTACGCCTATCTATTACACGGGAACACTCGCGATCTACATTTTTAGCGTTCTGTTGGGTTGGTTTCCATCGGCAGGCGCAAGCAGCTTTAACCATTTTATTCTTCCTGTGTCGGTACTCGGCTTTCATACGGCAGGGTCAATAGCGCGTGTGACACAGGCCAACGTGAGTGAGGTGCTGGATGCTGAGTTTATTCGTGTGGCGCGGGCAAAAGGGCTGCGCGAACGCGATGTGATTTTGCGCCATGCTTTACGGGCGGGGCTGCTACCTGTCGTGCAGGTGATCGCGCTTCAGGCCGGATTTCTACTGAGTGGGGCAGTCATCACCGAGAGCTTGTTTGTTCGCCCAGGATTAGGACGCTTGCTCCTCGATGCTACGCTGCAACAGGATTATCCACTAGTGCAGGGGATTGTCGTGCTGGCAGCCATCACTTATGCCGTGTTGAACATGCTGGCAGACATCGTTCGGCTTTTGCTTGACCCGCGTATCCGTATCTAGCTATGCGCGTTCCGCTGCTGATTTTAGGTGTCATTCTGTTCTTTGTGATCCTTGCGCCCGTTTTAACACCTCTCGATCCGATGAAGACCAACCCAACGCTGCAATTTCAACCTCCCAGCGGAGACAATATTCTAGGGACAGATTCTTTGGGGCGCGATGTCTGGACAAGAGTGCTTTATGGCGGTCAAAGCACATTGCTCATGGCTATTTTTGCACTCCTGATCGCAATAATTCCAGGTGTAACATTGGGATTACTGGCGGGAACTGGGCAGCGCTGGCTTGATCGCATGATCGGCGCACTGACGAGCGCATTACTGGCTGTGCCGAGTCTGGTCGTCGCGCTCGTGGTTTTAACGTTATTAGGCCGGGGCATTCTATCCCTATCCATTGCAGTCGGGTTATCGCAGATCGCTCCCTGTGCCGCTGTGACGCGGGCAGCAGTTCAAGGAGTACGCTCATTGACGTATATCGAGGCCGGATACGGATTAGGCGCGACCCGCCGCCGCATCCTCTTACGCCATATTTTGCCGAATATCCAGCCGACATTAATGGCCTATGCAGGTGTGGTTTTCGGCTATTCGGTGCTTAATGGGGCAGCGCTCAGTTTTTTAGGGCTGGGCGGGGAACTGGGTACGCCGGATTGGGGCATTATGCTGGCGGAAGGACGCGCAGCCTTTCGCATTGCCCCCTGGATTGGCATCGCGCCGGGGCTGGCGATCACGGCAACGATATGGTCAGTGAATACTCTCGCCGACCATATCGGAAAACGATAATCTACGCGATCACTCGAACCGGTGTCCCGACTTCAGCCCAATTAAAAAACCATTGCGCCTCTTCAGTCGGCAGATTCACGCAACCGTGACTCATCGGCCTGCCAAAGCTGTTGTGCCAATATGTCCCGTGAATGCCATAACCCTGATAAAAATACATCGTGTATGGCACTTGCGGCAGGAAATAGTCCGGCCCACTCATGTCATCCGCCACATATTTGACGTAGATTTTGTAATCACCGAGAACAGTTGGTGTCGCAGGCAGCCCGGTAGACACCAGATGTGACCGGATCAACTGCCCGTTTTCGTAAGCGTAGATGCGCTGCTTATCATTTGAGACGACAATTGATTTGCCATTAGCAGTGGGTGCAGCAGGTGCTTCGGCAGCAGAGGGTGTATAAACGCCGCCCGCTGGAATAATCAATTCCTGACCGATGTAGAGTAAATCTGGGTCGCTGATTTCGTTCACGCTCACGATGTCTTCAACATCGACCCCATATTCGCGGGCGATTAATCCCAATTCCTGACCTTTTTCGACGATATGTGTGGTCGTCCCTGAAAGTGTGTTCACATTATCGCTGGGCGGCGGTTCAACATCAAACATCGCCAGTTCGATGATATTATCGGCCAGTTCGCCAGTGACATCCAAACGCAGACGATCCAGGATAACGGGAATATCAATCGCACGGCCCATTTGCCCCGCTTGAGGCTCAATATTAACCAATTCGCTGAGGTTAATCAGACCATTTTGCGCCTGACCGAGATCGACAATATAGCGTGGCTGCAAAATTACATCAGATGGCGAATCTTCAGCAGCCTGTAATGTTGAATCAATGTCAATCGAAATGCCTAAATCCGCCAGCGTAACCAGCCAGCGGCGATCACCATCGACAGCGGTCAGGGACGGATTGGCTAGATTTTGCGCCAGATATTCCGCCGCTGCCTCTGCCGATTTACCGCCGATGGATAAACCCGCCACGCTAACGCCGGAAGCGATACGCGGCTGCGAGAAATAGAGGATCGCGACCATAGCAATCACACCGAAAACCATGCCAAAGCCGACAAACAATGTGCCGCCACCGATAATCCACGGCAGCCAGTTTCGTTTTGGGGGTGCAGGCTTCGGGCGTTGTGCCGAGATTGGGCGATAAGATTGAGTTTCCTGATGAGTTTTCGTTGGCATTTTGTCTTTTTTGTAAATTACAATACGTCTGAATTTACATTATAGAATGGGTTTCCAAAATGCTGCTCCACGCTTACCCTACGCAGAGATCACGCTCTGATAGGCTTTCTCCAATCGCTTAACGATGGCTTCTTCGCCAAACTGAGCAATACACTCAGTACGAATCGTCTCAGCATGGTAATTCGGATAATTTTGCACCATTTGCTGCATCGCCTGCGCCAGAGCAGGCGGGTCATTTACCGGAACGAGGATGCCGCTGTTTTTACTGACAAAATATTCAGGGCCGCCAGAGCGCGTCGCGACAACAGGTTTGCCGCAAGCCATCGCTTCGATGACCGTTACGCCGAAAGTTTCGATGTGACTGGAGGAGACAAGCGCATGACTCTCCCGCATCAGTGTGCGCAAATCACTTTGCGAAACCATACCGAGCAGTTCGACTTGCTTATTAATACCTAATTCCGCGATCAGGCTTTTAAGTGCATCAAGTTTTTTGCCTTTATAGCCCGTTCCGGCGATGCGCAAAATCACATCCTGACCGCGAAATGCCTGGGCAAATGCTTTTAATAGCACATCATGGGCTTTGCGCGCTGTCAGGCTAGCGACCATGCAGAATACGAACGGCTTTTTCTGCACAGTCAATGGATTAGTCGTGAAAGAATCCGTATCGACAATACACCCAATCAACTCAATCGGCAGTTCTGGCGCATAGGGTCGCAGCGCATTTACGAGGGAAGGGGCAATCGCGAGACGCTCATCACTATGTCGCAGTGTGTATTCGATGATACGCTTTTGCCCCGCAAATACGTGACCACTCAAATAGAGCGAAGCATATTCGGTCAGCACAACCGGAATATCACGCTTTTCTCCGATGTAAGCCGCGAGATACCCACCATAGAGAATTGCCTGCCCATGAATCACATCCGGGCGACCATTTTCAGCACAGTAACGATCAAAAACCTGAAGCGCGAGTTCGCCACGCATCGGCGGCATGACCGAAGGTAGCCAGCCCCACCAGGGAATGCGATAGGTGAGCAGAGCTTCGTCGTTGGTGATCGTGAGATCATCGTTCGGTTTTCGCCAGTTTTCAGCCAGTTCTTGCAGGCCATGCCATGTTCGGAATTTGCTCGGCGGCACAAGCATTCCCACTTTGTGTCCGGCTTTGTGGAGCGCTAAACCTTCATTACGGAAAAAATTGCCGCGAATCGGATTCTTGAGCGTGCTATACCAGGATGGAATCAGGAGTATGTGCATAAAGTGTTCTACAATTTCGTGGTTGTGTTCAGAATATTTTCCGGTGCGAAGGTTTTTCCCATGCGGTTCAGTACGCCATCTCGAATGCCGAGCATCATAAAATAAGCGCTCTTAAACGCCAGTTTGCCTTTTGAGATGCCCGATGCCAGCCAACCGACGACATAAAAGCACTGTTTGAGGAGTGTGATGATATAGGTGAGACTGCCAAAATGTCGTTGTGCCAGCACCAGCCGCGCCCGAGTCTGATAATAAACGATGATCGGCTTGAGTTCCGGTTTATCGCGCCGGGAGCCGCCGTTGACATGGAAAATCACGGACTTGGGGACGATGTAGCTGTCAATTCCTGACTGCCGCAGCCGCAAACAATAGTCAATCTCTTCCGAATACAGGAAAAATGAGGTGTCGATAAAACCATATTTACGCACAATGGGTATCGGAATCATGAGGGTGCTGCCACTGAGTCCGGCGACAATACGCGGCGTTGTCACAGGAAAATACTGCGTGAATGGGAAATTTGAAAGATTGTGCAGTTGATATTGGTTCTCGTGTCGTATTTCCCAGATGTTCATCTGAATGCGCCAGTCACCTTTTTCGCTGCTTTCGGTCAGCGGGACACCACCATAAAGGGCATCGCCATGTTGTTGATAAGCCTCAACAAGTACAGAGAGCGTATCTGGCTGTACAACCGTGTCGTTATTGAGAATCCAGAACAATTCGGACTGCTTATCTTTCAAAGCTTCTTTCAGTGCCAGTTCATTGCCACCCGCATAACCCAGATTGCTATCTGAACGAACGAATTGCACACCGGGAAACGCGGCAAGAATCTGCTCAATGGATTTGTCGTGGGAATCGTTATCAACAACAATCACTTGATAATTGGCATAATCCAGATGCTCAAGCGAGTGAAGACAGCGGATGGTTTGCTCATATCCGTTCCAGTTGAGAACAGAGATATAAACTTTGGGTGAGGACATCAAGCAGACCAACTTAACTAGGTAAAGGCATCGAACAGACCAACTTAGCTCAAATTAATCTAGGGAGTATATCATCGGTTCAGACGATAAAACAGGTTTTGCAAGATGCCTGGAACAGTGGATAATCACAAATATTGTCGTACTATAAGCTGAGTTTTATGCCCTTAGCGTAAATGAGGAAGTTATCGTAATGATGCGACGCTCTCGTTTTTCACTGCTTATCGTAACTGTCTTAACACTGAGCTTGTTAGGTGTTGCAAAGGCACAGGAAGCTGAACAAACTCTGATTCCAGAAGCCGAGCAAACCCCGGAAACCACACAAATTCCCACATTTGACATCGGCAATGAACTCACGGTTGCTGCGCTGCGCGAGCTTGAGATCGAGGGCAGCGACATTCTCCTCGAACAAACGCTGGCGAATGGTTACAACTATTCGCAATATATCGCCAGCTATACATCCGACGGCAATAAAATTTACGGACTGCTTACCATTCCTTTCGGTGATCCACCGGAAGGCGGTTTTAAAGCCATCGTATTCAATCATGGCTATATCCCACCGTCTACCTATGTGACAACTGAGCGTTATGTCGCCTATGTCAACGCACTTGCCAGCAATGGATTTGTCGTCTTTAAAATCGACATGCGCGGGCATGGCGACTCTGAAGGCGAATCACAGGGATCATATTTTTCACCCGGCTACACGATAGATGCCATCTCTGCATTAAAGAGCCTCCAGCGCATGAGCGTGATTGATCCTGAAGGCATCGGCATGTGGGGCCATAGTATGGCAGGTAATCTGACACTGCGGGCGATGCTGATGGAGCCAGATGTTAAAGCGGGCGTGATCTGGGGCGGGGCGGTCTATAGTTACGATGATCTGACGCAATATGCGATTTCCGACCCCTCATTCAGCCCATCTGCTGCACAAACTACCGGGACACGGCGAATGGGACAGGTTTTGAGGGAAACTTACGGTCAGCCGAATACGATAGAACCCTACTGGCAGGCTGTGTCGTTGACGAAAAATATCCAATATCTCGAAGCGCCCCTTCAACTTCACCACGCAGTCAACGATGATGTCGTCAATATCGGTTACTCGCGTGACCTGAGCCGTATTCTCACGGAGAATGGCAAGTTTCATGAGTTTTACGAGTATGACGGTGGCGGACATAATATCAGTTCGCCGTATTTCGAAGATGCCATGCTGAGAACGATTCTGTTTTTCCAAACTTATCTATAGTGAGTTGACACGGCTCAACCCTAACCACATTTATAAGTCTGTTGACATAGGGCGACCCCTCCGTTAGACTCGCCAGCGTCTTGTGATGATTGGCACAAAGGTCAAATCATGCGCGTTTTTATCGCGGGTATTGATGGTTATCTGGGGTGGCCTTTAGCCCAATATTTAACGGTACGCGGTCACGAAGTCGCAGGGCTGGATTTGCTGCTGCGCCGTCAATGGGTCGAAGAGGTGGGCAGCCACAGCGCTTTGCCCGTGTACAGCGTCGATGAGCGAACTGCCGCATTTCAGCAGCGCTATGGTCGTGCGCTGGATTTTCGCGTTGGCGATCTGCTGGATTACAATTTGCTGCGCGGTTTTCTAGCGGATTTTCAGCCAGAAGCGATTGTCCATTTGGGCGAGATGCCGTCTGCTGCCTACTCGATGATCGACCAAGCGCACACCGTATTCACGCAGCAAAATAACGTGACTGGCAATCTGAACATCCTCTGGGCAATGAAAGAAGTTTGTCCGCAGGCGCATCTGGTCAAATTGGGAACGATGGGCGAGTATGGAACGCCGAATATCGACATTCCTGAAGGTTTTTTCGAGGTCGAGTTTCGAGGACGCAAAGATACCCTGCCATTTCCCAAACAAGCGGGTAGCTTTTACCATTGGAGTAAGGTACACGACTCCAACAACACCATGTTCGCCTGTAAAATCTGGGGATTACGCTCAACGGACATCATGCAGGGTGTCGTTTTTGGCACACAAATCGACGAAATGGGCAGCGATCCGCGCTTGCGCAGCCGCCTCGATTTTGACCAATGTTTTGGCACGGCGATCAACCGTTTTTGCTGTCAGGCTGTGATCAGGCATCCGCTGACATTATATGGGCAGGGGTATCAGAAACGCGGCTTTTTACCGATGCGTGATTCAATGGAGTGTTTAGCTCTTGCAGTTGAGAATCCACCCAGTGCGGGTGAATATCGGGTGTTTAACCAATTCGAAGAATGCTACACGATTGAGGAATTGGCGTATATCGTTCAGCGAGTCGCCGCTGATAATGGGATAGACGTAACTATTCACCATTACGATAACCCACGCGCGGAAAAAGATCAGCATTACTATAACCCTGATCGCCAGCGCCTGATTGATCTCGGCTATAAGCCAACCCATGATGTCGCCACTGAAGTGCAGGTCATGCTGGTGGATTTGCTGCCACATCGTGACCGGATTTTGCAGAAAAAAGATGTTTTGATCCCGGATATTCGCTGGGATGGCAACCGCCGCCGATCAGAGGTGGCCGATCTACCCTCACTACCGTAGGAGAAATTTGAATGATTCAGTTCTGGGAACTCGACCAACTCGATAAAACGACGCTGGCGAAAATTATGCGACGCGCGGAAACCGATATTACCTCGCTCCTGCCCGACATACAGGAAATTATCAACCAGGTGCGGCAGCGCGGCGATGCGGCTGTTGTCGAGTACGCGCGTCGTTTTGAAGCGGCTGATTTTGAGTCGAAGATGCTGCGCGCTACGCCAGAGGATTTCGCCGCTGCCCGCAAGGAGATCAGCGACGACGTTTATGACGCTATCCGGCAGGCGCATGACAATGTGAAAACCTTCCACGAGCAACAAATGCCGGAGCAAATGTGGTTTACCGAAGTGCAACCGGGAATCATGGCGGGCGAGAAAATCACCTCCGTTGCCAGCGCCGGGTTGTATGTGCCGCGAGGGAAGGGCGCTTTTCCATCCGTGATGATTATGCTGGCGACCCCGGCAAAAGTGGCTGGTGTACAGCGTATTATCGTTGCGACTCCGCCCCGACCAGATGGCAAAGCGGATGCGGCTTCGTTGGTGGCTGCCGAGGTCTGCGGTGTAGACGAAGTCTATGCGGTTGGTGGCCCCCAGGCAATGGCGGCAATGGCCTATGGAACAGAAACGATCCCGCAGGTTAGCAAGATCACAGGGCCGGGGAGCAGCTATGTTACGGCGGCGAAACGACTGCTCTATGGAACGCTCGATGTTGGCCTGCCCGCTGGCCCCAGCGAATCGATTATTCTGACCGACGAGAGCGTTGACCCCCGACTCGCCGCGCTCGACCTGCTCGTTGAGGCTGAACATGGCATGGAATCAGCAGCGATTCTGGTCACGCACAGCCGCGAAGTCGCGCAAAAAGTGCTGGAAGTGCTGCCGGGGTATATCGCGGAACTCCCGGAATGGCGACAGAAATTCGTATCCAATGTTCTGTCCAATTACGGCGGTATTCTGTTGACCAACAACCTGGAAGAGTCGGTTGCGTTTGTCAACGACTACGCGCCGGAACATCTTGAAATTTTGACCGCCGACCCGTTCATCACGCTTAACAAAATCAAGAATGCAGGCGAAATTTTACTCGGCCCGTTGACACCGATCCCGACGGCGAATTACTGCCTCGGCTTGAACGCAATCCTGCCAACAGGCGGTTTTGCACGTAGCTTTTCGTCGGTCAGCGTGTGGGATTTCCTGAAGCGCACGGGAGTCGGCTACCTCTCGCGTGAGGGTTATATGCGTTTGCAGGGCATTACAGCGACGCTGGCGGATTATGAAGGATTTCCGGCTCACTCGATGGCGATTCGCAAGCGCAATGAAATTCTCGGCCTATGAGCGAAGATTTTCTGCAAAAGGTTCAAACGCTTCAATTCACCGATAAGAAGCAGGCGGAAGCGCTGTTGCTGGCGTTTGTGAGAGAGTCTTTTTCGCTCAAGGCCGCGACTCTGGAATTGCGACCTCTGGCTGTTTCGCTCAACTCGTTCAACGGCTTTATGACGCTGGATGATGGGAAGCGGTTGTTTTTTAAGACTCATACCGAACCAGACAGCGTGATCGGTGAATACTATAACGCCGCGATGCTGGCGGAGGCTGGATACCCCGTAATTCAGCCAATTTTCAGCTCGCAAGAAGCAGGTAAACAATTTCTCGTTTACGAAGTCATTGATAACCCATCAGTTTTCGACCTCGCCTGGGCAATCGAAAACAATCAGAGTGATGATTTTGAGGCACTTTCACAGGCGCAAAACGCGGCAGACGACCAATTACTGACGATCTATCAGAGTACACTGGCTGAACAATCAACCGAGGACGCTGCCCGCGCACCTGTACACCAGTTGTTTTATCATCGGATCACTGGCGGACGGTTGGAGCGTTTTTACGGCGCTCTACCGGGACAATCCAGCGATAGTGTCGCGATCAAGATCCCAGGTAGTGAATATTCGATGCAAGAAGTACGCCGCGCGAAATGGGTGATTAATGGACAGCACTATGATTTAACGTTAGACGATCTGATTCAGAAGGCCATTCTCTTGTTGAATCCATCCCAGGCTGGGCCTTCGATCATCGGTCATGGGGACGCGCATAACGGTAATGTGTTTTTTCGCGGTCACGATAGCTTGCTGTATTTTGATCCCGCTTTCGCAGGGCGACACCATCCGCTGCTCGACCTGACCAAGCCGCTGTTCCACAATGTATTCGCGATGTGGTTATATTTCCCGACGGTGAAACGCGATCAGACGCGCATTACACTTGATATGGGCGATGTGTGGCAGGTTGAACATGATTACACGCTGCACCCGGTGCGTGAAATGTTCCTGCGCAGCAAAGTTGAGCGCACGTTGATCCCGATATTGCGCGAATTGAAGCAGGGTGGATGGTTGAGAACTGATTGGCGCGATTTTTTGAAAGCGTCACTTTTCTGCTGCCCATTTTTGACCATGAACCTCACCGATCCCAACAAATTCCCGCCGGAAATCAGCCTGCTTGGGCTGACAATGGCCGTTGAAATGGGCGCGGAGAGCAGGGGAGTCCGCAGCAAAATTGACCTGGTGCTGGATGAGGTCGAAAAATCGTTGTAGGGGCAGGCCTGAATCTTGTCTCTACGAAAGCTGCTTCAACAAATTCGCATACGTTGGTGATTCTTCCATGAATACATAACGCACAGGCACGGCAATCGTGTGTGTGCCGCCAATCGCCCGCAAATGTTCAACCGCCTGCAAAAGTTCGTTGTTGGAGATAATAACCGTCAATGTATACCACTGGCTGTTTGTGCTGTTTGTGTGGTTGCCATTAGCGGCATAAATGGGCGCGATAGTTGGGCCTTGCAAGCCCCGTGTAATCGGATTGCTGGCGACTTTGTGCGCCACATCCTCTGCGCTTTCCCCCTGGATATTGGCCGTCACCTGATAATATCGCCGTCCCTGAAGCGCACCGTCGATGT
>JALHNB010000029.1:0-73135 GCA_022843745.1 Anaerolineae bacterium | reverse complement strand
ATGTATTCCAAAAATGTGCGCAGTGTGTCCAGAATTTCGGGGTTTTTACGAATGGCGGCACGATTACCAATCAGACAGGCCTGTGAATCGACAATCACGCCATCTTTCAAGGGTTTGAGGTGGTTTTCGCGCAGCGTTGTTCCAGTCTGCGTCAGGTCAATCACGATGTCGGCATAACCAAGCGTGGGCGCAGCTTCGATTGCGCCTTCGGCCTTAACCAGCGTGAAATGATGAATGCCTTGCGCGTGTAAAAACTGGCGGGCAAGGTAAGTGTAGGTGGTTGCCACCCGCAGATTGCGCTGATTATATTCACGAAAATCAAGCGCGACCTCAACCAGATCAGCCATAGTCTGAACATCGACCCAGGCCTCTGGCACAGCCACCAATAGTTGACAGTGACCATAGCCAAGTTTGTTGTGAATTACAAAGAGGTTTTCATGTGGATGTTCGCAAACCACATCGTAGCCCGTGATGCCAAGCTGTGCCGTGCCGTCAGAAACTTTGTAAACGACATCTGTGACGCGCTGGAACAGCACATCAATCGCGGGAATAGCGGGCATCGACCCGGTGTACTGCCGCACATTGGGCTTATCAATCTTCAAGCCACAATCGCGCAAAAAATTCGTGGTTGGCTCGGCGATTGCGCCCTTACTGGGCAAGCCAAGCGTGATACGGTTCGTCATTTTTTCAGGCTCGTTATCAACAAATCAATTTGTTGCAGGGTAAAAGTGCGAGTGGCGGTACGCGCCAATCCATCGGGATCAATTTCAACCACAATTTTGCCTGGAGGAATTTGGTCATCCGGCAAAAGCTGTACCGTGATCTGAGAGTTCCGAAGCTGATGCGCCCATTGAGAGGCGGTTTTTTCATTGTTTTCGTTGACGGGAATAAAAATCGTCGGGAGATTATTACTCTCGGACTCCGGCACGACTGCCAGCAGTTGATCGACATAATAAGCGAACCCAACCGCCGGGACTCGCTTGTGACCGCCAATCAGCGACACCAGTTCGTCATAGCGTCCACCGCCACCGACGTGAATATCACCCTCGGCACGAAGCTCAAAAACCACGCCGGTATAATAATCCCAGCTACGCGCTAAATCGGGCTGAATAATGATATGGTCGAGTGGAATCTCGCAGGCTTCAAGAATTTCGATAGTGTGTCGCCATTCCGCCAGAACCTTTTGCGCGGCGATGTCGTCATCATCAATGAAGGCCTCAATAGTTTGAAAAGTGTCAAACACTGATCCACTGATTGCGCTCCAACTTTCCAGAAAATCAAGTGCAGCGGCAATTTGCTGGCGATCAGCGGCGCGTTGACGTTTTTGCAGCAGGCGGCGGGCAATATCCTGGCGGGTGCGTCCGCCCATCGTCATTCCGCGCTCTGTCGCATCCAGCAAAACATTCAGCATTTGTTGGGTGTTCAGGGCAGTCATCGAATCGGTGTTTGAGCCGGTCAACAACTGGGGTTCGGAATCAATCCCTAACAGCGCATGGTCGAGTTGATGCAGGACTTGCGTTTTGCCTTCTGTTTTAAGCATTGGCAGGTGATTGAGCAGAAAACGCTGTGTGCGATTATCAAGCGCGAAACGATCTAAAAGCAGGCGCATCAAACCGACATGCCCAACGACGAGTCGCCAATTCGTGATGCCCTGTGAAGCGATCCCTTGAACGGCGAGGATTAAAATTTCCGCGTCAGCGACAGCCCCGGCCATCCCCATAAGTTCCGCGCCGCTGCTTAAGCGTTGATAGTCCTGGTGAATATTATCCGGGGCATCTTCAAAAACCAGCCCACTAAATTGCCAACGCACAACGGTGTTGCTTGCTTGCAGGGCATAGTGATGGGCCGCCGCCGCTGTAAATTCTGGACGCAGCGCCAATTGGCGACCATGACGCTCGAACGTAAACAATTTATTGATAAGCTGATCGCCCGCTTTCGTTAAAAACAGGTCAGCGGCCTCAATAATCGGCGTTTCAAGCACTTCGTAGCCGTAAAGAGCGAGGGTATCATGCAGCGCACTCATCAATCGACTGGTGCGCTGACTCTCATATCGAATTCGTGTTTGGGAAACCTGCACGTACCAAACTCCTGTGTGTTGATTGGCACGAATGATAGCGCGGTTTAGCCCAATAACAATGGTGGAAAGTTAAACATTTCAGTGCAACAGAGCGATAACGCCACCGCAGTCAATTACTGATACACACCGCTGCTGTAAACATAAACGGCTGGCCCCAGGTCGCTGTCAACGGTGAAGTCAAATTCATCCGAAGCCCAATTGTAGAGCCAATAGGCATCCATAATCGACAGGTTGACGCAACCGTGACTATGACGATAACCAAAGCCATCATGCCAATAAGTTCCATGCAGCCCAATGTCGTCGTCAAAATACATTGTCCAGGGGACTTCTTCCAGGAAGTAAAAGTCTGCCTGACCCTCAGCACCACTCATGATCGTGCGCGGATAGCGAACATAAACATGGAACAGGCCTTCGTTGGTCGGCCAATCTTTTAGGCCAGATGAAATCAGCGTCGCAAAAACGGGCGTTGTGCCTTCATAAGCGATGACAACCTGCTCATAAAGATCGACACTGACCCATTTATGCGTATCGACTTCAGCCGAACGTTCAACGGGCAGGTATTTGGCTATCTTTGTTTGATGCACCCACTGGTCAACGCCAACCTGATACCAGCGCCAGCCTTCGATCTCAACCGAGTCATAAATATTCACGAGGGTGTAACGCAAAATCGCCAAGTCGCCGTCGGTTGGCTCTGTTCCAGGAGTATGGCTCGGAACAACATTCACCAGAATCCAGGCAACAGGGTAGGGTAATTCTTCAGTGATTTTTACGCCAGCGAAACGCGAAACGGTTGCGCCACCGAGCTTATCCGCCAGCACCCACTGGTCAGGGTTGATCTGCGCCCAACCATCCTGAGAGCCTTGAACGGTCACATAATTAAACCCGGCATCCAAACCACCGGTAACATTGCCATTTGGCGTATCAAAAATTTGTACTGCTTCGTTAACACGCCGATAGAGGCGATCCCCAAGTAATTGATCGTCGGGGTAGATTTGCTCGACAGCCGGGCTGGGATAGGCGTTAATCTCCGCTTCAGATAAGCCGTAAGTGCAGTTTGTTTGGCACGAATCATCGGCAAAAACCACATGCGCAAAAGTTAATAATAAAATAATCGAAAATATCGAGCGGATAAACAAACGTCTCATCATGAACCTCAACCGTAGATTTGTGCGATATTCTATAACATACTTTAAGGTGAGCTTGCGGTCAACGTATGCTCAACCTACGGAAACCCATCGGTCTAGTGAATTGCTCTGTTTGCAGTTTCGCTTTATACTCATTTCTAAGATTGTGGGCGTTAGCTATTCCGTTATCTTCAAGGAGGAATTGAATGAAACTTCCGTCAAGAAAATCTTTATTGCTTATCTTATTGCTCTCATTGGTTTTGGGAGTGGCTGCGCCTGGTGGCATGATTATGGCTGCTGGCGCAGATCAACAAGTCCAGTTCGTCACACCGATCATGATTGTGAACTCCAGCTTCCTGAATATTCGCACTGGCCCCGGTGTACAATACAACACGTTGATTACCGTCGTCGGTGGGACTGAGCTGCCTGTGCTTGGACGCGCCAATGACAATGTCTGGTATCAGATTTCAACGGTTGTCGGTGTTGGCTGGGTAAACGCTGAATTCGTGATCCCACGTGGTGATTTCACGAATGTACCTGTAGTTGACACGTCAATCGCGGCACTGGTTGCTCAGGCAGGGCCATCTTTGGTCGGGCTGCCGGATGGACAAGGCGGCGGTGGCGCTGTTGCATCTTCTCAGGGGGGCGGGAGCAATCTAACGGGCCTGGTCGATGAGAATGGTGATCCCATCGCGATTAGTGGCCCGAACGAACGCTTCCGTGCGCTCATTAATGTCGAGGCTGTTGATCTGCGTTCACAACCAGCCGATGGTTCACCTGCATTAGCGACGTTATTCCGCGAATTTACGAAAGATTATCCGATTGTTGGCAGCAGCCGTGATCGTAATAATATTGATTGGCTAGCAATTATTGTTCCAAATGTGGGAACAGGCTGGATTGAAGCGCCAAAAGTCTTTATGCGGCTGTCTGGTGCATTCCGTACTGTCATGGTCATTGATGCCGACTCGCTCGGTATGGGCGATGGCCCCGGAACAGGCAGTAACCGTCTGCCAATCGTAACACGTGGTCAGGAAGCATTCCTGGTCAATATCAGCCAGGATGGGAAATTTATCCAGATTGAACTTGGTGGTGGAGAAGTTGGCTGGATACCGTTTGATTCGGCGAAACAGCGCACTGGCACACCAACTGATGGGCTGAACCTGACCAGCGCATCGTTCGCGGCGGCTGTTCCTGGAGACCTGGGGCAGGGCGGTGGCACAGCAGTTGGTAGCTTTGGCCTCTCAACACCGCATATCATCGTCAACACCGCATTCTTAAATATTCGCAGCGGCCCCGGCGCACAATTTATCCCCGTTGCTACTGTATCAGGTGGGACAGAATTGCGTGTTCTCGGCATTGCTTCAGATCGTGTCTGGTTCTTTGTCGAAGGTACATTTGGACGCGGCTGGTTGAATCAGGAATTCACAATCTTCCGAGGTGTGATCGCCAACGTGCCGGAAATTCCACTGGATAGTGTTGCGGCAACAATCGGGACGGTGGCTGCACCAACTGCAATTATCTCCGGGCCGACTGTACTCTATCTTGCACCAGGGACGAATTTTGGCCCTGTAGGCACGATTCCCGGCCCGGCGGAATTAGCGATTGTGGCACGTACAGCCGATGGCACATGGGTACAGGTCAATTCAACACTTGGCTTTGGCTGGTTGCTGACATCACAGGTGGTTCTGCAAGGCGATATTAGCCTGATCCCCATCGTGTCATAAGCATAGCCAATCCTGCACCTTGCGTTTATGATAGAGCGCCCTGTCTATAAGATAGGGCGCTCTTTTTTGCGGTATGATTAATGCCATTCAGGAGGAAATATCATGCAAGAATTGGCGAACCGATTAATGACGCAGGGTAGTCGCGCTGGGTCAATTTTGCCTGCCGCGATTTTTGGCTCGACAGGCAGTCTGGCAAATGCCCTTAATCTGAATAAACCTCGATTACGCATTGGGCTTTGGCCTATTCAAAGCGAATCGCATCCAGAAATCGCGATGGGGCTGGCGACGGTTCTGGGCTTGCTCCTGGAAAGATACCGCGATGTTCGCGTTTATCGCCTGTTCGTGCAGGCTGAGGGAGATCCCAATGAATTTGAGTGGGAAATCGGGCGATCCCAATTTGATGTTGATGACTGGCAGCTTGATGACCTCGATGAAAACATCGCTATCTGGGGCAATCTGGAGAAAACCGATAGCGGCTTGTCGTTGAAGATAAATATCGAAAACGACATGCTCGAAGAAGATGAAGACCTCAAAACATTGACATATCAGGGCGCGAATCTGCACGAGTTGGTTGGGAAATTTACGGGCATCGCCGACGATATAGCCAAATTTCTGGAAGCCGATGACATCCGTCTCATCGTACCGCTTTATACAGTAGGGCAGTGGAACGATGTGGAATTGGAGTTATTGCTCGAAGCCGTTTTTGAGTGGGAACTCGATTTTTTCCTGCAATTATGGGGACAAGAGTGGACAGACGACGAAATTCAGGACGATAAAGATGCGCTGCTGACTGCGGGAGAGAAGTTGGGTGATTTTGGGGCATGGGTCGTGTCGAACACCATTGGTCGTGCAATCCGATTGGCTGACAGCGATATTGCCGAAATCCTCGCACCTGTCGCCAACGAAATCATGCAGATGTTCGAACAGAGTCAGATTCCGCCCATTGTGCTGGCTCAGGCGCTGCACGAGGCGACTTATGTTGATGAAGCTCACGACCTGATTGAAACGACTATCGAAAATCAGGCGGAAAATGCGTTTGCCCGTTTGACAGAGGCGGAACTTTATCGTCGCAGTGGCAAAATCATTGAATCGGTTAACAGTTTTCAGGAAGCAATTGAGAACGATGTTGTAAATTCAACGCTTTTTACGCGCTACTCCGATCTCGTTCAGGTGATGGATTACAATTCATTCCCCCTCGAAAACTTCATCATGATTGACCCCGTTGATTATGATTCAGATTATATGACATGGGAAGCGATTGAATCGTATCAGGCGGTGCTAGAGACGGAACCCGACAATCGAGATGCGCTTTATCGCCAGCTGCTTTTGCTGCTGGATGTTGAAACGGGGGGCGAACGCTTTTGGAATGGCATGAAACGCTTTGTACAACTTGATAAGACTGGCGACCAGATGCGCAGCATAGTCGATGCGCTTTATACGATTGATAACATAACCCCGGCATTTGAAATCCTCAAAATCGCCCATTCGCGTGAGCCGGAGCGCTACGACATCCTGCTCAATCTGGCTGCCGCGTATCTTGTGGATGAGCAAGGCGATAAAGCCAAAATCGAATTGCAAAACGCACGTCGTCTGACGGATGATCCCATCGTGTTGGCGGATATTGATCGTTTGATGTTGTCGGCTGAAGACCCGGATTTTGAAGCGCATATGGGCGAAATCACAGATATTATCAGTGCAGGTAATCCGCTGGATTCTGACGATGTCGAATTTTTGGAAGCCGTAACTGAAAAAGTGCCATCATTCGCAGAAGCCTATATATTCCTCGCTAAGACCTATGCTTCTTGGGACGAGCGTTCGACGGCGATTGAGGTACTGCTGGATGGGCATAAAGCTAACCCTGGCGATCCTGATATTACAGCTTTATTGGGGCAATTATTGTGGGAGGCTGGTGAGCACGAATTGGCGTTCAGCTATCTGATGAAGGGCATCGAAAAAAGTCCGAATTATGTGCCATTACTGGCGATTGCCGGACGTTATCTGTTTGAAGATGGTCAGGAAGATTCGGCGAAGGCCTATTTGACCCATGCAACCATGATTTCACCAAACGACCCGACACTGCTTGAAACCCGAGCGGTCATCGCACGGATGATTGCGAATGAATGACGACTCTCCGACGAGCAGCCTACGCCAAACCCTGCAACTATGATCTCGCTATATACTGAGAAAATTGCTGAGAATCAAACGTGTGCAGGGTGGTTATGAAAAGCTCAAAGTCTGTCTTATTCGTGCTAGGTTTGTTTATCGCCTTCGTTTTAAGTTTTCCGGCATTGGCTCAGGAAGAAGAAACCATCCCGGAGCCAATGCCGCTTGTTGATGAAGCGGGTTACGATATTATCAATTTCCTGCTGCTGGGGAGTGATACAACCAATCCGCAGAATTCTGGCCGCACTGACGTGATTCTGATTGTGTCGGTTAATCGCACGGCTGGAACGGTAGCCTTCCTCTCGATCCCACGAGATCTCTATGTTTATATCCCCGGCTGGATATCTTATCGCATTAATTCGGCTTATGGTCATGGAGAAACTGAAGGTGGCGAGGGTCAGGGAATTGAACTTTTGAAGGAGACTATTCTCTACAATCTCGGCATCCAGATCGACTACTATGCACGTGTCGATTTTAATGGGTTTAAAAACATTATCGACAGCCTCGGCGGTATCGAATTATCCGTTGACTGTGCGATTGAAGATTGGCGTTTGCGTGAACCTGACCTTGATCCTAATCTCGAAGAAAGCTGGGAGATGTTTACGCTGCCCGTCGGCGTTCACATGATGGATAGCGATCTGGCATTGTGGTATGTCCGCAGCCGCCGCACCAGCAGCGATTTTGACCGGGGCCGCCGCCAGCAGGACATGATGCGCGCCATCTGGCATCACACCCGCGACATGGGACTGCTCAATCAACTGCCGGACATCTGGCAGCAAATCACAGAAATGGTCGAAACCGATGTAACGCTCCCGGATATGGTGAGTCTTGCACCGTTAGCGCTGACGATTGACACCGCACATCTCGTATCCTATACGTTTCATCAAAATATTGAGGTGAAGCCCTGGCGTTCACCAGAAGGCTCAAGCGTTCTGGTACCGGTGCGCGAGGCCATCATGGATTTAGAGCGCAAAATGGTCGTGCCGCCTACCGAAAGTCAATTGGTGCGTGAAGGTGCAACCATCAGCATCGTCAACGCCAGCGGTTATGGTGATTTAGCGCGTGTGGCGGCTGATCGGCTGGCATGGGAGGGATTTATACCAATTATTTCCACAGAATCCGTACCCTATCGGAATTACACGACCATTTACGATCATACAGGACGTACCAAAGGCAGCAGTTTGGGGAGATTACAGACGATTCTGCGCGTCAGCGATGAAGGGGTCGTGCGTGAACCAAACGCAAACCGTGATTATGATTTTCAGATTGTCATCGGCGGGTCATATTATGCCTGCACACACGGGGTGCTGCCGCCGGAGGATTAGGCATCGTCCAGGATAATTGGCGTGATACGTCCAGCAGAGAGTTCAGTCAGGTCAGCGGTAAAAGCTTCAATATCGTCAACCGGGAAAATTGCCATCAGCGTGACTTCGCCAGCAAAATCTTCGTCATCAATCACGCCGTTATGATGCGCGATCAGGCGCTTGATCTGCTCATATAAGCTGTAGGTCGTTTCAATACCGAGCAGCTTTTTTTCGATTTTTTCTGCGGTTTTTAGGGTTTTTAGACCTTCACGCGCCGCATCACCATAGGCGCGTACAAGGCCGCCTGTACCGAGCTTTGTCCCGCCGAAATAGCGCGTGACGACAATGATAATATCGCCAATGTCACTGCCGCGAAGTACAGCGAGTACAGGTGGGCCAGCCGTTCCCGATGGTTCACCGTCATCGCTTACGCTTTCGATCACGCTGTTGCCATAGCCGATGCGATAGGCATGAACATGATGGGAAGCATCTGGCATTTCGATACGAATCGCGCTCAAGAACGCTTTGGCCTCGGCAACAGAGTTCACGCGATCAATCGTGGTAATAAAGCGTGAATTAACGACGACAATTTCGATCCGATGCTTTTCGGCGGGGATGAGGTAACGTTTTCCATGTGGCATCAGGCTTGCTCATCGGCATTAATATCTAAAAGCTGCCAATTCTCCACTTCATCAAAATCTAAAGTGGCTTCTGGTCGAACACCTCGGTCACACAATGAACGATAGACACAAAATTTGCACTTCTTTATATCGGGCGTTTTAGGCCACTCGATATTCGATTCGGCTTTGAGGCGATCCGACAGCGGTTGGAGCAATCCGCGTAATTTGCTTTTCGCCTGTTCATGCTGGATATCGCCATAATTAATTAAAACAGGCTGTTTGGGATGTTCCACAAACCAATAGAGCATCTTAATGTCGGATAGCCGAACAGAATGGTTTTGCAGCGCTGCAATTTTCTCGCCAACGACGTAGAGATAGACAAGCGTTTGAATACTGCTTGACCATTCCTGCGGGTTGGGTTCGCGATGCGTGGTTTTC
The DNA here is from genome assembly GCA_022843745.1 of Anaerolineae bacterium. Taxonomy (GTDB): domain Bacteria; phylum Chloroflexota; class Anaerolineae; order Aggregatilineales; family Phototrophicaceae; genus JALHNB01. The sequence goes on along the minus strand of JALHNB010000029.1, from coordinate 63,685 downwards.
CAATCAATAATCGTCACAGTGTCATCTGTGCCGATGACAACAAGATCAAGAAAAGCGGTGAGTACATAATCGTCCAGTTTTGCTTGAAATAACTTCTCTGGCAAAATTCGCTCACTGGTCACAACATCAACAGGCTGCTGATCCTGATGAATCTGCCACCAACCACGAATAACGGGGTCTGTAATCATGTCGGACAATGTGCGCGCATCGACACCGAGGTAATAACGCTCAAGCAAACGATGAAATTGCGCACCCCGTTGGCGACTCAGTTCATATTCGAGGAGCGGCTCGTTTTTCGCAGCAGGCCAGGGTTGTTCGAGGATATATCGCAGTTGGAAGCGTCGAGCGCAATCCAGATAATCCCGAATGGAAGTCGCGGACAGTCGAATGTCGATCACTTTAACTTGGCCTCTTGACGATACGTGTACCGCCCACATACTCAAACAGGATAGTCAGCGGCAAGGCGGGTTGGCAGACCATACTACCGCCTCGATAACTGTAGCGACCCGTATTCCAGAGGATGACCAATTCGCGTCGCGCCCTCGTGATGCCAACATACAGCAAGCGCAGCCGTTCCGATGCGTAATCCAGCCGTGCCTGACCTGTCGCAATGCCTTCCCGGTAAACAGTATCATCGCGGAGCGCATCGACTTGCGCCAACGTTTCTGCCTCAAGATTCAAGTGGTCGCGCACAAACCATTTTTCACTGATAAAAATATCACCGGGTTCTGCCGATGGAAACGAGTAATTGTTAACACCCAGCAGATAAACCCGATCCCATTCCAAACCTTTGGCTGCATGTAGGGTCGAGACGGTTATCACACCGGTGCGCGGCTCATAACCGGATGCCATATCTTCAATGCCGATAAAACGCCGTTCATTCGAGCTGATCGCTTGCAACTCGGCGACAAATTCATTCACGCGCCATTCCGGGTTCAGGTCTTGTGTCGCCCGTAGCGCAACGGCCATTTTATGACTCAGCGCCAGGTCTGCCGGATCGCGAAAAATATCCTGACCAATGGTGAGCATCAATTGGTCGATGGGTAGAATCATTGCTTGCAACCAATGTCGCACATGTTCACGGAAAGCAATCAGGTCGGCTTCTAAAACTGGATAATCTGCGATGATTTTGATTCTGGAAATCCAGGCTGACTCATCCGCAGGCCACAGGAAATCTTCAAGCTGCTGATAATTGGCGATTGATTTTGTGGCTTGCTCAATCAGCGAATCCAGCTCAACCTCACCCTTGAGGTCAACCAGTTTGATCTGGCCGAGATTCCAGCCCCACCAGACATCGCAATAAACTGCGGCAAGTGCCTGGGCATCAAGTGGCGCAGCGAGATACTTCAGCGTGGCCTGAAATGCAGCCGCAACCTCACGCGTTGTCGATGTGCTGCGGAGCAGTTCTTCACAGGGCAGATAGGCACGCTGCAAGAGTTCCATCAGCTTAAACCCGCGATGATTCTCCGGCACAAGCACGGCAACGGTTTTATCGCCGTTCTCCGGCAACCAGCGCTGGAGACTTTCGAGTGTCAGCGTTAATTCGCGATCCGGCGTAACAGGCTGATTTGTGGGATGAATATAAACCTGAGTCTCTTCGGTAAGCGGATTTGGCTGTGGATCACCGGGCAGTGTTGACTCAATTAGGCGATAGTCGAACGCCTCGCGCACTTCATGGATTGGATGTTCCGCGACAGCCCATTCCACCAAAACGTTCGCGAGATCAGCAATGGGTCTGCCGGACCGTCCGGACTGTGTAAGCGGAATCTGGTTTTCGGCCTGCTGTGCAAATTCCCGTAGATAACGGGGATTTGCAGTCGTAAAAGTTGTATTGATCGCCTGATTCGGATCGCCAACGCGAACCCAGTTGCCATGAGTCTCGGTCAAGCGCCGCAGCATCTGTTCCTGCAAGGCGCTGCTGTCCTGCGCTTCGTCTTCCAGGATATAAGGCCAGCGTTTTTGCAACCGTGTTCGAAAATCCTCATTCTCGTTAATGGCGACCAGCGCCAACCGTACCAGATCGTCAAAATCCAGTGCGCCGCGATAGGCAAGGCTGCGCTGATAATCGTCGTACACGCGCAGTCCAAATTGCGCTAACGGAAAGCGTTCAAGATTTTCGTTCGCATAAAAATCCCCCGGTGTCATCATATTATCTTTGCAATATTTGATGAACCGTTCGCAAATCTGGATCGTCAATTCCGGCAAATCGTAGCTCAAAATCTTCTTCGTTTGTTGCTTGTCCTGGAGCAGGTCGGCATAGATGAAAGATTTGAGCGAGTCTCCGTACTGCCGCAAATTGCTTTCGGTGAGTTCACGAATAATCTGATGGGAAGTTGGCTCATCGAGAATGCGGAAATCCTCGGTCAGGCCGAGTAGAGTAGGGCGTTCGCGCACAATGTCATGCGCCAAACCATGTAATGTGCGGACGCGATAGCCGACATAGGGCAGCAAGCCACGATCTCGCTGCAAAACACCCGCGATTTTACGGCGCAGGCTGTTGACAGCGCTGTTGGTGAACGTCACGACCAGAATTTCACGCTCTTTCATCAGGTCGCTTTTTGACAATCGGCTGACTAAACGCGCCGCCAGATGCGCCAATGTAAAGGTTTTTCCGCTGCCGGGGACAGCAGAAATCGCCAGCGTGCCGGAGCGATACTGGATAGCATCCTGCTGCGCCTGTCGAAACAGGGGGTCGAGGGGGCGATTCATGCTTCTGTTCCCCTTTGTAGGCTCAGAATTTCCTGGCAGAGTTTGAGCAGCATTCCGCGTTGTTCATAGCCGCTTTCGCTGATGTCGGTTATCCCGACAAAGACCTTTTTATGACAGCGACGAAGCAAGCCCAGGACGATATTTTTGAGCATGGTTTCCTGTACCGATTTTTCCATGTCATCCGTCCACGCCGCGCCGGGTTCATAATTACGTTGCAGCGCATAGGGATGGGTAAGCGGCTGCTCAAGGCGTTCTTCCCATCCTGTGTTTCCAGCGTCCAGCCAGAATTGATAATCGACTGAACGATTTGCAATCAAAAACGTGTAGGCCGGAGCGATCAGAACTGCATCAATATTTTCATCAGCGTCAAATGTGTGTGCTGGAACAAGTCCGCCAGATACTAACTCATAAAGTTCGCGTGTAAAAGATGCCCATACTTCAAGGCCATCGGGGTAAATCGTCTGCCGGAAACGGGCAGCAAAACGAACCAAATCGTCAATCGAGCGTGCCGCATCAAAATTGTGATGAAATCCATAACCAGGCTGCGAGAGGACTTCGCCAAAAAGACGACTCAGGAAATGATCGGGTGGGACATTTTGCGCAGCTTGATCGTAAATCCACAGTCTTAAACGTTCGTATCGTTCTCCCGCTTCAATGGTGATACGCTGCTGCATTTTGGCGTTGATTTCGTCAAAACTCGTAAGGTGTTTGCGATACACGATACTGGTGAGCAAATGCCCACGAGATGGATCCAGGCCATCAATCAAGAGACTCAAAGCAATCGCAACATCACTGACTGGTATCGTAATCTCCCATTCAGGATGAGCGAGTACCAGAATGGTCATAAGCGCTTTTACAGCCGGTTCGGTTATCAGCGGACGAGAAGGGCGGTAAACTTGTGACTGAATATTGGCAGTCTCCAGCCCACTTTGCAGAGCAAAACGCAGCGAGTCGCTCAGAAAAGGCATCATGATCGCAATCTGCGATGGCGAAACCGCTTCTTGCCGGACAAGATTTTTGATTTGCTCTACGCATGTATTGACCATCTGCGGGTAATAGGTATCCGTTGAGAAACTGATCACCTCGCCAGTCGGCACTTCGACGCTATCGGTTTCATATTCTGGCGCGAGAATGGAACTTACCTCGCTGACCAGACTCTGGATTGGCCCTGAAACCAGCGCAAGTTGATCCCATTGCAATTGCGCGTCGCAGATATTTCGAAGTTGATACCCATTAGCCGGATCAGCACCCAAAAATGCCCGATACCCGCCATCATGGTCATAAATCAGCAAAGATTGGCGTGTATTTTCCTCACACCACGACACAAAATCATGCTCTAAAGCACTCATTTCCTCAATATTATCGGCGATGAAATACTCGTAACGCTGATAGAAATAATTCTCGAATACAGGCGTTCCAAGCAAATGGGTGCTGAATAATTCGACCATTAAGCCGAAATCAAGCAGGTTGTTTTGCAGGCAAAATGCGCGATATTGCTGGGCAATCTGGGTAGAAACCTTATAGATTTGCTGGCGGCTGGAATGTCGATTACCCCAGGCTGCCACCAGGCGCATTTCCGCTTCTTCAAGGGTGACACCAGATAAGGCAGCTTTGTTCATATTGTCGAGAATTTGCGCGATTAAGCGGGGGCGTGGCACTCGTAAACTATCGAAAATCCCACCCTGAATATAAGGATCGACAAAGCGTTTGAGATAATATTGGGCCGTTTCCAGGTTCAGGAATACGGGTTCGCGCACCGGCAATCCAGGAGCAGCCTGCGCTGCGATTACAGGCCAAAAACGCCGGAGAAGCTGCCGTGCGAACGCGCTAAAAGTCGTTATTGTCGGTGATATGCCAATGTCTAACGCGGCTAAGGCGGTAGAGTAGGGCGCGGCTAAATTAAATTGCGGCACCATCACCAGAATCGACTCAGGGTTTACGCCGGAATCAATAAGTTCGAGCAGATGGCTGGCAGCAGCGGTAGTTTTGCCGCTTCCAGCAGGCCCTTCAAGAAAAAGTGAGCCGTTAAATTCAGGTATAACAGGCATTTTATAGATTGGTGTCCGAATCGCTTGTGACAAATGCACGAAAAACAGGCGGCTCGATGGTGAGTCGATTCTCAGCATCAATCGTCAGGAGTGATTTTTGTACGAGCATTTCAACAGCTTCATCGACATCATCACTGCGCTGAAATCCAACCAAACCCGCAGCGGCTTTTAACACATATTTTTCGCTGTCCATGAGGCTTGTCCAGATAGTACGACATTCGATGCGCACTGGCTTCTTCTTAGCAATTTGTGCGGCAAGCTGATCGCCTTTGGTCATAGTCGTTGATGGATTCAGGTTTTTCAACGAATCGAGTACGCGAAATCCCGCCCGCAGCAGACCAGCGAAACGACCAGTTGCCCACAAAAGAAAGTTTACTGCATACTCGTCATATTTCTTTTGATTGCGACCTGTCAGGTTTTCGACCATCTCACGCGCATCGACATCGCTGTAGGGGCCAACATAGAACACGTTATCCGTAAAAAGTTCCGAAAACTGTTCAATCGCTAGCTGATCGATTCCCTCGCGCTCAATAATGGCGGGGATTGGCGAACGGGTAAAGGTCAGATAGGAGAGCTGCTTTTTATTGGCATCTCGCAGACCGCGCAAAGTCAGGAAAAACTTGACAGGGAGCTGCTTGAACATTTCCTCAAATTCATCGAACATGAAGACGATGTGTATATTTTTGCGCATGAAGAGTTCAAGCCCAAGCTCGAAGTAGCGCAGACCCATATAGGCGTATAACGGATTGTTACCGTTTTGCAGAGATTGATAGATTTCCGTCAACCGCGCCGCTTCCTGATCGTTGAGCATGTTGGATTGGTAAAATGATAAGAACAGGCGGTGCATGAGCAATTCATATCCTGCCCAGCATCGAATCTGCTCAGAGTTGGCATCCTGGAGCTGTGGTAAAGGAACGAGCAGGCTGGGGTCAATAATGATCGCTTTAAAAAGCTGAACCTTTGTTTCTTTCATGTACGCTTTTTGGACATCGGGATCGGCGAGGTGCTGCATGAGGTTCGATTTGCCAACGCTGCCAACACCAACCAACGAGCAGGAATCCGAAGCACGCCAGCGTTCCATCACATGACCAACTTCTTGCTGACGAAATTCAACGCGAAATTTTCGTGTACGAGTGGGCGGTGTCGTCATAAAAACCCTCAGATGATGCAACTGCGCATCCCACTATTATACCAGATAATAGAACGAGTGTGTTACGCAACTTGCTGCCCATAGCGATTTGAAAATAACGCTTTTGTTGTCCGAACAAGCTTTTAATGCAATTACTCCGTGATAAGAACTCTTATCGGTACTAATCAGTCAACCAGATATTTGATTGTCTTTATCAGGCAGCGATATGCGTACATGAATATGCGTGAATAACCACAACATAAAACACATCGTGCCCTATGAAAAACTTGATGCAATACTGCATCAGATTTGAACAACTGAACCTGAAATAGTAAAAAAGTTATCAAGACAGAGATTTATGCTATACCCGGCAACGCTAGTGCCTGTAATATGATTGGATGTTTTGCTTTCGAAACTTTCAAAGATACTGACTTTGACAAAATGCGGGGGTTATTGCTATCATCTAATTAAATTCTGGGATCGCTCCCAGAAAACCGCACAGGAGTTTTTCGTGACGAACAATAATAGCATTCGACCCATCAATAAAGCAATGAATCTGGAAGACATCGCAGCAAAGGCTGGAGTCTCTCGATCAACAGTTTCGCGTGTCATCAATAATGAACCCTATGTTAGCGCTAAGACGCGGACAAAAGTTGAAGCAGTCATCGAAGAAGAAGGCTTCAGCCCAAATCCGGCTGCCAGGACACTTGTTACCCAAAGAACCAAGGCTATTGGGATTGTTATACCCCATATTCTTAACGCGATTTCCAGCGATGATGCCTATTTTTCAACGCTCCTACGGGGTATCACCGAGGTAACAACACAGCGAGACCATGCCACCCTGCTATGGCTGGAACAAACTGGTGATGACGAAGAGCGATTCAGGCGGCGCATTCTCCAAAATCGCATGATGGATGGCCTGATCGTAGCGTCTGCCGCAACCAACGACCCTCTGTTCGCGCATCTGATCGAGGCCGGAACGCATTTTGTCACTGTCGAGCGCCCGACACAGTTCCGCGAGCATACAAACTATGTGACTATCGACAACGTGACCGCCGCGCAGACTGCCGTTGAGCACCTTATCAAGCATGGGAGACACCGAATTGCAACGATTACCGGTAATCTCAATATATCAGACGGTGAAGACCGTCTGACGGGTTATCGAAACGCATTGGAATCAGCGGGTATCCCCTATGACACAAATCTGGTGATTCCAGCACAGTTTAATAGGCACAATGGTTATCAGGGAATGAAAGAGCTTCTGAATTTTAAATTTGATGCAATTTTTGCGGCAAATGACGCAATTGCACTAGGTGTCATGCAGGCTGCCAGAGAACTCGGGTTGCGAATTCCTGATGACTTTGCGCTTGTGGGCTTTGATGATATGAATATCGCGACTCAACTCAACCCACCCTTAACCACAATTCACCAGCCCGTCCTGGAAAAAGGCGCTCATGCAGCCAATCTGTTAATTGATTTGATTGAAGGAAAAGTAAAAACACCACAGGCGATTTTGCTGCCTACCGAACTGATTATTCGCGAGTCATGTGGTGTGAAGTCTAAAGAGACGGGGTAATATACGAAAAGATTGTGCGCCCAGAGGGATTCGAACCCCCGACACCCGGTTCCGAAGACCGATGCTCTATCCACTGAGCTATGAGCGCATATATGATCTATTGTAGCTGGTTTTAAGCAAGGGTCAACCACCAAAGCGCCCACGCAAAACACGAAAATTATGTCGTGTAGTTTCTAATCCCACTCGGTCACCCAGCATGACCTGCATATTTTCGGCCTTTGATAAAATCTCATAGGCCTCATAGCTGTTTTCCAGACGAATAAGCAGCGCACCCATATTCGATTGAGCACGTGCCAAAGCCCATATGTCCCCTTCCCGCTCTAAAATTGTGACAGCACGGGCAAAATAATTGAAGGCACTGTCCAGTTCAACATACTGATCATAAATGCGTCCGATACTCGCGTACAGCCTCCCGACAGCCGCCGGATTATCGCTGTTCAGTGCAATCGCCTGCTGTGCAAAATCAAGACTCTGTGCAAAATCACCCAAGAGAAGATATATTTCACTATACATCGCTAATGTACGACCTGTTAATGGGAGATCGCGTAGATAGATCTGTGCTTGTTGAGCATCTCCCCTCTCCAGGGCAACCTGAGCACGTTCGATGCGCAGATCATTCATCGCATCCTCACTGGCGTATCGCGAGAATATTTTGTCCGCTTTCTCCAGAATCGTGGCTCCTTTCTCATAATACCCCTGCTGTCGATAGAGAACACCTAATTCAAACAGTGCCTTACCCTGTTGATAGAATTCTCCTGCCCTTCCAGCATCAAACATGGCTTGCTCTAATATCTGATGCGCCTGGGGCCATTGTGAAACCCGACGTAAGCACATTCCGAGCGCAATATTCAGGCTTATATCATTTGTTCCATAACGTTTATGGAAATTTTCAATAATCGTTACCCAACGTGCGCAATGTCCCCGCCGCAAAGCTTCTTTTAAAGATTCGTTAATCCATTTTTGCATCAGCGCTGGATTTTTATTCAGCCAGTTTGAAAACAGAATATGTTCGATAACATCAAAAGCAAAGGGTAAAACTTCCGATAAATGATGATCTACTGCTTCAACTATAGCTTCCAAAGTAGCAGGCGCAGCAGCATACTTACGCTGAATAAAGCTCCGTGACGAGGTGGGCAGCACATAGTAGCCAATTCCCTGTCCCGGCTGTATCAGATAATACTGAAGCAGGGTCATAATACGCTCCTGATTGACAAGAGATGACCACAACCGAGAAAGCATATCCACCGAAACTTCGCCTGTTGGGCAGAGAGCAAAAGCTAGCCAAAGATGCCGGGTTTCATTGCCCAACACCTCGTAAGACTCGTTAAATATTTCATCCAGCACATTTTTGTCAGTGGTGTCCATGCGGTAAATGCTAAAATTATGGGCGGCGAGTGTGAGTGCATAAGGGTTGCCACCAATAGCCTGATAAATCAGTTTCGCATGTTCGCGATCAAATCCATCGGTCTCAAATAGCTCTATAGCGTTTTGGACTAATACCAGAGCATCAGGCTCGGCTAGCTCTTTGATCGGGACATGTTTAGTCCCCTGCAAAAGTGGTATATAGATACGGCTGGTGATAAAAACCTGTGCAGCGTTAAGTTCATTCAGAAGCTGTTGTAAATCAGCGGCGCATTCAGGACTTGTACATTCGAGGTGATCCAGAATCACAGCAAATTTATGGGTTAAAGTATATTCTTTCAAGCTCATATTCAGATCATGAACAAGCATTTCATTAAGGAGACGCCGCGCAAAATCAACTGATTCTGGATTCTCAATCCACACTACCTGGTCGATTCGACCATCATCAATCTGCTGACGTAGAAATTCCTGAACAAAAACACTTTTTCCAATCCCTGGCGGGCCAGTAACCTGGATGTGACGTAACGACTGACCCGATAACGCCCCTCGAACTTGTCGGAACATTTCCTCGCGCCCAACTAGTGGAATGGGCAGTGAAGCTGGAAGCGCTGCGTAAAGACGCACTTTGCGCTGTTTTGTTCTTTCCTCCCATTCACGGATTATCAGACAATCCCGCAGTCGATCTATTGTATGAGTGACATAACGACGTAGAGTACGCTGCTCAATATGCGTAATAGGCATGATTGATTCAAGCGATAAATTCAAGTCCACACGGACATAACGGTAATAAAGCAAGCACCAGCCGAGCAGCTCCGGGTTATGCTGCTGGACATCCCGACGAATATCCTCGGCAGCGGCTTCCAGTGTTGTTTGTGATACATCAGACTCAAGTCCCAAATTATGACGATGTTCGATGTATTCGTGCGTTATGATCGAAATGAACAGATGGCGCAGCGCAAATTCGCGATTTTCAACGGCGACTGGCAGGTCGGGATTCGCAATGAAGTGATCGACCAGTGATAACACTTCAAGTGGGCTTGGCGATTGGGGAGATGAAGTGTAGAGCATCGCGTCAAGGACTTCACGCACGCTCTCGGAGCTTATAAATGGTTGACTACCATTGCGCATTGGGAAATGTGTTGATATTGGCTTCTTTACCGATAGTCTTATACATCTGGAATCCAGTAAACGGGTGTCCTAAAATGCCATCGTGAATAGCCCACGAACGTCCGCGAACCGTTTTCCAGGCATCTGGAGGCCGAAAAGGATTGTCGTCTGTCAGGATGTTATGCAAACTTGCGCCAGGTTGAAATTCCTGATGGATGCGCTTCATTTCCTGCAAGCCACGCAAATAGTTGAACCCATAGCGCTCAAATGCAATCGCATTATGGTAGGCGAGTGGTTCAATTAAGACCATCTCATGCCCTATTCGCCGGATAAATGCTTCGAAAAGCGGCAACCCCTGCTTAAATTGGCGCAAACCTGCGCGGATTTGACCCGGCGCTAATCCTGCATTCATCGCAGCCAATTCTGCTGGTCGATTGCGTCCGGCAGTGCCAAACTGAGTCGAATTCCCTGATTCGTCAACATCAACATTAAATCGTGGGGCATCCAGGTTATTGATAACCATCAAAAGAACCAGAATTTGATTATTGAATGTGTCCGCCATATTCAGATAGAGCATCGGGTCAAGGTCATCGGCGCGGCGCTTAACGCTGATCTCAACCGCCCGGCTGCCTGAAGGCGCACGAAACTGTACAACACGCTGCCCGCCAACCATCAGCGTGTTTCGATCAACGCCATATTGTGTGAATAACCAATCCGGCAGCAGTGTTCGATAGATGGCCTCTTTTGCGTCAAGCGGCAGGCCATTGATTTCACGGATTGAGTTCGGCCAGGGATCAATAGTCATTTTTTAACGCTCGACGAATCTCCCGTTCGACATCACGTTTACCGATTGCATCGCGCTTATCGTACAATTTCTTGCCTTTTGCCAGCGCAATTTCGATTTTTGCCCGCCCTTTTTGGAGATAAACCATTGTCGGAATCGCCGTATAACCGCGTTCACGAATGCGACCTGTAATCTCGGCGATCTCGCGCTTATGTAGCAGCAGCTTTCGGGGACGCAGCGGGTCGGCATGACCAAAGATGCTGGCCTCATCGTAGGTGGCAATATGAACATTCATCAGCCAAAGCTCGCCCTCGCGTTCCTGCACAAATCCGTCCCCTAAACTGATGCGATTTGCCCGGATCGACTTAATTTCCGACCCCATCAATGCAAGACCTGCATCAAATGTTTCTTCAATATGATACTCGTGGCGAGCTTTTCGATTCTTCGTAATTATTTTGATGCCGTCAGCCATTTAAGCCGCCTTTTCGATAATATTCTCATGGAGTTGGCGAATTGCTTCTCCAATTTCGACATCACGCCCATTTGCGTCCGGGATCATCGTAATATCGGGTTCCAATCCAGTGCCATCCAACGTATCTCGATCAGGCGTAAGCCATTCCGCCGAAGTAATATGCAGTGACGACTCATCGGATAATCGAAAAATCTGCTGAACTGTCCCCTTGCCATAGGTTGTCTGGCCGATCAGGATGCCGCGTTCATTATCGCGAATCGCGCCCGCAACCAATTCAGCAGCGCTGGCGGTTCCTTGATTGACCAACACAATGATGGGCAAATCCGTCGCGAGGCCGCCATTTTCAACGGTAAACGGGCGTTCCGACTGATTATCGCGCTCATAAAGCACAACTTCACCCTCAGCCAAAAACTCACTTGCAACCTCAACCGATTCTTGGAGTAGCCCGCCAGCATTATTGCGCAAATCTAGCACTAAACCGGAGATTTCCGATTCTTGTAAATCCGCTACCGCCGTTTTCAATTCTTCCGGTGTCCGACTGGTGAAACGCAGGATTTGCACATAGCCGATCTGCTCGTCTTCCGGCAGAATGTGCCACAAAACTGAGGGTACGTTAATCACACCAAAGGGGATGAAAACAGTCAGTTCACTTTCATCAGCCTTAATAACGGTGATTTCAACACCACTGCCCTCTTTCACCTCACCACGCAGCATTTGGTCAATCACATCCTGACGAGTCGTGAGATCAACGGTTTGCCCATTAACAACCTTCAGAATATCGCCATCTTCGATTCCGGCAGCCAGAGCCGGGCTATCAGGAAAAGGATAAAGCAGATATTCTCCCATCTCACCCCGGTTGATTTGCACACCAACGCCACCATAAGTACCCGCCAGAACATCGGATTCACTCTGAGCAACTGGCGGGTCAATAAAAAAGGTATAGCGATCATCGAGCGCCACTAACATTCCCCGGATTGCGGCATATTGGCGCTGCTCATATTCTGGTTGATCGCGCAGGTAATGTTGGTCGATCAAGGTCTGAACTTCATCCAGTAACGGGTATCCAGCGACATTAGCAGGTTGCGCCGATGCAAATGCTGAAGACAGCCCGATCAAATCTCGAAAAAAGAAACCAGCAGCGAAGATAACAGCCATGCTAATGCCCAAAAGTATTCCAATAAAGATCGAATAACCTAACCCTGTACGCTTATTCAGAGAATTTTTCATCACCACTCACTTGCATGATTTCCAATCTAATGGTGAAATTGTAGCATCGCAGGTTCATAAGAACCAATCCCGAAGAATTTAAGGCAATCACCCAATGGAATAAAAGCACGATCCGCCACTTGTACTCGTCGCTGATGACGAAGTACACACGACTCTGATGCTGGAACGTATTTTTGAACGCGAAGGTTATCAGGTTCAATGTGCGAATGACGGATTAACCGCACTGGATTTAGCTCAAAAGCTTTTGCCAGATTTGATTTTGCTGGACATTCAGATGCCCGGTATGAACGGTTTTGACGTCTTGCGTGGGCTGCGCGAGAAAAAAATTACCGCGACAATCCCCACGATATTAATCACTGCCAAAGCACGAGAAGCCTCGGATGTCGCACATGGGCTAAATCTGGGGGCTGACGATTATCTTTATAAGCCTTTTGACCCACGCGAATTACTAGCACGTGCCGAAAGCAAAATGAAAGCTCGCCAACTTGAAGAAAAATTGCAGCGGCGTACTCAGGAACTTCAAGCACTGCTTCGCGTTGGCGAGGAACTCAACCAATCGTTGGCGGTCAATGATTTGCTGGAATTGGTGTTGTATCTTTCGATGGATTTGCTACCTGGCAATCTGGCTGCTATCTACCAGTTTGACGAAAATCATGGAGTCATCGCTCAACGTGCCCAGACTAGTCAAAATGGCAAAACCCTCACTTATGATACCGAGCAGGCTATCCACCGCTTTCTAAAAATACGCCGATCTGTACTATGGCCGGGTGAAGAACCGATCTTCCCAGAATTTAAAAGTGGGATGGTCGTCCCAATTGAGCATGGCGACAAATTGCTCGGAATGCTCGTACTCGCCACCCAGGATGCCGGATACGATGAAAATCACCTGCGCCTCTTCAAAGGCATAGGTCGGCAGGCAGCACTCACCCTCCGTAATGCCCAATTACATGAAATTCAGGCAAACTACGCGGAACATCTTCAGGAAATGGTGGTTGCGCGAACCAGCGAATTACAATCGGCGCAGCAAATGTTGATCCGCTCGGAAAAACTGGCTTCCGTTGGACACCTTGCTGCCAGTATCGCTCATGAGATTAATAACCCTTTACAGCCGATTCGCATCCATCTGGAACATATGGTTGAAGACCTTCAAAATGATGATCCTATTGACCGCATCGCCATCGAAAACATTCAGTCCAGCATCGAGCGCATCACCCGAATTGTAAGCCAACTGCTGGAATTTGCGGGTAAGCGCAGCACAGAATCCGATGTTCAATTCCTGGATTTACGCCGAACGCTCGAAGGCGTGACCAATCTGAATCGAAAACTATTCGAGCAAAGTGGTATTACGTTAACCTCAAATTTGGATACCCTTCCACCGATTTATGGCAACAAAGATCAGCTTGAACAGGTATTCATGAACATTATATTGAATGCTCAGGCGGCTACTCAAAAAGGTGGAAAGCTGGAAATTCGCGCACGGGTTGAAGGGAGTTTCATCGTCATTCAGTTTAAGGATACAGGTTGTGGGATTCCGGCTGACAAGATTAACAATATATTTGACCCGTTCTATTCAACGAAACCGAACGGAACGGGTCTGGGGTTATTCGTCAGTTACGGGATTATTCAGAATCATCATGGGATGATCGAGGTTGAGAGTAAAGTCAATCGCGGCACAACATTTGTTATCCGGCTGCCTATTGATAAGCAGCCGGACACCTGATCTCAAAATTACGCGACGGCTACCCACATTACGCGACAGCTACCCACTTCGATTGATAGGTTTCTTCATCACTCTGACCCGCAGCAAACGATGCTGCTTCAGAAATTGGGACAGCGATCACACGCAAAACCTCGTTCGTATCACAGTTAACAAGGCGCACACCGATTGCTTCCGAGCCGCTAATTGTATCAGCAACGGCTGATAACGCGCTCATTGATCCTGCTAATGTATCGCGCATTTGTTGTCCAGAGCCTGTACAAACACCCGCTACAAGAGTTGTGCCAAGCTGCGTCTCCAGCGTACCAATGCCATCAGCAGCCAAAGTGAAATCGGCTAATGCGCCTCCAACACTGTTGGCAGCGGTATCCGACACAGGCGTGACATCCGCTTCAAGTGGGGAAACAGTCGCTTCTTCTGTGAGCGCTGCTTCCTGTGTTGATGAAGCTTCTTGTGTGGATGCACTTTCCTCAGTCGATGAAGCCTCTTCCGTCGATGAAGTTTCCTGGGTGGATAGCTGATCGACAGGTAATGTACCTGATGCCACCTGTTGTTGTTCGGCGGTAGGCGTTAGTGTCGTGTCCTGCCCTGGCTGTCGCGAGGTCAATAACAATAGCGCAATTATCAAAATAACCAGCAGCGCAAGCCCTGCATATATTGGGAGACGAGACGATTTCTGAACGGGCTTTTGCACCGGAATCTCAGTTTTTGTCTGGCGATTTCGAGCAAGAATAGGTTCGCTGTCGTCCAGATAATTTACGACAGGCTCCATATCCTCGTCTTCAGGCAAATCTGGCAGTGAAGGCGGTTGGGAAGCTAATTTTCGAATATCGCTCTTCGCCGACGTATGGGTAGGGTATTTGCCTTCGAGAGTTTGCAGCAGTTCGGCAGCGCCTGGATATTTACTGTCAAGTTTAAGGACGGTATTGAGTGCCATGCGCGCAGTTTCTACATCCGTCACTGCATACGAATAAAGCCACCAGGCGTCAGCATTATCCGGTTCATCGGCGAGAATAGGTTTTAATATCTCCTCAGCCTCGGTCAACCGATCCGCTTCAATCAATTCATAGGCTTCTGATAAAGCCTGGTTTGTCGCATCGCTCATCTGGGGACTCCTGTTTCGCGCAGCACTTAGAATAGCCAGCCTCAATGTGCAGTTTACATCCAAGTGAAAAGGCTTGCAAGAAAAGCCTCAAAATCAAAAAGACCCATCTTCAATTGACAGGTCTTTTTTCCAAGTTTGCCCTGAAGAGGACTCGAACCTCCACCCCTTGCGGGACACACCCCTCAAGCGTGCGCGTCTGCCAGTTCCGCCATCAGGGCTGAACACCAGAAATTATACCTATGACTAAACCCATGTCAATCCTTGCTTTGTATCTGAGCGAATCTATACCAATCTTTTGCTTTGCATCTGGGTAAGCCTATGCCAACCCTTTGCTTTGCATGAGATTTATGTCAATAATAAGCGGCGAATAAATCAAAGGGTCATTTCTAATGCGAATTGCTATAGACGCGATGGGGAGCGATAGCTATCCTGTGCCGGATGTAGGCGGTGGTGTTCTGGCAGCCAAGGAGCTTAATCATACGATTCTGCTCGTCGGTGATAACGATATCATCAAAAATGAACTCAGCAAACACGATACCAATGGCTTAAAACTGGAAATTGTCCCGGCGGCTCAGGTTGTCACGATGACGGATAAGCCAAGCACAGTTGGCAAAAGCAAGCCGCAGTCATCGATGCATGTAGGCATGAATCTCGTCAAAGATGGACAAGCTGACGCTTTTGTTACAATGGGCAACACTGGCGCTGCGCACGCCATCGCTACGTTATATACTCTGCGGCGGATTCCAGGGGTCAAACGCCCTGCCCTAAGCGGCATTTATCCGGTGAATGATGGCTACATTATTCTCCTCGATCTGGGTGCAAACGCCGATTCAAAACCGGAATGGCTGGCACAATTTGCGATCATGGGCAAAATATATGCGCAGAACGCCCTCGGACTGGCGGAGCCGCGCATCGCCCTGCTCTCAAATGGCGAAGAAGAAGGCAAAGGCAACCAGCTCATCAAAGATGCCAGTGAACTCATTCAGCGCTTGCCATTAAATTTTGTGGGCAATGTCGAGCCAAAAGAGATTATGCAGGGAAAAGTAGATGTTATCGTATCAGATGGATTCGTCGGCAACATCTTTGTCAAAACATTTGAAGCCTCATCATCGTATATCAGTCATCTGATCCGTGACGAATTGAAGAAAAATGTGTTTTCTACGCTAGGTGCTTTGTTGGCTCGCCCTGCTTTCCAACGAGTACGCAAGCGGACAGATACATTTGAGGTCGGTGGTGCGCCCCTTTTGGGTGTCAACGGTGTTGTTATTATAGGTCATGGACGTTCGAATGCAGTGGCGGTCAAAAATGCCGTGCGGCAGGCCAGCCTTGCAGTCAAGGGCCGAATAATTGACTCGATTCGCGATGGAATACAACAAATACCTGATTTATCAACTCAGGATGAGTAGGAGAAAGACTAATCAATGGAGTTACTTAGAAATGGCCGCCCCCGCGTGGTAATCACTGGGTTGGGCGCGGTAACAGCTTTAGGCCCCGTAAAAACGCTGTGGGAAAGCTTGAAGGCTGGAAAGTCGGGAATCCGGCGTTTAGAAACGATTAATGTCGAGCATGTTCCCGTTAAAATCGGCGGCGAAGTGCGAGATTTTGACCCCACAGTCTATATCGAACCCAAAGAAGCTCGGCGTATGGGACGTGCTGCGCATTTTGCTGTCGCTGCCGCCACAATGGCCGTAGAAGATGCTGGCCTAACTGTTCCGCAGATCGAAGCTGAAGGCGAACGTGTCGGTGTGGTGATTGGCACTTCGTTGGGCGCACACGAGATGGCTGAACAAAGCACCTATAAATACAAATCCTCTGGTTATCGCAAGCCAAATCCGCTGGCGCTTATCAATTCGCTGCCCAATATGCCTGCTCACTATGTCAGCCGCTTTATGCGCGCATTGGGGCCGCTTAACGCGCCCTCAACCGCCTGCGCTACTGGTACTCAGTCAATCGGCGAAGCCAGCGAACTGATTAAAAATGGTCGCTCGGATATGATTATCACGGGTGGTGTTGAATCGGTTTTACAGGATTATGCGCTGGCTGGATTTGAAGCCATGAACGCGCTGGCAACAGGTTATGAAGATAACCCTGCAGCCGCCAGTCGTCCATTTGATGCCAACCGCAGTGGCTTTGTTTTCAGCGAAGGCTGTGGCGTTGTAATCATTGAAAGTCTGGCACACGCGCTCAAACGTGGTGCGCGTATCTATGGTGAAATTCTCGGTCATGCTTCATCCTCCGACGCATTTCACATCGCCGCGCTTGACCCGGAAGGTGCTGGCGCGATTCGCTGTATGCGCTGGGCATTGGAAGATGCACATCTGAATCCTGACGAAATCCAGTACATCAACGCGCATGGGACATCCACCCAGGCAAATGATGCCATGGAAACCCTTGCGATCAAGCGTGTGTTTGGCGAACAAGCCTACAATATCGCTGTCAACTCGACCAAAAGCATGTTGGGTCACGCTCTGGGTGGCTCTGGCGCGATTGAGACGATTGCCTGCGCGATGAGTTTAATTGACAAGGTGCTGCACCCAACTATCAATTACGAGACACCAGACCCGGAATGTGATCTGGATTACGTCCCGAATGTAGCCCGCGACTTCCCCAACCTGCGTTATCTCATGTCGAACAGCTTTGGTTTGGGCGGTCAGAATGCTTCGATTGTCCTGGGCGCGATTTAGCACCTGAACCCTCAAATCGTTTGTTATGCGTAGCAACCTTGCTACGCATTTTTTGATTCCTTAAAATGCGCAGGTTGAGCGAAAAGCGGGGTCACGGCTATAATGGGTAAATGGAATCAGGTTTATATCTGTTAGGGGTGACATGCAAGAGCAATCACAAGCCATTGAAGATTTACTGTTAAAACGCGAAATTAAAAAGGTCGAAATTGTTATCGCGCGTACATTGCGCTCTAAAATCTCTGACAAATCACGTGCGCAACTGCTTACCTATCGCGCACGCGCACGTTTAATCGGTGCGCGACCCGAAGACGCGATTGATGACCTGCTTGCGGTTCGGGCGCTGATACCCGGAGAGTTCGAGCAACCTGAACGGCTTGAATTATTGGGGGATTGTTACTTTGCGCGTTTTGAGCAAGCCAGCGTCGGCTTTGCAGACCGCAACGACACCCTCCAGGCCCAAAGACTGTACGAAAAAGTGATCGAAATTTCTCCAGCATATGCAAATCTCGGTTGGATTTATTATCAACTAGGGCGAATCGCGCTCACCGATAACCACATCAGGCAGGCCGAGATTTATTTCCGGCAGGCGTTATTTACCCCCAGCCAGATCAGCCAGTTAACCGCTTACTGTTATGAGCGTTTAGGTTTTACCGCTTTTTATGAACGCCGCGATTTGAATGCTGCGATTGGCTTCCTCAATAAAGCGATTGACACCTACCCGATTGGCGAAAACAGAGGCTGGTTGGCACAGGTTCATACATTGCGCAGCCGCGTTTTACGAGACATGCACGATTATGTACAGGCTTTGGCGGCAGCGGAAATGGCAGTGGATGTCGCTGCGGGAGCCGGGCCAGAAAGTCGAATCAGCCTGATAGAAGCGCTCCTGGCCGCCGGTGAATTGCTCACCGGATTCGATGGGCGTGAGCGTGATGTTGTGAATTACCTGCAAGAGTTCCTTCAAATCAGCAAAAAGCCGCTTGGTGTCGATGTTACCTGGTCGCGTGTGCATGAAATGCTCGGCGATGCATACTTCCGGCTGGCACAATATGAGAATGCGGCGGAAGCATTTCGTGCGGCCTTGCAGCTCAATCCCTATCATCCCTGGGAAGTATCACTCCACTATCGCATCGCACGGAGCTGCTATCAGAAGAAAGATTATGAAGCAGCAGTACGCGCGGTCAAGCAAATGCTGGCGGCAGCCGAAACCGAGGGTGAAACGGTGAGTGATTATCGTGTCTATGACGTATTGGGAAATGCGCATTTTGCGCTCAAGCGTTACCCCGAAGCGATGGAAGCCTATGGCATTGCCCTCCAGATGGCCCCGCCGAATGCTGAAAATGTCGATAAAATCAAAACATACTATCAGTTTGCTCAGGAATTGAGCTAAACTGGGTGTCACAAATTATAAGAAAGTGGAAATGCCTGTGGAAATCAATGTTATTGGCGGCGGTTTAGCTGGGACTGAGGCCGCGTGGCAGCTTGCCGAGCGCGGTTTTCGGGTGAATTTGTATGAAATGCGGCCTCAGAAAACCACTGGTGCGCATGTTTCGAACCGCCTTGCCGAACTCGTGTGCAGCAATTCGCTTGGCTCAAAACTGGTAGATCGCGCTTCGGGGCTGCTGCAAGCCGAGGTCAAACGTCTACGTTCGCTGCTGATGGACTGCGCCGAACGTGCGGCTGTCCCTGCTGGCGGTGCGCTGGCGGTTGATCGCGAACTTTTTGCCGAATACGTGACCGAAGCCATTCAGGGTCATACGAATATTACGGTGATCCGCGAGGAAGTTCGCGCGATACCCGATGGCCCAACCATTATTGCGACTGGCCCGTTGACATCCGAGGCCCTGGCGCAGGACATCGCACGGCTGACGGGGCAAAAATATCTCTACTTCTACGATGCTATCGCGCCGATTGTCACCATCGAGAGTATCGACATGACTATCGCGTTTCGGGCTAGTCGCTATGATCGCGGCGATGAGGAAGAAGGCGATTACATCAACTGCCCGATGAATGATGACGAATATCAGCGCTTTGTCGAGGCCATTCTGGGTGCTGAAAAAGCTGAACTCCGCGATTTTGAACGCGAAGACCCACGATTTTTCGAGGGTTGCTTACCAATCGAGCAGCTTGCCGCGCGTGGGCATGATACGCTGGCTTTTGGCCCGATGCGCCCTATCGGTCTGCGTGATCCACGCACCGGAAAACGCCCCCATGCCGTCGTGCAGCTTCGACGGGATAATCTGGCGGGCAGCCTCTACAATATTGTCGGTTTCCAGACGAATATCCGATGGGGAGAGCAAGAGCAAATCCTGCGGTTGATTCCTGGACTGGAAAATGCTGAATTCGTGCGGATGGGGCAAATGCACCGCAACACTTTCATTAATTCCCCTACTCTCCTGAATCCGACGATGCAGTTCCGCCAACGACCCGATCTCTTTTTCGGTGGGCAGATCACAGGTGTCGAGGGTTATGTGGGTAACATCGCGACGGGTTTGGTCGCTGCTGTGAATATGGCAAACCATCTCAACGGAACGCCGGAATGGATTTTGCCGCCGACTACGATGCTTGGCGCACTGTGCCATTATGTCACCCATGCCGAGCCAAAACACTTTCAGCCGATGAAAGCGAACTTTGGAATTTTCCCGGAATTAACTGAGCGCGTGAAGAATAAACGAGACCGCTACGGCGCATATTCTGAGCGTGCGCTGGCTGATATGGAAGTTTCTATCCTCAGCTTGCAGGATAACTACCTGAATCCGGTTTCACAAAAAATTTAATAGTATAATCAGCTTCATAACAAGGGGACGATCAGGAAGAAGATCATGACGGATTTAGCGCAGTGGCTCACAGACAACG
Organism: Anaerolineae bacterium; assembly: GCA_022843745.1. Taxonomy (GTDB): domain Bacteria; phylum Chloroflexota; class Anaerolineae; order Aggregatilineales; family Phototrophicaceae; genus JALHNB01. The sequence continues at coordinate 42,912 of JALHNB010000029.1, read as the reverse complement.
AAGACACGTTGATCCAGGAAGCAGTGGCCGAGCTTTCGCAGAATGAAGCTCAGAAATCGCAGGTTGTTGCAACCGTGATTGAGTTTTTTGATAGTCTGAAAGAATCCGTCAAAACCCAAAACCTCGACCCTCTGAGTTCTGTGCTTGAACATTGGATTTCCAGCAGCAGTGCGCCGATGGTCGGTGAGTTAACCAGCCTCGTTCCAGTTTTGACGCGCATCAAGCAAGTCAATTCGGAGCAAATTCAGCGCCTATGCCCGCCGGAAGAAGCTGTCGAATTTTTAATCGCACTGGATGCCATCTACAATCCGGCGATCACTTACCTGTCTCGCCTGGAAGTGGATACGCTCATGGCGGATATGCGCCGCGAGTTGTATGAAGCGCAGAAGCAGCTTGAACGGCTCGACAAAAGCAAGACCGATTTTGTCGCCGTCGCTGCTCATGAACTCCGCACGCCTATCACATTGGTAGAAGGCTATACCAATATGTTGGCGACCTCTGTAAAGGGTGTGCGCGAGGATCCAAATGGACGCATGTTGCTGGAAGGTATCGACAGCGGTGTCAAGCGATTACGCGAAATCATCCGCGATATGATCGACGTTTCGCTGATCTCGCTGGATATGATTCAACTCCACCTTCAGCCGACCTGGCTACATCAATTACTGGATGCGCTCGAAAATAGTATGCGCAATCCACTGAATGAGCGTCAGGTGGAACTATTGATTGAGCGCAGCACGATCCCGCGCCAACCCACCTACGGCGACCCGGAACGCCTGCTCGATGTCTTGCAAAAAATTGTCTCGAACGCCATCAAATACACACCCGATGGCGGCAAAATCATCATCGCCGCGCGTGAATTGACAGGCTTTACAGACGTGATGGTCATCGACAACGGCATCGGCATCTCAGCCAACGACTTGCCTCACATTTTCACCATGTTTTCGTCCGTTGGCGATTCCTCACTGCATTCCAGCAGCAAGACCAAATTTCGGGGTGGTGGCCCTGGGTTGGGTCTGTTTATCTCCAAAGGGATTCTTGAAGCGCATGGTGGCAATATCTGGGCGGAGAGTCCCGGTCATGATGAAAAACTTTGCCCTGGCAGCACTTTTCACATCATGGTTCCGATGCGCAGCGCACCACAAGATGATAAGATTATGGCTGTATTTGACCGCAATTCGTGAAAGATAGAACACTGTGCGTACCCCTTCTAACCGCCTGAAAAATTTGCCGCCCTACGTTTTTGCCGTTATCGGTCAGCGTATCAACGAGATGGTTGCCGAAGGGCTTGATGTGATTCGACTGGATATTGGTAGCCCGGATACACCCCCTCCCCCGGCGGTGATTGAAGCACTCGCAGAATCAGCGCGTAATGCCGATAATCATGGTTATTCCGGCTATAAAGGCACGCCGAAGTTTCGGGAAGCCGTAGCCCGCTACTATCAAAAAAGGTTTGGTGTAACGCTAAACCCGGATCGCGAAGTCTTGCCTTTAATCGGCAGCAAAGAAGGCATTGTCAACCTCGCGTTGGCTTACCTTGACCCCGGCGATGTGGTTCTCACGCCTGATATTAGCTATCCGTCGTATACGATGGGCGCACACATGACGGGCGCAGAAGTCTATTTACTGCCCGTTAACGAAGCAAACGGTTTTATGCCGGACATCAGCCGCATTCCGCCGGACATCGCCAAACGCGCCAAAATATTATGGGTCAATTTCCCCAATAACCCGACAGGTGCGACGGTTGATTTGAGTTTCTATCAGAAAATCGTCAATTTTTGTAACCAGCATCAGATTTTACTGGCATCGGATAACCCCTATGTGGATGTGACATTTGATAACTACCGCGCCGACAGCGTTCTGCAAGCACGTGGCGCGATGGACTGCGCGATTGAATTTATGTCGTTTTCCAAAACCTATAATATGGGCGGTTGGCGCTTGGGGGCGGCAGTCGGCAATGCGGACATTCTCAAGACGCTCCTGCAAGTAAAAAGCAACATGGACAGCGGACACTTTCAAGCCATTTATGATGCGGGGATCGTCGCGATTGACCAGACTTCGCAGGAATGGATTGACGAACGAAACATGCTTTACGAGCGTCGGCGCAACCGCATTATGCAAGTGTTACCCGAAATCGGCCTCGATGCGCAGTGTCCCAAAGGTTCAATCTACATCTGGGGACGTGTCCAGAACGGCAATGGCAAAAGCTATACCGAAGAGGCGCTCAATGAAACCTACGTTTCGATAGCTCCCGGCGCGGCCTATGGCCCTGGCGGCGAAAATTATGTGCGTATCAGCGTCAGCGTTCCCGATGACCGCCTGGAAATCGCGCTTGAACGACTCAAAACGTGGTATGCTAAGAAGTAACTTCACGGATTTAGAAAGTTTATCCCCTATATGTCCGATTATTTTCAGATTATCAATACCGAGCCAGAGCGTGCCTTCCTGGTAGGCGTTGGCTTGCGTAGCAGTCGCCCGCTTTTAAGTGTAGAAGACTCCCTTACTGAACTAGCGCTATTAGCTTCTACCGCTGGCATGGTCGTGACCGGTCAGGCTACCCAGTCTTTACAGCACATTGATCCGGCGACCTTTATTGGTTCAGGTAAAGTGGACGAAGTGCGTGAGCAAATCATATCAACAGACGCACAGGTCGTGATTTTCGACGACGAGCTTTCACCGCGCCACCAGCGTGAACTCGAAAAGCGTTTCGGTGAAGATATTAAAATTCTGGATCGCTCGGCGCTCATTCTGGATATTTTTGCTCAACACGCGCATACACGCGAAGGCGCTTTACAAGTCGAACTCGCGCAGTACCAATATCGCTTGCCCCGGCTGACACGCCAATGGACACATCTTGCTCGGCAGGCAGGTGGTGCATCAGGCCGAGGCGGAACAGGTGGTGTCGGTGTACGCGGCCCTGGCGAAACGCAGCTTGAAGTGGATCGCCGCGAAATCAGCCGAAAAATTATCAAGCTCAAGACTGATCTGGAGGATGTCCGTGCGCACCGCAGTCGCCATCGTGCCCAACGCGCCCGCACCAAAATCCCGGTTGTATCGCTGGTTGGCTACACCAATGCCGGAAAATCGACGTTGTTTCGGGCGATCACAGGCTCCGATGTCCTTGTTGCCGACCAGCTTTTCGCCACGCTTGATCCAACGACACGCCGAGTGGAATTGCCATCAGGTCGCCATATCCTGCTAACAGACACGGTAGGATTTATTCAGAAACTCCCGACGACATTGATCGCAGCTTTCCGCGCAACGCTTGAAGAAGTTATCGAGGCTGACCTCATTCTGCACGTTGTCGATACATCACATCCCAATGTTTTGCAGCAGATCGAATCGGTGGAGGACACGTTAGCCGAAATTGATATGCCACGTGTACCACGCCTTTTGGTCTGGAATAAAATTGATGCGTTGGGTAATAATCCGATCCCCTACCGTAAGGGCAGCGAAAGTTATTTTGATGAATTTGAAGTTTCAGCCTTGCGTGAAATCGGCATTGAAAATCTGCTGAATGGCATCGAAAAAGCTGCGGCGATGGCTTCATTCAAAGTCAAGCTCTTGATCCCCTATCAACGTGGCGACCTGATCTCCTCACTCCACGAGGGGGCAACCGTCGAAAACCAGAACCACACGGAAAATGGTGTCATTATCACGGTGCAGTTGTCTCCTGAACTTTATGAGCGCTATAAAGACTACGAAGTTTAAGTATGAGTATTATAACGACAGCGTTATAAAAACTACGGGCTTTAAGGTGGAATATGTTTAAACGCATTGATTCATCACCAGGGTTGGCAAGATTTCTCGCACTATTTACAGAACGGCTGGCAAAACAGCGTGGGCTGCCAGTCGTGATTGGTATCTTTTTGGTGATTGTCAGCTTCATTGTCCAGAGCATCAATGTTTACGCACAATCACAAACACTCGAATTGATTGGCGTCATTGTCCAGCATGTCGGGCTGCTCACAGCGTTAATCGGGCTGCTGGTTTCCGAGGTGCTGGGCGATTGACGCAGCCGGATTCATGGTTTATGTATGTCGTGGAATGCGCCGACCAGACGCTCTACACCGGAATTACGAACAATTTGAATCGGCGACTCAAGCAGCACAACACCGGAAAAGGCGCTGTATATACGGCTTTACGGCGGCCTGTAAAGCTGCTTGCAATCTGGAGTTTTAGTGACCGCAGCACAGCGCTCAAAGCGGAGTATGCCTTCAAACAGTATCCTCGCCACAAAAAATTAACACTGATTGATACCAAATCTCCGCACTACAATGGCCTATTTGTCGAAATCCGTTAACGATTGACAATCGAATTTGGTCAGCTTATTTGTTGTACTCCGCCAAGCGCGTGGTACAATTTTTAGCGTTTAATGTATTTGTATCTTCTTAATCAAAACCTATGGGAGGCTTTTATGCTTAGTCGTACTACACGACTTTTATTGTTTGTGCTGCTATTAAGCTTTGTACCTGCACTAAATTTATCCGCTCAATCGGCAGAACTCCCCGACCTGGGTGGGGCAACGATTACGATAGCGGTAGAGAACGCTTATCGTCCATTCAATTTCGTGGATGAGGCGACAGGCGAAGCGATGGGTTGGGATTATGATACCATCGGCGAAATCTGCGTCCGCCTCAATTGTGTGCCGGAATATGTTGAAACTTCCTGGGACGGGATGCTCCTGGCGATCTCCAACGGTGAGTTTGATGTGGCGGCGGACGGCATCACCATCACCGCCGAACGCGCCGAAACCGTCGATTTTTCGATGGGTTACGTCTCGCTCCAACAGGCAATCCTGGCGCGGGTGGATGAGGATCGCTTCACCGATGCTGATAGCCTCAAGGCAGCTACCGAACTGGTCGTCGGTGTCCAACCAGGAACGACCAACTACTTCGTCGCTGCCGATCTGGTCGGTGAGGATCGCCTCGTGACCTACGACACCGTTCCCATCGCCGTCCAAGCCTTGATCGCCGGGGATGTGGATGCGGTGGTACTGGACGACGTGGCGGGTCAGGGATATGTCGGTGTCAACGCGGACAAAGTGACCATCGTCGGTGAACCGCTGACCGATTTGCAGGAATTGGGTTTTGCCTTCCCCAAGGGTTCTGAACTGGTCGAGCCGTTCAACGCCGCCCTCCAGAGCATGATCGACGACGGCACACTCGAAGCCATCAATAATAAGTGGTTCCTCGGTACTGCCGTCGAACCTGTCGCACTCCCCGACCTGGGCGGGGCGACGATTACGGTAGCCGTAGAGAATGCCTATCGTCCGTTCAACTTCGTGGACGAAGCGACGGGTGAAGCTCAGGGTTGGGATTATGACACGATTGGCGAAATCTGCGTCCGCCTCAACTGTGTGCCGGAATACGTCGAAACCTCCTGGGATGGGATGCTCCTGGCTATTTCCAACGGTGAGTTTGATGTGGCTGCCGATGGCATCACCATCACCGCTGAACGTGCTGAAAGCGTCGATTTCTCGATGGGATATGTCTCTCTCCAGCAGGCTGTCCTGGCGCGGGTGGATGAGGATCGCTTCACCGATGCTGATACACTGAAGGCAGCTACCGAATTGGTCGTCGGTGTCCAACCCGGAACCACCAACTACTTCGTCGCTGCCGATTTAGTCGGTGAAGATCGCCTCGTGACTTACGACACCGTTCCTATCGCCGTGCAAGCCCTGATCGCGGGTGATGTGGATGCGGTGGTGCTGGACGATGTGGCTGGTCAGGGTTATGTCGGGGTCAACGCCGACAAAGTAGTCATCGTCGGCGAACCGCTGACCGATTTGCAGGAATTGGGCTTTGCTTTCCCCAAGGGTTCTGGGCTGGTCGAGCCGTTCAACGCCGCCCTCCAGAGCATGATCGACGACGGTACGCTCGAAACCATCAATAACAAGTGGTTCCTGGGTACCAGTGAGTAGTCTATAACGTCCATTTGCGTTGTTCAATACAGGGATGCGCAGAATTGTGCATCCCTTGATTTTTTAGAGGACGATCATGAGCTTATCGGATCGAAAGCCCAATCAAAAGCTAATCGACGTACCACTTCAGGAATCCCGATCAAGAGCCATACCCTGGACGTTTTTATACACATTTCCCTGGTGGGCGCTGATTTTGATCCTGTTCGGTATCTGGATCGCGATCAGCATCGCCGCAAACGAAGTTTACTCGAATATTTTCCGGCAGCTTCAGGAGGGCATTTCGATGACCCTGACTGTGGCTGGCGTGTCTTATGTAATTGCCGTCTTCATTGGTCTGCTCGTCGGCATAATTCGCTCAAATCCGCCCAAACCGCGTTATGGGCTGGTCGGAAAAGTGATCAGCGTATTCCATATCATCATCTATAACCTGGCGACTCTGTTTGTCATGATTATGCGCGGGCTGCCAATTTTGATTGTGCTGCTCATTTTTGCCTTTGTCATCCTCCCCGCCCTCAAAGACTACATGGAACTCAACTACGGGATTATCATCACCTTTCGTGGGAGTTCGGCTGAATCGGCAATTATTGCTCTTGCGATTGCTTATGGCGCTTTTTTATCAGAGACTTTTCGCGCAGGTATTCAATCCATCCAGAAAGGACAGATCGAAGCAGCGCGTTCTCTGGGTATGAATTATTTCCAGACCATGCGTTATGTGATTTTGCCACAGGCGATCCGGCGCGTTCTGCCACCACTCGGCAACGATTTTATCGCGATGATAAAAGACTCGTCTCTGGTGGCCATCCTCGGCATCCGCGACATCACACAAATCGCCAAAATATCGTCGGGTTCTTCATTTCGCTATCTGGAAACGTATGTGACTGTCGCTCTCATCTATTTGCTGATGACGATCATTGGCTCTCTTGTTGTTCGATTTCTGGAGAGACAGTTGGCATTTGAATACTAGTTTCCTCTGATGCTGCACTTTCTGATGCTGCACTTTCTGGTGAAGCGGTTTCAAGTTGCACCCAATAAATATCCGGGCTGAACATCGTGTGGACAAACAGGCGCATATCGGGAGAAATGGTCAATCCTGCCAACGGCGCGGCCAGTTCGGTATAAACGACAATTTCAACATCAGCGTTGGTACAACCTTCATTTGCCTTACAGACTTCCGGGTCAATCCGACCAATAACGCCTCGCGTTCCCAACGAATAGGCAAAATACAAATGCCCATCGGCAGCTAACACCAAACCTGTGGTGTTTTGCAGACCGGACACAAGCGGACGAGCTATGACAGGTTCAGAGTCGCTTTCTGCCGGGATAGCTGCTTTATCCATCCATTCAATGGCGCGGCGGGCGCTCCCCGTGTTAGCAATATAAACCGCGTTATCATCGGCTGCGACCCCTGTCGGCGAACGCAAATCAGTCACAATTTCGCGGCTTTGACCGTCCCGCGTTACGACCATGAGGTTATTGCTGCGGAGGCCAGTGACCAAAAATTCATTTTCGTTCAGATAGGCAATTCCCCAGGGGCCATCCAGATTTGCTAAAACGGTATCGACACCGTTGCGGTCAATCCGAATCAATTCATTGGATTGGAAATCTGGTGCCCAGAGATTCAATTCACCCAGGTCGGTAGTTTCCGCATACAGAGCATGAGCATTACGAACGCCCCAAATATAGGTTCGCGTGGCGGCAGTTGTATCATCAATTTCATAAATCGTAAAATCGCCGTTACAAACGGTATACAGCTTGCTGTTGTGCCAGACTATTCCGTTAGGACGCTGCACATTGCCCGTCAGAATTGCCAGGTCTGCCTGGATTCGCGTCTGGACAGGTGTCTGGTTTGACTGATTGGATGGTTCTTGCAATTCTTCTGTTGTTGCTATAGGGGTTTTGGAAGGCGCTGGGGTTGTCGTCACGTTCTCTTGAGCAGAAGCGATACTGATGCCGACGACAAGTAAAAATACAATACATGGAATAATACGCATCTGTTTTTGAATAGACATTCACACCTCTGAAATTTACAATAAAAGTTACCTGATCGCAGGGATAGACACATAAAAAGTCGTGCCGTTTCCCTCTTCGCTTTCTAACCACACTCGCCCATGATGATTTTCGACAATCGTTTTGACGAGACTTAAACCCAACCCTGAACCGCTGACGTGTTCCACGCCTTTTTGTCTGCCACGAAAGAATCGCTCAAAAATCTGGGTGTGCAATTCGGCGGGAATACCAATACCATTATCTTTGATCTCGAACTCAACGCCGCTGCCTTCTTTGCGTGCGAGGATCATAACTGCCCCGTCAACAGGTGTAAATTTTATCGCGTTTTCCACTAGATTAATCAGGGCGCGTTTAAATTGCTCCGGGTCGCCCATAAATTCTGGTGTATCCATATCGACAATGGCTTCCAGGCGGATCGCTTTATCATCAGCTAAATGCTGCAATTCTTCAATGGTTTCCTCAACCAGTTTAAGCGGACGGCAGATTTCCTGAAGATGCGCACCTGTCTTGATGCGCTCCAGATCAAGGATGCCGTTGATAATCCGGTACATGCGCTCTAGCTGTTTCTCAATCGCCTCAATCGACTGGCGAACCTCAGAATTGCCATTTTCCCACACATCATCACGCAAAAGATCGAGGTTCGCCATCGCTGCCTGAAGCGGGTTTTTCAGGTCATGGCTGGTCATGCGCACCATTTCACTTTTCAGGCGATCCAGTTCTTTAAGCTGAGTCACGTCATTCAAAACCGCTACCCAACCTGCAATCCGAGGCCGCCCCAGTAAAGCCAGATGGCACAGGTAAGTCTTATCATCGAGAGATACCTCATACACATGTGTGCGATTTCGGCGAAGATCGGAAAGAACATCCTGATAATTGGACGGTAGCGTATTGGCTGGAAAAATATCCGTAATTAAACGCTCTCTCATATGATCCTGCATTGAGAATAACGCTTCTGCGGCGGGATTGGCAAATATCAACCGCAGTTGGCGGTCTACGGCAATGACCGGGTTTTCGGTTCCGATTAAAACCGTTTCAAGTTGGCTGCGGGCGGCGGCGGCCTGGCGCATCGCTTCCCGCTGATCGGCGAAAAGCTGACTATGTGCTATCGCAACGGCAGCCTGCGAACCCAATAATTCGAGTAAATAAACATCATTAGGGTTAAATAAGCGTCCCTGCTGCCCTGCAATCACCATCAGTGCCCCGATCACCTCACCACCGTAGATCAGCGGAACGCAGATGACCGATCCAAAGGTTTCCTGAGCAAGTGGTAAATCTACTTTACCACGCCAATCACGCGGATAACTTTCGACGTGAATAGACTGGTGAGTCTGAGCAACTTTTCCGGCGATACCTTCCCCCAAAGCGACCCGACGGTGAACAAATTGCTTGGGCAGATTATAGACCGTCGCCAGTTCGAGTTCGTTTTCGCGATTCAAAAAAATGCCGGATCCGTCGGCATCTAACCACCCCACCGCCTGAGTCGCGATCTGATTTAAAACTGTATCAATCGCGATCTGGCTGGTAATCGCGAGGCTGACCTTGTGCATCGCCTCAACTTGTACCACACGTTCTGCCAATGGTGTGATAATTTCCTGCCGCAAAATGGAAAAGCTAATCATCAGCGCCGCGAATGAACTGAGGTTAATCGAGATCGAGAGCGCCCGCAGTTCAGGGTTTAACAGACCAAGACTCTGACCGATGACAAAAAGGATGATCCCTGCAACCAGACTTCGAGAACGAATTTTTCGGCGGTAGCGCCAGACGAGATAAAAAGTCGCCGTATCGAAAATCAGATAAAAAATCGCCGAAAGTGGCTGAGGCTGATAAGTAAATGTCCCGGCATCGAACCGTTCAAAGCGAATCGGGGCATCACTCACAATCAAAAAAAACTGATACAGGAGAACTAGCACCAACCCCGTAAATGCCAACCAGCGGAATCGCCGGGTATGAATCCGCACCAATACAGCCGCAAGCGTATAAATGGCAATGCTGGATCCAGTGAACCCCAACTCCATCAGGCTGATTGCCAGTTTGATAAATGATAGATCAGCGTCAATGATGGAAGCCGTCTGCGCCAGCAGTGAGCCAGCATTCCACGCCATCACCAGAAATAAAAATATGGCGAAAAACTGGTTAAGTTCTTGGCGCGTGTCCTGCCAGAGGATAATCAATAAAAAACTGAGCGACAGCGCGAGGGTGATGCCATTAAAAAGCAGGGTGATCGAGTTGAAAAACGACATAGCCGTTAGTCTGATTTAGGCACTGTCGGGGGTTGCTTCTCGAAACGATAGCCGATTCGGTGTTCAGTCAGAATATAAATCGGGTTGGCAGCATCTGGCTCGATCTTGCGGCGAAGCTGGCTGATGTAAACACGCGGGTAGTATATATCGTCGATGTATTCGTGGCCCCATACCTGCTCCAGCAAATCGCGCTGCGAGACAACACGCCCGGAATTTTCCATCAGTACCGCCAGAAGCTTAAATTCCGTCGGTGTCAGATGGATTTTATGCCCGTCAACGTGGACGTGGCGGCGGTGTAGGTCAATGGTCAGATAGCCATCATTGTAGCCCTGCTCATTTTCCGGCATCGCGATCTGTGCGCGGCGCAGTAGTGCCTGAATTCGCGCGACGAACTCGTTCAAACGCACAGGTTTAATGAGATATTCGTCTGCTCCGGCGGTCAACCCCTGAATAACGTCTTCTTCAGTGACGGCTTGCGCAGAAAGCATCATGACGGGTGTATCCGCGACTTCGCGAATGCGACGGCAAACGGTCAAGCCATCCATGCCACCAGGCATGATAATATCCAGAACGACCAGATCGGGGCGCTCTGCGTGAAATGCGCGCAAACCTTCCAGACCATCGGCGCACAACACAACGTCAAAACCTTCGCGTCGTAGTTTGCGTCCCAGCGCGTCTCTGATTGCCTGTTCGTCGTCAACAATAAGCACTTTCATAAAAAGAAGTGTAACATTAGCTTGTTTTCGCCACAAGTACCTTGCCTTAAGGAATCCAGGATACCACTTGGGTAATCACCGTCAGGAATCCGGGATACCAACCGTGTAGTGACCGTCAGGTATTTCGTCGGCAAGAGCGCTATAATAAAATGTGAAAGATACTGTCACTTAATGCAGGAAGGTTAGCCTATGCCCCGCTTTGACGGGAAGATTTTCATCATCACGATTCTCATGCTTGCGGTTGCGCTTGTAGTCAGCGCTTGTAACCTGACCAGTGCGCCGCAAGAAAGTTTGGATGTCACCAATGTGCCGACGACAACACTATTGCCGAGTCGGACACCCATAGGCGGCAACGCCATTACGGTTACACCGCTGCCTGTCGTAACGGGTGGTCAATCCGGTGGTCAACGACCAACCTCAGTTGTTGCCCTCCCCCCAACCGCGATCCCGTTCCCCACCAGCACACAAATGCCGGTCAGTATCGTCATTCTCTCGCCGATACCGGGAAATATTGTCGCTGGCAACGTTCAGGTGCTTGGTGCAGCCATTCACCCTCAGTTTTTGCAATATCAACTGGAATTTGGGCCAGACCCGAATCCTAGCAATCTCTGGTATCCGGCCAGCAGCATTGTTCAGACACCTGTCTTAAATGGTCTCCTGGGCATTTGGCAGACGAATACGGGCGCAAGCCCCGATGGAATATACCAGCTTCGGTTGCGTCTCTATCTGCGGGATGGCACAAGTCTGGCGACGATTGTCAACAGCATTCGTATCCAAAATCAGCAGCCCACACCTGTCCCAACGGCGACAACTGTCACCGTACCGCGTCCGATTGCGGCCTTTACCCAGGATCGTGCAACAGGGCAAGCGCCTCTCGTCGTTCGTTTCACCAATCAATCAACGGGCAGCATCTCGCAGCATAACTGGGATTTTGGCGATGGCAGCACCGCTACCGATGTCAATCCTTCGCACACATTCCGTACTCCGGGCATTTATACAGTGCGGCTGCGCGTTCGAGGGCCGGGTGGGACTTCCAATGTCTCGCGTGAAATCAATGTCCAGAGTCCGACTGCCCCGGTAGCTGCTTTCATCCAGGATGTCACGACTGGTCCATCACCATTGACGGTTAAGTTCACGAATCAATCAACGGGCAGCATCACGGCACAGGAATGGAACTTTGGTGACGGTGAAAAGAGCAACGATGCCAGCCCGACGCATATTTTCCAGGCCGTCGGCACCTACAACGTCATTTTGACGGTGACTGGCCCCGGTGGATCGACATCCGTTACACGCCAGATTACGGTACAGAATCCGTCTGTTCCCGCGCCCTTAGCTGGCCTTGTCGCCAGTACCACCGAAGGAAACGCACCGTTAACAGTTCAATTTGATGCGTCCGACTCTTCCGGTCAGATTGACACCTATAATTGGGATTTTGGCGATGGGCAAACCGGAAACGGTCAGGTAGTCACCCATACTTACACGACTCCAGGCTCATATCCGGCTTCATTGACGGTTGTCGGCCCTGGTGGTCAGGCTAAAGCCAGTGTAACGATCAACGTGACACAACAGCCCGATGCACCAACAGCAGCCATCACAACCAATTCAACTTCTGGCAATGTTCCACTGACCATCGAATTTAATGGTTCAACTTCGTCAGGCCAGATCGACACCTATTTCTGGGATTTTGGTGATGGGCAAACTGGAAATGGCGCGGTGATCTCGCATACCTTTACCACTGCCGCGACCTATACCGTCCAACTGACTGTAACAGGTGCTGGCGGATCGCATACGACAACTGTCGATGTCAACGCCACCGATCCGATTGCAGCCCCAGTCGCCGCTTTTGACGGTCAACCGAATACGGGAACGGCCGCCCTCGACGTGCAATTTACGAATCTTACAACAGGTGATGTTTCCAGTTTCGCGTGGGATTTCAGCGATGGCGGCAGCAGCACAGATCGTGACCCGCTGCATCGCTTCGAAGCCGCTGGAAATTACGTCGTCATACTCACCGCTACAGGGCCGGGTGGTCAAAGCACAGCGGAAATGACGATTTCGGTCAGCCCGCCTGTTGTCGTCGAACCCCCTGTCGCTGCTTTCAGCGCCGATCCGACCAGTGGAACCGTGCCACTGACCGTGCAATTCAACGCGACGGCAGCCGATAACATTACCAGCTATGATTGGAATTTTGGCGATAATGTTGGTGTCGCAAATGGTTCGAGCGTGGGCTACACGTTTAACGCTGCTGGTGATTTTGTCGTGACACTGACTGTTACAGGCGTTGATGGTCAACAGGCCAGCCAGCAAATGACAATCAATGTGAGCGATGCTCCCCTGACAGTGCCTGAAGAAAACGTCGCGGAGCAGATACCAATTCTGCCAGACTTTGACCAACCCGATGTTCAGCCGCGTCTGCGTGGGATTTACGAAAATGGCCTCGGTCAGGGCAAACGCGCCACTATTTTCGCCATCATTGGCGACGATCTGGCGCGACAGTCCGGCTATCTCACGCCGTTTGCCGATCCTGGCCTGGATGTAAGCTCTGCCGGATTCCAGGAAATTGTCGATTGGTATCGTCAGGCTGATGTAGGCGATGGGCGTAATAGCTTCAGCCGCCCAAGCGTTGCAACAGGCGCTGGCTGGCATGCGCAGGACATTCTCGACCCCGCCAAAAGCGATTCCAATGTGTGCAGTGGTGGCGAAACACCATTGGACTGCGAAATGCGTTTGCTTCAGCCTTTCGTTGCGATTGTGAGTGTTGGTTACAACGATGTGCTCTCCAATACCGACCCCAACGCATTCCAAGGCACGATGGAGCAGATCATTCAAAGCCTGCTGAGTAAGGGCATCATCCCGGTTGTGACGACAATCCAGCCAATACCTGGTATGGAAGCGCAAACGAATGCCATCAATAACGCCATCATCCAGGCCGCTCGAAATGTCGAAGCCAGTAATGGAACAACGGTTTTGATCTACAACCTGTGGCTGCGACTCACCCAGCTTCCTGGTAACGGCCTCGGTGGCGACAATGCGCCGAGCGTTGCCCCAGCGGGCGCAGGTGACTTGAGCGATAACGCCGTTAGCAACTTTGGCATGAATGCTCGTAACCGCAATACCCTGCGCATTCTTAGCGAACTGCGCAGCCGGGTCTTCCCGGACGCTACTCCTTAAAAGTATCTGTTCTGTAGGGGCGACTCGGCGAGTCGCCCCTACCCATATCCTTAGACTTACCCAAATTGACCATTTCACCAAATTTATGTTACGATTTCTCCCTATGAGACAAAAACTTTTACCGCTTTTGCTTTTAATGTGGCTAACGGCTTGTGTACCCACGCCGGAATCGCCAAAAATCCTCGTCGCGCTGGTAGCCGATGGTCGCGAACGCACGTTTGAATATGAGTCCCCTGTCACCGTCGGCGAATTTTTGCGTGATGCCGAAATCGAAAAAGGCGAGCTGGATCGCGTGTCGCCGCCGGACTTTACGCAGATTGCCGATGGGATGAAAGTCACCGTCGTGCGAGTGCGTGAAGAAAATGAGTGCGAACAGAACGAAATCCCCTATCGCCAGCGTACCGTCCTGAACGAAGCCCTGAGTGCAGGCGAAGAACTGTTGGGTCAGGCCGGGCAAAATGGTATGGAGCAGGTCTGCTATCGTGTCTCGATTGAGGATGGTGTACGCCGCGATCCTGTGGAGATTAACCGTGTTACACTGATCGCCCCGCAGGATGAGGTCATTTATGTCGGCCCCACCGGGCAGCTGGACCCCGTACCCATAACAGGTACACTGGCCTACATCAGCAACAATAACGCCTGGGTGATGCGTGGCAGCAGCACCGCCAAACGCCCCATCACGACAACGAGCGATCTGGATAAGCGGGTGTTCAGCTTATCTGCCAATGGGCGGCAGCTTCTCTTTACCCGTAATGCAAATGATGATCGCGAAAATTTCCTGAATGAGCTTTGGCTGGTGAACGATACAACGAACGATTCCGAACCCGTTCAGCTTGTTCCCGAAGATGTCCTCTATGCCGACTGGATACCCGGTCAGGAAAACAGCATCAGCTATTCCACTGGCGAATCCCGCGCTGAACCACCCGGATGGAGGGCATTTAACGATCTCTGGATGATGCGTATTGATCCCCAAAGTGGCGAATCCTTAAATATCAACGAGGTTTTAGAGCCTTCACAGGGTGGGCTTTACGGCTGGTGGGGAACGGTTTACGAATGGTCTCCGAACGGACAGGCGTTGGCCTGGGTGCAGGCTGAATCCCTCGGACTGGTCAACCTGGAAAATGGTGAACTTGAACCGCTGCTCCAATTTCCACTCTTTAACACTCGCGCGGATTGGTCATGGCGTGCCAATGTTTCCTGGTCGCCCGATGGCAGCCGCATTCTGACTACGGTTCATGGCGCACCCGTTGGCAGCGAACCGCCAGAATTCAGCCCGGTTTTCAACGTGGCGGCGACAGATACCGAAGGTAGTTTTCAAGCGGATATTGTCACAAATGCGGGCATCTGGGCTTCGCCACAGTATTCACCCATGTTCACCCGCCCCGGCAGCGAGTTTCCTTCCGGTTATTTAACCTATCTGCAAGCGCGTGATATTGCCAACAGCATCAACGACAAGGCTGAATATGACTTAATCGTCGCGGATCGCGATGGCAGCAACAAACGCAAGATTTTCCCACCAGAAGGCCAGCCCGGATTGACTGCGCCGCAAGAACTCGCCTGGAGTCCCGATGCACGTCAGATCGCAGTCATTTATCAGGGCAATCTCTGGGTCGTCGATATTGACGGAATTGCCTATCAACTAACGCTCGATGGTGGCGCTTCCAAACCTGTCTGGGCCTCATGACACGACGTTGGCTGCTGTTTGTTTTTGCCTTGATGTCGCTCTCCGGCGCGTTAGTGGCGGTATTTTCGACCATTCAGCAGCGCGATTTTAATTTACGCGGCTATGTTGACCCGTCACAAAATGCTGATTTACCGTTTCGTGTACCGCGTCTGGGTGTGAATGCCGAGTTAACACAATACACGCCCGACGAATTGTTGGCGCAGTTCGAACTCATGAAATCGGCGCATGTCACGTGGGTCCGGCAATTTTTTCCCTGGGACGCGATTGAGCCAGAACGTGGCGTTTACGATTGGGATAAATGGGATACGCTTGTCGATGGATTTCGGCAGCAGCCTGATTTACGCCTCATCGCTGTACTGGTTAATTCACCATCATGGACGCGAGAATCGGATAATCCGACTGCCCCTCCCGATGACACGGCTGATTTCGGCACGTTTGCCAGCGCGTTTGCTGCCCGTTATGGTGACACAATCGACCATTATCAAATCTGGGATGAGCCTAATCTTATCGCGGCGTGGGGTGATACTGAGCCTCGTCCGGCACAATACCTCGCTCTCCTCCAATCTGGCTATAGCGCCATCCACAACGCGGACCCACGTGCCACCGTGATTGCAGCAGCACTCGCTCCAACAACTGAGCAAGGGCCGAAAAATATCAGCGACATTTCCTACCTCAGCGATCTCTATGCACTTGGGGGTAGCGAATTTTTTGATGCCATTGGCGCGAAACCTTATGGTTTCAATTCGCCACCGTCAGATCGAACGGTTGACGCGGAAACACTGAATTTCTCGCGTATAGTCGCCCTGCGTGAAGTGATGGTGCGAAACGGCGACGGCAAAAAAGCGATCTGGGCGAGTAATTGGGGCTGGAACAGCTTGCCCCAGGATTGGAGTGGCAGCCCGTCGATTTGGGGCGGGGTGACAT
Organism: Anaerolineae bacterium; assembly: GCA_022843745.1. GTDB lineage: Bacteria > Chloroflexota > Anaerolineae > Aggregatilineales > Phototrophicaceae > JALHNB01. The sequence continues at coordinate 26,250 of JALHNB010000029.1, read as the reverse complement.
CGGATCAGCAAATTCAATATATGCTAGAGGCGCTTGATCGTGTTGAGCGTGAATGGCCCTGGCTGGCAGGAATGATCCTTCACCATTGGCAGCCCGTCGCCATGCCGGATGACCCAATCTGGGGATTTGCCATACGTGACCCTGATAATCGCACAACACCGATATGGGAAGCCCTTCAGCAGCGACAGCATCCCATGAGCGCACAAAATGGCCTGTTTTCGCCCACCAATCCCTACGCCCGTTACAGCGGTGTTTGGACTTTTGGCGATCTTGGCGCGGACATTGGTTGGATAAACGACAGCCGTCTGGAGTTCGATTTCACTGGACGTGATTTGGCGCTGCTTTTGCGGCAGGATAATTATGTCGCCTATCTCTACCCCACGATTGACGATCAGCAGGCCAACGCCACGCCTAAAGATGTCGCGGGTAACGCCTACGTGATTCTCACCAGTGACAGCTTGCTGCCGGAAACCAATCTCGTTCCCATCACCCGCGATTTACCATTTGCGCAGCACACGCTCAAAATTATAGCCGATGACCTCACGCCGGATGAAGCACAGGATCGCTGGGCGCTGGCAGGCTATGCGGTCAGTTCCGGCGATCTGGCTGAATCTTATAATCGCCAAATCGCGGTGAGCATTTTCGCGGTTGTGGTTGCTGCTATTGCGGTTGTGGTTACAGGCTGGCGCATCAACTGGCGTTGGCTTTTTGCGCCTTTTGGCAAATTAAGCAGCATTGCACAATTGCTGATTAGCGCTGTGACCTCGATAGCGCTGATGGTCGGGATGCTCCTCACCTGGGGCGACGCGATTCCTGCCCTGTTCCGTCGCGAACCCGTCCAATTGGGGTTAGCCATCGTCACGGCGGGCATCATTTATGTCGAGCCAGGACTCATTCTGACGATCATTGCGCTGATGATTCTCTTTGTCGTAATCTACAACCGGATTGACCTGGGGCTGACGCTGACGATTTTTTGGTCGCCCTTTTTTTTGTTTCCGGTTGACCTTTATCGTTTCGCTTTCCCGATGGCCGAGATCACCATTTTGTTAACTGGCGCGGCGTGGATATTACGGCTAATAGTCGATTGGGGGCGCGTGCGACAAAGTGCCGTCGGCCAATTCCGTGCATCATCATTTACAGTGTGGTTGAGCAGTTTCACCATGCTCGATTTCGGTGTCATTGCGTGGCTGGCACTCGGTTTCATCTCGCTGTCATGGTCAGCACTTTTGCCAAAGGCCATCACCGAACTGCGCGTCATGATGATCGAGCCTGCTCTGTTTTACGTGATTTTGCGTACATCCCGACTCGATAAAAAATCGCTGCTTCGCCTGGTTGATACACTCCTGCTGGCAGGTCTGGTCGTTTCAATCGTCGGCTTCTGGCTCTATATCCAGGGAGAGGCCACAATTACCGCCGAAGAAGGCTCACGCCGCCTCGCAAGTGTTTACGGGTCGCCCAATAATGTCGGCCTGTTCCTCGGACGTTGTATCCCCTTCGCGCTGGCGTTCGTTCTCCTCAAAACAGATCGCGCACGGCGTTTATTCGCAGCGGCAGCACTGCCGATAATGGGCGCTGCGGTAGCCCTCAGCCAGAGTGCCGGAGCATTATTTATTGGCATCCCAGCGTCCGTAATTGCGGTTTTATTATTGGTATGGGGAAAACGTGCCTTAATGCCAATTTTAGGGTTGGTAGTCGCCGGTGCTATAGGGTTTGTCGTCGCCTTACAATCCGCCCGATTCGCCCGCCTTCTCGATTTCAGCAGCGGTACAAATTTCGCCCGCATCCGTGTGTGGAGCAGCGCCCTCAACATGCTGCGCGACCATCCCGTTACAGGCATCGGCCTCGACCAGTTTCTCTACCAGTTTCGCGGTCAGTACATTATGCCAGACGCATGGCAGGAGCCAAATCTCTCACACCCACATAATTTCATCCTCGATTTTTGGCTGCGACTGGGCATCATTGGCGTACTGATCTTTGTGTGGATCCAGGCCGCCTTTTGGCAAGCGGCACGTCGGGCATACAGTTATTATCGTGCGCGTGACCCGTTAACTTTTGCGCTCATTATCGGCACGATGGGCAGCATGATAAACCTGCTGGCGCATGGCCTGGTTGATAACAGTGTCTACGTCCAGGATTTAGCTTTTGTTTTTGTGCTTCTGCTGGGATTGATAATTCAACTTTCGAACACCAGTGCTATTGACGAATAGTATTAGAGAATGGTGTAATGATCTAAATGTAGCAACGGAGCAAGCACCCAATGAAGGCGAAGGTCAATAAGCTTACGATCCAGATTGTTCAGGCTGACATTTTATCCTTGCCCGTGAACGGAATTGTTACCGCCACTGACCCCAACCTTACGCTTTCCCCTGAATTAGCCCCCAGAGTCGGAGCCGATGTCCAACGGGAACGCCGCGAAATTGGTTGGGTAGACATTGGTTCAGCCGCCATCACCAGCGCTGGCAACCTCCCTTTCGAAAAAATTATCCACGCTGTCGGGCCACGATGGGGCGAAGGCAGCGAACGCGGTAAATTAGCCAATGTGACGCTGCACGCCCTCCAACTTGCCGAAAATAACCAGCTCAAATCCATTGCGATTCCGGCGATCTCGACAGGCGCTTTGGGATACCCACTTGAAAATTGCGCCAAGACGATGCTGACACAAATCGTTGATTTCACCTTTGAAGACCTCAAACATCTTCGAACGATTATCGTGTGTGTCGATACTCCTCTGGCGTTTGAGATATTCAAAGCCGAATTTGACCGCCAACTCCAGGAACTCAAGGAAAGCGGCGACGGCAAAGTCAAAGTTTAGCCTGAAATCAATATTTCCATGATAAACTTCAACTTGATCTGATAAAGTTAGGGGCTTGATACATTGACCCCTACTCAGGCTTCTATTCAAAGGAGTTTCTTGTGCGTGTACTCATTACTGGAGGCGCAGGCTTCCTGGGGTCGCATCTGTCTGACCGTTTCCTGGCGGAAGGCCACACGGTTGTTGCAATGGACAATCTCATCACCGGCAATGTTCGGAATATCGCGCATTTAGCCGGAAACCCCAATTTCCTCTTTGTCAAACAGGATGTCACCAACTACATCTATCTCAGCGGCGATCTTGATGCGATCCTGCATTTTGCGTCTCCTGCCAGCCCAATCGACTATCTCAAGTTCCCCATTCAGACCTTAAAGGTCGGTGCGCTTGGCACACACAATGCGCTCGGTTTGGCGCTCGCGAAAAAAGCGAAGTTTTTCCTGGCCTCGACTTCCGAAATTTATGGTGATCCGCTCGTCCATCCCCAGCGGGAAGACTATGTCGGCAATGTTGATACCATCGGCCCGCGCGGAGTGTATGATGAAGCCAAACGCTATGCCGAAGCCTTAACGATGGCCTATCATCGCTATCATGGTGTAGATACGCGCATTGTGCGTATTTTTAATACCTATGGCCCACGTATGCGGCTGGAAGATGGCCGCGTTGTCCCCAATTTTGTCGCCCAAGCGCTGCGTCACGAGCCGCTTACTGTTTATGGTGGCTCACAGACTCGCAGCTTCCAGTATGTCAGCGATCTGGTGGAGGGCATCTATCGCCTCTTAGCGTCCGACTATAATGACCCGGTGAATATTGGCAACCCACATGAGATGACAATTGCTGAATTTGCTGCTGTCGTCAATGAAGTTGTCGGAAATCCAGCGGGTATCACCTATCAAAACGATCAGCGTATCAAAGGCGATCCGCAAACGCGCCAGCCGGACATCACCCGCGCCCGTGAGATTCTCAATTGGGAGCCAAAAGTCCAACTGCGCGAGGGATTGCAAAAAACAGTCGAGTATTTCCGACAGGTTCTATGAGTCGCGCGATTCGTTCCATCGATACGGGCATTCTGTCCCGTCCATTGTGGATAATCCTGGCAGCCACTATCGGATTACTGATCGCCACACAACCCGAATCCGGCATCATTTTTATCCTGGTGACAGCCGCGTTTTTGCTATTCGCGGCTATCAATCCACTGGCGGCAGTCGCAGCGTTAGTCATACTCGCGCCGATGCGAACACTGATCGCAACCGAGGCGAGTTTTCAACTGCCTTTGGATATTGGACAGATCGCGCTACTCGCTGTGGTCGCGTTTTGGCTCATTCAGCAGATTGTCAACAAACAAGCGCTGCCCCGCCTCATCTGGTCGCCCGTTTACATTCCACTGCTGGTTTTCATCACGATTACCGGACTGACGGCCTTCAATGCGCTGTCAATGGGACTGTGGATCAGCGAGTGGCTCAAATGGGTACAAATGCTCATTATCGTGGCGGTTGCGCTCAGTCTGGCGCGGGATGGTCGCTGGAAATGGCTGCTGTTTATGCTGATTTTGTCTGGGGTGGCGAACGCATTTGTGGGACTTTACGAATTTTTGGGCGGCAGCGGCGCACTGCACTTGCTCATCAACAACCGTTTCTTTCGCGCTTTTGGTACCTTTGGGCAGCCGAATCCTTTCGGTGGGTTTATGGGACTGCTTGCTCCCATTGCGCTCATGTCTGCATTGGCTTATATCCTCCAATTCTGGCGTAAACCCTCATGGCAGGCGTTTGGGATCGCTGCTTTTTATATTTTCGCCACCGCCTTTATCATTTTAGGTGTCGTCATCTCCTGGAGTCGAGGCTCATGGCTGGGATTTGCCGCCTCAATGATCGTTGTCGCTTTCGCCCTGCCGCGCAAACTCTGGCATGGATTGACGCTCATGGCCTGCCTGGGTGGGTTAATCGGCGCGTTATGGGTTGCAGGTCTGCTGCCTGCGTCAATTGTGGCGCGAATCAGCAGTTCTACTGAGGAATTTTTCACCTTCGATGATGTGCGCGGTGTAGACATCACGCCGGAAAATTACGCGGTGGTGGAGCGCCTTTCACACTGGCAGGCCGCCCTCAATATGGCACGTGCAAATCCCTGGTTAGGGGTCGGTTTTGGCAATTATGAGGCTGCCTACCCTGCATACCGTCTGATCAATTGGCATGAACATCTGGGCCACGCACATAATTATTATCTCAATATCCTTGCCGAAATTGGCCTTATCGGACTGTTAGGCTACGGCAAGGTGTGGGTGGTCATAATAGGTCTGAATTGGCGAACACGACAACATCCTGATACACTTTGTCGTTTGGTTGCTGTTGGCTTGCTGGGAACCTGGACATACCTTTCGGTTCACAGTGTGTTTGACAATCTCTACGTTAACAATCTGTTTCTTCAAATTGGCTTGATGCTCGGCATTCTCGCCATATTGTATAATCAAGCAAATAATCATGTGCAGTTGAGGACACTATGACCCAGATCAATGCAGTTGATGGCACGAATCGCGCCTTTCGCAATCCATTAGATACTATTATTAACGCTGTTGCCAATCGTTTTGGCGAGAAATCGAAGGAAGTCGAACGATTTCTCAAGTTTGCGGTAGTCGGCACAATCGGCGCAATCGTTGATTTTGGCACACTGATTATTTTACAAGCGACAATTCTCCCGCCTGTAAAAGACAATAACACCAACGTCATTATCGCAACAACAGTTGCCTTCTTAGCAGCCATCATCAGCAATTTCCTCTGGAATCGCTTTTGGACATATCCTGATTCGCGTTCGCGCTCGGTGAGGCGCCAGATCGCGCTGTTTACGTTCATCAGCGTCGTTGGTTGGCTGGGGCGCACGGCCTGGATCAGTTGGGCATATTCGCATCTGGGCGCTATCCTGATGCCAATCCTGCTGCCGGAAATTCAAATGTTTCGCCCCGGATATGTGCCCTCAGTAACTGCCGAAGCGAAGTTAGGTACGCTTGCCGCGCAGCTTGTCGGCGTTGCAGTGGTGATGTTCTGGAATTTCTTCGCCAATCGCTATTGGACTTATAACGACGTTAAGTAATTGTCCAAAATCGCCATTGACTATACTCCTGCATATGAACAGGGCGGCGGCATCGGGCGCTACGTGCGCGAACTAGTCGCCGCTTTGTCTTTACAAGACACCGAAACCGCGTATCGCCTTTTTGTTGCTGGCGCTTCTCTAAACCAACTCCCTGCGCCAATCGGCTCCAATTTTGCCTGGTGTCCGACACGTATTACGCCCAAATGGTTCGCTCGAATCTGGCAGCGCGCCCACCTGCCCCTACCTGTGGAAACATTTACCGGATCGGTGAATCTCTACCATGCCACCGATTTTGTCCTTCCTCCTACTCGCGCCAAAACTCGAACATTGCTCACTGTTCACGACCTCTCGTTCGTTCGTGTGCCGGAAGCTGCCAGCCCCAATCTAAAAACTTATCTGGATGTGGTCGTCCCGCGATCCGTCCATCGTGCCGACTGCGTTCTGGCTGATTCACAGGCGACAAAAGATGATCTGATTGATCTGTATCAGGTTTCGCCGGAAAAAATTATCGTGCTTTTGAGTGGCGTAGACGCACGTTTCAAGCCAATTTCAGGCGATACGCTAACGCATGTTCGCAAAAAATACGGTCTGGGGGATGCGCAGTATGTGCTTTCGGTGGGGACGGTACAGCCTCGCAAAAATTACGTTCGCCTCATTCAGGCCATCAGCCAACTGCGGGCGCAAGGTCATGACTTACATCTCGTGATCGCGGGCGGGCGAGGATGGCTGGAAGACCCGATCTATGCTGCTGTCGCTAGCCAAAAAATGGAGGCATATGTTCACCTCATTGGCTTTGCCGACGAAGCCGACTTACCTGCGCTGTATAGCGCTGCCGCCTGTTTTGCCTTCCCATCGCTCTATGAGGGCTTTGGCTTGCCCATCCTGGAAGCAATGGGGTGCGGCACACCCGTTGTCACCTCCGATAAATCATCCCTTCCCGAAGTCGCTGGGGATGCAGCCCTGATTATTGATCCCTATCAGGTTGATGATCTGGCTGATGCGATCCGGCAGCTTGTCAATGACAGCACACTCCGCCAGACACTCATCGGCAAAGGTCATCAACGCGCCAAAACATTTACCTGGGAAAAATCGGCTCGCCACCTTCGGCAGATTTACACTGACTTACTATAAACAGGTACTCATTTCACATCGCCAGCACTGTTCACATGACTCTATAATCATAGATGGAGCGTGAAAAACGTAAAGAAGATGGGAAAGGAAAATTGTTTATGGCTAGTAAAACATTTACGATTGATTCGAATAAGCCGTTTTTTATCTTTGACACACATGGTGAGTGGCATGCAACGCTGATTAGCGGCTGTATTTGGGATTGCCGGGGTGAATATATCGGTTTTGTACGCGGTGAAAATTACGATGTTTATACCGAGTTTGGCGAATGGATCGGTAATCTCACCAAAGACGGACGTATTATCCGTAAGCGTGTCATTCACGAGCGCCAACCTCTTTTTAAAGAACGCCCTCAACGTCCTATGGGCAAACCCAAAAATCTGCCAGCAAGATCACCCTTACCTCCCCTAACGGGCGAATTGGGGTATCATATGATTGACGTTCTGGATTGGGATCCTGACGCTTTTAAAAGTGTACCTGACCTGAAAGACGATCTGAGCTAAAATATGAATCGGCCTCAAAAACGCATCGCAGACTCGCGCGTCACCCTCAGCGCTCTAATGGGGCCGCAAGACTCCAACGGGCATGGCAACGTACACGGTGGCGTAATCATGAAAATGGTCGATGAGGCCGGAGCTTTAGTCGCGATGCGTCATGCGCGAACGCCTGTTGTGACGGTTGCTGTCGATTCAATGACCTTTATGAAGCCGATCTATGTGGGCAATCTGGTCATGTGCAACGCTGAATTGACCTATGTGGGTCGGACATCTATGGAAGTTCGTGTTGAAGTGATCTCGGAACACCCGCTTTCCGGCACTTCTACACGAACCAATACAGCCTATCTGGTTTACGTCGCGCTGGATGAAAACGCTAATCCGACAAGTGTGCCTGATCTGATTTATGAAACGCCAGAGGAGCAAACTCGTGCCGATCAAGCCCGTGAACGTCAGGCATATCGCAAACGCACACAGGAAGCAGCACGTTAACTATGTCTGATTATTTGGCCGATCTGGAAAAAGGTGACGGCGCATCCAATTTGCTTCGTCTGTTAAATCGCACAGGCGCACGCAGTGTTATGGCACAGGAAGAAGTCGATTTTGGCCTTGCGGAGCATCGCCCCTTCCCCTTTCTTGCCATCGTCGGTCAATTTGAGATGCGTATCGCCCTCATGCTGGCGGTGATTAACCCGGCCATCGGCGGTGTTTTGCTCATTGGCCCACGCGGCACGGGTAAGACGACAGCCGTCCGCAGCGTAACGGGAATTCTCCCCGAAATCGAAGTCAGCGATTGCGAAGAAGGCGTTTTTCCAGAAGATTTGGAGAATGAGAATGCTCGCCTTCTTTACCCCGACTGCTATGAGAAATATCAGAATGGCAATTCGATCTCCCATTTCGAATCGGTGAAATTAGTCGAACTCCCGCTTAACTCGCGCCTGGACGATGTTGTTGGCGGCATTAATGAGCGTATCGCCGTGCAGCAAAACCGTATCACTTTGGAGCGCGGCATTCTGGCACGTGCCGACAATAATTTATTGTATGTCGATGAAGTCAATCTGCTCGATGACCAGATCGTTGATGCGATTCTCGATGCTGCCGCGCAGGGTATCTATACTGTTCGGCGTGGCGCGATGTCTGGCACATATCGCTCACGATTCGTGCTGATAGGCTCGATGAACCCGGAAGAAGGGCGTTTACGCCCTCAAATCCTGGATCGGTTCGGTCTTCGGGTAAACGTTCGCGGCCTGGGGGATAAAGCCGAACGCCTGGAAGTGTACCAACGTGTCCGTGCCTATCGCCAAAACCCCACTCAATTTATCCGAGCCTGGGACAAATTAACCGCCGAAACCCGCGAAGAGATTATTTTAGCACGTGAACTTCTCAAGCAAACCACAATCTCCGATGATGCGCTAGAAATTGGCCTCGCTCTGGTTCATGATCTCGATATCGATTCCCATCGCGCCGAGTATACGATGTTCGAGGCTGCCCGCGCCCACGCCGCCGCTGATGGACGCGATGTCGCCACGATCCATGATATTCGCTCTGTCGCTCCGATGGCTCTCCGTCAGCGCCACAGTCAATTCATGGTCAATTTTTTCGTAAGTCAAAGCGAAGAAGATGAACAAATTCGTCTCCGTATCGACGAACTCACAGGCAAATAAATTTGAACTCCGCCACCCCTGCTCGCCGTTTTTCGCCTTTTTCTCAGTCCTCAGTCCTCAATCCACAGGTCTTATTGGTTTTACTAGCACTCGTCGCCTACTGCATGCCCTGGCTCTTGAATCCCGGTGTGAGTTTAAGCTTCGGGGTTTATGATCTGGCGGAGTGGACAAGCCTTCATCCGGCGGTACGGGCAAGTTCTCTCCCCCTACTGCTCACGCTGCTGCTGCGTCTGCCCTTAGTTTGTCTCGCGGCGATAGTGGGATTCAGCCGCAGTCATATTTTGCTGCGCGCTGCTTTCGTCCTGATCGTAACTGCCGCGCTGCTGCCACCGCTGGAGTTTTTCACCCAATATCCAGATGATCCCAATTATCGTCAACAGTTCATTCTCTCGTTGACGGCACTCACCATCGGCGGTGTCGGCCTGAGTGGATATGTTTCCCGCTGGCATTCGATAGTTGGGATCATCGCAAGTTTTATAGGGGCTATCGCGTCTGTTTGGGGATTGGCACAAGCTTATGAACTGATGAATGCCTATCACCTGACGGTAAAGATCGGCGTTGGGGGGGTTCTGTTTATCGGCATCTGTATCATCTTCGGCGTGACTCAAATACAAGAAACGAGGCAGCCAAAGCCGCCTCGCAGAATATCTCAATCACAACTTGATAAAGCAACTAGCTAAAAGCTAGGTCATATGTGTGCCGATGTAGTCGATTGCTTCGCCGACGGTTGTAATCTTCTGCGCGTCTTCATCCGTGATTTCGCCACCGAACTCTTCTTCAAACGCCATGATGAGTTCAACCAGGTCGAGCGAATCGGCTTCCAGGTCTTCGCGGAAACGAGCAGGTGGTACAACGCGATCTGAATCTACGCCGAGCAGTTCGACGACGATATTCTTTACACGTTCTTCAGTAGATGCCATAAATTGACCTCCAATATTAGGTGTATGGGGCTGGGTTGTCTGTTCGAATAACAAAGAACCATTATAACGATTATGATGCAGCTTGCCAGTGTACGTTGACACACGTAGACTATATCAGGTAGGATTACACTCACCAAAACAAGGAACACCCACCAATGACCAAAGTCACGGAAACGCCTTCGACGGAAAGCCGTAAAGTCGATCATATTCGCATTAACCTCGAAAAAGATGTCCAATTTCCGCGTCTGACGACAGGTTTGGAAAAATATCGTTTTATGCACCAGGGGCTGCCGGAAATCAATCTCAACGAGGTTGATTCAACCATCGAATTGTTCGGTAAAACGCTCTCTGCGCCGATCCTTGTTTCATCGATGACGGGCGGTACTGACCTGGCTTACCGGATCAACCAAAATCTGGCAGAAGTGGCGCAATCTCACAAGATCGCGATGGGTCTTGGCTCACAGCGTGCCGCGATTGAAAATCCCGATCTGGCCTACAGTTATCGCGTTCGAAATATTGCCCCGGATATTCTGCTTTTCGCCAATGTCGGTGCGGTGCAGTTGAATTACGGCTATGGCGCTGACCAATGCCAGCGAGCCGTCGATATGGTCGAAGCAGATGCGCTCATTTTGCACTTTAATGTGCTTCAGGAAGCCGTTCAGCCGGAAGGTGATGTCAACTTTGCAGGACTGTTGGCAAAAGTCGAGCAGGTTTGCAAGCAGGTATCCGTACCTGTGATTGCTAAAGAAGTCGGTTGGGGATTTTCTGAGAAAAATGCACGTGATCTGGCGAATGTGGGCGTTGCGGCCATTGATGTCGCAGGTTCGGGCGGCACGTCATGGAGCGAAGTGGAATATCATCGTGCTCCAACTGCTTTTCACGCACGTGTTGCAGCCAGTTTCGCCGATTGGGGCATTCCCACAGCCGACGCCATCCAATACGCCGTAAATGGTGCGCCAAACCTCAAAGTTATTGCCAGCGGTGGTCTCCGCGATGGCATTGATATTGCCAAATGTATCGCTTTAGGTTCGGTTTTAGGTGGATTGGCTGGGCCGTTCCTGAAAGCCGCCGACCAATCCATTGAAGCGACGGAGCAACTCGTTCGAGAACTCACCTCCCAATTCCGCATTGCAATGCTGTGCAGCGGCGCAAAAAATATTGCTGATCTCCAGAAAACTACGTTGATGAAAGTGTAGGGTCACAACTTTGTTTGAACAATTTATGCAGCGTTACGCCGCCGATCTCGATACAACCTTGCGTGGCGTTGTGGCTTTGGTCTCTGACAACGCGCCTGGCTTCGGAGTTATGGCACGTTACCCAATGGGATGGGTCGATGAATTCGACCAGCCCCACTTGCATCCCACCGGAAAACGTATCCGCCCTCTTTTTCTCCTGCTTTGTACAGAGGCTGCGGGTGGGAGCTGGAAACAAGCACTTCCGGCTGCGGCTGCCGTCGAATTACTGCACAATTTCTCGCTCATTCACGACGATATTCAGGACGACAGCGCAATCCGTCATGGACGACCTACTGTCTGGAAAATCTGGGGCAACGCCAACGCGATCAATGCAGGCGATTCGCTGTTCAGCCTCGCTTACTGCGCTTTGGAGGGCCTTTCTGATACAGGTGTCCCGCCGGAAACGCTGGTCAAAATCTGGCGCGTTTTCAACCTGACTAACCTGGAACTCACACGTGGGCAGCATCTGGACATGCGATTCGAAAAACAGGCGATTGTCTCTGTCGATGATTACGTCTCGATGATTACGGGCAAATCGGCTGCCCTGCTAAGTGCATGTGCGCAGATCGGCGCGTTAATCGCCACAGGTGACGAGAAATTAGCCGAAGAATATGCCTCTTTCGCGCTCAATATGGGTATCGCATTTCAAATACGCGACGATATTCTGGGGATTTGGGGCGATCCTGACCTGACTGGAAAATCGGTTGCAACTGACATTATCTCACGCAAAAAATCACTGCCTGTGCTCTACGCGCTGACCAAAAGTGAGCCTTTAGCTGCAATTTACCAGCAGACGCAGTTGTCAGATGAAGATGTGACCAAAGCCGTCGCGATTCTTGATTCACTTGAAGCGCAAAAATATACGCAGGAAATTGAGATGCGCTACTATGAAAAAGCAATTCAAGCGCTGAATCAGGCTGAACCGGAAGGCGAACCGGGCGTGTGGATTCGGAAGTTCGTGGATATTTTATTCCAGCGCAGCTATTAGACCAATTCGCGAAAAATCATATTGCTCAATAACCGCCCCTGCTGCGTGATGCGAACAACTTCGGTGTCCACATGCAGCAGGCCGTAATTGACGTATTTCTCAATGACCTCCTGATGAAGTTCAACCAGATCAATACCGAAGCGCTGGACAAAAGTCTTGCGATTGATCCCCTCTTGTGTCAGCCGCAGCCCCATAATCAGCGTTTCAGAAATTTCTGCTGACCGATCCACGACCACAGCTTCATGTGTTGCCGGCGTATGAGGGAAAACCGATGGATCGCTTACGTTCTCCAAAGCTTTAATATAGCGCTGCGGCGACAAAACCGTCGAGTATCGCACACCGTCAGCATATCCATGCGCACCTGGCCCATATCCCGCATAGGGCAAGTTTCGCCAATATTGCAGATTGTGACGGCAGGTATGCCCTGGCTTTGACCAATTGCTGATTTCGTATTGTTCGTATGCTGCGCCAGCCAGCTTTTCAGTTGCCAATTCATACATATCAGCGGCGAGGTCCTCATCCGGTGTCGGCAAGCGGCCTTTCGCCACCCATTCCTGCATCGGCGTTCCATCCTCTAACCCCAGCGCATACAGCGATACGTGATCGGGTTGGAGCGCCAGCATCTGCTGTAAACTCCAATCCCAACCTGAGAGCGTCTGGTGAGGAACACCATAAATCAGATCAAGGTTGAGGCTGTCAAAACCAGCGGCACGGGCTGCTGAAACGGCTCGTGCGGTCTGGTCATTGTCATGCCGCCGCGCGAATAATTTTAGTTCGGAGCTATTTGCGGATTGCATCCCCAGGCTAAGGCGATTGATGCCTTTCTGCCGCAGTTCGCTCAAATACTCTTGCGTGATGTCATTGGGGTTAGCCTCTAGCGAGACTTCCGCATCCAGCATCACATCAAAGTAAGTGCTTATGGCTGCCAAAATGCGCTCGATTTGTTCGGGCGTGAGCAAACTGGGTGTCCCGCCCCCAAAAAAGATCGTACCAACTGCCTGACCGGGTTTGCTCTCCCCGCCGATACGAATTTCGTGGATAAGCGCGTCTACGAATGGTTCAATCAAGGAATCCATATTTGTGTAGGTGTTAAACGCGCAGTAAGTACACTTTGTGCGGCAAAACGGGATATGCAAATATATCGCCAGCGGAACTATCATGTTACAATCGAGTCATCTATTGAGGAATACGTTAATTGCAGTATTTTCTCAGGTTAAATATAATTATTCAAGACGACATCATCAGCATCTCATTAGCAACTCATTGCTAGATTTAAAGGCCTGATCTATGCCCGAAACAACACAGTTCGCAGGAATGGGGGACGGGAGTGGTAATTTTACAACCTCGCTCCAGGCCAATACGGTATTGCTTGCTCGCTATAAAATCCTGGGGGTTCTCGGCGGTGGTGGACAAGGTTCCGTTTACCAGGCGCGTGACCTGAATTTCCCCGATGTGCGCAAACTTGTCGCCGTCAAGGAAATGCTCAATCCTGCAACGGATGCGAACCTGCGTGCCTCAACACTCAAGACCTTTCAGCGTGAGGCGAATATCCTCGCGACTCTTTCCCATCCCGCTATCCCGAAAATTTTCGATTTTTTCGATCAGAATGATCGGGCATATCTGGTGATGGAATATATCAATGGTAGCGATTTGGAAATTCTGCTTTCCAAAACCAAAGAGCTGCCGATGGAAAAGATCATCGAGTGGGCAATTGATCTATGTGATGTGCTGGAATACTTGCATCGCCATCAGCCCGAAGCGATCATTTTCCGCGATATGAAACCCTCGAACGTGATGATTGACAGCTTAGGCAAAGTCCGGCTGATCGACTTCGGTATCGCGAAGAATTTTGTCCCCAACGTCAAGAATACGATGATCGGGACAGAAGGATATTCCGCGCCGGAGCAGTATAAGGGTAATGTTTCACCTCTCAGCGATATTTACAGCCTAGGGGCTACCCTGCATCACGTATTAACACGCCGTGACCCGCGTCTGGAACCACCGTTTAGCTTTGCTGAACGCCCAATCCCTGATCTCAATCCCAAAACGCCGCCGGAACTGGTTTCACTCGTCGAAAAAGCAGTCGAGTTTGAACCCTCCAAACGCTATCAATCCTGCGCGGAGATGAAAACGGAACTCGAATATCTGCGCTATCGTCCCCTCAATATGCCTGCGATCAATATCTCATCGGGCAGAGCGTCTGCTGCTCCTGTTGATGGAACTGATTTCTTCCCCGATGCCTCCCAATCGGGCGAGATCGTGCCGAAGTGGAAATTCAAGACGGAAGATGAAATCCGTTGCAGTCCGATGGTCTATCGCGAATATGCCTATATTGGCTCTTACGATACAAACGTATGGGCGGTCAAAACGGACACGGGTGAATTTGTCTGGAAGCACCCCACCAATGGCGGAATTGCCTCATCGCCTGTTCTTGATGAATCAAACAAGTTGATTCTATTCGGTTCGGAAGATTATTCATTCAATGCCGTCGATTATCGCACAGGCCGCATCAACTGGTCATACGCAGCCCGTGATCGCATTCGCAGCACCGCGCGCGTGGCTCATGGTCGCGTTTTCTTCGGCTGTGATGACGGCAAGGTTTATGCGCTGATGTCAATGAATGGGCGTTTTCTATGGTCATATGACATGGCAGCTCCGGTGCGTGGCTGCCCATTCGTGACCAACGAACTCATCATTGTCGGTTCCGAGGCCGGTGAAGTCGTTGCTTTGGAGCTTAATGGCAACCGAAAATGGGGCTTCCGCGCAAAACGAAATGTAACATCTTCACCGTTTGTTGATCCTGTCGAGGGCATCTGCTACATCGGATCACAGGACAATCATATGTATGCGCTGGATGCCAGCAGCGGTTTCAGCTCGTGGCGTTTCCGCACCAACGGCCCTGTTATTTCATCACCGACAGTCGCGGAGGGGATGCTCTATTTTGGGTCAGCCGACGGCCACTTATACTGCCTCAACGCGCAGACCTCTAAAGAGAAGTGGAAATTCAATACTGAAAAACCGATTGTCTCATCACCCATCGTTCACAAGGGCGCTGTCTATTTTGGCGGCACAGATGATTACTTTTACTGTGTAGACTGCCAGAGTGGCAAAGAGCGTTGGAAATTTAAGACGGGTGGGCCAATTACATCGTCACCCTGTATTGCTGGAGATGTAATTCTGATCGGTTCAATGGATAAAACGCTTTATGCTCTTCCACTTGTCACCTAGGATTACTCATTAGAGTATGTCCACTATTGGAGTCTAACTCATGGATCTGTTTCGTCGTCTCTTCAGTCAGTCAGAGCCAAATTCACCAGACGCTGTTTCACAGGAATCGGCTCAGTCTGCGGAAAAAACTGTCGTGTCAGCGTCCCCGAATGACATGATCTCGAAAGAATCTATTGAAAACGAGTCAGCGATTGCCGATGGTGCGACACGCCCCCTCCCCCTGGAAACAGTTATTTCCGCGAAAAACGAACATCTGACGTTTGGGCAGTCAACCGATGTCGGCATGGTTCGAACCAACAACCAGGATGCCGCCTTGTCGTTGTTTTTCACGAGTCGCAGTTCTGAAGAACGGCCTGATTTTGGTCTGTTTATCGTTGCAGACGGCATGGGTGGACACCACGATGGCGAGAAAGCTTCCGCTATGGTCGCGCGTATTCTTGCTACACAGGTGACAAACAACATTTACCTTCCTTTGCTGGCAGGCGATTCAAACGCTGACCGCCCTTCTATCACCGAAATACTGGTGACTGCTGTCCAGAAATCAAATGCCGATGTGATGATAAAAGTCCCAGAGGGCGGTACAACCCTCAGCGCAGCGACGGTGATCGGCGATCTGGCTTATATCGTTCATGTCGGTGACAGCCGCGTTTATCTCATCACAAAAGATGGCCCGGAACAAATTACCCGCGATCACTCACTGGTACAGCGTCTTAAAGAACTCGATCAATTAACGGATGAAGAGGCGTTGGATCACCCTCAGCGTAACGTCCTTTACCGGGCATTAGGACAGAGTGAGCAGTTGGAAGTTGATGCGATCACTCGCCGCCTGCCGCCCAATTCACGCCTCTTGTTATGCAGCGATGGACTTTGGAACCAGGTGACAGAAAAAGAAATCGGCGAAATCGCTATCAGTCACGATAATCCACAGCAGGCATGTGATAAGTTAGTCGCATTGGCAAACACCCGAGGTGGCACAGATAACATTACCGCAATATTGTTACAGATACCCACCAGTTAAGTTGAGCTAAAAGTTATGAGCCTTGATTTTGACCCCTATAATATATTAGGTGTTTCTCTAACCGCCTCGGCTGAAGAAGTGAAAGCTGCTTATCGACGCGCGGCGCGACGTTTACATCCTGATGTCAACCAAAATAATCCGGGCGCGAATGTCCAGTTTCAGGACATCTCGGCAGCCAATGACATTCTGAGCGACCCTGATCGGCGGCGTGAGCTGGATCGGCAGTTGGCGAAACGTGCTGCCGGTGGCTTAACGTTCATGCTGCGCGTCACACCGAGTAAACGAACCGTAGCCCCTTTGGTGGAGCCGCAAGTCGTTTATCTCCTGGCCGAAATCCTGCCCGACCCCGGCGCTAAAGATCAGCAGCGCCAAAAACGCGAATCCCGTCTGAATTTGACGCTGGTGCTGGATCACAGCAATTCAATGAACGGGACACGCATCGACAAAGTTAAAGTCGCCGCGCATCAGATTATCGATCAGCTTTCACAAACAGATATTCTGTCGGTTGTTGGATTCAATGACCGAGCAGAGATATTGATCCCTGCCACAACCGTAAGCGATAAGCCAGCGTTAAAAGCCAAAGTCAGTATGATGATTGCTTCGGGCGGAACCGAAATTTACAAAGGTCTGTCTGAAGGTGTTGATCAGAATCGGCGGTATCGCGGCCCCAAACTGGTCAATCACGTTATTTTGCTCACCGATGGTAATACGTTTGGCGATCAGGATCAGTGTATTGATTTGGCGAAAGCTGCTGCCAAAGAAGGCATCGGTATCAGCGCGATGGGGTTGGGTCAGGAATGGAATGATGAGTTCCTGGATAAATTAGCCTCGATAACCGGTGGCAGTTCCGCCTATATTAAGTCTGCCACCGCTGTTGTGCGCTTTTTGAACGATCATGTGCGTAATTTATCGGACGCATTTGCCGAGCGTGTACAAATATCCATTGCTCCCGATCCAGACATTCAATTTGAATCGGCTTTTAAACTTTCCCCTCATCCGCAGCCGCTGCCCATCAACGAAGGTTATATTCAATTGGGAAGCTTGCAGGCCAATCGCCTCATTTCAATATTGTTCCAGTTCCAAATGCCCCCTAATATGAAGCTAGGCTTTCGTTCATTGGCGCGATTGGTGGCAACAGGTGACATTCTCGAAAACCAGAGCCAGAAATATCAGGTTTTGACCGATGTTTCAGTGGAAGTAACCGATAACCCACCTGCCGAAGATCCACCCATCGCAATCCTGGATGCGTTGGGTAAATTAACGCTCTACCGGATGCAGGAACGTGCGCAGGAAGCGCTCGAAAATGGTGACATCAAAGAAGCCACACGGCGGCTGGAAAATCTGGCAACCCGTTTGCTGGCGTTGGGTGAGCAGGATTTGGCAAATGAGGCGCTGTCCGAAGCCCGCCGTGTCGCGCACACGAGCAACTTATCGGATAAAGGTCGTAAAACATTGAAGTATCAAACCAGACATCTGCTGCTTGGCCCATCCTCTGAGGACAACTCGTTATGAGTGCTTGCCCATATTGCGGTCATAAAAATCGCATAGGCTATTTATTTTGCGAAGAATGCGGGCAAAATCTGGTATCCGATGTACCTGCTACCCTGCCGACAAAGCAGCTAGACCCTTCATCGAACGAACTGGCGGCGAAAGCGACCTGGGGTACAGCTCGTTTTGGTCAGGATGCCTCGATTATTATTCATATTCGAGATGCCAGTGATCCCATTGTTGTTCGCCCTGCCAAACGAACCGTTCTGGGACGGCTTGACTCCAGCAGCAATCAGAAACCCGATCTCGACCTGACTCCGTATGGCGCGCTTGAGAAAGGTGTGTCACGCATCCATGCGGTTATCGCCCGTAGTGACGACACCCTCACCCTGATTGATATGGGCAGCGCCAACGGGACTCATCTGAACGGTCAGCGTTTAATGCCAGACCAGCCCCGCGTTCTGCGCGATGGCGATGAAATTCGGTTAGGCAAGCTGGTCGCTCACGTTTATTTTAAATGACCTACCTCGCGGAGCAGCTATGATTACACTACTCGTTCACATTAACAATCAAGATGCCGTCAAGTTAGACGTTGAAGAACTTCCCAATTTGTCAGAACTTGCCGTTATAGGGTCTAACCCACGTGACCGCAAAGACAAAGAAGTATCCTGGATTGACGAAGGGGTAACAACAATTATAATCCCCTGGTCACGTATCAATTTCATTCAGCTTCTACCGGATACCGAAGCGAAGGAAGAATTCCCGCTGCCGTTCCGTAACGATTGAAAGTTGAAGCAAGGAAATAACTATGACCGCTAAAGTACCACGCGCGACACAACGCGATGGAAAACGTATTCTCGTTGTCGATGATGAACCGCGTATTATTGGTTTTATCCGCATGAACCTGGAACTCGAAGGCCACCAGGTCATTGAAGCACACAGTGGCTTGGAAGCGCTCGAAGCTGTGCGTACCAAACTGCCGGATATTGTACTCCTCGATGTTATGATGCCCGAGTTGGACGGTTTTGAGACGCTGCGGATGCTGCGCGAATTCTCGAATATCCCGGTGATTATGTTGACGGCTAAAGGCGAGGAGAATGATCGGGTTTATGGCCTGGAACTCGGTGCGGATGATTATATCACCAAACCATTTGGCCCCCGCGAACTATCCAGTCGCATCAAGGCTGTTTTGCGCCGCGCAAACATGCCTTCCAGTTCGCCTGAAGAAGCCGTATTAAAAATTGATGATCGGTTGAGTGTTGATTTCAATCGCCGCGAGGTTATCGTCAATGGAGAGCCTGTCAAGCTCCGCCCAACAGAATATCGTTTGCTTTATCACCTGATCGAGAATGCAGGCTGGACAGTTCCCCACGATCAACTGCTGGCGAAAGTTTGGGGATATGAGTACCGCGACGAAGCGCATTATGTCCGGCTTTACGTCAACTATCTCCGTGAGAAAATTGAAGAAGACCCTTCACATCCGAAATACATCCTCACTGAACGTGGTGTAGGCTATCGGTTTATGGACTTTAAGCGTATATCCGAGGAATCGCCTTAACTTAAGCGTATATCCGAGGAAATCGCCTTAACGAGGGTGCTTATCTTGTGATGCAGCCTGTTTCGACATAAAATAGTAGTGTAAACAGTTACTTAAAGGAGGGTATCGTGTCCTCTTTCAAGATTGTCGTTACGGGCCCTTTTAACTCCGGGAAAACGCAGTTCATCAAGACGATTTCCGATATTCCGGTTGTCTCGACGGAGAAAAAAATCACCACCGAGGATCGCGGAATCAAAGCTGAAACAACGGTGGCAATGGATTATGGACGGCTGACACTCGGCGGAGATACGCTGTATCTTTATGGTACTCCCGGTCAGACTCGTTTTGATTTTATGTGGGAGATTCTTTCCGGCGAGATGAATGCCTTTATCGTCCTTGTCGATAGCACCGACACACTTTCATTTCAGGCCGCTGCGGAATTGCTCGATCAATTCACCAACTATGCCAACGTTCCGTACCTCCTTGTTGCCAACAAGACCGATCTTGACGGTTCAGCTAAATTAACCGAAATTCGACGGGGTACGAGGTTGGATAGCAACGTGACGGTGATGCCGTGCGTCGCCACCCAAAAATCCAGTGTGCGCCAGGTGCTCCTCCAGGTCGTGGAATTGCTCAAAAAAGTCCATCCAGCTACATAAACCATCTAAAACGTTGAAGTGTAAACGAATTATTAGAGCCGGTACTCACCGGCTTTTTTATTTTATAGAGATCATACATTCCTTTGACGTTTCTCTGATAGTTGCGGATTAGACTCTTAGACGTAACACAACCACATTGTAACGACCAGAGGATTTAAAATAATGGGAAAAATAGTAGGTATAGATCTCGGCACGACAAACTCCGTTGTCGCCGTTCTTGAAGGCGGCGAACCTGTTGTCATTTCCAGTACGGAAGGCAGTCGCACGACGCCTTCAATTGTTGCATTCACAAAAAACAATGAGCGCCTGGTGGGTCAGGTTGCCAAACGTCAGGCAGTCATTAACCCGGAAAACACGGTTTTCTCAATCAAGCGTTTGATGGGTAAGACCTCGGCAGAATCGAAAGCGGAAGCAGAACGCCTCCCTTATCATGTCGTTGCAGGCCCAACAAACGATGCACAGGTGAAAATTCCCGCGACCAACCGGAACTACACCCCGCAGGAAATCAGCGCGATGATTCTCGGCAAGCTCAAAAAGGACGCTGAGGCTTATCTGGGCGAAACCGTCACACAGGCAGTCATTACCGTTCCGGCCTATTTCAACGACAGCCAGCGTCAGGCGACCAAAGACGCGGGCAAAATCGCGGGTCTGGAAGTTCTGCGTATCATCAACGAGCCAACGGCGGCAGCATTTGCCTATGGTTTGGACAAGAAAGCCCTGGAAACCATTCTCGTCTTTGACCTCGGCGGCGGTACATTCGATGTATCGGTGCTGGAAGTTGGGGACGGCGTGATTGAAGTCAAATCCACCAGCGGCGATACGCATCTTGGCGGTGATGACTGGGATCAGGCGATTGTCGATTGGATTGCTGAGGAATTCAAGAAAGACACAGCTATCGAGCTTCGTAGTGACCGCCAGGCCTTGCAGCGTTTAAAAGAAGCTGCTGAAAAAGCCAAAATCGAACTTTCCAGCATGGTACAGACTGAAATCAATCTGCCCTTCATTACCGCAGATGCCAGCGGCCCACGTCACTTGCAACTGACACTGACTCGTTCCAAATTCGAGCAGTTGAGCGCCCCGCTGATGGCACGTCTGGAAGCACCTCTAAAGCAAGCGTTGAAGGATGCCGATGTTGATAAGAATCAACTCGATGAAGTGGTTCTGGTAGGTGGTGCGACCCGGATGCCGATGGTTCAGGACTTCATTCAGTCTCACCTGGGTAAAACGCCCAATAAGAGCGTCAACCCGGATGAAGTCGTTGCTGTCGGCGCAGCATTGCAAGCAGGTGTACTCGCTGGCGATGTGAAAGATGTGCTGCTGCTCGACGTGACGCCGCTGAGCCTGGGTGTCGAAACAATGGGCGGTGTCATGACCAAGCTGATCGAGCGTAACACCACCATTCCGGTCAATAAGACTGAAATTTTCTCGACAGCGGCGGACGACCAAACCGCAGTAGACATCCATGTCCTGCAAGGCGAACGCCCGATGGCTGCTGACAATATGACTTTAGGGCATTTCCGGCTGGAAGGATTACCGCCCGCGCCGCGTGGTGTACCACAGGTCGAAGTGGCCTTTGATATTGATGCCAACGGCATTCTCAACGTCACGGCAACGGACAAGGCCACAGGTAAAGTACAGAAAATCACCGTCACAGCTTCGACGAATTTGACAGGTGCGGAAGTTGATCGTCTGGTCAAGGATGCCAACCAGCATCGCACGGAAGACGAGAAGCGCCATGTGTTAGCGCAAGCCCGTAATGAGGCCGACTCGCTACTTTATCAGGCCGAAAAAGCACTCAATCAACTGGGCGCGAAAGTCCCTGCAAATGATCGTGTCGCCATTGAAAGCCAGATTGTTAATCTGAGAGAAGCAACCAGGCATGAAGATGTTGAGGCCATTCGCTCGGCATCGCAGATGCTGCAAAACGCGACCTACGCACTTACCCAGCAGATGAATGCGGATACCAGCGCTCAGGATGGCGGAAGCGCCTATGGGCAGCGTCAACCTGAAGGTGATGTGGTAGAAGGCGAATTTACCGAAGCCTAGTTCGATAAAAAAGTAAGCGCCGAGATGTTTCACTCGGCGCTTTTTGATTCCTACTTATGTGGGGTTATGCAGGGACGTATTCGGCTTTGAGTCGAGCATAATCCTGCAAGAAGGTTTCGAGCAGCTTTGCCTTTTCTGCTTCTGGCAGATGGCAGGCATACACGGCGTTCAAAGCAACCGCTTCCAGTTCCTCGATAGACAGCTTGCCATGTTCAACCGCCGCTAAATATTCGTCGTTCAGGGTGCGCTTGAAATAGTGAGGCATTTCCGAGCTTATGATAAGCGTCGTACCCTGATCGTGCAGGTAGCGAAGCGGGTATGCACTGTAGCTGGCAACCTGACCGAAGCACAATGCCCGTGACATGCAAACGACCAGTGGGATTCCCTGATCGGTCAGCAGCGATAACACATCAGGCGCATCCGCACTCCCCCACCCATCAATGAGGCGGCTCGGTGCAAGCGCGTTAATGACATCCAGAATACCCTCTGCGCCATGTTTGTCACCGGCCTGCGCTGCGCGAACCATTTCTTTTTTCTCGGCAGTGCGAAAAGCGCGTTCAAATTGACCTGCGGGCTGTGCATCTTCGCGCCCACTCAAGCCAATACCGATCACGCCACCACGTTTCGCATTCGCACCTGTCGCCAGCCGTATGATTTCATCAGAGATGCGGGGTTGCTGACGTGGAATATTGAGAATCCACGCCATACGCACACCCCAGGCGCGCGCCGCACGATCCCGACCATCGTTGATAGCTGTCAGAAAATCTTCGAAGGACATACCATTTTCGGTATAGATTGTCGGTGTAATACTGACTTCGGCATAGCGCACATTCTGTTTCGCCAGTGACACACCCAGTTCATAGACCGCATGTGTCAAATCTTCAGGCTGCTGCAACCATTTGCAGGTCGTCGTCACAATTTCATCCAGCCGGGCATAATCCGGCTTATCAATCAACTGCACCCATTGATTAAAATGTTTGAGTGATTCACTAACTTCATTTTGCTCCGCGATGATGAGCAAAGTCTCTTTCTGGATCGACCCTTCGAGGTGAATATTCAGCTCGACTTTGGGCATCTCGCGGATAAATTTTTCAATAGACATGCCGTTAATTCCTTGATTCGGTTTCGTCTTTTACTGTATTTGCAGTATTTGCCGTTGTTATCGTGGCTTCCGGTTGGTTATGACCATTAAGATGGGCAGGGTTATTCGAGTTTTTGATTGCTGCTTCGATAAAAGCGCTAAACAGCGGGTGTGGCAAATTCGGGCGACTCAAAAATTCCGGGTGAAACTGGCTACCGATCATAAACGGGTGATCCTTGAGTTCGGAGATTTCAACCAGTGTTTGGTCAGGGCTGAGGCCGCTAAAAACCATTCCCTTTTGTTGAAAGGCTGCACGATACTGGTTATTAAACTCAAAACGATGGCGGTGACGTTCGTGAATTTCTTTTGCGTTGCCATAGGCTTTGGCCGCCAGTGAATCCGGTTGCAAACGACATGGATAAGTACCCAGGCGCATCGTGCCACCCATATCCGTAATGGTGCGCTGGTCATTCATCAGGTCAATTACTGGATTGGTTGTGTGTGTGCCAAATTCCGCACTGTTGGCGTCTTCGAGTTCCAATACATTACGGGCAAATTCGATGCACATCACCTGCATACCCAGGCACAAACCCAGATAGGGAACATTGCGCTCACGGGCATATCGAGCAGCCAGAATCATGCCCTCAACGCCGCGTTCGCCAAACCCGCCGGGAACGATAATACCATCAACTTTGTCCAGTTCGTCCCAGCCTTTATCTTTCTCCAGGTCGCCAGAGTGAATCCAACTGATCTCCAATTGGCGATCTGTCGAGCTGGCAGCGTGGTAAAGCGCCTCACGCATACTCATATAAGCATCGTGGAGTTCAACATATTTGCCAACAACGCCTATTCGCACGGGTTCGCGCGCATTGCGCATCCGCTGGATCATTTTGCGCCAATCATCCAAAGCTGGCTTGGGTGCTTCCAGTTCGAGTTGGGCGATCAGATAATCTCCCAGTCCCGCATCTTCCAGTACAAGCGGCACATCGTATAACAGATCCGTCGTCATCAGCGGGATAACGGCTTCTTCATCAACATCGCAGAACAGCGCAATCTTGTTAATCACATCTTTGCTGACTGGATAATCCGTTCGCGCGATAATCACTTGAGGATGGATGCCGATTCCACGTAAATCACGAACACTGTGCTGGGTTGGTTTGGTTTTCAGTTCGTGTGTTGCCCCTATGTAGGGCAAAAAGGTAACATGAACCGATAAAGTGTCATTACGATGCAGCGCCATACGGATTTGCCGGATCGCTTCCAGGAACGGTTGGCCTTCAATATCGCCGACTGTGCCGCCGACCTCAACCAGAATGACATCGGCGTTATTTTCCTTACCGACTGCCATCATGCGCCGTTTGATCTCGTTGGTGATGTGCGGTACGACCTGGATTGTCGCACTCAGGTAATCCCCTCGTCGTTCCTGGTTAATCACATGGCTGTAGACCTGTCCTGCTGTAACATTCGACGCACGGTTCAGGTTCTCATCGATAAAACGCTCATAATGACCCAGGTCGAGGTCCGTCTCAGCACCATCATGCGTCACAAACACTTCACCGTGTTGATACGGACTCATTGTTCCGGGGTCGATGTTCAGATAGGGATCAAGCTTCTGAACGGCTACTTTCAGGCCACGTGCCTTCAGGATTCGTCCAATCGCCGCCAGTGTGACACCTTTTCCCACAGAACTGACGACGCCGCCGGTGCAGAAGATATATTTTGGCTTAGGCATTCTCTCTGCTCACCTTGACTATTCAACAAAAAGAACGGCGGGGAGGTCACCTTGTTCCTGCACACTATCCCCCGCCGATTGATCGACTGCTTGATGATTGTTAGAGAAGGTCTGAAGTCTGGGCCTCAGATTAACTTTTCCAAATCGCTGGCTGTCCGCCGCATATCCAGGAAGATCAGCCCCAATTTTGCGCCCTCGCGGACGAGTGTGGTTAACACAGCTTCTTCGCCAACGGACATGAGAATCACATATCCATTGTTGCCCTTGATATGAACCTGATCGAGCATCCCGCGTCCGAGTTCGCCGGAAATTCGCTCGCCCAGTGAAATCATGGCCGCAGACATGGCCGATACGCGGTCTTCTTCCACCCCTGCTGGCAGCGAAGAAGCCATAATCAAACCATCCACGCTCACAACGCCTGCCCCTTCAATCTCCGGGGTCGTTGCCTGGAGGTCACGCAGACGGTCAACCATTAATTCAGTCCGCGATTTTGCCATCGTTTAATCCTCACAGCGGGTAATTTTCGAGTATATCCTATGAATTTAATTATACTAGACCTGACCTAAAGGGCAAGTAAACAAAATCACTGTCTTTCAATCATTCCGGCTGTGGGCTATACTGGTGATAGTGTGCATTTAAACGAATGTAGACTATTGTTCTTCATACAAACAACAGTCCCGTCAAATAAAGCAGGTACTATGCCCGATTATCCTCAAGAAACCCGCCGAACCACTGATAACAACAAGCAGCCCCGTACTACAAATATTGTTCAAGATGTTGCAGACCGCATTGTTCAGAGTGTCGGTCAGGTTATTCTCGGCAAACGCAATGAGGTTCGTCTGACTGTCCTGGGCTTGCTCAGTCAGGGTCACATCCTCATCGAAGATATTCCCGGTGTCGGCAAAACCATGATGGCAAAAGCGCTTTCCCGTTCAATCGGGTGTACCTTTAGCCGCATCCAGTTCACGCCGGATATGCTGCCTTCCGATGTGACAGGCGTTTCGCTGTTTAATCAAAAAACACGCGAGTTTGAGTTCCGCGCTGGCCCGATCATGGCGCAGATTGTTCTGGCGGATGAGATCAACCGCGCTACTCCCAAAACTCAGGCTGCCCTGCTTGAAGCGATGGAAGAAAAGCAGATT
>JALHNB010000028.1 GCA_022843745.1 Anaerolineae bacterium | reverse complement strand
GGCTGTGGCCCAAAGAGGGTCGAAAGATCATCCCCTGCATGAATCACCACCCCATCAGCGGCAGCCAGGATCGGGGTGCCGCGCGGATTCACAAATTCCACACCATGATGCACCTGCAAACGCCCACCAGATGTACCGCCATAAGGATAGGTTCGATCTACCCAATTGACACCACCGTCTGCAATCGGGCGGCGCAAATAAAAATGATCGGCAATCTGCGATGCCGGGTCAGCGGGAGGCGGAGTCCATGTCGGAGCAAGTGTACCGTTAGCAGCCCCTCCAGGTGTCGCAGAAGCAATAGGCTGCGGCGTATCGGTGATCGTGGCCGAAGGCGTGATCGTTGGCGTTTTCGTGATCGTTGGTTTCCGCGTATTGGTGGGTATAGGTGTCAATGTAGGAGTTGGGGTCAGCGTCGGTGTTATGGTTGGGGTTAGCGTCTCTGTCGGTGGCAGCGTGGGTGTTCTGCTGGAGGCGGGATGCGCTGTCGGCACGAGCGTCGAGACAATTTGAGCAGCTTGTGCCACAGGTGTCGTCTCAAGAGTCACAGAAAATGGCGTTTGTTTAGGCTGTGTAGGTTCACAACCCGCCAAAACACCGATTACGATCAATAATAGAAGTCGAATACGAACCATCACGAGGCTAATTCTCTTCATCATCAATAAATGACGGCGGCGTAACAGGCGGTTTGGGGCGCATCGGAACATCATCTGTGGGCGATTGATTAGCCAATTCCTTTAGCACTTCCTCATCGATTTCCTGACCATTATAGCGTTCATACAACGCCACGTTTTCGGCTCGATCAACGGCGTACCGCCAACGCCGATCACCTGTTTCGCGCAAAACCGAACGGCATACGCTGCATCGCACGATCCGGCGCGGCCTGGGAATGCCTAACAAACGTTCCGAGCGCGACTCAACGATCAAATGTCCACGCCGACATACCGGACATTCCTCGACGACGAATCCGGCATTATAACGATCCATCGCCGCTGCCGCGCGCAGATAGACAACAATATACCCCAGAACAATCAGTATGATACCTGCCGCCACAACAGCCTCAATCGGGAAGCGGGGGACATCCTCAGCGGGCGCAACCGTTTGTGGAGTCAAAGTCGCGGGAATGGGCGTATTCACAACCGCTGCCACCGCTGGCGTTGATGTATTCGCAATCACTGCCCCCGCTGCTGGCGTTTGAGTGAGCGTTTCCGTTGGCGCGAAAGGCGTATTTGTAGCAGTGAGCGCTATGATTAGCGCAGTCGTTTCTGTTGGTGCTGGCGTTTCAGTGAATGTTGGTGAGGATGTATGCGTCGCCGTTGGCACATTCGTCGCCGTGAGAGTCGGTGTCTCGGTACTCGTTGGCGAAGGTGTCTGAGTCGGCGTGGGAGAAGAGGTACTCGTTGGCGTATTCGTCGGGTTCGGCGTGTCCGTCGGCACAGGTGTCTGAGTTGAGTTAGGTGTTTCCCTTGGCGGTTCGCTCGTCAGCGCAAGCGCAGCCTGAACAGCCGTCTCAGTCAAGCCTGGGATTACGGTCACGGTTGGTGTTAACGTACTGGTCAAGGTCGGCGGAATTGGCGTATAGGTTGAAGTCGGGCTAGGCGTTGAGGTCAACGTCGCTGTTTCTGTAGCGGTCGCTGTTTCTGTAGCTGTCACTGTTTCCGTTGGTGTCTGAGTCGCCGTTGCGGTGCTGGTCAACGTCGGACTCGGCGTAAACGTAAATTCCTCAGAAGGAGTCAGTGTCGGCGTTTCGGTTGGTGTAGCGCTCGGCAAATCAGTAAATGTCGCCGTCGTGGTTTGTGTTAATGTAGCCGTTTCCGTAGCTGTTAAGGTTTGAGTCGGTGTGTCCGTTGGTGTGGCGCTCGGCGTTGAAGTGAAAGTTGCCGTATTAGTCAGCGTTGGTGTTAAAGTGGGCGTAACCGTCGGCGTCAAACTCGGTGTCACTGTGGGCGTTGATGTCGGGGTTTCCGTTGGCGTCGCACTCGGTGTATCTGTATAGGTCGCTGTCCAGGTCGCCGTCGCGGTGTACGTTGGTGTGCTAGTCGCTGTATTTGTGTAGGTCGCTGATGGCGTGAGCGCATCTTCCGACAAAACTGGCAATTGGTTAAGGTCAACTGACCAGCGAACGATATTGCGCTGAATCCAGCCAAATCCATCACCGTAACGAAACATAATCCAAGTCGTGTCTTCATTGCGCCCAACCGGATTAACAATGGCATCGCCACTCGCCAGCGTCCCCAACCGCCAATATCCTCGGCCCGGCCCGGCCCGTACAAATGCCGCCTCTGGCCCAACATTCACCCAATTCGATTCCGGCGTTTCTGTTACAAAAAAGGGCGTTCTGGTTACTACCCCCGGTATAGGGCTGGGCGTGAGGTTATTGGGGTCTACATTGGGAAGTGCTTCGAGATCCTCGACCCAATAGGCCAAATCCTGGCGTATCCAGCCAAAGCCATCGTTATAGCTAATCAAAATCCAGGTTGTATCGGAATTTCGACCAACAGGTACGGGGACATTTCCCAACACCAGACGACCAACAGGCACATAAGATTCGCCGGGGCCGCCGCGCACATAAATATCGAGTTTATTAATCTGGCTGATCGGCGGTGTAGCCGTTGGCACGATGCCCGACTGAGCATTCATCAATGCTACGCTTGTAAGCAGCATGGTCATCAGCAAAAGTGCCAGGAGCAACCGACGTTTCAAAGTATCTTCCTTAAGAAGGGTCACAAACGCCGTATATTAACATGCGCATGGCATTCTACCAAGTGCGATTACCCAGCAGACATTGCATCGGATTCGGTCATAGCGAAGGCCATCGGGTCTTCAAGCTGGAAGCCATCGGCAAAAAGGCGCACCGACCAATTGCCCGGTTTAAATTCAAGGTAAGACGGCTGAATATCGAACCAGATGCACAAATCCGCCGAGTTTTGTGGCACTGTCCAGCTATCCTGCCAGACTTCGTTTCCTTCGTAATACCACTGCACGCTCATCAATGTTCCTGATTGAATATTGAAAGCTCGCACGGTTGCAAAAATCTGTTGTGTATCTACCGAAAAAGTAATATGCGGGTCTTCGACACAGCCATCCACCTCACTCACACTTTCAGATGTGCCTGTCTTGACAAACCAGCGGCGGTTTGGATCGAGGCCAACAGGTGTGGCGATAGTATCAACGACGACTCCACCCGCCGGGTCGCCTGCCCGCACTGTCGCCAGCAGCACAGAATTGACAGCTTGAATCTCGGCGATTTTCGTCCCAACAGCCTGTGCGGTCATTTCCACAGACTCCGAATTTGCCTGCGCGGTCTGGGCTATCGCTGTTGCCTCGGCCACATAGATTCGGCTTTCCGCCTGAAAAGTTGCTGGAATATCCGGCCTGCTAATGGCCTCGCAGCCTGCACAAAAGAGAAGTGATAAAGTTATCCAAAGGTACGACTTCAAACGACCTTAAACTCCAAATCCTATCCAACTGATAGCCTCTATTATAGTCGGGATACCACTTGTCCAATACCCAAAAATCTGTTACGATAATGGGTATCAATGCCCCCGTAGCTCAGTGGATAGAGCGCGGCCCTCCGGAGGCTGAGGCACAGGTTCGAGTCCTGTCGGGGGCAAATATGTTAACCATCCAGTCTTAATAGGGCTGGATTTTTATTTCCTGACATCAGTCATATTTTTCTCCAGCTCCGCTGCGTAAGAAACAATTCATTGATCGCTTCTGAAACTCTATCCAAAGCAGTATAGGGAAAATTCTATATGTCAGAACTCGTCATCGGCATGGGTATCATCGCTATTGTATTAACCGTGTCCGCGCTTGCGTCAGGGCTTGTGGAGCGCGCACCGTTATCTTTTCCCATCATTTTTCTAGGGTTGGGGTTTTTAATAGGTGGTGGCGGCCTAAAAGTGATCGAAATTGATCTCCACCACCCGCTGCTAGAAATGGTCGCAACCGTGAGTCTGGCACTCGTCCTTTTTCTGGATGCCGTGAAGTTGCAGGTTGATGAACTTCGCAGCGATTGGCATGTCCCTTTTCTTACATTAGGGCCGGGTACCATCATGGTCATCCTGGGTGTCGCGGCAGCAGCCTACTTATTGGTCGGCACAACGCCTCTCCAATCCCTCTTGCTAGGCGCGATTTTGGCCTCAACTGACCCGGTTGTTTTGCGTGACATCGTTCGCGATGAACGAATTCCGCGCTCTGTACGGCGGGCATTGGGTGTCGAAGCGGGCATGAACGATATTGTGGTACTGCCTATCGTCCTGATTTTGATCGCCCTTCTGACAGCGAGCGCGGGCGAAAGCATGGATTGGGGCAGCTTCCTGCTGCGGATTTTGGTATTCAGCCCACTGGTTGGTCTGGCGGTTGGCGGCATCGGCGCGAATTTAATGGGTCGGGCGGATGCTCGCTTCGGCATCCGTAAAGAGTATCAGGCGCTATACGGGATCGGCCTCGTGCTGGCGTCATTCGCTGCGGGTCAGGCCATTAACGGCGATGGCTTTCTGGCGGCCTTTTTTGCAGGTTTAGCCGTCACTTTATTCAATGTGTCTCTCTGCGACTGCTTTCTGGAGTATGGCGAAGTCACCGCCGAAATGATGATGCTGCTGGCATTCGTCCTCTTCGGCGCACTGCTCTCGACCTTGCTGGGAACAATCGCGATTATTCCAGCGTTCATTCTTGCGGTGATTGGGCTGGGTTTGATCCGGCCACTTTCGCTATGGGTCGTACTTCAACGCGCCAAAATGAGTAATTCAGCACGGCTGTTTATGGGGTGGTTCGGGCCGCGCGGCTTAAATTCGCTGCTGCTGGCATTATTAGCTGTTCAGGCAAGCGCACCCGATTCCGAAAAACTCATGGGGATTACAGGCATGGTGGTTGTTGTCTCAGTTATCGCGCATGGGGTATCCGCCACGCCGCTTGCTTCCTGGTATGCCCGCAAGGTCGCCGTCGCCAAATCAACGTTGGCTGAAGAGCGTGAAAGCTCGTTTGTTGGCTTGTTTGAGCCGGATGCGAACGAAATCCACCGTATCACAGCCGATGAACTGGCAGCTCAATTAGCGGGAGAAAATCCGCCCCTGGTACTGGACGTGCGTTCACGCGCCCATTATGAAAGTGATGATGGGCAGATTCCGGGCAGTATCCGTGTTCTTCCCGACCAGATCGAAGAATGGGCAGCGAGCGCCCCCAAAGATCGCGCCATTGTCGCCTACTGCACCTGCCCCGACGAAGCTGCCAGTGGGCGTGTCTCGCGGCATCTCGAAGCGTTAGGCTTTCAGGCATCGGCACTCAAGGGCGGCTTCAATGCCTGGAAAGGGCAGCATAGAGTTGATCCAAAAGGCTCAGTTATGATCGCGTCGTCAATCGCATAGATCGGTTATGATCGCGTCATCTATTGCATAGAAGTGCAGAATCCAATTTCAGAATTGGTTCTATAAAAACTTACCCAACATCGGTTATGCTGTTGTTGGGTAAGTTTCGGTATAATTCGTAAGCAAGGTGTGTCGAAATGTCCTGTAAGACCCCCTTTGTCTCAGATGGTCATCTTCGCGATCCCAACGGCATGACAGTTCTCGATTCACCTGATTGGTTTGCCTGGCTTGCTGATGACGCGCATCACACTTTTCATTTTGAAGATTCCGATGGTGGGTTTACCGCCCGGAAAGAGCGTAAACAGCGCGGTCAGTGGTATTGGATTGCCTATCGTCAAGTGCATAAGAAGCTTTATAAAACCTATCTGGGCAAATCAGAGACATTGACGCAAATCCACTTGCATAACGCTTCCCATACGCTCACAGAGATGTCTGGGGAATCAAAACCTTCTCTGGATACACCGAAACCCATCTAAACGGATTTTTAATCCACGATCAAAACTTTATATGTCCGTGCTATCTGTCCTATCCGACTATTGGAGGTGTCAATGCATCACGATTTGGCTCTGTTCGCTACGATCACGATGGCTATTCTTACAGCATTTGTCGGCGGGTATGTCGCCCGAAGACTCGGACTCCCCACACTCGTGGGCTATCTTCTCGCTGGCCTGGCGATTGGGCCTTTCACGCCAGGTTTTGTTGGGGACAGCGGTGACATCAGCCAGCTTGCCGAAATGGGCGTTATTTTCATGATGTTTGGCGTTGGCCTCCATTTTTCGCTTAAGGATTTATGGAACGTCCGGCGCATTGCTATTCCTGGTGCAGTTCTACAAATGGTATTGGCGACACTGCTCGGCTTCGGGCTGACACAGCTTTGGGGTTGGTCAGCCAGCGCCGGGCTTGTTCTGGGATTAGCCATTTCCATCGCCAGCACGGTTGTCTTATTACGTGGATTAGAGGACAACGGCCTATTGAATACGGCGCATGGAAAGGTCGCCATCGGTTGGCTCGTCCTTGAAGATTTGGCAACTGTCGGGATTCTCGTCATCCTCCCTGCCCTCGTCGGCGATTCTGGCAATGCGCTGGCAAATATAGGGTTGGCGATTGTGAAAACAGGATTGTTCGTCGCGATCATGCTTTTTGTCGGCGCACGGCTCATGCCCTGGATACTCACTCAAATTGCCCGCACACGCTCTCGTGAGTTGTTCATCCTGGCCGTGATCGCGCTTGCTTTAGGAACAGCTTTCGGCGCGGCAGAGCTTTTCGGCGTTTCACTGGCGTTGGGCGCATTTTTGGCGGGTGTTGTCGTGGGCGAATCCGATGTCGGTCATCAGGTTGGCGCAGAGGTCATTCCATTTCGTGATATTTTTGCAGTCCTCTTTTTTGTCTCCGTCGGTATGCTCGTCAATCCAGCCGTTGTCATCGCCAATTTAGGACATATCCTTGCGCTCACACTGCTCATTATCGTTGGCAAGGGCGTGATTACGCTTCTTCTGAGCCTTGTTCTGCCCGGTTCAGCCCGCACGATACTCGTGGTCGCAGCCGGACTCAGCCAGATTGGTGAATTTTCATTTATCGTGGGTCAGGCTGGCGTTTCACTTGGCATTCTCAGCCAGGATCAGTATGGACTCATTCTGGCAGGCGCGTTGCTGTCGATTGTGATTAACCCGGTTATGTTTCGTGCGATCCCGCTGGTTGAAGGTGTCCTCCAAAAAATCCCATTCCTGTGGAAACGTATGGAGCATGGCGGCCCCACACCTGAACCGATGCACGAAGGCATGAAAGCGCATATTGTCATTGTCGGTTATGGCCGAGTTGGGATGCACATCGGGCGAGTACTCGAGCATCTCCACCTGCCCTATCTGGTCGTCGAGCAGGATGCTGTCCATGCTGCCGAAATCCAGAAAGTTGGAGTCACCACGCTTTTCGGCGATGCCGCTAATTCTGAAGTTCTCACCCATTCCGGTTTAGAGGATGCACGTGCGCTGGTCGTTACAGTTCCCAGTGAGGCAACAGCGGAACTGGTTGTCGCGACGGCACACGGTTTAGCTCCCACATTGCCTATTATTGCCCGCGCAGGTACAGAATCCGGCGTTCAGCGTTTAGCTGGGCACGGCGCACGTCACATTATCCACCCGGAGCTTGAGGGCGGACTGGAAATCGTGCGACACACATTACTGACGCTGGGCTATCCGATGGGGCAAATTCAGCAGTATGTGGATGCCGTTCGGCGTGATGCTTATGGAACTACCTTTACAGAGGATGGAAATATCCGGGTTTTGGAGCAGCTGTTTACAGCAGTGCGTGGAGTCGAGATCGCCTGGATGATCGTCACAAGGTCAAGCTCGATCCTCGGTCAAAGTCTGGCAGAGGCAAATCTGCGGGCGAATGTGGGTGCATCAGTGATCGCACTCATACGCGATCAGAAGGTTATCCCAAATCCGAAGTCGGACACAAAATTCCTGGAAAACGATATGGTCGGTCTCATCGGCGACATCGGCGAATTGGCGGCGGCGGAACAGCTTTTAAATCCGGCATCTCATCCTGGTATTGGGGTCTTGACTTAGAACACCTGTCGAAAGTGTACGCTTTAATTCGTTCATCAACCTCAAATATAAACGTGGTGAACGGCTGATGAATTGTCGTTCGATGGGCAAACCCTATAACGATCTCAGCTATTTGTAAAACAAGGAGGTGAACATGAGTAAGGCGCAACGCTAAACCATGTTCACCTTTCTCAAAAACATCTTCCCGTCCTCGCGCGTCACAAACACATCAATTTCCCAAAACGTCGAGCGTTTGTCATGTTAGGCGTCGACAATTAAAACTTGCGAGAGCTTTACAATCAACAATTTACCTCCTCAATAAACAACATATCAGATACCTTTCAACAAACGTGAGTACCTAAATGAGTTCATTATGTCTGAAGCCAAAACACAATAAATAGCGAAAATTATCCTGCCAAGTGAGACGTAATACAAATCGCTCATTACATTAATGTACATAGTCAAAGTTAATTTCTCAGTATAACAACTAGAATTAGGTCAAATAGACAAAATAAATAGGCCAACTAGGTGATGTATTTGGTGAGATCAGCTATTTTTAGTCATTGGCAAGGATAAGATATTAAAGTGGCATTAAAGTTTTAGTTAGGGGATTATGTCATGAAAATATCGTTGATTATTCCTGCTTATAATGAAGCTGAAGGGGTCACCAAGACCTCTGAGGCATTGAAAAATGTGTTACTGCTCCTTCGCAAAGAGCATGAAGTTGAAGTGGTTTTTGTTAACGATGGTAGCAGGGATGATACGGCCAAGCTGTTGAAAGCCGCCTTTGCGGACGACACAGGTGTGCGTGTGATTTCACATGAAGTCAATCGCGGCCTCGGTGCTGCTATTCGCACAGGTTTCAGCCATGCTTGCGGTGAAATTATTATCACGACGGATTTTGACGGCACCTATTCGTTTGACACGATTCCACAAATTTTCAAACGGCTGATCGCGGATAAAGTCGATATTGTGACGGCCTCCCCCTATCATCCTCAAGGCGCGGTGGAGGGTGTACCCGGCTATCGCCTCCTGTTCAGCTTCGGTGCCTCGCTCCTTTATCGCATCCTGGTCAGCCGCCACATCCACACCTGGACAGCACTGTTCCGCGCGTATCGTAGACCGGTGATCGAAGAAGTGCAGTTCCAAAGTGATGGTTTCCTGGCTGGCACGGAACTTCTGATCGGCGCAATCGAAGCTGGTTTCAGCGTCTCGGAGTATCCCACCATTCTGCGTGTCCGCACTTTTGGGCAATCGAGCATCAAAATCGCCCGTGTGACAAAAGCACACATGAAATACCAGGCACACCTCCTGATGAATGCCATCACAGGTCATGCACCACGCAACCGAGCCTTAGTTCGCCGCAACCTATAACTTAAACATCATCGAGCATTGAAACTTATGAATCAGACAAGCAAGCACATCGCGGTCATCGGTGGGGGAATTATGGGTGTTACACTGGCCTATAGACTCTCCCAGCAGGGTCTGAGTGTCACCCTCTACGAGCGTGGAGATAATCTCGGCGGACTAGCGGGCTACATGCCCTATGATGGCATTCGAATTGACCGCTTCTACCACACCATCCTCAGCAGCGACATGACCATGCAACAGCTTATTGAGGAAAGCGGTGTCAAGGACAAGCTCCATTTCACCGCAACAAAGCAGGGGTTTTATGACAATGGTCAAATCCACTCCTTCAATACACCTCTCGACTTTATGACGTTTCCGCCGCTGAATATTTTTCAACGCTTTCGTCTGGCGCTCCAGGTTATTTATGCTCAGTTCGAAAACGACTGGCGCAAAATTGATAATATCCCGGTTGAGGAATGGCTTGTCAAAGTAAGCGGACGAGGTGTGTATAATAAAGTTTGGAAACCACTTCTGCGTGCGAAATTTGATACGGCATTTACCGATGTGCCTGCCACTTACATTTGGTCACGTCTGAAACGCATGATGGGTACACGCCAGGGTGTCACATCCAAAGAAATGATGTGTTATCTGGAAAACAGCTATTACACCCTCATCGAAGCCCTCGCCGCGAAATGCGAAGAATACGGTGTTACCATCAAATTGAATACTGTCATCGAAGAAATTGTCATTGAGGACGGGCAGGCTACCGGGGTGCAAACTGCGGAAGGTTTTCAGTCATATGACGCGGTTATCAGCACCTTACAATCGCCTATCCTCGGTGCGCTGCTGCCAGATGCCCCCCGCCCATTTCATGATCAACTGATGCGGCAGGAATACCTGGGTGTGTTATGCCCGGTCATGATTTTAAAAGAATCGCTGATTCCCTATTACGTCCTCAACATTACCGACGAGTCTATTCCTTTCACTGCCATCGTCGAAACGACCAACCTGGTCGATACGAAATATGTCAAAGGACATCACCTGGTTTACCTGCCAAAATATCTTGCACCAGATAACGAGATGGCTCGCTGGTCAGATGAAAAAGTGAAAAGTGAATGGCTGGTTCATCTCAAGCGCATGTTCCCGGATTTTGACGAATCCAATATGGTCGATTTCATCGTGCAGCGGGCACGCTATGTCGAACCCATACGTCCTATCGGTACACTGGACGACATCCCAAAAATCAAAACACCTGTAGATCGTCTGTACATGTGCAACACCGTCATGATTTACCCCAGCCTCGGCAATGGTGAAGCAGCGACAAGTTTTAGTTACGAAATTACTGAACAGGTTGTTAAAGATGCAGCACACTGGCAGACCCCATCTAAATCCGCCGTTACCGTCTATCCCGGCGGATAGACACGCGGCACAAAATTATACCCGTCTCATTTTGGCAATAGTGGTCTTCGCGGTTACAACGGGCCTTTACCTCTTCCTGCCACAATATTTTTATGTGGGCGATGATATCCAGGCCGCGATGTCGATCGAACATGGTGTCACAGGACATTATTTCTTTCACCCCGCTGGCAGTCAAATCTATGCGCCCTCTATACCCAATGATCCAGATAGAGCGATCCAAATTAACACACGCTATTATTTGGAGTACCCCATTTCTGTATTGGTAGGTCGGTTGTGGCAGGCGCTAGGATGGGAAGGCAATGTCGTCACACCAATCCTGGTCCTGCGCGCATTAGCGGGCGGCTTAGGTGTTCTTTTTGTCTACCTCGCCATTTGCGAGACAGGCTGTGACCCGCGCCTTGCCGCGCTTGCAAGCCTGGGGTTTGGCGTTAGCGCTGCCTATTGGACTTACAGCACACGCATTTATCAAACCATCACGATGGGTACCGCCCTGGCGCTCGTACTCTATCTTCTGATTCGCTATAGCAAAGCCGGAAAACGAATTGGGTGGGGTGGGAAAGTCGCATTGGCGACTGTTTTATGGTTTGCTACATTAAGTAATATCACAGCCATCTTCTCATTTTTGCCTATCGGGTTAGCAATTGCTTTTCTCCATCCCGATCAGAAACTCGCCGCCAAAATC
The DNA here is from genome assembly GCA_022843745.1 of Anaerolineae bacterium. GTDB lineage: Bacteria > Chloroflexota > Anaerolineae > Aggregatilineales > Phototrophicaceae > JALHNB01. The sequence continues at coordinate 80,243 of JALHNB010000028.1, read as the reverse complement.
AAAGAGTTCGTCCTATTTAGCGTGGTCTGCGGCGTTTTAGGCATATTTATTATTCTATTCATCGTTCTTAACCCTGCTGCACCAGAATCGGCTAACCCATTCACGTGGCAGGATGCCCCCGAAGCAGTCGGTACGGCATATGGCATTGATTTTCTTAAAGATGCTTTCCGCGCTGTGTTGGGTTTCGCCCGGTCAATAGTCCTATTACCAGGTGGGCCAAATTCCCTCGCTTCCATGCAAGCGTATTGGGACTCCATTGATGGTGTTGGAAAAGCGCTGTTAGTTGCCTTCAACGGAGTTGTATTAGCCTTTACTGCCCTTCCCGTTGTGGCGCTGCTTTTGCAGTGGCGAAAGCTCCAGAACCGATGGCTCTGGGTTACGCTGATTATCTGGTTTGTCGTTTATGCAGGCTTTAACTGGTACTGGGAGCCTGGCGCTGTCAAATATTGGATTACCCCAGTGATGTGTTGGTGGGTCGCTGTGGCGCTCATTCTGAATCATTTCAAGAATGCGCCCAGGTATCGTACATTTTTCAGTGTGGCATCCGCTTTTGTCATCGCGGTTTTCGTAATCAACTTTGCTGTCCAGTTTCTACCGGAAGGGCAGAGCGACAACGACACTTCGATCTCCATCTCAGAAGCAATCGGCACCGCCAGTAATCCGAATGATCTCTTTGTATCAGATCGGATGGATCTCGACTTTTACATCACATACTTTGCAGATCGCAACGTCATATCAATCGATTTGATTAACGAAGCCACAGGCAGTGAAGACGTAGCTGTGAACATTCTCAAAGAACAGCTTGAGCTGCATCGCGCGGATAATGGTCAGATTTACATCTATGCCAAGGACTCAGCCGATCTTCTGTCGTTAGCGCAGTTTGTGGGTTTAGAAAACGAAGGCCAGCTAGAGCCTACATGGGAATTTCCTAGCCTGACAATCTACCGAGCCGTCTATTCAACCGCCAGCAATTAGTCTGGCGGTGTACCACCTATTTCGAACCTCCAGTCCGAGCGACATCACCTCTTACTGAGCTTCTATTCCAAATGGTACTACACGGAAAAACGATCATAGAGTAACCTGTAAATTGAATTTTCAACGTCTTTTTACAGGATTGAGACTCTATGTATTCTTTCCGTAGGCTGCTCCCCTACCTGCGCCAGTACCGTTGGCACATGGTCATTGTCATACTATCATCCGGCGTCATCACCGCGATGAACCTGGTAAACCCCTGGCTTGTCCGCGAGCTTGTCCAGATTATTCGTACCGAAACGGGAGATGCAGCCGTTAACCGCGTAATCACTCTGGCGGTGTTGTTACTTGTCGTATTTATCCTGCGTTCCATCTTTCGCTTTCTCTACTCCTATATCGCGCACATCATGGCCTACAGTTTCGTAGACACATTGCGAGTCGCCGTATATAACCACTTGCAGCAGCTTTCTGCGCGGTTCTTTGCTGACCGTCAAACAGGTGAAATCCTTAAACGTGTCGTTAATGACACCCGCGATATGGAGCCGCTGATTGCCCACTATATACCCGATATGACGGTGAATGTCCTGCTGCTGATCGGCGTTGGCGTTATTTTGTTCACCTTGAATCCGACTTTGGCGCTCCTCACGCTCCTGCCTATGCCCCTGCTCTTTTTCAGCAATCTGTTCTTAGGAAAACGAATGCGAACGGCGATGAAGGATGCGTCTGGAAGACTCGGAACGCTGGTCGGTATGGTTCAGGACAACCTCACAGGTATCAGAGAAATCCAGCTTTTTACCCAGGAGAAACGTGAACACGAGCGCATCAATGAATACTCTGGGCAAGCGACAAAAACGTTGCTCTATGGGCTGAAAATGCACGCTTATCTGGTGCCTTCTATCGATTTTCTGACGGCAGTTGGTCTGGTGATCGTCGTATTGTTCGGAGGGCAGGCAGCGCTCAATGGGACAATGCAGGTTGAGGATTTAGTCGCCTTTGTCCTTTATCTGGGCGTTTTTTATCAACCAATCACACAGATGGCGCAGATGAATGAAACGCTGCACGTGGCGCTGACTGGAGCTGATCATGTCGTCGAAGTCCTGGATTTTAAGCCGGATGTTGAAGATGCACCGGATGCGATTGACCCAGGTCGGCTGCATGGGGAAGTTGAATTCAAAAATGTCTGCTTCGAATATAACGAGCGCATCCCGACGCTCAATAACGTTTCATTCAAGGTCATGCCAGGACACATGTTGGCGGTTGCCGGGCCAACCGGTGCAGGCAAGACAACTATCGCCAGCCTGCTTCCACGTTTTTATGATGTCGCGTCAGGGAGTGTCACCATTGATGGCATCGACATCCGAAAAATGTCGATCCGAGGACTGCGTTCGAATATCAGTATGGTGCTGCAAGACGTGTTCTTGTTCAATGGAACGATCAAGGACAATATTCGCTACAGTGATCTTTCCGCCAGCGATGAAGCGATTATCCGCGCCTCAAAAGCTGCCCGCGCTCACGAGTTTATCATGTCGCTGCCGCAAGGTTATGACACGCAAATTGGTGAACGCGGCGTAAAACTTTCAGGCGGTCAAAAACAGCGTCTCGCCATTGCCCGTGCTGTGCTCAAGAACGCCCCTATCCTGATTCTGGACGAGGCAACTTCAGCCGTTGATACGGAAACAGAAGCCGAAATCCAGGAGGCGTTAAATGAGTTGATGAAGGGACGCACGTCAATTGTCATCGCCCATCGTCTCTCCACGATCAAGAATGCCGATCAGATCGTTGTTCTGGAACGCGGGCGCATTGTTGAACAAGGTCGGCATCAAGAACTGATTTTCGGAAATGGCCGCTACCAACGGCTTCATGAGGCTCACGCAAGGCTGAACTAAGCAATTGGAGGCAGCAGAGTTTTAGTGTGAGACGGAGTCTGTTGCCTCTAAAGCTACTTTAGCAGTGGACTTTGCATACCGTCTTAGCGATGATCTCAAAAACACGAAGCCGCCCAGAATGCCGAGCACGAGGTGGTAAACGTAATAAATGAGCGATACAGCTACAGCATCTGAGGACGAAACGCCCACCTGAGCGAAAAACACAGCGAACGCACCCTCACGCAGGCCCAAGCCGCTGATTGAGATGGGTATTGTCGTTACAATCCAAACCAATGGAACGAAGATAAAGAAATCCACTACCGGGATCTGAATGTTCAATGCTCTTGCGATAAAAACGATAGAGAAAATTTCGATGATCTGCGCTACAAAGGATACAGACAGCGCGAACACCAGCATACGGGGTTGCTTCTGTAATTGATGCAGCGAATCATAAATATTGCGGATACCCGATTCGATACGCCCTGCGAACGGCAGCTTGAACACCCAATTAAAACGGCGCATCAATCCTCGATTGAAAAAAACGAGCCAGCCTATAACCAAAGCCAAAAAAGCTCCAATCGTGAGGAACACGATACCCGATTCCTGACCGCCAACGACTGCAAAACTAAAAACCAGCGCCACCAACGCCATAATAACCAGCGATATTAACCCGATCAGGCGATCCAGCAGCACCGTTGAAACGACCTTCGCGTTTGTACCTTCCCCATCCGTAAGCTCAACCATACGTGCAACATCGGTTCCCACCGTCGCTGGCAAAAACTGAGAAAAGAAAAGCCCGACCAGTGTCGTCAAAAATACTCGCACATAGCCAACAGTTTCACCCGCAGCGCGGATTATAAGCAGCCATCGGAACGACCATACCCCAACTGACAAGGCATAGACAAGCAGCCCAATTACAAACAACTGCGCATCCATGTCCACGAAAGCCTGTAAAAGCGCCTGGCGGTCAACCAGCATGAGCAAAACAACCAGGAGTCCAATACTTAACAAGACACGCACGATGACACCGACACTTGGACGTTTCATGAAATGATGCCCCCCATCAATTACTAAACAACTTCATTTTCCGTAGACATAGGCTCTACTTTATGCACTCCCCATTTTAGAAGCCGGAAGCAAACAGAATGGGAAGCAGGTAGACACCGAACATTCAATTGGCTCACAAAATAAAGATCATCGCATCGCGGATTCTGTGTCGGCAAATTGATAATCAATAAATTCGACGTTGAGCCATATCTTAACCTCTCGTTTCGCTTCCTCTACCCATTGAGTAGAGTCTGGGAAAGTTTGATGTATTTCAGGCAGATCTGCGGTGGTTACGAAAGTGAACGAGTCAATACCATTTTGACGCAGCTTCAATAGCAAATTATTTAATGTGCCATTTTGATCATTATCCACCAGAAACATCGTTTTGTTGTAGAAGATCGTGGCATCCACCTGCGAAAGCCACCAGATGTTGGTCACAATCACAGGACTCGCTTCTTCTGTAGCGACAATCAATCTTTCATAGTCACGCTTATTTTCCCAAAGGAAACGAACCCCTCGCAGTTCAACTGCCGTGCTAGCCACCAACAACGAGACAAATGTGAGGATTATCGCCGCGCCGGGCAAAGTGCTGAAGTAATTTCCCGTAGAGAGATGTTCCAGTGTATAGATAACCAACACAACCAATAATGGGTAGATCGGGAGTAGGAACCGAGGCCCCCATTGCGCGGGGCCACCGACTGCTGGAGATGTCGCAATCACACCAGCGCAAAACACAACAATTACGGTGAGGATCGCCCACCCTTCCCTATGGGCAGCATCACCCGGTTTAGGAAAAGGCACACTGCCAGTACCCAGGAAGACTAGAAAAATAACCAATGGAAATGATCGCAGGAGGTCATCAGGTCTCAAATGAAGATTGGAAAATATATTAAATCCAACGACAAGGATGACTACTCCAATTAAAACAAACAGTAGCGAACGCTGGTGCTTATGATTAACCCGACTTAAGGCTGCTCGACTAACGAGAATCAGGATAATCGCTAATACCCAGCGTTCGCTTGACCAGGGGAAGATCATCTGCAAAGGGCTTAAATGTTCCTGGACAGTCGGCGAATTTTCGAAGGCAAGTTTAACATGTTGACCTAGAATACTGCCTGTTTGACTCCACGCGAAAACCCACAACGGGATAATCAGGGTTGTCACGCCAACAATATAGGCAAACATGGAGCGCAAAAAACGGGAAGGACGCAGCAGAATGAGCAGCAATAAGCTTGCCGGAAGCATGGCGTAGAGTTCTTGTCTGATCCAGACCGAAGCGCCCATTATAAGCCCGGCCAGTATTAATAACTTTATCTCCGGGCGACGAATATACACGAACAATAAAAAGATGCTTGAGGTGGTCAGAAAAACAGATGCCGAATGTTCCCAGAACTCCAAGCTGTAATACAGCATAGGTGTGGCTAAACCGACGATAAGTGGCGCTAGAGGGCTGAACCTGTACGAAAAACGCGCACTGAGATGGTATGTCAGAAACATAGTCCCTAATGTTGCTCCAATTGGGATTATGTATAGTCCATAAATTCCAAATATGGCATAAAAGAAGCTGGTTGCTGCCACAAACGGAACTGAGTAAATGCCATATGTCTCTTGCCCTTTCTGATAAAAGAAAGCATCGGGAAATGGGGCATACTCGTGAAGCGGGTCTAGAACTTCGCCAGGGTAATCAATCGCCAGTGACCGCCATTGATTGTTGATAAGGCTGGATACCTGAATGAATTTAACTCCCTGATCGTTTACCATAAAGCTTCGGGCGTTTAAAACGCCAATAACTAATATTGAGTAAAGCAGGCCGATGCCCAGTATTGAAAACCAAATGAAATATTTTCTAAGTCTACTGTTCGTGAATTGCACTACAGTCCTGCCATAAAACTACATGAAATAATTAGGGTGGCTGTACAACCAGGGGAATTTGCTGTTTATGCACGTCCATTTCCTATCGTAAGCATCTCATTTGCTCTCGCTGTCGCTTTGCCATTTTCCATTAGCTTGATTTGCTTCTATCGCGCATGTGAGCAAGGGTCTGCTGAATTTCTTCAAATAACTCTGGAGCTACTCTTATCTGGTTGGAAGTCACGAATGGTGGTAGATTTTTTTCTAACGCCTCCCGATCAACGGGCTGATTAAGCATCTCCTGGTAAACTTTGGCAACATAAGCCGCAGGTGATTTACAGAATTCTTCATAAGGCACAATCCAGAATCGATCAGAGCCGATTAACTGCTGCTGCTCATGGTTTTTTTGCTCATGGTAGAGCACTTGATCGCAGATGCTCGCCACAAAACTTGTCTGAGCAATCTCAGGCTTATCTGGGTTGTCTACACCATATTGGATATGAGCATCTCCCTGGATTTCCATTCGAGTTTGCAACAGCGCCTGCGCGAGATAGGCTGGGTCGCGCGTCATACAGATGAAATATGCATTTTCGAATACATCGGCGATCCGTTTGGCACGGGTGTTCAGGCTGTTATTTTTACTGAGGAGAGGCTTGTGAAATGCTTCTTGATAAGCGCCAAAGAACTTGACCATTGAGTCTTCTCGAGAATCGATCAGAACACATTGCATTCCGGTTTCATCTTCCGTCATCCACCGATTCCAAAGATAAAAGGCATCATTTGGCCCAGAGAATCCCAAAGTCTTGCTGTAATAGCTTTTAAATTCTATCTTCGGGCGCATGAACCGTTGAAACAGCAAGTTCGCGGTAATCGGTGATCGAGGGAAAACTGCCGTCAGGTTATTAAAATAGGTCACAGGCAGATGTTTGGCAAGCACCTGTTCCATCAGGGTTGTTCCGGTTCTGGGAGTCCCGCAGATGAAAATAATCGGTTGATTCGGCCTGGATGCACGGTTGTAGCGCTTCTTCTCCGATAAATGGTAGAGCAGTAAATCCAAAGGTAGACACACAACCCCCAGAAACGTTATCACCAACGTGAACCATGCAGCCTTATCTTTCGACCCAATCATCCTGAAGAGCAATCCAGGGTCTTGTATGTGCGCAGGCACAAACAGGTTAGCTAGTCTTTTCAGCAAATTCCACATATTACGCTTCCAATAAACCCAGCGCACTGATTACGATAAAGTTGAGCAATATAAAAGTCTCAGAGCAGGTTAAGCACAAAATTTATCCTCTTTATGCTCCCCCTGAGCGAAAAACAGGCTCCACCACCGGCAGTTCGCTGACAGGGCCGAGCTGACGAGCATGTTCTTTCATGGGTACAATGTTATAAGATGCGCTCAGGATGCCTAGAGCCGCGCTCACCACTTCCAGCTTCTTGGTACTAGGGATATTCATCGCCGGAAAGAACGACAAATCCTGCATATCATCATTACCCAGAAAGTCTAACGGGTGCAGCAGGATGGATGGCTGTATCCCGGTTAACCAGCACATCCATAGGGCAATTCGGAAATAGGTTAACGCAAGAGTTTTCGAATAGACACTCAGATACAAAATATAGCTCAGATGAAACGGGAGTTTAAAAATAGGCATGGTCGTTACAGGGATTTCGACCAGTCCGCCATTGTCCATTTGCCAGCGATAGGATTTGTTTGTTCGAAACCCTTCATCGAGGGTTCCAAAGAGTTTTTTACGTTGATTCTTTTCTTCCTCAGACAACCGCGTAGTCATAAAGTAATAAGCACGCGCCAACGGCCCCAGAAAAGTTGGGAACGTAGAGCAATCATATTGATAACCCCGGCGCTTCAAGACCTTTAAAACAGATTGTGAGAGGCTGAAACCCGGCCCACGAAATCCAATCGGACGCTGTCCGGTCACGGCTTCAATAGCTTTTTCAGCGCGTGCCAGCTCTTCCTCGATCTGGGTTTCGCTATAGAGATGCAGCCAGGGTTCGTGATTAAAAGAGTGGTTGCCGATTTCATGTCCGGCATCGGTAATCATTTTCAGATATCGGTGATTTTTTTCGAGATCGGCATCCTGACCAACGATAAAGAACGTGATGGTCTGATTGCGTTCCTTCAAAAATTGCAATACACGTGGAATAAGAATGTCAAAATATGAAGGGAAAGATTCCCACCCTGCATCGCCATGTGTTTTCATGTACGACCATTTATTATCAAGATCAAGTGACAGACTGGCAATGTTTTTCGCCATGATTTCCCCCATTCGTTAATCACACCCGCACAATGAGGTGTGTAATGTGCGTTATGATTTAAGGGTAGTGATAAGACGTTGAATAAAACTAACAGCCGAATAGGATTTCCTAAGATTTACAAAACATTTATTTCTGGCAATCCCTGTATTGCGACCATAAATTGAGGGTAGATAGGAGGTTAACTACAGCGTCCACCGTATTTCAAATGTCACCTTCTGGTCTTTGGCGAAGGCGAGCATAAGCGCAATCGGATTTTGTTGAAGTTGGGGGTTGGCTACAGGCTGACTATTGACAGTCACGGTCACATTGGCGGCATTATCAGGCACGTGAACATAAAAAGTACGACTGCCACTAACGATGGCACGATATTCCCCCGCGATTTTTCCAGGCGCGACTTCCAATCGCAGGAGCGGCATATCAAGCACAAAATGTTCGCGTGGGACATGAGGATGGATCATCAGGCCGTCACCTGTTGACGCGGGTTCAATACCACAAAGACGAAGCAAGCCAAGTAGCGCCATCGCGTCCTGATTGGCATTCATGACTGGGAAATCAGTCATTGGCGTGATTGGGCTTGTCCAGGTGCCACCGGGCGCATCCGACGCAGTGCCATTGATTCCGTCCGGGCCTGACCACGTGTTAAACCATACATTCGGGTAAACATGCGAGTGCATGGCGAAAGTGTTGCGATTGAGCGAACGCCACGCCAGTTCCGAACGATTGCAGTGCGCATACGCCCAGGTCATGAGCTGCGAAACGGCAGGCCAGACCATCCCGCCCTCGATCAGACTCGCGCCAATGGGCGATGGGCGATCCAAAAACTGTTCAACTTTTTCGATCAGCGCATCCTCAATGTGCGTTTCATCTGCCACACCGCTGATAAGTGCCCAGACCTGCGCTTCCAGGCTGAAATGGTCAATCGGAATTTCGTTGTTGCTGAAGCCGCGTAAAACAGCGCGATTATACCAGCCCTTCGCGTTCCATTGGCGCGATACCGCAGCCCGCAAACGCTCCAGGCGATCCGGCTGACTTGGCCTATCGTAAATATAATCGACAAGCTGAGAATCGTATGGCTCGATAATCGCCGCCAGCAAGGGCAGCACGTAGAGCGCCATTTGCGTATTGGGAACAGATTCGCCATGTTCTTTCGAATTGGTGTAAGTAACGCCAAACGGCCCTGGCCCATCGCGCAAGGAAGTTTCCAGAACAATCGAGTCCGACCAATCGCCCGAACCCACTTTAATCAGATCGTTATCACCGATGCCGATACCTTCAAAGATGTGTTTCACTGCCGCACGAATATGATCCAGCACTCTGATTCCATTAGCAAATAATGGGGGCTGACTCGGCGGATAAAACGGCACTTCCTCGTTTAGGAATGCCATGTCTCCTGTAGCGGATAAATATTCGCAGATTGCTAACAGAAAAAATAAATCTAAATCCGACGGCTTGGTATGAATGCCCAGCCCATCGGAAACAAAACCATGTCCCGCGAACGCATAATTGATCTGTCCGGTTTTAGCATTGGTGATACGCATGATGAGGCGCAGCATATCACGCGCTAATTCGGGATTGAGATACGACATCGGCAGCGTAAAAAGTGCCTGATCGCGCGGCGCACCATCTGCACCATGCAGATACAGATATGCCGAACCCTGCGGCACGAGATGTGTTTTATGAAAAGCGCTGTAAACCGTCGCTGAGAGGAAGTAATAGGAATGCCAGGCAATTTCGCGCTGAAGAACCGCGTCCTCCCCGCTGCTGAAATAGACCAGATTCGCTTTCCAGCTATCAATAGTCGCCGGAAGTGCTTGGCTCGGCAGCCGGAATGAGTCGAGAAACTGGAGTGTCGATTCCGGGCGGGCGCTGCCATATGCAAAGCGCAAATCTCGCTTTTCACCCGGCGCAAGATGCAGGTCATGCCGCAAAACCAGACAGCAAGCCGTGTTCGCAACAAACTTATCTGTCGCATCACCGGGTCGATTCTGCCGCACCGCATCTGGTTGATACGCACCACCCGCGCCAAAGAATCGAGATTTATCAACGTAAACGCCGTCTGGCTGACCGCCAAGATCAGCCAAAAAGACCTGCGAAGGATACCAATCCAGATCACTTGAATCATCAAGCGTTACAGAGGGTGAGTCTTTCGGCTCTTGTCGAAAGCGCAAAGCGGCTGCATATTCTTCCCACTCGATAAAACTGTTGAAACGGGCATTGATTGCCCGCCGTGCGTCGTCGTTGCTTGCCCCGAACAGACCGCTGCGCAGCCACTCAAGCTGCAACTGCTGAATATTCACATCCCAATATTCGTAATGGCGCAGATCAACCACCTGTGCGCCGATATTTTCGATTCGCACATCCGCCAGCAGCATCGGAATATCACCGTATGGTGCATATACGCGGCGTATGACGCGAATATTTTGATAAGTCGTCTCCGTCTCGAAATAACCGACTCCAAAAACGCGCCGCGTCTGCGAGAGCAGTGGACGATAACGGTAGGCGGTTGCCCATGTGCGTGTACCATCATCCAGATAACCAAAGCCACCCGCATAAGCATACGGGATTGAGGTACGCTTCGGCGGCACAGTCTGCGCACTTTGAGCGCTAAATGCCGCAGGTTGGTTGATTTGTGCCAGAACTTCTGGCGTTACGGCACCGCGCGGATGATCTTTTTCGGGCGCGGCCTGAGCCTGTGCAACCGTCAAAGGCTTAACTGGCGAACGGGGCTGGAGCAGCTTAATGGCAAATTGAATCACAATTCGCGCGATCCGTGTCAGAACAAGGATCAGGTTGCCGCCGGGGCGATGATAGGCCCACGCCTCAAAACGATTGAGAAAAACGCCTCCCCTATCGCCCAGATAGACCTGAATCGTCCCGTCATTTGAGGCCAGCGCGGTAATGCGGTGATTGCCGATCTGATGCCAGTGATCGCGACGATCTAATTTCTCCGAATTGGAATAGGCGGCAATCGGATTTGTATACTGGTCAATCTCATATTGATAAGCGGGCAGCCCGTTTTCATCGAGAATCCAGCGCCCAAAATTCCCGCTGCCTTCTTCAGTCGGCTGGAACACACGCGGGTCGTCGGCAGCCTGCACAGCAAATGATGCGGTATTTGCGGTATTTAAAGAACGCCGCCGAAGTAACCAGCGCACCCAATGCTGGCTTCGCGTCATATCCGGGGCATCAGCGGCCTCAAGAAATGGGGTGCGGCGCGGTTGATCGGACATAAATTTAAACCTTCATCAATTGTGCCGCATAATGTGCCATCGCCATCACACTCAACTGTGGATTAACCGTCGTCGCCGTCGGGAATACGCTTGCGTCACAGATATACAAATTGTCGTAACCAAAAACTTTGAAATCCGGGCCGACCACGCTGTTTTTAGGCGATGTGCCAATCGCGTTACCGCCCTGTGGATGACCTGTACCCAGCAGAATATCGTAATCGTGCTTGACCAACTCTCGCAGGCGATCTACCTCACTCTGAGCCGTAAAAATCGCCGCGCTGTTCTTATAGCTTTGATAGGTGCGGGTTGAGGCATAAACTTCCTGCGCACCTGCCGCGAACATGATGTCACCCAGAATCACCAGCGCGTCTATCAATTTTTTGAGATCCCCCGCCGTAGGCTGAAACACGACATCCGGCCCACCTGTCACGAGCGCACGCTCGATATGCGCATTAGACTCTGTGCCGACCAGCACACCGACGGCAGCCATGCGATTGTAATTTTGCATGTTGTGGAAATGAGTATCCAACCAACCCGGCATTGCCAACGCCTGAGCGACAGGTGGGTTATACCACGTTTCGTACACAAAGCCGGGGTGATCTTCCAGCGCCAGATAATGCGCGATCTGTACACCATCGTAAGCGTTCACTTCACGATTAAACAAGGCGTGCAGTGGGCTGCCCATGTTGAAGCACAACCCCTGCCCCACTGGAAGTTTTCCCTTGCCGATTCCACTTTCCATCAGCAACCAGCTTGAGGCAATCGTCCCTGCGCTGACAATCACCGTTTTCGGATTTTTGATAATCAGTTGGCGCTTGCCCTGGATTTTGGCGACAATTTGCGTGACTTTTCCACCACTCTCGACCAGCTTGGTCACTTCCACTTCGGACATAATGCGGAAATTTTCGGCACCATACTTTTTCTGCGCGGCGGGCAGCACTTCGTCCAGCATCGAAAGTTTACGTCCATATTTGCAGCCGATATTGCAGTAACCGCAGCCCAGGCAGTCCACGATATTGGCACTGACGACATCGTACTGATATTTCTCCGGTTTCCCGTCAAAATATTTGCGTACGCCCTCGCCAATTAAGCCATCGCCATGATTGAGCACACCGCCGTCCAGAGGTTGGCGCGTTCCAGCTTTTAGCTGCTGGATGTGCATCCGTTCGCGCACGGCTTTTTGCGAGGCGTAAAATTTATCAGGGTCAATTACGGGCGTGGGATTTCGAAGATTCCAGGCATCCATCACGCGGCGCGGCGTATCGAAACTCACGGCATTGTTGACCACTGTCGTCCCGCCAACACAGCTTCCCTGCAAAATTGTGAAGCGTAGCGCTTGCGAGATTTGTAGTGCGCCGTCCGCGTAAAGACGGCTAATCATATCAACTTCATCTTCGCTGAAATCATCGGGCTTCACATACAAGCCCTTTTCGAGAATCAGGACTCGGCGGCCTTGCTCGGCAAGCTGTTCAGCGAGAATTGCGCCGCCTGCCCCTGATCCAATAATCACCACGTCGGCATCGGTAATTTCGTCAACGCCTTCGCGCTCCAATGTCATCGGTGTGATAACCTGCAACGGCGGATGCGGACGGCGTGGGGCAACCGAGAAATCCTTCACGCGCTGCGAAAACTGTATATAGCCGATCCCTTTTTCCGATTCCTTCGGCCAGACAGCCGGGTTGTTGTAATAGCCAATATACGTCAATTGCATATTGAAGCGCATCATCGCTTCCAACAGGCCGATAAAACTGAGGCCAGCATCGGCATCGGTTGCGGGGCGATTTCGGAGTCGCAGCAAAATGACGTTCACAAAGCGCACGATTGAGTCAAGAATACGATAAGCGGCGGGTGGGTTAATCACGTCCTGCTTGAAACGCTTGTCGATAAAATCCTTGCGGGCCACAGGGTTGAGATAGGTCACAGGCGGTTTGAGCCAGATCAGCGGCGACATTTGCAGCCCCATCACGGCCATTTTCGCCAGCCACAGACGATTGGAATTAAACGATTTGAGGTAGCTGTCGGTGCGCAAAACCACTTCGTAGGGTCGCGCGATTTCGGCTTCGCCACCCGCTACCAGCGCTTCAGCAATGGCTTCCATCGCGCGGAACTGCGTCGAATTGAGGAATCCCAGGTAGTCCAGCAGAACGCGATTAATGCGCGTATTGAGGAAATAGAACCCGCCGATGATGACAATATCCAGCACCCACGCACCGAACATCATCTGTTCCAGCGAAAATGTCATGCCCGCGACGGCAATCGAATAGCTGCCAAATCGCCCAAAACCGAACAGCCAGACCAGCACAATCGCGACAAATGATGCGCTATGACCCACGATCAGCGCCGTAATCATCTGTGTGTAATGGGTATAGCGCCGGATGTCGATGGCAACCAGCAGCGAACACAGCCCAAGTACGCCAATTTTGATGGTCGAGCCTGCGATCATAAACGGATTGACCAGAAAATTCGCGTCCACCAGCAAAGTGATGCCGAGATATGGAAGCAAAATGCTTCCGGCGGCTGCGCCCAGTGAACCCAGACCGAACAACCCAAACACGATTTGAGTGATTCGCTCCCAGTTATTGATGGGCTTATTGGGAATCCAGGGCAGCCAGGGTGCTTGTACCATTTTTGCCTGATACATCAACCCGGCAAGAATCAGCGCAACCACACTGCACAGCGCGAAGCCGAGCAGCAGCGGTGCTTCCTGAACCTGGTCAATCGGCCTCAGATACATGGCTAAAAATGCCGCAGCGCCAATGAGCAGGCCACCGATGAGCACGTAAATCATGGCGCGGAAACGTCGAACATCCGCTGCCGCGCACCACGCAAGAAACGCCAGCAGCGCTTGCCCTGCAATGGTATTCGTCACAAAAAATGGTGGCGCGATAAAAAGCGGTGCTGTCGTAAATAAGTACGGTGAAATGACAATTGAGAGGCTTAAAATAATGAGAGCAGCCGCAAGTCTATTCAAAAACTGAGCTAAACGGTTTTCTTCAGGAGAATAAGCAGACCAGAGATTCATGAAATCCTCCATGCAATCTATAGCATTACAATATACATTCAATCATGTTTTTTTGGAAATTTACCCTGAAAGGTCGTCAATAAATTCAGCACGACTTACGAGCGACCCAGATAGTTTTCAATCAGTTTCGCGCACAAAATCGCGGACTCGCCAGCGGAATTGGAAAGTTCCCCCGGTGAAGCTGTCGCGTCGCCTGCCAAAAACAATCCGCGCAGCGATGGAATTTCGAGTGGCAGCAGCGTCGGCCTCGGCTGGTCATAACGATGGCTGGCAGAGGTCAGCACGGGACGAATCAGAGTCCGCCGCAGGACGATTTTTTCGCGGATACCCGGCCAGATCGTCTCAAGCAGTTCAACAATCATCGACTCGCTGCGTTCGACATCCGCGCTGTCCTGCATCTGCTCGGCGGTCATAAAACGCAAAAATTGAAACAGATGCCCCCCTTCCGGCGCAAGCGAGGGTTCAAACAGGTTATGAATGCCGAGAGTCGCGTTTAATTCCGGCAGTTCAATCGTGGCAACCTTGTCATTCTGCAAACCCATCACGCCCAGATCAACAGCAACTCCCATTGTCGGGCGAATATTTTTGAGACGCTCCGCGCTCAGTTCAGCGATAGGCGTTTCTTTCAGCAGTTCAGTCAGTTCACCCGGCGGGATGGCTGCCACAACCGCTTTGCTACGCAGCAGTACGCCCTCTACTGACACTCCGGCGATACGTCCCTCCTCAACCGCCAACTTCTCAGCCTGCGCTTTGAAACGCACCTCGCCGCCTGCTTTTTCAATTCGCGCCTTAAATGCCTCGAACATGCCTATCCACCCACCCACTGGATAATAGGCAATGGGCGCTTTCGGCATCAGAAATGGGCGTACTGCCAAAATAAAATGGGCGGCGGATATTTCCTGCGGGACAGGCTCGAATGTCAGCGGTCCGCACAGATCAAGGAAAAAATTCCGCAGGCTCGTCTCATTTGTTACACCATCCAGCCATTTGCCAATCGGAACATTCCACAGCGACTCAATGTTCGCGGTCATAATCGCCAGTGCGGCTCTCGCCAAACCGATTTTCCCGGCAGGAGTCAGCAAACCCGTCGTGAGCATATCCAGCGTCGCCGTTGGCGTAATGTGTAGTTTGCCAGCCCGCATCCGGTGTAGTTTCTTCGCGTTGACGGGAGCAAGTGGCGCAGCATTCAATTTCCCGATGCGCTCAAGGATGCGATAGTGTGGGCTGCTCTTGCCACCAACAATATAGTGCAAGCCGTAATTCAACGTGAAGCCTTGCTGTTTGACGACCAGCGCCCGTCCACCCAGAATCGGGCGACGTTCCAGCAGCAGCACCCGCAAGCCACCATGCGCCAGCAGCGCCCCTGTGCCTAACCCGGCCAGTCCACCGCCGATCACGATCACGTCAAACTCGTTCTGACCCATATTTCCTATGCCCCGGTTGCATATTTGAAATCGTAGTATACTGGCAAATACGAAAAACGTAAAAGCAGCATAACATTATACGCACATCAAAAAATAATTTTCGCAATTAATGTAGGGGGAAATATTTATGGATCAAATTTTTGGTTCAGGAAACAGTATTTTGGCCTACTTCCTTGTCCTGGCTGTTTACGCAGGTTTATTTATCTCGGTTATGCCGCGCATGGATTCCAGCTTTCGACGCTCATTCTGGATACTCTATGTGGTATGGGCGTTCGGCATCTTCGTCGGCAATTATTTGTTTTACCTCATGGGCATCATGAGCTTTCTCCCCTGGCTCAATAACTTCATCCATGCCCTCATCTGGATTGGCGTGTGCCTGGGGTTCATGTATGCCGCATCCTATAAACGTCCTCTGTGGGAACAACTGGTGCTTTTCGCCATCTTCAGCTTCGTCGTCAAAGTCACCGAAAATAAAGTCCTCGGCACCTGGGAATTTGGTCGATTTTTCTTTATCGAGGGCAATCTGGCCTATATCATCGGCTGGAGTCTGGTCGATGCCGCCTACCCAATCGGCTCGGCAATCGTGTTGATGATCGCTTCACGTTTCATCAAAGGGCTGGTCGTCCCCAAACTCAACCTGACAGAAAGCACCTGAAAGGTCTTCATGGTGACAAAGTGTCGAAGTTGGGCGGATTGGCTGCTCATCGTGATTGCCATTATCACGATCCTCAGCGGATTGATGCAGATCATCTTGCCAGAAACCGTCCTGAACACGATGGGTATCAGCCCAGCCAGTGAAACAATCTATTTTTTCAGAATCGTCAGTCTTCTCACAGGTTTATTCGGCGCAGCACTGCTCCATACAGCTCTTTCCAATCAACCCGATCCAATTATTCTGCTCTGGGCAAGCCTGCAAAAACTGCTCGGCGCAGCGGCTGTTGTCCTGGCAGTGTTGAACGGCTTACTGGCATCCGGGGCGCTGGCAGCCGCTGGCTACGATTTTATCGCTGGCCTGTTTATTCTGTGGTATCGGCAAAATAGTGCTTTAGTATCGAAAAAATAATACTGTAGTATCGGCAAAATAGGAGAATAACATGAGCGATACACGTTTAATCAAAGTAGGCGGCTATTTCGCCCTGATCGTGGCGGTGATGCAAATTGTCGGCAACGGCCTCCACCCACCCATCCCACTTGATACAGGAGAGGCACTCACGCTGATCGGTGGCACAAGCTATTGGACAGCCATTCACGTCCTCATTACCATTTCATATTTCATGTTTATCCCGTTTATCATCGGCGCGTCGGCAGCATTCAAAGACCGGAAATCGCCGCTGGTACGCATTGGCACCGTTCTGGTGATCGTCGGCGCAGGCATTGGCGCGGTGCAAATTTCGACTCACCTCACGCTCTTTAAATATCTGGCTGACCAGTATGTCGCGACGAGTGATCCTTCACTACAACAAATAATTATTTTCACTTATGAGGGCTTCTGGCCCTGGAGTGTCGCGCTCGAAGTCGCCCATCTGGTCGCGATTTTCGTCGCCGCCTTTATCTTCGGGATCGCAATTCTGCAAGAGGATGTCTTCCCACGCTGGTTGGGCAATCTCGGCCTTGCTTCCGGCGGCGTATCTACAGCCGGTATTCTGATCGGGAAAATTGTTCTGAATTCGCGCACGGGTGATATTGTCTTTGGGGTCGGCTTGCTGCCGTTGGTGATCTGGATTATCGCCATCGGTGTCCTGCTCCTCCGGCTCAAGACCGCGCCCGAACCCCTTGCATAAAATTACGGTAGAGGCGCACAGCCGTGCGCCCAAACGCCCTTCGCGAAAGGTCACGTATGAGCAAACAACTGAACAATTCGATCAATATACTCTTTATCGTGCTGATTTTGTTAGCACTGGGCTGGGTCTGGGGCGTAGTCTCCAACTGGGACGAAATTGTCTCACGCCCGGTACGCCTAGCCTATATTATTTGCGATTTTCTGATGGTCATGCCGCTTGGCTTTATCTCCGGTTGGGGACTCAAAAACAGCAAACCCTGGGCAAAATCGCTCTTTCCGCTGGCACTCGGGGCGCTGCTGTTTGACATCGCGCACGGCATCTTTTACCTCATCTGGGATAATTATTTCGGCGTGCCGATCTTTTTAGCTTTCGTACTATTGATCGTGTTTATCGGCTATGTCGTTTATGCGATGCGTGCTTTGAACAGCACCTAAAATAGATTTTCTGCCTGACACTTCGACGTTATTGGTCAAATTAGGACAAATTTGTCATAATCACGTTCGGAGGGCGTGGGGCATGACTCAGCGCATAATCGGTGATCGGTATCAACTTCACAACGAAATTGGCTCAGGCAGCATGGGTACAGTCTATGATGGGCTGGATTTACAAACCCAGCAGCCGATTGCCGTAAAATTATTGCGCCCAGAAATCGTTACCAAAGACCCCAATATCCTCAAGCGCTTTAAACGCGAGGCCGACATTCTCCGCCAGCTTCAACACCCGAATATCGTCCGAGTATTGGATGCCTTTGAGGAAGCGGACAAACATTACCTCGTCATGGAATTCATCGGCGGTGGCTCGCTGGATGATATGATTGAGGCCGAGTCCCATCTTTCACTAGAGCGTGTCCTGACAATCGGTATTGAACTCGCCGATGCGCTCACCCGCGCACATTATCTCAAAATCATCCACCGTGACATCAAACCGAGCAATATCCTGATCGCTGACGATGGTACGCCAAGATTGACAGATTTTGGCGTGGCAACGATCCAGAATAAAGGCACAGACACGACGCAGGAAAATGCGTTCATCGGCACGTTTAGTTATATCTCGCCGGAAGTCTTAAACGGGGAACAAGTTGATACACGCTCCGACATCTGGGCATTTGGCATTACCCTCTACGAGATGTTAACGGGGCAGATTCCCTTTACAGGGAACAGCGTTGCCCAAATTCTGTTAGCAATCACTTCCTATCCCCCGCCTGACCTGGATAAACTGCGGCCTGATATTCCGATCAGCCTGATCGACCTGATCTATCGGATGCTCGAAAAAGACCGTAACGCTCGGATTCCCAGTATGCGGTTAGTCGGCGCGGAACTTGAGGCCGTGATTCAAGGAACATCTTCAAAGGCTGCCGCTCGATTACCATCCTCTACGATCAACATCAGCGGTCAGGCGAATTTAACGAGTCCATCCAGACACAATTTACCTGCTCAAACGACGGCGTTTATCGGGCGTGAGAACGAACTCATCGAGTTGAATAGGTTGTTAGAGCAGCCTGAAACGCGCCTGATTACGATTCTCGGCCCTGGTGGTATGGGCAAAACACGCCTTGCGCTGGAAGCTGCCAATCGCCAGATCGAAAATTTCAGCGAAGGGGTTTATTTTGTCGCCCTTGCGCCACTACGTTCAGCCGAAAATATTATCAGCGCAATAGCTGACGCGATTGGCTATAAAATCCCGTCTGATGAGCGTGAGCCAAAGCTGCATTTGATGGATCACCTTCACGACAAAAAGGTGCTGTTGGTATTAGACAATTTTGAGCATCTGATCGACAGCAGCCCTCTTACGCATGAGATGCTAGAAGCCGCGCCGCAGGTACAAATCGTGACGACCTCGCGCGAAAGGCTCAACCTGAGTGACGAAACCATCTTCAATCTGACGGGTATGGATTTCCCGGAAACGATTGATGCAGCGCTCGATTCCAGTGCCGTCAAATTATTCGCACAGCGGGCGCGCCGGGTTCAGCCCGATTTTCAGGCACGGCATGAAGATTTGCCGCACATCGTCGCCATCTGCCGCCTTGTACAGGGGATGCCCCTCGGCATTCTCCTGGCCGCAGCCTGGCTGGAAATGATCTCACTTGAGGAAATTGCCGACGAGATCAGCCGCAGCTTTGATTTTCTGGCAACCGAAATGCGTGATGTACCCGAACGCCAGCGGAGCATCCGGGCGGTATTTTTACACTCGTGGAATATGCTCAAGGAAGCGGAACGGGCTGTTTTTGCCAGATTGTCCGTTTTTCGAGATGGGTTTACGCGACCAGCCGCCCAAGCAGTTGCCAATGCGTCCCTGCGCGATCTTACAGGCCTAGCGAACAAATCGCTCCTTTCGCGCACACCGGAAGGCCGCTACGAAATCCACGATCTGCTGCGGCAGTATGCTAAAGAACAATTGGAATTATCCGGCGAGAGTGAAACCATCCGCCACGCACACAGCCAATATTTCGCCAGCTTTTTGCACGAACGCGAAGCTGATCTGAAAGGCCGCCGCCAGTTAGGAGCACTCGATGAGATCGAAACGGATTTCAAAAATATTGTTCTCGCGGCAGATTGGGCGATCAGCAATAAATACTATGACTTCATTCATCAAATGCTGGAAAGCCTTTATTGGTTTGGCTTCATTCGGTACGAAACAAAAGATATTTCACTCCGCGCGATGGCAAGCTTTACTCCTAAAAACCATGAGCAACCCCATCCTGTGTATGGTCGGCTGTTAGCACGTACCTGGCCTTATGTACCTGATCCTAAAGCGAATGTTGAGAAAGCGCTCACGATTGCCCGTCAGTATGATGACCATCTGGGAATCGCCATCAGTCTGCAAACACTTGGCTGGCTGACCTATGACCACGATCACAATTTTACGGCGGCAATCAAGCTATATGAGCAAAGTCTGGAATATTATCAACAACTCGATAACCGTTTCGCGATGGCGGATGTCTATACCAATCTCGGCTTGTGCCGAACGCGCCTCGAACAACTGAGTGATGCCATCCTGTTCTACCGCAAAGGGCTTGAACTCAGCCGCGAAATGGGCGACACGCTGCGAACGGCTACGTCGCTCTCGATGCTGGCCGAAAACGCACTCCTCAAAGGCTTATACACCGTCGCCGAACTGTCGTACCAAGAAGCCGCCTTGTTGACTCGCGAGATGATGACTGCCTGGGGTATCGTCTGGAATACAGCCCAACTAGGCGTGATGGCTCTTTTGCGGGGTGATATGGATCGCGCCAAAAAACTCGCCGATGAGTGTGTACCTCTCATCAATCAAATGCCCCATATGCGTGACAAAATGCCAGCACTCGTGCTCATGGCGCTCATCAGTATTATCGAGGAAGACTACACGAATGCGGAGTCATTTTTTAACCAGGGTAAGGCAACGGAAAGCGCGTATGGCTTCGTACCCGTCATTATCGGTGAGCTTGCCCTGGTGATGTGTGTTTGTGGCTCAGGAAATTACGACGCGGCATGGGAACGTATGACCTACATGCTGCACCATACCCACCGCAGTTCGATGATTAAAACCTGGTGTTTGCTGATTGTTGCGCTCATTCAAGGGCATAGAGATGACAAAAAACGTGCGACTTCGCTTTTTTCTCTGGCATATCATCACTCTGCCGGCGCTAAAGGGATTATCGAAAAATGGCCGCCGCTGATACGCTTACGGGCAGATTTAGAGGCCGATCTCGGCTTTGATGAATTTGCGGATGCCTGGGAACGCGGCAAAGCGCTGGACTTAGAAGCGACCATAAGGATACTGCTGAACGAAATTGATAAAACGCTCGCAGCAGATTCCCCTTCATCTTTAATTCCCAGTCAAACGCTGACGATCAATAATAAGCTTGTGAATCCACTTTCCGAGCGTGAGCTTGAAGTTCTCGTATTGTTGGCGGCTGGTTTATCCAATCGTGAAATTGCCGAGCGCCTTGTCGTCGCCGAAAGCACGATCAAAAAACATATCACCCACATCTACGACAAAATCGGTGTCACCAGTCGCACCCAGGTGATCGTCCGCGCTCAGGAACTGCATCTCGTTTAAAGCATTTTCCGACTCTTTTGGGGCTATTTTCGCTATCCCCTGGTCATTCTTTGCCTATTTTGGGCTACTCCAGTGGATTCACCCCCATTCTCCTAGCCAATTCCACTTTGGTAGGACGACAGCCTATGCGATCTTTTGATATGGTAATGTCAATCGTAATCAGATGTCGGAGAAACAAAATGAACAGTATTGGCCCAAATCACCCGCTTATTCTCGAAACCAATTATCGTATCCATGAAATCCAACATGAGGCGAAGCTGGCAAGTCTGCGTAAACAAGCCTACCAGATTGACGCACAGCCAACACTGTTCAAACGACTGACCGTGTCACTGGCAGCATTATTGCAGACAAGCCGCGTTCAGCCAGATGTCATGATGATTGATGAGCCAATCAGCCAGCCCGTTATGAAAAGAGCGACTGCCACTTTCAGCAAGGTGTAAGCGCATATCAGGCATCCATCTGTACTTTTCAGCTATAGGAATCTAAAGTTATGACTTCTATCCCTTCTCATCATTTTGTCTTATCTCAATATGAGATCCGTCTTCGTGACGATGAAGTTTTCAGCTTGCAAGGCGCAATGCAGACTCTCTATGTGGTATCCGGGCGTGCATGGATCACGCTAGATGGAAAAGATATCTTTCTGAGTGCTGGTCAGCGCATGACCATACCCCGCAGTAAATATGCGGTTGTGATTTCTGCGATGAAACGCCGCGAGGTGGTATGCGAGATTATAGAAGCCTAAAGTTGGCTAAAAGTGCTGAGTCAACATGTTCCTGAACTCAGCACTTGTCTCTTGTCACTATCGGTTTTGAACGCCTTCGGTAATGATCTTGACCTCGCGCATCACATTTTCCGGCTCAAAAACTTTTTTCCAGTCCGGCTGAATGATCTGCTCCATGCCCCGTTTGACGGCCATCTTCGCGCCATCGGAAAACTGCGCGTTTAAAAACCCGAACAAAATCGCGATATCAATGTTGATATGCCCCAGCAAAAAATCCTGAGCAGCTTCCGGCGGTACGCCACGCTTGATGGCTTCATCCATCGCCTCACGGATAACCGTCATGCAGGTAATCGTGATCGTCTCGACCAGCGCTGGCTCCAGAATCGCCATTTGCTCGACGGTCACGCGGTGCGCTTTCATCACGGGCGCGAACATTTTGCGGGCGATCTCCTCACCCAGAGCATAGTCCGATTCAGTCCCCTGCATAATCGCACAGACAATATTTTGTTTTGCCGTACCACCGAAATAATCCATTCGCGCTGTCGGGTCGGTTTCGTCGTTATAGACAGGCGGGTGACAGGGGTGCGTCACAAAATAGCTGATGTCCTCGCGCGGCGGGAATTTTCCGCTGAATGGCGCAGCGGGGTCGAGTCCGATAACCATTGAGCCAGATTTCAGATGCGGGACAATTTCCCCGGCGATTTTGCCAATCAGTAAATCCGGCACCGCCAGAATGACAACATCTGCATCGCCAATCGCGTCTTCAGCGGGTGTTGGTGTCAGATTCATCTCCTGGAGACGCGCCCTGCCTGCCTCTCCACCCTCAACAAATAAGGTCCGATAGGCCGAATCCTGACTGAGTAAGCGGGCGATGCGCGACCCGATTTTGCCCCCTGCCCCAAAAAGAGCGATTGTTTTTGTCACGTTAATTTTCTCCTGTTAGTTGACCGTCCAGCCGCACGATAGCGAACGGCTTGAGTTCAATAGTAGTCGTATTATGTTTTTCACCGACCAGTGTGCGGTATGCTTCCGGTTTGACCATCGCCTCTTCTGCATTCGTCTCGTCCAATGATTGCATCGTTAGGTCACCGACAAGCCCTTCAAGTGTCACGCGCTGTGTTACAGGGCCAAAATTCGCGAGAATCACTCGGACGTTGTCACCCCTGCGCAACGCAATACCATCCACGAGTTCCGGTGCGCTGGATTGGCTAGCAACAACTTCTCCCCCGGCAAATGCGCCAATATCCGCCAACGCATGATACGTCGGGAAAACCGAGCCGGGAATCGAATGGAATTTTTCGGGCAGTGGTGTGCCCTGTGTCGTTTCCATAACGCCTTTCCAGCCGGTGGTTTCGTAATAGGTCAGGCTTGAAACGCCATTTTCAGCGAGATATTTGACGCTGCCAACCGTCCAGCCAGCCCCGAAGAGTGACATTTGACGCGCATCCACCTGTGAGGGCGGCTCACCGGGAGGAGGAGGCGCTTCGGGTGTAGCAACGACAGGGTTATAGCGTATCCTGAGTGTAATCGGGCTGACGGTAAGCGGAATATCTCCACAAAACTGTCGGGCGCTGTCGAGCGTCACAGCCTGCGCTGCCAGATTTTCGACCATCGTCACGTTATCAAAAGCATGAACCTGGGGATTGAGTGAATAATTTACCGTATCGAGGCCCTCGAGCGTTGGACGATTGCGGTTCAGTTCAGAGAAAAACCCGTCCGTCCCACCGCCAAATCCCGCCGAAGAGTCATAATCGCCAAGAATTTCACGCGCGAGTCGAATCCACTTTTCGGAAGTTACAAATTCCTTGTCGCGGTAAATCATCCAGCGGGCAATCGTTGGTTTTACAACATCCAGACTTGCCCGCAACATTCGCAATTCGCGCTCAGGGTCAGTTGAGAGGAACAGTGCGATCTCCAAACCGATGTTCAGGGCACGGGCTTCATTGACAGCCTGCCGCAGCTTGGCCTCTACGTCCGGCTTCGAGAAGTGCAGTTCCGCACGTAAGTGGGATAGGTTAAGCGCTTTCAAACGTTCGATTTCAAGATTCGTAAGCGGCTGACCATGACTGGCAACGCTCAAGCCAATTTTGGGCAGCGGCGAAGTACGCCCACCAACCGCAAATTGCAGCGCTGCACCTTCCAGTTTCGATTTGCCTTGTGGCGCTTGTTCGATCAATCGCACGGTAATGCGCTGATGAATTTTTGTCCCTTTTTCCACCGTGACCGGATAAGGAACTTCAAGTGGGGTACAGTAGGTCTTGTAAGAGGCATCCGTCCAGTTACGCTGATCTTCTGTCTCAAAAGTATCGCCTTCAAAGCGCACTTCCGCCGTCACGCCGGGGCTGACGACATAGCGAATCGCCCGCATATCTTTAAATGGCTGGTGGGGTGAAATAAACTGCGGAAATGTCCCCACGATTTCTGTGCCATCGACTCGCTCAACCACACATTCCTGCCCACCATAGGCCATCGAATGCAGCACGCAGAAACCAATGCGGTTGCGCTGGAAGGTCGAAAGCACTTCGCCATCCAGATCGAAAGTCACGATGCCATCTGCTGTACCGTCAATCGTTCCGATCCAGGCAAAATGAATTTCTCCGCGCAGGTGTTCAGCCTTGAATCGAAGATGAAATGAATCGGAATTAATTTGTTTTTCAAGAATGGTGAGCTGAGGGATGATTGTTG
Organism: Anaerolineae bacterium; assembly: GCA_022843745.1. Lineage (GTDB taxonomy): Bacteria > Chloroflexota > Anaerolineae > Aggregatilineales > Phototrophicaceae > JALHNB01. The sequence continues at coordinate 55,333 of JALHNB010000028.1, read as the reverse complement.
CCCAACCCTGATCGCGTACAGCACTGTAAATCTGCCGCACGACTTCCGCATTCCCGGCCTTTATCGTCCGCAGACTGCCGTCCTCAAATGCCAGTGACAGCGGCCCAGCAGACAGCATGATTTGCTCTGGCAGCGGCACATCCTGACCATAATAAATTTCTCGCGATGTAAGTGACATCTAAACTGCTCCTGATTTCGCTTGCATATTGTATACAATCCATATGGACTGTCAAATTTTACCATCGCTGGCTAAACTCTTCTACAAATTTGGATAATCGCAACAGGAGAAATGATCTTGGCAAAACTTTGGCAATCAGATGACGAACTTTTCAAGCTGGCACGTCAGGAACTTTTTACAGCCGTTGTGGGCGATGTGATGGATAAGTTAGGCCTACAGCTTCAATTCTTACCGCCGCAAATTCAGGCACTTTCGCCGGATATGGTCGCGATTGGACGCGCGATGCCCGTGTTAGAAGCTGACGTTTTCACGGACAAAGTTTCCAATAGCGCGAACCCGCTGATGAATAAGCCATTTGGCCTCATGCTCGAAGCGCTGGATGACCTGAAACCCAATGAGGTTTATATTTGCACAGGCAGTTCGCCCAAATACGCACTCTGGGGCGAGTTAATGAGTACCCGCGCGATCAAATTGGGCGCGGCAGGCGCAGTTCTGGATGGCTATTCGCGGGATACTCCAGGCATACTCGATCTCAAATTTCCGACATTTTCGTATGGGCGCTATGCCCAGGATCAGGGCGTGCGCGGTAAGGTGATTGATTTTCGCGTACCGTTGGAAATCGGCGGTGTCAAAATTCTGCCGGGGGACATCGTTTTTGGCGACATCGACGGCGTATGTGTGATCCCCAAAGCTGCTGAAGAAGAAGTTTTTAACAAGGCTATCGAAAAAGCGCGGGGCGAGAAACTGGTGCGGAAAGCTATCGAAGAAGGCATGAGTACCGTCGAGGCCTTCGCCAAATTTGGAATTATGTAAGTCGATGCAGGAGTCGCCGAGCAAAGCGCTTGAATGAACGCGGCACGAAACTGTGCCAGCGGCGTGGGTCGAGCGATGGTTCGACAAATTGATCCCAGGGGCGTGGTGGCAGGTCGATAGGTGGCATCGCCATGACCGAATCAAGCAAACGCGCGTATTCGGCAGCCATGCGCTCCCGGCTAAAACGTTGGCGGACAGCCTTCGCCGCTGCCTCCCCCATCTCGCGCAACCGTTGGCGATCATGATGAAGTTCGATAATCGACGCGGCGAAGCCCTGTACATCGCCCACCGCACTCAAAAAACCCGTCTTGCCGTTTTCGACGATAAAATCCGTCACGCCGGGGAGCAGCGAGGCGACTGGCACACAACCCGCTGCCATACCTTCGATCAGCGCAAAACCAAAACCTTCATGGTGCGACAAAAACAGCAAAATATCAGCCTTTGACAGTACAGTCGGAATCTCTGCGCGTGGAATTGTCCCCAAAAACGTCACATGCCCGGCCTGAATCGAGGTTTTCATCTTATCTTGCAAAATATCCTGGTGCATACCCGATCCCGCAACGGTCAGATGATATGAAATTCCGCGTTCTTCCAGAATCTGCAAAATTCCAGGGATATAAAGAATGCCTTTTTGCTCATGCAGCCGCCCGACGAACACGATTCGCAGGGTATCGTTTGCCAGTCGGTGGATTGACACATAAGGTGTGAGGTCAATTCCATGCGGAATAAGCGTGATTTTCTCACGATTGATGCCATAGTTTTTGGGCAAATCTTCGACGTGTCGGGGTGTGACCGCGACCACCCGTGCAATTCGCTCCTGCGCATAGGTCGCGCGACGATAACCTTCATCGGTGCTGTCGGCGCAGCGTGTGACAATACGCGACTCTGGCGGCAGATGCGGCAGCGCGGCGATAATCCCACGCGAATTAATCGGCATCACGACTGAAACATGGTTATCCCTGCACCACTCGACAAACGCTGTTGACTGCTTCTTGAGATCCGTTTCATGAGGCGCGATTCTTATGCAACCGTCGTCAGCGAATTTATCATCCCATCCCGCATTTTCGTGCGGACCAACCGTGATACAGCGCATGTCCCAACCATATTGGCGCAAACCTTCGCGCAAATTCTGATAAAACGTGAACGTACCGCCGTCTTTTGGGATTGAGCCATAGGCAAAGATTTTCATAAACGGAGTATACTTTTCAATCAATGCCTGTTGGCTTTTTCGGGAAATATTCCGGGTGTTCGCGATAAAGCTGACGGCGTTTTTCGACCAGTTCGTCAACACTGCAAATCGTTTGAGCCGGGTTGCCACCAACCACGACCCCTGCGGGTACATCTTTGGTCACAACCGCCCCCGCGCCGACAATCGAGCCTTTACCAATCGTAACGCCCATCAGGACAATCGCCCCTACGCCAATAAAGCAGTCGTCCTCAATAACGACTGGTTGCATAATCGAGCCTTCGCCGACTTTGAAACCCAGTCGCGCATTAGTGGAAGCATCGTGTCCCAAAATCGTGCAACCCGTGAGAACGCAATTTTTGCCGATGATAATGGGATCACGCCCACCACGCCCGAAAACGACATTGTAAAGCGTTGTGCCTTCACCGATCTGCATCCCCCGATCACGCCAGTATTGCGCGACCTGGAAAGCATCCAGCACGGGGAAAAAGCGGCGATAGATTGGCCTCAAAATGGACTTGAGCATGATTCCTCTGCGCTTATCGCCGTCGATAAATATTGGTCTGCGACATAATCATCGCCGCTGGAACAACGCCACGAAACGAAATTTCATCGAACGGCTCAAGCAGGGCTTTCACATGGTTAAAGTAGTCGCGACGTTCAGCATTATCAACAATCAAAAAACCGCCTGATCTGACCTTCCGGCAACCGTGAGCGATACACGCCGGACGCGATTCGCCATCGACCATGACCAGATCGAAGTAGGCATCCGGGAACTCATCAATCTGTTTGACATATTTTTCAAACGAAAAATTGCGCATTTTATCGTCCAGGTATTTCGTCGGATCGTACACATCCAGCCTATCGCTCTTAAAGACTGCTGGTTCGACCAGACGATATTCCAGAGCCTTTTGATTACTCAGGCCAGCCACGTATTTATTGACGATAGCAAACCATTGTGGGTTATGTTCTATGGATACACATTGGCAATTTTTGCGAGTTAACCAGAAAAGTGTTGAGCCACCGCTGCCATATTCAAACACACGAGCCTTTTCCGGCAGCATTTCAGCAAGATAATCATACGCATCAAAGGCAATCCAGGGCATCGGACGCTTAAGGAGATAACCTTTTTGATGCGAACGCAGCCATTCTCCAAAATGTTTTCGCTGAGAATTCGATGCTAACATTGAAAATGCTAGCGGAAAACCCTTCAGGTTGTAACGGACATAGTGTGCAATTTCTTTCCAATTCCGATTAAACAGCCGCATGAAATAGTCTCATTTGGTCTTCAGTGAAGTAATCTTCAGTCAATAATCTGCCAGGTCGCTTTTTGCGCGAGGATACCCTGTTTAGCCATTGGCATTTTGCCAGTGTTGAAGTAATCAGTGTACTCAATTGTGAATCCCGGCAAGCTCTTAAAATTTTCAACCGTCTCATAACCGCTGCCGATACTAATCTCAAAAGTATAGTATCCGGGCAGTAAATTAAGCGGTTCGGTGATGACACGATACGTTTTTCGATCCAGTCGTGATAAAACCAGTTCTGACTGAACATGGGGAGACAATAAGATTAAGCGATCCCCAAAATGATTGCACACCAGTAGCCCTAAATTGGGTGACGCGATTTGATCCAGATTCTTAAGGGTGACATCAATAACCAGCGGATCACCAACACGGTAAGTCTGTGTCGGGTTGTTTAAATGATCGCGACATTCTATTTTCTCAACGTATCGACCATCCCTTAAAACTTCATCTATCTCATCTTCGACATCTCCCATATTTAAATATTGCTCGATAATATCCGCCGTCGGGCCATAATTGACCAGTTGACCGCGATTCAGCAGCACCGTCGCCGTACACAAATTGGCAATCGCCGCCATGTTGTGGCTGACCAGCAGCACCGTCCGCCCGGACTTCGCCACATCATCCATTTTACCCAGGCATTTTTTCTGAAATGCGAAATCACCCACCGCCAGCACTTCATCGACCAGCAAAATTTCTGGCTCGAGGTGTGCCGCCACCGAAAAGCCCAATCGCAGCGCCATACCACTCGAATAATGCTTCACAGGCGTGTCAATGAATTTTTCGACTTCAGCAAAGGCAATAATTTCATCAAATTTGCGCAGAATCTCGCCACGCCGCATCCCCAAAACCGCGCCGTTGAGAAAAATATTCTCGCGTCCGGTTAGCTCCGGGTGAAAGCCTGTGCCGACTTCGAGAAGCGCACCGACCCGCCCATAAATATCCGCATAACCTTCACTCGGCTCGGTGATGCGCGACAAAATTTTCAGCAGCGTACTTTTGCCCGCACCATTGCGCCCAATAATACCGACGACTTCGCCATCCTTGATTTGCAGGTTCACATCACGCAGCGCCCAAAATGTCTCATTCATGTCGGATGCTGCGTAAGCCTGTCCCCTCAAAATATTACGCGCACGTCGCACAGGGGTCTTTACAATATCCGTGAGCGTATCCCGCAGCGCCCGGTAGCGTTGGCGTTCACCCCCAATCTTGTACTGCTTACCAATATTTTGCAGATCAATTGCAATATCGCTCATGAAGGATTACACCAGATTGTTACGACCATCGTACTACACCACATCCGCAAAGGTCTTTTCCAGCCGCTTGAAATAGTACAATCCACCGATCAGCATCAATAACGCTGCGAGTGACGATACGACAATAATTGCACCCGGCGAGGTTTCTGTGCCAAGCAGCGCCCAGCGGAATCCCTCTATCACGCCAGCCATCGGATTAATCCCATACAACGCCCGTAAAAGATCATTCTTAATCATCGAGCTTGGATAGGCAACAGGAGTCGCGAACATCCAGAACTGCACCAGAAACGGAATCGCATAGCGCACGTCGCGGAACTGAACGTTCATCGCGGCAAACCACAAACCTACCCCCAGCGATGTGACCACTGCTAACAGTAAAAAAGCCGGTAGCCATATCACATTGACCGTTGGCACAATACCGTAAAAAAGCATCATCGCCAGTAAAATCACGAACGCCAGAAAAAAATCAATCACGCCGGACATGATTGCGGATACAGGCAGAATTAAGCGTGGAAAATAGACTTTTTTGATCAAATTCGCGTTTGAAACAAGGCTGTTCGCAGAATTCGTCAGCCCATTCGCGAAAAAAGTCCAGGGCACAAGTGCGGCATAGGTAAAAATCGGATAGGGAATATTGTCTGAAGGTACGCCCGCAAGACGACCAAAAAACAAGCTAAAAACGACCATCGTCAGAAAAGGCTGAATAATCGCCCAGAGTGCGCCAATCACGGTCTGTTTATAGCGCACCTTGATGTCGCGCCAGGTCATAAAAAACAACAGCTCGCGATATTCTTTCAATTCCTGAAAATTGAGAGATACCCAGCCTTTGGTTGGTGCTAGACGCAGTCGCGGTTTAGCCTGCAAATGCTGAGGGGATTTCTCGATAATCTGCTCAACTGGGATCGGGCTGCTCAAACTCGTTGTATCTCCTCAAGCATCGGTTGCTGGTATATGCACCTATCATGTACCAATATAGCACAATCCCTTAATTGTCGTCGTGAAGGCGTTATATTGTTGTGGTGAAGATCTCTATCTTGTGCTCTATCTTGTTGTCGTGAAATTGCTATCCTGAAAATCTGCCTGATGCTATACTGCCGATGGGTTATTGCACCAGATATACAACCATGTTGAACAATCCACCTCGTTTTTTATATGTTGGCAACCACGCGGGATATTTTCTGACACATCGTTTGCCTGTGATGCAGGCCATACGTGATGCTGGCTATGAAGTGCATGTCGCTGCTCCCGCCGAAGCAGACGCGCTTGAAAAAATGGTCGTCGCCAACGCTGCGGACACGATTCGTTCATTGGGTTTTCACTACCATCCGATCTCGATCAAACGCGGCAGCATCGACCCACTGGGTGAATTGCGCGTGATGATCCAGCTATACCAAATTTACAAAGCACTCAAGCCCGATCTGGTCTATCACGCCACGATTAAGCCTGTGCTTTACGGTGGCATTCTTGCGCGGGTGACGCATGTCCCGGCGGTGATTAGCGCGGTCACAGGGCTGGGATACGTCTTTCTCGCGACTGGTCTCAAGGCCTCTTTGCTGCGCACAGGTGTAAAGTCAGCCTATCGTTTGGCACTTGGACATCCGAATATGCGCACGTTGTTTCAAAACAGCGATGATTCTAAGGTATTTATTGAGCAAGGGTTAGTTAAATCGGAGATAGTCGCCGTCATCAAAGGCTCTGGCGTTGATATGCAAAATTTTTCCGTCACGCCCGAACCCGATGGAGTGCCGATCATCGTTTTGCCATCGCGAATGCTCTGGGATAAAGGCGTTGGCGAATTTGTCGAAGCCACCACACAGTTGAAAGAAGCAGGGATAGAGGCGCGTTTTGTGTTGGTGGGTGACACCGATCCGGATAACCCGGCGGCTATTTCGCGCGATCAATTACAGCGCTGGCACGACAGCGGTGTGATCGAATGGTGGGGGTGGTGCGAGAATATGCCGAAAATATTTCGAGAGGCGCATATCGTCTGTCTCCCGTCTTATCGTGAAGGCATTCCCAAAGCGCTTATCGAAGCTGCCGCTTCTGGTCGTCCAATAGTCACGACGGATGTACCCGGCTGCCGGGAGATCGTCTATGATGGCGAAAATGGCTTACTGGTTCGTGTGCGCGATTCACAGACTTTAGCCGATGCAATGCGTCGCCTGATCGAAGATCGTGAATTGCGCACCCAAATGGGACGACGCAGCCGAGAAATTGCGGAAAGTGAGTTTTCGACCACCACCATTATCGCTCAAACACTCGCGGTTTGTGCGCAAGTCCATTCTGTAGGCGCGGTAGCTCGATGAAACCAGCAAAAGCGCGAGTCCTGGTCACAGGCGCAAACGGCTTTATCGGGAAAACGCTTTGCCGCGAACTGCGTGATTCTGGTTATTGGGTGCGCGAAGCAATCCGAAAATCCGATGATGCGCATTCCGATGTCATCGCAGTGGGCGATATTGGACGCGATACCGATTGGTCAGGCGCACTGGAGAGGATTCAAGTCGTCATCCATCTGGCGGCACGAGCGCACATCCTGGATAATAAAACCGCTGATCCTCTGGCAGCGTTTCGCGCGGTCAATGTCGAAGGTACAAAACAACTGGCGCAGCAGGCAGCCCAATCTGGTATCCAGCGCTTTATTTTCGTCAGTTCGATTGGTGTACTCGGCAGCAGTACGCAAGTTGGTGAGCCATTCACAACACATTCCGTGCCAGCGCCCAGGAGCCATTATGCCATCGCCAAATGGGAAGCCGAACAAGCCTTGCAGCAGGTTCGCTCAGAAACAGGATTCGAAATCGTCATCGTGCGTCCTCCGCTGGTGCATGGCGCGGGCGCACCGGGGAACATGCGCCGTTTGCTAAAGTGGGTCTATCGCGGCGTTCCACTCCCGTTGGCGAGTACGGGCAACCGTCGCAGCTTAATCGGTGTCGATAATCTGGCGGATTTCCTGATCCATTGTGTCGTTTCACCCGCCGCAGCCAACCAGACATTTATCGTCAGCGATGAGCAGGATTTATCAACAACGGAACTGATCCGCTTACTCGCCAACGCCATGAATCGCCCTGCTCGGCTGTTTCCAGCGCCGGAAGCACCGATACGACTCCTGGCGCAGATCATTGGCAAAGAAAACATCGTCGATCAACTCTGGGGGTCGCTTGTCATCGATTCAAGTAAGGCCTATAAAGACCTGAAATGGTCGCCACCCTTTACGGCTGCTGAAGGCATCGAAAAAATGGCGCAAGCCTATTTGGAGGGCGTTGAAAAATGATCGATTCAGCGTTCATCAAAGGGCAAAAATTATTATGGCTCAATATGCCCCCCTGGGATCATGTATGGACACGCCAGAATCACTTCACTCTGCGGTTGGCAAAATTGGGCGCGGAAATTCTTTATGTCGAAACGCCGCGTTCTCTGGCAGGGAGTGTCCGAAGCGGTGATTGGCGTGCGCCGTTTGCTAAACCGCAGGTGCGCACCGTTGCCGAAGGTCTGGACGTGATGACTCTGCCGCCTGTTTTACCCGGCTCGATGCGCAGCGAAATGATGGCGCGTGTGGTAGGTGCTCAAATCGCTCATCCAGTGAATGCCGAGCTGCGAAAGCGCGGTTGGAGAAACTATATCGCCTGGAATCGCGTCCCGCTTAATTTGCATATCCTGCCCCGTCTGCAACCTGCCCCATCGCATAACGTTTATGACATCACCGACGATTACGGCTTGTTTGTGCCAAAATTTCGCCAGTTAACGGAACGGCGTGAGCGTGATTTGCTACATCAGGTCGATCTCGTTTTCGCCGCATCGAAAATATTGGTTGAAGCACGCTGTCCGTATAATGCCAATATTCACCATATCCCCAATGGTGTCGATTATGAGTTATTCGCGCAGGTTGGAAACGGGCATCTGGAAATCAATCCTGCCCTCGCGGATATGCCCAAACCCATCATCGGCTATGTTGGCCTGGTAGCAGAATGGTTCGACCACGACATCCTCGCTGCATTGAGCGAACGCTGGCCGGGTCAGATTGTCGTGATCGGCCCGGTAAAAGCTTCTGAAGCGGCGCGAGCGAACCAGAACAAAAATGTGCGCTGGCTCGGCTTTGTCGAGCGTTCGAGTCTCCCAGGCTATATCCAGGCGATGGATGTGTGTATCGTCCCATTTCTGATCTACGAGCGAACCGCGACCATGAGTCCGTTAAAGATGTGGGAATATCTAGCAACGGGCAAGCCGATTGTTTCAACCGATATGCCTGCGCTTGATCCTTGCCGCCATCTGGTCAGTATCGCCACCGGTGCCAATTTTGTCGCTCAAGTTGAAGCAGCTTTAACCAACGCAGAAAATCCCGAATGTGCTTTCGAGCGACGGCAGATTGCCCAGCAAAATTCCTGGGATCATCTTTTCGAACGATTGCTGGAGCATATCCAACCCTTATTGGAGCGCCCATCATGACACATTTCGAGCCGGGTGTATCCGTCGTTTTATTGGCGCGTAATGAAGCCCAACGACTGCCGCGCTGGTTTGATGCAGTCACGTCGTGGGCAGACGAAATTATCGTCGTCGATAGTGGCAGCACCGATCAGACATCCGAGATCGCGCGGCGCTACACGGGCAAAGTTTATCAGGTGACTAATAAACTCAATTTTGACATCAACAAAAACTATGCTTTTACACTGGCAAGCCGTGAGTGGATTCTGTCACTGGATGCCGACGAAATCCCAACGCCCGATCTGATCGCTGATCTCCAAACAAAAGTCCGCGATCCCAACAATGCTTACAATGGATGGAATGTCATGATCCATCATTACGCGCTGGGAGAGGTCATCCATCCGCCAACGAAGCACCTGCGACTTTTCCGTAACGGGCTTGGCGAGTTCCCTGGCGGAAGTGTTCACCAGACGATCAGCGTACCGGGTGAACTTGGTACGCTTAAAGGTCATATCGATCACTACACTTATGACAGCATTTATGAGCGCATCGAGAAAACAAACCTCTACAGCGAATCAATGGCAGCGCATTGGTATCAGAACGGGCAGCCCTTTCGGGTACGCGATATGCTGTGGCAGCCAGCGCGGTCATTTTTGAAAGCCTATTTTTATCGCGGCGCTTACAAGCATGGTGTTTTAGGGTTATTCTCGTCCCTCGACGGTGCTTACAGCGTTTTCGTGCGCTACGTTAAACTCTGGTCGGCCTATAAACTCGGTCATTTCCCCAAGCCGGATGACGAATTTCCACCCCAGGAGCAACGATGAGTGGGTTAAAGTCTTTATTACGCTCGGCTCTCAAAGTATTGAACGTTCGTTACATGCGCAAAATCATCAATGGACATGAATATCTGCTGCCGTTGGAAGGTTACTCCCTGAAAACAATGATCGGCAAATCCGATGCGGCGCTGAATGATCCAGCCGAGATGGGATACCTGAAGCATATTCTTGACGCTATCCAGCCCGGTCAGACGGTGTTTGATGTGGGCGTTTATCGCGGCTATTTTTCGCTGGCGTTTCTGGGCAAGGTCGGCAATACAGGCAAAATTATCGCCTTCGAACCCAATCCCCATACGGTTCGGCTGCTGCAAGAAACGATTGCGGTTAATCATCTTTCGAATATGATCCTTGTGTCCAAAGCCGTTAGCGACCAGCCCAATGGCAAGCTCAAAATGTGGGTCGCCGGAATCAGTTCGGTAAGCTCGCTTCGTGGAGAAGCATTGGATACGCCCTCAAGCGAAACCATTGAGGTAGATGTCACCTCCATTGACCAATATGTAACAGAAACCGGCATCTTCCCGGATGTCATTAAGATTGACATCGAAGGCGCAGAGCTTCTCGCCTTGCAGGGGGCAGCCGAAACGCTTAAGCAGCAAAAAACCATCGTCGCCTGCGAGATACATCCAAATAAGCTGCCTGCTTTTGGACACAGCGCTCAACAGGTCGAAGAATTTTTTGCAAAGCTGGGTTACTTTGCGCGTCCCGATGAAATTTTTAACGAGGCAAAATCCGAATCGAAAATAATCCAGCGGGCAATTTACAGGCCGGGTAAAGCAGTATGACCCATATTCTGCTCATCGCAGATCGCATGACACGCTCACACCGCACAGGGATCGACCTCTATTACGACAAAATGATCTACTGGCTGCCGCGCCTCGCGCCGGAGATAAATTTCACCGTTGTTTCATTTGGCGACCCGGACTTGCAACTGCCGGATGCCCCGCCGAATATCCGGCACAAAGGTCTTTCAACCTCGCGGCGCAGCCTGTACTTGCGGGCATTTCTGCCACTGCCGAATCCTTTGGCAAAATTGATCGATTCTGTCGATCTCGTACATGCGATGATGCCCCTGCCGATTCAAACTGATAAGCCGCTGCTCACGACCATTTACGATGTAACACCGATGCTGATGCCAGAGATGTACCCCTGGCACAGCCGTTTGATTTTTCAGCGATCTGTACAGTGCTTAAAAGCTCAAGGCAGCCACTTCACGACTATCTCGCAACAAACTGCGGACGATCTCAATAAGCTATTTTCTATCGACAAAAATGCTATATATGCGATTCATCTGGGCGTTGATGACGATTTTTATACCCCCAGCGACACAGCCCGCAAACAGCAGATGCAGGAAAAATATAAACTCCCTGAACGATATTTCTTCTATTCCGGTTCAATGCACAAACGCAAAAATCTGCCGACAGCGCTCGAAGCCTACACAATCTTCAAACGTTCAGACACGACAAACACTCGATTGGTCATTGCCGGACGTATGGAACTCGGCGGCGACGCTTTAGTGATGGAGATTAAAAAACGGGGATTGACAGATGATGTAATTTTGCCGGGATATGTGGATGCCAACGATCTCCCAATGGTCATTTCCGGGTCGGTGGCACTGCTCTATCCCAGCCTTTACGAGGGCTTTGGGCTGCCCGTTCTTGAGGCAATGCGATGCGGAACGCCCGTTATCGCTGCGCACAGTGGGTCAATACCCGAAATCGCAGGCGGTTATGCGCTGCTGTGTGAGCCAATAGATGCGAGCTGTTTTGCGCAGATGATGACACAGGTCAGCACGGACAGCGTTTATCGCTCTGGCATTATCGAGCCAGCACGCGCCTGGGCCAGTCAGTTTACATGGCGCTCCACCGCTGCCCAAACCTTAAAACGATACGAAAATCTGATGCAGGTTCAAATTTATGGCACGAGGTCGTGATATTTTCGCTGCGGCAAAACCGCTTATTGATGCTGCCGTCTGGCTGCTCCAGCGCCTCCCACGCAGCTTTCGTTATGGCATACTGGCACTTTTTCGAAGCACACCGGGTTTAATCGGTGTTGGGATACGCTATATTTGCGTTCGCAGCCTTGCGCGTTCCTGCGGCAATAACGTTTTTATTGGTGCGTATACCTTCCTGACCTATCTCGAAAACTGCGACATCGGTGACCACGTCAGTATTCGCGAGTTTTGCGATATTGGTGCGCTCGGCGGTCTGAGCATCGGCAGCAATGTTTCTATTGCGTCTGGCGCTGTGATTTTGACGACGGAACACGACTATCGCCAGACCACAATGTCGATACGCGACGCACCCACGCAGATTAAACCGACAACAATTGAAGACGATGTATGGATTGGTTCGCGCGTCGGCATCACGGCTGGCGTGACCATTGGCCAGGGAAGCGTAATCGGGATCGGTGCGGTAGTCACAAAATCTATCCCCCCTTACAGCGTAGCCGTCGGTGTACCCGCCAGAGTGATTCACCAGCGATCTGTTTAAATGACTCGAATCGCGACTCAGGAGTATCCTTATTCAAAGATGGAAATCATGATTCCATCCATCCGCGATTGACATCGGCTTTATGACAGAATAGACAGGGCATATGAGGTTGACTTGGAAAATCGACTAACTGGCATTTCAGCGATCATTCTGGTTGCGATTGGTGTTGCCGTCACGATTGGCTTTCTTACGGGCAGCGGCTTGGTGAGGCCAGAGCTTATCCTCGTGGGGATTGCTGTTTTCTTTGTCATCGTTTGGCTGATGTCGGTATCCCCACCCAAAGCGCGTACTGTACTCCTGAATGCAATCCTGTTCGTACTTTTGTTTCATCCCACCCTGCGAATCGTCATCAACAACATACCCCTCTATCTGGTTGATCTCTTATTGGGCATTCTATTCATCTCAGTGGTTTTCAGCCGGGAAAACTTTTCTAATCATACGATTTACGCTCGCAGATTGTTCTGGCTTGTCGTCATATTCTGGATACCATCCTCTATTTTCAGTTTCTTCTATGAGGTTTCGCTGACCAACGTCTGGCTGGAAACCTTCTATATGTTGGTGCGCACACTACTCAGTATTTCAATCTGTTTCCTGATACCCGCTACTATTCAGAATAAAAGAAACTTATACACCTTGCTATGGATCATTTGCATTGGCATGATTTTGAGCAGCATTCTAAGCCTCATAAATTCGCTCTTGCCCATCAATCATCCCATCCTGCTTTTTCTGGACTCACAAACGCCTGCTGATCTACAAACATTTCAAGCACACTATCTGGAAAACGCAGGTGTTGTACGTGCACGCGCACTGATCGGCGGCCCCAATCACCTGGGGACGCTGCTCATCATCTGTTGGAGTGTTGCTTTCAGCATGTATATTTCCAGACATTTCAAACCGCGTCGTTTGATGCTGGGTATCGTGCTGTTCGTCTCAACATTGGGCGTGATTACAACCTACACACGCAGCGTTTATCTCGGTTTTGCGCTCATTATTTTGTGGTATTTTTTCAAAAGCTCCGGCCAGCGTGGGCGCATTTTATTCAGTTTCGCCATTGCGCTAGTGATAGGCTTGACCGTTTTTATGTCCACCGAACTCTTCAATTTCGATTTTATCATGGCGCGTTTTGCCACCATTTCTGAAGCACCTACGACTGACTATGGAAATAACGCTCGAACCGCAGCGTATATCCAGGCGCCAGCGTTTTTAATCGATAATCCGCAATGGTTGTTTGTCGGGCGTGGCTTTGCGACCTATGACTTATGGCTGCGGGGCTTATTGAGTAATGAGCTGATCAAATCCGAAATTATCAGAACCCAGAATCACAGCCTGATTATCATGACTTTTTATCAACGGGGATTGATAAGCGCAGCCATTCTCACCGGCATATGGTTATCGGCATTTGCGCTAACTGGAAAATATTCGGCTAAAGATAGTGAGTATCGATGGCTGGCAATTGGCCTGCAAGCCAGCCTCGTCGGAATGCTCCCCGCCTGGTTATTCGATCATTTTTTCGCGAGCACAATTCACATGCAGACCATCATGTTCATGATCTTTGGCCTCGCCATTGCTATGACATGGTTAGCCAACACGCCAGAAATATGAACAAAATCGTTAACCAACGGGCAGAAATATGAGCAAAATCGCTATTTTACAGAATCAATTTCGCTTGAGTGGACGCACACGTGTGATGTGTGAAGTTATTGATCTGCTCAACGAGCTGGGCATTGAGCCAGATATTCTGACATTCACCCCGCCAGAAGTTGGTCGCAAAGCTGGCGATCTTCTGGGATATAAGAATCTTCGTTTTGGCTATAAGCAAATCGCGCCGATTCCATTTTCGCGCGGCTGGCTGTGGCAGATTTTGCTCATTAATCGTCTGACGTGGCAGCACCAAGAAGCCTACGATTGGATACTGAACTCCAACAATACGCTGCACGGCCTTAACCCAAACGTCAAATATCTCCACTACATTTATTATCCGATCGCCACCAACTCGACTGAACTCGAAAAATTTCAGGAGTATCGTCAAACTTTACCCCGCTATCTCTATGGGCGATTTTTAGGCGCATTGCTATCGCTGAGTGGACAAGTCGAGTCCAGAAATATTTATGCAATCTCCGAATTTTCGCGTGATGCTGTCGTTCGAGCCTACCCTGAGAGCGCCAGCACGATCCAAATTATCTATCCGCCATCGGTTTATGAACCTTTTGAGCCGAACCCCAAGCGCGTCAACCGCTGCATGTCTACAGGCTCTTTTACCTCGGACAAGCGCCAGATCGATCAACTGGAAATCGCAAAGCGGCTACCGGAGATTGAGTTCTGGATTGCTGGCGCAGCGAAGTCGTCAAAATACTACGATCAATGTCAAAGCTTTATCGAGCGTGAAGGGCTGCGAAACGTGCGCCTGATCCCGGATATGCCTTATGCGCAGTTGCAGGCAGCACTAAACGAATCACTGTATTTTTTGCACAGCAAACATGATGAGCATTTCGGCATCAGCACGGTTGAGGCTATCGCCGCAGGCTGCATCGCCATTACGCATGATTCCGGCGGACAGCGTGAAATCGTACCGGATAGCGATCTGCGCTTTCGGTCAATTGATGAAGCGGTAGAAATTTTTCAGAAATTACAGCGGAAAAGTGCAGAAGATGTCATGACTCTGCGACAATCGCTGCAAAATCATGTTCAAAAGTTCAGCCGAGAAATTTTTCGGTATCGCATCCGTGAGACGATTGTCAATCTCGACTAAACACGGTTGGCAACCAGATTTTCCTGATGGCGAACAAAACCTATAAACAGTCTGAACGCCAGCAGTACCCCCACACAGGCATAAAACCCGTAATTGGTTGGATTGTTCAAAAAAAGTGCCGCCGCCAACCAGCCGATAAACGTAAAAAATATGTAGATGATCGTCACGAAACGATGGCTGTATCCTGCGATCACCAACCGCTGATAGAGGTGAGAGCGATGCGGTTGGAAAATATTTTCACCTTGTCGCCATCGCCGGATAATCGTGAAGCTTGTATCAAGGATAAACGGCCATACAATCAAAGCGCCCGCTATCGCTGTCGGTTCGCGCTGCGCAAACATTAAAGGCATCACTGCGAAGGAGTAGCCTAAAAACGTACTGCCTACATCACCCATAAAAATTTTGGCGGGCGACCAGTTGTGACCCAAAAAACCCAGGCTGCTCCCGGCAATCATAATCGCCAACAGGGTTACAAAATTATCGCTAGAACCGCTCATTTGCGCCCAAAACAAGGCAGCGATTACGGCAGTGCTGCCCGCAATGCCGTCAATACCATCCATAAAATTGTACGCATTCACGAGGCCCACAATCCAGATTATGGTTAATGGCAGGCCAAGAATTCCCAATTCGATTTGCCCAACAAGTGGTAAAGCCACCCGCTGCCAATATCCAATTCCGCCAATGACGATCAGTGCGCTCACTGACTGCACCGCAAATCGCTGTCTTGAGGAGAGGTTATATCGGTCATCCAGCCAACCTATCGCAGCAATAAGTACGCCACCAATCACATAGGCTAAGTCAGCCTGTAAGTTCGCATTTTGGCTAAATAAGACATAGATCAGGGCGGCCATTAACGTCAGCGCGGAAATTGCCAGTCCACCGCCACGCACCGTTGGATTCTTATGGGAACTGCGCTCATTCGGAATATCCAGCATCTTTTTTCGATATGCCCACAAGCGAATCAGGTATACAAATCCATATGCGAACACAGCAACAATGATGAGCAAAATAATATTCGCCAAGTGAGAGGATTCCTTGTTAGACCACGTTACAGCAGTGTGTTAGACCTCGTTAGGCCACTTCAATCAGAAATTGTAGCATAATTGGAATTTTAGCTGCCTTAATGTTTGCAAGACCGATGGGTTATAGAATTCTATCGCTCATGAGCGAAGCTCTGGAATCCGTATAGACCAACGATCAATGGCAAGCTCGGACTCCGGTGTTATAATCACCGAGGAATTTTTACTTTCTATTCCTTTTATTTTGTTTCAGTCTGGAAAAGATAATGACTAACTCACACGCTTTACGTTTTGCCTACAGCACGATCAATTGGGGAACGCGCGGCGATCTTGCAACAATGTTTTCGGAAATCCGCCAGAGTGGATGGGGCGCGGTTGAGCTTTTTGACCACTCGCTCGACTGGCTCGGAACGCCGGAGCGACTCAAGTTCCTGCTCGGCGGCCTGGAAGCGGCTACATTTTTTGGCTCGATTTCCGTGCCTGTTGACCGCAACGAAATCGCCATTCACAAGCAGCGCATTGATTATGCGGCGCTCTTTCACGCCGAAGCCTACGGGCTAGTCGGGGGAGGCCGTCTGCGCCAGCGCCCGCCAACTGCCGCCGAATATTCCGATCTCGCCGCTGCCTGCGAGGAACTGGCAGTCTATGGTGAGGACAAAGGCGTTGCGATTGGCTATCATCCCCATACTGGCTGCACGATTGAAACCGAGGACGAAATCGACATCCTGCTCAACGAAACCAAAGTAATGTCGCTCTGCCTGGATGTATCGCATATCAACCTCGTTGACGAAGACTCCATCGCGCATCTCCGCAAATATCGTGAGCGCACCAGCTACATTCATATGAAAGACTGGGCGCGAGGCAAATTTGTCGAGTTGGGTCAGGGGACGATTGGACTGGATTTCGCGGCAATTCTGGCTGAACTGGTCGATCAGCAGTTCCCCGGCTGGATCGTCATCGAACACAGCCGTAGCGATATTTCACCCGCCCACAGCGCCGAAGCCAACGCACAGTATTTACGCAATCTCGGCTATACAATCGAACTGCCGCAAAAGGCATAAAGGAACTTAAAAAATGACCTTAAGTTTTGCTCTTGTTGGCTGCGGTGGGATGGGACGCCGCCATATTTTAGGCATGAAAAAATTGCAGGCTGTCAATCGCCTGCCTTTCGATCTGGTCGCCGTTTGCGATATTTTTGGCGAAAATGCCGAACGCGCCGCGAACCTCGCCGAAGAACTGCTCGGCAAACGTCCGCAAATTTTTAACGATCTTGGTTCAGCTATCCGCACCCTGCATCTGGACGGCATCGTCGTCACGACCACGCCGGAAACGCATCTTGATGTCGCGATGGAAGCTTTCGCCGCCGGAATACACGTCCTCGCCGAAAAGCCGATGACGCTTACCGTTCCTGAAGGCGCGAAGCTCGTCAAAGCAGGACGCGATGCCGGACTCAAGTTAGCAGTCGCCGAAAATTATCGACGTGATCCGATCAACCGTCTGGCAAAAGCGCTGATTGACGACGGCGTTATCGGACGACCCTTTCTGGCGGTGCAGATGTCATCCGGCGCGGGCGAGAACGTGATTATCACACCCTGGCGGCATCTGAAAAGCCGAGGCGGGATTATCGTCGATATGGGCATTCACTACGCTGATCTGCTCGAATATTATCTCGGCCCCATCGACAGCGTGGTCGGCATGAACGCAGTCGTCGATACCCAGCGCGTCGATCAACAAGGTAACACCCATCCTGCCGACGCTGAAGACCTCTCAATTGGCGTTGCCCGCTATCGCAGCGGCGCACTGGCTAATTATGTCCTGAGCATGGCTGGACGTGGCGAGGGTATGTTCGCTCGAACGATCTACGGCACATCCGGCTCACTCTCGATTCCGGGTGATCGCAGCGGGAAACCTCTCAAGTTAAGCATCCGCAAAAATGGCAAAGATGAGGCCATTTCCGAGACCGATCAATTAGCGCTGCTGCCGGAATTCAAATTGGATGATGTGACGGCGGCACTTTTCGGCAGCGAACGCCTCTCATCCTATGAATTGGCATGGCAAGATATTGATGCCAATTTGCTGGCGATTGAGCAAGCTGATCTCGCCGACGCGATTGTGAATAATCGTGAGCCGGAAGTAACGGGCGAAGACGGGTTGCGCTCCCTGGCAATCACCTACGGCTTCCTCGAATCCGAGCTTTTGGGGCGCATCGTCACCACCGATGAAATGCTTACAAGCAGCGACTTGCCCTATCAGGCGCAAATCGTGCAAGGGGGCTAAATCATGTGGCAGGCCACAACCGATTTTGGCGTGGTTCACCCGCTTATCTATTTTGAATGTCGCGGTGGTGGCGGACCGATCATGGAAACGCTGCCCATCATCGTCAATGACTCAGATTTTGGCGCTATCGAAATTGCGCCCATCAACGACCCGGCGATTCGTCAGCAGGCAAAAGAGTATCTGGCGACGGCATCGATTCAGGTCGTTTACCTGCCGATTCTGCCGATCATTATCGAAAATCTGGGCTTAGGCAGCGCGGATGAAACCAAACGCGCCGCCGCGCAAACCCGCTTGCGCACGCTCATTGACGAAGCGATTGATTTCAACTCTCCAATGGCGATGATAACCGGCCCACTTGACCCCGGCGCTGACCAACGTGAAGGCGTGGTCGCGCGGCTGGTCGAGGATATTCAGCAGCTTTGTGACTACGCATCCGCAAAATCGACGAAACAACTGCTGCACCTGACGTTCGAAAACTTTGATCGTGATATCGAGAAAAAGCGCGTCATTGGCCCGACTGTCGAAGCCGTTGCGATGGCGGACGCGGTTGATCGCACCAATTTCGGCCTAACGATTGACCTGAGCCATCTGCCGCTCATCAATGAAACGCCGGAACATGCTCTGAAAACCGCCGCGCCGCATCTCATCCATGCCCACATCGGCAACTGCGTAATCGACCACCCGGACTCGCCGCTGTATGGCGATTTCCACCCACGCTTCGGTCATCCGCTGGGGCGCAACGACCTGCCGGAAGTGATCGACTATCTGCATCAGCTTAACGCGGTCAATTACTGGGAACGTGCGCGTGAACGTCTGGGCATCAAGCCGATTTTGACGATGGAGCTAAAAACGAATACTGGCGAAAATCCACAGGCCGTCCTCGCCAACGGCAAACGTACATTCGCCCGCGCCTGGGCAGAGGTTATGGCATGATAAAAATTGTCGTTTGGGACAATATTGGCAATGTGTTACTCGGTATGCGCCTGGGCAAAGCAACGGATACCTATGCGCTCACCGACGACGACCCGGCAGCCGTCGAAGGTGCGCCGACTTTTGAAGAAGCTTTTGCAGGTTACGAAATAGAATTACATCAAATCCATAAATTAGAGGAACTTGAGCCGCTAATCGAGGATACCGATTTTCTAGTGATTCATAAAGAGCGTGTGCCAGCGGAAATTCTGGCAAAAGGCAAAAAATTGCGCCTTGTGCAGCATCTTGGTCAGGACTATCGTGGTGTGCCGATGGATGCTGCGCGGGAGCTTGGCATTCCAGTCGCCGCCACGCCGCTGATTAATTACGTCGCTGTCGCCGAACATAGCTGGGCGCTCATTCTCGATTATATGAAGCAGATTCCGCAGTACCGCGTCCATATGGAATCACGTGCCTATGCTAAAACCAATTGGGGGCCGATTATCGTCCAACCAGGCATCCGTTTGGCATGGGATCAAACACTGGGATTGCTCGGCTTTGGTGAGATCGCCCGCCCGATGGCGCGTTATGCCCAAGCATTCGGCATGAAGGCTATCTATTGGGATGCAGTTCGTTTCCCCGAACTTGAAAAAGAATATGGCATCGAATATGTCTCATGGGATGAAATTTTCAGCCGATCCGATATTTTGAGCGTCCACCTGCCGATCAAGCCGGAGACGACTAAAATTATCGGTGCGCGTGAAATTGGACTGATGAAACCGCATTCGTTCTTCGTCAATACGGCACGTGGCAAACTGGTCGATCAGCCTGCGCTGGTAGAAGCGCTCAAAAATCACAAAATCGGCGGCGCGGGGCTGGATGTGATGTTCGAAGAACCGATTCCGGTTGATGATCCGCTGCACGCGCTGCACGAGGATTTGAGCTATAACGTCGCGCTGACACCGCATTCCGCGTGGCAAGGCCCCTGGACGTGGGTACGCGATTCGCAAAATATCTGGTTCAACGTGTTGCGAACACTGCGCGGTGAACCGATTGAATATAAAGTTTCGGATTGGTAGGCGAAAATGAGTTATCCGATTCAATTTGGTTTTTGTGTACCAATTTTCGCCGCCCCCGGCAATTACTTCTTTCGAACGCCGAATTATCCCGCGCTCGACGTGCCGACCACCATGCGTGTGTCGCATTTAGCCGATGATCTTGGCTATGACTCGCTGTGGGTCGCTGACCATCTCATGCTCGGCAAAGATGATGCGATTATGGAAGGCTGGACAACACTGGCGGCGCTGGCGGGTTCGACTCGTCATGCGAAATTGGGCATCATCCATCAGGCTCACTTTTTCCGCAACCCTGCCCTCTCCGCTAAAATGATCGCGACGCTCGACCAGATTTCCGGTGGGCGTTTCATCTATTTTATCGACGGCGGCACACGCGCTTCGGAACATCTTGCTTACGGCTTGCCGCATCCTTACACGTTTGAAGAACGGCTTGCGATCACGCTTGAAGGTCTGGAACTCACGCTGAAACTCTGGCAAAGTGACGAACCTGTCAATTTTCATGCGCGTCATTATCATGCTGTCGATGCGGTCTGTACGCCGCGTCCGCTACAAAAGCCGCACCCGCCAATCTGGTTTGGCGAAGCGCACCCGGAGATGTTAAAAGCCGCTGCCCGCCATGCGCAGGGCTGGAATACCACGCCTGTACCGATGAAAGAACTTGAACAACGGCTCGAAGCGCTGAAGTCGGCTTGTCAGGAAGTGGGGAGGCCATACGACCAGATCGAAAAGACGCTGGAAATTCAAATTCTGATCGCGGACTCTCGTGATGGATTACGGCAGCGCTTCACCGAAATGTTGTCTCATGCCAATAGTGAAGCGCCTGAACTGCTGCGTCCCTTCCTATCTGGCGCAACCGATGCGCTCCCAGCGGAAATTGCTGATAGCTGGATCATCGGCACGCCAGATGAAGTCAGCGCGCAGATTCAGCGCTACCTGGACATGGATTTCACGCATTTTATGCTGTGGTTCGTGGATATGCCGCGCGAGGACGGCCTACGCCTGTTCGCCGAGCAGGTCGCACCGCGATTTCGATAGCTGACAGCTTGCGGCTAGAAAGCAAATCAACAGAACAATTGTTCTGGGCCAGAACAATTTATGATTGGCCTATTTAAAAAAGGATAATGGATTGGTGACAACTGACTTACTTTCAAAATTATTTCGTTTAGACGGCAAAGTCGCGCTCGTGCCGGGGGGTTATGGCGGCATCGGCGAGGCGGTTTGCCGAGGGCTGGCGGCTGTCGGTGCGAAAGTCGCCATCGCCGGACATAACACCGACAAAGCTCATGCGCTGGCTGACAGCATGAAAAGCGAAGGCTATGATACCTACGCTGCCACATTTGATGCAGCCTCCGTCGCGGAAATTCGCAGCATGACTGATGAAGTCGCCAAGCATTATGGGCGCATCGACATTATGGTCAACTGCGTGGGACTCAACCGCGAAGAAAAAGCCACTGAAGTGACCGAGGAGAATTTCGATTACGTCTACACTGCCAATCTGAAATCGGCCCTGTTCCTGGCGCAGAGTTCGGCGAAGTACATGATCGAGCAAGGTGATGGCGGCAAGCAGGTGCAAATCGGCTCGGTGCGGACGATGCTGGCGCTGCGTGGCCGGGGTTATGCCGCATATACCGCTGCAAAAGGCGGCCTGGGTACGATGAGCAAGCAGCTTGCCGCCGAGTGGGCACCCCACAAAATTAACGTCAATGTGGTCGCGCCGACCTTCACGCGCACCGAGCTTGTCGCCGATATGCTGGCTGATCCGAATTTTTACAGCGCATTGACCGCGCGCATTCCCCTGGGGCGCGTCGCCGAACCCGAGGAAGTCATGAGCGCGGTACTGTATTTCGTCTCGCCTGCCTCGGATTTCATCACCGGGCAGATTTTGTATGTTGACGGCGGCATCACATCCACGCAATAAATAAAAAGGGATTATCACATCTCTGTAGGGGCGAGGCATGCCTCGCCCCTACGAACCTGCCGTAAGTATATAATCGCCCAATAAAATCCTGCTATCGCGTCAAGTTGTCCAGTTGTTGGGTCAGGTTAGTAAGTAATCGCCTGACCTGTTTTCATTGACTCGTAAGCATCGAAAATCAACTGGAGCGTCTTCAGATTATCCGCGCCTGTCGTTTCGGCCTGTCCATAACCTTGCAGTGCATCGACAAAATTTCCCTGGCAATTCACGATACTCGAATGAACAACGGCATAATCAGGATTTGCCCAGGGGTAGTTCGGCGGTGCATAGCGTTTAGCCAGCGTTCCGGCATCAGTCGTCTCACGAATCCAGAAATCCGGCCCTAGCTCCAAAAATCCCTTATCGCCTTCAACATACGCATAGGTTTCTGGAAAGCGTTCATTTTCCATGCGGCTGGCGAAGCTCATCTCGCAAATCACTGTCGTGTGCGCCTCACCCATCGTCATCATCACGGTTGAGACATCTTCGCCTTTGATGTCCGTATGAATACGTCGATTTTGACAATAGACGCTGTGGGCTTCTCCAAACAGGAATCGCGCCATATCGAGAATGTGGCTGCCCATATCGCTCAGAATAAATTGTTCGAGATTTTTAAGCGTCGGTTGATTGTCAAAAACCGGGTAACTGTTGCAAAAATTAATACGTCCACGAAACGGTGTGCCAATACGTCCCTCGTCGAGCATGTGCTTGAACTGGCGAATGGCGTGCTGCCAGCGCCAATTTTCGTTCACAAATAAAGGGACACCCGCTTCCTGACAGAAAGCAACAATTTCTTTTGCTCCCTCAAGAGTCGTTGCCAGCGGCTTCTGGCACACAACAGGCAGCTTGTGCGCGGCAGCCATACGTGTAAGTTGGGTATGTGTCTCGATACTGCTGACAATATCGACAAAATCGAGTTTCTCTTTTTTGAAAAGTTCTTCAGGATCCGTGTAGATCGTTGTGATTCCGTAGTCACGCCCCCGTGCTTCAGCTTTTTCGCGGATAGGGTCGCAGATCGCGACACATTCCACGCCGCCCGTTTCCACCCACCCTGCAAGCTGATAGCGCGACCAGAAGCCCGACCCGAACATCGCAAAACGCAGCTTATTCATCAATATCATTCCTTTATGATTGTTCGTAAATAAGAAATACTCTGGCTAACCCACGCCGCTTCCTTGTCGATAGTAGCCTGTATATTCGATTCAGGGGAAGGCCATAGCTCCAAAATGGCATTAAAATCGCGACCAAAATCATTCAGCCGTTTCAATAGCCCTGGTATATTCAGCGCTCCACTTCCGGCTGGAGTGCCTTCAACAACAAAACCGAGATTATGATCGGCGCGTCGAATTGAAAAATCCTTGACGTGTAAATTGACGACATAAGGGCCTAACACATCGACCACCACATCCGATGTTTCCATCGCGCCAAGAGAATTAACCGTATCCAGGCATATTCCAACGGAGGGGCTGTCGATAGCTTCAATAATGTGCGCCAGAGTCCGCACCTTGAAACGATCATGATTCTCAATTGCCAGCGTGACCCCGGCTTGCTCGAATTCTGGCATGATCGCTTTGATACTTCGGATAACTTCGTCGGAGTCTGGCTGGTGATCTTTGGTGTCAATCACGACCCGCAAAATCGGCGATTGAAAACGCAGCGCGATCTGTAAATACGTTCGCAGATGGTCATGGGCGATCCCGCGCGTGCCGACCTCGACGGCGATCCCTAAACGTCGAGTCTCATGAATCAGCGAGTCAAACTCGGCGGCTGATAATCGATCCAGCGGCAGATTATCCGCGATCTGAACGAGATTTACGCCCATTTCAGAAGCACGTTGGACAAACGACAAAACGTCCATCCGCTTTTCCACCGGATAACCTGCGATGCCAATCGACCACGCAAAAGCATAGCTGCCGATTCCCAATTTCGTCATATAAAGCCTTCAAAGGTAGATTTTACGAATAGTTCCTAAAAAATCGTTTTAATTTCGCAACATTTCATTTAAGTTTTCCAACTTTATCGTTAACTACTTTACATATTTAGGATGTTGTTAGGTGCTTGCTTTGATAATCTACGGTAAGGATAGAAGACGATTCTAGCTAATCTATAGATTTTTATCAAAACAGCATCGGAGAAACGTGACATGCCCCATCTTAGCGCCCTGTTCAAAAAGGGGTTATTAATCCCAATTTTCTTGTTTATCTTTTTAATCCTTGCCCCTCATTTTGACCTCTCAACAGTTGAGGCCACTAACAACGTTCAAACAGGCTGCGCTGTCACGCCCGATCAGTTAGATGGGCAAGGCCTGAACATCACGGGTCTCGGCCTGAATATCACGGGGTTGGGTCTCAATATTACGGGTCTTGGTTTATCCATTACCGGTTTGGGTCTGAACATCACGGGATTGAATACAACCCCTGAACAGATCGTCGCCGACATTGTAAACAACCCGGTGACACCCGCATGGCTCACAAGCCTGCTGCCGGATGTCAACGGAGGGCCTGGTTATAATGGAACGCCCACTGTCGCGCTGATCGTGGACGATTTCAGCAGGCCAGACGGTCACGGCTCCGAGGTGCGCAAAGTTTTTGACGATCTTTACCGCGCCCTTGATACTGCCGATGATAGCACCTTAAACAACAGCCCCAATATCCGGCTGGAAAATATCAACATTGGCGATCCCGTCATTGGCTTCCAGACTGTTGGTATCGCCTCGAGCATTCGTGACCGGATTAATCTGCTGTCAGGTCAGGGTTACAAACATTTCGTCATCAACATGAGCTTCGGTGTGATCCCCTGCAACAGTACGGAAAATGTCACACTGGTTGATAGCGAGTCTGGTCAGACATTTAACGTGACCAACGATTTCAGTTATGATGCTTTTGAAAATCGCCAAAGCCAGGTTCTCGCACCAACCGCTTCAAAGAAAGCCGTCGTACCGATTTTGGAATGCGTCGTTAAGAATGGCCATAAATCGTACACCGCTTACTTCGGCTATCGCAGTGACAATCCTGTTTCAGTAGAGATACCCATTGGCTTGAGGAATTTCTTCCTGATTGGTGGTCATGGTCGTGGTCAGCCAGAAACGTTTGGCCCAGGTCGTCAGGAATTTGTGTTTAAGGTGAATTTCGATGGCTTCCCGCTATCGTGGATTCTCAAAGGACCCGATCACAAAATCCGCACCGCAACCGCAAGTTCAAGCCCCAACCTGAGCTGCGCGAGCAAGGGGATTACCCCACCAACCCAGTTGGGTGCTATCGCTCCGGTTGGCTTCGGTATCACCGATTATGTCACGTCGTCTCTGGGAGTTCCCGAAAACTTCGTTGACGAATACATGGAGCATCTGGCGACATCGGTTGAAGAAGACCCGATTAATGGACTGCAACCGCTGCTTAAAAGCCTTTTACAACGAACCTACACCGAAGACACCGATGGAAATCCGAATACGATTTTCGCAGTGATCCCCGTCGCTTCAAGCGGTAATTCTCGAAATCTGTTCGGGGCGAACGCGCTTTCACCTGCGAATTTCCCCGAAAGCATTGCCGCCTCTGCGACTTTGGGCGACTTCGGGCCACTCTGGGTTCTATCGCAGGATGGCAACTTAACCGCACCGGGCGCTGGTTATCCATTCGCATTTGATGCGGCTGGCAACCCCACCCAGATTGGCGCTGGTACATCCTTCTCAGCACCGTTTATCAGTATGCTCTCGGCGCTCTGGCTGACTTACCCGGATGCCTGTACCTATGGCAATGGTCTGCCGCCAGTAGTATCTGCTGCATCCTCCAAAAATGCCAACGCGATTTCGCGTGTGGGAACTCCTTCAAGATTGGCGTGCGCAAAGCCTGTCGTAGCAAGCGCAGACCTTGTGCTGACTAAAGCTGACGTGTATGACCCGGTGAACGTGGGTGGTGATGTTGCTTATACGCTCACGGTTACGAACAACGGCCCATCAATTGCTAACAACGTCGTCGTCACCGACACGCTTCCAGCAGGAACAACCTTCAAATCAGCTTCAACAAATCAAGGTAGCTGCACTGGCCCGATCTGCAATCTCGGTAATGTAGCACCCGGACAGACGGTTACGATCAATCTGGTCATCGTCGCCCCGGCGACAGCAGGAAGCATTAACAATACGGCCAGTGTGGTATCCACCACGTCTGACCCGAATAATGCCAACAACAGTGGTGCCGCAGGTACGACTATCAATGCCATACAACTGCTACCCGTTGTCCCGATTACCGAATGCGTGACCAACTTTGGAAATGGCGTTTACCGCGCCTACTTCGGCTACGATAACCCCAACAGCGTCCCGGTTACTATTCCGGTTGGCATTAAAAATCGTATCCAGCCCGCACCGGAAAATCGCGGTCAACCCTTAACCCTGCTCCCAGGCCGACAGTTCGATGCCTTCTATGTTGACTTTGACGGCAATATTCTGTTCTGGAAATTGGACGGGAACTACGCAACAGCCGATAAGGAAAGATTCCGTTCTTGTGCAGATGTGGGTGTTGTGGTCTTCAATCCGGTCAGCCAGGTGACTGTTGGTCAGGCCTTCCGCTATGAGTTAGCAGTCGGCAACCCCAGCACAACCACTGTACAGAATGTCGTCCTCACGGATGCGCTCCCAGCAGGACTGTCTCTGGTTTCAATCCCGCCAACGTGTACCGCCGATAGTGCCAATGTTATCACCTGCCCCATCGGTAGCATTAATGGTGGATCCCATACGGTCTTCCCGGTTGACGTAATCGCGACTCAACCAGGCATAATCACGAATGTGGCCTCTATCACGTCACTTGAAGGCCCCAAAGGCAATCCGAACAACAACAGTGCGAGCGTCACAACAACCGTCATCGCCGCGCCAGCCAGCGACACAGATGGCGATGGTGTCAGCGACCCCGTTGATAACTGCCCGTCGGTATCGAATGGCGATCAGGCTGATAGTGATGGTGATGCCATTGGTAACGCCTGCGACAACGATGGTGACAATGACGGCATCGCCAACGAAGTTGACAACTGCTCGTCTGTTCCAAATGACGATCAGACTGATAGCGATGGTGATGCCATTGGAGATGCCTGCGACGGCGATGGCGACAATGACGGCATCGCCAACGAAGTTGACAACTGCTCGTCTGTTCCAAATGACGATCAGACTGATAGCGATGGTGACAGTGCCGGTAACGCCTGTGACAGCGACGACGACAATGACACTGTAGCCGATGAAATTGATAATTGCCCGATCATCGCAAATACCGATCAGGTTGATAGTGATGTAAACGGCATCGGTGATGTCTGCGACGAAGGTTCGGGGGCGTAATCACCTGCTCTAAATGAAAAAGGGACGGCCACAGTGGTCGTCCCTTTTTATTTCATGTGAAGTTGCTTATTTATTGTCAGGCTATTGAATTTAAGCTTGTTATGCCTGGGGGGTTGGGAAATCGCGCAACATGTCGGCAATGACCGTTTTCAGATCCAGCCCTTTGCCCTGTTCCAGATTGGCTTCAACTTCTTCACTTGTTAACCGAAGCTTCAGCTTGTCCAGCACGGGCGTAGCGACCTGACGAGTACGCTCAAATGCGGATGGGTGATTCATAATCAGTCCCAGCCATTTCAACGCCTGTACATCGTCGCTATTCAAGGCGGCAAGCTCGGTTAGAACTTCCAGCATCAAAGATACAGCTTCAATCTCTTGCGCGTAATATAAGGCCTGATGATAAAGATTCTTCGCATGTTCGGTTTGCCCCTGGGTACGCGCCGTATTACCCAGATTGACAAGCGTGTTGGCAATGCCGCCACGATTACCAATGGCCCGCGCCACAGTCAGGCTTTCTTCCATGTAATACGTCGCGCGGTCATAATCTTCCTGAAATTGAGCGATCACACCCAGGTTTTCCAACGCCAAACCCACACCACGTCGTTCGCCAATACGGCGGAAAATCTCTAAAGATTCTTCAAAACAACGATTAGCTGCGTCATAATCGCGTTGTTCTCCGGCGGCGCTGCCCAGATTGAGAAGCGCGGCAGCCGCACGGCGACTCTCGCCATTGGCACGGGAAAGCGCTAATGTTTCGCCAAAATAGCCCGTTGCTGTCGGGTAGTCACCTTGAACGAAAGCTGCCATGCCCAGGTTGTTGAACGAACTGGCAAGCACTTTCGAATCATTAATCGAGCGTCCCAATGCTAAAGCTTCTTCGCAAAATTTCGTCGCGCCCGCATAATCACCTTGCTGAAAGACAATCAGCCCTGCGCGATCCAGCGCCCAGGCCATGCCAGGAACATGATTGATCTCCCGATAAATCTGTAAGCTCTCCTCGCAAACCTGACTGGCACGCGCATATTCACCCTGATAATTCAGGAGATCACCCAGCTCAACCAACGCCTCGGCAATCGATTCCTTATCACCAGCTTCGCGTTGCAGCCCCAACGCCTCTTCAATGTGAGTCGTCGCGGTGACATATTCACCCATATACTTCAGGGCTTCACCAAGTTTGAGTAACAAATGCGCGCGAATCGGACGTGGGTCGGCAGAGGGTGGTGTTGTCGTGGGAAGCAGTTCTAAGGCACGCTCCAAATGCGTCACCGCATCGGAGAAGGCGCTGATTGAGAGCGCGTGTTCGCCTGCCTGCTGCAAATAGATGCGTTCTTTCAGCATATCACCAGCGCTATGCCAATGCTGTGCCAGGATAGCCGCCTGATCGGGGTCTGCGCCATGAACCGCTTCGATACCTTCTGCAATTTGCTTGTGCAACAGCGGGCGGGATTCAGCCGAGATCGTCTCCTGCGTCGCGTCGCGCAGTTTATCGTGCGAGAAGCGCCAGACGCCTTCCTGCACTTCAATCACCGCGCAGTTGGCGCACGTTGTCAACCATTCTTCCAGATTGATCGCGCCTTTTACCTGCTCCAAAAGCTCTAATTGCAATTCGCGACCTGCAACAGCGGCTAAACGCAAGAGAGGCATCCCATCTTCGGGTATGCGACTCAAACGCCGCTGCATCACACTGCGAATACCACCGGCTGCAACCTGCTGGGGTAATGTAAAACGAGTGACCTTTCCAAGCTGTCCGGCTTCTTCCGCCAGCACACGCACCACTTCCACCATAAAGTAAACGTTGCCTTCGGTTTCACGATGCAAAAAGTTTACGATATGCGGCTGCGCTCCGGCTTCACCCAGCATCGAAACGCTCAATGCAGCGATATTCTGAGGCGTCAGCCGTTCGAGCTTCATGAGATTCATTTCAGGCAAGGACTCTGTCAGATTTGGGCTTTCCTCGTCACGATAGGTCGCCACTATCAAGAGCGGCAGATCAGCGACCAGACCGTTAATCAATTTTAGAACGTCCAGACGCTCTTTCGACCACTGCAAATCTTCTAAAAGGATCAGGCTGGGCTGTTGATGCTGCTGAAACAGCGAGGCGATTGTACCCATGAGGCGCTGGCGATAAGCACTGCCTTCCAGTTCCGTGACATCGGGTATTTCACGCCGTTGCAGACGGTCAATGTCGGGAACAATATCTTTGAGAATACCCGCATCCAGGTCACTCAAAGGGATTGTGAGCGCCATTCTGCGTAAAGGTTCGCGCCATAACTGATACGGTATGCCGCCTTCTTCAATGGTCTGACCGCGCAAAACCAGGCAGCCATCCACCAAAGCGCGTACTCTTAGTTCATCTAACAAGCGTGACTTCCCGACTCCGCTTTCGCCACCAACCAGCCACGAACTGCCTTTCCCTTGTACCGCCAGTGCGAGTGCTTCTTCAAGGCGGCTCAGTTCATTTTCACGTCCAACAAAACGTGCAGCCTGCAAATAGCTTTCACGGATTGCCGCACTCTCGACAGGAGCAGATTGTCCAATCGCCAAACAAAGACGCTCAATCACCTCGTTTGCGGTCAGGTAACGCGCCGCCGGAGTCTTGGCAAGCAGACGGTCTACAATATTGACCAGCGATGGGTTATCGCCATCGTCTTCCCAAAACAGGTTGGTATTTTCACTATGGATTGGTTCGTCAACCGATAATTCAGCCTCAAACGGTTCGAGGACAATAAAATCCGTTGAATCCGTCTCAGAAAGATGATCGGTATCAATTTGCAAATCGCTCAGGAATGAGACGGTATCAATTTTAGTGGTGGGAAGCAGGCTATAAAGCGGAGCGAGGTCTGGCCTACTCATAAGCACATCAGAAACCAATTGGTTGACATTCCCGCTGTCAAACGGGTGATGTCCAGTCAACAGTTCATAGATCATGACCCCAATCGCATATAAATCGGCGCTTTCCGACGGGCGTTCGCCGCGTATCACTTCTGGTGCGAGATAGGCCAGCGTCCCGGCGATCTCATCTTCCGGTGTCTCAGCCTGCTCATAAAATATCGAGAGACCAAAATCGAGAACTTTCACCTGACCATTGGAGACGAGAACATTTGCTGGTTTCAGATCGCGGTGGATAATGCCACGTCGATGAAGATAAGCAACCGCTTGAAGCATCTGAAGTACCAGTTCGATACGACCCTCAAGCGGCTGCTGTCGTCCGGCATCCAAAAGTGTTTGAGCGCCTTCTAGATAATCCATCGTGAAAAAAGGCTGCCGATGTTCATCAAAGCCATAATCCAGTACGCCGATAACGTGTGGGTGACGCAGCGTGGCAAGGGTACGAAATTCCTGCGCCAGCGCCATCCTCATGCCATTGGTTTCATCATTTGGCTGCTGAAATGTATGAGGAATAGCGACTCGTTTGAGAGCAATGGTTTGCCCGGTCAGGCCATCGAGCGCACGATAGACGGTACCCATACCGCCTTCGCCGACTTTATCCACAATAATATAACGATTTCCAATCGATTGACCGCCGACAGCATCCATGCTCGGTCTCCACTTACAGTTTAGGAAGCGATGATTCTATCTTGTTACTGGCTTTTCACAACTACTCGCTATGACAAATGTGCGATTCTTTCTAAGGCCTGCATATCCAGTTCAATTCCCAGCCCCGGCCCGGTGGGGATTGGCAGCATCCCATCAGCGTCTAATTGAAAGGGGGTCACAAGAATGTCTTCGATGAATTGCGAGGGTGTCAGATATTCTACCCAGCCTGCGATCGGCATCGCCGCGACCAGATGCAAATCCGCCGCTAAACCCACCGCATTATTCCAACCGTGTGGCACAAGCAAAATCTGATGATCGTTCGCCATCCATCCGATACGTCGTGCTTCCGATAAGCCGCCGACTTTGATGCAATCCGGCTGAACAATGTCAAATGCACGTCGCTCCATCCAGGGAATGTAACTCTGGCGACGTGTCAGCACTTCACCGCCCGAAATGCGTACTGGCGAAAGCTCCCGCAGCTTCACGAAATCATCAATATCGTCGGGAGGGAGCGCTTCCTCAAACCAGGTAATATCATAATCTGCCAGCATCCGGGCTGTTTCCAGCGCCCACTTCAAGGAATGCGGCCAGAATTCATCACTTGCTCCGGCATCAATCATGAGTTCAACATCCGGCCCAACCGTTTCACGCGCAGTCCGCACCAGCAGCTCATCCAATTTGCTATTGACACGTCCAAATGGCCCCCAGCCAATTTTGATCGCGCGGAAACCCCGCCCTTTCACAGCCAGCAGCTTATCCCGCAGTTTATCCGGCTCATCAAAAAGAATTGAGCCATAGGGTTTAATGCGGTCACGATAATAACCGCCAAGCAAACGCGCAACGGGCTGCCCGGTGATCTTCCCGAACAAATCCCACAGCGCAATATCGACTCCGCTGATCGTGTGTGTGACCGCGCCACCACGTCCCTGCCAAAAAGTTTTTTGATGCAGTGTTTCAGAGATACGTTCAGGCTCTATTGCCGTTTGACCGACGATCCAGCGCCGCAGCAGCCGTAGTGAGCCTTCTACCAATGCGAGACTGGTGTACGAACTGCCATAACCGCGCAAGCCTTCGTCCGTCACAATCTCGATAATCGTCTGCATATTGTCTTCGCGCGCGATGTCATCTTCCCATCCGGCCTCTTGGATGCGGCCTCGCAACGGGATACCGCGCACTTCAACGATTTTCATTCGAAACTCCTAATGATACATTATTTCTAAAACTTACGTCATTGTACCGCAAACCTATTTTCGTAGGCGAATTTCATTAGCGATATAATGGTCAAATTGAAGGCTTAACTATTACAATCACGGCGTTTTCAAAACAGCCGCCGATCAATAAACATTTTAAAAGGATACGAATCATGCAACTTGGATTTGTGAGCGCCATTTTGCCAGATTTATCACTGGAGGAGGTGTTGGCCTTCGCCGCGCAGCAGGGATTCGGCTGTGTCGAAGTGATGTGCTGGCCCGCTGGCAAGGCAGAGCGCCGTTACGCCGGGGTTACGCATATTGATGTCCATAATTTCACCGCTGCCGATGCCGCCCGAATCAAAGACCTGCAAGCAAAATATGGTGTTCAGATTTCCGGCCTCGGCTATTATCCAAATCCGCTTGCTGCCGATGCTGCCGAAAGCGCCATTTATGTCGAACACATCAAAAAAGTAATCGCTGCCTCGGCACTACTCGGCGTAAACGTCATGAACACCTTTATCGGGCGCGATCCATCGAAATCCATTGAAGATAATTGGCCGCAGTTCGAACAAACATGGAAGCCAATCATCGCTTTTGCCGAGTCGCAAAATGTCAAAGTCGGTATCGAAAACTGCCCGATGCTGTTCAGCCTGGACGAGTGGCCAGGTGGGAAAAATCTCGCGATTTCGCCTTCCATCTGGCGGCGCATGTTCGAGGCGATCCCCAGCGATCACTTTGGCCTGAATTTTGATCCTTCGCACCTCATCTGGCAGCAAATCGACTATGTGCGTTGCATCCACGAGTTCGGTCACAAATTTATTCACGTCCATGCCAAAGACGAAAAAATCGTGCCGGATGCGCTCTATGATCGCGGCATTCTCATGCTGGCGTGGCATGTGCCTAAGCTGCCAGGATTGGGCGATGTCAATTGGGGGCAATATTTCTCCGCACTGACAGACGTGGGTTATCGTGGCCCGGTGTGTATCGAGGTCGAAGATCGCGCTTACGAAGACTCGCTCGATGATCGCAAACGTGCGTTAACCCAATCAAAGCGCTATCTCGAACAGTTTATGTATTAAGTCATTAGTCCATAGTCATTAGCTGCTAGATGGTTATCGTATAGATAGCTTATATATCAAATTCTAGGTTTTTAGCTAAGAGCTAATGACTAGCGACTAACGACTAACAGCTAAAGGAGTTTTCCGTGAAAGCAGTCATGAAAATCGCGCGTGGAGTCGGCAACGTCGAGCTGCGCGACATCCCCGAACCGATGCCGGAAAGCGGTCAGGTCAAAATTCGCATCGCTGCGGCGGGCATCTGCGGGACAGATTTGCACATCTACAAAGACGAATTTCGCTCGTTTCCGCCTGTCGTGCTGGGGCATGAAGTCGCTGGCGAAATAGTTGGGTTTGGTGCAGGTGTGACTGGACTCGAAATCGGTAGTCGTGTGACGACAGAAACCTATTTTTCGACCTGCGGCGTTTGCCGATATTGCCGCAATGGACAGAGCAATCTGTGCCTGAACCGTCGCTCGATTGGCTCGGCGGTGAACGGCGGATTCACGAATTATGTCATTGTTCCGGCGAAAAATATTCACCTGCTGCCGGAAAACGTCGATTTTCAATCCGGCGCACTCACTGAGCCGCTGGCTTGCGTCGTGCATGGCGTTCTCGATACGCCAACCGTTTTGCCGGGTGACATTGCCGTCATCGCGGGGCCGGGTGCGATTGGCCTGCTTACGCTTCAAGTTGTCAAGGCGGCGGGTGCTATAGCTGTCGTTCTTGGTAAGAATGGCGACGAACATCGGCTTGAACTGGCCCGCAGTCTGGGCGCGGACTATACCATTAATGTGCAGCGCGATGAGCCGGAAACGCTGATTCGCGATCTCACGCCGGAAGGTTTGGGCGCGGATGTCGTTTACGAATGTTCCGGCGCGGGTGCTGCCGCTGTTCAACTGCTGACTCTGGTGCGGCGGCGTGGACGCTACGTGCAAATCGGACTTTTCGGCAAGTCGATTGCCTGGGATATGGATCAGATTTGCTACAAGGAACTTGTCATGACAGGCAGCAACGCCAGCACGCCACCTTCGTGGATTCGTGCGCTGCAACTCCTGAAAAGCGGCATGGTGCAGACCAAGCCGTTGATTACGCACATTTATGATGTGACGGATTGGCAGCAGGCGTTTGAGGGATTCGAAAGCAAAAGTGGCATCAAAACAATTTTGCAGCCTCATGGGTCAGAATTTTAACGACCAGCTTTCTGTAGAATCTGTAGGATCTCAAAAGACATTTATCTGATACCAACACTTGGCACTAGATCAATCTATCCGAGCAATTCCTGCTAGCTATAATCCCTATACGTGCGAAAACAACATTAGGGATATTAAAATGAGTGAACAAACTTTCTTCGTCGCAACAAACGGTAATGATGGCTGGTCAGGGACTCTACCCGAACCCAATACCGCTAAAACCGATGGCCCCTTCGCAACTATTCTTAAAGCCCGCGATCATGTGCGCTATCTCAAACAGACTGGGCAGATTGCCGGGGTAATCACCTTCCAGATTCGGGGAGGTCGCTACCACATGATTGATCCACTGGTGTTTCGTCCAGAGGACTCTGCCCCAGTGCGTTACATGGCCTATCCCGGCGAACAGCCGATTTTCGACGGTGGCTCGCCCATCACAGCCTGGCAGATTGAAATGCTTAACGGTCAGGCTGTGTGGACGACCATCGTTCCTGAAGTCGCTAACGGCAGTTGGTATTTTCGGCAGTTATTCGTCAACGGTCAGCGCCGGACACGCGCCCGCTTGCCCAAAGTGACGCGCGACTCGACACCCGAAGATTTTTATCGCATCACGGGTGTTCCAGGGCCAGCCTATCACGTACCCGGCAACAAAATTCCGGATTATCAGATCGGCTCATTCCAGTTTTATACCAGACCCGGCGAAATGCAAAACTGGCAAAATCTGGAAGATGTCGAGGTCGTCGCCCTGCATCGCTGGATCGAGGAGCGAATGCCGATCACCAATTTCGACGCTGAGGCGAACCTTGCCACCTCATCACGATGCAGCATGTTTCGGCTGGCGTTGACCGTTTCACCCGAAATGCAGATCGACAATGACGGTTCACGTTATTACATTGATAACGTTTTTGAAGGTCTGACTGAGCCAGGTGAGTGGTATCTGGAACGTGCGACAGGGAAATTGTATTACATCCCCCTGCCCGGCGAAACACCGGAAACCGCCGAAGTTTTCGCGCCCCGCCTGACCCAACTGCTGAAATTGATCGGTACTGCTGAGCGCCCGGTTGAATATCTGAAATTCGAAGGCCTGATTTTTGAACACGGTGAATGGGAGCTACCCAGAGGTGGCTGGCTGTCTGAAACGGTTGCAGATCATGACTACCTAGCACTCCCTGATTGGGAATTTGCGGCTTATCCGCAAGGCGCGGTGGGCATACCCGGCGTGGTTTATCTCAATTTCGCGCATTACTGCTCGTTCGAAAATTGCACCATTCAGCACGCAGGCTGGTATGGGGTTGAAATTGATGACGGCTGTTTGGGCAACCGATTCGTCGGCAATACGCTTACGGATTTGGGCGCTGGCGGTTTCAAAATCAATGGCGGTGATGCGTCTGCCCCGCGCGCAACTCAGACAGGCAATAATCAGATCACTGACAACGAGATTTATGATTCTGGACTCGTGTTTCACAGCGGAGTCGGCGTTCTGGCGCGGCACAGCTTCGGCAATACGATCTCCCATAATCACATTCACCACCTGTTTTACAGCGGTATTTCGTCTGGCTGGGTGTGGGGCTTTATCGAAAATGTCAGCCGCGATAACCATATCGAGCACAATCATATCCATGATCTTGGGTTCGCGTGGCTGGACGATATGGGCGGCATTTACACGCTCGGTGTTCAACCGGGAACGGTGATTCGCGGCAACCTCGTTCATGATATTACCAGCGATACCTATGGCGGCTGGGCAATTTACACCGATGAGGGCAGTTCACATATCATTGTCGAGAACAATATCGGTTATAACACCAGCCATCAGGCATTTCACCAGCATTATGGGCGCGAAAATATCATCCGCAATAATATCTGGGCGTTCGGCGCACATGCGCAGCTTTCCATCAGCCGCATCGAAAAAGAGCGAATTGCGCTGACATTCGAGCGCAATATTACCATCAGCCGCGATCAGCCCTTCTGGATGGGTGGATACGCCAACGACTACAGCATGGGCAACTTATTTTGCGATCTGAATCTGTATTGGAGCGTAACGGGCGACCCTGTTCTGATAAACACCGGAACCCATCATGCCCCGAAGGCCAAACCCAGCCTCGCATGGTCGGCATGGCAGGCGCTCGGTTACGACCATCACTCGATCATCGCTGATCCGAAATTCAAAAATATTGAGGCGGGGGATTTCACACTAGCGCCGGACTCGCCCGCGCTGGCGTTGGGCTTCATCCCAATTGATATGAGCAAGGTTGGGCCGCGCAAATAAAGGCCTGATTGATCGAATTGTTCGCGCGGCTTCGTTAAGTCGTGCGAACAATTCGGTTGAAACGCGACAAGGTTCAAAAATCACGCGACGGGCTGCCGCACCAAAAACCGCGCCACATTTTGCCCGGTCAAACCTGCAACCGTCGCTTTATCTATACCTTCGTCACGCAGGCGTGGCACGATCAAACGTGGCAGCGCCAAAAGGCCGAATTCCGCGCCCATCTGCGCCCACATCGTCGGCTTCGCTGCATCCAACCCCAGCGCGATCTGCCCGCCCAAACCCGCCGCGACCATGCCCTTGAGCAGAGGCCATAGGTTTTGCTCCGGCTCATATTGAGGGCGCAGAAATGTGTCGTAGCCGAGCAAAACGCCTGCCTGCGCCAATTCACGATGCAAACCGAGGTCGGGACGCTTATCCATGTGGCACAGGTACAAACGCCCAGGTGAAATCTTGTAATCGGTGAAAAATGGCAGCAGCGCTTCGACGTTTTCGCCTGCTTCAGTATGAAACAAAATGGCTGCCCCGGTTTGACGCGACGCTTCGGAGGCAGCTTCCATCAACGCTTTCGTCTGCCCGTCAATCACCCCTTCATAACCGACTTTGACCACCGTCGCAGGAATCGTGCCGCCTGTTTCATTCATCCCATCTTCCAGCTCACCGATAAAATAATCGGCAGCCAGTTCCGGCGGTGCTGTCCACAACCAACTTTTCGGCGGATAATATTTCTGCCGATGAAATCCGGTCACGGCAGCCACCTGCAAATCCGTTGCCTGCGAAAGCCGCACCAGCATCCGTGCATCGCGTCCACAGCCTCCCGGCTGGCAGTCAATCACCGTCGTCACGCCTGCCTCGCGAATCTCGTGTAGTTCGGTCAGAATCGCATCGGTATCATCCAGGATCGGCACATCATAATCCGCGTCTGGCGGCGGGTTAATCCAAATGTGCGCGTGTCCATCGGCTAATTTTACGTTTTCAACCGGAATCAGGCCGGTTACAGTCTGCAACTTCATTCTGCCTCAGCAATCATCTCATCAATCGGTACCAGTTAATGATAAAACTAGCTTCAAGTATTCAGGTGAATTTTCTCATACACAGCCTGTTCCGCAAGGTTCGGCTGAAGCGTTTCCGCGATCTGGTTCATTTACCCACGATTTTCGCCCCGGCTATTCCAAATTCGCGTGGCGCGTAAACATCTGTTCACTATTCATGTCCAGATCAGTCATCAACTGGATCGTCACCACGTCGAGAAGCAGCGCCAACGTCTGCTCAAATAAGTTTGCCATCGGCTGAATCGAGGTTTTGCCAGCGGCGGTTGGGGTCTTCGGCGTTGGCGCGGAAATATAAACGACATGATCGGCACTATTCCCAATCAGCGACGTTTTCGCAGCGGTAACGAGCGCCACCTGAGCACCGATTTTTTTCGCTTTTTCGGCGTAATTTACCAGCGAGGCCGTCCCGCCAGACCCAGAGCCGATAATCAGCAGGTCGTCTTCGCGGATTCCCGGCGTTGTCACGTCATCAATCACATGGACATTCAAGCCCAGGTGCATCAGGCGCATGGCAAAAGCCCGCATATACAAACCTGAGCGTCCTTTTCCCGCGATGTAAATATGCGCCGCGCTACTAATCATCTGTCGCAAAGTATCCAGCGAATCCGGCGACACGGAGCGCAAAGAGTCGTCAATTTCCTTCAGAATGGCCTGCGTAAGCTGTTGATAATCGCTCATCGTATCCTCTCGCGCAGCGCTAATGCGGCTTGAGAGGGGTTAGATGCACGAGTAATCGCTCCGCCCACAATCAGAATATCCGGCTGGAGCGTGACAATTGCGTCTATCGTGGACAAGCTAATCCCACCGGCAACAGCCAAAGGCGCGTGATCGAGTTCCTGACGCAGCGATTTCAGTGTCTTCAATGGCGACTCGCCTGCTTTCTGCAAATCATAAGCGGTATGTGCGCACAGATAATCACAGCCGAGGTTTAGAAGTTCTCGCCCCCGTTTCACAGGGTCGCCCACCTGCATCAAATCAGCGACGATCTGTTTGCCAAAACGCCGGGCAGCGGCAACTGCACCGCGAATAGTCGAATCCTGCGTCACGCCCAGTACGGTGACAAAATCGCAGCCTGCATCAAAGGCAATAATCGCTTCCTCTTCGCCTGCGTCCATAATCTTGAAGTCAGCCAATAATGTTAATGTCGGGAATCGCTCACGAATTTTTCGGACGGCGTTCATGCCCTCGCGATAAATCAGCGGTGTGCCGATCTCCGCAACATCGACAATGCCAGATACCGCCTCCAAAATCGCGAGGCTATCCTGCAAATTACCATCCAGAGCCAGTTGTAATTTCATGCGCTAATTACGTTTCAAGAGCGCTTCGACCTCATCGCGGCGTGGCATACTCAATGTCGTGCCGGGTTTGGTTACGCACAATCCTGCCGTCGCATTGGCAAATGTGATCGCATCAGTCAGATTTTTACCCTCGGCTAGCGCAACCGCCAAGCCAGCGTTAAAAGCATCACCTGCGCCCGTCGAATCGACCACTTTGACCGGAAATGTCGGAATCTGCCCTGTGCCAGATTGATTGACCCACTGCGCCCCTTGCGCCCCCAATGTCACGACAACTGTTTGACCATCGCGAGTCAGCAGTGAACGCGCCGCTGCCTCAACCGAAACACCTGTTTTTCCAGTCAGCACTTCAAGTTCAGTTTCGTTCGGCGTTAAATAATCCGCCAGCGCCAGAACTTCGGGAGCGAGTTTGCCCGCCGGGGCAGGATTCAAAATCGTGACAATACCTTTTTCCTTTGCGATTTTGAGCGCATAAGCAGCAGCGTCATAATTAATCTCAAGCTGCGTGACCAGAATATCCGCTTCAGCGATCACATCCGCAGCGCGATCAATATCAGCGGGACTGACTGCCAGATTCGCGCCCAGGACAACCACGATACTGTTTTCGCCCTGCGCATCCACCCAGATCGGTGCGACTCCTGTCGCATATTCAGGATCACGAACAACATATTCGGTGTTGATACGCTCTTGTTTCCAGATGTTGAGCGCTGAGTCGGCGAAAACATCATGACCAACGCGCCCGATAAACGTCACTTCCGCGCCCAAACGCGCCGCTGCAACCGCCTGATTCGAGCCTTTACCACCGGGGCCAGTGACAAACTGCCGCCCGTTCAGCGTTTCGCCGGGTCGTGGGAGGCGTTCCATATAGGCGGTCAAATCCATATTAAAACTGCCGACGACAACAATTTTGGCAGGCATAAATTTATTTCCTTCAATATCAAAAGTATCAAACTTTGCCAGCGATTATATCCTAGTCGATGCGATCAACGAAGCTGGGACGAAAACTCCGGCTTATCAGGATGATCTTCCGGCAGTGGGCTTTGCACCGACCATCCTCCATCAACAATAATCGTTTGTCCTGTAACATGTCGCGCTTCCGGGGAGGCGAGAAAAAGTGCGGCAGCGACAATATCCTCGACGTAGCCGACACGCCCATCTGGAGTCACGCCTGCCCAATTCGACTCATAATTGGGGTCGTCCAGCAGGGTTCGTTCCGTTAAAATCGCGCCTGGGCAGATGGCATTGACCGTGATCCCATATTTGCCAATTTCCACTGTAATCGTCCGCGCCAGCATCCGAATAGCCGCTTTGGTCATGCCATAAGCCGCAAGGTTGAGAAAACCTTGAACGCCTGTCACCGAAGACATCAACAAAATGCGCCCCGCAGTCTTTTTCTCGATCATCCATTTAGCCGCCGTCTGCGCTGTAAAAAATGTCCCTCGCAGATTCACACCCGTCAGACGGTCAAATGCCTGCGGCGTAAAGTCCAGAAATTCGCCGTAATTGGTGATACCCGCGTTAGCAATCGCGATGTCCACGCTGCCTGTTTTCGCCACGAAATCAGCAAACATGCGCTGCACCGATTCGACATCCGCTACGTCACAACCATATGCGTGGACTTGTTCGCTGCCGATTTCCTGGTTGATGCGATTCGCACCCTCTTGCGCAAGATTCCCGTCTATATCATTCAGTGCGACAGTTGCGCCTTCGCTGGCAAAAGCGCGGCACAGGCCGTAACCGATGCCGAGACCAGCCCCGGTCACAACGACGGATTTTCCCTCAAATTTTTTCACCATAAATTCCTTATTTTATGCCAGGTTAACAGGGTTGGTATTTTAAACAACGAGGGGCGTTATCGCAATTTGATACGTTTGGGGGATCAGGCTTCGGCAGAGCGCCATCAATACAAACATAGAGGCAAGTCCAAGACCTGCCCCTACGAGGAATAATTGCCAGTTTAGAAGGTGAAAACTGCGTGAGTTACTTGCAAATATCAGGCAGTAACAGCAGCGGGGATCAGTGCGCGTTGTTCCAGATATTGCAGAATTCTGCCGACGCTTTCTTCAAGCGTTTCCTGCCCGCTGTGAATAACGAGTTCGGGTGATTCTGGCGCTTCATAGGGGTCATCAACACCCGTAAAACCTTTGAGTTCACCAGCGAAGGCTTTGGCATACAAGCCTTTGACATCGCGTCCTGCGCAAACTTCCAGTGAAGCATCGACATAAACTTCGATGAAATTGTTGATCTGCTCACGAGCTTTCTGACGTGCTTCGCGATAGGGAGAAATAAACGCCGCGACAACACCGACACCATTACGTGAAAGCAGTTTGGCGACGTAGGTCACGCGCTCGATATTTTTATCACGGTCTTCTTTACTAAAACCCAGGTCGCGTGTCAGACCTTCGCGCACTGTATCACCGTCCAGCCGTTCGATGTAAACCTCACGGGCGCGCAGTTCTTGTTCAAGCGCCACGCTGATGGTCGTTTTGCCAGCCCCGGATAAACCGGTCAGCCAGAGGGTAAAACCTTGTTGGCGTTCAGCCACGATAGTATCTCCTTTATTTTCGGTGGTCATGTGAATATCGCTATTTTCGGTGGTAACGTGAGTACCGCTGTTTTCAGTGGCAACGTGAATACCGCATTCTGTTTTAACATGTCCCGACCAGCGCCCTGCCCGTTTATCTGGCGAATCCGGCGCAACAGGTTGGGTGCATGGATAGCAACCAATACTTGAATAGTTCTGATCGTGCAGTGGATTGTATGGCAGCTCATGGGC
Source organism: Anaerolineae bacterium (assembly GCA_022843745.1). Taxonomy (GTDB): domain Bacteria; phylum Chloroflexota; class Anaerolineae; order Aggregatilineales; family Phototrophicaceae; genus JALHNB01. The sequence continues at coordinate 13,202 of JALHNB010000028.1, read as the reverse complement.
ATGGATATAAGCCCAGATCATTTCCTCATTCCAGGTCGCCAACGGTGACAACTTGACTTTTCCGTTCTTGCTGTCCCAGCTCACCATCGGGGTTGCGCGGCGACCATTCGATTGATCGCGCCGCAGCCCGGTAATCCAGGCATCATACCCGCCCAACACCCGCCCTAGCGGAATAGTCTTCCGCATATTGCAGCATTTGTCCGGGTCATGTTCCCAAAGATTCGCGCCATGTGTGCGGCTTTGCTGCTCAACAGTTTGATTGGGCCGGACACGAATTAAGCGCAAATTGAGGCGCTGTTCCAGCTCATCCATCAGTGCATAAGTTTCCGGGAAAAGCAGGCCTGTGTCGAGGGTCAAGACTGTCGTTTTTGGCGCAATCTCACTGAGCATGTGCATGGTGACGATGCCTGTAGGCTGAAAACTTGTCACCACAGCCAGCCGATCCCCAAAGCTTTCGGCTGCCCAACGCAGCACTTCCTGCGGATAAGCATCCTCAAAAGAGGCGTTGAGTTCAGAGAGTTGATCTTCGAATACGGTCATGTGATTTTGTCCTGGTTGTGCTGCCCTACATCAATAAAAAAGCCCCGACAGTGTCCGGGGCGCTTTTTCTGAGGCGTGTTATACGCGCCAAAACGGACTATGGTTCAAGTAGTCTTGGTACAGGGACAACAACACATGTTTATTTTAGAGTGCATTCTGCATCCTATGCCTTAACAAACAAAAACCCCGGCGCTGTAGGCCAGGGTATTCACATTCTTCACAGATTACTTCTGAATACAAACCCTATCCACAGCCCATTTGAGCAGTAGTGTGACAACACATACAACAAAGACACATCGACAATGAAGGTTTCACAGGTTTGTTGATTCCAAATTCAGCTACACTCCTAAAAGTTATATTTAATTGGTGGTTTTGTCAAGGAATTGGACTTGTGAGAGTTACCAAACAATCCTGTATTTTTTACCCAAACCAATTGAGTCCCATCGAGCGCAGTTCGACCACTTTTCCAACAACGGTCAGCGCGGGGGGTTGCAGCCCCTCTTTTAAGGCATTATCGGCCAGTGTCGCCACCGTCCCCTCCACAATACGCTGCTGCGGTGTCGTCCCCCATTCGATACAAATGGCTGGTGTATTCTGATCCACCCCGGCAGCGATCAACTTCTGCAAAATTTGTGGAAGATGGGAAACGCCCATTAACAACACCAATGTTCCTAGTCGCGATGCCGCTGCCAGTGCCGCGTAATCAATGCTGGATTCGCTCTTGGTGGGGTCTTCATGCCCCGTAAACACCGTGAATGCGCTGGCGACCTGACGATGCGTGACCGGAATGCCTGCGTAGGCGGGTACGGCAATGGCGCTCGAAACCCCTGGCACGACTTCAAACGGTATGCCAGCAGCCTCACAAGCCAGCGCTTCCTCACCACCTCGTCCGAAAACAAATGGGTCGCCACCTTTCAAGCGCACCACCATCTGGCCTTTTTGCGCATGTTCAACCAGGAGGTTATTAATTTCACCTTGAGCGAAACGATATTTTTGCGGCAGTTTGCCCACATCGATTTTTGTTGCATCCGGGCGCGTTTCATCTAACAGCGCCATCGGAATGAGGCGATCATACAGGATCACATCCGCACGTTTAAGCAGATTTAAGCCCTTAACGGTGATAAGGCCAGGGTCGCCGGGACCAGCGCCCACCAGATAAACTGTACCGACAGCCATTATGTCATTTTCTCCAGCGCGTGTGATAACCAATGATTGCAGACTTCGGGGCAAGGAAGACACCCAACAGGCGATTGTCCGTCAAGCCACACAGGATGCTGGACACAACCACCGCAAACAGCGCCTACAATTTCCAATTTTTGCGACTCATCAAGTGCTTTCAATTTTTGATAATTCCCTGTTTGCCGCTGAAGTGTCATTTCAAGCGTGTTGATTTCCAATCTACCCTGCTTATTCGCGGCCCAATTGGCGATTGCGCCAGGGTAAACTGTCTCGACTGCTGCACAGAGTTGATCGGCGCTGGATACAGGGACTCGCCAGCCCTCCGGCAAATCGGCAGAAGTTGCCAGCGAGCGAAAGGGATTTTCGCGGACTCGCGCCCGCAGTGCTTCTGGATCACGGAAAACCTGGTCTGCTTTTTCATCCCCCCACAGGCGAATTTCAGAAAGCGTGACGCGCAGTTGCCCGAATTTCATCACTCCTGCCTGCTGAACCGCTTGCACGAATTCGCCAAAGCCAGCAGATGGAAAACAATCCCACGATGAGCCGCTTTTCGATTCAGATAGCGGCGCACCCGCCTCGCGTGCCAGTTCCAGTAGCGCTTCAAGCAGCGTTTCGTCAATACCAACCGGAGACGTGTAATAGACATTACGCCCCTTGATCTGCGCGTGTGTTTGACCTAGCTCTAATCCGAGTTCACCTGGCACGTCCAGCGTTGTATGCGAACCTGATGCTAAAAAATAGGGTACGGCGATCAGATTTGGCGCACTGGTCAACTCATAAATTCTGGAAATTTCCGGTGCATCATCCAGATATACGGCTTCGACCTGGGCGACAATCCCTAACGCTCGAATCTGGGCGGCCTGCGCTTCAGTCGCTTTGCGGCTTTCCGGGTTGCGGCGTGTGCTGTGACCGATGATCGCAACCGCCGTTTCATCAGTTGGGCAGCCCATAAGCCGGATGGCATCCTCAACACGCTGGCGAACAACCTGCGAAAGATAGGGATGTTCGCTCAGAGTGCGTGTATAGCGAATTAACCGCCCTTCGCGCCGCGTCAGCGCACCATCCAGGCCCATTTCCGCAGGGATCACCGTTTGCGTGAAATAGCCCTGTGCGGTGAACAGCGGAATAATCGTCACATCATCGGCGGTAAGGGTCGAGAGAACGGTATGAAAGGAAGGCATTTCTTTCCAAAAAGCCGCCGCGATTTCATCCGCGACTCCCATCGCTCGCAGCGCGTCAACATGCTTCCAGACCACTTCAGCCGTTTGCGGACTGATGTGTGAACCATGTCCAGCTAACACGAGCGCCTTTTTTCTCATTTTCATTGATTCTCGATTGCTTCCGTTACCAACCGATCAAATAATGCCCTCGCCCCGGCATTATCCCCCCGGCGCAAATCATCCAGAACCGATGATTCTACAATCGACTTCCATAATCGAGAACGCCCAACTTGCGAATGAATTTTTTCGCGAACGTGCGGCTTCGTTTCGGCCATCCAGCCAGCCAGTATCGTAACCTCATCGCCGATCACCTGCTCCAATTGCATCCGCAGATGGACAGCTAATGATGAGGACACGCCGCCGGATGAAACGGCAACTGTCACCGAGCCGCGCTGAAAAGTGGACATGCTCAGAAAATCACTCTCAGCACCGGAATCAGCCAGGTCAACCCATGCACCCAAAGCACGCGCTTCTTCCGCGACCTGTCGATTGACCTGGGCATCCCAGGTTGCTGCAAAAACCAACATTGGGTGTAGTTCAACCAAATCACCAGATGTATACGATGCGATGTGTACCGTAATCACACCTGTATCAGCCAAATCCTGAAGCTTGGGATGCAAAATCGGGCTAATGACGTGTACGACTGCGCCAGCCTCCAGCAAACTTGCCGCCTTCCGCGCACCAACGCTGCCACCGCCGACGATCACACAGATGCGCCCTTTTAAGCGCAGCATCACCGGATAAAACTCATCCATATACAACCTCTAAAATTTCGCTCGGAATATTGACGCGACCACAGACTAAAATCAAACGGATTTTAAAATACATATTGAAAATTCTGGTGCATTTGCCGCTTTAAGGCACATTTTTCACATAGTTTAAATGTCTTTAAGCGGTATAATTTTTTCAAATAAACTACCACCATGAGAAGGTTAGATCGTTATGTATAACAGCGCCCAGAGCAAACGTTTACTCTATATCCTGTTTGCCACCCAAAGCCTGTTTTCCGCCTCACAAATTGCAATTTTTACGCTGATCGCCATTGTTGCGACACGTCTTAGTGGTTCAGAAAGCGCATCCGGGCTGCCATCCTCTACGTTGACATTCTCGCAAGCATTTGCGGCGCTCCCTGCGGCAATGATTATGGGACGATTTGGGCGGCGGATCGGCCTGACATTGGGATATGCGCTGGGTGCGATAGGCGGCCTCATCGGGATGATCGCGATTACGCAAAATTCGTTTCCATTACTGCTGCTCAGTGCGATACTGATCGGCGTGGGACGTGCCAGCGGCGAGCAGAGTCGATTCGTAGCAGGCGAAATGTTCCCCCAGGCCGAACGTGCGCGGATGATCGGGCGCATCGTTTTTGCCGGGACAATCGGCGCGGTTGCTGGCCCGATACTGGTTTCGCCCAGCGGTCAATTTTTAGAATCATTTGGGCTGAATCCTGATCTCGGCCCCTGGGCAGCAGCCTTTGGCCTCTGTTCGCTGGCGGCACTCATCACGCTTTTTTTCCTTCGCCCCGATCCGATGGCAATCGCCAAAATGGTGACTGCCTCTGAAGCCAAATCTCAGGAATCTCAACCTCAACTACCTGCCCGTTCACTCCAAACGCTTTTTACGCTGCCAACCGTCCAACTGGCAATTCTGGCGATGCTCGTCAGCCAGACCGTGATGGTCGTGCTGATGGTCATGACCCCACTGCATATGGATCATTTGCATCACACGCGAAACGACATCTCGCTGGTCATTTCAGCGCACACATTGGGCATGTTCGGCCTCTCTGCCCTGACTGGATATTTGATTGATCGCCTGGGGCGTATTCCGATGCTGATCGTCGCCGGATTGACCTTGATCGCCGCAGCGGTTATAGCGCCCATTTCCACCAACGAGTTTGTCATCGCCTTTGCGCTTTTCCTGCTGGGGCTAGGGTGGAATTTTGGCTATGTGGCGGGATCATCGCTGCTGGCGGATGCGCTGCAAGGCACAGAACGCGCTCGCGTACAGGGAATTAACGACACATTAGTGTTCTTCGTGGCGGGGATTGGCAGCCTGAGCGCTGGCCCATTGTTCGCGACAGGCGGTTATGCAGCCATCAGCGTGGCAGGTATTGTGCTGACCTGTACACTGATTACGCTGGTTTATTGGCTCACACGCCCCCAACTGCAACCTGAAGCCACTTAAAATATATCTGAAATATTTTGACGGGATGACTCGCGAGTCATCCCGTCAACTTCGCAATATCTCGCAGATACCTACCAATAATTGCCACGAATGCCGCGCGGCTGTACGGGCAATCGTGCTTCGTAAAGGTGCGAGACATCGCCCACACTCAACGCACGGGGAATCGCTAACGAATCGCCGCGTTCCTCGAAAAGAACCGTTGTCACCGAACTGGGCGCGTGCCAGAAACTGCACCATATCAACGGTGGCGGCGCACACAAAAGATGCGCCAACATCGCCAGTGCCGTCCCGTTGTGACAAAACAGCGCGATTTGCTGCTCATTGCTTTCAACAACCTCATAGTGCCGTCCATTCCGGCGATACCCATGCTTCTCGATTAATCCATCCAGTGAGGCAGACAACGCCGCGTAATCATCACGGATGCGCTGCGAATCCAGCGGCGGCGTGTGATACCATCGTTCGAGGTCAAAAAGCGCCGGATCAGCCCGCAAAATATGACCTGGAATGTCCCAAACGGGAATGGCCTCGCCTTCCTCAACGATCTGATCATAGCTCCAACCCTGAATTTCCATCGCCCAGTTGTGAATGGTCACAGGCAGCTTAAGCAAATCAGCGGCGAACTGCGCGGTGATATTCGCACGGGGCATCGGCGAAGCGTAAATCGCGTCCAGGCCATGTGCTGCCAGCCGTTTCCCCAGCGCGGCTGCTTCCTGAAATCCAGCAGCGGTGAGCGTATCGCGTTCGTAGTCCGGATCGGCGTGACGAATAATATACAGGCGCATCAATTTCCCCCATTGAGCAGTGCCGCCATTGCAGTCGGCGTATTGGTTGTAAATAAATCGACTCCCGCGTCGAGCAGGCGCGGCGCATTGGCAACTGCGGCGGGTTTATCCGTGTCGAGCGTCCAGGCATCCATTTTGACGTTGTTATCATGCAGCCAGGCTGTCATATTAAATCCGTCGTCCAGACACCGCGCAATAACATGATGGCTGACATACCAGGTACTTGCATCGGGTAACTGCCCCAACAGCATTTCGCACCGTTCAGCCAGATAAGCCGATTTTGGGAGCAGCGCCATTTTTGCCAGCAGATGATCGTCGTGATAATCGTATGCACCGCGCAGGTAGGGTGGCATTCGCGGATCAGTTTCCCACGATGGGTCGCGCCAATCCAGATAGAAGCCAATGTCGAAGCCCAGGTCGAGCCAAGAGGCCAACCGCCGCAGTTTGCGCAAATGCCAGTCCGCGCCGCTGCTGATAATGACCCGATCTCCAAGCGGCTCGATCAGGCGAACAACACGGCGCAGCGCTTCATCGCTGACCGAAGGAAACACCGCTTTATAATCAAGCTGTAAACGGGTTGCCCTGCCCTGCGCCAGAAATGCCGCGACGACCTCACTCAACAGCGCTGGCGGATGTTCCGTCGCCACACCGCGATGTTTCAGCTTATAGGTTTTGGCCTGCTCCGGCGGACATTCTCCAACTTTGCCGCTTCCCGTTGTTTCCGATTCCAGATCGGGGTCATGAACCAGCAGAAAATCGTCGCCACCCAGCGGTGTAATATCGACTTCGATCACAGCGGCGTCGGCTGCCAGACACGCCTCTACCGCGCCGAGCGAATTTGGCGGGTTGGGAAAGCCATCCTGCGCCGCCATATGATGAACAATTTGAAATGCCATAGGATTTATGCTCTCTCGCGTAAAAGTTAGGCTCTCTAAATGAAATATTTTCATTGTATACGGGGTTCGGTTTGTGTAAAACATCACTTTAGTGCATATTTGAAAACTGTCGATAAAATTTAACAAAATTGCTTTTTTGTCTTAATCTGCGATGAACGGGAAACGAGTACCATACCGGACATCGTGGAGAATATTTAATAAGGGAGATAGGAATGCGTAATCTTAGAATTGTTTCGATATGTTTGTTACTGTTGATCGTCGTTGGTGTCAGTGTCGCGCAGGAACAGCGCAAGGAAATCTACGTTTACACCGATTCAGATACCAACATCAGCGATTGGTGGACGAACGTCATCATCCCCGGCTTTGAAGCAGCACATCCAGAATATGATGTCGTCCTGACCATCGTGCGTGGTGTGGGCGGGGGCAATGCCGATCTTGCAGGTCGTGCATTAGCAGCGCTGGAAACTGGCGATGACCCACAGGTCGATTACTTTGAAACCATCGGTGTCGATTCGGTTAAAGAATGGGTCGATGCTGGCCTGTTCCTCGAAATCACCGAAGAAAATGTCCCGAATATCGCCAATGTGGTTGAGGCGACCAACCGCCTGCCACAGGAAATCCCGTATCGCGGTTCGCAGGTGCTTCTGGCCTATGATAGCGAATTTGTCGCTGAAGACGAAGTTCCGACCACCTATGCCGAATTGATCGAGTGGATTAATGCCCACCCTGGCGAGTTCGTTTACAACCGCCCGGATCGCGGTGGCAGCGGTGCGGCAATGGTTACACGCGCGATTTTCGAAGTCACTGGGCAAGACCCTTCTCTGTTCGTACCCGGTGAGTTTGAAGCTGAACTGGTCGATCAATTTCCGAAGGCGTGGGAATTGCTGGGCAGCATCCACGAATCCATCTATGAAGAAGGTTCGTATCCGGCGGGCAATACCCCAGTTCTGGAATTGTTCGCCAATGGCTCGGTTCACATGATTACCGCATGGTCAGATCAGGCACTTCAGGCCATGAACAACGGCTTGCTGCCAGAAACCACCAAGTTGACTCAGCTTCAAGACCTGCCGTTTACGGGTGGTTATGCCTATTCAGCGATCCCATCGAACGCGGGCAACGTCGAAGGTGCGCTGGCACTGGCGAACTATGTGTTAAGCCCGGAAGTTCAGGAAGCAGTTGTCGAATCAATCGGCGGCTTCCCGGCCATTAGTTGGGAAGGTCTGCCTGCCGAGTTGCAGACGCAGTTCAGCGATGTGATTACGGAAACTGTACCGACATGGCCGGGTGGCGATTATGGCGCGGCGATGGTCGAAGGCTGGTACAACAATGTTGCGACCAATATCGACCCGGCCAGTGACTAAAATTAAGTCGGCAAGGCACAAACATCGTAAGTAAAGAATAATCATAAGGGCGCGGTATGCTGCCGCGCCCTGTTTTCTCTATCACGCTATTTCCGAATTTCTTGGTTCATCTATGACGACCTTACAAACTTCCCCACCTTCCTCAGCCTGGAGCCGATGGCGGGGTGCGATTCTGGCCTATGTGCTGGTTGCGCCGCCGCTTCTGTTGATGGTTCTGTTAATTTTCATCCCGGCGCTGCAATCCATCGTCCGAACGTTGACGATTGATGTCGAAGGCCAGTCCGGTTTTTCGTTCTCGCGCTATGTCGCCTTTTTTAATGACCCGATCAGCGTTTCCAACCTCGTTTTTACGTTCCAGATTGTTTTTCTGACGCTCATCATCATTTTTATCGTTTGTTTTCCGCTGGCGATCTATTTGCGTTTCGCACAGGGGCGAATCGCGGCGGCGGTGCAAATTCTGGTGCTATTTCCATTATTTGTACCGGGGATTATCCTGTGCTACGCGCTCATACGCTTCCTTGGCACACGCGGCACACTCGACACCGTTTTGAGCATTTTTGGAGTCACGGAATATCGCACGCCCTACCTCAAGCCCGATGCGATTATTATCGGCCTCGTATGGGAATCGATCCCCTTTACCGTCCTCGTTCTCACCGCAGGGCTGCGACAAATCAGCGACTCGCTGATCGAGAGTGCGCGGGATGTCGGCGCGGGTGACTGGACGATTTTCCGGCGCATCATCCTGCCACTTATTACACGTCCAGTATTAATCGCTTTTTCGCTCAATTTTCTGGGCATTTTTGGCAGCTATACCGTTCCCTATCTGCTTGGCCCCGCCGCGCCGCAGATGATGGGCGTTTTTATGCAGCAGACCTTTGGGCAGTACCGCCGCCCGGATGATGCCGAAACACAAGCAGTCATCACATTTTTGATTTGTTCACTGGTCGGCCTGCTTTATGTGCGAACAGTCGCCAGCCAGCGTATCCAGCAGGAGGACGAATGACCTCTGCGCAGCCTCCCGTTTCAAATGATTTTTGGCGCACGACCCGGCGCAGCTTCACCGCGATGATTCGCCGTGATGGATTCGGCCTCCTGGCATTAGTCGTACTGGCGTTGGTCATTCTCGGTCCGTTATATTCCGTCGTCCTGTGGGCATTCGCGGAACGTTGGCGTTATCCGTCGCTGATCCCCACAGAATTTGGCTTTAAATTCTGGGAGCAGACTTTTTCCCGCGCGGATATTGCCGCTGCCCTACCCTTCAGCATCGTCTTGTCGCTCGTCGTTACCGCGCTGTCAGCGTTGATCTGTCTGCCCGCGTCGTATGCCTTTGCGCGGATGCGTTTTCGTGGACGGCAAGCACTGCTGCTCTCGTTTCTGGCGACGAATGCTTTCCCACGCTTCGGCCTGTACATCAGTATCGCCGTGATTTTCTTCCGCCTGAACCTCATCGGTACGGTTCCCGGCGTGATTATGATCCAACTGGTGAACACGCTGCTTTTGATGATCTGGATTCCGACAGCCGCGTTCCAGGGTATAGATCGCTCGTTGGAAGAAGCCGCTTTGGATGTGGGTGCATCGCCACTGCGGGTATTCATACAGATCACGCTGCCGATGGTCATGCCCGCCTTGAGCGCCGCGCTGCTGCTGACTTTCGTCAATACATTTTATGAGGCGCAGGGCGCACTGCTCATCGGCTTGCCGCGCATCGTCACCATGCCTGTGCTAATGTACTCGCTCATCAACAGCCAACTGGTCACGCAGTACGGCGCGATTGTCTCATTTGTTTTATGGCTGCCATCGCTGCTCCTGCTGCTGGTGGCGCAAAAACTGCTGCGCGGCGGCTATCTGACCGCAGGATTTGGGGTTTAACGTATGGCAAGGCTCGACATTATTCATCTGACCAAACAATTTGGGAATGTACTCGCCGTCAATGATGCCGGATTCACGGTGCAGGACAGCGAATTTATGTGCATTCTGGGGCCATCCGGCTGCGGCAAATCGACTCTTTTGCGCATGATTGCCGGGTTTGAAGCGCCAACCAGCGGAGATATGCAAATCGATGGCGAATCGGTTACAGCACTGCCGCCTAATAAACGTCCAACCGCGATGGTTTTCCAGAAATACACGCTCTGGCCTCACATGACCGTTTATGAAAATATCGCTTTCGGTTTAGGATTGCGTGGACTATCCCGCGCGGTCATCGACCAGAAAGTTCACGATTCACTGGCACTTGTCAGCCTGTCAGGGTACGAAACGCGCTATCCGGCGCAGCTTTCCGGCGGGCAGCAGCAGCGTGTAGCGTTAGCGAGGGCTATCGTCCTTGAACCGAAAATTTTGCTGCTGGACGAGCCATTTTCCAGTCTGGACGCGATTTTACGCGTGCGTCTACGTGAAGAACTCAAACGTATCCAGCGGCGTTTGAAAATTACCGCCATTTTCGTGACGCACGATCAGGAAGAAGCGCTCTCACTGGCGGATCGCATCGCGGTCATGAGTGGTGGGCAGATCGAGCAGATTGACCACCCCAGCACGATCTACGCCAATCCGCAGACTTTGTTTGTGGCCGATTTTATTGGCGCGATGAATTTGTTGAAAGCGTCGGCACAGGACGGCGTACTGCGACTGGGAGGAAAACAGCTTACCGCACCAAACGGTATCCAATCCAGCGATAAAATCACCATCGCGTTGCGACCTGAAGACCTGATGATCGTGCCTGATGGCACACCCGATGCCTGGAAAGCACAGGTCGATCAGGTGATGGATCTCGGTCACTATCGAAAAATTCTGGTCGATGTGCCGGATGTCGGCGAACTGAAAGTTTATGTCACAAAATCAATGACCGTCAACGAGGGGGATCGGGTATCGCTGCTGCCTATCCGCTATCTGATCTATCAGAACGACGCTGCGCCTATCGAGGTCAATCGTCCAGCGGCAGCGCTTACTTAATTTTTTGACTGTTTCCCGAAAGGCTCATTTTCATGGCAGAGCAAATACTACGAGTTGGCGTGATCGGCTGTGGTGGCATCGCGCAAATGATGCACCTGCCCTTTGTGCGCAGTCTTCCAGCGTTTTTCAAAATTGATGCCATCAGCGATTTATCCCCCAGTTTGTTAAAAGCCATTGGCGAACGCTACGATGTTCCTGAAAATGGGCGCTTTACGGATTATCACGATCTGGTCCAGCAGGATTTGGACGCAGTGCTGGTGTTGACCGGAGGGACTCACGCGCCGCAAGTGCTTGCCGCAGTTCAGGCCGGAAAACACGTTATGGTCGAAAAACCGCTGTGCTTCACGCTGCGCGAGGCCGACGAGATCGCAGCAGCCGCGAAAAAAGCGAACGTCAAGGTCATGATCGCCTACATGAAGCGCTACGACCCCGGCTACCGCACCGCGCAAGAACTGTTGAAGGGCATGGACGATGTGCGCTATGTCCAGATCAACACGCTGCATCCCGCCGAAGACGATTACCTCGCCATTCATGGCATCCTACGCTTCAACGATATTCCAGCAGATGTGTTGGCACGACTTTCGGAAGCGGAAAATTCGCTCTTTGACGAGGCTGTTGGCAGCGCCGTATCGACCAACCTGCGCAGAATTTATGGCGGTGTTGTGCTCGGCAGTATAGTTCATGATATGAATGCCCTGCGTGGACTTTTGGGCGAACCTAGCAACGTTTTGTTCACCGATATCTGGCCTGCCGGAGAAGACGGCCCATCGGTTACGACCATTCTGTCCTATGGGGAGCGCACCCGCGTCGTCCTTACCTGGACATTTCTGGAAAAACTCGTTGACTATTTTGAAGAAATCGCGCTCATGTCATCGGCGAACCGCCTGCGCATTCAATTCCCATCGCCTTACTTGCGACATTTCCCAACGCCTATTGTGTTTCAGGGCATGGAGAATGGCGCATCCTTCGAAAAACGCATTATCGCGTCCTACAACGAAGCCTTTTGCGAGGAGCTTCTGGCGTTTCGCGCCTGTGTGGTCGAGGATCGCGAACCCCTGACCAGTGTGGCCGATGCGCGGCAGGACATCGTGTGGTTACAGCGTGTTTTCGCCAAATTCCAACCCAACGGCCTCAGCGGTGAAGCCGCCCAAAGCCTCAGATGATCTCATTAAATGGCTCAAGCCTCGTCGGTCAACAGGTGGGTTATCAGAAAAATTGGTCGCAGAGTGTCGCGACAGTCAACGAATATTACAAGACATTGGACACCTTTGCGGATCGCTTCGAGAAGATGCTTCAAGGGGTACAGGCGCTTGGTTTCTCGGCGTTGGACATCTGGACGGCAGGACAGCTTAATTGGGCATGGGCAACGCCGGAACACATTGCCATCGCTAAAAATCTGCTGGAAAAATACGATTTTACGGTGACGAGTCTCAGCGGTGAATTTGGGCAAACACGCGAAGAATTTGAGAGCGCTTGTCGGCTGGCGCTTGGGATCAACACCTCCTTGCTGAGTGGCACATTACCGTTATTATTCACAGATCGCGCTTATGTAGTCGAAAAATTACGTGACTACGATCTCGGGCTAGCGATTGAAAACCACCCGGAACGACACCCCACCGAGATGCTTGAAAAAATTGGCGATGGCGCAGAAGGACGCATCGGCACATCTATCGACACCGGCTGGTACGCCACGCAGGGTTATGACGCAGCGCAGGCGATTTACGACCTGAAAGATCACCTGCTACACATCCATCTCAAGGACGTGCTGGCAGGCGAACACATTAACTGCGGCTACGGCAAGGGTATCGTGCCGATTGACCGCTGCTTAAACGCGCTCAAGGAAATCGGTTATCCGCACGACATCAGTGTCGAGAATCATACTTTCGACCATGATCCGACAGACGAACTGCGACTCGCGCTTGAATGGGTGAAAGGCGGTTTAAAACCTGTTTGAATATTTGCTCAACCTCACCCCCCAACCCCCTCTCCGCAAGCAGCTATACATTACCCACATCTTGGGGAGGGTGAAAAATAGACCAAGTTTGGGCAATGTCCTGGAGGCGTGTCCAACCGCGCCACAGGACTTTAACGCCC
>JALHNB010000027.1 GCA_022843745.1 Anaerolineae bacterium | reverse complement strand
GCTATACATTACCCACATCTTGGGGAGGGTGAAAAATAGACCAAGTTTGGGCAATGTCCTGGAGGCGTGTCCAACCGCGCCACAGGACTTTAACGCCCGGTTCACCATCGGCAGTGCGAGCTAAAAAGCCACCGAGTTGCCCAATCCAACGAACGGCTTGGCATAAAGATGGAGGGGAATCAGGGAGAGTGTGGGTGCGATGGATAAACGCATAAAGCGCTTGCCACTCGGTCGGTTGTAAAGCAAGGGTGCAGGCGACATCGGGTGTTTGACGCGCTTGGTAAGTGAGCCAGAGCAGTTTCCAGGCGACACCACTGTAAACGGCCAACAAGCGCTCAAGCCCAGCTTGTTGACGTAATTGGCTTTCTTCCAGTTTGCAGCCGCTCTTGAGCACATAGTGAAAGCGTTCAACAACCCAGCGGTAGCTGTACCACAGGGTGATTTGTTGAGCCTGCTCGACCGTCAGCACGGGCAGCGAGGTCAATAACACCCAGTGAACCGCTTCTTCGCCTGCGGGTGGATGGGGTTCCAACACATCGACGACAAACACCGTCAGCGTTTCCCCTCTGGCCGTTGCCCGCTGCGGACGTTTCAGGGTCACTTGACCAAAACGCAGTTCAACTTCAGCCTCCCGCGCTTCTCGATCTGGGCGGCGTTTCAGCCACAGCGTAAACCGCTGCTGAACCGTTTGCTGGGCGATGGAGGCAAATAAGGCTTGTCCCGCTTCGGTGAACCCCCGCCCATCGGCTGCCCGTACAATGAAATCTAAGCCTTGCTCCACCATCTCGTCCAAGAATTCATAGATATGGGCTTCCGCATCGCACACCACCACATATCCCTGCCCCCTGTTGGTTTGGTCTGCTTTCGGAAGCCCTTTTACCCATTTGTAACTTTCCTTCGCCTCAAAGGGACGCTGGTGACGCTGGTGGCGCTTCCCACTTTCCTCATCGTATCGCACCCATACCTGCTGCTCCATCAAGCCTAACGGTACGCCCACTCGACTTACCGCTAGGGTGCTATGCGCTAAAAATCCGCGACAGTGCGGGTTCTCCAGTGGTCCTAAACCCGCCGTTGCCGCATGATGGCTGAAATTGAAGCTGGTGGTATCCTGCACCAGCAGCACTTTGTCCTCTTCTCTCATCCGCAGCAACGTTTCTGCTCTTTGTACTTCGATGATCGCTTCGTGACTCACTCGTTCGTTACCCCAAAAAACGGTAGGCGGCTTTACTTTCATGCACGCTACCACACGCTTGCGGTATGCCACTCATGGGGGCTTTGCTCAGTTGTTCCACGAGCCCTTCCAACCGCGCATATAACCGTGCATCTGGTAATTTCGCACCCATTTTTTCGGTCCTCTCCTTTTTTCTTCTATTCTAACCCCACTTTTTACCCTCCCAAATTTGTGGGTAATGCATAGCCGCAAGCGAGAGAGGGGGAGTCAAATCAAATTTTTTGTGGCGATTATCAACACAAAATGAATTTCAAACACGGTCTTAGGCCAAGTTTAACCCAAGACATAAAATTTGTTGGCGTTATCGCGAAACAGCTTTCGAAGCTCATTTTCCGAACTACCGCTGACCGCCCATTCCAATGTCTCCACCCATCGCGGATATTCCGTCGCCTGGAAAGCCACCGGCCAGTCCCCGCCGTACATGACGCGATCAAATCCGAAGCACCCAATCACATGGTCAATATAGGGTTTGAGATCGCCTTTCGTCCACTTTTGATGATCGGCTTCCGTCACCAGCCCGGATATTTTGCACCACACGTTCGGCATTTCAGACAGCTTCTTGATTTCCTGCCGCCAGGGATCGAGAACATGATTTTTAATATCCGGCTTGCCGATATGATCCAGAATAAAGCGCACGTTTGGACACTGCTGGACGAGCTTGATCGTGTTCGCCATCTGAATGTGCGAAATGCAGATTTCGAAATGCAGGCCAAAATCGCACAATGCCTGAACACCTTTGACAAAATCCGGTTGCAGGCAAAATTCAATGTCCGGCTCAAACTGAATAATACGGCGGATGCCTTTGATAAGTGGGTTAGCTGCCAATTTCTCCAGATCAGCTTTCGCGGCATCGCCTTTTTCGAGTGGCGCCCAGGGGACGATGCCTTGAAGTCGCGTGTCTTCGCCTGCTAATTGTGTCACCCAGTCCGCTTCATCCATGAACTGATCGGGAACACATTCGCATTGCAAAAAGACCAGTTTTTCAATTTTTACAGGACTGGTGGCGCGATTATAGTCCGAGAGGAGATAAGGCTTGTTCAGCAGCGGATTGCCATCCAGCCATGGGTAGCGCAGCCGATTGGGTTCCCAGACATGCAGATGCGTATCAATAATTGGAAAATCAGGCATAAGTCCTCACTTTTTGAATAAATAAATGATCTATCAGCGACGCTCACCCATTCCCAAAGGCGTTTCCGGTACGCCATCTGGAATGCGCCCCAACGCTTGCGGCAGCGACACGGTTTCAAGGTTCGGCAAAACATAGCGTCCAAACAATTCGCACTCATCAAGATGTGGATAGCCGGAAAAGATAAACGCGCGTATCCCCATATCCATATAACGCTTGATTTTCGCCAGAATTTGATCGGGATCGCCCACCAGCGCTGCTCCACAACCCGAACGCGCCCGCCCTATCCCCGTCCACATATGCGGCTCGACATAGCCTTCGCTGTCGGCCTTTTCACGCGCCTGCGCCTGCAAAGCGACACCGAGCGTTTTGGCATCCTGGGCGCGGTTGCGAATCTCAGTCCCTAATACATCGTCTAATTTCGAAACCAAACGATCCGCAGCAGCGCGGGCTTTTGATTCTGTCTCACGGACAATCATATGTACGCGCAGGCCGTAGTCGATTTTGCGTCCATATCTGACGGCACGTGCCGTCAAATCTTCCATATGCCCGCGTAGATTTTCTTCCGTTTCCGGCCACATCAGGTAAACATCGCAGTGTTCCGCGCACAAATCCTTGCCATCCGGCGAATAACCGCCGAAATACAGCAGCGGGCCGCCGTTTTGCTGGTAAGGCTTCACCGGATCGGTGGTGCTGAGTTTAATATTGTAAAACTCACCCTCGAAATCAATATGATCCAGATTCCAGGCTTGCTTCAGAATTTGAATCACCTCGCGCGAACGCTGATAACGGCCTCGCGAATCAAGCGTTTCACCGGGCATCTCGGACGAAATAATATTGATCGTCAGGCGGCCTTGCAGAATATGATCGAGGGTCGCAATCGTTCGCGCCAGCATCGGCGGGTGAAGTTCACCGCAGCGAACCGCCGTCAGCAGGTTGATATTTTGAGTCATGGGAGCGACAGCCGAAGCAAATGTCAGCGTATCCTGCCCGACCTGATACGATGACGGGCATAAAATATTCCGGTATCCAAGTCGATCAGCGGTCCGCACAATATTGGATGTGTGGGCAAAAGTGCTTTTAAAGCGGTTGTCCGGCACGCCCAGATACTCATAATCATCGCTGCATAGCGGCGCAAACCAGGCCACTTCCGCGCCTGTCAATTGCGACGAACGAATTTCGATCATCGTGCCTCTCCTAATACCTGATCGGAAAGCGCCGTAAAATCCCGACATTTAGGTCTGGGGATATAAGGCGATACTGTCAGTAGAGATAAGTATCTCTAATTATCCGTAAAATTGATGCGGAGACAAATCCAATAAAACAAAAAGCCCAGAAAATTATTTCTGAGCTTTAAGGGATTACTGATTTATAGTTGGGTTTCTTCTAAAACCGCCGCGCTGGAAGGGCTATGTTCGCAGACATCAACCGACATTTGACGGTTCGTCAAGATCAGGCAAGGTCGAACCGATCCAGATTCATAACCTTGTCCCACGCCGCCACAAAATCACGCACAAACGCCTGCTGCGCATCGTCACATGCGTAGACTTCCACAATGGCGCGAAGTTGAGAATTTGACCCGAAAACGAGATCGACACGGCTACCCGTCCACTTCAATTCGCCCGTTGCACGATCACGCCCTTCGAACAAGTCATCAGCTTCTGAAGTCGCGCTCCACGCGGTGTTCATGTCGATCAGATTCACGAAGAAATCGTTGGTGAGCGTCCCTGGTCGGTTGGTAAAAACACCATGTTGCGACTGTCCAACATTTGCATTCAAAGCACGCAGGCCACCAATGAGAACGGTCAACTCAGGTGCGGTCAACGTGAGCAATTGCGCCCGATTGACCAGCAGTTCCTCTGCCGATACGCTGTTTTCAGTTTTGAGATAATTGCGGAAGCCATCTGCGGTTGGTTCGAGTACAGCGAAGGAACTCACATCAGTCTGATCCTGTGATGCATCCGTGCGTCCAGGAGTGAACGGTACAACCACATCAAATCCCGCATTCTTCGCAGCCTGCTCAACTGCTGCGCATCCGCCAAGGACGATGATGTCCGCAAGCGAAACTTTCTTGCCGCCATTCTGTGCGCTGTTGAACGCATTCTGGATACCCTCAAGCGATGCGAGCACATTCGCTAATTGAGCAGGTTGGTTGACTTCCCAATCCTTTTGCGGCGCGAGACGGATGCGCGCACCATTTGCCCCACCGCGCTTGTCAGAACCCCGGAAAGTTGATGCCGATGCCCAGGCAGTTGAAATCAACTGCGGGATAGACAGTCCTGAAGCCAGAATCTTGTCCTTGAGAGAGGCAATGTCCTGTTCGTTAATCAGTGGGTGATCGACTTCGGGAACAGGGTCTTGCCACAACAGCTCCTCAGCAGGAACCAGTGAGCCGAGATAGCGGACGCGAGGCCCCATATCGCGGTGCGTCAGCTTATACCAGGCTCTGGCAAAAGCGTCCGCGAACTGATCCGGGTTTTCATGAAAACGCTTCGAGATCGGGCCATAGATGGGATCCATCCTCAGTGCAAGATCCGTCGTCAGCATCACAGGTGCGTGTTTCTTCGAAGGATCGTGGGCATCCGGCACAGCGTTCGCTGCGGCTGGATCGGTTGGAACCCACTGCCAGGCTCCGGCGGGGCTTTTCACCAGGTCCCACTCATAGCCGAACAGTGTGTCGAAAAAGCTGTTATCCCACGTGATCGGCGTTGGTGTCCAGGCCCCTTCCAGGCCGCTGGTAATTGTGTCACCACCTCTGCCGCTGCCATAGCTGTTCTTCCAACCGAGGCCCTGCTCCGCAATTCCGGCGCCCTCTGGCTCGCGACCAACATGCGAAGCACTGGCAGCGCCATGCGTTTTGCCGAATGAGTGTCCACCTGCGATAAGCGCGACAGTCTCCTCGTCGTTCATCGCCATACGTGCAAAGGTCTCGCGAATATCTTTAGCTGCGGCGATAGCGCTCGGCACACCATTCGGCCCTTCCGGGTTGACATAGATCAGACCCATCTGGACAGCGCCGAGAGGGTTCTCAAGTTCCCGATCACCTGTGTAGCGTTTATCGCCAAGCCATGTGTCCTCGGAACCCCAGTAAATGTCTTCTTCAGGTTCCCAGACATCTGCACGTCCGCCGCCAAAACCAAATGTCTTGAAGCCCATCGACTCCAGGGCGCAGTTCCCGGCGAGAACCATCAGGTCGGCCCAGGAAATTTTCTGGCCGTACTTTTGCTTGATCGGCCAGAGCAAACGGCGCGCCTTGTCGAGATTTGCATTGTCGGGCCAACTGTTGAGAGGTGCAAAACGTTGCGTACCAGAGGATGCGCCACCACGTCCATCGCCGATGCGATACGTGCCTGCGCTGTGCCACGCCATACGAATGAACAACGGCCCATAATGACCGTAATCGGCAGGCCACCAATCCTGAGAATCGGTCATCAACGCATAGAGGTCATTTCTTACTGCCTCAAGGTCAAGGCTTTTGAACGCCTCAGCATAGTTGAATTCCTTGCCCATCGGGTCTGCCAGGGAAGAGTTCTGGTGGAGAATCTTCAGGTTCAACTGATTCGGCCACCAGTCTCGGTTTGACCGTGTACCAAAAGCCGTATTTGATCCGCCCGTCACGGGGCATTTACCATTGCTACTCATATTCTCTCCTTATGTTTTGCATCTTTGCTCTCTATAAGAGTCATAAATCGTTCGTAAAATTTAGGTCGGGGTACGAATACATCGCCGATTGACGGTAAATTCCCCAGGTAATCAGACAACAACGCACAGCCATCTGAAATGAGGCATATTCTTTAAGCATAAAATATCGCAGTTGGGTGTTAGATACCTCCTGCATTGCGAGGGCGCAACGACTTCTAGAAAATCGTTGATCCTCAGCAACTCTGCGCAACAAGACGACTAGATGATACACCGTAGGGTGTAAAAATTGCATCCGACCTCATTCGCCCTGAGAGAACGCGCGTTAACCATACCAACTGCATAGTATACTGATGAATCACAACTCATTCAATCCAATGGCTCTAACCGGTTGGTCACAAGTGAGTAACGATTAAACCATGATAAAGAGCATATATTGACATGAAATTTCTTTACCATTGAAATGATTTGGCTAAAGAAACGATGGCGTTAGGACTTCCGGCTTTTTTACCGCCGCTGGTGCGGATGGGTTACATCTGGCACAGTGCTGGTTTACAGGCAACCCGCGCGTGGCAAGCGAATTTGTCGGCAGCGATCATTTGCCGCTATTCGCTGAGTTCGTGATTGCGATTCGTTTATTCTTCATAACCAAGCTCTTTTAATGCTGTTTCAGCCCTTGGTCGCATATATTCATTTTTGTCCGTTAGAAATGGAATTAGATGCTCTATTGCTCTCTTATCCCCAAATCTACCTAAAGCGCTTACCACATCAAGTTGACCTATACGATTTTCGGGGTCATATAGTAAATTAATCAGGGATGAAAAACCTAATTCTTTAACCGATTCATCGCTCGATTTCCCAAGCATTTCGGCTGCATATTGTCTTATATAAATCACTCGGTCTTTAAGCGCTGCGGTCATTACTTTAATAGCTTTAGGATTATCCATCCCTATTGAACCTAAACGATGAATGATAGTGGATATGGTAATATTGTCCTTATCAGGTCTGGATTCGTCTAAAAATATCTCCAAAAGTTCGATGAGCAAATCAACAACTTCAGGGAACTTAAATGTTGCCAAAGCATCAATCAATTTACATTTCACTTGAGATTCTAGTTCTTTATTAATCGCGTCAATAACTAGGAAGAACACCTGACGAGTTTTCATTACTGGTGTAGTTGAAATTAAGGTATCTACTCCACGTATACGAACAAGTGGACTATAGTGATTAAGCTCCTCAGCCAATTGGTAAGGAAAAATCCAATACTCTAAAGCTTGAAGCAACTTGGAAATACCTAAATCGTATCCTAAAGAAGAAAAATCTATTGCTTGTTCTTGGTCTAAATCAAGTATTTTAAGTATCTTAACAAAATCTTCAAACTCATCCATGATAAGAGGAATGATGGGTTTGTTGAAACTATGTGCAATTTTAATTTCATCTCTTACATTTTGAGATTTTATTGCATCTGATGTGACTAGAATTATCATCACAACAGAATGTTCTATACCTTTTATTATGGCAGCTTTCCACAATTCCCCTCCAGGTATGCTATCGCTATCCATCCAAATACTATAATGATGTTGAGTCAAATCACCCTTTAGTTGACCCGCAATCGTAAATTGTTCTTTAGCATAGCTGATGAAAATTCTAGCTTCATCCATGTAGTCTCAACCTAACCAGCCTAATTAACCTTCATATAGCATAAGCAAGTTTCTTTTGATCGTCTGCCCCTAAAAATTAGGATCGCTAGACTTCGTAGATTTGATAGCAGGAAGTATGTGGATTGTATGGGGTGAAGAATACCATAGCGGAAGAAAGCCACGTATTTGAAAAATTAGTAAATGGGGTTCAGTAATGATAAATATTGGTATCTTACATAGTAGCGTTGCGGTGATATTAGGAGAAAATACAACAGCGCCCAAAGAAGTTATGGACGCTGTTCGTTCTGATCTATTGGCTATGAATGTTTCAACTCTTGAAACAATTAGCCACTGCGGGAGCGACGGGATTTGAACCCGCGATCTCCACCTTGACAGGGTGGCATGTTAACCGCTACACCACACCCCCGTGTGATGTGTTGTAAGATACCATCCGGCCTACCGATTGTCAAGACAAAAATCGACACTATCCCAATTAATTGCCCGACCAGTGATTACGATTCTGTAACCGCCCCGCAATCCATTCGAAATCCCAGGCAGGTAAATTATAATGAGAGGCAGTGTTTGAAGGAGCCAGCGTATGAATTTCCGATCTATCCAATGGCGTTTACCGATCAGCTATGCGGCAATTGCCTTACTCGCCGCCATGTCACTGGGTGTAGTTTTGCTGACAACCCTCCGCAGCTATTATGCCCAGCATGAACTCGACTATCTGAAGGGTAACGCTCGTGCGATTGGCGTGGTACTCGCGCAGGTTCTGGAAGATTCCCCCGAAGACCTCAAATTACAACTGGATAGTTTTGCCTTCCTATCGCAATCGCGCATTCGTTTAATCGACGAAAACGGTCAGGTTTTAGGCGATTCCGGCGCACCCCAGCAGCGCAATTTTGTATCCATTCGATATAACGATGAGAGAATTCCAGGTATGCAGGTGGAAACCACAACCCGCTTCACCGAGAGGCAGGTGAACGGTGACGTATTTGTCTATACTGCGCCCGTACCCCCTTATTACCTTCCCCACCAAAGCCGCAGCGATGCTTTATCCTATCTCCCCTCAATTGTTTTTTTCAATGAAGATCAGGTTGCACCTACGCCCTCAGGAGCATGGGAAACAGAGATCGCAGATACTCAGGCGGATATTATGCGATTCCGCCAAACCGCCAGCCAACAGGCGATCCCGGCTATGGGTACGATATACGGTTTTAATCTTGGTTCCAGGGAGATGACCAGCATAGATCGTCGTTCCGACCAAACTGTACATTCGGCTATTGAGGGCATTGACGGAAAGCCTGTTGGATATGTCGAATTGTCGGAGGGGCCAGCCTATGGCATGGAAATTGTAGACGGTGTTGCACGTGCCTGGGCTGTCGCCAGCGCGGTATCCATTTTTCTGGCCGCAGGCGTTGGCTTATTCATTAGCCGCCGCATTAGCGCCCCGCTGCTCGCGCTCACGGATGTGACGACCCGCATGACCGCTGGAAATCTGACTGCCCGTGCGCAGATCGAAAGCAAGGATGAGGTTGGTACGCTGGCAAAATCCTTTAACGAGATGGCAAACCGTCTTGAAGAAACGATCATCACACTCCGGCGTTTTGTCGCCGATGCCGCACATGAACTGCACACGCCACTCACGGCCTTACGCACCAATCTTGAACTGATTGTCAACGAAGATAGCGAATCGAAACGCCTGACATTTGTCGAACGCGCACAGGCACAGGTAGCCCGACTGGAAACGCTCACCAACAGCCTGCTGGAACTTTCGCGTATCGAATCCGGAGAAATCAAACATGATGCCACGCTCATTGATTTGAACGATCTTGTGCGCGAAACCAGCGAACTTTACGCCTCACAAGCCGAGCAAAAAGGCATCGAATTCTCGTTGGAAATGCTCGATCAGGATATTCGCGTTTGGGTCAATGACGGGCAGTTACGCCGCGCTGTCGGCAATCTGCTCGAAAACGCGATCAAATTCACACCTGCTGGCGGCATCGTCCATATGGGGCTGCGGCATCACGAAAATTGTATTGAACTGTGGGTGCAGGACACAGGCATCGGAATTCCAGCCGATGACCTGCCGCAGCTATTCAGCCGTTTTCATCGTGGGCGCAATGCTTTTGAATACCCCGGCAGCGGATTGGGGTTAGCGATTGTCAAAGCGATTGTCGATTATCACAATGGGCAGGTCAGCGCTGAAAATCTATCGCCCGGTGCGCGTTTGTCCCTGCGCTTGCCTCTTAGCGCCAATCCCCTATAATTTCACGATGTGCGGCGATAAATTCATCGACCAATTTTCGCGCTAACGGATAGGAGCCAATGAGTGGATGGGCAGTCAGCGCCTCAACCGCTAAATGACGCGAACGTTGCAAAATAGCCTGCGCCGCCAAGCGTTCATAGGCTTTGATCTGGCGCATCAGCAAATATTGATCTTCACGAATTGCGCCGATTTTCAGTGGGCGTATGCCGTGCGCGTCAATCCAGCAGCTTACCTCGACAATATCGTCGTCGCGCATCCCATCAATCACGCTATTATTAGGGACATTTAAGCCCGTAAAATGCGGCGTATCCGTCGCAATGGCCTCCACACAGCCGAGCGCGACCCCAGCGTAGCCCTCATCGAGTTCGTCCGGCGGGGGAGCTTCGCGCTCTGTTCCGGCGCGGGCGTGTGCCATATAGGTGGATTCGCGTTGATTCATGACCTCATGATAAATCTTGAGCGCTGTTTCAGGGTCATTGGCGGTTTTTAATCTTTCGAGCAGTTCAGCCGTCAAACGCACGATCTGCTCACCGCGCGTTTCGTTTTTTGCTAACAACGCCGCCAACACCTCATCGCGTTGATAAAAATAATGAAGATACTCGTTGAGAAATGCCTGTTGCCAGTCACGCACATCGGGGTCAAAAATCGCCATATGCGTTGAATGCACGAAGCGTTCATCATGCAGCAGCGCGGGCAGCACTTCCTCACCACCTGTGCCATCGGGGTCAGGATCAACCCGCACACTGCGCGTCCATGAGAGATGATTGAGGCCATAAACTTCGTGCTGCACACGCTCCAGCGGTACGCTCAAAAATCGGCTGACGGCGTGCTGTGCGCCATTGGCACTGTCACAAATGCCGACGATCCGCTGAATTCCGGCATCATGCAGCGCTTGCGCGACTAACCCAGCGGGATTGGTGAAATTGTAAATCCATGCTCCCGGCGCAGCAACTTCCTCGACCAGCCGAGCATAGTCGAGAATCGCGGGAATGCTGCGCATCGCCATCGCGAAACCGCCTGCGCCTGTCGTCTCTTGACCCAAAACACCATGTTGAAACGCGATTCGCTCGTCAACCGCGCGGCCTTTTTCCAATCCGGGGCGGATTGTCGTAATCACATGGTTAGCGTCGCGCAGTGCTTCACGCGCATCTGTGGTGAGAATAATTTTAAAAGGCGCATCGTACTGCCGCGCCAAAGTCTGGCACAGGCTGCCAATCAACTCCAATTTTTCAGCCTGATTATCCATCAGCCAGACTTCTTGCAGGCCAATGCGTTTCGCGCGGCGCACCAGCGAAGGAATCAGGCGAGGAGTCCGCACCCCTGCCCCGCCGATCACCGTGAGTTTCATACTGCTGCCTCTTTTTGTTCAAAACGCGAAATTCTAAACAGGCTGATGTCCTGCTGTGTCGCGCCATCCAATACCAGATCACGAAGAATGCTGCCAATGCCCGCACTGAATTTGAAACCATGTCCCGAAAATCCCGCGCCAATCGCGACATGTGCATAATTCGGGTGATGGTCGATGATGAAATGTTCATCCGGTGTCATCGTATACAGGCAAATTCGCGTCGAAACCAGCGGCCCATCGCCCAAAGCAGGGATATAGCGGCGCGTGAACAGGCGAATATCGTCAATCACAGAGGGATCAGTCGCGTAGTTGATCTCTGAGGGGTGATTAAAGGGCGTGCCGCCATGACGCGCGGCCTTTACGCCTGAGCCGTCAATCGTCGGCAAGCCGTACATGGCATCCCCTTCCAGATAGCCGCGATGATAAATGAAAACGGGCATTCGCCCTGGCTCAAAATCTGCTGGATCCGCATTCACGGGTTGAAAATAAGCCTCCTGGACACGAATCGGTTGCAGCGGCAGTTTTAAGCCTGTTTCAGCGAGCAGGCGACCCGCCCACGACCCTGCCGTAATCACCAGCCTGCCCGCTGAAAATGTTTCATTGGCGGTTTGAACTTCCACGCTGTCGCTGTGAATCGTCAAATTGGTGACAGGTGTGTGATCTAAGATTGTTGCACCGTGCTGCTGGGCGATTTTTACGTGTGCGCGGACACATTTTGATGGTGCGAGCATTCCACTATCGGCTTGATAAATCACCAGCGTATCGTCACCAAATCGAAATTGTGGAAATCGCTTTTCGGCATCGCGCGTCGCGAGAATTTCAAAAGGAATGTCAGCAGTACGCAAGCTGGTGATCGTATCTTGTAGCGTCGACTCGGTTGGAGCGCCAAAATCGAGGCCGCCCGTTTTGATATGCAGCCTTTCGCCAGATTCTTCTGCTAATGTCGCCCATAACGGATAGGTCGCTTTTGCCAGCTTGATATAGGTCGCATCATTATACGAGAAGCGGATAATACGCGAATAGCCGTATGAACTCCCCTTCTGATGGTCGATTTCGAGTTGTTCCAGCAGCAGCACCCGCTGCCCGGCTTTCGCCAGATGATAAGCCGCTGCGCTGCCCATCGCGCCTGCGCCAAGCACAATCACGTCAAATGTTTGCATAGTCGGAGTCCTCTAAGAAGCTGTCACTGGTCATAAGCAAGCTGCCATTCAGCGTGATTTTATGCTTTTAAAGCTCATTTTGCCATTCCAGGCGCGAGTTAGTTATTCTATGTTTCTTTAAAACGTGGAGGCAATCATATGGATGGTCGATTAGCAGGGAAAACGGCGCTGGTGACAGGCGCGGGCAAAGGTATCGGACGGGCGACGGCGCTGGCGCTGGCACGAGAAGGCGCAAATGTGGTCATCACATCGCGGACAAAATCTGATCTGGACACGCTGGCGGCAGAAATCGACGCACTCGGCGCGAAAGCACTCGTTGTTCCGGCGGATGTCAGCAATGAAGCGGATGTTGACCGTTTAGCGCAGGATTCATTCGCCGCGTTTGGGCAGGTCGATATTCTGGTTAATAACGCGGGGGTCGGCAAAAACGGAACCGTTTCCACCCTGACGACAGCCGATTACGACTGGATCATGAACACCAATATGCGTTCAACCTGGCTGTGTACCAAAGCCTTCATGCCGCCGATGATCGAACGTAAAAATGGCTCGATCATCTTTGTCAGTTCGGTAGCGGGTTTAAATGGCCTGCCCAACGAGCCGATTTACTGCGCAACCAAATTTGCACAAATGGGATTCGCCCAGGCAATTGACTACGAAGCTTATCCGAATAACGTCAAGGTGAGCGTCGTCGCCCCCGGCGGCACGAATACGAATTATGGCTTTTATAACGGAACGCGCACCCCCGGCGATCCTATGCTGGAAGAATTTCATGAGTCTGAAGATGTGGCAGAGGCCGTCGTTTTCGCGGCGACGCAGCCGCCGAAATCGCGCGTATTCATGGTATGGATGCGCCCGATGAACGAGTCATTGGGCGCGGGTTCGGGTGTCCATTTCAAGGGCGCTGCCAAATGAAATTGTGACATTTGACAGATTTGTTTTTGACTTGTGTTGGGTGTATATTGATCTTACATTTAGTCTTATGCCGTTTGGCGCACTCTAAAATTGTGTTTTAGGAGAGATAAATATGCGTAAATCACCAGCACGTTTTCTAAGTTTGATTTTTATTGCCGTCCTTTTGCTTCCGGCGACCCTTAGCCTTGCTCAGGACGAAATGGCACAGCCGCTTATCGGCTCATGGGAGACCTGCGCAGTACCCACGAATCTGCCCGAATCAGTGAATATCGGTGCGGTTTTCGCCTTGAGCGAAGCCGCTTCGGTTTACGGTGTTGCCCAGCAAAACGCGGTGCAGCTTGCCGTTGACGAAATCAACGCCTCTCACTATCTGGGTGAAGGTACAACCCTCAATGTCATTTTCGAAGATTCCGCAGGCAACCGTGACCAGGCCATCACCGCGATGACCAAGCTCGTCGAAGAAGATCAGGTCGCCGCTGTCCTCGGCCCAACACTCTCGTCCGAAGCGTTCGGCGCTGACCCTGTGGCTCAGGAAAACAGCACTGTCGTCATGGGCGTGAGCAATACCGCCATCGGCATTACCGATATGGGCGATTATGTTTTCCGCAACAGCCTTGCCGAAGCCGCTGTGATCCCCGGCACGATTGCCCAGGCGACCGAGCAGCTTGGACTGACCAAAGCTGGCCTGCTGTACGGCAATGATGATGACTTCACCGTCAGCGGCTACGAGGTCTTTAAAGAGGCGCTCGAAGAAAATGGCGTGGAAATCGTCGGCGAAGAAACCTTCGTCAAAGGCGATGTTGATTTCAATACACAGTTGACCAACCTGATTAGCGCACAACCGGACGCGATTGTCGTCTCTGCGCTGGCGGCTGAAGCGGTTCAGATCATTATCCAGACACGCGCTCAGGGCTATGCTGGCCCAATCATCGGCGGCAACGGCTTCAACTCACCGGCTGTGCTGCGTGACAGCGGTGCGGACTCTGAAGGTCTGATCGTCGGCGGCGCGTGGAATTATGGCAACCCGAATCCGACGGAAAGCAGCGTGGCATTCGTCACCGCCTATGAAGCTGCCTATGAATCATCGCCCGACCAATTCGCGGCGCAGGCTTACACAGGCGCGTGGCTCCTTGCGACGGCAATCCGCTGCGGCGACTCGGCTGACCGCACAGCAATCCGCGATGCGCTGGCCGGAATTACCGATTTCGACAGCCCACTTGGCGTATTCAGCTTCGACGAAAATCGCGACCCACTTCATGACCCCATCGCGCAAATCGTGGTCGAGGGTAAATTCCAACCGCTGGCTGTCGTGATGGCAGAGGCGACAGCAGAAGCCACCGAAGAATCGGGCGGCTAGTTCTAAAATTTTGTGTCAAAAGGGCGATCATGTGAGATCGCCCTTATAAATTCTTTCAAACGAAAACCTTATGAATCTCACGCAGCAAATCGTCAATGCCATCTGGCTCGGCGGCGTATACAGCCTGTTTTCACTAGGCTACGCGCTGGTATTCAGCATCCTCGGCATCCTCAATCTGGCGCACAGCGCGATCTTCATGTGGGGCGCGTTCATCGGCTTGACCGTCGTTTTGCGCTTAAATGTCTCCGTGTGGCTGTCGATTCCGGTTGCGATGCTCGGCGCGGGTATCATCGGCGTGATTCTGGACGCTGTAGCCTTCGCACCATTACGCCGTCGCAACGCACCCCGCATATCTCAGTTGATTAGCAGCATCGGTGCGTCGATTTTGCTGGTGAATATCGCCCAACTGATTTTCGGCACACAGCCACAGCGCTTCCCACTGGGAAGTATTCCCGCCGAATCTATCGAAGGATTACCGTTTCGGATCACACCCATTCAGATCATTATCCTCGTCATTTCGATTGTTTTGATGATCGCCCTGCAATTTTTGATAAGGCGTACACGAATCGGTCAGGCTATGCGTGCTGTCGCGTTTAATCAGCAGGTTGCCGGATTATTGGGCATCAATGCTGGGCAGATTTTCCAGATTACGTTTTTTCTGGCAGGCGCGTTGGCGGGAGCCGCCGGAGTTTTGTTCGGGCTGGCCTATAACTCGATGACCCCATTCATGGGCGATCAGGTCGCGCTCAAAGGGCTGACGGTCATCGTCCTCGGCGGCCTCGGCAATATTCAAGGCGCGGTGGTTGGGGGGTTCGTGGTCGCTGGCCTCGAAGTTTTCAGTATCGCCGCTGGAGGCAGTAATTATCGTGAGGCTTTCGTGTTCACGCTGTTATTTTTGATGCTCTTGTTCCGTCCGCAAGGCTTGGTCGGCGAAGCACAGCAGAATCGAGCCTAAGAAGCTAAAAATGGATTTCTTTCGCAGCATCGGCATCACCGAAATCGTCTTCCAGTTTATGCTGGTCAATTCGATTCTCGGCTTAAGCATCTATCTCACGCTCTACACAGGCATGTTTTCGCTGGCAAACGCCGGATTCATGGCGATTGGCGCGTACACAGGTGTCATCCTCACGCAAAATTTTGACCTCCCATTGGGCGTTGCATTGATCGGCGGCATGATCCTCGGCGGCATTATCGCTATCCCGATTGGATTCCCGGTGCTGCGCCTGAAAGACATCTATCTCGCAATCGCGACGATTGGCTTTGGCGAAGTCGTGCGAATATTGATTCTCAATTTCGATACGCTGGCAGAGTCGATTACCGGGCAGGAAGTCAAACTGACACGCGGCGCACTCGGCATCACAGGCATTCCGAAAATCACCGAGACGTGGCAGTTGATCGTGTTTCTGGTCGTCGTCGCTTATTTTATGATTCGCCTGCACCGTTCGCGATTCGGGCGAGCAATGGCCGCGATACGACAGGATGAGCAAGCGGCTGCCAACATGGGAATCAATGTCGTTTACGTTAAAAATACCGTCTTTATCATGAGCGCGGTACTGGCAGCGGCGGCAGGTGTCCTCAAAGCGCACCTGACGCGCACCATCAGCCCTGGCGATTTTGGCTTCGACCAAGCCGTGAGTATTCTGGCATTCGCGGTTCTCGGTGGCACATCCACCTGGATCGGGCCGATTATTGGCGGATTCGTGCTGACGGCGCTGCCGGAAATTTTGCGCGACTTCAAACAGTATCGCGGCATCGTCAACGGGTCGATTCTGCTGTTGGTGATCGTCTACTTACCAGGGGGATTGGTTAACCCGGCAGGCTGGTCGCGATTATGGAAGCGGCTGCGGCAAAGCCCGGAAGCAGGCGAGAATCATGCTCGAACTTGAAAAAGTGACCCGGCTTTTCGGCGGCCTGACAGCGCTCAATAACGTCAATCTGATCGTCCCCGCGAACAAAATTGTCGGCTTGATCGGCCCGAATGGTGCAGGCAAAACCACGCTCATCAACAACATCAGCGGCCTCGACCACCCCACCAGCGGCCAAATTCGCTTGAACGGCGCGGAAATTCAAAACGCCCCACCCCACCGCATCACCCGCGCAGGAATCGCCCGTACCTACCAGAATATCCGGCTTTTCAGCGATATGACCGTACTCGAAAATTTGCTCATCGGGCAGCATGGACGCGGACAGGCGACATTTTTGGATTCGCTGGTTTTCACACCTCGTTTTCGCGCTGAAGAACGCGACCTGCACGAACGGGCAGCACAACTTTTAGAGCGATTTAACCTGACCCATGCTGCGAATTTACGCGCCGGAAATTTGCCCTATGGCGACCAGCGGCGGCTGGAAATGGCACGAGCATTAGCCACCAATCCCAAACTGGTGCTGCTCGATGAGCCGACAGCAGGCATGAATCCGATTGAGACGCAGCAGTTGGGTGAGCAGATTATTCGGCTGCAAGAGGATGGGCTGACAGCGCTGGTCATTGAGCATGATATGTCGCTGATTCATCAGGTCTGCGACGAGGTTTATGTGCTGAATTTCGGGCAAATTCTCGCGCATGGCACACCGGACGAGATTAAGCGCGATCCTGTCGTCATTGAAGCGTATCTCGGAAAGGACGAGGATCATGGCGCTGCTTGAAATCCACGACCTGCATACCAGCTACGGCGCGATCAAAGCGCTGCGCGGCATCTCGTTCAAAATCGAGGCCAATCAGGTCGTCAGCCTGATCGGCGCGAACGGCGCGGGCAAAAGCACGACGCTCAACACCATCAGCGGCCTGCTGAAACCACGTCAGGGGCGCATCATTTTCGATGGCAAAAATATTACAGGCTGGCGCTCAGACAGGATAACGGGATTAGGTTTAGTACAAGTGCCGGAAGGCCGACAGATCATCGCGCCCATGACAGTGATGGAAAATCTGATGCTTGGCGCTTACCGCCGCGCGGATCGTGAAGCCATTGATGCCGACATCGAATCCATTTTCAAGCGTTTCAAGCGCCTGGACGAGCGCCGTCATCAGAAAGCCGGGTCGATGAGTGGCGGCGAACAGCAAATGTTAGCTGTCGGACGCGCGATGATGGCGCAGCCACGCCTGCTGATGCTGGATGAGCCGAGCATGGGACTTGCACCGCTGCTGGTGAACGAGGTTTTTCAGATTATCGCGGATATCAAAGCGCAGGGCATCCCCATTTTGTTGGTTGAGCAAAATGCCCGTAAAGCGCTGCAAATCGCCGATTACGCCTACGTGCTGGAACGCGGCGTGATCGTCAAGGAAGGCGCGGCGAAAGTGTTGGCGGAGGACGCGGAGATTATCTCGACGTATTTGGGGTGACATAACATTGGGGAAGGGCATTATTCATGAAATCCAGAATTTACATCCCAACAACCGACCCATCGGACTGGAAACAGTTCCTCAAATCACCCGACAAACACTGGAAGATAGACTATTCCGCCCATACCCTCGCGCACCGTTGGCACGAAGCGGATGGATTCCCAAATGAAATAGAGGCGTTATTCATCCAATCCGATCTCCCCGCCTTGAAAAAAACCGTCCCCATTTTGATTATTCCAGAACGTATCACGCCGATTGGTGGTCGTGGTGGATCATGTCGCAACGATGTTTTCGTGCTGGCAAAGGCGGGTGATAAAGCATTGGTCAGCATTACCTTCGAGGGGAAAGTAGACGAATCCTTCGGTGATCCATTAGGGTATTGGAAATCAATCGGAAATCAGCAAAACCGTCGCAGCCGTCTGGATTTTTTACTCAAAAAACTCGGCCTCGGTGCTGATCCGCCCGATACCATATTTTATCAACTCATTCAGCGCACAGCCGCAGCCATTGTAGAAGCCGAACTTTTTAACGCAAATTATGCGGTGATGATTGTCCACTCATTCAGCGCGGGGCAGTCCCATTTTAGCGCTTTTCAAGAGTTCGCGAGGCTTTTCAAAAAAGATGTTGCAGTGGGACAACTGGTTGAAATTGCACAGATCAACGAAATACGTCTTTTTGTCGGTTGGGCGCAAGGGTCAAAACCCTTACTTATCCATAGCTAGTGCTTCTCTTGCCATCCACGCACAGCCTAAAATCGGCCCGTCATCACCCAATGCCGTCGGCATGATGCGCACTCCTTCTCCCACCGCTTTAAAGCAGAAATTCGGCACCGTCTTACGCGCAGCCTCGAATAGCGGATCGCCGATTTTTACGACGCTGCCGCCGACGACATTCAAGTCAATATTGAGAATCATCGCCATTGATGCGACAGCAATTCCCAGCGCTTCGCCCGCCTCTCGAACAACTTTGAGGGCCTCTGGATCACCCTGATGCGCCAGATTTGCCACCAGTTCGCCCGTAATGATGGTATCGGCAATACGCCCTGATTCATCCAGCGCCCGTTCAAATCGCCGCACGAGCCAGGGGCCACTGGTGTAGGTTTCCAGACAACCACGCGTCCCACAGGCACACAATTCACCATTCGGGTTCACGGTCATGTGACCACTTTCGCCGGACGAATTGCGATCCCCGTAATAAAGTTGACCATCAATGATGATCGCCGCGCCGACACCCGTACCGATGACGATGAAGATCATGCTGTGTGACCCGCGCCCCGCGCCATAATGGAAATCACCCAGTGCGGCGGCTTTCGCGTCGTGTTCCAGGCGAACGGGGATTTTGAGCCGATCCGCCAGCATTTGGCGCAGGGGAGTATTCGAAAGTCCCGGCACATTTACCAGCGTGAGCAGCGTCCCACTGATGTGATCGACGGGGCCGGGTGTACAGATGCCCATCGCGGCGATTTGCGTTCCGGCGGGCAGTTCGCGCTCAAATTCGCCAACGATCTGCGCGATTCGCTCAACGACTACCGCTGGCCCTCGTTCGCTTTCAGTCGCGATTCGCCGCCGAGCGACAATGTTATTTTCGGCATCCACCAGCCCCAGGTCGATTTTTGTCCCGCCCAGATCAACCCCGACGACCCATTCGCCCATGATATTTCCCTACTTAATCAGACCCGCGCCCATCGTCGCCAATACGATGTCTTCAGCCTCCGGCAGGCCGCTGACACCCACCGCGCCGATTACTTTCCCATCGTGAAAAATCGGCACACCGCCACCCCAGCCGATGTAATGCAGATCGCCAAAATTGGTCAGCGGCCAGCCCTTCTCGCGCGAGGAATTACCGATAGCTTTTGATTCTTGCCCCTGACGTGCCGATGTAAACGCCTTGTTGATGGCGTTGTTGATCGACGGAAGTGGGCATGAATCGGTACGCGCGAAGGCGATCAACTCGCCGTGTGCATCCACAACCGCAATTGCCGCGCCACCTTTCCC
The DNA here is from genome assembly GCA_022843745.1 of Anaerolineae bacterium. Taxonomy (GTDB): domain Bacteria; phylum Chloroflexota; class Anaerolineae; order Aggregatilineales; family Phototrophicaceae; genus JALHNB01. The sequence goes on along the minus strand of JALHNB010000027.1, from coordinate 71,864 downwards.
TTTTTCGAGTTCCGCCTGAATTGCCGCGACGATTTTCTGAGCATCCGTGAGGGATAAAGTTGTGACTTGATTCATGAGTCTCTGTGTCCTCTGTGGTTAAAGTTTTATTTCACTCGACCAATCAAATGATCGGCTACCCGTAGTGCCTGCGACGCAATCGTCAGCGCTGGGTTAACCGCCGTTGATGACGGAAAAAATGACGAATCCATGACGTACAAATTATCGAGGTCATGGGCTTTACAGTACGGGTCAAGCACGGATGTCGCCGGATCAGTCCCGAAACGCGCCGTCCCGCATTGATGCGAATTGGTTTCGATGCCCATCGTCTGCGTCAGGACAAGCGGATAACCCGCGCGTTTCATCATCCGCGTTGCCGCTTCGACCAGTTTTTTGTGCGCCACCATATTATTGGGCTTCCAATGCACACGCACCTTCCCGCCCGAAGTCAGTTCGATGCGGTTTTCGGGATCGGGCAAATCCTCCGACATCACCCACCAATCGACGCTGCGATTCGCCATCGCTTGCAGCACCGGACGCGGCACCAGCGGTTGATTGGCGGTCAGCATCCCGGCTTGCAGCTTGCCGAGAAGCTGAATATTGCCCATCGGATAACCCCACTCTTCCGACTTCAAATAATAATCATTGACTGCCATCGTTTTCTGAAAAACGGTGCGATTTGGGCGAACCGGATGGACTGCCATCAGCGCTGTGTTGTTGTGAACCATGTAGTTACGCCCCAACAGACCCGATGAATTGGCAAGTCCTGTGGGATATTTGCCACTCGCGGAACGCATCAGCAAAAGGGTCGAATTGACCGCACCGCAGGCAACGACAAAAATTTCCGCGCGTACCTCCTGTCGCAGCCCATCACGTTCGACCTCTGCCATGACGATTCGCTGTCCGGTTTCATCCGTGAACAAACGACTCACCAGGGTGCGAGTCCACAATTCAATATTTTTGTCCTCAAGCGCAGGACGCACCGCACACATCTCAGCGTCACTTTTAGCGTGAACTTTGCAAGGGAAGCCATCGCAGGTCTTGCAGCGTACACACGCGCCGCCCTCGCGCAGATCAATGCCCATCGGCAAATAAAACGGGTGCAGCCCTTGATCCCGCAGCCGCCCGGCCATGTCTTCAATATACGGCTCGTTCGGCACATGCTCAAACGGGTATGGCGACGAGCGCGGCGGCTCGGTAGGGTCGATTCCGGGTTCGCCGTGTACGCGGTAAAGCTGCTCGGCGTAGGCGTAATACGGCTCAAGCTCATCGTAGGTGATCGGCCACGCCGGGGAGATGCCGCCTTCGTGCTGTAAATCGCCAAAGTCCTCGCGCCGCAGACGAGGTAATGCCGCGCCGTAGACTTTGGTATTACCACCGATGAAATAATGGACTCCCGGCTGGAACTCTGTGCCGTCCACGCCGTACCATGTTTCGTCGGGCTTGTAGCGCTTCTCCTTAAAAACGGCTTCCGGCTTCCAGTTTTCCGGCTCTTGTGGCAGAAAATCGCCGCGCTCGATCAGCAGCACTTTAGCGCCGCTGTCCCGCAAGCCATAAGCCAGCGTTCCGCCGCCCATCCCCGTGCCGATAATCACGATGTCATAATTCTGAGTCGCCAATTTTTCGATAACCGATCTACCTAATAACGATTATTTTCCACACGGAAGTTGTAGGGGCACGGCGCGCCGTGCCCCTACGTCAACACCTCGCCTACACTCACCCATCGCCCCTGTTCGGACGAGCGCAGTGCTGCTTCCATCACCGCCTGGATATGCAGCCCATCGGCAAAATCGGGCGACGGCGCACGATCTTCGTCGATTGCTTTGAGAAATTGATACTGGCATTCGGCGTGAGTACGGACAAAATCCGGTGTCATCGTCCAATCCGGCGCTTTCTGACCGTCATAACGACCACCCGTTTCCAATGTTCGTAAGCCACGCATCCCGCCTGTTGGATTATCCGAATCGCGCGTGTCATACACTTCGAGCCTGCCGGGATTGGTGATGTCAAAGCGAATCGCGCCCTTATCGCCGAAAATTTCGACTACAAAATCGTTTGCAGAACCCGTCCCCATGCGCGAGATTTCGACCAGCCCTAGCGTATTATTCGCCAAACGCACGTGCATCAGGGCAATATCATCGACATCAACGGCGATTTTTTCCGACGATCCGGCAGCAGTTGGGCGCTCTTTAATCAACGTATCCAGCGTTGCCTGCACCGAACCAAATTCGCCCAGCAGCGCGTAAATCAGATCGAGAATGTGTGAGCCGAGGTCAAACAGCGCGCCGCCGCCGGAAACATCTTTCCGCAGCCGCCACGTGGTGGGCTTGTTGGCATCAATATAACTGGAACGGTAGTAGCGCCCCCGAAACGAGAAAATATTGCCTAAGAATCCTTCGTCAATGAGCTGACGTGCGCGGAGAATCGCCGGGAAAAAGCGATAATTGAACGTCATTTGGGCTTTGATACCCGCTTGCGCGGCGGCCTGAACAATGCGCTGGCCTTCCGCCACATTCATCGAAAGCGGCTTCTCGCAGTAGATATGCTTTCCGGCTTGCGCGGCGGCAATGATAATTTCTTCGTGCAGATAATTGGGCGTGCAGCAGTCGATCACGTCGATGTCATCGCGCTTGAGAAGATCGTGAAAATCGCCCGTCCACATCTCGCAGCCGATTTCACGCGCGGCTTTTTCGGCGGTTTCGGCTTTGCTGGTCGCCACACCGACAATGTTGATCGTCTCGGCAGGCAGGCCGTAATAAAACGGAATCGCGCGGTAGGCCATCGCGTGGACGCGCCCGATTCCGCCATAGCCGACCATGCCGATGCCGAATTTTCTCATGATTGTTTCAAGCCGTCAGCATCGCGGTACTGATCGCTGGCAGAGTCCATCACATCGCGCAATTTTTTGACAGCGGCGGCGATGTCGCCTGTCCCCGGCACGAGCTTACCATTCGGCCCTTTCAGCAGCGGTGACGAAAATTCGCCGACCGTCATGCCGACTTCGATGAACTCCGCGACGTTACCCGCGTTCAGCCCGCCGTCCTCCATCAATTCGATGGTCGATTCTTTGCCTGCCGCGACGATCATCTCGTGAAGCTGCGCCACACTGTCGATCACGATCTGGTCAATCGTGTGCGGGCTTTTCCCGGCTTTCGGCTTGACCCAGAACGGCGCACGGCTTTCGTACTCGATGATGTCCACAAACGGGAGGTACTGCTCAAAAAATACGACTGGGCAACCCTGCCACGCCCATACACCGACCTTGAGTTCAAGCGTTTCCTTGATGTAGGTGATGCTCTGGATCAGCATCTCGTTGGTGGTCTCGATGGGCAGCGTAATGAGGTTCACGCCCAGGTCGGCTAACTGCTTAAAAACATCGAACGATGGCCGCACCATTTGCAACTGCGCCTCGACTTCCAACGAGGTACTTTTTCGCACCCCTTCGATAATGTCGAACCCGCCGCGTGGCATCCCGAAATCCATATATTTGCCGTCGCGCACTTCGATGTGAAACCAATCAATTCCGGCGGCTTCGAGTTCTTGCACCTGAGCGCCCAAAACCGAATAATCCGCCCAGAATAACCCGGCGGCGATCTTTGCTTTTTGCGTTACTTTGCCTATGGTATCGGTCACGTTGCTATCAATCCTTATAAGTAAAAATAAAAGATAACATTCCTCAAGCATCAACGCGAGTCGAGATCATTCAAGAAAATTAATGTGCATCGGGATCATACATATGAAGATCGCGACCCGGCATTTTAATGCCTAGCAGACGCAAACGCTCCTCACTCGCACTTTCGAAGGCCTGCCAGGGTAAGTCTTTTTCGTTTTCGTAGCGCTTCAGCCACCAGTATCCATAATAAAGATAAATGCCGCGTCGTAAGCCATCGGTCTGATTTCGGCCGCCCGTGTGCCAGATGGCTGCGTTGATGAAAATAGCATCCCCTGGCGCAGCATTCACAGCAACTTCACCCGGCAATGGCACTTTAACCTGATCGGCAGGCGGCATCAACTCGCTACGATGTGTGCCAGGAACGACGCGCGTCGGCCCACGTTCCTCAATCATGTCATCCAACATCAAAATCGTGTTAATCGCAATTGGACGCTCGCAGGAAAACGAGAAATCGCGATGCCAATAACGCTCACTGGCATCGCTGTGCGGCCCCTGCCGCAAAAAGTCGTACTGCAAAAGCTGTACCTGTGCGCCAAAGATCGCACGATGACGCTCCAGAATAGGTAGATGCTCGATCAGGTCGATGAACGTCCGATACTTCAAAAGTTGATGCTGGTTGACACGCGGTTTTTCCAGCTCCCAGACGCGGTCAAACTCTGATTGAATGAACGCCAGATAATCCCCAGTCAGCACACCACGCGCGTGAAGATAGCCGTGTTCGAGAAAAAAATCCTTTTCATCCTGTGTGTGCATGACCGCTGAATCCCTCGTGATGGTTGTTTAGTGCATCCGATTCAACTAATGGCGGCAAGTTATTCGAACTTCCATGGACTAACCATAATCCCGGTGTCGTCAAACGCCAGCGGGGTCTCATCGACAACCTGCAAACGTGGGTGGGCCTCGACCAGCGCCCGCATATTCGGGCTGACCCACAGCCGATCCAGCGTGAGCGTATCGCGGATAAACACCATCCGCACGTCATCATAATTCGGCACGGCACAGCCACGTATAGCGACTTGCAGCGCCTGTTTGTCAGCAGGCATGGTAATCGGTAGACTGTTGCGGAACATCCCGAAAACGCCAGACGTGATTCCGTTCGTATAGGTCGCTGCCCAATCAATTTTGCGGGCATAACGCGCGGTCGTCACGTTGGCGAGGCCAATTCCAGCGGCGTTGCCATGCGACTGCGGTGTCATATCCAGCACGACAATCAACGCGACATCCGGCGCACCTGTCGGCTCCGGCTGGCGCGGGATCATCAATTTGTTGACGATATTCGTGTCCATGCCCGTACCGCTGATATTTTTGCCGATGTTTCGGATGGTCAGCACGTCGATTTCCGGGAACGGCAGACTCGCCATCAGCGATTTGGCGCGAAGAAGCAGCTTTTCCTCTTTTTCGAGGCCGATCTCCGATGCCAGAAGGCCAACAATTTCCGCCGTCTCGTCACAGGCATTTTCGATAATCGCCAGCCCGCCGACGAGGTTGGTATCGGCTTCGTAAATACGCGCGGCAGGAATCAGAAAGCGTTGAAAGCCCGACCCACCATAAGCATGTATCACGCTTGCGCCGTGCTGCTTGCCCATGCCGATGACGGCCATTTTTGATAGGCCACTTTCGATTTTGCCGTGAAAATCGGTATGCGGTTTGACACGGCCAATAATCAGCGAGTGATCGGCGGCATGGGCGTTCGCGTCCTGGAACAGCGCCGGGCCGTTGGGAATCTGGCCGATCTGCTTGACCGCCATATTTGAGCGAATCTCAACCTCTACAAAATCTTCTGTGACACCGAGTTCCGCCAGGATTCCAATCTGGCCTTCCGCTGTCGCGCCGCCATGACTTCCCATACTAGGGAAAATAAACGGAAGCGCACCATGATCTTTCAGCCGTTCGACAGCCGCACGCGCGATGATCGCAATATTGGCGATGCCGCGACTGCCCACACCCACAGCAACCGTTTGGCCGGGCTGGATGCGTGTCAAAATGCCGCTGTCTTCCAATGCGCGGCGTGTAGCACCCCGCAGATCATCGACTTGCGGCGCATCGAATTGCTGCTCCACCACCAGAAGTTTTTCTGGCAGCGGCGCAGGAAAATCGAGCGTTTGAATCTGTTCGAACATGCTGAAATCTTCGTTCATGCTTTTCCTACCTTTGCGCTTTTCACACGCTGTACAATATCCCGGATGATCGGCTCGAAATTCGGATCAGCCGCTTTAAATTCTGTCCCACTGATAACGACTGGCGCACCAAAAACGACAATCTGAGCGCCCATCTCAATCGTTTGAATCGCCTGGTCAATGCTCAGGCCGCCAACTGCCTGCACTGGAATATCCACCGCCGCCAGGATAGATGGCAGATCATCCAATGGGCTGAGTCCTTTAATCATATTACGCTCGTCAAAGCCTGTGTGGACGATGATGTAATCGACACCCATATCCTGCGCTTGTTTGGCGCGTGTGACTTTATCGGGACACAGCATCACGTCACACATGACCTTGCCGCCATAATTTTTTGCCATTTTCACCTGCTCGATAATGCTGGCATCATGCGCCTGTCCCATGACCACGACCATATTCGCCCCAGCCTTGAACATCATCTCGGCTTCCAGCCCTGCGCCGTCCATCGTCTTCAGGTCGGCGACAATCGGCTTATCAGGGAATTCGGCGCGAAAGGCGCGTATGCCGTGCAGCCCTTCCGCCAAAATCAGCGGTGTCCCGGCTTCCAGCCAATCCACACCCGCGTTCACCGCACCACGTGCCAGCGCCATTGCGTCTTCGAGGGTAATCACGTCAATCGATACTTGAATTAGAGGTTCCATTTTGCTTCCTAAAATAAAATTCAAAAACTTAACGCAAAGACGCAGAGGGGCAAAAGGCGCAGAGAGAAAACATACAATTCTCTGTGCCTCTGCGTCTTTGCGCCCCTGCGTTGAAAATGTATTTCACGATAGCTACATCACCAAAACCGACTTCACGTTCTCGCCCTCTTCCATCTTTGAGAACGCTTCGTGCCAGTCATTCAATCCATAGAGACCGCCAATAACCGGTTTCAGGTCAATCTGCCCGGACGACAGCAAGCCAAGCGCACGTTCCCAGGTCGGGTATGTGTGACTGAATGTGCCTTGCAGCGTGACCGCTTTCCCGACCAGCGGGTCGAGGCTGAAATCCAACGGCTGTGGCCCCCAGCCAATTTTCGTAATCGTACCGTTCGGGCGTACCAATTCCATCGACTGCTTGAGTGCCTTGCTTACGCCTGTGCAGTCCACGACCAAATTCGCGCCAAAACCATCACCGAGCGATTTCACCAGCGCTGCCGGATTTTCGCGCTGAATATTAATCGCATAAGTCGCGCCAAGTTCAGCAGCGACTTCCAACCGATGTTCATCTGCATCCGTGCCGAGCATGATAATCGTGCTTGCACCGCGCAGTTTAGCGACCATCAACGCCATAATGCCAATCGGCCCCGGCCCCTGGATCACGACCATATCGCCGGGTTTCATCGCTGTTTTTTCGACTAGCGCGTTAAAAGCCACACAGATCGGCTCGGTCAGGGCGGCATGTTCAAACGGCACATTGTCCGGGATGCGGTGCAAAATCTGCGGACGTGCAGCGACATATTTTGTAAATGCGCCATCCGCCAGTGCGCCATAACCCTTGCGATGCGGACATAGATTATAATTTCCACTGAGGCAGTAGACACACTGCCCGCAAACTGATGCCGCCGTCTCACAGACGACACGATCCCCGGACTGAAATCCGGTCACGCCCTCACCCACATCGACCACCACGCCGCAAAACTCATGACCGAGTACCAGCGGCAGCTTGATCGTCCAGCTATGGTGCTGCCGCCACATATGGATATCGCTGCCACAGACCCCAGCGGCCTTCACTTCCAGCATCACCTGACCCGCACCCGCTTTGCCAGGTTCAGCAATCTCACGAACTTCGACGTTCCCGTCCTGGTCGCCATATTTCACAATTGCTTGCATAATTTTTTTACTCCGGGAAATATTTCGCGCTCATGCGCCTGAGAAACTTCAAGGATTCCTGCATTTCGTCCATACCGTTCATACCGTCTTCAATGCTCACCCAGCCTTTGTAGCCAGCGTTCGCCAAAATACTGAAGATCGTATCGTAATCATTTAACCCCTTACCCGTAACGCCGTGCCGCAGATTGGGTGAATAGCCGAGCGTGCCATCCGTCTGCCGCAGATCGTCCAGTGACGCGCCTTCCGCCAGATAACGATCACTGGCGTGCATACTCACGACTCGATCTGACACCTCTCGCAGCAATTCAATCGGGTCGTCGCCTGCGACAATCGCGTTCGAGGGGTCATATTGAACGCCGAAATATTCGCGCTCTGGAATCGAGGCCAGAACTGCTAAAAACACGTCTTTTTTCTGGGCAAATTCGGGATATTTCCAGTAGCCGTCTTTGTAGTGATTTTCCATGCCCAGCACGATGTCATGCTCGCGGGCGGCTGGCAGCACGGCGTTGATCCCCTCGGCGACCCACTCCAACCCCTGCTCACGGCTGACTTCCGGGTAACGCTGACCACTCAGCACACGGCAAACGGCTTTTGCGCCGCCCAAACGCCGCGTGACGCGGATCATCTCAATTTCATGGTCAATGGCACGTTTGCGACCATCAGCATCGGGGTTAGTAAAATCCGGCGAACAGCACAGCATGGGCATCTCAAAACCCGCCGTGCGGATCGCCTCGCCAATACTGTCGATATAGGCATCATCGAGGCTGGTAAAAAATCCTTCGTACATTTCCAGGCCGTCAGCGTCGAGCTGTTTTGCCATCTCGATCCAGTCAAAAACGCTCATCGTGCGGTGCTGTGAAATGTCGTCTAAGTAACATTTGGGAAAAGCGGAAATTTTCATAGAATGCTCAGAATACTCAGTGAATTTTGTGGCGCAGAATAAATTGTTGAAATCTTCTCTAGATTGTAGCAAGAGATTATCGTTTGCACTATTGAGTGGTCTATGTCTGTTTTTATACAGATTGATAAGTCAATCCTTTCTATTTTTCATACCGACACCAAACGAACCCCCAATCTATGGCTCTCGCGTTGTTACAAACAATGGGCTAAACTTTTAATATGTCCATTTGTAATTGTGCCGGAGCGATTGATGAGAAAAGTGTCTGCCCTGTTTTTGATCTTTTGCCTGGGGATCATTCCAGCACTGGGCGTTTCCGCGCAGGGTGGATGCGCCGTTGATAACAGTTCGCCCGCGATCATTTTTGGAATCGTCGCCTCGTTGACGGGCAAATTTTCGCCGGAAGGTCTTGAGACATTTAACGGCTATGCTGTCTGGCATCATTGGGTGAATGACGAGTACGGCGGCATTAATGTCGGCGGCGAATGCTACCGCGCGGACATCGTTTATTATGACGACCAGAGCGACCCGGACACGGTTTCGATGCTGGTCGAGCGGCTCATCATCGAAGATGGCGCGAATTTTATCCTCGGCCCTTACTCGACCACGTTAACTCAGGTTGCCAGTGTTGTCACCGAACGCGAAAACATCATCATGATGGAGAGCAACGGCGCGGATGAGAGCCTTTTTACACGCGGTTTTCAGAATTTATTCGGCATCATCACACCCGCAAGTTCCTACACAGAAGCGGGGATCGCGGCACTATTTGAATTAGGAGCACGTACAGCCGTCATTGCTTATGAAGACACTGCTTTTTCGGCTGCGGTTGCCCAGGGGGCGCGGGATCAACTGGATAATCTCGGAATGCAAATTCTGGCGATTGAGAATTTCCCGACTGATGCTGCCGATCTGACCTCCATGTTTACCAGTTTTCGCGAACTCAATCCCGATCTGTTTATCGGAAGCGGACATTACAACGACGCGATTCTGTTCATCCGAACGGCGAAGGAACTCGGCTTTAGCCCGGATGCCATGTTTATTCCGGTTGGGCCATCCAGCCCGTCATTCGTCGCCGATATGAGCGCCGATGCGGACTATATCTGGAGCGCCAGCCAGTGGACGAGCGATATGCCCTACACCGATGAATATTTTGGCAGCGCCGCCGATTATGCAGATCGTTATGAGCAAGACTACGGCATCACGCCCAGCTACGAAGCAGCAGAGGCCACTGCCAGCGCTCTGGCCCTGCAACTGGGAATTGAAGCAGCTGGAACCATTGATACCGATTCTGTACGTGACGCTTTGCAGCAGTTAAGCATTTCGACTTTTTATGGGCCTGTGCAGTTCGACTCTTCCGGCAAAAGCCTTAACGAGCCGATGGTGGCGGTTCAAATCCAGAATGACGAAATTGTGACCATCCCACCGGGCAATGAAACACTCGCGATCTGGCCTGCACCAACCTGGGAAGAACGCTAAACAATTTACTGAAAACGCTAAACGATTCACTGAAGAACGCTGAACGCCTTACTATGGACATGAGTTTCTTTCTGCAATTGACCATCAACGGCATTCTGCTGGGCGGTTTTTATGCGCTGATGGCAGCTGGTTTTTCATTAACCTGGCGGGTTACGCGGATCATCAACCTTGCACATGGCGAGTTTGTTTTGATGGGCGCTTATCTGGCGTGGTTTCTGTTGAATCCAAAGCAGGAAATTGGCTTAAAAATCGGTGCAACCTCCCTGCCGATCATGGGAATCGGGATGGGCGGCCTGGCTATATCGCTCGGCTTACTGCTGAATCGTTTTTTCCTGGGTCGCTGGGTCAACCACCCCTGGCAGCGACGCGGTGCGAGTTATGTCGCAGGCATCATCGTGACCGCTATTTTGTATCTGATCTGGTCAGCCAGTGATTTTACGCCCATTGATCCGTTCCTAGCCATTCCATTAATCGCCCTTTTTTTCTTCGGCCTCGGCTATATTTTGCAGGACACGCTCCTCAACCGCCTGATTGACCGTCCGTTTTTAACGATGCTGCTGGTCACATTTGCCATCAAAATTATGCTCGAAAATTTTGGCTTGCTGATCTATGGCGCTGACCCGCGATCCTTGAATTTGACCTATGCCAGTTCATTCTGGCGTATGGGGGAGAGCAACATCACCGTTTCGCAAACGCGGTTTTTCGCGCTCATCATCGCAGGCACAATGATTATCGCGCTGGCGGTGCTTTTGCGTGGGACACGTGCCGGACAAGCGATCCGCGCCGCCGCCCAACACAAAATGGCCGCGCGGCTGGTCGGCATCAATATCAATCAAACTTATGCCACGACCTTTGGCATCGTGCTGGCGCTGACGGGCATCGCGGGCGCGATATTAGGCACATTTCAGCCATTTACGCCGGACAGCGGATCCGGTTGGACGCTGCGAGCCTTTGCGATTGTGGCGCTCGGTGGACTCCGTCACATCGAAGGTGTCGTGGCGGCGGCATTCCTGTTAGGCCTCCTGGAAAGTTTTGTCGGCGGCTATGTCAGCACAGGTTGGGCGATTGCTGTTCCCTTCGTCGTGTTGGTTATCACGCTCATTGTGCGACCACCCAGAACCCAATCCGCGATGATGGTAGAAAAGGCTTAAAAGTGGCGGCACAAAACTTTTTTAGTCGCATTTCATCGCTGCTCTCACCACTAGCCGCCATCGCATTGATCTTAGCGTTGATATTCATCGCCCCCGGCCTTGACCGTTCCGCTTTGCAATTTTTCACACTGGCGTTGATGTGGGTCGCGCTGGCAAGCAGTTGGAACCTAATCGGCGGTTATGCGGGCTACACCGATTTCGGTCATGCAATTTTCGTGGGTGTCGGCGCATACGTCGTCGGAATCCTGATCGCGCGTGAAAGCAGCTTCAATTTATCCAGCGCATTGAGCTTTCCCCAGGCGTTAATGGTGGCATTTTTGATCGGCGCGGTGTTTGCCCTGGTGATCGGTTTCCCAACGCTGCGCTTGAAAGGCCCCTATTTCGCAATCGCGATGCTCGGTATGCTCGCGGTTAGTCGGGAGATCGCCCGCAATATCACCAGCGTCACGCAGGGCGGCGTGGGCATTACCTTCCCTTCCCCCTTCCCGCAAATGCTCGAAATTTATTATGTGATGCTCATCGTCGCCAGCGTCATCTTTTTGACATCACTCTGGATTTTTCGCTCACAATTGGGGACGATGCTTCAGGCTATTGCTCAGGACGAGATGGCTGCGGATATGCGCGGGATAAACACGACAACCGTCAAAATCGGCATTTTCATGCTGGTTGGTGGCTTCACGGCGCTCATCGGTGCGACCCGCGCGTATTGGCTCGGTTATGCCAACCCCGACCTTGCCTTCCCCGAAGATTTCACGATCCAGATGATTATGATAACGCTGCTTGGCGGCATCGGGCGACCCTGGGGGCCAGTGATCGGCGGGGTTATTTTTCTCGGCTTGCAAAGCATCTTCTGGACAAATGGCGGTGAAGCCCATCTGATTGTCATGGCTGCGCTGCTCATTATCGTCGCGCTGTTTTTCCCAAAGGGCATACTTGGCCTCTTCGATCCAGAAAACCGAGGGCTAGGCGCATTTTTGCGGCGTGATGCCCAGCCATCTGAAAAATCGACTCTGCTTCTTTCAATGACGGACACCCTGCGGGCATGGCAAACTCCCAGCACCAGTCAACCTTTGCTTGAAGGTCGCGATGTTACGCGCGATTTTGGCGGTATCCGTGCTATCAACAAAATTGATTTTCAGATTCAACCGGGCGAAATTGTCGGTCTGCTGGGGCCAAATGGCAGCGGCAAAACGACGCTTTTTGACTGCATCAGTGGGATTCTGAAACCATCCAACGGCGAGCTTTTTTTAAACGGTGAAGATATTACGCACCTTAATCCCTGGCGTGTGAATCGCTATGGGCTGGCGAGGACATTCCAAAATATTCGCGTTTTCGAAGGGCTGACGGTTTACGAAAATATGATGGCATCGCGCAAATGGCGTGGCGTTCCACTGTGGGCATGGATGTGGTCAGCACCGCCCGAAACGCGCCAACACGCTGACGAATTTCTGGTGTTTCTGGGGCTGAGTCCTTTCAGCCATATGCCTGCCAACAGTCTGAGCGCAGGCCAGCAGCGACTTCTTGAAATCGGGATGACTCTTATGTCCGATCCTCTGGTCGTGCTGATCGACGAAGCAACCAGTGGCATCAGTCCCGCGATGATCGAGGACATCAAAACCAGCATTTTACGGCTGAATCAGGAACTTGGATTGACATTTTTCCTGATCGAGCATAACCGACATTTCGCAATGGATTTATGCCACCGTCTGTATGTCCTCAATCACGGCACATTGATCGCCGAAGGCACGGCGGAAGAAATCCAGAATAATCCTGCCGTGATTGAAGCTTATTTTGGGCGCGAGACATCATGATGGTTGACTCTGAAGATACTCCATTACTGCATATACATGATATTCAGGCAGGCTACGGCAAAATCTCGGTGCTTCATGGCCTCACGCTCGATGTCTATCCCAGCGAGATTGTCTCGATTATCGGGCCAAACGGTGCTGGAAAATCCACCCTTTTTAAAGCAGTTTTCGGCTTTCTGACACCACGTTCAGGCAGCGTATGGTTTGGCAAAAATAACATTACCTCGCTAACGCCTGAAAAAATACTGAAGCATGAGATCGCCTATGTCCCCCAGGAGCGCACCAGCTTCCCGGATATGACTGTCGAAGAAAATCTTCAAATGGGCATGTACGTCGTCGGCGAAAGTGTGCGGATGAAACCAGCCATGCAGCGAGTTTTCGAGTTATTCCCGCGTCTGGCAGAAAGGCGGCGGCAGACGGTAGGCACGATGAGTGGCGGTGAACAGCGCATGGTGGAGATTGCCCGCGCCCTCATGCCCGAACCGCGCCTGCTGCTGATTGATGAGCCTTCCGCCGGATTAGCGCCGGTCATCAACAAGCAGGTATTCGCGACCATTCGCAAGTTGAATATGGATTACGGCACGACTATCCTCATGATCGAGCAAAACGCCCGTCAAGCGCTGGAAATCAGCCACCGGGGTTACGTCGTGGAAGATGGCTACAACCGCTTTAATGGCAGCAGCAAATCCCTGCTCCACAACCCCGAAATCCAGCAAATGTATCTGGGTGGAACGCCGAGGCTGTAAACTAACCTGGCAGATACGCAAAACCATAAATTTATCTCGACTGAACACCGAAGTAATATTTGAGCATTTCCCATCGTCTAGATAACAAATGGTTTTAATACCGTTTGTCGCGCCCTGCGCCATAATTTTCACAGCAATTTTTCACGACAAGGATTAAATAATACTTGGAGCTTACAGCTTACAATCAATTTAGCCTGTTTAATGATCTTCAGCCGGAATGGAATGACCTGCTGAGTCGCAGCGCTTCGAATCGAATATTTAGCACCTGGGAATGGCAGTCAACCTGGTGGCAATCCTATGAGCCGGGTTCGCTATGGGTGATTACATGTCGGGATTCCGACGGTAAGTTGATCGGCCTGGCACCCTGGTTTATCGAAAATAACGCGGAAAAAGGCCGGATCATCTGTAGCATCGGCTGTCGCGAGGTGACGGATTACCTCGATATCATCGCCGATCAAGCGCACACCGAAGCCGTTCTGAACAGCCTCACCGCTTATCTCCGTGAACACCGCGACCAGTTTGACCACATCGAATTGTGCAACATCCCAGAAGACTCGATCAGCTACCAGAACTTCCCCAAAATTCTCGAAAATAATGGATTTACGATCCGTCTCACACACGAGGACGTATGCCCGATCATTCGTTTCACGGGCAATTGGGAAGATTTTCTGTCATCGCTTGACAAAAAAGATCGCCATGAGCTGCGCCGCAAAATCCGCCGCGCGGAAGGTGTTGGCAATGACATGCAGTGGTATATTGTCGGCGCGGAGCATAATCTCGAAACAGAAATGGAACGCTTCTTAGAGATGATGGCTGCCAGCAGCCCGGATAAGACGCGCTTTCTCTCCGACCCGAACAACGTCAAGTTTTTCAAGAGCGTTTCGGCGGTTATGCACGCAAAAGGCTGGTTGCAGCTTATTTTCCTGACATTTAATGGGAAACACGCTGCCGCTTACCTGAATTTCGATTACAACAAGCAAATTCTGGTCTACAATTCCGGCCTGCTGCAAAGCGAATTTGGTCAGCTCAGTCCCGGCATCGTCCTGCTGTCGCTCGATATTAAACATGCCATCGAAACCGGACATACTGTGTTCGACTTTCTCCAGGGCAACGAAGTTTATAAATATCGTATGGGCGGAGTCGATACTCACGTCTATAATCTTGAAGCGGATTTGAGTGACTAGAGTTTTATTGTTAGTGGATAAGGGAAATCGCATGAAAATTGAAAAAATCGCGATGCTCAGTGTCCATACCAGCCCACTTGCGCCGCTTGGCGGAAAAAAAACGGGCGGCATGAATGTCTATGTCCGCGAATTGGCGCAGGAATTGGGACGGCGCGGAATTGCCATCGACATTTTTACGCGCCGCGCGTCACCGGAAGCGCCGGAGATTGACTACTCACTTGGCGAAAATGTGCGCGTGATTCACGTCCAGGCGGGCGGATCACAGCCGCTGAATCCTGAAGAAGTCTATTGCCATCTGGCACAATTTACGTCGGGAGTCATGGCATTTACGACACGCTATGACCTGCGCTACGACCTGATCTACAGTCATTATTGGTTAAGCGGCTGCGTCGCGCAGAACCTCAAACAGGTATGGGGAACACCGTTCGTCCAGATGTTCCACACGCTCGGTCATATGAAAAACCGCATTATCCCCGGCAAGGTATCCATGCTGCCGGATGTGCGGATTACGGCTGAGACGCAGATCGTGCAATGGGCAGATCGCATTGTCGCCGCTACACCTGCCGAGCAAGCCCAGCTTTTGTGGTTATACCGCGCCAATCGCCGCAAAATCGCGATTGCATCACCGGGTGTCAATACGCGCCGCTTCCACCCAATACCTGTTGAGGAGGCAAAGGCAAGGCTCAATATCCCCCAAGATACAAATTTGCTCCTCTTCGTTGGGCGCATCGAGCCTCTGAAAGCTGTCGATACCATCATCGAAGCGCTGGACATCATCTGGCGCGATCATCCACAACTGTTGGAAACAATCCGCCTCGGCATTGTTGGTGGCAATCCCGATGACCCCGCCGACCCGGAAATCAGCCGTCTGAAACAACAGGTCGCGCAGCTTGACCTCGCGCCTTTTGTCGATTTTATCGGCGCGAAAGATCAAAGCCTGCTTCCCTATTACTACACAGCGGCCTCTGCCGTTCTTGTGCCATCCGACTACGAATCCTTCGGGATGGTCGCGTTGGAGGCGATGGCTTCTGGTACGCCTGTGATCGCTTCCGAAGTCGGTGGTCTGGCATTCCTGGTGGAAGATGGCAAAACCGGGTTTCTCGTTCCCAGCCGTGATCCGGCAGCGTTGGCAGACCGCATCACCCGGCTGTTGCAAAACCCGGAAAAACAAGCGTATATGCGCCGTGAATCAGCAGAAGTGGCACGTCGATATACCTGGTCAGCGATTACCGATCAACTCTTAGCCGTCTTCGGCGATGTCGTGACTCACCCGAAAGTCAGCCTGCACAAGAGTTAGGAATATCCCCGAAGGTCAGCCGCCATAAGAGTTCGGAATATCCGTGACGAGAGCCGAGATATACGGTTCCGTCTCCTGAATTTCCAGTGCTTCGTCTTCCGAGATGAGCGTCTGCCCTTTGTGATACAGAACATTGTTGAAGCCATCGAAACGATAACGCCGATTCACCCAGCCGTATAACGGATGTTGAAAAACGACATTGAATTGCACGGCTTCGTCATCTTTAATGATGAGCTGATCGACGATCCAGACGGGTGCATACTGCTGAATATGCGGAATTGCTTTGACATCGCGATTTTGAAGAAGCGTTTTATCATTCATGCTTTTTACCCTGATGCAAAAGTCAAGAACTCTATTCTAACGACCAGCCTATTGATTCCACAAGCTGAATGTGTAATGATTGTGGGAATTTGGTAGAGGAAAAGACATTTTGCGTGATATTTTTCGACTCGCCTGGGATCGCTTCGGCATTATTACATCGGTGATCGCCGATGTGCAGGGGCGCGTGATTGCGACTGGATTTTACTTCACGATTCTCGTTCCATTTGCCCTCATCTCCCGGTTTTCTGAAGACCCTCTGCGCCGCGTTTATACCCCCGGCTGGCTGGATCACCCCAAAGTCGCCAGCGATCTCGAATCCGCCAAACGACAGGGTTAATGAATGTATATTCTGGGCATTTCTTGTTTTTATCATGACTCGGCAGCAGCCCTCATCCACGATGGCAAGCTTGTCGCAGCAGCAATGGAAGAACGCTTTTCCCGCAAAAAGCACGACAACGATTTTCCGATGCAGGCCATCAATTTTTGTTTGCAGCAGGCAGGAATTACGGGTGCTGACCTGGATTACGCCGTGTTCTATGAAAAACCGTTGGTCAAGTTTGAGCGTATTCTCATCACCACTCTCAACACCTTTCCAAAATCTTCCGGCGTGTGGCGCGATGCGATGCTCAATTGGCTGAAAGAAAAGCTGTGGGTCAAGAATATTATCCAATCGCGCCTCGGCATTCGTTATGATCGCGTGTTGTTCTGCGACCATCATATGAGTCACGCCGCCAGCGCATTTTTCGCCAGCCCATTTAAAGAAGCCGCCGTGATGACGGTTGATGGTGTCGGAGAGTGGACGACTGCCACATTGGGCAAAGCAACCAGCGCCTGGGAAGGCGACGCGCAAGGCAGAAACGAAATTGACCTGTTTCAGGAGCAGCGTTTTCCGCATTCCCTCGGCCTGCTCTACTCGGCGTTTACGGCATGGCTGGGTTTTGCCGTCAACGATGGCGAATACAAAGTCATGGGCATGGCTCCCTATGGTGAAGCCCGTTACGTCGATAAAATTCGCAAAGTTGTCAACCTGAACGAAAATGACGGCAGCTTTCACCTGAATCTCGATTATTTCAGCTTTCAACACTCGACAACCAGCACCTATAACCAGCGTTTTGTCGATCTGTTCGGCGAACCGCGCACCCCCGAAGACGATTTTTTCACCCTCAAAACCAATCCCGAACGCTCAGGTGAAAAAACGGCACTTGACCGCAACCAGTTTTACGCGGATATGGCTGCCAGTATCCAATGCCTGACCGAAGATGCGCTGATCGCCATCGCGCGTTACCTTCACAAAAAGACTGGCATGAGTAAGCTAGTCATGGCGGGTGGCGTGGCGCTCAATACCAGCGCGAATTATCGCATTCTGAGCGAAACGCCATTTGATGAGATTTATATCCAGCCCGCTGCCGGAGACGACGGCGGTGCATTGGGCGCGGCGCTGTGGGCCTATCACATCGTCATGGGCAAACCGCGCAACTGGGTCATGCCCAACGCCTATTGGGGACAAGGTTATAAAGATTCAGAATATGTCGATTTTCTCAAAGGGCGCGGCATTCCCTACGAATCATTTGACAGCAACGACGACAAATTGATCGACACGCTTGCCCAGGAAATGACCAATAAAAAAGTCGTCGGCTTCTTCCAGGGGCGCTTTGAATGGGGGCCGCGTGCGCTTGGCAACCGCAGCATCATCGCCGACCCGCGCAACGAAAGCATGAAGGAAGTGGTCAACACGAAAATCAAGTTTCGCGAACCCTTCCGCCCCTTCGCGCCCGTGGTTCTGCGGGAACGCGCCGCTGAATATTTTGATTATCCCGATGTCGAAAAACACGAAGCGCCGCGCTACATGCTCATGGTCAGCCCGATCAAACTGGAAAAACAAGCTGAAATCGCGGCTGTGTGCCACCTGGGAACAGGCCGTTTGCAGACGATTGAGCGCGAAACCAATCCGCGTTACTATGGCGTGATCGAGCGCTTTGGTCAGCTTACGGGCGTACCCGTCGTTTTGAACACGTCCTTTAATCTGCGCGGTGAACCGATTGTGTCATCGCCAGCCGATGCCTGGAACACCTTTACAAAAAGTGATATTGATCTGCTGGTATTGGGGCCGTTCCTCGTCCGCAAACCCGGCAAGTAAGAAAGGTCAACGAGCAATGCAAGATTTTTTTGCCCGCATGGGTATCCTCGGCGAACTGCTGCAATTCCTATGGAAGCGTAAGCTGTACTGGCTGATTCCTATGATCGTCATTTTGATTATGTTCGCGGTGCTCATCGTGCTGGCGGGCAATCCGGCGACTGCGCCATTTATTTACACGCTGTTCTAACGGTGCAATATGGATAACATGACGTTGGCCCTGCTCATTGGCCTCGGATTCGCACTGGTACTTGGCGCGTTGACGGCTCGTAGCTCCGCGCGGCGCTCCAAAATATACGGCGGTACATTGGCGCATGTCTTCCATTACATCGGCGCGGCGGGGGCTGTCGGCGTGCTGCCGACGGTGCTGGCCTCGCTGATCCTTGGCCAAGGCTTTTTGCGGGCAGTCGTGATGGGCTTGAGCTTCATGGCTGTTGGCCTGATCGCGCTGGTTTTGTTCGCGATGATTGAACATCCCGCCCGCCCGAAGCTATCGCCGTAAACGGTTTTATTCCGGCGAAAATCCCACCTGTGTAGGGACAAGGCATAAGGCATGTCTTGTCCCTGCGAAAATAACATGCGGGTATAACTGTCTTTACCTGTTAGACAAATTCAACTCGTAACGCTTGCCCCTGCTCAATCACAACCGCCTCATTCAGCGTGATCGTGCCGTCCTTCGCCGTAAATTGAATCGGCTTGCCTGCTAAAGAGACTGAAATTTTCGCGCCACTTGTGAAGGGCAGCCGCAGCGTTTTCAGCCGAAGTTCCCCATATTGTACGCGAATTTCAGCCTGTTTTGCGCCACATTCGAATTGCCCCCAACCAGAATCCAGCGACCAGAACGTCTTAAAGTCGCCGTCATTCAGGGGGTTAAAGCCGATCATCCCCTGCACCATATCGAACTCAAAGCCTGCGAAAACGTTGAGCAGCGCATACGAGGCCATCGAACGCGCGTAATTATTGCCGCATTCGATCTCGTTCCAGGGGTTGCGTTTCGCGCCGTCATAGCGTTCGCGGATCGACTCGACAACCTCCATGCCCTCTGCGACCATGCCGTACTGAATCAGCAAAATAGCCGCTGAATACTCAAATCCGTGCATGGTTTCCTGTGAATACGGCGCGGGAATAACAGGCTTATATGTGCCTTCCGGCCACGCGCAAATCATCATGCCGGATTCGTCATTCAGACCATAAATGCGGCAGGGGTTATAGTTGTCGCGCAGGCTCACGAAGTTATATTTGTAAAGCGATTGCGCCGCCTTTTCGGTTTGAACGGGATCAAAGATTTCGCCTAGCCCGTACAGATTCGCGTGCCACTGGGCCAACACCTGGTCGATGATGCAGCCGTCCCCAACCTGATATTTCACTTCGCCATGCTCATCCGTCCAATAGGCTTCGCTGGTTTGACCACCTGTGAGCGCACGTCCGCCACCATCAAATGCCTTTAACTGTTCGAGGTCTTTGAGGTCGATAATCTGACGATAATACTCGCCATTAAAGAGATGCTCGTCCGTCCAGGCTTTTCCGCGCTTAAAAATCTCGCGATATTCTGCCGCCGATTCGGTTTCACCCAGGTAATCTGCCATCTCCGCAGCGGATTTGAGCGCGCCCAAGTAAAAGCCCGTCAGCCAGCTATTCGGGCCAAACAACTCCATATCGAGCGTATGATGCTGCCGTCCCCACAAAACGCCGCTTTTCTCAGAGTCCCAACGATCAACGTTCTGCGGACTCCAGGCAAATTCCAACGACTCTTTCACCTGCGGCCAAATCGAGCGCAGCCATTCGGTATCGCCTGAAATCTTCCAGTCGCGGTAGGTTTTCATCACGCCGCCAAACTGACCGTCAGCGCACGGCTGCGGGAAATCCCATAGCCCGATTCCAATCGGCAGTTGAATGCGAAACGGCATCCCGCCATCCTCGCGCATATTGTAGACGTAATCGGCGATGCGCATCGAGCGTTCGAGCTTGGGGAATAAAAATGGCAGCGCCTGCGCATAATTCCAGACGTGGGTGCATGAGCCTTCGCAGCAACCCGCGTCCGGGTGCAGCCCCTCCCAACCATAGAACGTACCATCTTCGAGCAAAAGCACGGTTGGCGTTTTTAAGATGGAGATATTGGCTGAAATTGCGTCGATAGCCGCCTCTAGAATGGTCGAGTCAAAAAGCGCCTGTTTGAAAGCGGAGGTTTCGCGAAACAGACGATCCCAATTTTCGAGCGAGTACAACGCACTTGCCTGGGAGTCTGCCCACAGAGTCGCGTAATAATTTTTCCAGGTTGGGGAAATCCCCGCCCGAGCTGCCTTCTCCTCGACATCTGGCTTCCAGTAATTGTTGCAGGTGGGAAAGTTCCAAGCGATGACAAAGCGCACTTGTTTCGTCTCACCCGGCTCGACCCGAATATGCGCCGCGATCATCCCTTGATTAGACTCTTTACTTTGAGCAGGCTCATAAATCCGGTTCTTAAACGAGCCGGGAGTCATGAGGTCGCGCCAGTAAACTTCGAGCGAGTCGAACCATTGCCCACGAAACCAATACTGCTGAACGCTGGTTTCAGCCGCATCCGTCGCCAATGTTAAGTCACCGTAGCGGACATCCGTATTTTCCAGCGCGTCCGATGTGAAATGCAGTGAGGTAACTCGATCCGTTTTCACGAGATTATTCAGATTATTCGCAGGCAGAGGATTGCCCAGTGTGCCAGCAATGGTGTAATCAATCGGCGCATCGCTGGTGTTCTGAACAGTGATTTCGAAAAACGCGGCTGGAATGCCGGAATCTTTCACGTTCAGTGGGATCAGCGGGTTGAACGCCAGCAGCTTGACATCACCGGGAAAATTGGCATCTTTGAATGTCATTTCCGCCAACGGAAATTCGCCGCGAAAATCAATGTCCTTAAAGTGCGGCATCCCGGTCAGATATTCGCGCCGAGGCCCCCACCCGAACGAACGAAAATGTGGCGTGTGGAGTTCACCCATATAAGGCGGGTTTAGGTCGCCATGCAGCACACGAGCATCCAATATTTTGCCATCGCGCTCGGCTCGAATAGCGAAATGCGAGAAGCCGTTCACAGAGCCTTTGTTGGGTCGGTTGAAAATTTCCCAATCTATCAGCCGTCCGTTACCTGCCAGACCGATGCAGCCCGTTCCGATTCCGCCTAACGGGAAGCTGATTTGATTAAGTTCATCACCGCGATATAAAAATTTCTCCATAATATAATCCTTTATACTGGCAAAATAAGTCGATGGGTCGGGCGCGGCGGCAGAGGCCGAAAGCACTCAAAATGCGTGAAATAATGACGGGCTGATGGGTTTGGCTTGATGGCATCAATCGTTTCCTGCACGATTTGCTCCAACTGCTGTGGGTCTGCATTGACGCGCAAATTGAGGATAAACTCAAGCTGATCGGCGGGAATATCTTCCGATGTGACATCCCATGAAAGCGGGACTCCGGTTTGCGTCAGGCTAGCCTTGAAAGCCGTTACGGGTGTCGAAACGTGTACTTTAACGTGTGCGATTGGGAAATTTTCGGCTGACAAGCGTTGACTCAGGTGATCCAGAAGATTGCGCGTCCAGGTTTGCGCGGAAAAAGGCTGCGAATCGCGCACCAAGCCCTTCGCGTTTAACCAGCCCAACTCGGCTTCGGCTTCGGCATAGAGCGCATAATCCACATCCAGATTGAGTTGGCTGGCGCTGTTTTGACCAAGCACGATGTCCAGCCACGCTTCCACACCTTCGCCCGAGCGCGACGAGATGGCAAGTTTTTGCGCTTGTGGATACTGCTTTTGTAACGATCCCATCCAATTATTGACCGAATCAGCCTTGAGCAAATCGACTTTGTTGAGCAGGATCAACTCGGCTTCGGTAAGCTGCTTATCGAACAGGTATCCTACGCTGTTGGGAAATGGCGCGACATCGCGGCTGGCATCCAGCAAAATGGTCAACGGCGCGACTTCAAACTGCCCTGGATAATAAGTTGCTAAAGGCCGCAGCACGGTTGATACGAGATCAGTGCAGCTTCCAACAGGTTCAGCCAAAACCACGTCAGGCTGAATAGTATCCTGTAGATGAATTAAAGAGGTGTATAAGTCAGGAAATGAACAGCAAAAACATCCCCCAGCGACTTCCTCCACGGGCCAGCGCTGCTGAGAAATAAGTGTGGTATCCACGAGGTCTTTACCCTGGTCGTTCGTGACCAGCCCTACTCGATACCCACGCGCCGCAAGCTGACGCGCACTTTCCAACAGAAGCGTCGTTTTACCAGCCCCCAAAAATCCACCGACTATAATTAAACGTGTTTTCATGTCAAAAATAACTCCGGCAAAAGAGATCATTGGCTGACGAGGTGTTCGCAGTATAAAGTCTACTCGACGTTCGCGCCGGGATCAAAAAATCCAATAACACATATTTATTTTAAAAACCACTTGAGAATCTCCCGATTTTTTTAGTGAAAATTAATCAAAAAGCAATATTTGACAGCTATTGTAATCTGATTTATTATCGTTGAAATCGTTTTCAATAAGCAAGAGGCAGTTGCTTATGACACCACGAAAACAGCGAAATTCCTCAACAACCATTCTCGATGTGGCGAATTTTGCTGGCGTTTCACCTGCCACTGTTTCTCGCGTCCTCAACAACTATCCTCATATCAGTGATGAAGTGCGCCGCGCCGTCCAGGATGCGATCACACACTTAAGTTACGAGCCAAACCGTGTTGCCCAACGCCTGCGGGCTACCCGCAGCAAGTTGATTGGCATCATTGTCACCGATATTACGAATCCATTCTTCAACATGATTATGTCAAGCATCGAGTCTGTATTTTTCGACAAGGGTCTGAGCGTGCTGATGAGCAATACCACCGCGAATCCCCAAAAGGAACTCGATTACCTGACGATGATGGAAAATGAAGAAGTTGCAGGGCTGGTGATCGCGCCCACCAGCGAAAATGTAGACCGAATTGCAGAGATGGCTGCATCGGGGCTGCCCATTGTCGTGATTGACCGTCGTTTATCGAATGCCCAGGTGGATATGGTATTGGCCGATAACCTGTCCGGTGCGCAGGCAGCAGTCGAGCATCTCATCAATCTGGGTCATCGTCGTATCGGTCATATCGGTGGGCGGATGCGCCTGACCAGCGGGCGTGAACGCTATCTGGGGTATAAGCAGGCAATGGAGAAGCATAACCTGCCTGTACCCGAAGGATGGGTGCGCTTTGGCGATCATCGTGACGAAAGTGGCTACATACACGCACTTGAGCTGCTTGACGAAAACGACCCGCCAACAGCATGGTTTATTGCTAACAATATGATGACGCTTGGGGCGCTGAACGCGCTGCATGATCGGGGCAAACGCATCCCGGAGGATGTTGCTATTGTCGGTTTCGATGATATGCCCTGGGCAGTGTCACTCAATCCGCCGCTAACCGTTGTATCACAGCCCACGCTGGAGATCGGCAATCGCGCCGCCAATATGCTGTTGGAACGGATCGAACAGCCTGATCTCCCCCCACGTACCGAAATTCTGGAAACCAAGCTCGTCGTTCGCGCATCCTGCGGCGCAAAAGCAGCAGGAATTTGAACGAATGACTTGAATCACCATCGTCAAAACCTCACCTTTCTGAATGGGATGAGGTTCACATAGAAAGGGGTTGCCATCGCAGGAAGACTTGCATCTTTCATCAAAGTGATTGCTTCTTACGCTTTAAGGAGGATAACATGATTCGGAGAAAAGTTTTCGCCAAGCCTGTAACCATCCAGATCGTTTTTCTAATGGCGATTGTGCTACTGCTTGGCCTTAGCCCTGTTGTTGGTGCTCAAGAGGAAGTGGTTACGCTCAATCGTGACGACCCATCCCTGGTGACGTATTACATGCACGATGGCGATGTTACTGTTGACCGCGAACCTTCGCTCGGCGGCAGTGTCATCTCGATCCGCACCGTCGATAACACGTTTCTAGGATTGACGGATTTGGATCCAGTTGACTCGTCAGTACGACCTGAAGTGGCAACCGAGTGGTCTGCCAGCGAAGATGGCCTGACATGGACGTTTAAGCTGCGCAGCGACATCCCCTGGGTACATTGGAATCCCGAAACCCAGGAAGCCACCCGGATGCGCAACATTACGGCACAGGATGTTGTAACTGGCGTTCGGCGCTCCTGTGATGGTCGTCTCGGCGGCGCTTATGGCCCACTGACAGGCGTTTTCCTCGCTGGATGTGCCGATGCGTTGACCGCGACAGAGCCGACGCAAGAACTGTTCGAGGCTATCGGTGTGCGGGCAGTAGATGATGCGACTGTCGAGTTCACATTGAACTCCGTTACTGGCTTTTTCCCCGCTGTTGCCAGCCTGTGGACGCTGCGGCCTATCCCCGGTGAACTGGTTGAGGAATTTGGCTCGGCCTGGATCGAACCCGGTAATGCCTGGTTCAGTGGTGTATACCTACAGGACACTTATACACCTGCGGTAGGACGCACGTTTATCCGCAACCCATTCATACCAGAGGACTTGCGCGGTGAGGGCAACATTGACCGGGTTGACATAGTGGTCATCAACGAGCCTACCACGCTGCTTTCCGCCTACCTTAATGGTCAGCTTGACATGGTTCGCGCGAACAGCTTGCCAGGAGGCGAACTGGGAACCCTGTTGGAAGACCCCGCTTTAGAAGATCAGTTATTGTTCATCAGCGGTGTCAACATCGACTACCTGGGTTTCCAGATGGGCAAACCCCCGTTCGATAATGTCTATGTGCGCCGTGCCTTCAGCGCTGCCATTGATCGGGTCGCCATCATCAATGACGCGGTTGAGGGATTGGGAACACCACTGAATCATCTCACCCCACCATCCATGCCTGCTGCGCCGCCGCTAGATCAGCACGGCATAGGCTATGACCCGGAGTATGCAGTTGAACAGCTTGCTCTGAGTCCTTATCCTGGCTGTGAAGGCTTCCCGGAAGTCTATATGGTTGCCACCGTAGGCCGACGTGCGCTCTATGCCGAGTTTCTACCTGCCGCCTGGGCCAACATCCTGGGCTGCGATCCGTCCGTTTTCCGCGTCGAAATTTTCGACGACTTCAGCCAGTTAGTCGCGGCTGATAATGTTGACAACCCATTGGAAACACGCCCAAGTCTGATCCTCACAGGTTGGGGGCCGGATTACCCGGATGCCAATAACTATACGGGCGATATTCTCTACTGCGGAATCGCAGAGCAATATGTAGGGCGACCTTGCTCCGAAGTTGACACGCTGATTGAGCAGGCACGCTCCGAATCTGACCAGGAAAAACGCAAGGAGATGTATGGGCAAATTGAAGAAATGTTCTTCGGCCCAGAGGGACTTTTCCCGGTAGCACCGATCCGGCTTTCGGCGAACTATGCGCTGTACCAGAGCTACATTGAAGGCCCAATTGAAACCGACGGACAGGTCGGCGGGGAACATTGGGGCGTTTACACCATTGATAAGGCTGCACAGGACGCTGTACGCGGCGGTTAAGTCATAAATATTCGCTCAGTGGGGCATGGGAAAACCATGCTCCACTCACTTCGTAAGGAGTAAACTGATGAAACTGGCAGGTCGCGTTGAAACGCCTTACCTCGATAGCAAGGTTTTGCAGGGCAACCTCCCTGGCGATCCAACCGAGCGAATGCTCCCCATCTATCTACCACCTGGATATGACGAAAATCCGACGAAACGTTACCCGGTCATCTACTGGCTCGCTGGACATGGAGGCAGCGGCCCGTGGACGCTGAATGTGGTTCCCTGGGGCGAGTCTTACGCCGAGCGCATTGATCGTCTTATCCGCACGGGAGCGATGGGACCTGTCATCCTTGTTCTGCCGGACTGTTTTACCATCTTCGGAGGCGCACAGTATGTCAATACGTCGGCGCTCGGCAATTATGAGGACTATCTGAATGATGAACTCATACCGTATGTCGATGCGCACTACCGCACGCTGCCCACCCGTGAGCATCGCGCGATTACGGGCAAAAGCAGCGGCGGCTATGGCGCGATGGTGCAGGCTATGCGCCACCCCGAACTTTGGAGTGCCATGGCGAATCACAGTGGTGATATCTATTTTGAGTTCGGATATATGCCAGAGATGGCAAAGCTGCACGCGAATCTGATGCGCTTTGGCGGGCTGGAAGAATTCATAAAACAAATTCCTGACATCAAGGCCAGAAAGAAAGTCGAATTTGGCGTGATCGGGATGTTGTGTTACGGTGCGGCCTTCGCGCCTAACCCGGCAGCCCCGCGCGGCTTTGATATGCCTGTGGATCTCGAAACTGGCGCACTGCTTGAAGATGTTTGGGCGCGTTGGCTGGAATGGGATCCGGTACGGATGATTGATCGCCCGGAATATATCGATGCCTGGCGGAAAATGGACTATATCTATCTGGATTGCGGTTTGTGGGATGAGTTCAATTTCCAGATCGGAACGCGCATTCTCTCAAACAAGCTGACCGCGTTGGGTATCGCTCACGACTGCGAATTATTCGATGATGGTCATCCCAATGTTCAATATCGCCTTGATATTTCGTTTCCCAGGCTGGAGAAGGTCATTCGCGAGTAATCCCATGACACCGATACAACCTGTGCGCCCAATCTCGCTGTCTCATGATGAACGAATCGCCCCGTCCAGGTCATTCTGGGGTGATGCCTGGTATCGTCTTACGCGCAATAGACTGGCTGTTTTCGGCCTGACGTTTATTGCAGTGTTGATATTGGTAGCGCTATCGGCTGATCTATTACGAAGTATCGGATTAATCGAGGGCATCAACGATCAGCATCGTGGATCATCCCTTGCCCCGCCCATGACTTGCGCCGTTATGCAGCCCAATCAGCAGCCTTACCCGGCAGGTATGCCCCAGTTCTGTTATGTTTTAGGCTCGGATGCGCTGGGGCGTGACCTCCTCAGCCGGACGCTTTTCGGAACACGTGTGTCACTCGCGGTTGCGCTGGTCGGCTCGCTCCTGAGCCTGGGAATTGGCATCATTTATGGTGTAACCTCCGGCTACTACGGCGGGAGAGTGGACAATTTCATGATGCGAATCATCGACTTCCTGTATGGCATTCCAAGCCTGGTGCTGGTCATTCTGTTCCAAACATTTTTTAAGTCGCTGGAACTCGAAGAATCTTCCGGGATTGCCCAGGGGCTTATTCACCTTGACCGCAGCATGGGCGGCCTGTTCTTCCTGTTTATCGCTCTCGGCGCGTTAAGCTGGATCAGCATGGCTCGACTGGCGAGAGCTGAGGTACTGTCGCAAAAACAACGTGAGTACATCGAGGCAGCACGAGCAATGGGCGCAAGCGATATGCGCATTATTTTCGTACACCTCCTGCCCAATATCACTGGCCCATTGATCGTCGCGGAGACACTGCAAATCCCAGGATATATTTTCACAGAAGCCTTTCTCAGCTTCATTGGCCTGGGTGTTGAGCCTCCCACGCCAAGCTGGGGCAGCCTGATTAGCACCGGACGCAGCAGCATGATTACCCTGCCCAATCTCGTTCTGCTGCCAGGTATTGCGCTGGCGCTGACCACGCTATCGTTTAACTTCCTGGGCGACGGTTTGCGTGATGCGCTCGATCCTCACATGCGGCGGGGGAAATAGGTCATGATCCGGCAGCGATACTTTTCACTTTTGCTTGTTGCATTGGCTTTGTGCATGGCGACATTGGGCTGTTGGTCAAGCGATACGTTGTTCATTCAGCTTACAGCGACACCTGTACCCACCCCTACCGTACCCGCGATGGAGGCGGAAGGCCTCTTTAATATCGGTGACACTGTACAGATCGCGGCCACAGGAGTCGGATCGGTCTATCTTACCGAAGCTCCTGAGCCAGTCACACGCCGTAACAGAGTCGCAAACGCCAACTGCTACCCGAATTCGACGGTGACAATTGCATCGGTACAGCGTATCGATGAAGTGACTTATTATCACATCGCGTGCAACCCAGATGCGCCCGGCTGGGTTGCTGAAGAATTTCTGAAAGCATCCTCATAGGCGAAGTTTTGTTTGGGAGTGAGCAGGCCGATGCAAATGACAGCTATCACAATCACGCAAAGATTTTTCCGGGTATCTGGGGTCGTGACTTTTCTGACCAGGCGATTGGTTTCCAGCCTGCCGGTGCTGTTTGCCATCACGCTGGTATCATTCCTGATGATCCGTGCGATTCCCGGTGGGCCGTTTGTAGCCGCCGGAGAGCGAGCCAGCACACCCGAACTCATTGCTGCGCTGGAGCACCATTATGGCCTGAACCGCCCCATGCTGCTCAACCTCCCGAACGGTGATGATTGGCAACTTTTTCGTTGGGTAAAGGAAGAAAAATCCGAGCGTGTTGAAATTCTGATACTCGATCCATCGTTCGCCGACACCTTCGCGGCGCTTACATCCGATGAAGTTCGCGCGCAATTGGAGGGACAATTCGATGATACACTCCAACAGATTGCTTTCTACAGCGAACAAGGTATCCAGCGTAATGAAATGCCTGGTCTGCTGGACGATCTCGCGACCATCCGTGATGCGCTAACTGACACAAACCTGGCTGCCCAACTCGATTCAGCGATCAGTGTCTACGAGGGTGTGGATCTCACAGGTGAACGGGTGCGGCCTGCTCTCCGAATTACGCCCTATCAGGTTCTCTATTCCGATCTGTTCCAGAGTCAATTTGGCAACTATTTTTTCAATCTGCTGCGCCTGAATTTTGGCCCATCGCTTGGCTCGACTAACCGGGGCCGCCCCATCAGCGACATCATTAGCGAGAAACTGCCCATCTCAATCTCACTTGGCGTGATGGCAGTGATGACTGCACTTCTTGTAGGAGTACCGCTGGGCGTACTGGCGGCAGTAAACCATAATGGCCCAATTGATCAGGCCGCCATGTTCTTTGCCGTTCTCGGACGCGCCGTTCCCAATATCATTCTAGGCCCAGTCCTGATTATCGTATTCGCGGTCAAGCTCAAGCTGTTCCCGGTTATTAATCCCTACGTGTGGCTGGCTGGGCCACAGGGAGGGCCAGGTGAATATTTATCTACTGCTTTTTTGCCAGTCGTTACACTTGGAATGGGCATGAGCGCCTCGATTGCCAGACTCACCCGCGCCAGCCTGCTTCAGGTGCTTAACGAAGATTACATCCGCACCGCGCGGGCAAAAGGTCTGCGCCAGCGCAACGTTATTTACGGCCACGCTCTGCGCAACAGCCTTCTACCAATCGCCACAATCCTCGGCCCACTCTTAGCAGCCGTCCTCACGGGAACATTCGTGGTGGAATTGGTATTCGCCATCCCCGGCCTGGGAGACGCTTTTGTGACCAGCGTCACCACACGTGACTACAATCTGCTCGTCGGCGTGACTGTGCTGTATTCTGTTTTTCTGGTCGGCGCTAACGCGCTGGTAGATGTGGTCTATCTGTGGCTCGACCCCAGAATACGATTCTAGCATTGCTGCCTTCTCGATAGTCGGAACATTGTTTATTCCGTTGAAGTTTTCTCGCTGGCTTGCGACTCTGAAACCGGAGTCGCGGCATCACGATTCATATCTGTATCCGATGTGCTTAATCTGCCAACTCTCGGCTCAAGGATCAGGCGCACGGAACGGTCAAACGTCCAGTAATTCCACACCCAATTCACCAGCACGTTCAGACGGTTGCGGAAACCCAGCAACCAAACCAGATGCAGGAACAACCAAGCGAGCCATGCGATATAACCCCGCAAAGCGACACGATTGTAAATCCAGGCGACAGCGCGGCTGCGGCCAATCGTCGCCATAATGCCGCGATCATAATAGATGAAATCTTCCTGTGCCTGCCCACTCACCAGATGCAGAATATTTTCGGCGGCGCGTTTGCCCTGCTGCTTGGCAACCGGAATGAGCATCGGATATGCCTGACCCTGAGCATCTTCGAGATAGGCCATGTCACCAACGATATAGATTCGCTCCTTGCCAATTGCTTCCAGCGTCGGCTTGACTGGAATGCGCCCACCTCGCTGGAGTTCAACGCCGAGCAGTGCCGCCATTGGCGATGCCTTCACCCCTGCCGACCAGATAATGGTATGTGTCGGGATTGTGCGACCATCTTTGAGGCGAACATAATCCTCGCCTGCACTATCCACTGGGCTGTTCAGGATAACTTCGACACCGAGCGAGGTAAGCTGTTCGAGTGCCGATTTTTGGAGTGCCTCTGGGAAAGGCAGCAGCAAGCGATCAACGGCTTCAATAAGAATTACCCTGGCCTTGCCCTGGCGATATTCCTTTCGCAGCACATCGTTATAAAGCTCATACAGCGCCCCGGCGGTTTCTAATCCTGTTGGCCCGCCACCAATCACCACTAGCGTCGTCAAAGCCTCACGTTGAACCGTATCTTCCGTCCACACTGCCCTCTCAAAAAGCTTCAGGATATGATTACGCAGCAGCACTGCATCACTCAGCTTTTTCAGTTCAAATGTCGCTTTTGCCAGATTGTCGCTGCCGAAATAATTAGTCACGCTTCCGGCAGCAACCATCAGATAATCGTAGCTTTCATCCAGTGTTTTACCATCGCTCTGGATCGTCACAGTCCGGCTATCGGTATTAATTGCCGTCACCTCGCCCATCAGAAAATTGATGTTGGGCTGGTCATAAAAAATCTGGCGAACCGGATAGGCGATTTCACTGGGGTCGAGGCCGCAGGTCGCCACCTGATAGAGCAGCGGTGTAAATGTATGATAGTTGTGGCGATCAATCAGCAGAACGCTCACATTTTTTCTGGCAAAAGTCCGTGCGGCATATAGTCCGCCAAAACCAGCTCCGATGATAATGACACGTGGTAGTGACATATGACACCTTTCGTTCGTGAAATCTATCACATATTATACTCTATTTTGTGAAAATTTGCACATACCAATCTGGACGTTTCAAAACTGATACACTGTGTAAATGAATTGCAACCACCGATTTGCCTCTTCCCCTCTGGAAATTACCCACATAGGGCTATAATCTGCACCAGACCCGCTTACTACACAAGGATATAAAATGCCACGCGCATTACTTAGCGTCTATGATAAAACGGATATTGTAAGATTTGCGACGACACTGGTCGAACTCGGCTGGGATTTGGTCGCCAGCGGTGGCACAGAAAAGGCGCTGCGTGAAGCGAATTTGCCCGTCATTTCGGTATCCCAGCTTACGGGAATGCCCGAAATGCTCGATGGGCGTGTCAAAACCCTCCACCCCGCCGTTCACGCCGGGATATTGGCACGTAATCGCCAGGAAGACATCGACACCCTGAGCGAACACGGTTACGCGCCGATCAATATGGTCGTCTGCAATCTGTATCCTTTCCAGGAAACTGTCGCCCAAAAAGGTATTACACTCCAGGATGCTGTCGAGCAGATCGACATCGGCGGCGTGACTCTTCTACGCGCGGCAGCTAAAAATTTCTTCCATGTCGTTGTGATCTGCGATCCGGAAGATTATGGCAAAGTCAGCGCGGAGCTTAAAACAGTAGCCGAGGTCGATATTGCCACCAAGCGCAGCCTCGCCGTCAAAGCGTTCGCTCATACGCGCGATTATGACACCGCGATCCACGCCTTTTTATCAACCGATTTTGTCCCCAGCCTCGCCGCCGAAGCCCTGCCGGAGCATCTTTCTATCGGGATGCAGCAAATCGAAACTCTACGCTACGGCGAAAATCCACATCAAATCGCGGCCTATTACAGCCGTCACGCCGGCAATGAACCGCTTGGTGGCACGGTATTGGGTGGGAAGCAGCTTTCGTACAACAATATTCTTGACCTGGATGCTGCGTGGCGGGCTTCCAGCAGTTTTGAAGAACCCGCCGTTATCATCGTCAAGCATCTGAATCCAACAGGCATCGCGATTGGTGACAATATCGCAATAGCGTATCAACGTGCGCTGGCCTCTGATCCGCTTTCGGCCTTCGGCTGTGTGATCGCCGTCAACCGCATTGTAGACGACGAATTTGTGGATGGACTCGGTTCGCTGTTTATCGAAGCAATCGCTGCGCCCGCCTTCAGTCCAACGGCGCAGGCCAGGCTAAATGAAAAGCGCAAAAATTGCCGCCTCGTCCAAATTCCGCACCCCTATGACGGGCTTGAATTTGAAGTTCGCAGTGTTCATCGAGGTTTATTGGTGCAGCGGGCAGATGTGGGCGACCCTGAAGGCACGATTCTGAAAACTGTTACCGAGCGTAAGCCGACGATGGAAGAATTGGATATGCTGCAATTCGCCTGGAATGCGGTGCAGTACGTCAAATCGAACGCGATTGTGATCGCTGTAGCGAACGCGACTATCGGCATTGGTGGCGGCGTGTCCAGCCGTGTGGATGCTGCACATCTGGCTGTCATGAAAGCAGGCGAACGGGCCAAAGGCGCTGTGCTGTCATCGGACGCTTACTTTCCATTTGCCGATGGGCCGGAACTGGCGATCAAGGCGGGTATCTCGGCAATAATCCAGCCCGGCGGCTCAATCCGCGACAGCGAAGTCATCGAAGCAGCCAACAAAGCCAACGTTGCAATGGTTTTCACGGGAACACGGCATTTCCGACACTAAATATTCGTTGCAGAGAAATAAGTGTCGGAATTCCGGCTTATTTTTCTGCAAAGACATAACCTACTCTGAAATTCCGCCTTGCTAGGCTATAGGGTTGCTTGCTATAATATTTTGGATAGTCGCCACCCTAGCTCAATGGCAGAGCATACGCTTCGTAAGCGTGAGGTTGAGGGTTCAAGTCCCTCGGGTGGCTTTTCTTACGCCCGTTAACAATCTATGTTTGCGGGCATTTTGTTTATAAGGACAGATCATGAACGACAGGAAATGCCCGGTCACAATCGCGGTTGCGGGCGGCACTGGCTCCGGTAAAACTACAATTTCTCACGCCATCCTGGATCGTGTTGGGACGCAAAATATTGCCTACCTCCCCCACGACATCTACTATAAAGATATTGCCGACATCCCACTGGAAGAAAATCGCATCCGCAACTTCGACCATCCCGACGCGCTTGACACTCACATTCTGATTGAGAATATCAAACATCTCCAGCGTGGAGAAGCGACGGAAGCCCCCATTTACGACTTTCGCGACCACCGCCGCAGGCCTGAAACCAACCGAGTCGAGCCGCAGCCCATTATACTGGTCGAAGGCATCCTGATCTTTGCCGAGCCGGAACTGCGCCAATTATTCGATGTGAAAATTTTTGTCGATACCGATGCGGACGTGCGCTTTATCCGCCGCTTGCAGCGCGACATCGCCGAACGCGGGCGCACGACGGAATCGGTGATTGAACAATATCTCAAAACGGTTCGCCCCATGCACCTGGAATTTGTCGAACCGAGCAAGCGCTACGCCGACGTGATTATCCCCGAAGGTGGTTTTAATACCGTTGCGATGGACATGGTAGCGGATCGAATCCGAACGATGCTAAAATAATCAAAATACAAAAAGATAATTTTATTTCGGGGGAAAATATGGCTACCGCAATCAAACGTGATTACAGCCTTACGGGTAAGACGAACGAAAAGGCTATCGCACTCGATGATGACTACCTGGAAGATCGCGTTGAAGCGACATGGTGGCATCCAGTCCTTCCGCGCGAGACACTCAAGGCTCTGATGCAGCGCAGTGACAGCATTGGCCTTTGGCGTTTCGGGCTGTGGATTGTTTTGCTGGTCGGGAGTGGATACATCGCGGTTTTGTCCTGGGGTACTTGGTGGGCAATCCCGGCTTTCCTCATTTATGGGACAATTTATTCCTCCTCCGACGCGGCATGGCACGAATGTGGTCATGGGACAGCCTTTAAGTCTCGGTGGCTCAATGATCTTTTCTATCACATTTCCTCGTTTATGACCCTGCGCGAGGCTTACCTGTGGCGCTGGAGTCACTCGCGTCATCATACGCACACATACCTCGTCACGCTCGATCCCGAAATTCAGGTACAGCGCCCCGCCGATCTGCTCAAAATCCTTATGGACTTTTTCTATCTGCGCAGTGGCCCGCCAGAAGTCTGGCGCATTATCCGACACGCCGCTGGAAAGCCAAATGCCGACGTACTCAGTTTCATGCCAGAAGACGAACTTTGGAAAATGTACTGGTCGAGCCGGGTTTACGTCGCCATTGTCGGCGGGTTTGCCGTCTGGTCGATTGCGATTGGCAGCTTTTTACCGATGATGTTCGTGGCGCTCCCTCGTTTTTATGGCGGGTGGTTGCACCAGCTTCTTGGACTCACCCAACATGCCGGACTCGCCGAAAATGTGTACGATCATCGCGAAAATACGCGCACGGTTTATATCAACCCGATTTTCCGTTTTCTCTACATGAACATGAATTATCATATTGAGCATCATTCAACACCGATGATCCCGTATCATGCGCTGCCGAAGTATCATGAAGCTATTAAGGATCAGACACCCACCGCTTATCCGAGCCTGTGGGCGTGCTACAAAGAGATGATCCCAGCGCTCATTAAACAGACAACCGACCCCGATTACCGTATTATTCGCGATATTCCCAAAACCCCGGCAGCGCCAGTCATCCCGACGGCGGTTGCCGATCAACGTGTCGCGGCGAAAACTTCGGAGAATGCTGTCGCTCAATGGGTGGAAGTCTGCGCGGTGGATGCCCTGCCTGAGCAGGATGTCATCGGTTTTAATCACAATGGCAAAGATTACGCCGTTTATCGTCTGGCAGGCAATGATTTCTACGCCAGCGATGGCATCTGCACCCATGAAAAAGAGAATCTGGCAGGCGGTCTTATCGTCAACGGCTGCATTGAGTGTCCGCGACACAATGGTCGCTTCGACGTGACCACCGGAAAAGCAGTGAAAACGCCTGCCCGGAAACCGTTGACCATGTATCCCATTGAACGACGTGAGGATAGGCTATTTATCTTTGTTCCCTAGTGCCCGAAGCTACGATCAGGTATTTATCTTTGCTCCCCAGACAGTGGGGATTGACGTTTAATTTTTTAAAGTGCTATACTTTCTTTTGATCATTTTCCAACGACTGTGATTGGGAGGAGTACGCAAACTCCCCTGCGACAGAAAGTGCAGGTCACCGGCTGAGAGCCTGCTCGCATGTGTTTGCCGAAGGTCGCCCAGGAGTCGCCTGACCGAAACCGTTTTTTAGTCTAAGTCAGGCCGGGTTACGCCCGTTACAGCGACTTGAGTGCTTCGCTTATTCAGCGGAGAAACAAGGTGGTACCGCGAAAGTTTAACCCTTTCGTCCTTGTATATTTTGAGGACGAGAGGGTTTTTTATTTGGCTGGTGAGCAAAAAGGCAAGTAAAAAGTGCTGAGTTTAAAGTGCTGAGTCCTATACCCTAACTCAGCACTCAGGACTTTTCACTCGGCACTACAAGCTGAAACGCTGACATGCTATAGAAAAGGAGACGATGATGCAGAAACAGATGCCCAAAAATTTCAATTTCGCCGAGGCAGAGCCGCGCCTCTACAAATGGTGGGAAACCAAAGGTTGGTTCAAGCCGGAGGTCGCCAAAGACGATGCCGAGCCATTCGTTATCAGTATCCCGCCGCCGAATGTAACAGGTGCGCTGCACATCGGTCACGCGCTGTTCGCGACGTTGGAAGACCTGATGATCCGTTACGAGCGAATGCGCGGCAAAGCGGCACTCTGGGTTCCCGGCAGCGATCACGCCGGAATCGCGACCCAGCTTCAGATCGAGAAAATGCTGCACGACGAAGGCACAAGCCGCCTGGAAATCGGACGTGAAGAATTTCTGGCGCGTACCTGGGCGTGGAAAGAAAAATATGGCGGCACGATTACCAGCCAGCTTCGGCGCATGGGCGCAAGCTGCGATTGGGATCGCGAACGCTTCACGCTGGATGATGGCCTTTCAAACGCCGTGATCGAAGTTTTCGTGACACTTTACAACCAGGGATTGATTTATCGCGGGCCGCGCCTCGTGAACTGGAGTCCTGGTCTGCAAACGGCGGTTTCTGACCTCGAAGTGGAGCGCGAAGAAGAACCCGGCAAGCTGTATTATTTCAAATATCCCGTGGAGGGCGCTGACCATATCCCAGTTTCGACCACCCGCCCGGAAACCATTTTGGGCGATACAGCGGTGGCAGTGCATCCTGAAGATGAGCGCTACAAGCACCTGATCGGCAAAACGGCGCTCGTGCCGATTCTCAACCGCCGGATTCCGATCATTGCCGATGAATATGTGGAGAAAGAGTTTGGCACGGGCGCGCTCAAGGTAACGCCGGGGCATGATCCCAACGACTATGAAATCGGTCTGCGACACAGCTTGCCCGTGATTAACATTATGAATCGCGATGCCAGCCTGAACGAGAACGCCGGGCCGTATGCCAAGCTGGATCGCTTCGTTGCCCGCGAAAAATTATGGGCGGATATGGAAACCGCCGGGCTGACGATCAAAATTGAAAATATCACCCACAGCGTACCGCGCAGCCAGCGTGGTGGCGAAATCGTCGAACCGCTGATTAGCACACAGTGGTTTTTGAAGATTCAGCCATTAGCTGAAAAAGCACTCGCCGCCGTGCAGGATGGGCGAATCAAAATCGTGCCGGAACGTTTCGAAAAGGTCTACTTTCACTGGTTGGAAAACATTGAGGATTGGTGCATCAGCCGCCAGTTATGGTGGGGACATCGTATCCCGGCCTGGTATAACGAAAAAGGCGAAATTTATGTGGGCAAAGAAGCGCCAAAGGGCTTAGGCTGGACAGCCGAAGAGGATGTGCTGGATACGTGGTTCAGCAGCGGATTATGGCCGTTCAGCACACTGGGTTGGCCGGAGCAAACGGCGGATTTTAAGCGCTTCTATCCCACTTCAGTGATGGAAACAGGCTATGACATCCTGTTTTTCTGGGTGGCACGTATGATTATGATGGGCTTATGGTTCACCGATGAAGCCCCGTTCCATACCGTCTATCTGCACGGTCTGGTGCGCGACAAATTAGGTCGAAAAATCAGTAAAACGCTCAACAATACGATTGATCCGCTCGAATATATGGATCAATTCGGCACTGACCCACTTCGATTTACGCTCGTCACCAGCGGTACGCCGGGGAACGACGTAAACCTGGATACAGCACGTATCGAGGGCAACTGGCGCTTCGTGAACAAAATTTGGCAGATGGCGAATTTCATCACCACCAATCTCGATGGTGACATTGCACCAACAATCCCGCCATCCAGCGAACTCGACCTGCCCTCACGCTGGATTCTCTCACGCTTGAATAAGCTGGTTGAGACGACACAGCGTTTGTTCGACAATTATATGTTCGGCGAACCCGGACGACAGATGTATGAGTTTTTATGGAGCGAGTTCGCCGATTGGTATATCGAAATCAGCAAGCATCCGCTTTATCAGGGCAGCGATCAGGAAAAAGCAGTGACACGGCGCGTCCTGGTGGACGTTCTGGAAACTTCGCTGCGGCTGCTCCATCCCTACATGCCGTTTGTGACCGAAGAAGTCTGGCAGTACCTCCCGCATGAAGGCGAAACGTTGATGCTGGCGAAATGGCCGCAAGCTGATCCCACGCGGATTGACGAACAGGCCGAAAACGAGATGAACACGTTGATGGATATGGTGCGCGGGATTCGTAACGCCCGTCTGGAATATGACGTTGAAGCAGGACGGCGGCTCAAAGCGATCATCGCGCCGGGGAGTTATAGCAAAGCGATCACCGATTACAGCTACATCTTCTCGCGGCTGTGCAATGTGCCAGAAATTGAACTGCTTGCGCAGAATGCTCCTGCTCCTAGTGACTCAGCGTCGGTGGTGGTCAGCGATGCAACCGTATATCTGCCGATGGCGGGGATGGTCGATGTTCAGGCGGAGTGTGAACGGCTGCAAAAAGAGCAAACGAAGTTGCAGGAACAGATTGAGCGCACCCAAAAACAGCTTGGTAATGAGCAGTTTGTGAGCCGCGCACGGCCTGATGTAGTCGAACGTGAGCGTATTCGGCTCGCGGATTTACAGGCCAGCGCAGAACAGATCACTGAGCGAGTAGCCGCGTTGTGCGCCTCGTAAACTTCCCGTGAATAATTGTAGGGGCGCACGGCTGTGTGCGCCCTATTACGCCCCTACAGCGAAAGTTACGCCAGGTTATTTCACGCCCTGTTCGCGATCTTTGAGAAAAATCGCGCGTCCAGCTTCCTGCGCCGCTTTCCTCACCCGCGCATCAGAGTCCTTCTGATACAGGGATTGCAACGCTTCCAGCGCATCGGTATCGCCCAGTAGTGCCAATTCAGCAATAGACTTCAGACGCACGTTCGGGTCTTTATCCTGCAAACGCCCAATATGGTATTCGACGATTCTTTTTGTTGTCACGGTGCTTATGCCCTGATGTTTTATTTTGGATGATCGCTAATTTCATTTATTATAACCAAAAACAGCGTTCTGGACTGCACACATTACCCTCATGGAATGATTAAGGGCTTAACTTGCCCCTGTTTTGTAACGACTATATAATATCATTGATGGGTTTTGTAGGAAAAAACGAGGCCACTATGCAGGTTGATGCAAAGCACAGTCAAAACAGGCAAACGATGTTGCAGGATATTTTACACAGCATCGCTGAAAACCCGAAGCCGCAGCACTGCGTCCCCATGATGCTCCAGGCTGCTCAAGCGGTGACGGATGCCACTGGTGCTTGCTATTTGTTATTTGGTGAATTCCAAACCTGTATCATGGCTGGAGATAATCCGTATCACTCTGATGCTCTCGAAAAAATCGCGAAAGCACTACCAAAAGGACTACATTTTAACCCTACTGCGCCCGATGGAGACTCATTATCGTTATCGGATTATCTCATTGCGCCAATTTACCTGTCCGGTGCGATCACGGGCGCATTTTCTCTGATGCTGAATCGCCCACTCACCGAAGACGATCATGTCCTGCTAACGGCAATTGTCGATGGCCTGTCGATTGTCACCCTGAACGCCGAAGTTCGCGACGATCAGGAACGCGCTTACCAGCTTACATCATCTCTGCTGAACAGCATCCCCGATCCCCTGCTTGTGCTGGACGAAGACAAATGCGTTTTGCTCATGAACCCGGCAGCCGAGAAGGTTTTTGATATGGCTTCGGTAGAGGCGCGTGGCAAACTGGTAACGGATGTCGTTCGCTCCAATGCGCTGATGGAAATCGCGCAGACCAAAAATAAAAATCTGAATGAGTGGGTATCGGAAAGCGATAAAACGTTTGTGCCGCGTACCGAGCCGGTTCATGACAGCGAAGGCCATATCGAAGGCTGGGTTCTCGCCTTGCGCGACATCACCCATTTTAAGAAACTGAATCGCAACCAGAATGAATTTACGCGCATCGTCTCGCATGATTTGCGTTCACCGCTTACGTCTATCCAGGGTTTCGCGGATATGCTCGGCACGGGGATGGTGGGCGAACTCAACGAGAAGCAAAAACATTTTGTCGAGAAAATTCTCTCTGGCGTCACTCAAATGACATCGCTGGTCGATAATATCCAGGATGCCGGACGTTATGACCCGGAAACTGGCTTTTACGAAATGTCGCGTTCACACTGCGATCTGGGTGAGATCGTCAAGAAAATTGTCGATAATCATCTTGTTCCGGCTGAAAAGCAGGAGCTAAAAGTTTCGGTGAATCTGGCTGCCGATGTCCCCATTCTGAATGCTGATGGCAATATGCTGGAACGAGCGATCACCAATCTGGTCGATAACGCTATCAAGTACACCCCCAACGGCGGGACAATCGAGGTTGGTGTCAAACGTGAGGGCGAAACCATTCTAATCAGCGTGGCGGATAACGGCCTGGGGATCAGCCCTGAAAATCAGAAGCATCTCTTTGACCGTCATGTGCGAATTGCCCGCCAGGAGCATAAAAAAATTAAAGGCAGTGGCCTGGGCTTATTCATCGTGCGCAGTGTTGCACAGCGGCACGGTGGTGATGCCTGGGTGGTCAGCGCAGAAGGCAGCGGCACAACTTTCTACATGAGCATCCCGCTGGACGGCGACAACCTGATCGGTTCACAGCAGTAGACGGATTATTTCCTCAAGCGGTATAATAGAATAATTGTTCTTATTGAGATACGCACGGCGCGGCGATATATTTATTGATATTTCGTAGGGGCTTGATGTATCATGCCCGAATCCGCCAGTCTTTAAGGATTCCCGTTATGCCTATTCACGTTTTAGCCGATCAAGTTGTCGCCCAAATCGCCGCTGGTGAAGTCATTGAACGCCCGTCATCGGTGATTAAAGAACTGGTCGAAAACGCGCTCGATGCTGGCGCGTCGAATATCCGCATCAGTGTCGATGGCGGCGGGCGGCGCATGATGCGTGTCAGCGACGATGGCTATGGTATCACCACCAGCGAAGTCGAGTTAGCATTCGCGCGTCACGCCACCAGCAAGCTCCAAACAGCGGACGATCTTTCGCACATTCAAACGCTCGGCTTTCGTGGCGAAGCGCTGGCAAGTATCGCGTCGGTCAGTCACGTAACGGTTACGACAAGGCATCGTGACGAGGCTTCCGGCACACAGATGCGGCTGGAAGGCGGGCGAATCGACACCCGGCGTTCGGTTGGCGCACCAGCAGGCACAGTCATTACTGTCGAAAACCTCTTTTACAATACCCCGGCACGCTTTAAATTTCTGAAAGCCGAAAATACCGAAAAGCGCCAGATTGCTATCGTCGTGAACCGCTACGCCATCGCCTACCCGCATGTGCGCTTTTTTCTGGAACAGGACGAGCGTGAAGTGTTCCGTTCCAGCGGCAGTGGAGAGCTTGCCGATGTGCTGGTCGCAGCTTTAGGGCTGGATACCTTTCGCGACATGCTCGAAATTTCCGGCCAGGATGAGGCGGGGCAGATTAGCGTTTACGGCTATACATCCGCGCCGCATATGCACCGCGCAGATCGTTCGCGAATCATGCTGTTCGTCAACGGGCGCTGGGTGCAGGATACCAGCCTGTCCTATGCTGTCGTACAGGCTTATCACACCTTTCTGATGACCGGACGCTATCCCTCGGCGGTACTGATGATTTCACTGCCGCCGCAGGAAGTCGATGTCAACGTCCACCCGACCAAAGCTGAAGTGCGTTTTCAGAATCCGAATGCGATTTTTAGCGTAATCCAACGGGCTGTGCGGCGGACGATTATTGATCTGGCACAGACCCCTTCGCTACACACGCCTGGGCGGGCATCCGGTGATGGGCAATGGACACGACCCAGCGATGACTCGCGACGCGCGATGCAAATGGGCATGGACTTGAGGCTCGAATCGCCGGGGCAGTTCCCCCACCAACGTCCGCGACACGATTATGAAAACACTGAGCGCGATTCAACGGCGATTCCCTATGGCCCAACCGGCCCGGAACGCCCACGAACCCTGCCGATGCTGCGCGTGATCGGGCAGGTCGGTGCGAGTTATATTGTGACGGAGGGGCCAGCGGGGATGTATCTGATTGACCAGCACGCCGCCCACGAGCGTATTCTCTATGAGCAGTTCATGGCTGATTACGCCAAACAAGGGACAATCGCCCAATACACGCTTTCTACGCAGACGATTGAGCTGCCCGCGCCGGAAGCACACTTGATTGAGGAGAATCTTGATGCTTTGCAAGCGGTGGGCTTCGGCCTCGAGTCGTTCGGCACAAACACATTTTTAATTCGCAGCGTCCCGGCGATGCTATCGGATCACTCCCCTGTCGAAGTTATCGGCGGCATCATCAACGAGCTTGAAATCGGCAAAGAGCCGGGGCAAGCGACGATTGAGGAAAAAATCATCAAGCGCGTGTGCCGACATGCGGCGGTGAAAGCCGGAACGGTGCTGAGTCACGACGAAATGCAAAGCATCATCCGGCAGTTGGAGCGCTGTGACTCGCCGCACACATGCCCGCACGGACGACCAACAATGCTCCACATGAGTGGCGATCAACTGGCGCGTGAGTTTGGGCGGAAATAATTAGCGGCTTAACCAGCGGAAAGTGCGGATGGTCGGCGCACCGCTGATAATCCGATAGACCCCCTGCTCGTTACGTTTGGCAACCGTCACCGTCCAATTGAACGTGTGTGCTTGTCCATCTGTTGGTATGAGCGTGTCCGGCAGGCGCAGTGATGTGTTGGTCGTGATCTCGTTAAATTTTGTCCCCGTAACCGTATCTTCGACCTGCACCAGATAAACTTCACCCGGCTGCAAAATCCCCGAACTCACCCATTCCAGACGGAACGACTGCGGCGGCACTTGCGCATCCTGCGGCGGCGAGACAATCATCGGCGCGGCAAAAGTCGGGGTCGGCGTTGGTGTTTCGTTGCCGGATGGCGTTGGCGAAAGTGTCGGGGTTGGTGTTGGCGCAGGCACATTCACGACCTGACCAATTTGCAACGGAGGATTACAGTTCGGGCCGCCGCTTGGAATCTCAAAATTGCAGCCAAAAAATGGAATATCCTGATTCAACCGCGCCAAAACTTCAAGCGTTGTGGCATAATTTTGGGCGATGCCGACAATCGTGTCGTCCTCTACAACGGTGTACTGGATAATTGGCGCATCAAAATTCAGCCCAGTCTGCTCGGAAGTCGGCGCGATACTTTCGAGATTCGCCTGCGCAGTTGGCTCGATATTTTCCGGCGTGGCAGTCGCGGTCTGGCGTGGAATCAGGATCATCGAACCCGGCCCCGGTAGTGAATCCGCGTTCGGGATATTATCGTTGATGCGTATAATTTCGTCGATCACGCCAAAATCACGGTAGCCATAAAGCTGAATAATATAAAGAAGCGTTTCATTCTGCTGGATCACATGCTCATAAGGGCCAGGAGTCTCGCTGGGGAACGGCGTTTCCGACGGGGGCAAGGCAGTCGCGGTTGGCTCAGTGGTTATCGAAAGCATCTCCGGCGTGAGTGTGACGCTCGGAGTTAGACTTGGCTCTGGCGACGGTGGCACGGTCAGCACGATTTCTTCGACAGTCGGCGTAAAATCACCCTGCGGCAGCGGCGCAAAATT
Organism: Anaerolineae bacterium; assembly: GCA_022843745.1. GTDB lineage: Bacteria > Chloroflexota > Anaerolineae > Aggregatilineales > Phototrophicaceae > JALHNB01. The sequence continues at coordinate 28,247 of JALHNB010000027.1, read as the reverse complement.
GCATCCCGCCAATACGCCAATTAAAGCGCAAGTTAAAAGTATTGCGTGATGAGTGCTGCGGATTTGAGTAAAGTGTGCCTTGTTGTTATCAACAAAATGTTTACCCATTGCCTTACCCCTCTTCACCCGGAAAATTAACTTTTGACTCAGTACTTTCAACTTTTTACTCATTATGATTGCGCTTCCCAGGTGAACGTCCGCGTCTCAGTGGTGAAATACGGCTGGTCGGGATTATCCAGGTCAATCACGCTGACCGACCACGTATATTCATGGCGGCGGTTGTCACGCCCCTGCCATTCCTGCGGGATAATAAATGTCAGGTCTATTGTATCGCCCATATAAACGATGCCTGCTGTGAGGTCTTCAACGCGCACCCGATAGGTTTGCTCCGGTGTCAGTGAGCCTGAAGCCACCCAACGCAGCGTCACAAGGTCAGCCCTGCGGAACAGCATTCGGTTATCCGGGCTGAGAGCGCTGGGTGCGTTAAAGGTCGCTGTTGCTGTGGGAGTCGGTGTCTCGCTGCCATTGGGCGTTGGCGAAAGGGTCGGCAGCGGTGTTGGTGCAGGCACACGCAAATTTTGCCCTTCATAGATGGTCACAATACACTGCTCACCACCGCCAAATTTGCCGAAATCGCACTGCGAAAACGTCACCTCTGGATTGAGTTCGGACATAATTTTGATGTCCGCACCATAGCGTCTGGCGATGCTGATAATATCCTCACCGGACGCAACCCGATGATACTGCACACCCGGTTGAAGTGTTGCTGTCGGATCAACGCGCGTTACAGACAGGTCAACGGCGATGGCTCCACTTGACGAGGAGGCCACTGAAGCATCTTCGGAAGTATCGCCTTCATTTGTATCGCCCATAGCAACCGTATCGCTTTCGCCGGAAGCGTCGCCTTCAACTGTCGGTTCGGACTGCGCGTTTGGGTCAGGTGTCGGTGTCGGCCAGGGAATTTCCAACATTTGTCCGGCCTGGATCAAATCTGCTCGTTCCAGATTATTCAGTTCCAGCACGAGATCAATGACCGCCAGATCGCGATGACCGCAGCGCTGTACCATCACGATAAGGCTGTCGTTTGGCAGCACTTCCTGCATACAGGGGCCAGGTGTTTCAGTGGGGCCAACAGTGGGTGTCGGGCTTCCGGTGGGTGGTGCGGGCGTAACAGTTGGCAAATACAGGGTAGCAGATGGTGTTATCACGGGCGAAGTTGCGAAATTTTCGACCTGGGGTGCGAGTGCTGTTTCCGTCAATCTTGCCGGGGTTGATAGCGTATCGAAAAATCGTATCCCCAGCGCAAAAACAACCCCTACGCAGGCTAGAATGGCTAAAGTCAACATACCGCCGAGCAAATAAGTTCCTGCCCGCCAGTTCAGATTGCTCTCAGAGAGATCGGTTTCGCCATATTGATGATCGTACCCCGGTGCAGCAGGCGACTCTTGTGAATCGTTATCAATGGTTTTGACACCACGAAGCGATGCGCCACACGCACTGCATACAACCGCACTGCGATGGGCGGGTGTACTGCAAATGGGGCAAATCTTATGCGACAATCAACCATCCTCAACTATCAAAACGCAAAACCATTATACAGCGATGATGATTGAGCGCGAGGGTCAGACGTGGATGCGACTGCGGCTGGAGATGATAACATCAGAGACGGATTCGCCAGCAGGAACAACCGCTTTTTCCAGCACAAGAGCGTGATGCACTTCAGAGCGATGCCCCACACTGCACCCGCTTTCCAGATACGCATAGGGGCCAATGGTCGCGCCCTGCCCAACACTCACCTGCGGGTCGATCCGAACCGGGGGGATAATCCGAACCGTACCAGGAAGCTCGCTCAGGATATGCGCATCCTGTTCTTCAGCAAGGAGATGTCGATTCAGGGTAAAGAGGTCGTTATCCATTACAACAGGCAGCAGCCACGCCGTTTCCGCAAAAAACGCGGGATGACCAGCCTGAATATACATCCGAAACAAATCCATGAGCGGATTACCGAGCAGGGATGATGGATGCGATGGCAGCGAAGCCAGAAAATCGACAAAACCCTGATTACAAACCGCCATATCACCCAACAGCGTGATTTGCTCCCCTGGCTGATCGCTGATCGCGGTCACTTGCTGATTTTCAAGCGTGGCATAATAGCGCGTGGTTGTTTTGGATAAAGACACAGGTGCGCCGCTAAGAATCAATGAATCCCCAACTTCTTTATAGCGGTTAAGCAGGCGCTCAGAAAAATGGGAATGTGCGAAGCTGTTGTATGCGCTAATGAGGAATGGTTGGGGATGCTGACGTGCAATTTCGCTTAATGTCCGTGCAACACTTTCGCCTGTTGGTCGCAAAACAAACTCCAGCTGAACGTCTGGCATCCAGGTTGCGTGGAGATAGGCCGCCACAGCACCCTCATCTTCGCCAACAATCACGATAAAATTTCGAATCCCGACGCGGTAAAGGCGATCCATGATACGCACAACCATCGGCTTCCCCAGAACGGGCAGCATGATGTGTGGGCGGTTAAAGGTAAGCTGGCTTTGACGTGAAGTGCCACTAGAAGCCAGAATCACAGCACAATCAACCAATTTTTGAACCTTCTGGGCATATCGGAGAGATCCGCATATTATAAAACGAACTGCTGCATATAACAGCGCCGAACTGGAAGCACATCAATATTGCTTGCACCACCTACCCTTTCGTGCTAGACTTCCTCTTAAGCGAAATTAATATTCACAGACTTGATGGATTATGTCTGAAAAAATTCTGATTGTAGACGACGACATTGACAGTTTGAAGCTTATCGGCTTGATGCTTCAGCGGCATGGCTATGAAATTATGGCCGCCAATGCGGGGAACCAGGCACTTTCGAAAGCAGCTTCAGACCGCCCTGACCTCATCATCCTGGATGTCATGATGCCCGATATGGACGGCTATGAAGTTTGCCGTCGTCTGCGCGCGAACACCGAAACGCGCGGCATTCCCATCATCATGTTTACGGCCAAAACGCTGGTCGATGATAAGGTCGCGGGTTTCGAGGCTGGGGCGGACGATTACCTCACAAAACCGACACACCCTGCCGAACTCGCCTCGCGGGTCAAGGCAATTCTGGCACGCAGCGCAACCCAACGTCGCCGTGACACCCGCAAGGGTATTACCATTGGTGTTGTCGGCGCGAAGGGTGGCGTTGGCGCAACGACGATTGCCCTCAATATGGCAGCGTCAATGTTCCTCACTGCGGATAACCCTATCGTTGCCGATTTTCGATTGGGCGCAGGCAGTATGGGGTTGTCGCTGGGTCTTGAGCGTTCGCTTGGTATGGCGACGATCCTGGGGAAACCTGCCAACGAGATTCGCCCGAATATTATCGAGCGAGAACTTGCCGTTCACCCATCGGGGCTGCGATCACTGTTATCATCGCCACGCCCACGAGAAGCCCAGTTGAAATATCCGATTGAATCGGCACTGACCCTGATTGCGGCCCTGCGAACGATGGCACGCTACACCATTTTCGACCTGGGCAGCCGTTTTGACGATAGCATGAGTCGTATACAGCGCGAGATGGATCAACTGATTCTGGTAGTAGAGCCGTTTGATGTCTCACTAAAAATGGGACGTGAAATGATGCAGGAGCTTGAAGCAGGCTCATTGGGGTCTGGGCGAACGCATATTGTCGTGGTCAACCGCACCCAATCGAATGCGCAAACATCGTGGAATGAGGTCGAATACATCCTCGGTCAGGAACTTCGCGCGATTATTTCAGCCGCGCCGGAACTGGCCTATCAAGCAGCCAAAGCCGGAACGCCTATCGTGATGTATCAACCTGGCGCGATTGTCTCGAATCAGATCGTCAAGTTGACAGAAGATGTCAATACCCGTATCCGTTCGCTGGCTGGTGGCGAACTCACAACATAAACCGATGCCGGATAGTTAGGCATGATGACACGCGATATTCAAGAATCCCTCAACCGGGTGGCTGCCCTGCTGGCGCAAGCGAAACACGCAATTGCGTTTACGGGTGCTGGCATCAGTACCGCCTCCGGGATTCCTGACTTTCGCAGCCCTGAATGTGGTTTATGGAACAACGTCGATCCACTGGCTGTTGCCAGCATTTATGGCTTTCGGCAGAATCCGCAGGCGTTTTTTGATTGGATTCGCCCACTGGCGAGCCTGACCCTGAACGCCAACCCTAATGCTGCTCACTATGCGCTGGCGAAATGGGAAGCTAAAGGGTTGCTGAAGGCTGTTATCACGCAAAATATTGATATGCTCCATACACGAGCAGGCAGCAAAAGAGTCTACGAATTACACGGTCATCTGCGAGAAGCAACTTGTATCCATTGCTTCACGGTTTACGCGGCTGTACCGCTCATTCAACAATTTATCGAAGATGGCGTTGTCCCCCACTGCCCCAAATGCGGGAGTGTGATTAAGCCCAACCTCATCTTATTTGGCGAACAATTACCAGCGCGTGAGCTTATGGCCGCCAAAGAAGCAGCCCGCAATGCTGACCTGGTTCTCGTCATTGGTTCATCATTAGAAGTATTCCCGGCAGCCGATCTACCCCTGCTGGCGCAGCGCAACGGCGCGAAGGTGGTCATTATCAATCTCGAACCGACACGTTTTGACTCTTTAGCCTATCTCGTTTTGCAAGCCGATGCCGCCGTCGTGCTTCCACAAATCGTTCACCGCATGGAATTAAGCCAATGACTTCAAAAAATACGGATTCAACCACTAACAACGGCGATTTGCTCGCACATTACGAGCATTTGATGGAAATCAGCCAACAGCTTAATTCCACGCTCGACATTGCAACACTGCTTCGCAAAATTATCTCTGCCGCCGAAGAGCTGACCAATACCGAAGCATCGTCTATCCTGCTGATTGATCCCCAAACGGGCGATCTGCGTTTTGAAATTACGTCTAACCTCAATCCTAATGAAACTGAGTCGATCATCGTGCCAATGGAAGGCAGCACTGCCGGTTGGATCGTCAAGCATGGCGAACCGCGCGTAATTCAAGATGTAAGTCAGGAAGAAAGCCACAATAAAAACGTGGACGAAACACTTGAATTCAAGACACGCAATCTGCTCGGCGTTCCGATGCGGGCGCACAATAAAGTGATCGGCGTGTTGGAAGCGCTGAACAAACGCGACGGCGGACGCTTCAACGAGCAGGACATCAAGACACTGACGACACTAGCGAGTCAGGCAGCAATCGCCATCGAAAATGCACGTCTCTTTCAACAAAGCGACTTCATCGCTGAAATGGTACACGAACTGCGCACCCCCCTCGCTGCCCTCAAAGCCAGTACGACATTGCTGCTGCGCCCCAACCTCCCGCAAGAAAAACGCGAAGATATTATCGTGACCATGCAGGGTGAGACTGAACGCCTTATCCGCATGACCAGTGATTTTCTCGATCTGGCACGGCTGGAATCGGGCCGCAGTCACCTGGACATCACGGCATTTGATGTCAAAAAGCTGATTATCGAAAGTATTGATGTCGTCCGGCAGCAAGCCATCGACAAAAATGTCAACATTGATATTCACGGTGAGCAGCTTGTCGCCAGCGGAGATCGCGGCAAAATCAAGCAAGTGCTGCTCAATTTGTTCACCAACGCGATCAAGTACAATCGCGAAGGGGGCAATATCAATGTCGGCATTCAACAGGTACAAGGCCGAGATAAGCTGATGACCGAGATTTCGGTTGCGGACAGCGGTTATGGCATCTCGAAAGAAAATCAGAAAAATATGTTCCAGAAATTCTACCGTGTCGCCGATACTTCTGGTTATACGCAGGGGACAGGTCTGGGGTTAGCCATCGCCAAGCATATTGTCGAGGCACACGGGGGAAATATCTGGCTGGAGAGCGAACAGGGAGTCGGATCAACTTTCTTCGTCACACTGCCGATCCGATAATCCGGTCACAAACGACTTAAAAATCCAGCAGCACCTTGAGCGCACTGCTTTGAGACGCATGTTGGACTGCGTCTAAAGCATTCGCAAATGGATAACGGGCTTCAATCAGCGATTCAACATCAACCAGCTCGGCTTTCAAGAGGCGCAAGGCAGCATCGAATGGCCCACAGCGGCTGCCAACGACGCGAATCTCATTAACGACAGCAGCGGTCAGATTAGCCTGTGGCAATCCGTGATAGGTGCTTTTCAAGACAATCGTCCCGCGCGGTTCGACCAATTGCAACGCATCGGCGAATCCGCTGGCCTCGCCTGTACAATCGACGACAATTTGCGCACTTTGCGCCTCAAGATCGCTCACCGCGACAGGTTGAATACCCCAACTTTCGAGTAACACAGCCTGCTTTTGCCGACGCACAACCGCCAGGACATCTGCACCCGTCAATTTCAACACCTGCGCGGCTAACATTCCCAATTTACCCAGTCCGATCACAACCACGCGATGGCGCGGCGAGATATGAACGGCCTCGATAATTTGAAGCGCTGCTGCCAGCGGCTCGACAAAAACGGCTTTATCGTCGCTCACTTCATCAGGAACGATATACAGATTACGCGCTGCTAATGCCAGATAATCAGCAAAAGCGCCAGGATGCTGAATAATCCCAACGGTTGTCCGATGGCGGCATTGGCTGGGGATGCCTTTTTCGCAAAAATCACACCTGGTACAAGCGACATTGATTTCACCGACCACCCGTTTTCCGAGCAAATCGGCTGGCCCTTGCGTAACTTCGGCGACGAACTCATGACCGAGAATGCCGGAAAAACCGTACATCCCGGCGATAAGTTCGAGATCGGTATTGCAGATTCCGGCGCGACGGATCTTCAGCAGCGTTTGATCGCTCTGGGGTTGAGGAACGGGCAGCGATTCATCGAGCCGCAACTGCCCATCATAAATGAGTGCGCGCATTTATGCCTCGACAGGTTCCAGCTTGGGACGATTAAGAAACGGAATCTCACCCTTTTCCCAGGCGACCAACAGCGGCACTGCCGTGAAAATAGACGAATATGTCCCTGAAACCAGACCGATAAACAGGAGCGCGATAAACTGCTTGATGGTCTCGCCACCGAATAACAGAATAGCCGCCATGATAAAAAAGGCGTTGAGCTGAGTTGCGAGCGAACGGTGAATGGTCTCCAGAATACTGCGGTTGACAATGGTCTCGTAAGGTTCACCCAGATATTTGGGAATGTTCTCGCGGATACGGTCAAATAGCACGATGGTATCCTGCATGGAGAAGCCGACAACAGTCAGCAAAGCAGTGAGGAAAAGCGCGTCGGTTTCCCAACCAAACAGCAGCCCAGCCAGCGACATGACGCTGCATACGACCAAAACATCGTGAATCATAGCAGCTACGGCACATACACCATATCGGAAGGCATTTGGTACCTGGCGGAAGGAAAACACGATAAAGCCGATAATAACCACGCCGACGACGATGACAGCGTAGACTGCTGCGCGTGTCACCTCCTCCCCTACCGTCGCCGAAACACTCTCATTGCGCGATCTATCCAGGTCTACAGGCGCAATTTTGCCCAGTTCAGCTAGAACTTGATCAGATACAGCCGATTCCTGAATGGATGAACGCACCGACCAGCGATGCTGCTCAGGATCGCCAAGCTGCTGAATGCTGGCATTTTCATCGCCAAAACGTGCAAATATATCCTGAATATTGGCTTCCGTCGCACCTGGCCCGGTAAAGCTGATTTCATAAATGCTGCCGCCGACAAAATCAATGCTCAGGCGGAACAACGTGCCTGTCGTCGCCAGCGAATAGAGCATCACGATCAGGCCGGGGACGATGAGAAAGGCTGAAAACAGGAAGAAGTAGCGCCGTTTTTGAATCAGACTAAACATAATGAATCATCTCCCCTGATTAGACGCCCAATAGCCATTTGCGTTCGACCAACGGTTGACGCAAGAGCGCCACCAGGATATGCAGGAAGGTGCGCGTCACAATAATCGCCGTGAACAGATTAACGAGCAGACCGATTGCCAGCGTTACTGCAAAACCGCTGACAATACTTGCGCCTGGTGTTTGACCGAAAAAAAACAAAATCACGCAGATAATGATGGTCGATAGATTTGAATCGCGGATCGAGTTCCAGGCGCGATCAAAACCTACCACCAGTGCGCCATCAAGGTCTCTGCCGGCGCGAAGCTCCTCTTTGATGCGCTCGAAAATGAGAATATTGCCATCGACTGCTGTACCGATAGAGATCAAAAAGCCGACGATAGCGGGTAGTGTCAGCGTCACGGGAATGAGCTTGAATAAAGCCATATTCAGCAGAATGAACACCAGCAGCGCCAGATCAGCCGCGATACCGGGTACGCGGTAATAAACGAGCATAAACGTCAGCACAACGATCACGCCGATCACGCCTGCACGAATACTGCGATTCACCGATTCCTGCCCCAGTGTCGCACCCACACGCTCATTACTTTCCACGCTGAGGGGAATAGGCAGCGCACCAGATCGCAGTTGCAGCGCCAGTGTCTTGGCTTCCTGCTCCGTAAAATTACCCGTAATCACGCCACCAGTGGGCAGTTCCGCCTGGATCGTCGGCGCGGAAAGGACAATGCCGTCCAGCACAATCGCCATTGGCTGACCGATGTTAGCAGCCGTGAATGGGCCAAATAACTGTCCACCTTCGGGTGTTAATTCGAAACGAATATGCCACGTGCCATCCTGATTAAATTCTGCCGCTGCCGCCTGCAACCCAGCGCCTGTAATCACAGTTTGAAATGGCTGATTCGTTTGTGGATTGGGCAATGCGGTTTCAGTCTGGGGTGTCGCTTCTGCGGTAGCTTCGGCTGAGGGTTCGACACTTGATTCAGCCGCTACCGATGCCCGCTGCTGCTGGATGATAATTTGCTCAGTGGTGATGACTTTGCGGCCTTCATAGGTCTGAGCTTGACCGCCCAACCCGCTAAAATCGACAAATTCGAGCAGCGCCGTCTGCTGAATCACCCCAATTGCTTCTTGAGGATCGGTCACACCCGGTAGTTCAACCAGAATACGTCCACTGCCTTGCAGCACTTGAATGGTCGGCTCGGTCACGCCCAGCGCGTTAACACGTTTCGAGACGTTATTGGCTGTTTCCTGCAAATCTTCAGCCGTATAAGAACCCGCTGGCAGATCGGCTTTCAACAGTACGCGCAAACCACCAACGAGATCGAGGCCGAGGCTTTGTTGGATATTTAACCGAAATTCCGACTCGCCATCGTTATTACTGTCCACCACGATACTCTGCGTATCGGGCAAGCTCACCCATAGGGCAAAGGCGGACAAAAGCAGAATAAACACAAGCCAGCGGATGTGGTGGCTCATAGACGAACCTTCCTGGGGCGTACTTTCAGCCTCGATGAATTATGACTGGTTTTTATCTTTTTCTAACCCCATGCGAACATTGCGGGCCAGTTCTTCGGGGTCGTAGGGTGATAACAGGGAGGCAGCAATCATCCGTACAACAATACCGGTAGCAATTTCCACGTAGGCGATGCCTTCTTCAGCTTCCAGGGCGATAATGCGGCCAATGATCCCGCCAGCCGTAATCACTTCGTCCCCTTCAGCCAGTGTGCGGACGAAATTCTGACGTTTCTGGAAATCACGCTGTTTGGGGAACAGCACCATTGTCCAGTACGCGCCCATACCCAGCGCCATAATCAACGCCAGCAGGATAATTTCTTGCATCGCCGCACCTCATCACATCTTCAAAGCGGGAATGATTATAACCCCGCGTGTTTGGCTAACCAATACCAGAGTTTCATGGATGTAGATGCAGATCTGGGAGCTGTCTCTAAAAACCTACTGGCATTTCAAACCAGCCGACATTCTGACCGTTATATGGCCCACCCGTTGGCCCCACCGCGACATGCAGCGGATACATTCCTGCTGGCACATCTTCCGACAAGACAAGCGTATGCCACGTCGAAAATGTGCCCTGCCAGTTAGAGGTGTGATAGTCGGCATCAAATGACGGGACAACGGGCATATCCAGAATTTTGACCGCGAGGTGCAGATTTTCCGGCAAATCGCTAACCACGTCCCAATCGACACGAACGCGAATGGTTCGCGATTCGTCAACCGTTTCAACAGCTAACCCCACCAGCCGCAGCCCCTGGTAATCCATCTGTGCAGTCTGTTCAATCATGTCGCGTTTGGAAATGGTGCGCTGAAAAATCGTGACCGGGCCGGATGAATAACGCGGGTCGTCAATTTCGGTGACTGACTGGTAAGCCGTTAAAAACCAGGGGTCGTTCTCGATGACATAGTTGTACAGCACCAGTGGGGCGCCCCGGAATCGCTGGAAAATGAGGTAATCCGGTGCATACTCAGCCAACCAGCTATACAGGTCGCCCCGCTTGAGCATAGCGGCAACGTCCGGCTGTAATAGGCCGAGATAATCGGTCATCCAGCGATCTGCATAAAATCCAACCTGTCCGACCTCCGCTACACCAACAGTTGCATCCTGGGGTGTGTTTTGATCCAACCACTCGCCTACTTCGCGATAAGCATCCCAGTCAACAATTGGCAGCATCACTCGCGACTCGCCGCCGGACACAAAATAGTCGTTGATTCGCGCAAAGGATGTCAGGGGTGCAAATAATACAATAACGGCAATTAACCCGGTGATGAATGTAGGGGCGACTCGGCGAGTCACCCCTACGACACTCGTAAGCCAATTATGTATTTTGTCGAGGCCAAATGTTGCTAATAAAATCGCGCCAGGGAGCAGCGGCGCATAATACCAGCGATAGGGCGCGATCCGCAGGACGGCGTAGGTGAGAAGATGGAAAACACCCCAGATGACAATCAAAACTATAGGCCAGGGCAATCGCCGCGATAATCCGGCCAGCATGAGCAAGCCAATCAGAACATAGAGTGGACTCTGCGCCAGCAAATCCTGAACGATTAATGCCAGCCCATCAAATGTGCCAACAAACGGCCCCAGTCCCGTAATTCCGAGTATGGCTTGCGCACTTTTCGCACCCAATGTCACGGGCAGCGGTGAACCATAGGTAGCCATGCCCCAGATCGCAAAAATCAGCACGGGAATCGCCGCCGCCAGCACATAGGCTGCTAAAGCCCTCCACCAGCGCCACCGTGTATTTATCTGGTTAACCGCCTGCGAAAGCACAACGAGTCCCAATAAACCGCCGGGGAGCGCGGCATCTGGACGCACAAAAATCGCCAGCCCGATCAATAACCCTGCGAACGCCCATCTCGATTCAGACGCTAACCACACGGCTGCCAACACCAACATGATCCACAGCGGCGTTTCCATCCCAAGCGACAGCCACAGCGGTGTACTGAGGACATAGAGCAGGCCAGCCCAGACGCGAATCGACATCCGGCGTGGCAAAAGCGCATAAATAAAAATGCCGCTGAGTCCGATACAGGTTGTACCGATCAAGCCGCCAAGCATATGAAAGTCAGAAATAATGAAGCTGAAAATCGCCAGCAAAATCGCGTATAGAGGCGCGGTAGTGCTTAAAACCGCATCATCACGGTTATAGACTAGCCCCCAACCACGTGCCGCGTTTTGCGCATAACGATACGTGATGAAGCTGTCATCGAGCCGGAACTGGTTCATAAGCAGCAGCCAGATCGCGAACGCCAGCAGCATCAACCCGATGGGAATAAGGTAATGAGTGTAGCGATTCTTGCTCAAAAACTATATACTCCGTAAAATATCGCGGAAATTATACATGCGATGCGCTATCGTAACAGGTATACAGCGTTTGTTTAGCTCAGGAATAGAAACTATGTTGAAATTCAGAAATTGGCTGCTCGTCGGCCTGATGATCGCGTTGGTAACGGTGATTCTGCCTGCCAACGCTGGGGCTGTGATTCTTAATATCAATTCCGGAACAGACAGTACCGTCTGGTTTATCTCCGGTGAGGCATCGTTGGTCATGAACGGTTTTGACCTGGATACGGCTGGTGTGGCACGCCCCGCCGCGATTGATAAAGTCAGTATTGAAGTGAATACCCCTGTGCCGGGTGCGTCGATTGACGTGCTGATCTACGAAGATGCCAACGGCGGTTCCCCCTCCGACGCGCGTCTTGTCAGCCAGACACAGGTTGATATTCAGCAGGCAGGCACATTTACGCTCACCTACCCAACGCCTGTTGTCGTCAATCAACGGGCTGTCTGGATCGGCTTTTATCTGCCCGTTAATTTCCGTTTTGTAGCAGATGCCTCTGGTTCATCCGTCCTGACCTATTGGGCATGGACGCCAGGCTCGCGCTTTGATGTGAACAACCTCGCCAGCGCCCAAATTCTTGGTTCAGCCGATGGTTCTGCGCCCGTGAATATCAACCTCGGTGGCAAGGCACGTATCACAGCCGAAATCACCAGCACGTCCGGGCAAACCACAACCCCAGCAGCACCCGGCACTGTCCAGACGGGAAATGTTTCCAGTGATTTCTTCAACATCATGCGCCCGTATCAATATCTGGCGTGCGACACCCTCTTTTATGATCGTGAAGACATTGATGTTGGTTATAATGGTTCGATTGCCAGCACATGTGCGCTGTCGTGGATCGGCTACAACCCGCCGAACCCTGCAAATTATGTGCAAAAACAACTCCTCTATGATGTCACGTTTTATAACGACAAGGGGCAGGTTCAGACTGGCGAACTCCCGCTTAAAATCACACACTGCATCCGACCAAATGCTGCCGACATTGACCGCGCAGTGATTGGTGTCGCCTATGGCTCACCGCGCCGCTGGATCATCGAGCCATCGCTGCGATTTGGCGATCTGGTATGTGCCGAGATCGGACGCGGCGGCTTTCTCGCCTACTTCGTACCCGTTTAACCCGTAAATCCAACGTAGGGGCAGGTCTGAGACCTGTCCTTACTTCAATTTTAGCTTCACTGCTCACGCCACGTAAAAGGACATTATGCGTACCGAAGTTAACGACAAGTTGGTGGAACGCAACCGCCGCATTGCCCAATATCTGTTTTTTTTCAGTTTTGCCGTTCTCATCGGCGCGTTCATTATCACCAACCAGCAGGCGTTTAACCCTTCTGCCGACTTGGATTCAACACTGGTTATCCTGCTGCCATCGCTGGTGCTGCCCATTGGGTTGGTCACGACACTGGTTTCGGTACGCATGACCAACTTGTGGGTACGTGAGCCACGCCCGGAAAAAGCCCTTAAAAATGGACTCAAAGGTCTGAGCAATAAAAGCGTTTTGTACAGCTATTTTCATATTCCGGCGCGTCACGTTTTGATCTCCCCGCAGGGAGTTTACGCGATCACGGCACTTTTCCAGGATGGTGTCTACACTGTTGAAGGCGATAAATGGTCAACACACGGCAGCGCACTATCGACGTTTACGCGCATTTTCCGGCGTGATGGCATTGGAAACCCCAACACAGAGGCACAACGCGCCGTCGAACACCTCCAAAAATTGCTGCAACCGATTGCGCCAGGGGTGGAAGTAAAGCCATTGATAATCTTTACCGATCCACGTGCGCGTGTCACCATCACAAATCCAACGATCCCAGTGTTGTATGCCGATTCTGACCTCAAGCCGAATCTGAAGGATTTCATGCGTGATGTGCCAAGAGATGGTCGCGCGGCCCTCACCCCAGCGCAGGCCGAAGCATTCGAACAGGCGACACTAGCTTCAAAATAAGCAGAGACTTAAAAATGATCGCACGAATCTGGCGTTGTACGGTACATCAGGAAAAGCTTCCCCAATATCTCGAACACTTTCAGCAATCGGTTTATGCTGAGGTTAAGAAGCTCAAGGGATTTAAAAAAGTTAAAATCTTGCAGCGAGATATTGATGATACCGTCGAATTAACCGTTATATCATTTTGGGAATCGCTGGATGCCATTCGCAGTTTTGCGGGTGAAAATGTCGAGACGGCTGTCGTTGCACCCGCAGCACAGGCGATCCTGCTCACCTTTGAAACGACGGTCACGCATCATAAAGTCGTTCTGAACTTGGAATAACGGCATTTAAAGTCGTCTCAAATCTGGAATAACCCTCTTGATGTTCAATTTCCCCCTATGAAACGACAAACTGCGCTGGCGATTGTCATTTTGTTGACGATAGCGGGTTTTACCTTGCGCCTCTACAAAATCGACGCGGTATCCTTCCGGGGCGACGAGGCGTTTACGGCGATGAACTGGGTCGAAAAGCCGCTGGTCGAAACGCTGAACAGTGAAATCGTCCTCAAAGACCCGCAACCGCCGCTGACATTCGCTCTGTTTCGTGGCTGGCGAATCGTTTTTGGCGTGAGTGAGTTCAGCCTGCGACTACTGCCCGCACTTCTCAACGTCATCGGAGTCCCGGTCTTATACGCGCTGGGGCATCGCATCGGCGGGCGGCGTATGGGGGTTTTGTCGGCGCTGCTGTGGGCGATTCACCCACTGGAAATCTGGCACGCGCAGGATGCCAAGATGTACGCAGGCTGGGCAGCAGCCAGCGCAGCAGGAGTATGGCTGGCACTGCGAGCATTAGAGAAACATCGGCGCGTCGATTGGGTGCTTTATATCATTTTTGCAGCGCTGGCAGCTTATCTCTATTATTTGGAATTATTCACGCTTTTTGTATTGAGTGTGTTTGTCATTATCGCGTATTGGCGCAATTGGCGATTGATTCGGCACTGGCTGACTGCGCAAATTATCATCGGTTTGATTTTAGCACCCTGGTTTATACAGGGACGCTTGCTCACAGGCAGCGGCTACGGCGGCACCACGTTTGGGTTTGATCCGCCACGCCTGCTGACATGGTTTTTACCATCGCTCACATTTGGCTCGTCACTGCCGGAAAATCTCATCGCGCTACTCTGGCCGCTGATTTTACTGATTTTGATTATCGGATTTTTCGTCCTCCGGCGGCAGAATCGACGCGCGGCTCTGCTGATGGCACTGCTCGGCGTGATCCCTCCCCTGCTGCTGGGAATCGTCTCACTGCGGCTGAACGTGTTTACGCCGCGCTATGTGCTGTCGGCTGTGCCTGCGTATATTGTGTTGTTTGCAGCGCTGGTTGAGGGGTTATTCCGTAGGGGCGACTCGCGAGCCGCCCCTACAAATCGCGTATGGCGTGTTATTTCAATAGCGCTTTTGGCAGGCTGGATAATCGTCAGTGGGTATAGCCTCTATAATTATTTTGTGTTTTTTGACTACACGAAAGCACCGGATTGGCGAGAATTTACCGAATATCTTCACGATCAGGTTTCGCCCGATGATGTTGTGATACAAGCCGCCGCCGATGAAGCGTTCACCTACTATTACGCCGATTTCACGCCAATGGAACGCCTCCCGGCGAATCCCGATCAATCGGGATCAGAAATTGAAAGCGTTCTAGAACGAGATCGTGAGCAATATTCGAGTTTATGGTTGGTCATTGATCCACCGCCGGGATGGGAAAATGCGGAGGTTGGCGAAGATTGGCTCAACGCGAATATGCAACTGGTGCGCAGCGTCAAAATCGGTACACTGCCTGCGCGGCAGTATATGGATTGGCAACTAAAATCCGATGAAATTGAATCTCCGCCCTTAGCGACATTTGGAGACGTTGCGGAATTAGTCGGTGTGCAAATTTTGATGCCGCCCGAACCTGACGGCGAATTAGTCTTGTGGCTTTACTGGCATCCTCTGAGAACAACGGAAAATCCGCTGAAAATTTTTGTTCACATGGCGGGGAATATTAATCCAGCGACGGGAACGCCGCTGTGGACGCAGGACGATCAGTTCCCGCAGGATGAGCGCATCAGCACACAGTCGTGGTCAACATCCGAAAATTATCGCGATGTGTATACGCTGCCTCTGAGTGGCGTTGCGGAAGGTGAATATACGCTGCTGGTGGGGTTATACGATCCGCTAACGGGTGAACGCATTTTGCTGGACGATGATGCGGATCATGCGGTCATCGGCACGGTGGATATTGTGCCGTAGGGGCGACCAAACCTCACCCCCAGCCCCTCTCCAAAGCATTAGAGAGGGGAGCAAAAGCCTATACCAGCCTCTTGCTAAGTGGGTTTGGGGTTATAAACGATCTCTTAGCCGCCGAGCTGCTTTAGACGTTCCTGCCATTTAGCAGTTAACATTTTGTAGGTGTCTTCAGTGATCTCGCCGTTCATCAATTTCATGTCCAGGCTGTCGATCATAGCCAGAATCTGTTCTTTGGTCTGTGGGGCGCTGCCACCTGCTGCGGGTGCGGCAGGCGCTGGCTGCTGTTGATTGCCCTGATTCTGCATCATCTGCATCATCATTTGCTGCATCATCATCTGCTGCTGTTGAAGCTGCTGCTGAAGCGCTGCGCCATCGGGATTAAGTGCCGCGCCGATCTGCTGCCCAACACCCAGGCCGACACCTGCGCCTGCCAGAGCACCACCTGCGCCTGTATTAGCCGCCGCCGTTTGCGCAATCGACATGCGTTTGACACGTTCCCAGGTTTCCAGACTGACATAATCACGCAGTTCGTCCTCAGAAACCTGCTTGGCGGTAAACGGATTGGCCTCAAATGCCTTAATCCGTAAGCCAAGCGCCTGGAACGGCTCATTCAACATTGCCAGCGCCGCGCCTTCGAGGTCGTCCAGAATACGATTCGCGTCAGGGATGCTCTGTGCGCCGGATTTCAACAAAAGCTGTGAGATCGCGCCAAGCAGAATGGTCTGAAGGCGGCTTTTAAGGTCATTTAACACGACACGCGGCTTGCCAACACCATACTGCTTAACAAACCGCATCGGTTCATCAATACCAATATCGACAATACCGTGAGTAATAAGCAGCGCCACACCCATACCTTTGCCAGGTGTTTCCAAAACAATCGGCGGGTTTGTCCCCCAGCCGACCTGCGGCATATCCTTCATATTGACGAAGTAGAGATCAGCCGTGAAGGGTGTACGTCCGCTGGTCGCCAGGCCGATCAAGCCCGCTAAAATAGGCAGGTTAGCCGTTGAGAGCGTGTGCCGCCCGGTGCCGAGCGTGTCGAGCGCCTGGCCGCCGCGCACAAAAACCGCCGCCTGATTTTCGCCGACAATTACCTGCGAACCCATCCGCCAATCACCACTGCCTTCTTGCGGTTCACGCCATGCAAATTCTTCATCGGCAACATTTACGTGGTCGATAACATCTATAATACGGGGCATTTCGATGATCTCCTTGATACCCAAGAATTAAAGCGATTTATTCAGATTAGTCAGTACGTCTTCGCGCAGCGCAAACGCTTCGTTTGCCTCAGCCGCCAGCGCGTCAATCGCAGCAATTGCCGTGTCGATTCCCTCTTTTGCTTTGACATTTTGATCGAGAGTCGCCAGCGCGTCGTCAAATTTATCCACATAGCGAATTTGCGCCTCGTCAAAGCTGTAGAGCTTTTCCAGTTCTTCCGTGTCGATCTTCACCGCAGCGAAGAATCCCGAATAGCCGGGTGCAGCAGCCTTCAGACGGTCAAGATAAAGTTGCAGCTTGCTTTTCGCATCGCGCGATTTGCTCATGTACGACAGGCCGCCATCCTCGATGATCGCTTTCTCGATAGATGCAAAACGATTCACGCGCTTCGCCAATTCACCCGCGATATGATTTCGCAGCATCGTGTCGGCGGTGCGTCGGTCAGCTTTATCCTGATAACCGCGAAAACCCGGTATGCGTGCCAGCAAGCGCTGGACGGAACCCCGTTGGCTCACAATATCATCATATAAATCGGACATTCATGTCACCTTTCTCAAACAATTTAGATTAGCTTATCATGATTCTAAAACACTCACAGCAAAATATTGCCCCAATGATTGGTGAGATCACAGCGCAACTAACTCAGAAAATATTCTGTTCCGCAGTATTTGCAGGTCGCGATTCCCTTGCCAACCAGCTCGATCTCGCCGCCGCAGTTTTTACATTGGCTCAGTTCGCGCAGCTGGCTCGCCTCCGAGGAATAGAGCGTATCCGCTTTCCAGTTGGCGTAACCGCTGAAAACCTGCAAGCCGACAAGCTGATGCACCATCTCTTTAACCGTATCCGGCGTGACGTGCATTTCAATCGCCATATCGGATACGCTCACCTGCCCCCGGCTTTTGAGAATGTCGAGCAGTTGGCGCTGTTTTTGCATGACCGATTCTTGTACAGCCTCTTTACCGCCCTGCACGAACATATAAATCCCAAAGGCCACGATGAGCGCAATCGGAATAAAGGCCAACCCCGCGCCCAATACCGCGCCACCACCCGTAATTTGTTGATTTGAAAGCTGCGCTGCAAGCCATAAACCCGCCAGCAGCGCCGCGCCCAACCCGATCACCATCAAAATCACACCGATTAAACGGCCTGTATTCAAATTGTTACTCCCTTTTAGCTCATAGCTTTTAGCAGTTAGCTTTTAGCAAAAAGCCAGATCAAAAATCAAAGTACGGCATCAGCCGAAACCGGAACGACCACCGCCGCTACTGCCACCGCCGCTAAAACCGCCTCCACTCCAACTGCTGCCACCACTGCTCCATTTGCCGCTGCCGCCGGAGGATTGGGGTTGGCTGGTGACGATACGCGCTGCTGAGTCCAGCATCGAAGTCAGCCCGTTTGACATGCTTTCCAGGCCGCCGGTCAAGCTGCCCGACATTTGATCGAGTCCACCGCTGCCTGCGCGTGAAATGTCGCTGTAGTCGGGGCGCGGAACGGGCGTACCGGGTGTATAACCCCCACGATAGCGTCCACCGATATAGGTCGGATAATACCAGACCGGAATCGGCACATTTTCAATCCCGTTGAATTTCCGCAGCCAGGAGCGTTCCAGGCCAAAAGCGACGGCATACGGCAAAAATTCCTCGAAACGGCTGGCGGCTTCTTCTACGGTGTTATATTTTTCGAGGTTGCGCAGATATTCGTAAAAGGCTTTCCACTTGGCTGCTTCTTCCGCGCCTTTACGGGTTTTAGAGGGCATCGCCTGACCGAAAATGAAGGCTGCGATACCTGTTATCCCAATCGCGACAGGCAGGCAGGCCAGCATCGAAGAAACATTCAGATCATCGTTAGAAACGACACCGAAGAAAATCAACCCGGCGAGAACGAGCAGCCCAATGCCGCCTGCCGTCCACACACCCCGTGTGTTATTAGGATCACCCTTGAAGAAATCTTCCCCCACCAGGTCTTTATACAGGTCTTTCTGAATCTGTGGGATGGTCGTGTAAAAACTGTTCTTGAGCGAGTCTAACGTTCGTTCCATTGAACTGCCGCTGAAAATGCGATCCAGCACACGCTCTTCAAATTGGCGCAGATCGTTCGATGGCTTATCGGTACGCTTAAAGGTAAAAGTGCGGTTAACACCGATGCCAAAAGCACCCGCCGTTTGATTTTCCTCCATGACCATATAGCCACGCCGCGCGAGGTCAACAAACGTTGAGAGGATGTCGCGAATATCGACCCGTTCATCGACCAGCGACCCGACCAATGCCGGCGGAATCGCGGATGGCAGATCGGAAAGATATGTCGGAACGGGGCCGATTTTTGGATCACGCCCGCGCGTGTACCACAGGCCAAAGATTGCCAACGGCCCACCAAGCCCGATCAGCCCCGCTAAAGCCAGTATGCCGAAATCAAGCAGCGGCTTGACGTTCTCGTCAAATTCGCGTTGGGTATCAAAAGATGACTGCCAGCGGGGTGAAACAGCAGCCGGGTCATGGGGGTACTGAACACGAATTTCAAATTTGCCATCGCCTGAAATTGCGGCGTTTGGCATCGCAGTAATGGTCGTCCCATTGACCTGCACCGTCCCAGGTACACCATAGACATCTACCCGATCAACACCTTCACGCGGGCCAAACCCTGGCGGCATTTGCACGGTGACGGTACTACTGCCAATCGTATAGCCGAAATGATCGGAGGGAATCGCCGACCACCAAAGCTGATCGCCGCCTTCGTAGATTCGCAATGCGCCGAGGACGGTATATTCGATGCGAATGACGCGGTTATCATTGGTGACGGGCTGCGTAAAATAATATTGGATTTCACGCCCGTCCGTCGTTGTGGATACACAGAATGTTCCAGCCTGCTCCGAGCAGCTTTGCCGCAGCGCCTGGTTGCCATCGTAAATCTGAATATTCTGGATGTCATCCAGATTCGTGAGTTCGATGACACGGAGGCCAAAGCTGAACGTCCCGGTGAAATAGACATCGTAGGTTTCGGTCACATCAAAACTGTTACCGGACGTATCAACATTGTCGATGAGTACGTCCCATCGCTGCCAGAAAACGGAGCGTGTCTGTGCAAGCGCGGTTCCTGTGAACAGCAGAATGACTACAGCAAAAACGATCATACGTTTGGGCATCAATACCCTCCTGGACAGGTTAACGATCTACGATTCATTATACGCTTATCAGGCAGACGATACTATCGCCGATAGCACAACTTGATTCAGACCCTACTATCATTGATAGCGCGAGTTGAGTCAGCCGTTACTATCGTCAATAGCGTAAGTTGAGTGAACGGTGTACTATTTTCAGAGTAACGTACATCGGAACTGGTTTTGGGTAAAGCAACCTACACCGGAACTGGTTTTAGATACACAATCCCACCTACCAACTGGAGGAATATATGCGCAGAAATTGGCTTATTTTAATACTACTGCTGGTCAGCTTATTGATCGTTAGCAGCATTGCTTTTGCTCAGGAAGGAAACACAACGACCTATGTCGTCCAGCGTGGCGACACGCTCTACCGAATCGCCGTTCGTAACCAAACCACGATCAGCGAACTGATGAAAATTAACCCCGATATTACCAATCCGAATCTTGTCTATTTCGGGCAGACGATCAATATCCCCGCCGCTGGCGCTCCTGCTGGTGAGGTTGTCCCCACGCCGACTCCCCTGCCCGTCCCGGAGACTGCCGCAGAAGTTGCCGCTGTAGTGCCTATCACGACTCTGGAATACGGCATTGAGGTCAATCTGATCGGTCATGAGGATGCGACGGCAAGCCTGAATGCGCTGGGCATGAACTGGGTCAAGCAGGAAATTAACTGGCGCGATTTCGAGCCTGTCAAAGGCCAGATCGACTATGCGGCACTGGATGCCATCGTCGCCATGCTGGAAAGCCAAAGCACAAAAATCCTGTTCACGGTCACGTCAGCCCCGGATTGGTCACGTACTATCCAGGAAGAAAACGGCCCACCCGATAATTTCGCTGATTTTGGCGATTTTATAACGGCTCTGTCCGCACGCTACGCAGGCCGTGTGAATGCTTATGAAATCTGGAACGAGCCGAATCTGCGCAGCAAATGGAAAAGCACCGTTCACACCATCAGCCCAGAAAGCTATGTCGAACTGCTGCGCTTTGGTTATGATGCTGTGAAAGCTGCGAATCCAGATGCAATCGTCGTCAGTGCCGGGCTTGCGCCAACGGGCTATAACGATGCTTTTAACGCAGCCGTCGGCAATCTGGAAGTGAACGCGATTGATGATCGTGTATTCCTGAGTGGTCTGTATGCAGCCGGGGTCGCAAATTATGCTGATGCAATTGGTGCGCACCCGATGGGCTGGGCAAATCCGCCGGATGCCGTGTGCTGTACCGCACCGGAAGGCGTTACCACGCATTTCGAGAGTCCGACATTCTATTTCCTGAATACGCTTCAGGATTATCGCCAGATTATGGAACAGAATAGCGATAGTGCGTCACCGATCTGGGTCACAAAATTTGGCTGGGGAACCACCGAAGATTTGGGCGCGCCCGACGAAACGAATATTTATGTGGGCTACACCAGCCTGGCTGAACAGGCTCAATATACGACACGAGCTTTCGAAATCGGTGCTGCATTAGGCTATGTCGGGCCGATGTTCGTCTACAATCTGAACGGCTGTCAGGCGATGGACACGTTTGGAGTCGAGGGCTGCTATTATTCACTGCTCGGCCCAGATGCCCAGCCGCGTCCCGCTTATGTCAGTGTTCAGGCCATCGACAAAACGATTGTCATCCCCACGCCCGAACCTGAAGCCACAGTTGAAGCAACTGCTGAAGCTACCGCTGAGGCCACCCTTGAGGCGACTGTCGAAGCCACTGCTGAAGCGACCATCGAGGCCACCCTTGAGGTGACATCTGAGGCAACACCAGAAGCAACACTTGAAGCTACGACGGAAGTGACCCCAGAAGCCACCGTCGAAGCTGGCGGTTAATAAAAAAGCCTGCGTACCATTGCGCAGGCTAAGAAATCAAATTTGTAGGGGCGACTCGGCGAGTCGCCCCTAAAGATCACGCCTTCGCTTGATAAACCTGCGCGATTTTTGAGGCTTCCGCCGCAATCTGGTCACGCAGCGCTTTTGGCTCTAGCACCTCAGCCTGCGCACCCAGCGATCGTACCCAGGGTAAAATTTCCCGCCAATCGGACACATTCATGCGGACAATGCAGCGGTTATCAGACATGACCGTGATGCGCTGAGGAATACGCCGAGCGCGTTCCCGAATCGTGGCGGCCAAATCCTCAGAACAAGTCAGGACGACCTCAACAGTTTTGTCACCCGCATCATCGCGCATCATCCCCCAGGTATCCGCCTGGAAACGACGGCGATCAAAATAAATGGGAATTTCATACTGACTTTGTAAAAGCTGGACTCTTTTGATGCGCTGTAATTGATAAGCACGAACTCTTTGTACCACGTAATCAAAACCCACTACATACAGTATGCCTGTTGAATTTGGCTCGATAAAATAAATAGCAAATTCGTGCGCTCTGGTTGAAATGCTATCGGCGCTGCGATACCAAAGCTTGACCTGACGGCACTCTGCCCAGGCACGGGTGAGCGTTTCGAGTGTTGTGACAAAAGCTCGGTCTACAGGATTGCTGTGTCCGGCTTCAACGGTAAACAAGACGTGCGCAGCCAGTGAGTCGGGCAAAATCTGACTGAGCTTTTTAAGCGCGGATACCACATGTGGGTTATGCTGTTCGGTAGCATGAGATAAACCACGCGCGGCAATATACAACGCTACCGACTCGTTGATACTCAGTCGAACAGGCGCGACGTAATACTCGTGATTGAGATAAAAACGCCCATCTTTTTGATAAATCGGCACACCAATATCCGTCAACAGCGACAGGTCGCGGTAAATCGTGCGCCGATCTACCCCACAGGCTTCTGCAATTTCGACGACGCGCAGCCCAATCGTGCTGCGAAACAACATCCTCTCAATTTCTGCCAAACGTTCTGACCGGTGAACCAGTCGAGTAACCATCATGACCCCTCTGCGACTTCCATTGTAGTCGGTAGAGTCAGTATAACAGTGTTGTATTTTTCGTGCTGAGGGGGAAAGTTAGAGCGTTGTAATTACGGAATTGGGCCTTCGGTTGGGCGCGGCGTGTTGGTTTGCACAGGAGCAGGTGTCGAAGTCGGCACGACAGTTTCAGTCGGCGCAGGCGTGGGCGTGAAGGTGGGGGTCACGCTGATTTCCGGCGCTTCACCCTGCCGGAATACGCGAATCGCCATCTGGCTGTTCATCGGCAGCAGATTTAATTGCAGAATTCCGTCCTCACCCACGCGCAACAACTCCTCACCGAGAACGCCGCCCAGAATTGGGTCCCAGATTTCGGCGACATAACGTCCGGTGGGCATTCCGCCCAGACGATATTGAAAGGTGATCGGCTCGATCACAGCGCCGCCAGTGACATTTTGCCACGTATAATCGCGATGTTGAATCCACGCCAGCGCGACCCCCGCGTTAGAATCCCGCAATGTCAGCAATCGTGCAGGCGCGATCAATTGACCGATCTCGATATAATCCAGTTCCAGCCAATCATCACCGATGTTATCAAGTGTAATGCTGTGTTCTCCGGCTTTCAACGGCACACGCACGGCTGCGGCGCGGCTGTCCGTAGTCAGGTTAAGCTCGGCGACATTTTGATTATCGACAGCAATCGTCAAACGCGCACCGGATTGTGACGAAACGGAGCGCACACCCACTTCCAGATAGGTATCGACAGGCGGCGCAACCGTGTAATGCTGCACTTGGCTGAACTGGGCGTTATAGACCTGCCCGTACAAAAAGCTGGGGACTGTCGAAATATCCGGGAAAACACCGTCTGGCGTAATGTCGTGCGTGACTACGCTTTCCAGCCTTGCCGCAAATTGGCGATTAAAATTGCTCAGGCGGACAGGCGCATAAGCAGCATTTTCCGCAAGCAAACCCGCCTCAGCAGGCAGCAGATTCAGATTCGACCAATCAACCCCGGCGGTGAAAGCAGCCAGCGGCGGATAATAACGCGCCAGATTTTGCGGAATCACATAAGTATCCCACCAATCGCTCATCGCCCCTCCTGCCGAACCGGAGAGTGCCGCTGCCCATAAACTCGTCTGGACGTGGATGCCTTCGGGGTCGTCGGCTGTCGGCTCGAACCAGGGGTTGATCGAAAAATCAGTGAGCAGCGCGGGCGATTCGTTCAGTTGTAACTGTCGGCGGAGGATGTCTACCACGCCAGTCGTCTGGTCGGTAGCTGGTTCAATCGGCCTGCGCTGGTAAAATTCGCTGGTTGTGAAATCAAGCAAGGGGTTGGCGACTACTGCCGGGTCAAAATTTTCGCTCCCAGCGGTTATCAAATGCGAGTGCTGGTCGATCTGGCGCATGTAACTCACCATGCTGTTCAGCCAGTTATTTCTGGCCTGTGTGTCTTCTGTACCGACTCGATCAATTTCGTCAATAATTTCCCAGGCGAAAATTTGCGGGCTGTAGCCCCAACGCGCGGCGATATAACGCAGGCGGCGTTTAAATAGATTTTGAGCTTCCTGATTGGTGAAAAATGCGGCAAAACCACTCAGCGACCCGCCGTTAACCACATTATAAGGATTATTATCCCAGTCCGCGCTGACATTTGGACGCGGCGGATTTTCGGGGATCAACACTGGAACACCGTTATAAACACGCAGTGCCTGATGCCACAGTATCACCACTTGCAGCGCGATACCATACTCGGCGGCTGTATCCAGAATAACATCCAGTTCAGCCGCTTTTTGCTGGGCAACGCGATAATCGCCGACTGGCTCTGTCCATTCCAGATTGATAAACCAGGGTACGTCGATAAACAAACGCGCATAATTCCCACCGGATTCGCGCAATTCACGCAGCCAACGCTGGTAGGTGCGCAGCCCACCACCGCCCTCCCACGACCAATTCAGATTGTGACCAATCGGAAAATACGATAATCCATTGTCGTATTGAAAATAACGTTTATTCGCGCCGACTTTGATAAATCCGCTGCGATCTGAGGCAATCACCTCAAATTGACCATCACGTGTCGCGACCTGCGCACCGTTATCGCGCACCTGCAATGTGTACGACCAGTCACCGACCTCACGCGGCGTAAATTTGACCTGCCACGTCGGTTCACCCTGTGGCTGATAATCGCTCACCTCACATGACGGGCAGCGATCAACAAAAGGCTGCATCCAGAATCCGGGAATGACCGATTCTTCGCCAGAAGGTGCGCGGAAAATACCGAGCAGTTCGATATCGTTGGCATCAAAAGCATTTTCATAAAGCGCCGGGTCTACCGACATCGGAAAAGTCATCGGGGCGTAAAGTTCGCCTTGCTCCGGCAGCGAAGATAGCGCGGGTGTCTCAGTCGATTCAGCTTCTTGCGTGGCTTCCTGCCCGACGACAGCGCTCCCGGCGATCAGCACAATCAAAATTAATAAGAGTAAACGAGGCACAGGTTTCAAAAGCCCAATTTTCGATTAGATAAACGCAAACCAAATATAACAGTTTCAAGTAATGATTCCCACCCTATATGAGACTATTCATCGTCTTCAAGTAATGATTCCCACCTTGTATGAGACTACACGCCGTAATGAATATATAATCTGGATGATATAAGATGAATTATCTTTTATCTGGGATGATGTCCGCCATGACCGACACCTTTTTTGCGAATATGCAGTTACTAGGCCGCTACGAAATCCGGGGACGCATTGGCGCAGGCGGCATGGCGCGTGTCTTTAAGGGATACGATACGAATCTGGATCGAATAGTCGCGATCAAGATTTTGCACGACCACCTAGCGGAAGACCCCAATTTTAAAGAGCGATTTGAGCGCGAAGCCAAATTTGTCGCCAGTTTTAACCATCCCAACATCGTCCAGATTTATGACTTTAACAGTGTCGAGATGGGCGACCAGCGCATCTACTATATGGTCATGCCCTACGTCCCCGGCAACACCCTCAAAGATGTGCTGGATGAAACCAGCGAAAAAGGCGAACGGCTTTCCCATGAGCGCGTCCTGGAGATCATGCTCACCATAACGGATGCCCTCGGATATGCCCATGAACGGGGTATGGTTCACCGCGATGTCAAACCCGCCAATATTTTATTTAACGAGCGCCAGCAGGCCGTCTTGAGCGATTTTGGGATCGCGCGGCTTGTGCAAAACAGCAAACTCACCCAGGACGGCGTGACAACGGGTACACCTGCATATATGTCGCCGGAGCAGGTGGCAGGTATGCCCGTTGATGCCAGAAGTGATATTTATGCGCTGGGGGTCATTTTGTTCGAAATGCTGACCGGACAGCTTCCGTTTAACGACCCCAACCCGGTATCGCTGATGCTCAAGCACGTCAACGCGCCGATTCCCAATATTTCAGCCTTGCTGGGGATCGAAAATCCCGCGCTCGATGTCATTATTTTTAAGGCGATGTCGAAAGATGTGGGCGAACGCTACGCATCCACCCAGGAATTTGCCGACGATCTGGCGAATGCGCTTGGCAGTGAACCGCGCACACCCACAAGACCACCGAATTACGCAGTCACAACACAGGTGATGGATTCCACCAAGCCTATGCCGGAACTGACAACCAAACCGGAAACACGTGCCTATCGTTCACCGCTTGGCATCCTGGCAATCGGCATGACACTCATCGCCCTCCTCACAGTAATCGCTCTTTTTACGATGCGCGGATCATCTCCACCAAGTGCTGAGAATGTGCCAAGCATGACCGGCAGCGAGAGTGTCTATTTCACCAGTACATTCGCGTCAGACTCGGAATACAACCGATATTGGCCGCAAGGCGAAACCAGTGAACTATCACAGGCCATCACCGACGATGGGTTTTACCGCCTCGCCAATCCCAATCCATCTACCGCTGCTACCAGCCTCTTTGACCCGGCCTATTCCTACGATGATGCCGTTATCACCATTAGCGGTCAACTGGAAAACAGCAGCCAACCTTCCAGCGCCTTTGGTATCGTGTTTCACTACCTCGACGCGGACAATTACAATGTTTTTGCTGTCGATGGCGTGGGCCGATTTAGCATCTGGGTGCGCGAAAATGGCGTTTGGCGTGAACTCCGCGATGAGTCGGATGCCTGGACACCCAACGAAGCTGTTCTGCCTCTTGGAAATGATAATGTGCTTCGACTGGAAGTGAATGACGGTCACTATCAGGGTTATGCCAACAATGTACTGGTTGCGGAAGTGATGGACAGCACTTTAGAAACCGGGCATATCGGCATTTACCTGGCGACACCTCGCGAAGGCACAGCCACAGCCCTCATCGACAGCTATCAGGTAGCAATACACTCGTCCAGCGTACCCTCGATGACAGGCGACGAAGACTCGCCTTAGCCGCCAAAACGCGCTTGGAAAACGGCGATAAATAGCGGGATCAGGCAGGCAACCGCAAAAAATGCGATGATCGCCAGCGCAATTGTCACAATATCCAGTCCGGCGGGTGCTTCCTGCTCGTTAAAGCGCGGTTCAGGGCGCGTGTAAAACCGACCACTCTCGCTGCGCGGCTCTTGCTGCCAGGGGATCGGAGCGACTGACTGAAAGCCGCCTTGTGAAGGCTCAAGAGGTCGCGGCTGAACAGGACGACTCATATTCGACTGTTGCGGAGACTGCGGAGACTGTGGAGGTTGTGGCGCTGGGCCATAACGCTGAGTCGGCTCAGCATTCGGTACACGCGGGGGCTGTCCGGCAAGCGGCGGACGTGCCTGAGAATTTTGGCTCGGTGGTGGCGGGATAGGCTGCGAAGGCTGAACAGGCTGTGACAGCGATGATTTCTGCACGGGCGCGGGGATATTCGGCGGACGCGCTGACGCGACTGGCGGCTGTGATGCGGAATTTTGCGGCGGCTGGGAAGCAGGTGGCGAGATAATTTCGGGCGCGGAATTCGTCACCGTATTATCACGAGCGCGTTCCTGATAACTTTGGAGAACATGTCCAAGCTGGTCAGCCATGCGGTAACGTGCTGAAGGCTCTTTGCTCATAATTTTATAAACAATTTTAGCCAGATTTTCCGGCACACTGGCGTTAAATTCCGACACCATCGTCACGCGTTCTTTGACA